>NZ_JAUTWS010000068.1 GCF_030657435.1 Paracraurococcus lichenis | reverse complement strand
CAACGCTCTGCGGCGTGCCTTAACAATGCAGTCTGCCCGGAGCGGCCGCCGACGTATAGGACCGTACCGATAGCGGCTGGAGGCGCAACCACCTCTTCGTGCACATGCGGGGCCAGTTCCTGCTCGACAATGGCGAGTTCGTGCGCCGTGCGCTGCAACATGTGTTGCAGCTCAGCCCGTGCGGCCCGCTCGGATTGCAGCGTTGTTTCAGCTTCCGTCAATCGATGTTCGAGCGTTTCCCGCCGCCGTACCTCCCGATCCAACTGACGCCGCAGCTCGGCAATCAGCATGTCGATCTCTGATGAATCTGCAGCGCACGGCTTTGCGACAGACCGCAGCGACTGCTGCGCGACCACCTCCTGCAGGGTGCGGATCCGGGCGTCGCGCTCGGTCAGGTTGTCGCGCAGGCGGGCCTGTTGGCGCGCGACTGTATCACGTAGCGCCGCAATCTCACGCTCCTGCATAGCGAGGCGCCTGATATCTGCGCGGTTAGCAGCGCCTACCAGGTGCGAGAGCATGTGAACTTCGCCGAAGATTTCTGAAACCAACGACTGGTCGGTCGCAGGGTGAGTGAGCGCAGCCCAGTATGCGCCAGGAATATCGCCGGCTTCCAGCGCTTCACGCCACAACTGGCGAACGCCTTCTACCTCAGTCGCGGCGTCGAACCGCCTCACGACGACCCGGTGTCGCTCGTCCAATGCCTTGTTCAGCAGTTTCCCTGCTTGATCATGACGGCCCGCGAGACTGACGGCGAGACCATGCAGGGTGTGGTCTGTCGCGTAAGGCGCATCTTGACCGAGCTTGCGTAGTAGGCGCCGAAGCTCGTTGGTCGAAAGACAGGTACCAATGATGGAGCAGTGAAAGAGACTAGCGAGTTCCCAGATATGCCGGCGGCGCGACGGCTCGGCTCGGAGCCTAAGTGGCGTCGGCGTCTCAAAGATTGAAGTCTGCATTTCACCCCTGGGCACGGGCAAGCGGACCGCACACTCACAATCTCCCTCCGGACGTCGAGGTAACCTCGCGGCAATGACTGTCTTCGTCCTGACCGGCCCGCCTATTGCTCGCCACTGCATGAGTGTCTCCGCCGATCCGCTTCGCTATACACGAACAACGATAGCGAAGAGGACGGATCAGGCCAGACCAGTGAACACAGGAAACACAATAGGTTGAAGTGCGATGGTCTGTTCTATGCAGCGGGCGAACGGTCTGCTGCGCGCTGCGCTGCCATCTCGACGGCTCGATAGCGCAGAATGAGGGTTCTTCCGGCCTCAGTGAGGGTGGCGCCACCCCCATTCCGGCCGCCCGGCGCCCGAGACACGACGGGCTCTCCGAGCGCGGCGTCCAGTTCCTCCACCAGCTTCCAGGCGCGCGGATACGACATGCCGAGCGCACGCGAAGCGGCAGCGATCGAGCCAGTTTCCGCGATGGTCTCGAGCAGCGCGATCTTCCCCGGCCCAATCCTTCCCCCTGACGCGAGATCAAGGCGAATGGTTACGCGCGTGGGCGGGACGGTCTTGCCGGATGCGGTCTTGGCCATGAAAGAAGTTCAGGTTCTGCCGCCATCATCGTAGCACGTCTCGGCGCCACACTCGACATGCGCTCCGTCGAGCGCTATGAATCGGTACATATAACGAAGGAGGAATTCCCCATGGACCTTGCTACCTCCCATGGCCGCCTGAGCGCGGCCGCGCGCGACTTCGTCGCTCGCAAACATCGTCTGCTGGTCGATGGGCAGTGGGTCGAAGCGCGATCGGGCAAGACCTTCGCGGTCTACGATCCTTCGAATGGGCAGCAGATTGCGGCAGTTGCCGAGGGTGGGGCGGAGGACATCGACCTTGCGGTCGCCGCGGCGCGGCGCGCCTTTGAGGACGGCCCCTGGAGCCGCCTGAAGCCCACGGAGCGCGGCAAGTTGGTCTGGCGCCTCGGCGATATTCTGGAGGCGCATGCCGAGGAACTGGCTGAGCTGGAAGCGCTCGACAACGGCAAGCCGATCCGTGATGCCCGCGCCGTCGACGTTCCTTTCGGCTGCGAGCTACTGCGCTATATGGGAGGCTGGTCCACCAAAATCACAGGCCAGCATATCCCGATTTCGGCGCCGGGAGACTGGCATGCCTATTCGATTCGCGAGCCCGTCGGCGTGGTGGGGCAGATCATCCCCTGGAATTTCCCATTGCTTATGGCGGTGTGGAAGATCGCACCGGCGCTGGCCGCCGGTTGTACGATTGTCCTCAAGCCCGCCGAGCAGACACCGCTCTCGGCCATCCGGCTTGGCGAACTGATCCAGGAAGCCGGTTTCCCACCGGGTGTGGTGAACGTCATCACCGGCGACGGTACGCCCGGTGCGGCGCTCGCCGCCCATCCGGACGTCGATAAGGTGGCCTTCACCGGCTCGACCGACGTCGGCAAGCTGATCGTGCAGGCTGCGGCCGGTAACCTGAAGAAAGTCAGCCTTGAGCTCGGCGGGAAGTCCCCGGCCATCGTCTTCCCGGACGCCGACCTCTCCGTTGCCATTCCTGGTGCAGCAAACGGCATCTTCTTCAACATGGGCCAGTGCTGTACGGCCGGTTCGCGGCTCTTCGTGCACGAGCGGGTGTTCGACCGCATGATGACGGGGCTATCGGATGAGGCAGCCAAGCTGAAGATCGGTCCCGGCCTTGACCCTGAGACGCGGATCGGGCCGCTGGTTTCCGAGGAGCAGTTCCAGCGCGTCACCGGGTTCCTCGAGAGCGGTCGTCAGCAGGGTGCCGAAGTGGTTACCGGCGGCAAGCGCCACGGCAACCAGGGCTATTTCGTCGAGCCCACCATCCTCACCCGCACGACGCCGGAGATGAAGGTGGTTCGCGAGGAGATTTTCGGCCCGGTGGTTTGTGCCATCCGCTACGGCGACGACGACCTCGACCGCATCGCCAAGCAAGGCAATGCGACGGAGTACGGCCTCGCCGCCTCGATCTGGACCCGTGACATCGGCGTCGCGCACAAGCTGGCGCGCAAGCTGAAGGCCGGCTCAGTCTGGATCAATGTGCACAACTTCAACGATGTCGCACTTCCGTTCGGCGGCTACAAGCAGTCCGGCTGGGGACGCGAGATGGGTTACGAGGCCATCGAGCTCTACACCGAGACGAAGGCGGTCGCGGCTCTCCTATAAGCCTGCGGCAGGCGGCACTGCGGCTGGCAAGCGTGCCGGCCGCAGCACTGCTGGCAGCCGGAACCGTCCTCCTGGCCCGAAAAGTCGACGCACTGCTCGACGGCCGCGGTCTCCTCAATGCGACGGCTCACGAGGTGTGCGGCCTCCTGTTTGAAGCGCCGACGGGGCGGACAGTCTACGGGCTCACCATGTTTGGCGCTTAGCTGCGCGCTGACCGGCTCGCGCTGTTCCTTGTCTCCGACGCAGGTCATGTCGCGCCCGCGTGATACGGCCTGCTCGCCCGTCTATTCCCGATCATCAGACCTATCCGCCCTGATCCACTCCCTCAGTGAGAGGAGCACGACATGAACGAGATCAATCGAAGTTCCCCAATGCACCCGTTCCTCGACGGCAAGCCGAAGCGGATGCTGATCGACGGCAAATGGCTGGAGGCGGCCTCCGGCAAGACTTTCGAGACGATCAACCCGGCAACTGGCGAGGTGCTCGCCAGGGTTGCGGAGGGTGATGTCGAGGACGTTGACCGCGCAGTCGAAGCCGCCCGGCGTGCCTTTACCGGCCCGTGGTCCAGGGCCAAGCCGTTTGAGCGGCAGAGCTTGCTGCTGAAGCTCGCCGACCTCGTGGAGAGGCATTTCGATGAGTTGGCGGCGCTGGATACGCTCGACATGGGGGCGCCAATCAGCCGCACCCGCGGCAGCCGTCTGCGTGCCTTGGGTATGCTACGCTATTACGCTGGGCAGGCGGTCTCCATTCACGGCGAGGCAATCGAGAACTCGCTGCCGGGTGAGTATGCCTCGTTCACCCTGAAGGAGCCTGTCGGGGTCGTTGGCGCGATCATTCCCTGGAACGGACCGCTGACCGCCACGATCTGGAAAATCGGCCCCGCCTTGGCGACAGGCTGCACCGTGGTGCTGAAGCCTGCGGAGGAGGCGCCACTCACCCCGCTTCGCCTCGCCGAACTCTGCCAGGAAGCCGGCGTGCCACCTGGTGTTGTAAACGTGGTGCCGGGTTACGGTGAGACTGCTGGTGCGGCTTTGGCAGCCCACCGCGGGGTGGATAAGGTTGCGTTCACGGGGTCGCATCTCACCGGCCAGAAGATCATTCAGGCTTCGGCGGGGAATCTGAAGCGCGTGTCGCTGGAACTCGGCGGAAAGTCGCCCGACGTGGTCTTCGCTGATGCTGATCTCGATGCGGCAGTACCAGGAGCTGGAATGGCAGTATTCGCCAACTCTGGGCAGATCTGCAGCGCCGGCACACGCCTCTTCGTCGAGCGTAAGATTTACGAGGAGTTCGCCGCGCGTGTCGCAGCCTATGGCAAGTCGCTCCGCGTCGGTGACGGGCTTGATCCGGACACGCAAGTTGGGCCGCTGGTATCCGCCGAACAACTGGATCGAGTCACCGGCTACCTCGCCATCGGCCGTCAAGAGGGTGCACGTCCGCTGTCAGGCGGTGAGCGGCTCACCGAGGGTGACATGGCCAGAGGCTATTTTGTGCCGCCGACCGTGTTCGCTGATGTCCGGGACGACATGCGCATCGCCCAGGAGGAGATCTTCGGACCGGTTATCTCGGCAATCCCCTTCGATGACATTGAGGAGGTCATTACCCGGGCTAATGCGACCAGCTTCGGCCTTGGCAGCGGACTGTGGACACGCGATGTGAGCAAGGCGCACAAGCTGGCGCGCGCAATACGTGCCGGCTCGGTTTGGATAAACTGTTACCAGGCCATGGACCCAGCCGTACCTTTTGGTGGATACAAGATGAGCGGCTACGGGCGCGAGAGCGGCAAGCAGCATGTGGAAGAGTATCTGAACGTCAAGTCAGTCTGGATTCGGACTGACTGAACGCGCCAACGGCCCAAGGATGTCCCGGAGCTTCAGCCTGAGGCTCCGTGTTCCCTCTCCGCAGAACAGCATAGCACCGTGAAGTTCGGCGGAGGGGAAACTCGAATCGAGGTTTTGATGTGCGTATTCCTGGCACGCACATGGGGGGTCCGACCGATCTCCACTCAGTACCTCATCTCGGAAATTGTCGTGAAACTTCCTACACTACTCCCCGGAGTCTAGGGCAGCACTGCAAGCTAGGCTGAGACGTAAGCCGACCAGCCGGGGCAGGTTGCGTCCTGCCTCGACTGGTGGCGCAGCTCACGGCCTGGGCCCGGCTTACGCTTACCTCGGCTGTGGCACGGCAATCGCCCGATAGGGCGGTGGCGTTTGCGCCTTGAACTGGGGCTCAAACAGGTACTTCAGCGGCACGTCGAGAACGTAGATCGTGTTGCCAACCTGAGCCAGCGAAACAGGCCCCTCCAGTCCGCCCCGAATCGTCTGGACGGTCGCGCTATCGTCTTGGATGGTGATCAGGTCGAGTGTTCCTTTGGTCTCGCCTTCGACCATGAGCAGCGTATTCGGCCCGGCCGCGCGGAGACCATCAGAATGATAGAGGGGTCTTGACGTGGCGAGCTTGGTTACCTTTCCGGCGCTACCATCTGACTGGCGGGCGACGCGGAACAGCCCATCTCCCTCGAACAGATTGACATAGACAGACCCATCGTCGAGCACCGCAATCCCATCGAGTTGCGGACCCTTCGTATTCCAGCGCTCATCGCGCGCCCAAACCTCGAGCGCGTTGGCACCCGGTCGCAATCGCAGGATGTATCCGGAAAGGGAATCGGTGACGAACGCTGTGCCGTCGTTCGCCACGGCGATGTCGTTGCAGAGCGGCGCCTGGCCCGCAATGGGAGAGGCGGGCAGTTGGAAGCTGGCCTTCAGTGTTCCAGTAGCCAGGTCGAACAGCTTGAGCGAGGTCGGTGTGCTGCCACTTGGCACTGTGATCCCGGCCCAGCTCATATCGACGGAGCAGGCATACAGTGTGTTGGACCGCTCATCCGCTAGGACGCCCAACACGGAAGACAGGCCACCCGCGCCCGCATGGAGCCATTCGCTGGCCTCCGTCGCACCCGGCTGCGCCCGGAAAACACGCCCTCCGGCCATGCTGCTGAAGTAAAGCGTTCCATCCCTTGTAGCCGTCATACTCTCGGGAAAGTCCGTGCGGCCTGGAACGACCACGTCTGCGGCGCGCGACCCTGAGGATGTAGCCGCACCGAGCAGTGCGAAGGTGAGGATAGCCCCTAAACGACGGATGCGTCCGGCTTTACAGAACATTGGCTCTCCACTCCTCCTCTTATCATGGACGTCGTTTCAACGCCTTCATCCGCACGCGATGGGTTAGACCGTCGTGCAGTCAGGACCTCCGCATCCACCGACGCGGATGAACTGAAGTCTTGTCGCGCAGCTATTGGAGCTGCGGAGTTGCCAGGAAGGCTATGATAGAGTGAATATAGCGAGAGTGGCGGTTCGTGCGCAATCAAGATCGTCGTGCGCATTCTTGGCAGTCGCCTCAGCGCTGATCGAGCACCTCATGGATGCTGCCTCGTCGCGATTCGGCAGACGTTTATGAAAGGCGTTCATTCCTCCGGCTGCACGAGGAGAGTCGGCGTTGACACCGCTTCATCAGGATTGGAGCTGAGAGGGGCAAATCGCGTCGTGCGTCAGCCGGTCCGCTGCAGCCCACGGGCGTCGGCGATTGCCTGCCAGACCCGCTCCGGCGTAGCGGGCATGTCGATGTGCGTCACGCCGAAGACGGAAAGTGCGTCCACCAACGCATTCACCACCGCCGGCAAGGATCCGGCACAGCCCGCTTCTCCACAGCCCTTCACTCCGAGCGGGTTGGTACGGGCCGGCACCGGGTGGCTCTCAAAGCCGAAGTCCGGTAGGTCGCCAGCGCGGGGCAGGCCGTAGTCCATGTAAGAGCCGGTCAGGGGCTGACCGGCTTCATCATAGTTCACCCGCTCCATTAGCGCCTGGCCAAAGCCCTGGGCGATGCCGCCATGTGCCTGGCCGGCGACGAGCATCGGGTTCACCAGTACGCCGAAATCATTGACTGTCGCGTAGCGCACCAGCTCCACAATGCCGGTCTCAGGGTCGACCTCCACCTCAGCAATATGGCAGCCATTCGGGAAAGCCGAAGGAACTCCCTTGAAGACGTGGCTTACATCCAGGGTACGCGGCAGATCCTCCGGCAGGTTCTCCGCGCTGCGCACCCAGCTTGCCAAATCCAGAATACTCACGCCGATGTCCGTGCCGACGACGGTGAAGCGGCCGCGATGGAACTCCACGTCTGCCGCATCTACTTCCAGCCGATGTGCTGCCAGGCGCTTGCCGCGTTCGACAACCAGATCGCTTGCTTCCAGGATGGCACCGCCGCTCTGCATCATCGAGCGTGACCCGCCGGTGCCGCCGCCTGCCAGCATCTCGTCGGAGTCACCCTGCAGCAGTCGGATGCGGTCGAACGGAATGCCAAGGCGGCCTGCCAGCACCTGGGCGAAGGGCGAGGCATGGCCCTGCCCGTAATCCAGCGTTCCGGTGATGATGGTGACGCTGCCATCCGGCTCGAAGCGGATGCCACCCATCTCGTTGCCCGCATCGGCTGTGACCTCGAGATATTGCCCGACGCCGCGGCCACGAAGCCGCCCCCGGGACTCGCTTTCCGCCTGACGTGCGGCATAGCCCGACCAGTCCGCCGCGCGCAGAGCCTTGGCCAGCACCGTCGGGAAATCACCATCGTCATAGACCATGCCGGACGGTGCACGGTACGGCATCTGCCCGGGCCGGATATGGTTGCGGCGGCGTAGTTCCAGGCTGTCGATCCCCATCTCGCGGGCGGCAGTCTCGACCAGCCGCTCCATGTAGTAGTTTCCCTCTGGCCTGCCGGCGCCGCGATAGGCCCCAACTGGGGTGGTGTTGGAGAAGAGGCAGCGTGTCGAAACCTCGACCAGCGGTGTGGCGTAGACGCCGATGATGTTCTTTACCGTATTCAGTGTTGGCGGGATCGTGGTCGCATTGCTGAGCCAGGCGCCGAGATTTCCATAGCCCGTCACCCTGAGCGCGAGGAACCGCCCGTCCGCCGCCAGTGCCAGTTCGCAGATCATCTCGTGGTCGCGGCCGTGGCTATCGGAGAGGAAGCTCTCGGTCCGCGCATCGGTCCACCTCACCGGCCGGCCGAGCAGCCGCGCCGCGTGGAGAAGGCAGATATACTCGGGGTAGCAGGACGCCTTCATCCCGAAGGAGCCGCCAACATTGCCCGTGAGGACACGCACCTTCTCCACCGGCACGCCGAGCACGCTGGCAATCAGCGCCCGCTGACCGAAGACGCCTTGGCAACCGAGGCGCAGCACAAAGCGGCCGGTCGCAGCGTCGTACTCGCCGATGGCCGAGCGCGGTTCCATTGGACAGACCACGACGCGATTGTTACGGAGCGATAAGCGCGTGACATGCGTCGCGGCGGCGAAGGCTGCGGCAACCTTATCCGTATCGCCGTAATGAAAATCGAGGCAGAGGTTCCCGGGTGCCGCCTCATGCAACAGCGGCGCACCAGGCGCAGCGGCCTCACTGGCTGTTGTGACTGCCGGAAGGGCCTCGATCTCTGGGAGGATCACCTCTGCCGCGTCCCTCGCCTCCGCGGCACTCGCCGCAACGATCATGGCGATCGGTTCCCCGACGTAGCGGACGCGGCCGGTGGCAAGCGTGCTCTGCGCGGGACGCGGTGTGGAGGAGCCGTCGCGGTTCTTGCCCGTGGCGGCCGGCATCGTGCGGATACCCGCTGCCGCCAGCTCCGCTGCGGTGACGATGGCGACGACCCCTGGCATGGAGCGCGCTTCATCCAGGTCAAGCGGCCCCAACACGCCATGCGCGATGGGGCTGCGCAGCATCACGGCATGAAGCTGGTCGGGTAAGCTCAGGTCGTCGGTGTAGCGGCCCTCACCACGCAGCAGCACCGGATCCTCCTTCCGGGCGACCGGCTGGCCGACAGCAAATTTCCCCTCGGAGAGCGAGGTAACGTCGAGCGGAAGATCCATTGGTAAGGCCTCTGAGGCGAGTGATGCAGTCGGCGGGAGGTCAGACGGCCTTTGGCGGAAGGTCGAGGTTCACGCTGACATTCTTTCGTTGGGTGAAGCTGTCCAGCATTCCTTCCAACGAGAATTCGCGGCCAATGCCACTCTGCTTGAAGCCGCCATACGAATGGCCCGGAACTTGACCGCCAGCCTGGTTCACCTGCACCCAGCCGGCTTCCAATTGATGCGCGGTGCGCAACGCGGTGGCTACATCACGCGTGAACACATAGGCAGCCAGGCCGTAATGGCTGTCATTCGCCATCCGCAGCATCTCCGCTTCGTCGTCCCAGGAGATGGCGACCAGCACTGGGCCAAAGATTTCCTCCCGGGCCAGACGCCACTCGTTGGTGGCGTCGGCAAAGATGGTTGGCACGGCGAAGTAGCCCTCAGACAGCGGTCCTTCGCTCGGCGGCAACCCACCGACGACGAGCCGCGCATCCCGCCGGCCGATGCCCTCCTTCACGTAGCCGCAGACCCGGTCGAATTGCTTGCGGTTGATAATGGTGCCGATGTCGGTCGCCTCATCCAGCGGGTCGCCAAGCGTCAGCGTAGCGACCTTCGCTGCCAATCGTGTCAACACGCTGTCGAAGACACGGCGATGAAGGAACAGGCGCGAGCCCGCGGTGCACGATTGGCTCTGGCGGGTGAAGCGCATCGCGGCAATGATGCCGTCGATCACCCACTCCTCGGGCCCCACATCCGGATACACGATGCAAGGCGACTTGCCGCCGAGTTCGAGTGAGACAGGCACGATCCGTTCCGCCGCCCAGCTCATGATGAGCTTGCCCACGGCGGTGGATCCGGTGAACGACAGCTTGCGGACGGCCGGGTGCCGCGCGAGTGGTTCGCCCGCTTCCGGTCCTGTCCCGGTCAGCACATTCAGGACGCCCGGCGGCAGGTGGTCCTGGCAGATGGCGGCGAGCATCAGCACGCCGAGCGGTGCGTCTTCTGCCGCCTTCAGCACAACCGTATTGCCTGCACAGAGCGCCGGTGCAATCTTCAATGCCGCCAGCAGTACCGGCGCATTCCAGGGAATGATAGCACCGACCACGCCAATGGGTTCGCGCCGCGTGTAGCTGAGGACGTGATCGCCAAGTGGAATGGTCTCGCCCTTCAGTTCACTGGCCAACCCACCGAAGTAGCGAAAGATCTGTGACAGGCCCTGCGCCTCCGGTCGCGCCTGGGTACGCAACGCATTGCCGGTCTCCATCGCCACCTGGCGTGCGATCTCCTCGGCCCGACCCTCCAGCACGTCGGCGATGCGCAACAGCGCGCGGCCGCGCTCCCGTGGTGGTATCCTTGACCAGTCAGGGAAAGCTGCCAGCGCCGCGGCAACCGCGGCCGCCACATCTCCCGCGCGGCCGCGGGGCACGGCCGCGATCGGCTGACGGTTTGCCGGGTTCTCCACCAGGATTGTCTCGCCCGATGTCGCCAGCACCCAATCGCCGCCGACCAGCATGGGGCGCGGTGTGGGGGTTGCGGCGCCGCCAACTGCGTTCATGGTGCGGTCTCCTCTGTCGGAGCGTAGGCGGCCCGCCAAGTCAGGCGTGCGCTGACAGACCAGGCGCTCGATCTATTCGTTCATTAATAGCGCCTGATCAGGCGGGCGCCAAGCCACGGGGGCAGCGGGCTATGACGAGCTGCCCGAAGCTCGCGCTGCAGGTCAGCAACGAAGGACGCGAGAGTACTGGCCAGCGAGTGCTGCGTCCAAGCGCCACACCATAGTCGGAGAGCTGCTGCATGCGACATGCACTGAGCTTGGCGCCACGCGCTGTCGTGTAGGCCGGACACCGCATCCGCACCGCTCGACGCGGACTAGTGTTCTATCGGAACGCTTTCTCTGCCTGCTGACACTCGGGAGTGGATGGACGAGTGGTGGACATCTCCGTTATCCGGTGCTGAACACAACGTTGCCGGGATGTCTCCCATGCTCCTGCTTCAGCGCCGTAGCTTGTTCACCGTCGCGGCGGCCGCCCCGCTCTTGCGTGCCACCCCCGGCCATGCCCAGGAGGCCCTGACCGTCTTCGCCGCGGCCAGCCTGACCGATGCACTGCGGGTGCTGGCGCAGGAGTGGCAGGCCCGCGGCAATTCGGCGCCGCGCCTCTCCTTTGCCGCTTCGTCGGCGCTGGCGCGGCAGATGGAGCAGGGCGCGCCCGCCGACCTCTTCATGTCGGCCGACGAGCCCTGGATGGATTACGTCCAGCAGCGCGACCTGATCGTGAACGACACCCGCGTCAGCCCCCTCGGCAACGCTCTGGTGCTGGTGGCGCCGGTGGATGCGGCACGGCCCGTGACCCTCGCGCGCGGCACGGACCTCGCCGCGCTGCTCGGACCACAAGGCCGGATCGCCACCGGCGACCCGGCGCATGTGCCGGTCGGCAAGTATGCGCAGGCGGCGCTGACCTGGATGGGGCAGTGGGATGCGCTGTCGCCGCGCCTCGCCCGGGCCGACAACGTCCGCTCTGCCCTGCTCCTGGTCGAGCGGGGCGAGGCGCCCTACGGTATCGTCTACGCCACCGACGCGGCGGTCAGCCAGGGCGTCCGAGTGGTCGGCACCTTCCCGACCGAGAGCCATCCGCCCATCACCTATCCCTTCGCGCTCACCCGTCGTGCTGCCAGCAACCCTCAGGCGCGCGCCCTACTCGCCTTCCTGGCGGGACCAGAGGCCGCGCCAACTTGGCAGCGCTTCGGCTTCAGTCTGTCGCGCTGACACCGTCATGGCGTTGGAGCTGAGCCCGGAGGAGTGGCAGGCGGTCCGGCTCAGCCTGAGTGTGGCGTCCCGCTCGGTCGTCGTCTCCCTGGTGCCGGCCGTCGGCGTCGCACTGCTGCTCGCCCGGGGACGGTTCCCCGGGCGCTCGCTGCTCGATGCGCTGGTGCACCTGCCTTTGGTGGTGCCGCCGGTCGTGGTCGGCTGGATCTTGCTGATGCTGTTCGGCGTGCGCGGCCCGATTGGCGGGCCACTGCACGACTGGTTCGGCGTCCGGCTGGTCTTCACCACTGACGGCGCGGCGCTGGCCACCGCCGTCATGTCCTTCCCGCTGATCGTCCGCGCCGTGCGGCTGGGGCTGGAGGGGGTGGACCCTGGCCTCGAGGCAGCGGCGCGCACTCTCGGCGCCGGGCCGTTCGACCGCTTCCTCACCGTCACCTTGCCGCTGATGTCGCCCGGCATCCTGGCCGGCGCGGTCACCGCCTTCGCCGCCGGCCTCGGTGAGTTTGGCGCCGTCATCACCTTTGCTTCCAATATCCCGGGGGAGACGCAGACCCTGCCGCTGGCGATCTACAGTGCCACCCAGACGCCGGGGGGCGAAGCGATGGCGGCGCGGCTCGCCGGCATCTCCTTCGCGCTGGCCGTCGGCGGGCTCCTACTGGCGGAACTGATCGCGCGGCGGATGCAGATGCTGCTGGGGCGCGGCTGATGCTGGAGGTCGCGCTGCGGCACCGCTTCGGCCACGATGGCTTCGCGCTCGACCTCGCCTTCAACGCGCCGGGCGTGGGGGTGACCGCGCTTTTCGGGCCCTCTGGCTGCGGCAAGAGCACCATCCTCGCCACCGTCGCCGGCCTGCTGCGGCCGGGCGAGGGCCGGGTGGTACTGGACGGGACGGCGCTGATCGACACCGGCCGGGGTGTCGTGGTGCCACCGGAGCGGCGGCGTTGCGCCGTGGTGTTCCAGGATGCCCGCCTGTTCCCGCACCTGAGCGTCGAGACCAACCTCCGCTACGGCCTGCGGCGCGCGGCGCCGGGCGCCGCCGGGCCGGGCTTTGAGGAGGTGGTCGCACTGCTGGGCATCGGCCATCTGCTCGGGCGCCGCCCGGCCCGGCTCTCGGGTGGCGAGCGGCAGCGAGTGGCGCTCGGCCGCGCCCTCCTGGCCCGGCCGCGGCTGCTGCTGATGGACGAACCGCTAGCGGCGCTGGATGCTGACCGCCGCGGCGAGGTGCTGCCCTTCCTGGCGCAACTGCGTGCGACGGCCCGCCTGCCGATCCTCTACGTGACCCACGCATTAGAGGAGGTCGACGCCCTGGCCGACCATCTGGTGTTGCTGGAGAGCGGCCGCCTGGTCGCGGAGGGGGCGGTCGAGCACCTCTCCCTACGAACCGACCTGCCGCTCGCGGCGCGCCGTGACGCGGGCGCAGTCCTGCCGTGCACCGTCATCGGCCATGACCCTTCCCGGGGCCTCACCCGGCTTGCCTTTGCCGGTGGCGAACTGACCCTGCCGCTGCGGGACGAGTCGCCGGGCACTCGCGCGCGGGTCCGGCTGAGAGCCCGCGATGTCGCGGTCGCCACCGAGATGCCGCGTGGCCTGTCCACCCAGAACCTTCTGCCTGCGATGCTCACGGCAATTGGCGAAGCGTCCTCGCCGCACGAGGCATTCCTGCGACTGCAGGTCGGACCCTCTCTGCTGCTCTCGCGCGTGACGCGGGACAGCATCCAGCGGCTGGGTCTCGAGCCCGGCATGCCGGTCTGGGCTGTCCTGAAGGCCGTGACTTTTGACCGCGCCGGGGCCGCCGCGTCGCGTCACGATTTCGCTGCGTTGGGGCCCGGCCAGGACGCAAATCGCCTCTCGGAGACCGCAGCATGAACCACCCTCCACCGGCGGGTGGCAATCCCATTGCACGCCGCACCGCACTGCGAGCAGGCGCCACCTTGGCGCTGGCCGCCGTGCTGCCACATCCCGGTCGAGCGCAACCAGAAACGCGCGCGGTAGTGGACGCGGCCGGACGCCACGTGACGGTCCCAGCGCCGCCGAGGCGCGTGTTTCCGGCAGGGCCGGGCGCGGCGGTCCTCGTCGCCGTTCTGGCGCCTGACCGCCTCGCCGGTTGGACCGGTGCCCTGCCGGCCGCGGCGCGGGAGGTCCTGCCGGGCAGCCTGAGGGACAAACCGGTGCTTGGCCGCCTCACTGCCACGCCGCCCACCGCGGATGTCGCGCGGGTGCGGGACAGCGGCGCCGACCTGGTCGTCGATATGGGCACGGTGAATGCCGCCTATGCCGCGATTGCGGAGAGGATCCAGGGCGGGAGCGGCGTGCCGGCGATCCTGCTCGACGGCGCGCTCGCACGTACCCCGGCGCTGCTGCGGCAGGCCGGGACGCTGCTCGGCACGGCAGCACGCGGGGAGGCGCTCGCAGCCCAGGCCGAAGGATTGCTCGCCGACACACGGTCCCGCGTCGCCGGCTGGCAGCCTCCGCGTCTCTGGTACGGCCGGGGTGAGCGCGCACTGCAGGCTGCCTCGCCGGCGTCGATCGGCACCGAGGTGCCGGTCCTGCTCGGCTGCACCCTGCCGACGCCGGCCGCAGGCGATCCAGCCGGCGCATCAGCCGCGCCGGTGGAAGTCTTTGCGCCTGAGGTGGTGCTCGTCGAGCGGGCCTCGCTCGCGGAAGCGCTGCGGACGGATCCGCTCTGGGCCGCGACGCCTGCTGGCCGGGCCGGCCGTATTCTGGTGGCGCCGAGCGGACCCTTCGGCTGGGTTGACGGGCCGCCTTCGGTCCAGCGGCTACTCGGGCTGCCATGGCTGCTGTCGGCAGTCCGACCCGATCTGTTGCCACCCACCGCCATGCGGGCCGAGGCTGCGGGCCTGCTCGGGTCCCTCTTCGGCATCGCTGCCGATGATGGGCTTCTCGATCGCATGCTCGCGGCATGATGCAACGGACGGCGGCAATGCTAGAATAGCAGATCATGAAGCCAGCAACGCGGAAGACCGAACCGACCATCGGCGCCCTCAGCCTGCGGATTGATCTCGCGCACGGGCGCATTGGGCCCGGCAAGATCGATCTGCTGGAGGCGATCGACCGGGAGGGGTCGATCTCCGCCGCGGGCCGGGCGCTAAGCATGAGCTACAAGCGTGCCTGGGATCTGGTTGACGCACTGAACCAGATCCTCGGCACCCCGGTCGTAGCGACCAGCCCGGGCGGATACCGCGGTGGCGGGGCCGTGCTGACCGATGCCGGCCGCAACCTGGTCGCCGATTATCGCGCCATCGAGCGCGCCGCCCAGCGCGCGGCTGAGCCGCGCCTCACGGCACTGGCCCGGCGCGTCCGCGCCTGACCATCCAGGAGGGTACTACTCCCAAGCGAGTGCGTCGCAGATCCAAGCCAGGAAGGCCTGCGCGGCGGGCGATAGGGCGCGTCCGGCCGCCGGCACCGCGGCGAGCCCGTCGGCGAAGGGCAGGAAGCCGCATGGCGCAACCAGCCGCCCGGCAGCCAGGTCGTCGTGCACCATGCGGCGCTCCAGCAGCGCCAGCCCGAGACCGGAGATCGCTACCTCGATGCAGAGATGGGTATGCGGGAAGAGCAGCTCCGCCGTATGCTCCAGCCGTAGCCCGGCTGCGGCCTGCCAGAGGTCCCAGGCCCGCGTGGTGTGCTCGTGCGCGATCCGGGTCGCGCAGGTGAGCACCTGGTTCTTCACCGTGGCCGGATAACCAGGGGCACAGACCGGGCCGAAGGCGACGCTGGCCACGGGAATGGCGCGCTGCTGGTCCGCCTCCGGATAGCCGGCACGATCCCAGGCCAGCACCAGGTCGGCTCCCTGGTAGCGAATCTCCCGCGCCGAGGTCATGGAGAGCCGCACCCGTACCTTCGGGTGACGGCGGTAGAAGCCCGCCAGCCGGGGCACCAGCCAGCGCATGGCGAAGGTGGCGCTGCAGGCGACGTGCAGGCTAGGGCCGCGGGCCTCCTCCAGCAGGCGTTGCCAGCCCTGCTCCAGCAGGTCGAGCGCGCCGGCCACCGTCTCGCGGAGCGCCTGTCCCGCGGCGGTCGGGCGTATGCCGGTGCCGGCCTTCTCAAACAGTGAGAACCCCGCCTGGTCCTGCAGGGCGCGGATCTGGCGGCTCACCGCGCTATGGGTGCGGCCGAGTTCCGCAGCGGCGCGGGTGACGGAGCCGAGCCGGGCGGTTGCCTCGAGGGCGCGCAGGGCGGAGAGCGGCGGCAGACGACGGGGCAGGGTGGGTCCCTTCGTGAGTTCGGCTGACCGAACCTGGAGCAGAACTCACTGGCTTGCCAGATCTGCCAAGGGTAGCAGCCCCGGGCGGAGGCGTCCGTTTGTGCGCCAACCTCACGCAGGAGCCCAACATGCCGCGTATCGCGACCGTCGAGGACCTTGAGGCGTTGTACGGACCGGTAGGCGAGGCTTCCACGGCAAAGGTGGCCGACCGGGTGACGGCGGAGTACCGCGCCATGATCGAGGCCGCACCTTTCGCGGCCCTCGCCACGGTGGGACCGGATGGCCTTGACTGCTCGCCACGCGGCGACCTCGCGGGGTTCGTGCGGGTGCAGGACGAGCACACGCTGCTGCTTCCCGACCGGCGCGGCAACAACCGCGTGGATAGCCTACGAAACATCATCCGTGACCCGCGCGTCGCGCTGATGTTCCTGATCCCGGGCTGGGGCAACGCGCTGCGGGTGAATGGCCGTGCCTACCTGGAGACGGATCCCGAACTGCGCGGCAATTTCGCGGTGGAGGGCAAGGCGCCGCGCTGCGTCGTGGTGATCGCGGTCTGCGAGGTCTACTTCCAGTGCGCTCGGGCGGTGATCCGGGCGGGCCTGTGGGATCCCGCCCGGCATGTCGCGCCCGGCGCCCTGCCTACCCCGGGGCGCATCCTGGCTGCGATGAGTGCCGATCGGGTGGGCGGTGACAAGTACGACCGCGACTGGGCCGGCCGGGCAGCCGCGACGATGTGGTAGTCGCGCCGTACCGGGTCTGGGCGGGAGCAGGCCACTCCGTCGCTTGGTGGCGCTGTATTTCCGTGCCAATAGCGCCGTGCCGATCGCCTCTCAGCAGGTGGTCTCGACAGCACCGGAGGCGCCCATGCCCTTCCTCTTGCCTGACGCGCGGCTCGACGCCATGCTGCGCGAGGACGCACCCTACGGCGACATGACCACCCTGGCGCTCAGTATCGGCGACAGGCCGGGCCGCGCGATGCTGCGGGCGGGCAGACCGATGACGGTCTGCTGCGCTGAGGAGGCCGAACGGCTTTTCCTACTCGCCGGGTGTACCGCGGTGCGCCGCTTCGCAACGTCGGGCTGCCAACTCGAGCAGGGCTCGGAGATCCTGGTTGCTGAAGGACCGGCCTGCGCACTGCATCTGGCTCACCGCACGGCACAGGTGCTGATGGAGGCGACCTCGGGCGTGGCGACGCGGGCACGCCGCATCCTCCTCTCCGCCCGGCAGGGCCGGCACAACATCGCAGTGGCTTGCACCCGCAAGCACATACCTGGCACCAAGGACGCGATGCTGAAGGCCGTGCTGGCGGCCGGCTGCACCGCGCACCGCTATGGCCAGTCGGAGAGCATCCTTGTTTTCGCGCAGCATCGCGCCTTTCTGGGCCGGGTTCCCCCGCGCGAGTGGATCGCCCGGCTTCGGGCCGCCCAGCCGGAACGCCGTCTCGTGATCGAGGCGGAGAGCGTTGATGAGGCTGTGCTATTCGCCAACTCCGGTGCCGATTGCGTGCAACTCGACCGCATGGCACCGGAGCAGGTGGCCGAGGCGGTTCGCGCCATCGCGGCGCTCGGTCGGAAGGTGCTGATTGCCGCCACGGGCGGTATCCACGAAGGCAATGCCACGGCATACGCAATGGCCGGCGCGGATGTCCTCGTCACCTCAGCGCCATACGCCGCTCCACCGCTTGATGTGAAGGTGGTCATGGCTGACGCGCATGCTGCACCGCAACAAGGAACACAGCTAGGACGCTCTCTGCTCGCAACCAACTGTTTAGCAGGGCCGAGGCCGTGAAACCCGACACCACCGCAGCGCATCTCATCAGTCAGCTTAACGGTGGCGTGATTGACCTCTCGGTGGCCCACGTATCGGCGACTGAGCGCTGGCGACATGCCGCCGAGGCACCAAGGCACGAGGAGGCGATAGAGCGCCTCCTCACCATGCTCTGGATTCTGGCCAGACGGCGTGATCGAGCGCGGTGGCCAGAACTTGTCGGGCGGAGAATGGGAAAAGCCGGATTTTAGCCTTCCTGTGCGTCTCGTCGCCAGGCTGCCCAGAACTGCCGGGTGGGAAAATCTGCAAAAGGCGCTGCGGGCCCGCCGAGCCGCCATGGTTGCCCGACTGGCGCGACGCTGATCCGCGATAGCGATCCCACACGGCCATCAACATCGTGCTGAACTGTAGGCTTGCAGTCAACGTTTCGCATATTCCAGCTGGCGAACTCTGGAAACACGGCCCCGATGCTTCACAGCCAAACGGGTCAGACCTTCGTCAACTGCGGGCTGCCTTCCGCTTGGCCTTCTTCAAGCCGGCCAGGGCGTCCTGCTTCAGGTTCGGGCTGGCCTTGAACTTGACCGTGGCACCCGCCTTGACCTTGACCTGCTCGCCGGTGCGCGGGTTCAGTGCGGTGCGCGCCTTGGTTTCGCGTACAACAAACCCGCCGAACTCCGGCAGGGTGAAGCGGCCGGTGGTGATGATCTCGTCGCGGATCGCGCCGATGATGTCGGCGGCAAGCGCGCCCGCCCGGTTGGCCGGCATGCCGTGGATTCAACGATGACATCGGTCAAGAAGCGCTTGGACAAGGGGCAACTCTCTCACGCGCCGACGCACCATGCGGCGGCACCGCTGATTGCCTTGACCTGCAGCCCGGCGTCAAGGAATTGCGGTCCCAGACCGTGTTCGCCTCACGCCTCCGATGGGTTCTGCATGCCCGACCGATCGACACCATGACTGCTACGCCGCGTGGCCGGTCTCGATTGGGTCGAGCCCGAGCTCGCGCCGCAGGTGGCCGTAGCGCGCTGGGTCCATCGCGCGACGGTCCTGCAGCAACACCCGCAGCGCCGCGACGCCGGCTGGGGTGAAGAACGCGCGCGTGCCCAGGATGCTCACCGGCTCGGGCGAGAGCGCGACCAGCCCGCGCTCGATCAGGCCGGCCACCACCTTCGGGATCTTGGCCTGCCCCGCCTGCGGGCCGGTGCGCCAGCGGCGAAGGAAGATACCCTCGGCGAGCGAGGGAAAGGTGCCGAAGCGCTGGCCGAACTCACGCCGGATGAGCTCGCGCTCGGCGGGGCTGAATATGTTGGCTTCGGAATGGGTCATGCATCCAGACAAGGCCCTCGCCGGCCCTCGCCGCAAGGGCTCTCGCACGCGCCGGTCAGATCTTCCGACCGGGCCCGGCGTGGTCAGTGTTCATCCGGGCGGAGCTGACGGCCCGGGCCAAGTGCGGGAAGCCTGCCCCGCATGGGTCACCGTAGCGCCCGATGCCGCCGCGATGGAGGCAGTCGCCCGCGAGGGCGTCGAGCATCTCGGGCAGGCCCGCGTCTGGCCCAAAGCGGGCGACTAGCCCGGCGAGGCCGTAGCGGCCAACCCTGCCGCAGGTCCGGCAGTCGAGCAGGAGCCAGGCGCCGCTGCCCCGGCCGCGCTCCGGCAGTGGCGCCGGCGCTCACCGTGGCTGCCGGCGCGGTCCTAGTTGCCCGTGCTCCGAGCACTGGTCGATCACGGGAGTGATCGGTACGGGAACAGGCGTCCCTTGTTGCGGGATGCGAACCGCGCCGTCGGGCCTTGGCGCCCTGTCGTCGCGCGCTGAGCGTGCCGGTCGGCGCCGGCAGGACCTGAAGCAACGAGCAGGCTCTGAACCGAAGCGTCGCCATGCCGAAATACAGTCACCACTGGCAACAGGACGGTCTGTGGCGGCTATCATTAGCCTGGGTGCGGGTAGCGATGAAGTATCGTGTCCTATAAACGAAGCACCAAGACACTCTGAAAGCGGCACAAATTACAAATTGATAGCGCATCGTAGCTTAATGCGCCCGGCCAAGTGCTACATGGTACTATGTTTGTGCTTCGCAAGAAGAGGCGAAGCAGGCCGAGCAGGAGGCGGCAACCTCCCACCCGGCCCTGACCACCACCCCGCTTTGGAGGAGCAGGACAGTGGCTTTCTTCCCCATGGCATTGTCAAGTTCGCGGTCTCTAGCCGAAACGAAGCGGCTGGGGCATGCTGACGAGATGACGCCCGAGCCCGCCACCTACCCCGGATACCGCTTCCCGGCCGAGATCATCAGTCAAGCCGTCTGGCTCTACCACGTCTTCGGCCTGAGCTTCCGAGAGGTGGAACTCATCCTGGCCGAGCGGGGCGTCACGGTCAGCCATGAGAGCATCCGCCAATGGTGTCTGAAGTTCGGGGCCGACTTCGCCCGCAAGCTCCGGAGACGACGGCCGAAGCCCGGCGATACCTGGCACCTCGATGAGGTGTTTCTGAAGATCAGCGGCGAGCTACACTATCTTTGGCGTGCGGTGGACCAGCACGGCGTCGTGCTCGACATCCTGGTGCAGGATCGGCGGAATGCCACGGCCGCCAAGCGCTTCTTCAAGCGCCTGCTCGCTGGGCTGAAGTACAAGCCCAAGCGCCTTGTCACGGATGGCCTGCGCAGTTACGGCGTGGCCCACCGCGAGCTCATGCCCGAGGTGAAGCACCGAACCAGTCGGTACCTGAACAACAGAGCGGAGAACTCGCATCGGCCAACGCGACGGCGAGAGCGCCAGATGCAGCGGTTCAAGTCGGCGGAGCAGGCCCAGCGTTTCCTGTCATCCCACGCCATGATCTATGGCCACTTCCGTCCGCGACGGCACCTGATGACCGCTGCCGAGTATCGGCATGCACGCGCCGAAGCCTTGCGAGTGTGGCGGCAGGAGACGTGCGTCCAAATGGCGGCGTGAAGCTCAGGATCAGACTGCCGCGCGATGATGCGCGCCTTGTAGCCCGACAAGTTGACGATGCCATCACAGTAGCGGTTGGACCATCTTCGCGTTTCGTCAGCTTCTCGCCGCTCAAAATGGGAGGGCCTGCGGGCCCATCAGGTTCTGAACGGTTTCATGGAAACGCGTCATCGGCGAGGGATTGCGCTCGCAAACAGATGGACGACGGGCGACCGAGATGGCGATCGCCGCCAACATTGAGAGCATGCAAAACCGTGGGGGCAGGGTCGGCCGACCATCAAACGGTATGCTCCTGGCCCGCGCGGGCGAGGGGAGCGGCGCCGGTGTGCTGGTGGCCGCGCTGGCGTTAGGGGTGGCGACCGAGACCGAAGTTGCCCAGATCGAGCGTGGCGAGGCGATCGGGCTGGCTGAACTCGGCTCCGAATGGGGGAAGTGACGCGGCTCACCGCGGCGCTGCAGGCCGGGAGCTTACCGGATTAGCGGTCCGCCGACCTTGCCCCCCACCGTTTTGCATGCTCTCCTGGTGGACAGCACGGGGCTGAAGTTGTGTGGGCCCGGCGAGTGGCTGATCGAGAAGCACGGCAGCAAGCGGCATCGTGGCTGGCGCAAGCTGCACATCGCCACGAGCGTCGACACGGGCCGGATCGTCGCGGTGCTGCTGACCGACAAGGATGTGGACGACGGCGGGCAGGTCGGCGCCTTGCTCGAGCAGATCGAGGAGCCGATCGCGTCCTTCAGCGGTGATGGTGCGTACGACCGTGACGATGTCTACGCCGAGGTCACGACACAGCACCCAGACGCGGCCGTGATCGTCCCACCCCGCGCGAACGCGGTGCCGAGCGAAACTGCGGAGACCGCACCGACACAGCGCGACCAACATCTGCAGTGTATTGCCGAGCGCGGCCGCATGGGCTGGCAGCGAACCTCGGGCTACAACGATCGTGCCTTGATCGAGGCTGACATCTCACGTTGGAAGCGCGTCATCGGTGACGGACTCCGATCGCAAACAGACGAGTGTCAGGCCACCGAGGTCGCCATCGCTGCTAATGTGCTGAACCGCATGCTCGAGCTCGGATGCCCGAACTATGTCCGCGTTGCATAAACCCGAATGCGGGTAGGGCTACGTGCATCCACACCACTGATCCGTGCACCACACTGGTGCATCGCTGATCGCGGCCGCATGGGCTGGCAGAGAGCTTCGGGCTACAATGATCGCGCCTTGATCGAGGCCGACGTCTCGCGCTGGAAGCGTGTCATCGGTGACGGGCTCCGATCGCAAACAGACGGGCGTCAGGCGACCGAGGTGGCCATCGCTGTCAGTGTGCTGAACCGCATGCTCGAGCTCGGATGCCCGAACTATGTCCGCGTCGTATGATCCCGAATGCGGGTAGGGCTACCTGCGTCCACACCGATGATCGGTGCAACAGCATGGGTCGCCGCCTCAAGCGGCCGATCCGCAGGTGATGGCGGTACTCCGCCCGTCGATGTGCTAGTCCTCGTCATGGCGTTGCTTGCCCCTCGTGGATTCGACACCCCGAGCCTACCGGCTCAGCGCGGGCTACGCCGCCTCTCCTTCCTCAACATCACACGGGACATCCCCCTTCGCGCCGGGCGCCTAGGGCATTCTCACGCTAAATGTACAGCATGAAAATGCTCCAGGCCCGGCGCGACGGGCGACAAGCTATGGATCGGACGTCCGGTCGCGGTGACCTTCACCGCAGCCGGCTGTCCCACCCGACCTGACCGGCACGATGCTCTACAGCATGATCGCCAGGATCCGTCGTTATCAGGCGTAGAGCGTGTCGAGATGTGGCAAATTCTGCACCCAGGATCCGGTGACCACCACGAAGTCACCCGACTTCCAGAGATAACCGTTTGCCGCCGTGACCGTCGCTCCGTCCGAAAGCACCGCGACATTGCCGGAGGCGGAGGCGAGCTTCACGCCATCGGTCAACCAGATCTTGTCGCCGGTTCCGAAGTCGGAAATGACATCCGCACCCGAGTTGCGCCCTTCGATGAAAACGTCGTCTCCGCCACTTCCGGACATCGTGTCATAACCATAGCCACCCCGGATGAAGTTGTTGCCTGAGTTGCCGCCGAGGATGTCGTTGCCGGCGCCACCGAACAGGTTCTCGAAAGTAGATCCCGCCTTGAATGTGAGGCTCACCGTATTCCCGTCCGGATCACGAAAGCTGCCCCCGTTGATCAGGTCCATCTTCAGATCGCCTGACGTGGCTGAGAAGTTGAGCGTGTCGTAGCCGTCATTGCTGTCGGCGAGCACGCCGCGCGACGGGTCCGCCTTAACCAGACCGGCCAACTCGTCGGTGAACAGGTACTGGTTGTCGCGGCCGGCGTCGTCACCGACTAGCCGCAGGCTCCAGGAGTTGAGGGTGCTGGTTGTGCCCGTGTTGTAATCATGGATCTTGAGCGTCCAGTTGCCGTTCGACTCCTCGCCCCAGAACTGCTCGGTAGTGAAGGTCGCGACCTTGCTGCCGAACGTGTTGGCGAGGGGGTGGTCGATCAGAACGCTCTCGGTGCCGGCGCCGCTGACGAGGCTGATCCTGTAATCGCTCCAGTCGAAATTACTGAGATTTACGGTCACCATCGCCTTCTCGACACGGATGTTGCTGCTGAAGCTCACCGAGTCTGAATAGTCCGCGCCCAGTGTCGAGCCGACGGTATGCGTGATCCCTGGATAGGCCTTGTCATACGGATTGCTGATGAACGCCTCGGCGAGGCGCACAGCTGCCGCGGCGTCGACCATGCCGAATCCGTAGTCGGCGCTGTGGTGCATGCCACCGCCGTTCCAGTCGTGGGCGTGGTTGGTCAGGTAGACCGCATCGGTTGCAGCAGTCTTGTGTGCGGTGATGCCGATGATCTCCTGGACATCGCGCCAGCCAAGGTTCCCGTTGGCCTGCAGAATCAGGTCGGCAATCCCCGCCACTGTCGGCGCGACGTAGGATGTGCCGCTCACGACCCCGGTGGAATCGGCAACCGTGGTGACGACGCGCTCGCCCGGAGCGACGACGTGCAGGGCGACGCCCGGCGTCGAGAACGCACTCACGTGACCGTTGATGTCGGTCGAGCCGACGGTGATCACGTATTGGGAGTTCTGCAGTCCGTGCAGGTTGATGTCGTCGCCCGCGGCCCGGCCGTTCCCGGCGCCGACCACATAGACCGTCCCGAGATTGCTCCGGCCGAAGGTCACGTTCTGGTAGAATTTGAAGTCGAGGAACCCGCGATCGGCCCAGGGGGCGAAGGTGAAACTCATGCTGGTGACGTCGGCGGTGCTCGACGCGTAGTCGACTGCCTGACCGAACTGCGCCTTCGTCGCCGAGGAGAGGGCAAGTTGCACGCCGATCAGGGTCGCGTCGTAGGCCACGCCCACCATGCCGACACCGTTCGCCGCCGCACCGAGCATCCCCATCGTCCCGGTGCCGTGCGTATCGGCCGCGAAGGCATCCGTGCCGCCGGTCATGACATTGTAGCTGAGCGTGCTGCTATAGTTCGTGAGATCGGGGTTCGTGTAGTTGAAGCCGTCATCGATGAAGGCCGTCTTGATGCCTGCGCCCGTGTATCCCAAGTTCCAGGCGCCGACAGCGTTGATGCTGTTCCTCCCGGGCGCGAGGTTCCACTGCGCCCCGCTCAGGTAGAGCGGGTCGTTCGGTGAAGCCGACATGTGATTCTCCTCTTCGGCTGACGGGCCGAAGCTGCCCCGTCGTCATGCGCTGCGGTCGGCTGACGGGCGCTCGATGCCGCCGGTCAGCTGCTCAGGACCGCGCCAGCGCGCGAGAGGACTGCAGGTCTGCCACTTGCATTTTGCCCACCATTGCTGGTGCGAGCAGGCCTGTTGGCGAGGTCCAAGTTCGCGCTGGCCATTTGCTTGTAATGGGCAGGAGGTGGCTCAACCCGTGCGCGTGTGCCTCATTTTTTTAATCGTCTGGGTTGTGCTCGGCGCCGCAGGCTCGTTGCAGCGGGTGGTACGGGTCGGGGCGCGCGAGAGCGTCGGGTCGGGTGGCCGCATGCGTGGACCTGCCCCGCTGTCACGGCTCTTCGGCAGGAAGCGTGAAAGAGAGCATGCAATGTCGTGGGGGCTGATCAGGCTGCCTTCGCCACGGCGTGTTGCTGACCGTCGGTGGGACGAAAGCCCGGATAGCGCTGCCGAAAGGCATCCTCGAGCGTGTCGTTCAGAACCGCCGTGCGGACGTCGAGGAAAGGCTGCACCGTCGTCCGGCTCCAGCGCATTTGCTGCGACGGGACTATCCGGAATTTCGTGTGGCACCGCGGTGATCAGGCGGTGGTGAAGCGGTCCTCGAAGA
>NZ_JAUTWS010000067.1 GCF_030657435.1 Paracraurococcus lichenis | reverse complement strand
TACCTCTGCATTGTGGTTTTGACCGGTTGGCTACCCCAGAACGATCCGGCCCATTTTGTTGTCGGTTTGAAGCCCTGTCCTCGACCACGAGGCGGGCATAGCTTCCAGCGGAAGAAATTCTCGCCACTGCAAGTTGTTGCCGTCCGCCGCCCCGCCGCATGACCTCGCCCAATGCTTGACCGTAAGAAACCGGCCGGCCAACCGGTCAAAATCACTGTGCCGAGGTACTAGCCGCAAATCAGGTAACTACGTACGTCCGCAGACGGAATGGCAGGATCCTCGGACAAAAAGGGCCGGCACCGTGGGCGGGCGCCGGCCGAGTTTGTGGAGGCTGCAGAGCCGTTGTCCGCAGCTAATGGTAGAAAAGCACCATCGGGCGTGACGCTGGAGCTGCTGGAGCCTCAATCAACGACGCTCTGCCTAAGGCGCGATTAGTCCTGTCATTTTTCACCCCATGGTGACGGCCCAGCGCCGCCACTCTCAGTTTCGTTGCCTGCTCAGCACAGGCCGTCCGTGCTCGTATCCGGCAGCCACGAGTGCCTCGCGCCACGGTGCGCCCGCGGTATGGAGAGGGGGCGTCTTCCCGCAAGTCCTACCCCGCGTCCCCTCTCCGCCCGCGCCGTCCTACTCCGGCGGGTCCGCCAGCAGGTCCCACGGGTTGGTCGGCGGCCCTGGCACCACGATGCCCAGCCGCACTGCTGCGTCCTGGAGCAGCGCTATATCGCCCTCTCGCCACTGACGCCGGTTCAGCAGCTTCACCGCCTCCTGTGCCGGCATCCCGAGTGCCTCGCCGATGGCGACCGGGGTGGTGATCCCGCGCTCCTCCAGCGCCCGTTCGATCGTCATCCGGAGGCGGATACTCGTCAGCCGATCGGCCCGCCGGGCCCGGCGATCGGCCGACGGCTTGGGCTTTGACGGCGGCACGTCTGGCGGCTGGGTCATGCCGCGCAAGTAGTCCAGGCGGAGAGCGCCGTCACCGCACGGAGGGGCTACCGGACCACAAGCAGGAGGGTAACCGAATACATTCCATTTCAATCATCTTCTCGTGAGACTCACGATAGCCGTGATGACACGGCGCCGTGACCCCGAGCAGACTGCCGGAGCGCCCCAACCATTCGCCTGGCTGGGCGCAGTCCAAGCCAAATTCCGGAAACATTTCCTGTACTCGGCCCGCGCAGTCCCCTGCCGCGGGCCGTTTCTTGCTGGGGGCTAGATAATGGCCACGGCCTTGCGCTGCATGGCCTTCCGCTGGCAGCCGTCCCGCATCATGGCGAGGATCACGCGCATCTCGCCCGACACCCGAGCCTGCCATTGGCCATACGCTGGATGTGGCGCCGGATCGTCTCCAGCCTGCGGTCATCGCCGCGCTTCTTCAGCCAACGGGCAAACTCGCTCTGGCCCATTCCGAGCGCCTCCAGCTCGGCCCGGAACCAAGCCGCGCTCTCCGGCGTGCCGGTCGTCGGCGGCGGGCGGGTCGCCTCGCTGTTGTCGGTCTCGTCCATGCTTGAACTCTCAAGCGCGTCCTGACTGCGCCTGCCCGGCGGGTAATCGAGGCGCAGGGCGCAGTCACCGCACGGAGGGACGCCAACCCGCATGCATTCCATTTCAATTACATCCGCGCGAGGGAAGCGACAGCGGCAATGACACTGCCCCGTGACTTCGCGCAGGTTAGCGAGGTGTCCTGGCCATCGCCGTGCCACGGGCGCGAATCGGTCTCAGCCAACTTGGCCCGCGCAGCCCCCTCGCGCGGGCCGTTCCTTTTCCAGAAGGCCGACCTGCATGTCGCTTGAGCCGCCCTCGCAGCCCCCGACCTGCGTCACGTGTCGGCATTGGGGCACGCCAGGTGACGGCGGCGGGATGCACCGCAAGTGCCAGGAGGAGGAGAATCTGCAGGAGCTGGGCGAGCGGCTGCGCGCGATGTGGGAGAAGTGCCCGCGCTGGACGTCGCTGCGTCATTGACGAAGACCCAGCCGACTGCTGCCCGTCACATCTCCGGCGACCAGTCCAGTACCCGCTGCACAACGCTTTCAGCCGTGCGCATCGCGTCGGCTGCGCTCTGCTCTAATCCCCGAAACTCGGCGCGGTCGCGACCCTGCCGCCAGATCGCCCACATCCAATGGGATCCGTCACCCGTGACCGAGAGATCGTAGTCACCAACTGTGGCGGCGTGCTGCGTCAGTGCCCCGATCTTCGCTTCAGTCCACTTGGCCATCACGCCGTGCCCGCATCACGCGCCAGCCCGCGTGCTACGTCCTCTGCCGTGACTTTCGCTGCGTCGAGCGCGCCGCCCCGCCCCTCGACATCACCGTGTCTGTCGCAGCGGACGAACCAGTGCCATGCGTTGCCACCACCGATGACGGAGAGGCGGCAGCATCCTGCTTGGGCAGCGTGTGCCTGAAATTCGCCGCCCATCATCTGTTCCCAGTCGGCCGCCATCACGCATCCCGTCCCAGCAGCCGCCGAACCTGCCCGGCCGAGAACTCGTTGCCGGTGGCTGTCTTGAACCCAAGCTTGGCAAGCTCGGACGCGATCTCCCGCATCCATTAAGCTCGGCCGTGACGGTCCAACCGCCAGGTTCCGGGTGTCAGTCCTGCCCTGCGATCCACGCCTCGAGCCTGTCCTGGCTGTGTCAGCGGTGCAGCGCGTCGCGGGCTTCGGCTTCCGTCACATTCCCCTCCCCGGCTTCGGCCAGGGAGCCGATCTTTCACGTCTCGGCCAACCTTTGCGTTCGGATATCAACCTTTAGGATATTAAGAGCATAGAATTATCGCGCTATTAATGTGGAACCCTGTCGTGGCGCGATTCCTGGAACAGATGGAAGGGCTGGTCGCCGAGGTCGCTCTGGCGGCCCCGGTGCGTGGCTGGGTGGCGCTGCGGCTTATGGACGCGGCGATCCTGATGCTGCGGGTGACGGCCATCCTGGTGCTCCTGTCGCCCCTTCTGGGCCTCGTCATCTTGCTCAGCTGACATCCAGCAACCGGTTAACTAGCGTCGCCCGTAAGTTCCGGGCCGACCCGTCGCGCCAGAGATCCCGCCCAGCAGCAAGCCGCAACTTGGTGGCCTAGCTCGCACGACGATGGCGAAGTCCGTCCTCGATGCGGGATGGAGCGCGTTTCGCTCGATGCTCTCGTACAAGACTGCCATGAGGCGGGGAGCACGGTTCGTGGAAACGAATGAGCGGCACAGTACCCAGACCTGTTCCTCGTGCGGCGCACGGGGCGGTCCGAGAGGGCCGAAAGGTCTGCGAGTGAGATCGTGGGTATGCGATGGCTGCGGTGTTCTGCACGACAGGGACACCAACGCGGCTCTGAACATCCTGCGGTCCGGTCGGAACATCGACCGCCAGCGGACGGAAATCCTCGGTCTTTAAGCCGGGGAAGATGTTAATCGGCCCGTGCCGGATCCGGCGGCCGGGCCGGCGCCTCAGCGACGCCGGTTGATCCGGATGACGACGCGCCGCGCCTGGCCGCGCCGGGGTGCGGCGGCACGAGCCCGCATCGCACCCATGGCGGGCAGAGCCAGGATGGCAAGGCCGGCCAGCACGCCCTGCTGCCAAGCCGCGAAGGACTCTGGCGACAGGGTGAGCGCCGCACAGGCGGCGACCCCTGCAAGGCCGAGCGGCGGCAGCAGCCACCGTGCGGCCAGGTCAAGCGCGCTCATGACCAGCTGCGCCGGGCGGGCCCGGCCTCGGTCTGCCGGCGGCGCACGCCGAGGTCGATGTCGATCTCGCGCAGCTCGAGGCGCTGCGACATGCCGACCCGCACGCGGACCTGGCCGCCGCGGGCGAGCTTGCGGATCTCCCTGAGACAGGCCTCCTGCAGCCGCTCCGCGATGTTGTCGCCGAGGACCGCGGCGCGGTCCGCCTGCACCTGCTCACGCAGTCGGCTGGCGGCGAGGTGGGCCGAGCCGCGCCGGGCCTGCCATCGCTGGAAAAGGTTCATGCTCGGTCCTCCGATCTCAGCCGCGGCGGAACAGCCGCATCAGGAAGCCGCGCTGGGCATGGCTGCCGGCCCCCGCGGCGCCGGGCAGCCGGATCGGGTCCTGCGTCTCGCCGAGGAAATGCGCCACGGCATCGCGGTAGGCGACGCCGGCATCGGTCTGCGGGTCGATGCTGGCGGGCACCCCGGCATTGGAGGAGCGCAGCACGGTGCGGCTTTCCGGTACGATGCCGATCAGCTCGGCCGAGAGGATCTCCTTGATCTCGTTGACCGGCAGCATCTCGCCGCACTTCACGCGCTCCTCGTCGTAGCGCGTGACCAGCAGGTGCTCGCGGACCGGATCGCGACCCTCCTCGCTGCGCTTCGACTTGGAGCCGACGAAGCCGAGGATGCGGTCGGCGTCGCGGATCGAGCTGACCTCGGGATTGCAGACCACGATGGCATGGTCGGCGTGGTAGAGCGCGGCCATGGCGCCCTGCTCGATGCCGGCCGGGCTGTCGCAGATGACGTAGTCGAACTCGGCGCGAAGCTGCTCCATCACGCGGCCGACACCGTCATTGGTCAGCGCGTTCTTCTCGGCGGTCTGCGAGGTGGCCAGCACGAAGAGGTTGTCGATCTGCTTGTGCTTGATCAGTGCCTGGGCGAGCTTGGCCTTGCCGTCGGCGACATGCAGGAAGTCGTAGACCACCCGCTTCTCGAGGCCAAGGACGAGGTCGAGGTTGCGCAGGCCGACATCGAAGTCGACGGCGCAGACGCGATGGCCGCGCATGGCGAGCGCGGCGCCGAAGGCGGCGGTGGTGGTGGTCTTGCCGACACCGCCCTTGCCGGAGGTGACGGTGATGACGGACGCGGGCATGCGGGGTTCTCCCTGATGCGGATGCGGGCTGGTGGTTGGGGTCAGGGCAGCGGCTCGAAGCGCAGCAGCCCTTCGGCGATCCGGACCTCGGCGGGACGGCCACGCCAGGCTTCCGGGATCTCTTCGGCACCGAGCCAGAGACCGGCGATGGACACCCGGCTCGGATTGAGATTTTTCGCATAGATGCGGGCGTCGCTGTCCCCGCCCGCTCCGGCGAAGGCGGCGCCGCGCAGGGCACCGTAGACATGGATGCAGCCATCGGCCGAGATCTCTGCCCCGGCGGAGACCGGGCCGAGCACGACGAGGTCGGTCCCGTCGGCATGCAGGCACTGGCCGGAGCGGATGGGATGGCGGACCACCATGGTGCTGCGCCGCTCGGCCGGTTCGGCGGGGGCGACGCTGCCGAGCAGCGGCGCGATCCCGGCTGCCTCGGCGGCGTCCAGCACGGGCCCGCGTCGCGCCTGCGCGGCGGCCGGCACCAGGCCGAACTGGCCGAGGGTGGCGAGGATGCCGGGGACATCGCCTGCCGCGTCGGGCGCGAGGCCGGTGAGGTCGAGCACCAGCGGCGTCTTCCAGAAGAGGCTCGGCGTTGCCGCGATCTGCGCCGCGAGGGCGGCCTCGAAAGCCGTCGGCGTCATGTCGCCGATCTCGAGCGTCACCATCAGATGCGGGCTGGCCCGCAGGCGGAGCGGCGGGTTGGCATGCGGGGGGGCGGCCATGTAGGTCATCGGGCAGCTCCGGTTCTTACCGTTCCTCGCATTGCCGCGGAGAGCAGGTACCATTCGGGTACGCGATCTAGATACGGACAACGGAGATTTTTCGCAACAGAAAAGCTAAGGGATGTTCGCGCCCTGGTTGGATGACCCGGGGCTGCCGCGCCGGTCACGCCACCAACAGCGCCGGCACGAAGGTGGTGAAGCCGAGGCGCGCCGCGGCGACCTCCCGCAGCCAGAGCAGGAAGCTGGCCTGGCCATGCAGGAGCGGCCCATCGAGCCGGGCCTGCGCCACCGGCAGGGCCCGGCGCGCGGCAAGGGCGCCGGCGACCCGGCGCACCGCCGGCAGCAGGTCCTCCTCCGGCGCCTCGGCCGGCGGCAGCCCGGTCGCGGCGAGGAATCCCGCCAGGCTGCAGCCCGGTCCGGCCGGCGCGAAGCCCGGCGAGGGAATGGCCGGCAAGGGGTGCAGCCGCCCGTCGTGCCAGGCCAGCAGCCGCATGTCGTGCCGGCCCGACCCGGGCGGCACGATGAAGCCGAGCAGGTCGCCCGGCGCGGCCTCGACCTGTCGGCTGAGCCAGTCGAGCGCGGTCTCGAGGAAGCTGTCGTCGGCCGGCAGGCTGGCGGAGGCGATCAGGCGCAGCCCGCCATCGGGCTCCGCGACCAGGTGGGACCCTCCCGTCGCATGGTCCAGGCTCTCGCCCGTCAGCAGCAGCATGGCGGCGGGATGCCGGAACAGCGGATGCGCCGGCAGGGGATGCGGGACGTCCCCGCGCAGCAGGGCGGCGAGCGCCGGGTCGGCCGTGCCGAGCCGGGCATCGAGCTCGAGGCGCGCCTCGCGCAGGGCGGTCATCGGCGTGCCGTCCCGCCCACGGGCGGGGTGTCCAGCCCGGCCAGCAGCGCCGGCAGCCGGGCCGGCTCCGCCGTCACGCGCTGGCGGCGGACCTGCCGCGGCGGGTCATCCTGCGGATCCTCCTCGACGAGGACGAGGCTGAGCGGCACCTCGCTGACCGCACCGGCGAAGAGCCCCTCCCGGTAGGTCAGCACCAAGCGCGGCGGGCCCTCGCCGCAGAGCGTCGCCTCGATGCCGTCGAGCAGGGCATCGTAGACCGGGGCCTCTGCCGCCAGGGCGGAGATGCGGAGGAGTTCGAGGCCGTCCTGGACCAGGCTGGCCTCGCCATTGCCGTGACGCTCTAGGATCATGCGGCGTCCTCTACCATGAATAGATAGGGGCTCAGAAAGAATTTCGCATCAGGCCGATCATGCCATCGCAGTCGGAAGGCGACCTCAGGGCGAGCGGCCCCAGGCGCCCGGCTCGGCCATGGCAAGGCGGATGCGGCTGAAGTCGATGCTCGACCGGGTGCGCCGGCGATAGGCGACGGCCCCCGCGAGCAGCATGCCGAGGGCGACCGCGACGGACAGCGAGAGGGTCGCCAATGCCCTGCGTGCCTCCTGGCCGGTCGCCTGCAGCCGCTCCTGCAACGCCTGCAACTCGCCGGTGCGCAGCGCGAGGATCGTGTTCCGCGCCTCCAGCATCAGGCTCTGGCCCCGTTCGGCCTCCTCCGCCTGCAGCGCCGCCGCGCCGCCAGCCTGCTGCTGCTGCACCTTGTCGGCGAGGTCCGCCAGCCGCCTGTCCGCCACCGACCAGAGCCGCTCGAGCGGCACGACGGGCGGCGCGCCCTGCGCGGTCAGCCGCTCGAGCGCGGCAATGGAGGTGCCGACCCGCAGGACGGCGCTCTGGTAAGGCAGCAGGGCCCGGGGGTCCTGGCTGAGCATGAAGTCGCGCTGGCTGCGCTCGGCGTCGGAGAGCCCGGCCAGCACGGCGTCCGCCTCGGCGATGACCGCCTGGGAGTGCTCGACCCAGCCGCGGGTACTGTCCAGTCCGTGCATCGCATCGGAGGTCCAGGCCAGAGCGGCGGCGAGGAGCGGCCCCTTGATGAGCAGCGCCGTGGCGGTGCCGAGCGCGAAGCCGCGGCTGCGGGAGGGCAATCGGGGCATGAGTGAACCTCGGTTCCGGGCTACCCAGAGTAGCACGGATCCGGCGTACTTATGCGAAGAATTGATAGGGCAGGACTAGCACTGGCCCATCGGGTTGTCCCAGCAGGGATGCGCCAGCTCGCCGATATGCTCCTCCAGCCCGGCGACGCGCAGGGCCCAGCAGCTCGCCCAGCCGCCCGGGACGTCGATCAGGACGTAGTGGCAGGTGAACTCGGAGAGCTCCTCCGGGTCGAGCCGGAGGCCGAGCCAGGCATCGAGATGGACGACCGCCTCGGCCCGCGAGCGGAAGGTGGCGACGACATTGCGTCCGGCCGCGCCGATCTTCGACCAATAAGTCTGCTCTGCACTCCGGCCGACATAGATGCCGCGGTCCGGATGCAGCAGGACATAGCCATGGCTGAGGGTGAACAATAGCCGCTCCGCTCCGCTCGGCATCGGGAGCGGAAGAATGCCATCGCCCGTCCGCGGCCCGGAAGGCCGGCGGTGTCTCAATTCCTATCGCCGCCCCAAATGATGGGGCGAGTCATCCGGCCACCTTGCTGGTCGGCCTGGCCGGTCCGGACCTTCGCGCCGTTCAACCGATGCGTCGAACCGCTCCGGCCATCGGTCGCCTCAGCCTCGGGCCGTCCGCGTGTCGGTCCGCAGCGCGGCCAGGACTTCGGGCGGCAGGGCCTGCGAGGCGCCGCGCGCGGCTTGGCGGTATCCCAGGCCGCGGCCCGGGCCATGCCCCACCAGTCCATGCCCGAGGCTATGCCCGAGCCGGTTGAAGACCTTCGCCAGCGTCGCGGTCATCGCCCGCTCCGCCGCATGCGCCACCCGCGCCGGCGTGCTGGTCCCGGTCACGCCGGCCAGGGCGGTCGGCAGGCCTTGTGTCGCATCGCCCGTGCCGGACTGGAAAGACACCGGGCCCTCGGGCGGCGTGGCGCCGATCTCGGCATAGGCGCGGGCCAGCCGCGTCCGGATCCCCTCCATGAAGCCGCTGACCGTGAGCGGGCTGCCGTCGGCGGCGCGGAACAGCATGGGATTGGCGGCCGCCGCCTCCGGCAGGACCGCGCTGGCCGGCTGCGCGGGGTTGGCGGCGAGCGCCTGCAGCGCCTGCCGTGCGCCGCCGGCGCCCAGGAAATGCCCGAGATAGAGCTCGGCCGCGTCCGGTCGCCGGCCGAGCGTCGGCGTCAGGCTGTCGGAGATGTCCCGCAGATACTCACCGGCCATGCGGGCGGAGATCTCCGGGTCGTCGCGCAGGCCGAGGATGCGGCTGCGGAGCGCCGGGTCGGCAACCGTAAGCCGGCCGCCGGCGCCGCGGGTGATCGCCGCCGCTTCCTCGCCCAGCCCGTGCTCGGCGCCCTTGCGCCGCACCATGTCGAGCCAGGTCTGGTCGACGAACTGGAACAGGCCACGGGCCGAGGAGCTGCGGGCCTGGGCATTCGGTCGGAAGCCGCTCTCCACCGCCGCCTTGGCGGCCAGGGTGTCGAAGCCGATGCCGGTGGCGGCGGCGGCGCTGCGGATGGCACTGATCACCTCGGTGCCGGCGGTGTAGCGGCCGAGCTGCTCCGTCCGGCCCGTGGCGGCAGACTCGCTGGGGAGAATGGGGAGCGGCAAGCGACACCTCGCAATGTGCGAAAATGAAACTAGCAGGCGAATGTGCGAAATGCTATGAGGAACTGCCGGTTGCGGAATTCGCTTGCCAAGGCCGGTTTTCAGCAAGCAGCCATACAGGATCGTCTCCGCAATGCTCCAGATTGCCGGACTAGCCGGAGTCTTCGTCGCCGTCTTCGGCGGCTACATGCTCGCCGGCGGGCATATGGGGGTGATCCTGCACGCCCTCGGCGGCGAGATGATCGTCATCGGCGGCGCCGGCGTGATGACCATGCTGATCGCCAACGATACGAAATGCATCGGCAAGATGCTGAAGGGCTTCGGTGCCGTCTTCGCCGGCCCGCGCTGGAAGCGCGCCGACTATGCCGACCTGCTCTGCCTCACCTTCCTGCTGATGCGCACGCACCAGAAGGAGGGGCCGGCGAAGCTCGAGCGGCACATCGAGAAGCCGCAGGAATCGCCGATCTTCAGCCGCTATCCGAAGGTGCTGCGGGACGCGCCGCTGCGCGAGCTGGTCTGCGACACGCTGCGCTGCATCACCCTGAACAACAAGGACCCGCATCGGGTGGGCGAGATGATGGAAGGCACCATCGAGAAGCGCTTCAACGAGAACCTGAAGCCCGCCAAGGCACTGCAGAACATGGCCGACGCGCTGCCGGCGCTCGGCATCGTCGCCGCCGTGCTCGGCGTCATCAAGGCCATGGGCGCGATCGGCGAGAGCCCGGCGGTGCTCGGCGGCATGATCGGCTCCGCCCTGGTCGGCACCTTCCTCGGCGTCTTCCTCTCCTACGGCCTGGTCGGCCCGGTCGCCGCCCGCATGAAGGCGATCCACGAGGAGGAGCGCCGCATCCTCGACGTCACCCGCGCCGTCATCACCAGCTACCTCGACAATCTCGCCCCGCAGCTCTGCGTCGAGGTCGGCCGGCAGGTGGTCCCTACCCACCTGCAGCTCAGCTACGACGAGCTCGAGACGCAGTTGCGCGATGCCGGGCGGGCAAAAGCCGAAGGCGGCGAGGGCGGGGAGTGATGTCGATGTTCCGCGCCGCTCTGCTCGCCTCCGTCCCGCTCGCCCTGCTTGCCGCGCCGCTCCGCGCCCAGCCGACGCCTGCCGCCGCCGAGGCCGTGCCCGGGCGCGCCGCGCCGGCATCCGTCCTGGTGCGCACCGGCCAGCATGTCGGCCATGGCCGTGTCGTGCTCCACCTGCCCTCCTTGCCGCCTTATACCATGCGAAAAAGCGACGATGGCTGGGAGCTGCGCCTCACCGGTGACTATGCGCTTGATCTCAGCACCATCCGCCCGCTGACCGAGCTTTCGGGGCTCGCGGCGCGGCGCGAGGGCGGCGAGACCGTCCTGACGCTGCGGACCAACATGGAGGCCGAGGCGCGCTCCGCGACCGGCAGCGGCATGCTGTGGATCGATCTCCATCCTACCGCGCCGCGCGCCACTGCACAGGAGGCCGAGCGCCGCCGCCTGGCGGACCGCGCGGTCAATCTCGGGCTCATGACGCGCGAGCAGGCGGAGGCCGCCCTGCGGCCGGCCGCGCGGCCCGGCCCGGTGCCCGTGCCGAAACCGGCCGCGACGCCGCCGTCGGGCCCGCCTGTAGCCGCCGAGGGTGAGGCCGCCCTGCGCTCGCAGTTGCTGGCCCAGATCGGGCAGATGAATGGCGCGGCGCCTGCCGCCCCGGCGCGCCGGGGCGCATCGCCGGCTGCCCCCACCCGGCCAGCCGCCCCGGTCCGACCGGCCGCGGCGCCGGCCGTCGCGCCCGCCCCGGCCCCCGCGGCCGCGCCGGCGCGGCCCACCTGTGGCATTTCGCCGCTCTTTCCCGCCGGCTGGCAGGCAGCCTCCGGCTCGGTCGCCGACCGGCTGACCGCGTTGCGTGCCGCCTTCGCGCGCTCGCAGGAAAGCCTGGCCGAAACCGCCGATCTCGCCGAGTTCTACCTGGCGCAGGGGCTGGCCGAGGAGGCGGTGGCGCTGGCGCAGTCCCGGCCGACCGAGGGCCTGCCCTCGCCCGACCAGGCCCGCCTGGCGCGCGCGGCCGATGCCGCCCGGCTGCTGCTGCGCCAGCCGGTGGATGCCGACTCCCTGCTGCTGGCCGATCGGCCGGAGTGCGAGCGCGAGGACCTCGCGCTCTGGCAGGCGCTGAACGCCGCGGCGACCGGCGACGCGGCCCGCGTCGCCGCCCTGGTGCCGCGCGCCCGCACCGCGCTGCGCGAGGCGCCGGAGCGGCTGCGCTTCGCCCTGGCCTTCGCCCTGGCCGATACGGTCGAGGAGGATGTCGAGGCGCTGCGCAGCCTGCTCGCGCCGCTGCGCAATGCCCGGGGCAGCGAGGCGGAGATGGCCGGCCGCGCCTGGTTGCAGGCGCGCATCGCCCGGCTGGAGAACAACCGCGACGAGGAGATGCGGCAGTTGACGCGCGCCGCCGGCGCCGGCCGCACTCTGCCCGCGCTGTTCGCCCGCGCCCGGCTCGCGGGCTTGCAGGCCGAGGCCACCGGCCCCGAGGCGGCGCGGGCCGAGGCACGGCTGGTGGACGTGCTGCGCACCTACCGCTTCGAGCCGCTGGGCGAGGAGGCGGCGGTCATGCTCGGCGGCCTGCTGGTCGGCCGCGGCGACTATGCCGGCGCGCTGGAGGCCGGCGAGAGCGCCGGGAGCGCCACCGCGCATCCCGGCGTCGAGAGCCGCGGCGCGCTGCTGATCGCGCGCATCCTGCGCCGCCTGATGACCGAGGAAGGCGGGAGCCCAGGTGTCGGGGAGCGGCTAGCGCTGTGGTGGCGCTACGAGGGCTATGCGACGCCCGGCGAGCGCGGCGACGACATCCGCATGGGCGCCGCGCGGCTGTTGCTGCGCCAGGGCTTCCCCGGGGCGGCGCTCGACGCCCTGCGTCAGCTCGGCCCGGCCACTGCCGCCTCGCCCGCCGGCATGGCGCTGCTGGCGCAGGCCGAGGCCACCGCCCCCGAGGGCGATCCGCAGCGGGCCCTGGCCCTGCTGCGCGACCTGCCGGCGAGTCCGGAGGCGCGCCGCAGCACGGCCGCCGCCCTGGCGCGGCTGGACCGGCCCGCCGAGGCGGCGCGCGCGCTGGACGGGCTGGGTGGCATCGCCGATCGCTTGGCCCGCGCCGGCTATCTCTACGCCGCGCGCGCCTGGCCGGCGGCCGCTGGCGCCTATGCCGACCTGCTGCGCGACCCTGCCCTGGATGCCGCCGGCCGGGCCGAGGCGACGCCGCGCTTTGCCAGCGCCGCTGCGCTGGCCGGCACCCGCCCGGCCGAGCCGGTGCCCGACACCGCGCTGGCGGTGGATGCGACCAGCATGCAGCTGCTGCGCCTGACCGCAGCGTCGGCGCCGGCCTCCGCTCCGCCCGCCGGCCCACAGGCCGGTGTCGCCGCGATCCGCACCGCGATTGAGCGCGCGCGCGACATCGAGGCCCTGCTACCCCCGCAGAAAGACCGCTAAGGATGGACGGACCTTCGATCATCGGCCTGTCGGGCCAGGTGGCGCTGCAGCGCCAACTGGACGCCGTCGCCAACAACGTCGCCAATGCCAGCACGGCCGGCTACCGCGGCGACCGCACCCTGTTCCAGTCCTATGTCCAGCGCCTCGCGGTGCCGGGCGGCCAGGTCTCCTTCGTCGAGGACCGCGCCACCTACATCGACCCGGGCCAGGGCCGGCTGTCCGCCACCGGCAACCCGCTCGACGTGGCGATCGACGGCGAGGGTTTCTTCGCGGTCGAGCGGCGCAACGGCCCGCCCGGCTATACCCGCGACGGCCGGCTGCGCGTGGCGCCCGACCGCACGCTGGTGGACGGCGCCGGCCGGGCGGTGCTGGACGACGGCAATGGCCGCATCCTGATGCCCGAGCGCGCCTCGAAGATCGAGGTGCGCGAGGACGGCACCATGATAGCCACCGTCGACGGCCGGCCGGAATTGGTCGGCCGGCTCGGCCTGTTCAACGCGGCCGACATGCGGGCGGTGCGCAAGGGCGGCGACGGCCTGCTCGACATCCCGCAGGCGCAGCTGCGCCCGGTGGACCCGGCCACCCGCAGCGCGCGCTTTGCGCAGGGCACGCTCGAGGACAGCTCGGTGCAGCCGGTCTCCGAGCTCGCCAGCCTCAGCGACGTCCAGCGCAGCTACGAGCGGATGCAGCGCATCGTCAGCGACGACCAGGACCGCCTACGGCGGATGATCGACGCCTTCAGCCGAACCTTCTGATCCGACCGAGGTAGACCATCATGCGTGCCATGAGCATCGCCGCCACCGGCATGCAGGCCCAGCAGACCAATGTCGAAGTGATCGCGAACAACATCGCGAACGCCTCGACCACGGCCTTCGCCCGCCGCAAGGCGGAATTCCAGGACCTGCTTTATCAGTCGGCCAGCCGCGCCGGCACCTCCACCAGCGAGCAGGGGACGGTGCTGCCAGTCGGCAGCCAGGTCGGCCTCGGCACCCGCAACGCCGCGGTGAATCGCGTGACGCTGCAGGGCTCGCTCTCCGAGACCGGCAACAAGCTCGACATGGCGGTCGAGGGGCGCGGGTATTTCGGCGTGGCGATGCCGGACGGCAGTGTCTCCTACACCCGCGACGGTAGCTTCAAACTCTCGCCGCAGGGCCAGATCGTCACGAGCGACGGCTATCCAGTGGAACCGACGATCAACGTGCCGGCCAATGCGCGCGACGTCACCATCAACCCGACGGGCGAGGTGATCGTCACCGAGGCCAATGGTCGGCAGCAGACGGCGGGACGGCTCAACCTCTACCTCTTCGCCAACGAGGCTGGGCTGGAGGCGACTGGCGGCAACCGCTTCCTCGAGAATCCGGCTTCCGGCGAGCCGACACGCGGTCTGCCCGGCGACCCCGGCTTCGGCCAGGTGCGCCAGGGCTACCTGGAGCAGTCCAACGTGAACGTGGTGCAGGAGATCACCCAGCTGATCCAGGCGCAGCGGGCCTACGAGATGAACTCGAAGGTCATCGAGGCTGCCGATCAGATGATGCAGACCGCCAACAACGTGCGCTGAGGCATTCCATGCTGCACATGTCCATGCCGGCTGCCGCCATTGCTTTCGGCGCCGTTCTCTTCATGCCACCGCCGGCCTCGGCCGGCGATGTCTGGCATGCCGCCCGCACGCTGCAGGCGGGCGACACGCTGCGCGGCGACGACATCACGCCCGCCGAGCCGCAGGGCACGCGGCCCCGTCAGGGGCTGATCGAGGCCGAGCGGCGGATCGTCGGGCTGGAGGTCAAGCGCCGCATCGCCGCGGGCCAGCCGATCACCGAGCGCGACGTGGGCGAGCGCGACATGGTGCGCGCCGGCCAGCCCGTCCGGGTGTTCTGGAAGAGCGGCGGCATGTCGCTGGAACTGCAGGGCAAGGCGCTGGAATCCGGCGCGCTCGGCAACACGGTGCGGGTGCATAACCCGCAGAGCGGCCGTACCTTCCGCGCCAGCGTCGTCGCCGACGGCACCGCCGAGGTCCAGAGCGAGTAACCGATCCCCACCCGAAGGCAGAGACTTATCCGTGCCGCCGTTCAGACGGCCAGAACACAGGGTCTGGTTACGGCGGCCCTGGCGTGGATGACCTACGCCGCGTTGAGGTCTGCGGGTGCGTTGTGTCCGCAAGAAGCGCAGGAGAAGGTGGCTTGATCCGGCCTGTTCTTCTTGTCGACGTGGCCGCACCTCGCGCATTCGCGGAAGGTGTTGCGCGGATCGATGCCGATCACCGGCACTCCGGCCCGCCGTGCCTTGTATCCGATGTCGGTACGAAGCTGCCGGAAGGACCAGTTGGACAGGCTGGCTCGCTGATTGCGGCGGGCCGTGACCCGATCGCGGATGCCCTGGAGATCCTCCAGGGCGATGCCGCGGCCGGTGCGTTGCGCTGCCTCGACGAGAGCCTTCGAGATGCCGTGGTTCTGGTGGCGCTGATACCTCGCTTGCTTGCCGGCCAGTTGGCGGAGACGACGCCTGGCGGCTTTGGTGCCGCGCTTCTGGAGCCCGGCGCGGCGCTGCTCCTGTCGGCGCCGTTTGTGCTCGATCTCGGCGCCGCGGTGGACACGGCCGTCGCTGTCGGTGGCGATGTTGACGATACCGAGGTCGACTCCGAGCCAGTCGGACGTATCGAACCGATCAGTCTCAGGGACGTCGCAGGTGACAGCCAGCAGCCACTTGCCGCGCACACAGCACAGGTCGGCTTCGCCTTTGCGGCAGACCAGCAACGCCTGCTGATGCGCGCCCATCGCCGCCGGCACAACAATGCGGCCTTCAAGGGTCCACAGGCTGACTGCGTTGCCGCACTGCACGGAGCGCAGGATGCGGTCCTCGTAGGGCTGCGCCGCGTTCCGACGGCAAGCCGGGGCGGCGTTGCGGTTCACCTTGAAAGCATCGTTCACCTTGGCAATCGTCCGTACAGCGGCTTGTGCCGACAGCCCGAAGCACGCCCGAAGTGCCGCGTACGCGATCGTGTGCAAATCATACTGCCCGTAGGTGCTGGCGGCGTGCCCTTCCACAGCCAGCCACGAAGCGGCCTCATTGCAGCGCGCCAGGGCCGCCCTCAGGCACGCAGACTGCTTCGGTGTCGGCAGCAGCTTTACGGCGGCAACCAGTTTCATCCCGCCAGGCATGAAGGCGGCCCAGCCGTGCCGCACATCATAACACCGCGCTTCGCGCGGACCGCTATCCCTCCCCGGCCTGAAGGTCGGGGTTCCTCGCGGAGGCTTTGATGCGTTTTTCCTCCTGCCGCGGCCTCGCCCTCGGCGCCGCGCTGCTCGCCCTCCCGGCCTGCGACACGCTGAGCCATTTCCAGAAGCCGCCGACCATCACCGCGCCGGGCGAGATCGCCTCGGTCCCGCCGCCCGGCCCGGTGGACCCGCCACTCGAGGCGGCGATGCGCCCGGGCGAGGTGGTGCCGGAGGCCCGCATGGCGGGCTCGCTCTGGCGCGCCGGGTCCCGCACCTTCTTCCGCGACCAGCGGGCACGGGCCGTCGGCGATCTGCTGACGGTCGAGATCGAGATCGACCACATCGCCCAGTTCGACAACCAGACCCGGCTGGGCCGGGACAATGCGCAGAGCCTGTCCTCCCCGGCGCTGTTCGGCTTCCAGGGCATCCTCTCCCGCCTCGTCCGCCCGATCGCCGGCGGTTCCACCACGCCGGGCTCGGTGGTGGACGTCAGCAGCAACAGCACGGCGAACGGCACCGGCCAGATCCGGCGCGAGGAGAAGATCAAGCTGCAGGTGGCGGCGACGGTGGTGCGCCGGCTGCCGAGCGGCAATCTGGAGATCGCTGGCTCGCAGGAGATCCGCGTCAACAACGAACTGCGCGAGATCGGCGTGCGCGGCATCATCCGCCCGGAGGACATCCAGGCGACCAACCGTATCGCCTCCGACAAAATCGCCGAGGCGCGGGTCAGCTATGGCGGCCGCGGCGTGGCGAGCGACCTGCAGCGGCCGCGCTGGGGCGGTCAGGTCTTCGAACGGATCCTGCCCTTCTGACCGCGGCGCCCGGCGGCCCGAGGCCGCCGGAAGAGGCACCGATGGTCACCGTCCTGGGTTGAAACGATATCGGCATGGTGCAAGAAGCGGCGCGAACAGCCGAGTGGATACTTGCCATGCCCGTGTTTCGCCGACGCCATGCACTGCAGGGCGCCCTGGCCGTCCTGCCTGCCCTGGCGGTCAGCGCCCGTGCCGCCGAGGGGCCACCGAAGCGGGAATTCGAGTTCCTCTCGCTCGGCGACTTCACCGTTAACCTGCCCAGCACCGAACGGCGCATGCGCTATGTCGTCGTTTCGATAACGATAGAAACTAAGGGGGAGAAGACCCAGGCCTTCCGTGAGCTCACGCCGCGGCTGCGCCAGGCCGCGCTGCAGCGTCTGCTGCAGATGGCGCAGAGCCGCATGCTGCAGCCCGGCCAGACCGACACCGCCCTGCTGCGGGAGGGCCTGTTCGAAGGCATCGCCACGGTGCAGGAGGAGGGGCTGAAGGATGTGGTGATCACCCGGCTGCTGCACAGCTAGCCGCGTCGGCATCAGTAGCGCAACGGCAACGGGGTCCTGCGGTTCACGTCAAGAGCCAAGGTGCCTATGGTGGTGGCCCCTCGGTGATGCCGGATCGGCAGCCATGCCCGGTGTTCCTGCTGGCCTGCTGGCCAAGCCTTTGCCTTCCCTCTGATAAGCCGCGCTAGGTTGAGGGGTTGCCGATCCAGGCAGCCACAAAGAGAGTGGTCCGGCCCCGGTCCACCGCTTGAGGCACCGCCCCTGACGATATGTGCGCAGAACGGAAGCGCCGCTGTGGTACTCGGCAGACATGTCGACAGCCACCGATGGTTTGGGCGCGCTGAGCACCGCTTTGGTCGGACAGCATGCAGCGCGCTACAGCGATGCATGCGCGATTGCCTATTTCGAGTTGGGCATCCTGCTGGCACACGCCGGTGGCGAGGTGCCGGACTGGCTGACGGCTGCACCACGCTGGGCTTGTGCCGCAGCGGCTATAGGCCGCTCGGCAGCCCGTCACAGGCTGCGCGAAAGCCGTTTGAGCCGATGACCGCCCGCCGTTTTCCATTCCAGGTATCCTGCGATCTGCACTTCACGCAGGGTGAGCGACGGATGGTTGCCGTGTGGTGCGCGTTTCGTGGGCCCGCCTGGTCAGTTCAGGCCGTACCGACCGCGACTGGCTATGAGGCGCTCAGCATCGCCACCCCCAGCCGAAAGATGGAAGGCAACGAGCCTGCGCCAACTTGGCTCGTCAGGAAGATGCCAGCTGGCCTGCTCCTGATCGATGTCGTCGCCGACAGGGTTGTCGGGCGCTACCCGTCGGTCGCCGATGTCCTCGTAGCGGTCATGCATGTCGAGGGGGCGGAGGAAGCAAACGACAACGAGCCCGAGCAGCGCGCGGTGCTTACGGAAACTCCTCGTTCGGATAATTCTTCGAGGGTTCGGCGCGCCAAGCGTCACCCTGCAGCGTGTCCATCGACCTGTGCCGGGACGCCTCCATCAACTTGAACGCCGGTGCTCCCGCCAACGCCGCTGGTGAGGAAGCCCGACCGCAGGTGTGGCCGTCGCACCGCCGCCGGGTACCAGAACCGCGCCGACTCAGCGTCGAAAGTCCTCGGCGCCTCGTGTAATGCCATACGCGTCTTCAGTGCGAGTTCGACACGACCTCGGTGCGCCGCGCTGACCTGCGCGCGCTGCCGGTCGGCAGTATGGTCGGTCGGACCATCCGGAGTCCCGGGACCAGCTCGCCGGCGTCAGGCGGCAGGCGGCCGCGCATGGCGCCAGGCGAGGCCCGCCCGGCGCCGCTGGCGCCTCAGAGGTGGCAGTAGTCGAGCTGCACGAAGGCCTTCGAGAGCTGCGACACGGGCACATCAGCCGGCTGGTAGGTGCCCCAGGGATTCAGGAGGTGCACCGCGGCGGTGCTGCCGGTGCCCACCACGCCATCGAACATGTAGCAGTGGCCGGCAACGAGCCCGTAGGACATGCTGCCGCTGCCGGTGTCGAAGGTGAGCATGTTGCCCGCGGCGACCATGGACTTCAGCGAGGCTTCGGTGAGGCCGACGGTCGAGGTCGAGTGGGCGACATGGCCGGTCAGCACCTCCATTGTCAGCGCGGGGTAGCCGCCATAGGCGATGGCCGCATAGCCGCCGGCCAGCGTGGCGAAGGCCTTCTCGATGACCTGCGGCCAGATCTCCTTCACACCGTTCAGCACATCCTGCGTCGCGCCATTGTTCACCGCGTAGGTCGGGAAGACGTCGCTGACCGTCACCTGCACCGCCTTGAAGGCGGTGCTGCGGTAGGTCGGCATGTGGCCGCTCGCATCCTGGAACAGGGTCACGGTCTGCGTGCCGTTGCCGTTGTCATGGATCATGTTACGGATGGCCGAGGGGTTCCAGAGCGCCTCCTCGCCAAGGGGCGAGAGTACGTAGCAGTCGCCGATCTGCCCCTGGTGGATGTCGACGGCGCTGATCGCCGTCGTGGTGCCGGCCTCGGTGAGGTAGAGCGCCATCGGGAGCGCCGTGCCGCCGACGGCCAAGGGCGAGAAGGCCGTGCTGGACTGCCAGCTCACCAGCGGATCGGGGAGCGGTAGCTGGGGCAGGTCGAAGCCGGCATGGCCAAGGTGGAGCGCCGCATCGGCGGCGAGCTGGACGAAGGCTGTCTCGGTGCCGGAGTGCGGATCGAGATCGTCGGTATGGCGCGGCATAATCAACCACCTGCGGTTGTGTTACGCCACACAAACCATGAGCTAAAGGTAGAGTACAGCCGGTCCCGTACCTCAAGTTGCATGAGCGCGTGGCGTGACCCGCATCGGCCTGCGACGCGGGCCTGGGCGCATGCCCCGCCGGGCAGCGGTCCGTGGGCGGCGGTCCGTGCGCACCGCTGCACGATGGCCGCCCCGCCCGGCTGCCCGCTCAGGCGAAGACGCGGCGTGCCAGCACCCGGACCAGGTCCAGCGGCCGTGTGCTGGTGATGGACCGCACGTGATTGCTGGAGAAGATCTTGCGTATCAGCGCCGCCTGTACCGGCACCGGCGCCTGGAATGCGAGGTGCAGCGATCGGCCGCTGTCGCAGCGGAGTTGCTCCTGCACCTCTCCCACTTCCTCGATGCAGAGGTCGTGTGAGTGGCTCCAGAGCGCTCCTGTGTTTCATTCATGAGTCGTTAACCGTTATGCGGAAAAATATCGTGAGCGTTCTCGCCACCTCTCTCAAGAGCTCGACGGAACGCGACGCGCCTGAAGGGCCGATTTCCAGATCTTCCACCATCTGCTCTTCCGAACCCAGCCGAGGGGGCTGGGAGAGCGATGCGTGCCCACAGAGCGCGTGTTTCGGAGGCAGTAGCATGCAGGCGGCACCAGGGACGTCGTCCTGGCTTGCGGCACCCCTGTCCACCACCATCAGGCGGTATGGCAGCGGCACACTGCCAAGCCTCTTGCTTGCCACCCTCCTGGTCACGCTGCTCGCCCTCGCCCTGCCGATCGCCCTGCTGCAGGTTTATGACCGGATCCTACCTCAGGCGTCGCTCGGCACGCTTGGCCTCTTGACCGCCGCCGTCACCGCAGCAGTGATGCTCGAGCTGGCATTGCGAGTCATTCGTGGCGAGGTGCTCGGCCGCCTCGCCGCGGCGGCGGAAGCCAAGCTGCAGGCAGAGGCCGCACTGCGCATCGCCTCCACCCGTTCAGCCGCCTTCGAGGCGCACGGCAATGGCTGGTATTCCGAGCGCCTCGCGGCGATTGGCAGCCTGCGGGAGGCTTGGTCGGGTCCTATGCTGCAGACCCTGCTCGATCTGCCCTTTGCGCTGCTTTACCTGCTTGCCGTCGCGGCCATATCGGGTCCTCTGGCCCTCGTCCCACTCAGTATGCTCGGCTGCGTGCTGGTACTCGGGCTGCTCGTTGGCTGGCGCGTGCGGCGGCGCGCGGAGCGGCTGACGCAGAGTGAGGAGCGCCGCTTCAACTTCCTCTTCGATGTCCTGCACAGCCTCAGCTCGCTCAAGCTGATGGGCGCCGAGCGACTGCTCGAGCGTCGCTACGACCGCCTGCAGGGCGGCTCGGCACGCCTTCGGCGCGAGCTGGCCGAGGCCAGTGCCGCCGGTCAGGAAGGCGGGTTGCTCTTGTCCTACCTTACCACCCTGGGTACCGCTTCCTGGGGCTGCCTCATGGTGCTGGACCAGCAGCTCACTGTCGGCGGGCTCAGCGCCTGCACGATGCTGGCGGGACGCTCCATGCAGCCGCTTCTCGGCGGGATCGCGCTCTGGGTGCGTTGGCAGATGCTGCGTGATGCCAAGCGCCGGGTTGCCGAGCTGGCCACCCTGCCGATCGAGGCGCAGCTGGAGCGGCCACCACTGGCCGTGCCCGAGGGGAGGATCAGCCTACAGGAGGTGCGTTGCGGTCGGCAGCTTGGCGGCTGGCTGTTCGATGGCCTCTCGCTCGAGGTGGCGCCCGGGGAGTTCGTCGGGATCACCGGTCCGAACGGCAGCGGCCGCTCCACGCTGCTCCGGATGGTCACCGGTGAGTCGCAGCCCGTGAAGGGGCAGGTTCTCGTGGACGGGCAGGACCTCTCGCAGGTGAACGTGGTCCCGGCACGCTGTCACGTGGCGCTGGTACCACCCGACCCGGCGTTGATCGGCGGCACGCTGCTCGACAACCTTACCCTCAACCAGCCCACGCTGGAGGGACGGGCGCTGTCGTTGGGCGCGGCGCTCGGCCTCGAGACGGTGGCGGCCGCGCTCCCGGGCGGCTGGCAGACGCCGGTCGGCATCGGCGGCTCGCCGCTCGCCCGCGGTGTCGTGCAACGTATCGGGCTGGTCCGCGCCCTGGTGCAGGACCCCCGCATCCTGCTGCTGGACGACGTGACGGCACAGCTCGACGCCGACGGTGATGCGCGGCTTGGCCGCCTGCTGGTCGGGCTACGCGGGCGCACCACCATCCTGCTGGTCAGCCATCGCCGCTCCGTTCTCACCTTGGCGGACCGGGTGCTGCGGATCACCAACGGCCGGCTGGAGCCCGGGCCATGAACGCATTCTCCCAGTCGCTCCCCACGGCATCCGACGGCGTCGCCACTGCGTCCGATCCGGGCGTGCTGCTGCTGCATCCGCCGGGCATCCAGGACACGGATCTCACCCGCTGCCTCGCCGCCTTCTTGGTTGCACTACGCTGGGACGGCGGAATGGACGACCTGCTCGGCGCATTGCCACATGCCGAACCACGGCCGGACCTGACTGACATCCGCAATGCGCTTGCCGGCCTCGGCTATCCAACACGGCCAATGCGGCTCCGCCGCGGGCGTCTCGACGCCCGACTGCTGCCGGCGCTGCTGATCCGCCGCGATCACCCGGCGGCGGTGCTCTATCATGACGTGAACGGTACGGCGCTGCTGTTCGACGGCGGGACTGGCGAGACACGGGCCTGCATACCGGAAGGGCTGTCCGGCCGACTTTATCTAACGATGGCCCCGGCAGCGCCGAACCCGCGCGAGAGCTGGCTAGGCGCCTTGGCACGGCGGTTCATCCCGAATGCACCGGTGTTGCTCGGTATCTCGGCCCTGGTGACCGTGTTCGGCCTGACCATGCCGATCTTCACCATGCTGGTCTTCGATCTCGTCGTTACCAGCCACCGGCCCGAGGTTCTCACGCTGTTGGTACCAGGTGCCGTGACCGGCCTGCTGGGTGAGATTGGCTTTCGGGCGCTTCGCCAGCGGGCCCTGGCCCGCATCGGCGAGAGGCTGGACCGGCTCGTGTCCAGTGCTGTGTTCGGCCAGATTATGGTGCTGCCGGCCGCCTTGGTGGAACGCGCCGGCACCGCAGCGCAGATCTCTCGCTTGCGCGACTTCGCCGCGATCCGGGACGTGTTGACAGGCTCCTTCGCGCTCGCACTGCTCGACCTGCCCTTCACACTACTCGTACTCGGGCTGCTACTGGTCTTGGGTGGCTGGATCGCCCTCGTCCCCATCCTGTCGGCGTTCGCCTTCATTCTGCTTTTCCTTGCCAGCCGTGGTGCCGTCCGCCGCGCCATCAACACGGCGTCGCAGGCCGGGCAGGCGCGCGATGTGCTGGGCATCGAGTTGTTGGACGCGCACCGGTCGCTCAAGCTGGCGGGTGCCGAGGGCCGTTGGGCGGAGGCCTATGCCGCAGCGGCTGCCAGGGCGGCGCTCGCCTCCGCCAGGGCTGCGGCGCTCAGCAGCCGGGTCACCGCCACTGCGCAGGTAATCGTGACCCTGTCTGGTCTCTCAGCCATGACCCTGGGCGTGATCGCGGTGCTCGCCGGCGGCATGTCGGCCGGCGCACTTATCGCTGGCATGATGCTGATTTGGCGGGTCCTCGCACCCATGCAGACCGCCTTCCTCATGCTGTCGCGCTGGGAGCAGACGCGCGCCTCCATTCGTCAGGTGGATGGTATGATGAGTCTTGAAGGCGAGCGGCCCGCCGCGACCCGCCGCCGCCTCGCGGCGCCCGAGCACGGCGACATCGTGTTCCAGCGCGTCTCGCTCCGCTACCTGCCGACGGCGGAGCCAGTACTGGCGGGCGCCAGCTTCGCCATCCGCCATGGCGAACTGATCGCGGTAACCGGGTCAGGCGGCTCGGGCAAGTCGACTCTGTTGCGGCTGGTCGCCGGCCTCTATCGGCCACAAAGCGGCGTGGTGCGAATCGGCGGCCATGATGTCCGGGCCTTCGATCCGACCGTTCTGCGCCGCGCCGTCGCCTATGTGCCGCAGTCGCCTGACCTGCTGTACGGCACCATCGCACAGAATCTACGTCTTGGCCTACCCAGTGCCTCGGACGAGGATCTGCACCGCGCATGCGCCGAGGCGCATGTGCTGCAAGCAGTAGAAGCCCTGCCCGAGGGTATGGCGACGCGCCTCGGCGACAATGCGACGGCAGGGCTGCCACGCAGTGTCCTGGTACGGCTCTGCCTCGCCCGCGCGCTGCTACGTAACGCGCCAGTGCTGCTGCTGGACGAGCCAGTGGCCGGTCTCGATGACGATTGCGCCGAGGCCTTCGCTGCGGTCATCGCGTCCCGGCGTGGGCGATCCACCATCCTGATGACGACGCACCGACCGAGCCATGTCCGACTTGCCGACCGTGTTCTGCGTATCGCCGATGGATTGGTGGAGGAGGTGCCGCCCGCCGTTGCCGGGCGAGCAGCGTCGGCCGCGCCGCCCCTTCTGCGCATGCCGGTTTTCCAGCCTCCGGGGCGTCCGACATGAGCAAGATCATAACCCTGCCCCGCGCGAGCTTGCGGCCGAGCCCGGACCGGCACGTTCTCGCGCTCGAGGAGGTTCGGCTGCAAGGCGTCGAGCGCGCCTTCATTCTTGGGACAGCCATGCTGATTGTTCTCCTGCTGGTCTGGGCGCGGGCAGCCCACCTGCCGGAAATCGCGGTCGCGCCCGGGGAGGTCGCCACTGCTGTCGCAGCCGCGCCCGTCCAACACCTCGAGGGTGGGATCATCGAGGCGGTGCTCATCGTGGAGGGTGAGGAGGTAAGCGAAGGTCAGCCCCTCCTGCGACTGCATGACGCCGCGGCGCGTGCCGATCTCGGCCAGATGCAGGTGCGCAACGCCGCGCTCCGGCTGCAGGCGGACCGGCTCTCGGCGCTGGTCGCCGGCGGCGATCTACCGGAGGGTGGCGGGCTGGTGGTGGCACAACGCGCCGCTCTGCAGGCGCGTCTCGCGGCGCAGGAGGCTCAACGCGTCACGCTGCAGGAGCAGGTGGCGCAGCGCCGGAGCGAGATCGTCACGCTGCGTGGCCAGGCGCAGGCGACTGAGCGGCAGGTAGCCATGTTCCGCGAGGAGTTGGCGACCCGCCAAACGCTTGCCCGTGACGGCCTGTCCACGCGTACAGCGGTATTGGACGCCACGCGGCTGCTGCTGGGGGCCGAGGCGGAACGTGAGCGCATCAACGGCCAGCTCGTAACTGCCGGAAGGGCGTTGGCCGAGTCTGAGGCAAGGCTGGACGAGCTTCGCTCTACCCGGGTGGACGAGGCGCGTCAGGAGATCGCGCGCATCACGCAGGAAATCGCCGAAACCGAGGAGATGATTGGGCGCCTTGCGGACCGGGTCGAGCGGACGCTGGTGCGGGCGCCAAGTGCCGGCGTGGTGCGCGGCCTCTCGGTCACGCGTCCGGGTAGCGTCATTCAGCCGGGTGCACTCATTGCGGAGATCCTGCCGCGTGACGCACGGCTGGTTGCAGAGGTGCGCGTCGCGCCGCGCGACATTGGCTTCGTGACACCCGGCGAGGCGGTGAATGTGAAAGTGCAGGCCTTCGACTTCTCGCGCTATGGCACGATCGAAGGCAAGGTCGAGCGAATCTCCGTAGGCTCCTTTCAGGACGAGCAGCATCAGCCCTATTGGCGCGCGCGCATCACGCTGGCGCAGGCTCATGTCGGGCGTAACCCCGAGCTCGCGCGCCTAGCCCCGGGCATGATCGTCTCGGCGGAGATCACGACCGGGCATAAGACCGTCCTGCAATACCTCCTCAAGCCGCTCTACGCCTCTGTGGCGACGGCATTCCGCGAACGATAGGAGCTGCCGCATGAGCGGATCCGAGGCCACAGGCCGGGACGAGGCCGTCGTCGAAGCCGATGCATTGCGGCAGCTGCGCGCGACGGTCCGCGGCGTGCCTCAGCTTGCACCATCCACGTCCGGCCTCATGCTGGGTGGCGTCACAAGCAGTGCGACCACCCACCCTGCACCGACTGAGGGTGCAGGGTCCGAGGAGCTGGACCGGATAGGGGGACCGGAACGTCCAGCCGCTGACACGACCATGCGCCTGGTCGAGACCGTGGATGGAGAAGGGATTGCCATCGGCGAGCTCCTGCTCGAACGACCCGAGCTCGGCGGAACGCGGGCAACTATCGGCAATATACCCCAGCGGCATGCCGGGGAGGCATCGCCAATTGCAACGATGCCGGTGGCGCAGGCGATGGCCCCCGAGGTCGCCACCGCGGCGCATCTCGAGGCGGGCAGATTCGACGCCGTCGCAGTCCCTGGTGTGGGGCCGATGCCGCCGGAGCCGGTCCGCCATGCCGCACCATCCGCTCCGCGGGAGGCTGCTGCGGCTGGCCAGTCGGCGACCACTGTGGCTGCAGGACTCCAGGAGGCACTCGCCCCACCAGCGGTGGTGCCCACCGCGGTACCCGAAGCGATCCCCCTCCATCCGGTGGTGCATGCGGCGGCGGTGACGGGCGACGAGGATACCGCCATCCGGCTCGACCTCTCGGCCGCGCTGACCGACACCGACGGCTCGGAGGCGCTCTCGGTCACGCTGCTCGGGGTGCCCGCGGGTGCCACGCTCTCGGCCGGCA
>NZ_JAUTWS010000066.1 GCF_030657435.1 Paracraurococcus lichenis | reverse complement strand
CGATGACCTGGCGCAGCCAGTTCTTGGTCACCGCCAGCTCGAACAGCACCTCATCGTCCCGCACGGCGGGCGAGAAGGCCGCGTCCAGCGCCGCGCTGGCCTTGTGCGTCTGCTGGTAGACGAACTTGCGACTCACCCCATGCTGGTCGGCCAGGTTGCTGACGGTGTCGCAACCGGCCAGGGCCTGGATGGCGAGGTCCTTGCGGCCGCTCTCGGGCAGCTTGGCCGTTGCGCCCACACCTCGGTTCATACTCGCCTCACGGATGAAAGCCCGAGATTGCCATCACCTATGCCGGCAACGCTAATCCAGCCCCGCGTGTGACCCAGTTTCGAACCACGCCTCCCCCGACCCCGTTGAGCCAGAGCGGGAGCCTACCAGCCCTACCCCGGCCGGCCAAACAGGCCGTTTGGCGCGAACCCTGACAGAACCGTTTGGTCCAGCAGTTCGGCGCCAGCATGAATCTGACCTTCGCGCCCGAAGGCGTCGAGTTCCGCTTCGCTGCACCTATCGGTACGAGATTGACAGAAGATTAGGAGGATACCGGAGCCTCGGTAGGCATCTGCCAAGGTACATCGAGCAGGCAAGCGGCCCGCTGGGTTGACATGGCACACACCTTCCGCTCCCGATTTCCGCAACGACCGACCACATTAAGGAACCTTCAAATGCGTTTCCGGCGTTGGGGGCCGTGTTGAGGGCGGCTGCCCGTGCGCAGGAGAATGAAACGTTGCGGGTGGTCGATGACTAAGCCGAAGGTGGAAGGGGAGCGGGTTGAAGTCGGACCCGGCCAGCCTTGCGCTGAAGAGGCAGCATCGGTCTACCCCGACACCGCCTTGCTGCAAGTGGCCTACGATGCCATTGGCGAGGCAATCGTCATCACGGGGCCAGACCTCGACCCACCCAGTCCCAGAATCGAATATGTCAATGCAGGCTTTGTTCGCCTGACCGGCTATGCTCGGGAGGAGGTCGTGGGGCGCAGCCCCCGTTTCCTACAAGGCCCGAAGACTGACCGCGCCGTCCTCGACCGTCTGCGGGCAGCCTTGAAGGCAGGCGTGCCCTTCCAGGATGCGACGGTCAACTACCGCAAGGATGGTACCGAATACCTCGTCGAGTGGCTCATCACACCGGTGCGGAATGCGACCGGGCAGGTTTCGCACTGGGTAGCCGTACAGCGTGACATCACCGAACGGCAAGAGGCGGAGGACCACCTGCGCCGCCTGCTGCACGAGGTTAACCACCGGGTCAACAACACCCTCTCCGCGGTTCAATCACTGGCCGCCCAGACCCTGCGGGACGCATCCTGCGATAGCGCCGTGCGCACTGGGTTCATGGCGCGCCTGCTTGCCCTTTCCCGGGTACACCAGATCCTGGTCCAGGAACACTGGGCTGGAGCATCGCTGCGCCAGTTGGCCGAAGCACAGTTGGCCCCCTACCTCAAGGGTAAGGCGGCACAGGTCCACGTCGAAGGTCCCGAGGTGTGGCTGCGCCCAGGTGCTGCGGTGACGCTGGGTCTTGCGCTGCACGAACTCGCGGTGAACGCCGCGGCCTATGGTGCCCTGTCAGTGGCGAGTGGCCAGGTTTCGCTCTGCTGGTCTGTTGGCGCGGTCACCGGTGAGGAACGGCTGCACGTGCGGTGGACCGAAGTGGATGGCCCATCAATGCAGGCGCCGCCTACTCATCGTGGGTTCGGCACCAGGCTGCTTGAGCGCGGCCTGACCGGCGAACTGCAAGCCACGACCCGCCTGCGGTTTGAACCCGAGGGCCTGCGCTGCGACATTGACATGCCGTTGCCAGCCGTAGTTGGCGAAATGCCCTGATGCGGCGCTCGGCCTGGCCGTAGTGCACGACTTCAAACCTGCCCGGAAACCTCGTCATCCGACAGCGGCTCGCAGGCCGCGCCAGCATGGCCGGGCCTTTGGGTGAGGGCATTCCCTTTCGACCGGCATGGCTCTCGCATAAGGCGAAATCGGTGCCCATCCTGCCCAAGGCCGCTGCAACTTGGAGGCGCCTCTTGCCTGCCTACGAACCCCTGATCTTGCCCACATACTTCGGGGAAGAGTGACATTGGCCCGTGGCGAATGTCAGGAATCTGACATTTCCCGCATTTTTGGCGCAACCAGCGAGCCGGATCAGAGTTGTAGGTTCCTGATTTGGAGTTTTTTGGCCACGCCAATGATGTCGGCCGACGACGCAAAAGAGGCTAGCCGCTGGCGCCTATTGGAGGTCCTACCCACCCCCTGCCTCGTGCTACTCCCCGACGCTCCTCGATATACCGTGGTGACCGCCAATGGCGTCTTCCTGCGGATTACGATGACGGAGCACGCCGCGGTCGTCGGACATGCAGCGCATGAGGTTATCCCCGGCCTACTCAACAGCAGATCGGTTGCCGAGGACCAGGATCTCCGGGCATCACTGACGCGCGTCGTGGAGACGCAGGCGCCGGATCGCATGCCGACCAGGAGGTGCGCCGTGCGGCGGCCCGACGGGAGCTTCGAGGAGCGCCACTGGACACCGGTCAGTTCGCCAGTCCTGAACAGCCGGGGCGAGGTCGAGGCCATCATTCACCACATAGAAGACGACACCGCCACGGTGCTGCGAGAGCGCGAGGACCGCCTTCGGGCCGCGATCGAACTCAGCGCGCACATCCTCTGGACCGCCGGGCCGGACGGCCGCGTCGTCGAGATCGACCCTCGTTGGGAGACGGTCACCGGACTCGCTCGCGCCGACGCGTTGGGTGACGGCTGGATGCGGATTCCTCACCCGGATGACCGGGCGCAGATGGCGGCCGCGTGGCAGCGGGCGGTGGCGGGCGGAGAACCCTACGACGCCGACGCGCGCCTGGGCATGGTGGACGGGTCGTACCGCTGGTGGCGCGCCCGCGCCGCCCCCCGCCGTGGTGCGGACGGGCGTATCCTGCGCTGGCACGGCGTGATCGAGGACATCCATGACCGCAAGGCGGCTGAGATCGCGCTGCGCTCCGAGCGAGAGCGCCTGCGTCTGATCTTCGAGAGCGCGACCGACTACGCGATCTTCGCCATCGACCTGGACAGGCGCGTCACCTCCTGGAACGAGGGCGCACGCCGCTTGCTTGGCTGGACGGCGGACGAGATTGCCGGGAAATCCGCCGACGAGATCTATCTCCCGCAGGACCAGGAGGATGGGGCGCCCGCGCGGGAGGCTGCGAAAGCCCTGGAGAACGGGCGCGCCATCAACGAGCGCTGGCACCAGCGCAAGAACGGCTCGCGGTTCTGGGCCAGCGGCCTGCTGATGCCGCTCCGTGACCCCGAGGCAGGCCCCGGCTCACCGCCCCTCGGGCTGCTAAAGATCCTGCGGGACACCACGGAGCGCAGGCGGGCCGAGGAGCGCCGGAGGCTGCTGGTCAACGAACTGAACCACCGCGTCAAGAATACGCTGGCCATGGTGCAGTCGCTTGCCTTCCAGACGGTGCGCGGCTCGCCTGATCCGCTTTCCTTCTCCGCGGCATTTCAGAAGCGAATCATCGCCCTGGCGCATGCTCACGACCTGCTCACGCGGGAGCACTGGGAAGGCGTCGCCTTGCATGAGGTCGTCCGGGCCACCGTGGGCCTCCTCTCGGGTGGAGGCAGGGTCAGCCTGTCCCGCTGCACCTCCGCCATGATGCTGGCGCCCGGGGCCGTCCTCACGCTGGTCCTGGTGCTGCATGAGCTCGCCGCCAATGCATTGGCGCACGGGGCGCTGTCCGACGCCCGCGGGACGGTGCGCGTGGAGTGCCACGACTCTGCCGACGATGGAGGAGGGGCTGTCGTGGAATGGCTGGAGCGCGGTGGCCCTGTCGTACCGGGATCGCCCGCGCGGCGGGGCTTCGGACTGCGGCTCCTGGGAAAGGGCATTATGGGAGCCGCGGGCATGGCGGCGGAGATCAGGTTCGAGCCGGAAGGCATTCACTGCATCCTGCGCCTGCGGCCTCTTTCAGCGGGCGCGGACACGCGGCCGACCTGATGCGATCCTGGCCGAGCCTCCGTTGCTGTGGCGTCGCGCTGATCCAGGTCACAGATCGCCCGCTTCTCGGGGGACCTTGAGCCGGTACTCAACACCGTCCGGCGCGAAGGACAACGTTGCCTCTCCCTTAAATTGGTGGGGTAGACCTCGCTCCAGCAGCCGCGAGCCGAATCCGCTTTGCGCAGGCGGCTGTACCAGAGGGCCACCTCGCTCCCGCCAAAGCACTTCCAGCATGGGCGCCTGCCCGCGCTCGTTGGCCTGCGATACGGACCACGAAACCTCGACACACCCGCTTGGCGCCGAGAGTGCCCCGTACTTGGCGGCATTGGTGGCGAGTTCGTGCAGGGCCAAGACCAAGGCCTGCGCCTGGTAAGGATTCAATGTGACGTGCTCCGGACCCGCCATGGCAACGCGCCCCTCCGCCCGCCACGGCGAGAGTGCCGCAGCCGCGACTGCACCGACATCCGCGCCCTCCCAGTCCGACGCGGTCAGGAGATCATGAGCCTGCGCGAGGGTCCGCAGGCGTCCCGAAAAGTCGTGTACGAAGCGGTCGGGATCGTTGCGCGTCCCCCGCAGCGTCTGCGAGGCGAGGGACTGCACGGTGGCGAGCATGTTCTTGACCCGGTGATTGAGTTCCCGAACGAGCAGATCTCGCCGCCTCCCTGCCTGGCGGAGCTCTGCCGCGGTCTCCTCGGCTGCCCTCGCGCGTCCTTCCGCCTCGCCCCGAGCGCGGAGCGCCGATACCGACCGCCAAAGAGCCTGCCGCATTGCCTCGAACTCGACAATGCGCTCCGGCTCGGATGAGGTCGGGACGCCGCCATACAGAAGTCTGTTTGCGTCGCGGGCGAGGGCCTGCAACGGTCGGAGCAGGCGCCTGGCCAGGAGCCCAGCGAGGATGGCCGCCAACCCCAGGAGCACGATCGCCCCAACGGCGAAGCGCGCCGCCGGTCCCCGCCACTGGCCCTCATAGGGCGCATAGGGCATCGTGACCGCGACCACCCAGGAAGGCGCGCGCTCAAGCCGTTCGAAGGCGAAGACCGCTTCGTGTCCGGCCAGCGCCGTGACGCCGCGCACGATGCCGCGGTCGCGGTTGCTGGTCGCCTCCACGTACCACAAAGGCGCCGCCCGACTGAGGAACCTCGCCTGCTCTGCCGAGCGTGCCAGGACGCGGCTGCCGCCGTCAGTCAGCAGCGCGAAGCCACCCTCGTGGTCGAAGCGTTGGCGTGCCAGCAGCGTGGATAGGCGGTCTGGATTGAAGGCGAGAGCGAGGGCTCGCTTGCCTCCCGTTGACGCTCCGTCCGTGGCATGTGGCAGAGGGTACACAACGGAGATGACCGGCTGGCCGGTATTGACGCTCGTGATGAGGTCGCTCACGACGGGCTGTCCGGCTTCAAGGGCTCGCCCGATGAAGCCTTGATCCTGTGCACGTGGGAGCTCTGCGCCGAGAGGGCGAAGTGTGTTGAATACCTGCCGGGAGTCGGATTCAAGCAGGCCGACCCAGCCGCCAAAGGCGCGGCCGACCGCAGCAGCCTGGGGGTAGAAGCCAGCAAGGTCTCCACTTGCCAGGGACGGTGAGGCGGCCAGGGTTGAGAGCGCAGCAGACGCGATCTCGACCTCGCGGTCGAGCGCTGTCGCCAAGGCTTGCGCCGTGCTGGCCAGACCGGCTTCTTCAGACCGACGGTAGGCGACGCCAAGCTGCCAGATCGTCGCCGCCCCCAGCAGCAACGCCGGGGCTAGAATCAGGATCACGAGAACGACCAGGTAGGTGCGCAGGCGGACCATCCGCCCGTTGCGGCCCGGCACGGAAGCGGTATTGCCGTCGGGGTTCGCAGAGGCCGCCGATACTTGGCGCGCTGCGGGCGGCAGGGTATTTCCGTCCCTCACGCCACATCCTCGCTGATCATGGCTCGGATCCTGGTAGCAAGCGCTTCCAGGGTGAAAGGCTTGACCACGACCTGCATGCCGGGCCCGAGCGTATCGCTGCCGATGACCGCCGCCTCCGCATAGCCGGTGATGAAAAGAACCTTGAGGCCAGGCCGCCGCTGCCGTGCCACCTCTGCGAGTTGCCGACCGTTCATACCGTTCGGCAAGCCCACATCCGTCACCAGCAGGTCGATCCGCCGCTCCACCTCGAGCGCGCGCAGGGCTTCCGGCCCATCGGCGGCCTGGACGGCGCGATAGCCGAGTTCCCGGAGCACCTCGATCACCAGCATGCGGATGACCGGCTCGTCGTCCACCACCAACACCGTCTCACCAACCCCGGCCTCGATGGATGTCGCCTGCCCAACGGCGCCGCCCTCCACCGCCGCTGCCCCGATGTGGCGGGGTAGGTAGATATGCACCGCCGTGCCGCAGCCAACCTCGCTGTCGATACGGACCTGCCCGTTCGACTGCTGTGCGAAGCCATAGACCATGGACAGCCCGAGCCCGGTGCCCTGACCCAGCGGCTTGGTCGTGAAGAAGGGTTCGAAGACTCGCTCGAGCACATCGGGCGACATGCCTGATCCAGTGTCGGTGACCGAGACCATGACATATTCGCCGGGCTCAAGGCCGTGGAGGCGCGCGGCCGAGCCATCGCGCAGTGACTCGTTCACCGCCTTGATTGTCAGGTGGCCGCCGTCCGGCATGGCGTCCCGGGCGTTGATGGCCAAGTTGAGCAGCGCGCTCTCGAGTTGGTTCGGGTCGCAAAGCGTCGTCCACACGTCCGGCGACATAGCTGTTCGGACCTCAATGGCTGGGCCGACCGTCCGTCGAATCAGGTCCTCCATGGAGACGACAAGCCTCGCAACATCGGTCGGCTTGGGGTCGAGTGTCTGCCGCCGCGAGAAGGCCAGCAGGCGGTGTGTGAGCGCGGCCGCTCGGCTTGCCGAGGACTGCGCCGCATCGAGGTAGCGGTCCAGATCGCCCGTGCGGCCCTGAGCAACACGCCTGCGCAGCATCGCCAAGCTACCGATGATGCCAGTTAGCAAGTTGTTGAAGTCGTGCGCCAGGCCGCCGGTGAGTTGACCGACCGCCTCCATCTTCTGAGCCTGCCGAAGCTGCTCCTGGGCGCGCGCGAGCTCCTCTGCGGCGGCCTTCTCGGCCGTTATGTCCCGCCCCACTGCATGGATGTGGTCCTCGTCGGGAACCGCAGTCCAAGAGAGCCAATGGTAACTGCCGTCGCGGTGCCGGTAACGGTTCTCGAAGTGAAGGACGCGCTGTCCCCGCACGAGACGGCCGACCTCGGCCAGGGTGGCCTCACGATCCTCCGGGTGGACGAGGTCCGTGAAGTGGTGTCCGAGTAGGTCGGCCTCCTCCCAACCGAGGAGCATCCCCCAAGCCGGGTTCACGGCAGTGATGGTCGCGTCGAAGCGGGCGACGAGCATGACGTCAGTCGAGAGTCGCCACATGCGATCGCGGTCGGCTGTGCGCTCAGCGACGCGGGACTCCAGCTCTTCGTTTAGGTCGAGCAGAGCCTCCTCGGCCGCCTTCCGGTCGTGGATGTCGACATCGTTGCCAAGCCAGCCAGTGACCGCGCCTGCATCGTTGCGCAGTGGCACGGCCTGAATCCGGAACCATCGGTAGTCCCCGTCACGGCGACGCAAGCGGGCCTCTAAATCGTAGACCAGTCCGTGCTCGCGTGCCTCCAGCCAGGCTGTATCGAGGCGATCGGCATCCTCGGGATGGACCACCTCTGCCCAGCCGAGCGCCAGACCTTCGCCGGGTGCTTGGCCGGTGTACTCGTACCAGGCCTGGTTCAAGTAGCTCAGCGTCCCGTCCGGATGGCCGAACCAGACAATCGCGGGCGAGAAATCAGCGAGTTGCCGGAACCGCGCCTCGCTCTCGCGCAGGCGCGCCTCGCTCACGGCCAGTGCCCGCTGCGCCCGCTTGCGCTCGGTAATGTCGTGAACCACCAGAACGGCGCCAGTGACCTCGCCGCCAACTTTGATCGGAGCGTTCGAGCAGGCCACGTCGACCGTGTCACCATTCTTGCAGAAGAAGACGTCCTCGTAGCCCCGCAGCACCTCGCCGGACGTGAGCGCGCCTACGAGTGGGCACTCGGTCGCGTCGAAAGGACGGCCATCAAAGTGATGATGGTGCAGGAGGTCGTGCAGGACACAGTCCAGCAGTTCACCGCGCTCCCAACCGAACATTTGCTCGGCGGCCGGGTTGGCGAAGGTGATCCGGCCCTCGCGGTTCATGAGGAAGAGCGCCTCGGCGGCGTGGTCCGTAATGGTCGCGAGCAGGTCCTTCTGCTGGCGTATTTCGGCATCGGCGCGCAGGCGCTCCCGAACCGCAGCGACCTGCTGCGCCAGCGTGCCAAGGAAAGCGAGGTCGGCCTCGGAGAAACGATCCCGCTGTCGGGTGCCAAAGGACAGCGTCCCCAGCAACCGCCCGCCCGCGATCAGCGGGAAGGAGACGTAGGCCCGCATCCCAAGCCTACGCATGAGGTCGAGGCGCTGGTCATTGGACGACATGATGTCCGTGGCGTGCATCGGTTCGCGCGTCAGGGCGACGTGGCTGCACACGCAACTGCTGTCCACCGGAAGCCTTGCGATCCAAGCCCGGGCCTCTTTTCCGACACCCGAGGAAGACGCGAGACTCAGGCCATCGCCCCCTTCGTCCAAGACGAAGCTGAGGGAGACGTCGATGCCGAGATCCTTGGCCAGGGATTGGAAGAGCGGTCCGAGAACCTCTTCGGGTTCCCTTGCGTCGAGGAGCTTGGCCGCGGTTTCCGATACGATCTCGAGGCGACGAGCACGGGTGCGGAGCACATGCTCGTCGTGCTTTCTGCCGCTGATGTCGCGGTAGAAAACCGCGATGCCGTCGGCCGTGGGGTAGGCCCGTATCTCGAGCCAGAGGCGGTGCCGGTCCGAGACGTAATGATGCTCAAGCGCGACCGGCACGCGCTCAGTTAAGCAGCGCCGGTATGCCGCGTCGACCGGTGTCCCGACCGTGGCGGGCCAAAGGTCCCAGTGGTTGCGGCCGAGGATCTCGTCGCGAGGACGGCCGTCGAGCTCAGCCGCCTTGCCGTTGACCCGGACAACCCGGAAGTCATTGTCCAAGGCAAGGAAGGCCTCACCCATGGCCTCCAGAATGTCATTCGCGCGCGCCTCGGCGGCTCGTGTCTCGGCCTCGGCGCGGCGTTGCTCTGTGCGGTCACGCAGGATCTTGAGGAAGCCCCGGACCTCGCCGTCGACGAGCGGCATCATCATGCCGCTTGCCCAGAAGCGGGAGCCATCCTTGCGGACGTGCCAGCGCTCGTCCGCCGCCCGGCCCTGCTCAAGCGCCGTGTCCATCTCGGCGTCCTGGGCACCTGCGGCACGGTCCTCGGGCGTGAAGATGAGGGTGCCTGGCATGCCCAGGATCTCTGTCTCCTTCCACCCCAGGATGCGGTGGGCGCCCTCGTTCCAGGAAGTGACCCGTCCCGTGAGGTCCGTTGTGAAGATGGCGTAGTCGGTCGCGCTCTCCAGGATGAGGCGATGGAGCTCCGAACTCTCGCGGAATGCGGCTCGGCTCAGCCGCAGGTCGGTGTTGGCCTGGGTCAGCGCGTCATTTAGCGACGCGGCCGAGGCGAGCTCAGCCTCCGCCTCCGAGCGCGCCTGCTCGTGCAGGACTGCGGCGTCGGCTGCCGCGTCCTGCACGCGCCGCATCTCGACGCGGGCGCCCGCGAGTTCCACATCCTGGCGGACCGCGTCCTCCGACATGCGGTCGGCAGCGTTCCCTGCCCTCCTGAGCAGTTCCTCAAGCCGTCGCACCTCGATCTCAAGTTCGGCCTTGCGCCGCCGTAGCAGCCCGAGTTCGGACTCGTTCGGCACCTCGCCGGACGCACTCATGCGGTTACTCCCAGGCCCTGCTCCGTCCGCGATGCTGCCAATTGCAGGGTCCGCTCCCTCGAAAAGCCGACGACCCGCGCGGACATCATGTCCAGCACCCGATCGAGTTCGCCTCCGCCGAGCGCGCGCCGCGCTATCCACCCGGCAATCGAGCCTTCGGGGGTCTCGTCCTCGCTCTTCATCCATCCTGGTGCCGGGGCGCCGTGGCACTCGTCCCACTGGCTGTACCAGAGCCGCCAGCGCGTCCTCGCCATGTCGTCGCGCGGCAGTCCCGTGAGACAGCCCCGCGGCAGATAGCCGACGGCAACATTGGTGCAACCGAGCTCGCCCGCAGGCTGGGGCCGCATATCCCAAACGAGCACGGCATACTCCGGCCTGATGCGGCCGCCAGCGAGGTGCTCGGGGAACAACTTCAGGGTCGGGCACGTCCCGGACGCCTTGCCCAAGCCCCACCAACGCTCGGGCCAAGCCGCGACGGGCACGGTCTCGAGCATCTCGATTAGCGCCCGCAAGGCACCGCTCGGGCCTTCCCCAGCCCCGATGTCGCGCGCCCGGCGCCGCGACAGCACACCGGCATGGTCCAACGCGGCCTGCCAGACGCCGCCGAACAGCGCCTCCAGCCTCGGAACCAGATCTCCCCCGCCGACCATAACACCCCCGAAGCAGTGGGTGCGTTATAGGTTCTTCTTACCTAGGCAGGAAGCGCCTATACTGCGTAAAATCGTAACGACCGACGATGGTGCTGTGTTGGTGTGCCTTCCGCGTGATGCGGCGCCAGCCACTCCACGTCAGTGACTTCCGCGCAGTACGCGCGAAAGGCCTTCGACCGAGTAGGGCTTGTGCAGGAGCTCGAAGCCTTGAGTTCCGCTGTTGGCGAGCACGTGGCTGTAGCCGGACGTTAGGACGAAGCGCAACCCCGGCCATCGGCGGCGGACCTCCTGGCCGAGTTCGAGCCCGCTCATGCCCGGCATGACAACGTCCGAGAAGACGACGTCGAAGCGGCGCGCGTCCTCCTCCAGGAGCTGGAGCGCTGACCCTGCCTCCGACGCCCAGGTGGCTTCGTAGCCGAGATCCTCCAGCATCTGCTTGGCGAAGTCGCCGACCTGGACGTTGTCCTCCACCAGCAGAACCCTCCTCCGGCCCGCGTCCGGCGTTTCCCCTTCGGCAGGTTGGTCAAGGGGTGGCGTCATGAGGGCTGCCTCTGCCCGGGGCAGGTAGAGTGTGAAGGCGGTGCCTCGACCGACCTCGCTCTCGACGTGGAGCTCGCCGCCGGACTGCTTGGCGAAGCCGTAGGCCTGCGACAAGCCGAGCCCGGTGCCCTTGCCCACTTCCTTGGTGGTGAAGAAGGGATCGAAGATCTTCGCCAGCACCTCCGGGGCGATGCCGGTGCCGGTGTCTGACACTGAGACTGCCACAAAGGATCCCCGCGCACCCGCGTGGCTGCGGGTCGGCGGCACTGCCGAGGCCTGCCGGACGTTGAGGCAAAGGCGCCCCTCGCCGTCCATGGCATCGCGCGCGTTGACTGCCAGGTTCACCAGGGCTGTCTCGAACTGGTTCGGGTCCGCCTCCACCGCGTAGTCCACACAGTCGATGGCGGTCTCGATCTGGATGCGTGCGCCCACCAGCGGGCGGATCAGGCCAATGACGGCCTGGACCCGCTCGCCGACCGCGAAGACCTCGGGCCGCAGCGGCTGGCGCCGTGCGAAGGCCAGAAGCTGCGAGGTCAGCTTGGCCGCCCGGTCAGCGGTCTCAGCGATCGCCTCCACATAGCGGCGACGCCGGTCTTCCGGTAGATCAGGGCGCCGCAGCAGCCCGGCCGAGGAGCGGATGACGGTGAGCAGGTTGTTGAAGTCGTGCGCCACCCCGCCGGTGAGTTGGCCCATGGCCTCGAGCTTCTGGCTCTGGCGCAGGGCATCCTCCTGGCGGCGTAGCTGCTCCGCTCGGCGCGACACCTCCACCTCGAGGTGCTCGTTCAGTCGCCGCAGCTCCATCTCAGTCCGCCTGCGCTCGGTCACGTCGAGCATGGCGCCAATCATGCGGAGCGGCTCGCCACCAGGGCCCCGCACCATGTAGCCGCGGTCCAGCACATCGGCGTAGCTGCCGTCCGCCCGGAGGAACCGATACTCGTCGGACCAGCGGCTGCCAGTCCCCTCGATCACCGCGTGGATAGAGCGTTTGACACGCTCCTGGTCGTCGGGGTGGATGTGGTCGAGCCACCAGTCGCCGGACGTCACGTCGTCCTGCGGCCGATGGCTGAAGGTTTCATGTAGAGCCTCGTTCCACTCGATGCGGTTCAGTCGCAGGTCCCAATCCCAGATCGCGTCGTTGGTTGCCCGGACAGCAAGCCGGTACCGCTCGAGAGCATGCAAAGCTGTGGGGGGAGGGCCGCGCGGCCGCCTATCTGGTAAGCTCCTCGGGTATGGGGGCGAAGGAGCGACGCCGGTGCCAAAGCGGGTATGGCGGCTGACGCTGGTGGCCGAGGAGGCTGAAGGGACGACGGAGACCGAACTCGCCCGGATCGAGCGGAGCGAGGTGGGCGGGCTGGCCGATCTCGGGCTCAGCCTTGAGGAGGTGAAGCATCTCACCGCGGCATTGCAGGCCGAGATCGTGACGGCCCAAGTGGCCACGGTGGGTGAGCGCCGCCGAAGAACCCGCGAACCCAGAGCCGGCAAGGCACCAAGCCACCGCTCCGGTAAGCTCCCGACCGGCGGGAGCGAAGGGAGCGGGGCCGGTGCCGAAGCTGGTGTGGCGGGTGAAGCTGGTCGCGGAGCTGGAACCCGGGGTGGTGAGCGAGACCGAGGTGGCCCGGATCGAGCGTGACGAGGCGGCCAGCTTGGCCGATCTCGGGCTCCGGCTGGAGGAGGCGAAGCGGCTCACCGCGGCGCTGCAGGCCGAGATCGTGCCGGTCCAGGTCCGGCGGTTGCTGGTCTGCCCCTGCCATGGTCCGGGCGAGCCGAAAAGCTTCGCGGCCCTGGAGCTCGGTGGAGGTACCGTCGCGCCCGAACTCGCCTGCGTCACCGCTCGGTATGCGGCGCTGGCGCCGTTCGGCAAGGTCGCGGCACTCCTGTCCGAGCTGCTTCCGATCGGCGGGGCGGCGAACGCCGGCACGGTGCGGAACCGGACACATCGGGTCGGCAAGGAGGTAGTGCAGCCACCCATGGCTGCGGCTGCGGCCGTGACGCGGCCCGCAGTGCGGCCGGGCGGCGCGGTCGTGGTTGGGCTGGATGGCGGCTACGTGCGCGGCCGGTATCCGGAGGAGGGGCGTCACTTCGAGGTGGTCGCAGGCAAGGTGATCGATGCCGACGGCCTGCAACACCGCTTTGCCTTGGTCCGGGATGGCCAGGCGGGGTCGGCTGTGACCCTGCGACAGGCACTTGCCGCGGCAGGCGTCACCGCGGCCATGCCCGCGACCGTGCTGTGCGACGGCGATGCCGGGCTGTGGCGGCTGCAGCGCGAAGTGCTGCCGGGCGCCACGCCCGTGCTGGACTGGTGGCACGCCGCGGTGCGCTTCGAGCACGCAATCAGGGCGGGCCGCAGACTTGAGGCACCCCTCGCCAACCGTGCCGAGCGCGACCTGGAGCGGGCGAAGTGGCGCCTATGGCATGGGCGCTGGGCGGGATGCCGGGCCAAGCTCACTGCCCTGCTCCGCTGGACCAGGCGAGAGGACGTGTTTGAGGCAGCAGAGAGTGACCGCCTCCAGCGTCACGTCGCCGATCTGCTGGGCTACCTCGAGCGCAACGAGGGAGCACTGGTGCCCTACGCCGCCCGGCGCCGGCGTGGGCTGCCGATCTCGACCGCGTTCGTGGAGAGTGCAGTGAACGAGATCGTGGCCAAGCGGATGAACAAGTCGCAGCAAATGCGCTGGAGCCGGACGACGGTGCAGCCCTTCCTGGACGTCCGCACGGCGGTTCTGAACGACACGCTCGAGGCTGCCTTTCGGCAGCGCTACCCGGGCTTCCGTTCCACCGAAGGTCAGCAGCAGGCCATGGCGAAGGCAGCCTGATCAGCCCCCACGACTTTGCATGCTCTCGATGCTATTCGTGACGATCAGCGGCCACTGGCCGAGTAGCAGCCCATAGATGAGCCAGAGCAGGATAGCGAGGGTCCGGAGGGCGTACATGCCCGCCGAGAGGGCGGCCGTGTCGCGGGTGCGAATGACCTTCCACGCCTGCGGTACGAAGCTCGTGGTCGTAGCGAGGGCAGCGAGTGAGCCGACCAAGATGGCCGCGTCCAAAGCGGGTCCTCCGGGAAGCGGGGCACGTCAACCCATCGGCTGATGCCAGGTTCCCCGCCCACCGCCCGAGGTCATGTCGGGTGTATGCCCCCCAGGAGCTCCCGTCCCGGGCAAGCCGCATCTCGCCGGGACGGCACCGGTTCGCGCGGCTGCTCTCTGCGAGAGCACAGTGGGCACCGATCTGCCACCCAAAGCGCGACTGCTTCGGGCGCAGGCTGTGTGAAAACGCCGTGCCGTAACGGCAACCAGCAATTCTGATGCGCCGTCCGGCGCTACTGCGCAGCGTTCTTGTCCGTCCAGGCACTGCCGAGAAGCGGTCGTGCGCGCCTAACATCCCCGACCGCGTTTTCACACACCCTCGGCGGCTTCCGGACTTCCAGGGCCGGCTGGACAGGCAGGGGCCACTCTCGAGTAACCTAGGCGGCTCGGGCTACCGCTCTGCCGGTCGAAATCTGCTGACCGCTGCCGCCCGGTTCACTTAACCTCCGCCCCCCATGGCGAGGGCCACCTTGTTCACCGTCAACCCCTTCGACCCGCATGTCGTCAGCGCATCCGAGTGGGCCGCCTTCCACCGCATGCGCGCGCTGCTCGCCGCCGACACTGCACCGGGCGAACCGATGCCGTCCAACGCTGACTTCGAGCACGACGCCCGCAGGGAGAGGCCTCTGTTCGAGACCCGCCGCTTCGTTGCCTGGGCCGGCGACGAAGCCGTGGGCGTGCTGGGTATCGCTTTCCGCCGCCAGGGTACGCCCAACTACGCCGACCACGCGCCATTCTGTTATGTCTGGGGTGGTGTGGTGCCGGCTTGGCGGCGGCGCGGCGTGGCGCGCGCGCTACTGCGGCCTCTGCTGGTTTTCCTGCAGGAGCTTGACAAGACCACTGTCACCATCGACACGCAGCTGCCCTCGGGTCACGCCTTTCTGACAGCCATCGGCGCGGTGGAGAAACACCGGATGGTCCAGAACCGCCTACCATTCGCCAGGCTGGACTGGGCCGAGCTGGCCAGGTGGGAAGCCGCCACGCCACCGGAGCTGATCTGGGAGGTGCATGCGGGCGCGGTGCCGCTGAACCGGCTGGCGGCGCTGCTGCCGCGGTTCACGGCGCTGTTCGACCGTGTTGCATGGATAATTTTGTTCATATTCAATAGTTTGTACTAAGCTCGCAACCGAAACCTTTGGTCAAATTCGGCCATTTCAGGGAATTTCTCTGCAATTGCGAGTGAATCGCACTCAGCTTAGGCCGTCAAGTCTCTGATTATAATGGCTTATTTCTCTGTCTCTTTTTTGGATCCGTGCAACATCTGTGGACGCCCCCTTCTGGGCAAGGGAAAACTGCGGGAGTGCGGTGACGCGTAGTCGGATGCTGCCATCTGTCCGGCCTCTATCGCGGCCATGGACCGCCGGCCTGCATGGGAGTTCGCGGAGCGGGTCCAGATCAAAGTGGCGTACTCGAGGTACGTTGTTGCACACTGGTTGTCCCGATCCCGTCTCGCCGACTGTTGCGCCATGTCCTCCGTTCGCTCGCCCTACGCCTCGGTGGCCGCGGCGGGCCTACGCCGCCACGGCCGGAGCCTTGTACGTTCCGCCCTTCACCAGCAGGGCCCAGACGATGCGGGCCGTCTTGTTGGCCAGCGCGGTGGTGACCAGCATGCGCGGCTTGCGCGCGAGCATCTGGGCCAGCCACGAGCCCGGCGCCGCCCCGCGGTGAACGGCCCAGCGCACCACTGCGCTGGCGCCCAGGATGAGCAGGCGGCGGATGGTCCGCTCGCCCATCTTCGAGATGGCCCCGAGCTTTTGCTTGCCGCCGGTTGATCTCTGCAGCGGGGTCAGCCCAAGCCAGGCCGCGAAGTCCCGCCCGGCCCGGAAGCCCTCCGGTGCTGGCACCAGGGCGATGATCGCGGTCGCTGCAATCGGGCCGATACCCGGGATCGTCATGAGCCGCTGAGCGACAGGGTCGTCCTTCGCGCGCCGGCCAATCTCGGCATCAAGGTCGTCGATCTGCTTCCCGAGCGCCTCGATGCTGTCGATCAACACCTGCAGGATGCCTCGTGCAGCCTTCGGCACTGACGATGTCTCGTCCTTGACCAGAGCAACCAGCCGGTCAACGTGGTCGGTCCCCTTCGGCACGACATGGCCGTATTCGGTCAGGTGCCCGCGCAGCGCGTTGATGCACTGCGTCCGCTGCCGCACCAGCAGGTCGCGGGTCCGGAACACCAGGGCGTTCGCCTGCTGCGTCTCGGTCTTCACCGGCACGAAGCGCATGCCCGGCCGCTGCGCCGCTTCGCAGATCGCCTCGGCATCGGCCGCGTCGTTCTTCTGCCGCTTGACGAAGGGCTTGACGTAAGCCGGCGGGATCAGCCGCACCGTGTGGCCCAGCTTACTGATCTCTCGCGCCCAGTGGTGTGCGCCGCCACAGGCCTCCAGCGCCACGACACATGGCGCCTGTCGCGCAAAGAACTCGAGCACCTTGGCCCGTACCAGGCGCTTGCGGAACACCACATGCCCAGCCGCATCAGCACCGTGCGCTTGAAACACGTTCTTCGCTACGTCGAGCCCGATCGTGCTAGCCTCTCCCATGGACGCCTCCCCTGGTGGTTGCTCAACACCTCCACCTTGGCACATCGATGCCGTCGGGGGGCGTCCACACCATCAAGGTGGCCTGGAGCACCAGTTGCCGGCCCCAGTCGGTGAGCTTCTTGTGGCGCAGCCCGCGCTCGCGGCAGTACCGCTCCGAGGGCGCGAGGGCGGTCAGGAACGGCAGCGCCCAGACCCGGCCGGCCCAGGAGATCGGCACCAGCAGCATGAGGCTGAGCCAGCGCAGGCCGGTGGCCTTGACGAAGTGGCCGTGGCTGGAGCGGACCGGATCCCGGTAGATACCCTTCGCACTGATGCGCTTGCCGCGCCGGCGCTCGATGGTGTCGTCGAGCCCCAGCAGCACCGGCCCGGACGGCGCGAAGGCATCCAGCAACAAGCCAAGCAGCACCTGTGCCGCTGCCCGGCCATTCCAGGCGGCCCGGCTTAAGACACGGTGGTAGTTGACGAAGCGCCGATCCTGGCTGCGCCCGGTGATCCGGAGAATGCCGGTCACCGTCCGTCGGCCCGGTGCCAGGATAGCCCCGACCAGCAGAACCTGGGCATGCCGCCAGGTCCGTTGCAGAAAAAGTGGCGCGAAGCACAGGATCACGGCTGCGAAGCGGCTGGGCAGGTGCAGCATGGCTGTCGCCCTCAGCAGAGGGCGTTCCAACTCGCCGCCGCGTCAGCCTATCCATCCGCTGCCGCTACGAAAACTTGGCCAAAGTCGAGCTTAGAACCAAGGCCGCTTCAAGCGATTCTTTTGAGTGCTGCAACCAGTTCTTTTGCCATCGGGCCGGCAGAGGCCGGGTTCTGGCCGGTTATGAGGCGGCCGTCGACAACCACCTTTGGCTGCCAATTTTCCGTCGAGGAATAGTCTGCACCCTCTGCCCGAAGCGCATCCTCCAACTCGTAAGGAACATCGTCGCGGGCATAATCAAACTCTTCTTTTTTTGAGAAGGCGGTGAGTTTTTTGCCCCGCACGAATGGAATTCCATCCCCGAGATCCACCCCAAGAAGCGAGCAAGGACCATGACAAACGGCGGTCACAAACTTGCCGGTGTTCCACGAACGGACGACGGCGTTCTGCACATCTGCATTGCGCGCGACATCAACCATCGGTCCGAGACCACCGGGAACCAAAATCGCATCATAGTCCGCAGCATCGATCTCGGACAACTTGCGACTCCGATTTAATCGGCGGAACGCCTTGCTTTCAAGAAACTTCTTCTGAGCCTGATCCTTCTCGTCATAAGCATCGTAGGGTGTCCACCCACCAGCGACGGAAGCGAATTCAACGGCAACTCCCGCTTCGTCAAGCACTTCGAACGGGTGGGCAACCTCGGCAAAAAAGAATCCAGTCTTACGATTGTGTGGCCCGATGGTAGCTGCATTGGTGACAATGAACAGAACATGCTGGGTCATGGCGCTGCTCCTGCTCTGGCTGTCAAACAGTTGGGAATATGGTGCGAAGTCGTGACCCAACTTTCGCCGTCGACGATTGCAATAACGGTGCAGCCCAGAGCCGTTTTGGCTTTGGTCGAAGCGGGTCGGCTCGACTAGTAAGGCATATCGGAGAACTCGGGCAAGCCCAGCGGCTTCACCCAGGGAAGGCGTCGCTTTACGAACATCTCCAGCTTCGGAGTAATCATTTCGGGGTGGTCAAGACTGCCAAGTTGAACGAATACTTGGCCTGGAAAGTTGTCCAGATTGCTTGTGAACACACGTGAGCCACAGTTGGGGCAAAAGTTCCGATCCAGCTTGCCGCCTGAGTCCGCGACATAGTGGTAGGGCTTGGGTTCTCCGGTCAGAACTGTAAAGTCTTCGGCGGGAACGCCGAACCAAGTAGCGGCCTCTCCACCGGATGCCCGTTTACAGTCGAGACAATGACAAACAGCAATGAAGTCCGGGTCTGTATCGAATTCGAATCGAACGGCGCGGCAGGCGCACTGACCTGTATATTTTTTGGCCATGTCTAAGCTCCTTTTACACTGGCTGTGTAGAGGGGCGCAGCACGAGCGCTGCAGATGGATAGCCGAGCACAACGAGATACTTCATTGTAGTAAGGGTAATGCAATACCGCCGAGCGTCGCAGTCGGGGCAGATATTGCAGTCGGACGCCGTACTGAATGCGGCGATGTAGTACCGCCCATCGATGTGAACTTTGTCTCAGGCACTGTGAAGAATGTCGCCGTCTCGCCGCAGCAGGTCTTCTTGCAGTAGAATCAATGACAACTGGCGATGCGGTCACGCTCGAAGGTAACAACACTGCAGGCGCAGCAGCCTGCAGATTGTTGTTCATCTGTTTCCCTTGTTTCATGCCCGCGCCTGCGCAGAATCCTCGTCCCCTTCTCGCTCAAATGGCCGTAGCCGCCGCCTCCGGCGCTTTGATGCAGAACAATACAGGTGGAGCGCCAAGCTGCACGCGCCTGTCGTGCGCTTCTCTATGCCGGATGTGCTCATCGCGATAAATTATTGTTCTCGTTGCGGTTAGATGGAATTGCGGTAATGGCCGGGTGTAACACCCATAACGCGGCGGAAGGAGCGCACGAAATTCGACTCCGAGGAGAAGCGGCATTCGTAGGCCAGTTCGGTGATCGAGCGCCCCTGCGCCAGGCCGGCCTTCGCCCATTCCAGTCGCCGCTGTCCAATATAGCGGCTGGGTGACTGGCCTGTGGTGGCCTTGAACATGCGGGCGAAGTGGAAGCGGCTCAGCATCGCGGCTGCGGCCAACTCTTCCACGGTGAGATCGGCGTTGAGGTTCGCGTCGATGTAGTCGATGACATGGCGCAGGCGCCGGGCGTCGAGCCCCCGGCCCCGGCGGGCTTCGCCCGCTGGGTTGGCGCGCAGGCTCGAATAACTGCTCAACAGCCGCACCGCGAGGCTGTCCGCGAGAGTCTCGACCAACAGGTCGCCGCAGGAGGTTTCGTGCCGCAACTCGGCCAGCACGGCCTCCGCGATCTGCGCGATCAACGGGTCGCGGAAGCCGGACTCGTAGCGAACCGCCTCGGCGGTGAAATCCTGCGAGGTATGCTTGGCGAGCGCCAGGAAGGGGTTCGGCAGCAGATACATGTGCAGCACCTCGTCGATATCGGCCGCGATGCGGATGAAGTCCTCCGGCAGCCCAGCCGGGCAGAGCCAGACCGTTCCCGGCAGCGCGGTGACCCGTTGCACCATATCGCTCGCCTTCCGGGTGACGACGGAGGCACCGCGGACCTGCACGGCGATCTCGGTGAAGGAGGGGACATAGGCGGGAATCTCGCCGGCCGCGTGCGATCGCAACTCGGCGAACATGCCGCGCCAGCCCCGGCCTGTGGAGCACAGGATGACGGGGTGGCCGCTAAACTTCTCCGGCCCGTGGCCCCTGACCGGCGCAGAAGCGACCATGTCGGCGCCCTTGTCCTAATCCGCCTGGGCGCCCGAGGCCCGCACCAGCGGCCCCCATTCCTCGACCTCGCGGGCGACGAAGGCGCCGAAGCGGCCGGGCGTCCAGCCGCGCATCGGCGGCATGCCCATCTCGTCCAGCCGCTGCCGAACGGCCTCATCCGCAAGCGCGAAATCCACCGCAGCGGCCATGCGATCGACCACCGGGCGCGGCGTGGCGGCGGGACCGAAGAAACCGAACCAGGAATAGGCCTTGTAGCGCGGCACGCCGGCCTCGGCCATGGTGGGCACCTCTGGCATAAGCGGCGACCTCTCCTCCGCGGTGACGAAGAGGCACCGCACCGTGCCGGCCTGGTGATGCGGCAGCAGCAGCCCGTAGACGTCCTGGATGAACTGCACCTCGCCCGTCACCAGCGCATTCACCGTCTGCGCCCCGGCGCGATAGGGGATGTGCTCGACCTGCGCACCGATGCGCGTAACGAAATTGGCGCTGGCCAGATGCCCGGCCGAGCCGATGCCGTTCGACCCGTACTGATACTGGCCAGGGTTGGCGCGCAGGGCCGCGACCAGCGCCTCGGTCGTGCGCACGTCCCAGCCCTTGGCGGTGACGGCAAGCGTCAGCGGAACGAAGACGCTGGGCGCGATCGGCGCCAGGTCGCGCAGCGGGTCGTAGGGCAGGTTGCGGTGCAGTGCGGGCGCCATGCCGGTGGAGGCGAGGGTGGCGTGGACGAAGGTGTGCCCGTCCGTCGCCTTGGCGGCGAATTCCGTGCCGACCGTGCTGCCGCCGCCGGCCCGGTTGTCGACGATCAGCGGCTTGCCGAGGAATTCGCTCATGCGGGGCGCCATCACCCGCATGACGAGATCGGTGCTGCCGCCCGCGCCATAGGGCACGACCATACGCAGCGGCTGGCTCGGCCAGCCTGCGCCGCTGCCGGGCTGGGCCAGGGCGGGTGCCGCCAGCCCGCCGGCGGAGAGGGCGAGCAGCCCACGCCGCGACAGGCCTCGGCCCAGATTCAGTCGGAAGTCTCGCATGCTTTCATCGCCTTCGATGGGGTCGAGAAGCCGTGCCGACGGGTTGTCCCGTACTGTCTTGGGCCGAGTGGCCTATTCCGCGGCGAGCAGCGCCGGTGGTCGCCGCAAGGCCCGCAGCTGCGGCAACTCGTCGAGCAGGCCCTGCCACGCGGCCTGCACCGCGGCGCCGCCACCTTCCGTCACGCGCTCCATCAGGCGGCGCTTGACGAAATGGCGCCAAGGGATCGGCAGCGCGGCGAGGATCTCCGTCATCGCCGCATAGGCCGCGCCGTCCCATATGAGCTCGAAAGCCTCACGCTCCGGCCCGAAGCGGAAATGCCTGTCCGACGCACGGCGCGGCCCCGCACGTCGGGCCGCTGTCGCCGCGGCATCCACCGCACCGTCGCGGATCACCACGCCATACTCGGCCGCCGCTGCCACGGCGGTGACATAGCCGCAGACGACATCGCGCAGCACGCGCTCCGGCTCGCGGGCGAAGGGGTCGCCGCGGCCGCCGCCGCCGGGCGAGGTGATCGAGACGACATCGCCGGGGTCGAGGGTGAAGGTGTCGATGTTGTTCAGCACCCGCTCCCCCGGCCGGCCCGGATTGACCGTCATGCGCGAGGGCGCGCCCGGCCCGCCGCCGAGGATACCCCAGGGACGGAACCGGCAGCGGTCGCGGTTGCGGGCGGTGACGCGGGTGCCGGGGGTGAGGGCCTCGAAATCCATCCGCGTGGCAAGGCCGCCGCGCCAGCGCCCGGCGCCACCGGAATCTCCGGCCAGGCCATAATGCCGGAAACGGATCGGCACCTCCGCCTCGGTGATCTCGATAGGCGTGTTCTTCAGGTAGCCGGCATCGGCGCCCGAGCCATCGGTGCCATCGCCATGCGGCATGCCGCCGCCGCCGCCGACCACGGGATTGATGGCGGCGATCATCGCCTCGCCATGCCGGTCGTCATACGTCATGACGTTGACGATGGAGGAGGACCCCGCCGGCGCCGCCGGCATGCGCTCCGGCATCGCCAGGCCGAAGACGCCGAACATCAGGCTGCGCAGCCGGGCACAGGTCAGCGACCGCATGCCGACGGCGGCCGGCGATTGCGGGTTCACCACCGTGCCCTCGGGCAGGATGCAGGTGAAGGGCCGCGTCAGCCCGTAATTCAGCAGGATGTTCGGGTTGAGCGAGTAGAGCACGTAGTAGATGCCGACCAGCAGCAGCGTATGCCGCGGATTGCCGCCGGTCGGCAGGTTCATCGAGGCGGCGAGCTGCGGGTCGCTGCCGGTGAAGTCGAGCTCCGCCGCGCCGCCGCGGACGCGCAGCGTGACGGCGAGGCGCACGGGATGGCCCCCGGGCCCATCCTCGTCGGCGAAGTCGGAGAAGCGGTACTCGCCATCCGGGATGGAGCGCAGGATCTCCCGCGCCTGGTGCTCGGCGTAGTCGAGCAGGCCGGCAAAGCCCTCGGTCAGCGTCTCGACGCCGAAGCGCGCGATCATCTCGCGCAGCTTGCGCTCGCCGGTGTTGAGGGCGCCGACGAAGGCCTTGAGGTCGCCGAGATTCTGCTCCGGCTTGCGCACGTTCAGCAGCATCACGTCCAGCAGCTGCTGGTTCAGCTCGCCGCGCTTGTAAAGGAAGGTCGGGCGGAAGCGGATGCCCTCCTGATGCACCTCGGTCAGCGTGCGGGACAGGCTGGCGGGCACCGCGCCGCCCATATCCGTGTTGTGGATATGGCCGGAGACGAAGCAGACCAGCCGCCCCTCATGGAAGACCGGCTTCCACATGTGCAGGTCCGGCACATGGGTGGCGAGATAGCCGGAATAGGGATCGTTGGTGAGGGCGATGTCGCCGGGCTCGTAGCCGTCCAGCATGGCGATGGCCTTGCCGTAGTCGAGGCCGGGGTACCAGGTGGCGCCGAGATCCATCGGCACGCCGACCGTCCGGCCCGCGGCGTCGAGGACCTGGATGGTGAAGTCCTCCGTCTCCTTCACGAAGGTCGAATGCGCCGTGCGGTACAGCGTGTAGGCCATGTTCTCGGCCGCGGCGCGGCAGTGGTTGGCCAGGATCTGCAGCGTGACCTTGTCGATCGGCATGGGTTCACTCCGCCATCAGGTCGAGGATGAGGTTGCCCATCGCATCCACATGCGCGTGGAAGCCGGGCGGGATGCAGCTGGTGGTATCGTCCTGCGCCACGACGCAAGGGCCGGCGAGGCGCTGGCCCGGGGCGAGCGCGGCGCGGCGGTAGAGCGGCACCTCGTGCCAGCCGCCGTCGAAGAAGACGCGGAGATTGCGCTCCGCCACCGCATCGCCGATGCCGGCCCGCAAGGGCTGCATGGCCGGGCGCGACGGCGAGCCGGCCATCACCAGGCGCAGGTTGACGAGCTGCACCGGCGCCTGGCGGTCGCAGAAGTCGTAGCGGGCCTCGTGCGCGCGGTGGAAGGCCTCGGCGAGGGCGCCGACATCGCCGTCGCGCAGTGCGTCGGCCGGCAGCGCCACCTCAATCTCGAAGGACTGGCCATGGTAGCGCATATCGGCGAACCAGCTTGCGCGCGCCGGCCCGTCGAAGCGCTGCTCCTCGCGCAGCCAGGCGAGGCCCTGCCGCTCCAGCGCCGCCGCCGCCTCCGCCAGCCGCACGGCCTCGGCGCCCGAGAGCGTGCAGAACAGCGTGCGGATGAAGTCGTTGCGCAGATCGGCCACCAGCCCGCCGAGCGCGCTGACGACGCCCGGCCGCGCCGGCACCATGACGCGGCGCATCTCCAGTTCGCGCGCCAGGAAGCAGCCGAGCATCGGGCCGGCGCCGCCGAACGTCAGCAGGGTGAAGTCGCGCGGATCCACGCCGGAGCGGGCGACCAGCTTGTTGACCTCGACATACATGCTGGAGACGGCAATGCGGATGATCGCCTCCGCCGCCGCCTCGGTGGAGAGGCCCATCGGCCGTGCCACGGTGTCGATGGCGGCGCGGGCCAGCGCGGCATCGGGGCGCAGCGCGCCATAGGCCAGCTCGTGCTGGCCGAGGAAGCCGCAGGCGGCGAAGGCGTCGGTGATGGTCGGCCGCGTGCCGCCGCGCCCGTAGCAGGCCGGCCCGGGGTCGGAACCGGCGCTCTCCGGCCCCACCTTCAGCACGCCGAACTCGTCCACCCAGGCGATGGAGCCGCCACCCTCGCCGATGGAGGTGACGGAGACGCTCGGGATGTAGAGCGGCAGGTCGCCGATCTTCTCGCCCAGGCCGAATTGCGGCTCGCCGTCGATGACCAGCGCCACATCGGCGCTGGTGCCGCCGATATCGAGGGTGATGACGCGGTCCAGCCCCGCCTGCCGCGCGAGATAGGCGGCGCCGATGACGCCGGAGGCGGTGCCCGAGAGGACCATGCTGACGCAGTCGCGCCGGCCCTGCGCGGCGGACATCACCCCGCCATTGCTCTTGGTAACCAGCGGCTCCGCCGGCACGCCACGCGCCCGCAGCCCGCCGATGAGGTTGTCGAGATAGTCGCGGACCTTGGGATGCACGTAGCCGTTGATGAGCGCGGTGGTGGTGCGCTCGTATTCGCGGATCACCGGCCAGACCTCGGTGGAGCGGAAGACGAAGAGCCCCGGTGCCGCCTCCGCCACCAGCGCGGCCGCCGCCTCCTCCTGCTCCGGGTTGCGGTAGGCGTTGAGCAGGGCGATGACGATGCCGTCCACGCCCCTCGCTTGCGCGGCGCGGGCGGCCCGGCGCACGCCCTCGGCATCGAGCGGCGCCTCCACGGAGCCATCGGCCAGCACCCGGCCACCGACGCCGAAGACGCAGTCGCGCGAGACCAGCGGCGCGCCGCGGCGGGAGAACAGGCTATAGGCCTCTGGCATCCGCAGCCGCGCCAGCTCCACCACATCCTCGAAGCCGGCGGTGGTCAGCATCGCCAGCCGCGCGCCCTTGCGCTGGATCACGGTGTTGATGCCGACGGTGGTGCCATGGACGAAGCTGGTGATCGCCTCCGGCCGCACGCCATGCCGCTCCTCCAGCAGCTCGAGGCCGCGCAGCAGCTCGGCGCCCGGCGTCGCCGGCGTGGTCAGCACCTTGAGGCTGTGCAGCTCCGCGGCCGCCTCGTCCCAGAGGCAGAAATCGATGAAGGTGCCGCCGATATCGACGCCAACGCGAAAGCTCATGCCGATCCATCCCGTTGCTGGCCGCAGGCAGGGCGCCGCGGCACGAGATAGTTGCGGCAAGCCGCGCCAGCGATCCACATCAAACCCGTGCAAACTCCATAACCGGCAGTTATGATGCTCCGGTCATGAATGCGCGCCAAATCGAGATCTTCCACGCCGTGATGCGGACCCGCAGCGTAACCGGCGCCGCAGCTTTCCTCGGCATCTCCCAACCCGCGGTAAGCAAGGCCCTTAGGCTGGCCGAGCGGCAAGCAGGGCTTCGCCTGTTCCAGACGGTGAAAGGCCGATTGCTGCCGACGCCGGAAGCACAGCGCCTGCTGCCTGATGCGGAGCGCATCGTGAGCGAGATCGCGGCCTTTGCTCGTTTGACCGGCGAGGTCCGAAGTGGCGGTGCAGGGCTGGTGCGGGTCGCGGCGTCGTCATCCCTGTCAATCACGCTGATGCCGAAAGCGGTCGCGCGCTTTCACCGCCGCCACCCAATGGTGCGACTTGCTTCCGACATGCTGCCGGCGCGGGAAACGGCCCAGGCGGTGTTATCGGGTCAGGCCGACCTTGGTCTTTGCCTGTCGCCGGCGCCGATCCCGGGTTTGGCCGTTCGCACGCTGCCTGGCCCGCGCATGATCTTGGTTGCGCCGGAGGGGCATCCGCTGTTGCGGAAGCGCCGCGTGCAGCCTGCCGATGTCCTGCCCTATCCGCTAGTGTCCTATGGCTCGGACACCTATTTCGGCCAAGTGCTCGATCAGGCCTTCGCTGCAGTCGGGCTGGCCCGGGAGGTGACGCTGCACATCACAATGAGCATGTCCGCGCTGAGCCATGTTCGCGCTGGGGCCGGCGTGGCAGTTGTCGATGGATTCATCCGGCATATCGGCCTGCCGGGGCTTGGGCTCGGATGGAGGGCTTTCGACCCGTCCATCATGTTGCCGGTGACCTTGATGACGCCCGAGACGGGTGGCGTGCCACAGCTCGCTCACGCCTTCATCCAGGTCCTATCAGCTGAACTGGATGAGATGTCGGCATGATACTCCTCCTTTCCCTTCGCTTGCCCGGTTGTTATCTCCTATATTGAAGGCTGCATAGAAATTGCCGGTATCCATATCGACATAGGATATGGATAGCCCCTTCTCACGAAGCGGCTTTACCGCCCTGGGTCACGACTTTGCTGTGTTGATCACGAGCGACAGCGTTCCCACCAAGACGAGGCTGGCCGCCCAGATTGCATCCAGGTTGAACCAAGTTTGCGACACGATCTTCAGCCCAAGGTGTCGATATACCAGCCACGCAAGGAGCCCGCCGACGGCCATCATTGC
>NZ_JAUTWS010000065.1 GCF_030657435.1 Paracraurococcus lichenis | reverse complement strand
ACCTATTCCTACCCGACCGAGGCGGACCGATGACCGCAGCGCCTCCCGCCCGCCGCGGGCGGGCTGCCGGCACCGTCAGCCGAGGATGCCGCGCACCAGCGCGAAGGCCTCGGCGACGGTCGCCGCCCGCACCGCCGTGCGGTCGCCCGGGAAGACGCGCCGCACCGCCCGCGTCTCGCCGGCGACGGCGAGGCCGAGATGCACCAGGCCCACCGGCTTGCCCGGCGTCGCGCCGCCCGGGCCCGCGATGCCCGTGCAACTCACCGCCAGATCGGCGCCGCTTCGGGCCAGCGCCCCCTCCGCCATGCGCCGCGCCACCGCGTCGCTGACCGCGCCATGGCCCTCGATGATGCCCATGGGGATGCCGAGGACGTCGCGCTTCGCCGCATTCGAATAGGTGACGAAGCCATGCGTCACCACCGCCGAGCTCCCCGGGATGGCGGTCAGCGCCGCGGCGATCAGTCCGCCGGTGCAGCTCTCGGCCGTGGCGAGGCTCATGCCCCGCGCCTCCAGCAGCGCGAGCAGCGCCTTCGCCTCGGCCAGCGTCTCCTCAGGCAGCATCGCAGCATCCCCGATCAGAATGTCCCATCGGGCAGCACCGCCCGCAGCGCCAGGATCAGCGCCGCGGCCAGCGCGCCCGCGACCAGGTCGTCCAGCATCACGCCGCGCGCGCCGTGCTGCCGGTCCGCCCAGCCGACCGGGCCGGGCTTGGTGATATCGAAGAGCCGGAAGAGCAGGAAGGCCAGGATCACGCCGCGTGCCCCCGTACCCGCCGGCAGCGCGGCGAGCGCGAGCAATTGCCCCGCGCCTTCGTCCACCACCACCCAGGACGGGTCGGCATCGGTGTCCTCGCCGAGCATGATCCGCGTCGCCCACCAGCCGATCAGCGTCAGGGGTACCGCCAGCAGGAGGCAGGCGAGCGGCCCGAGCAGCGCCGCCGGCAGCACCACGGCCGAGCCCCAGGTGCCGGGCGCCGGCCGCAGCCGCCCGACGCCGCCGAGCGTGGCCACGAGCCAAGCCGACCGCAGCGCGGGGCTCACCCGATCGCCGCCAGCCAGGCATCGATGGCGGCGATCGAGGCCGGCTCCTGCAACCGCGGCGCATGGCCGATGCCGGGCAGGGCGCAGAGCGCCATGGAGGGCCGCGCCGCCTGCATCTCGCACGCCGTCGCTTCCGACAGCACCGCGCTCGCCTCGCCCCGGATGAGCAGGGAGGGCATCGGCGGCAGAGCGTGGAAGAAGCGCCAGAGATCGGGCGCCGCGTCGCCCGGCCTCGGCAGGATGTCGGCGATGCGGATGTCCCAGCGCGGATGCCAGCGGCCGTCGGCGCCGCGCGCGAAGGTGCGGTCCGCCACCTCCTCCCACCCGTCCTCGGCGATGCCGAGCGGCGGCAGGCGCGGGCGCAGGAAGGCCACCGCCTCGGCGAGGCTGCCGAAGGCCGGGTCGCGGCCGATCAGGTCGCGGATGCCGTCGAGCCCGGGCGATTGCAGCCGCGGCCCGGTGTCGTTCAGCGCCAGGCCCGCCAGCACGCCCGGCCGCAGCGTGCCGAGCGCCATGCCGAGGATGCCGCCGAAGCTGGTCCCGAGCAGCGCCACCCGGTGCAGGCCGAGCGCCGCCATCGCGTCCAGCACGTCGGCGATGGCGCGCTCCGGCCCGTAGCGCCGCGGGTCCGCCGCCCGCTCGCTCTCGCCATGCCCGGCATAGTCCAGCGCCACCACCCGGCGCGTGCCGCAGAAGCGCTCCGCGACGCCGTGGAAGTCGAGCGAGGAGCGCGCGATGCCGGAGAGGCAGAGCAGCGGCACCGCCTCCCGCGGTCCGTCCCAGTCCATGGCGGAGAGGCGCAGCCCGTCCCGCGCGCTGATCCGGCGCTGCCGCGGCGGCGTCATCCCGCCGCCCGCAGCCACTGCGTCATCGGGTGCTCGAGCGCGGCCGAGCGGGCGTCGAGCGCGCGGTAGATCGCCATGTTCTCGAGGACGCGCTGGACGTAGTTGCGGGTCTCGGCGAAGGGGACCTGCTCCATCCAGTCGAGCATGGAGAGGCCGCCGCCGCGCGGGTCGCCATAGGTGCCGAGCCATTCGTCCACGCGGTTCGGCCCGGCATTGTAGCCGGCGATGGCGAAGGGCAGCGTGCCGCCGAAGCGGGCCAGCAGCTCGTCCAGATAGGCGGCGCCGAGCCGCATGTTGTGCGCCGTGTCGGTGGTCAGCATGCCGACCTGATGCCGCAGCCCGAGCCGCTTGGCCACTGACGCCGCCGTGGAGGGGAGGAGCTGCATCAGCCCCCGGGCATTGGCCGAGGAGACGGCCTCCGGGTCGAAATTGCTCTCCTGCCGGCTGATGCCGAGGACGAGGGCCGGCTCCGGCGCATCGGCCGGGGCGGGATAGGCGAGGGGCCAGCCCTCCTGCACCGCCATCAGCCCGCTGGCCCCGGCGCGGCGGGCCACCCAGACGGCGTGGTCCGGCCGGCCGATGCGCCGGGCGAGGCGCACGGCCAGCAGCTTCTCCGCCGGATCGGCGCCCAATTCCTCCAGGCGCAGCAGGAAGGGGCGGGCGCGGCGGGCCTCGCCGATATCGGCGAGCGCGAGGACGAGGCGGGCGGGCTCGCGCGCCTCGAAGGCCTTCTGCTGTGCGGCGCTCGGGTGCGGCGCCGGCGTGCCGGCGATGCGGGCGGCGAGCGCCGCGCCATCCTCCCCCAGCGCGACGGCGGCAAGCTGGCCGTAGAAGGCGAGGGGGAATTCCGCCGCCGCGCGATAGTGCTTCGTGGCGCGATCGCCGGCGCCCTGCGCCTCAGCGGCGCGGCCCTGCCAGTAATGGCTGCGGGCGCGGGTGATGACGCTGCGGCTCTCCTCGCCCAGCCGGGCGAAGTGCCGCTCGGCCGCCGGGGCGTCGCGCAGGATCCGCAGGGCGATGAAGCCGGCCAGGAACTCGGCCTCCTGCCGCGGCTCCCCGGGCGCGGCGATGCCGTGATGCGCACAGACGGCATAGGCCGCGCGCGGGTCGCCGAGGCGGAGCAGCTTGCGGGCCAGCACCTGCCGCTCCGGCCAGGCGGCGCGGGCGGCGTCGGGGGCGGGCAGGGGGGTCATGCGCTCCCCGGCGGCGAAGGCCGCCGCGGCCTCCTGGTCCCGGTCGCGGCGGCGGAGCCAGCGGGCGCGCTCGAGCGTCAGGGCGGGATCGGCCGGCGCGAGGGCGGCGAGGCCGGGGGAGTCGGCATCCGGGCGGTCGGCGGCATAGGCGAGGCGGGCCGCGCCCGCGACCTGCGCCGGGCCTTCCAGATAGGGCAGCACCCGGGCCGCGCCGGCGCCGTCGCGGGCGAGGGCCAGGCGATCGAAGCGCCGCGCATGGTGCGCCGGGGCGAGGATGCCGGCATTTCGGGCGAGGAAGGCCGCTTCCAGGCCGGCATCGGCCGGCGCCTCCGCCCAGCCGGCGCGCAGCACCTCCGTCGCCTCCGCGCCCTTGCCGGCGCGCGCCAGGGCATCGGCGAGGCGCTGGTAGCCGTCCAGGGTGCGCGGCGCGCGGGCAGCGAACCACTGCGCGGCAAGGACGTCGTCGGCGTCGCTGGCCAGCAATTCCTCGGCGCGTCGCCCGAGCGTCTCCTGCCCCGGCCAGTCAGGATTGCCGAGGGCGAAGCCCACCACCTCGGCCGCGCCGGAGGCCCCGCCGCGCTGCTGCAGACGCAGCCAGGCGACATAGGTCCGGATCAGCGGGTCGGCGGCCTGCGCCGCCGCCTCGGCCTCCGCCCAGCGCTGGGCATTGGCGAGCGCCACGGCCTGCCGGCCGGCCGCGCGCATCGCCTCGGCACCCGCAACGGCGGGCTGGGCGCGGGCCGGCGGCGCGGCGAGCGCGGCGGAGAGGGCGAGGAGGGCGCGTCGGCGCATGGTCACGGGCAGCATATCGGCTCTCTCGCTCTCGGCGGCGGGCTTACAATGTCGCTTTTTACGGCAATTCCGGTGCCAGTGTGTGACCCGTGCGGGATGGTGGCCCAGCGCCGCCCTTGCCGCCGCCCGGCCCGGTGACTAGGTTCTGCGACCCGGCCGCGCCGCGCGCCCGGCCCCATCCGCCCGGCCGCAACGGGCGCCGACAGCTCCCTCCGGAGGAAAGCCAGATGTTCAAGGGATCGATGGTCGCGCTGATCACGCCGATGCGCAGCGACGGGTCCGTGGACGAGAAGGCCTTCTCCGAACTGGTCGAGTGGCAGATCAGCGAGGGCACGGAGGGGCTGATCCCGGTCGGCACCACCGGCGAGAGCCCGACGCTGAGCCACGCGGAGCACAAGCGCGTCGTCGAGCTCTGCGTCGAGACGGCGAAGGGCCGCGTGCCGGTCATCGCCGGCACCGGCAGCAACAGCACGGCCGAGGCGATCGACTTCACGCGGCATGCCAGGAAGGCGGGCGCCGATGCCTGCCTGGTGGTGACGCCCTACTACAACAAGCCGACGCAGGAGGGGATGTTCCTGCACTTCACGGCGATCGCGGATGCGGTGGACCTGCCGATCTTCATCTACAACATCCCGCCGCGCAGCGTCATCGACATGTCGGTCGAGACCATGGCGCGCCTGGCGAGGCACCGGAACATCGTCGGCGTGAAGGACGCGACGGCGAACCTGACGCGGCCGCTGCACACCAAGCGCGCCTGCGGCGAGGACTTCATCCAACTGAGTGGCGAGGACCATACGGCGCTGGCCTTCAACGCCGCGGGCGGGGTGGGCTGCATCAGCGTCACCGCCAATGTCGCGCCGCGCCTCTGCGCCGAGATGCACCGGGCCTGGCGGGAGGGACGGCTGGCCGAGGCGATGGCGATCCAGGACCGGCTGGTGCCGCTGCACGATGCGCTGTTTGCCGAGACCTCGCCCGGCCCGGTGAAGTATGCGGCGAGCCTGCTCGGCAAGACCAGCGAGCATTGCCGCCTGCCGCTGGCGCCGGCGATGCCGGCGACGAAGCAGAAGGTGCGCGAGGCCATGGTGTCCGTCGGCCTCCTGAACTGATGCGGCCCGATCGCGGAGCGGCCAGGGGGCCGCGGAGCGTGGATCGGCCCGCCGGGTAATCTCATGGCAGAGAAGAAAAAGAAGACCCTCATCTCCCACGGCGTTGCCGCGCAGAACCGCAAGGCGCGGCACGACTACACGATCGGCGAGACGATCGAGGCCGGCCTTGCCCTGGTGGGGCCGGAGGTGAAGTCGCTCCGCGCCGGTCGCGCGACGCTCGCCGAGGCCTGGGCCGGCGAGCGCGACGGCGAGATGTGGCTGTTCAACTGCACCATCCCGGAATGGCAGGCGGGCAGCGTGGTGGCGAAGTTCGAGCCGCGCCGGCCGCGCAAGCTGCTGCTGCACAGGAAGCAGGTGCGCGAGCTGATCGGCAGCATCACGCGGGAGGGCACGACCCTCGTCCCGCTGCAGATCCACTTCAACGACCGCGGCCGGGCCAAGGTCCTGCTCGGCCTCGCCGAGGGTCGGAAGAAGCACGACAAGCGGGCGGCCATCGCGGCGCGGGACTGGGCACGCGACAAGGCGCGGCTGATGCGCGCGAAGGGCTGAGCCGCGCGTCCCGGGCTCCGGCCTGCTCCGACCCCCTTGCATCCGCCGGCGCGGCTGGCATGTCTGCAATGGCAGGAGAGCGCGATGGCCCCCGAGGACGACAGGACAGACGATGACGTGCCCGTGACCGGCAAGGTCCGGGAGAAGCTGGTCGAGACCAAGCAGGCCTGGGCCCGCGAGGGGCGGCTGCTGACCGGCGAGTCCTACCCCCTCGGCGGCACCGCCACCCGCGAGCGCCTGCCCCCCGGCCAGACTCTGGTGAAGGACTGGCCGGTGCTCGACCTCGGCGTGCAGCCGGATGTCGCGCCGGACCGCTGGCGGCTGCGGGTCGAGGGGCTGGTCCAGGCGCCGGTCCGCCTGACCCTCGACGAGTTCATGGCCCTGCCGCAGGCGGAGCTGGTCAACGACATCCACTGCGTCACGCAATGGAGCCGCTACGACAACCACTGGCAGGGCGTGCTGGCGAAGCACCTGGTCGAGTTGGCCCGGCCGAAGGAGGAGGCGCGCTTTGTCGCCTTCACCTCCTATGACGGCTACACCACCAATGTCCCGCTGGCCGAGTTCACCCGCGACGAGGTGCTGCTGGCCCATAGCTGGGAAGGCAAGCCGCTGACCCGGCAGCATGGCGGCCCGGTGCGCGTCGTCCTCCCGCGCCTCTATTTCTGGAAGAGCCCGAAATGGGTCACCCGGATCGAGCTGCTGCGCGAGGATCGGCCCGGCTTCTGGGAGGTCCGCGGCTATCACAACAACGGCGATCCCTGGCTGGAGGAGCGCTATGGCTGACGCGATGCGATGGCTGGGGCGCTGCATGGCGCAGGCGCCTGAAGCGTGTCGGTCCAGCGCGCTCACGCGGCGTGCGCTGGTCGCGGCGGGAGGCCTCCTGATGGCAGGCGGTGCGATGGCGGCGGACGGCGCGATCTGGGATTTCACCATGGAGGCGATCGAGGGCGGGCCGCTCCCTCTCTCGCAGTTCCGCGGCCGTCCCGTGCTTGTCGTGAACACCGCGAGCTTCTGCGGCTACACGCCGCAATACGCCGGGCTGCAGAAGCTGCACGAGACCTATGCCCCGCGCGGCCTGGTGGTTCTCGGCGTGCCCTCGCAGGACTTCAACCAGGAATCCTCGGACAACAAGAAGATCAAGGATTTCTGCGAAGCCAACTACAACATCGAATTCCCGATGACCACGGTCTCGCGCATCCGCGGGCCGCAGGCCGTGCCGCTCTACGCCTTCCTCGCCGAGCGCGACGGCGGCCCGCCGCGCTGGAATTTCCACAAATACCTGGTGGCGCGGGACGGCCGCGCGGTGCGCGGCTTCGCCACCCAGACCGGGCCGGAGGCGCGCGACCTGGTCCAGGCGATCGAGGCCGCGCTGGCTGCCCCGGCGCCGGCGGCCTGACGCTTCGCCCGGGAGCGTATCGTCGCGGCGCCGGGCGGGCTAGCCTGCGGCCCACATGACCAGCTTCGACTTCGCCGAATCCGCCTTCGTCCTCGGCGCCTTCACCGTGGCCGGCTTCGTCAAGGGCGTCGCGGGTTTCGGCCTGCCGACCGTGACGCTCGGCCTGCTCGCGCTGACGCGCCCCCTGCCCGAAGCCATGGCACTGATGCTGGTGCCGACGCTGCTGACCAATGTCTGGCAGTCCCTGGTCGGGCCGGCGCTGTGGCCGGTGCTGCGGCGGCTCTGGCCCTTCCTCGCTGCCGCGGTCGCCGGGACCCTGGCCGGCGCCGGCGTCCTGGCGCGTTCCGATGCGCATCTCCTCTCCGGGCTGCTCGGCCTGCTGCTGGTCGCCTCGGCCGCGCTCGCGCTCCTCGGCCTGGCGCTGCCCACCCCGACGCCTGGCCGTGAGCGCTGGCTGTCGCCGGCCATCGGCGGCACCGCCGGCCTGCTCACCGGCATGACCGGCAGCTTCCTCTTCCCGGCCGCGCCCTATCTCGCGGCGATGCGGCTGCCGCCGCAGCATTTCGTCCAGGGCTTCGGCCTGGGTGCGCTGCTGGCCACGCTCGCGCTCGCGCTCGGCATGGCTGGGCATGGGCTGCTGCCGCCCGATCTCGGCCTCGCCTCGCTCGTCGGCGTCGCGCCGGCCTTCCTCGGCATGGCCCTCGGCACGCGGGTGCGGCGGGCCATGCCGGAGACGCGCTTCCGCGACGTCATCCAGGTCGCGCTCGGCTTGGTCGGGCTGTGGCTCGCAGTCCGCGCCTTCGCCTGACTATTTCCGCAGGTCGGGCAGCGGCGGTGAGACACCTTCGGGCAGGCCGACCTGCGCCGTGTTCAGCGTCATCGACACCGTCACGTAGTAGCCGCTGACCGCGATCAGGTCGACGACGCCGCGCTCGCCGAAGCGGCGCTTCGCGGCCTCGAAGCTGGCGTCCGAGACGGCGCGGTTGCGGTGCAGCTCGGTGCAGAAGTCATAGACGATGCGCTGGTCCTCGCTCATCCCCTCGGGACGGCGGCCCTGGGCGAGGTCGGCCGCCACCCCCTCCGGCAGGCCGGCCTTCAGGGCCAGCGGATGGTGGGCGTACCACTCGTATTGCGACGACCACTCGCGCGCCGTAATCAGGATGGCGAACTCGTTCAGCGCCGCGGGGATGGAACTGCGGAACTGCAACTCCTCGCCGACGCGCTGCGGGCGGTCGCCGACCTCGGGGCTGCGCAGTTAGGCATTGAAGGGGCCGGAGAGGCGGCCGCGCGGGCCGCTCATGATCGCCTCCGCCACGCGCTTCTGCTCCGGGGTCATCTGCCCGGGCGTGAGTTGCGGGAAGCGCTCCTCCGCCGCGGCCTGCGCCACCCAGCCGCCGAGCAGCGCTGCCGCCAGCATCCCGTGCCGCATCCGTCCCTCCCATGTGTTGTCTGCCGGCAGCCTGCGCCCGGCGCGGACCGGCGGGGAAGGGGCCTGCCCGGCCGCCCCGGCTACCCCGCCAGGACGGGCAGCAGGGACAGAACCAGCAGCGCCGCCATCCCGCGGTTGAACCAGCGCAGCGCCGCGGGCCGCCGCAGCAGCCGCGCCGTGCCGGCGCCGAGCGCCGCCCAGGCCAGCAGCGAGCCGAAGGCGGCCACCGCGAACATCATGGCCAGCACCAGCGCCCCCGCCGCATCGGCGTTGTAGGTGGCGATGGCACCGACGGCGATGATCCAGGCCTTGGGGTTGACCCACTGGAACAGCGCCGCCTGCAGCAGGGTCATCGGCCGCCCCGGCGCCGTGCCCGGCCCGGGCGGCGCCGCGGTGGCGATGCCCCAGGCCAGCCACAGCATCCAGGCCGCGCCCAGCCAGCGCAGCGCCGTCATCACCGCCGGCACCGCGTGCAGCAGTCCGGACGCGCCGAAGGCGACGAGCAGCAGCATCACCGGAAAGCCGATGGCGACGCCCGCCATCATCGGGACGCTGCGGCGGATGCCGAAATTCGCGGCCGTCGCCGCGGCGATGGCATTGTTCGGCCCCGGCGTCGCGGACATGGCCAGCGCGAAGCCGGCGGCCGAGGCGAGCCAGGCGGCGCCCTCCATGGCACGCCGCCCCCTTTGCCCGTCCTATACCGCCGGCCGGACGAGGCTGGTCCAGCCATGCGGGTCGTTGCTCCGCCCGTACTGGATGCCGGTGATGGTGTCGTAGAGCCGCTGCGTCAGCGCGCCGGTCTCGCCGCCGTTGATGACCAGATCCTCGCCCTTGTAGCCGAGGGTGCCGACCGGCGAGACCACTGCCGCGGTGCCCGTGCCCCACATCTCCCGCAGCGTGCCGTTGCGCCCGGCCGCCATCACCTCGTCGATGGAGACCGGCCGCTCCGTGACCTTGAGGCCCCAGTCGCGCATGAGCTCGATGGCCGAGGCGCGGGTCACGCCGTCGAGGATGGTGCCGGCGAGCGGCGGGGTGATCACCTCGTCGCCGATGCGGAGCATGATGTTCATCGTGCCCACCTCGTCGAGGTACTTGTGCTCCACGGCGTCGAGGTAGAGCACCTGGGTATAGCCGGCGCGCGCCGCATCCTGCTGGCCGGCGAGGCTCGCGGCATAGTTGGCCGCTGTCTTCGCCTCGCCCGTGCCGCCCTTCACCGCCCGCACATGGCTGTCGGAGGCGAGGATCCGCACCGGCTTCACGCCCTCCTTGTAGTAGCTGCCGACCGGCGAGAGGATGAGGAAGTAGAGGTAGCTGTGCGCCGGATGCACGCCCAGGTACACGTCGGTGGCGATGATGGTCGGGCGCAGGTAGAGCGAGGTGCCCGCCTTCCGCGGCACCCAGTCATGCTCGAGGCCGACGAGCGCATCGAAGCTCTGCCGGATGAGGTCCACCGGCAGTTCCGGCATGCACATGATCCGGGCGGAGCGGTTGAGGCGCTCGGCATGCCGGTCGGCGCGGAACAGCCGGACCTGCCCGTCCGGGCCGCGGAAGGCCTTCAGCCCGTCGAAGATCGCCTGGCCGTAGTGCAGCACGGAGGTCGCGGGGTCGAGGCTGAGCGGGCCATAGGGCACGATCCGCGGGGAGTGCCAGCCCTCGCCCTCGGTATAGTCCATGAGGAACATGTGGTCGGTCAGCACCTTGCCGAAGGCGAGCGTATCGTCGGCGGGCTTCGGCTTGGGCTGGCTGGTCCGGGTGATGGGGAAGTCGGCCATGCTGCGTGTCCTTCTGGGTGTCCTTGGGCGCCCCCGGGGGAGCTTCATGGGGCGCCGCGCGAGTGGATGCGAGTCCCGGGCGATGCCGGCGGTCAGCGCCCTGCCGCGGCGCCGGGGATGCGGCGTACCGCGCCGCCCGGGACACCCTGCGCGGGCCAGGTGCCGTAAGGAACCATCGCCATGGCCATGTTCTCCGCAATATCCTTGCTCGGTACGGGCCAAACTAGACCTGATCGGAAAAATGTGTCAATCTTGCTGACCAAACAGGAGGCCCGACAGGGCAGCATGCCAGCCATGCCGGAACAGGCCGATCCGAAGCTCGCCGCGGATACCCAGGTCGGCGCCCCCGTGGGCGCCGGGCGCAACCTGCTCTTCCTGCGGGAGGAGGAGTTGCGCCTCGCCCAGGACCTGCTCTTCTTCGGCTACCGCGATTTCACCGCCGGCCCGGATGAGATCCTGGCCGAGCTCGGCATGGGTCGGGCGCATCACCGCGTGCTGCACTTCGTCGGCCGCCGGCCGGGGATCACGGTGGGGGAGCTGCTCGGCATCCTCGGCATCACCAAGCAGTCGCTGGCCCGGGTCCTGACGCCGCTGGTGGAGCAGGCCTATGTCGTGCAGCAGATCGGCCGCAACGACCGCCGCCAGCGCCTGCTCTCGCTGACGCCGAAGGGGGAGGCGCTGGAGCGGCGGCTCTTCGAGCGCCAGCGCGAATGGGTGATGCGGGCCTATCGGGAGGCCGGGCCGATCGCGGTGGAGGGCTTCCGCCGCGTCATGCGCGGGTTGATGGGGCCGGAGGCGCGGGCGCAGCTCGAGCGGCTGGAGCAGGCCTCCCCGGCCCGGCCCTCGGCCGCATCCCTTGCCCGCACGGGGTGACGCCGCCCTCGCCGTGGGATCGCCACCTGTGCCAGCCTATGATGCGGGTCGGCGCGCCCGGGCGGTGGGGCCCAGCGGCGCGCACCCTTGGGGGACGACGCTGCCCATGCCGGCCGACTTTGCCGCCGAGAATGCCCATCTGCTGGTCGTGGACGACGATGCCAGGCTGCGCGCCCTGCTGCAGCGCTTCCTGGCCGAGCAGGGCTTCCGCGTGACCAGTGCCGCGGATGCCGCCGCCGCGCGCGGCGCGCTCGCCGCCATGGCCTTCGACCTGCTGGTGCTGGACGTGATGATGCCGGGCGAGAGCGGCCTCGAGCTGGTCGAGTCGCTGCGGCGCGAGGGGAACGACGTGCCGGTGCTGATGCTGACCGCCCGCGGCGGCCCCGACGACCGCGTCGCCGGCTTCGAGATGGGGGCCGACGACTATCTGGCGAAGCCCTTCGACCCGCGGGAGCTCGCGCTCCGCATCCGCACCATCCTCCGCCGCGCCGCGCCGCCGGCGCCCAACCTGCTGCCGCAGGCGCCCGTCCAGCTCGGCGCCCGCTGGTTCGATGCGGAGCGGTCGGAGCTGCGCGGCCCGGAGGGCACCATCCGCCTGACGGGCGGGGAGGCGGCGCTCCTCGCCACGCTCGCCCGCCGCGCCGGGGAGGTGCTGAGCCGCGAGGAGATCGCCGCGGCGCTCGGCACGCCCGAGGCCGGCGAGCGCGCCGTGGACGTGCAGGTCACCCGCCTGCGCCGCAAGATCGAGCCCGACCCGCGCGAGCCGCGCTTCCTGCACACGGTCCGCCATCGCGGCTATGTGCTGCGGCCGGGGCCGTGACGCGCCCCATGGGCCCCGCCCTGCAGCGCGGCGAGGCGGCCGGAGCGGAGGACAGCGGTCGCCTCGCGCCGCCCGCGAGGCCGCTCTCCCGCGCGCTCCGCGCCCTCCTGCCGCGCGGCCTGCTCGGCCGCTCGGTCCTCATCATTCTCATCCCCATGCTGGTGCTGCAGGCCGTCGCGCTGCAGCTCTTCTATGGCGGGCATCTCGACGTCATCTCGCGCCGCCTGGCGGGCGGCGTCGCCGGCGACGTCGCCATGCTGGTCGAGCTGGTGCGGCGCGAGGATCCGGCGAACCGCGCCTGGATCTTCCGCGAATCCGCCTGGCGGCTCGACCTGACGCTCGCCTACGAGGAAGGGGCGCGCATCCAGTTCGTCGCCCGTCCCGCCAGCCTGCCGCTGCTGCCGCTGGAGGAGGACCTCAACACCGCGCTCTGGGAGCGGGTGCGCATGCCCTTCGACACGGACTGGCAGAGCGACCCGCGCAGCGTCATCATCCGCGTCCAGCTTCCGGACGGCGTCCTGCACGTGGAGGCGCCGCGCAAGCGGCTCTTCACCGCGACGCTCTATCTCTTCGTCATCTGGCTGGTCGGCTCGGCGCTGCTGCTCTCGCTGATCGCCATCCTGTTCATGAAGAACCAGGTGCGCGCGATCCGGCGGCTGGCGGATGCGGCGGAGGCCTTCGGCCTCGGCCGCGATGTCGGCCAGATCAAGCCGGAGGGCGCGAGCGAGGTGCGCCAGGCCGCCGCCGCCTTCAACCGCATGCAGGAGCGGATCCGCCGCTTCGTCGGCCAGCGGACGGAGATGCTGGCCGGCATCAGCCACGACCTGCGGACGCCCTTGACCCGCATGCGCCTCGCGCTCGCCATGCTGCCGCGCGAGCCGGCGATGGAGGAGGACCTCGCCGCGCTGACCCAGGATGTGGAGGAGATGGAGCGGATGACCGCCGCCTACCTCGCCTTCGCGCGGGGGGAGGGGACGGAGCAGGCGCGGCCGGCCGATCTGGTGGACCTGGTCCATGATGTCGCGGCCAAGGCCCGCCGGGCCGGCGCCGTGGTGGAGGTGACGGCGCCGGAGAGGCTGGCCATGCGGCTGCGGCCGGATGCGGTGCGGCGCTGCCTCGGCAATCTCGTGGACAATGCCCGGCGGCATGCGGGACGCATCGCGGTCACGGTGGGCACGGTGCCGCGCAACGGCGCCGGCGGTCCGGGCGGGGAGCAGAAATCGGCCTGGGCCGAGGTGACGGTGGACGATGACGGCCCGGGGATCCCGCAGGCGGAGCGGGAGGAGGCCTTCCGGCCCTTCCACAGCGGCTCGCCGAACGGCACCGGCCTCGGCCTTGCCATCGCGCGCGACATCGCGCGGGCGCATGGCGGGGAGATCGCGTTGGAGGAGAGCCCCCTCGGGGGGCTCCGCGCGCGGCTGCGGCTGCCGGTCTAGCCGCCCGCCCGCGCGATCACCTCCCGCACCACCGCCTCGAACATCTCGGCCGTCAGCCGCCGGGTGGAGGTGTTGTAGCGGCTCACATGGTAGCTGTCGGCGACCAGCAGCCCGCCCGGCAGCGTCTGCACCGCGCCATGCCCGAAGGGCAGCCGGGCCGCCGGCAGCTTGAACGCCCGCAGCAGGGCATTGTGCGCCAGCACGCCGAGCGCCAGCACCACCCGCAGGCCGGGCATGGCCGCGAGCTCGCCGGCGAGGAACTGGTTGCAGGCGCGCACCTCGGCCGGCTGGGGCAGGTTGGCCGGCGGCACGCAGCGCACCGCATTGGTCACGCGGCAGCCGGTCAGCACCAGGCTGTCATCCGGCCTTTCCTCGTAGACGCCCTCCGCCAGGCCGTAGCGCAGCAGCGTCGCGTAGAGCAGCTTGCCGGCATGGTCGCCGGTGAAGGGGCGGCCGGTGCGGTTGGCCCCGCGCTGGCCCGGCGCCATCCCGAGCACCATGATCCGTGCCTCCCGCGGGCCCCAGGACGGTACCGGCGCATTGTGCCAGTCCGGGAAGGCCGTGCGGTTGGCCGCCCTCAGCGCGGCGAGGCGCGGGCAGAGCGGGCAGTCGCGGGGAGGCTGGGCGGGCTCCGGCGGCATCATCGCCGGCAGCAACGCGCCGTCACTCCGGAAGGTCCGGCCCTTCGCGGAAGGGATCGGCCGGAGTCGCGCGCGCCGCGGCCGGCGCGGGGCGCGGCCCGGGGGCGGCCGTACGCTGGCGCGGCTCGACCTGCCGGCGGGTGATGTGCTCGGCGAGTTCGGAGAGGTCGAGGAAGGTGTCGGCCTGCCGGCGCAGGTCGTCGGCGATCATCGCGGGCTGGGTGCGGATGGTGGAGATCACCGTCACGCGCACGCCGCGGCGCTGCACGGCCTCCACCAGCCGGCGCAGGTCGCCGTCGCCCGAGAAGATGACGACGTGGTCGAGATGCGGGGTGAGGTCGAGGACATCCACCGCCATCTCGATGTCGACGCTGCCCTTCACCCGGCGGCGTCCCGTGGCGTCGGTGAACTCCTTCGCCGGCTTGGTCACCACGGAATAGCCGTTGTAACCCAGCCAGTCCACCAGCGGCCGGAGCGGCGAGTACTCCTCCGTCTCCAGCAGCGCCGTGTAGTAGTAGGCGCGCACCAGGTAGGACCGCTGCCGGAAGTAGGCGAGCAGGTTCTTATAGTCCACGTCGAACCCGAGGGTCCGCGAGGCGGCGTAGAGGTTCGCTCCGTCGATGAAGACGGCGACGCGTTCGATGCGCTCGGGCTGCAAGCTGTTAGCTCTCGAAATGTGACGCATGCCGGGTTAGGCACCTTTCCATACTACTATGGCATTAGCGCTTTGTAAGCGAGAAAACGGTGATCCTAATCGCGTTAGGGGCGAGCATCCCCGACCCCTCCGGCCGCTCCCCGCTGGAGACCTGCCGCCTGGCGGCGGCGGCGCTGGATGGCTTGCCTGGCCTGTGTCTTAGGGCGGTCTCCAAATGGTATCAAACCGCGCCGGTTCCACCAGTGCCGGGCGCTCCGCCTTTCGTGAACGGAGTCGCTCGGCTGGAAGGCGGGGCAGGCGACCCGGCGTGCCTGCTTGCCGCGCTCCATGCCATCGAGGACCGCGCCGGCCGGCAGCGGCCCTACCCCAATGCGCCGCGCAGCCTGGACCTCGACCTCATCGACATCGATGGCCTGCGCCGCGCGGGTCCCGACCCGATCCTTCCGCATCCGCGGGCGCATCTCCGCCGCTTCGTGCTCGTGCCCCTCAGCGACGTCGCGCCGGACTGGATCCACCCCGTCCTCGGTCTCGGCATCCCGGCGATGCTGGCCGCCTTGCCGCCGGAGGAACCTCCTCCGGTGACGCTTTCAGCATGACATAAATGATGCGGATGGCCTGATAAAGGTCGCCTGATGTTACAGCGCGTTACCGCCGGCATGCTGCGACGCAGCGAAGGCCCGGGCACGCCGCTTGCAAGTTCAGGCCACGATGGCTATCTGACCCGTTCACCCGCCGCGGTGCGCCGCGGGCCCGCTGGCCTACCGCCGTCCCATTGCTCACGAGGCCGTCATGGCGCGCGTCACCGTCGAAGACTGCATTGTCCAGATCCCGAACCGCTTCGAGCTTGTCCTGCTGGCCGCCCAGCGCGCCCGCAACATCGGCCGGGGCGAGGAACTGACCCTCGACCGCGACAACGACAAGAACCCCGTTGTCGCGCTCCGCGAGATCGCCGACCAGACCATCTCGCTTGAGAATGTCGAGGCCGACCTGATCAAGTCGCTGCAGCGCGCGCCGGAGCCCGAGCCGGCGGAGGAGGAGGTGCTCGACCTCATCGCCACCGACGAGAACATCTTCGGCGTCATGGACGTCAACGAGGAGCTGCCGGCCGATGGCGCGGGCCTCGAGGAGATGTCGCCGGACGACCTGGAAGCCGCCATCGCGGCCGAGCTGGGCGGCGGGAAGCGCTGAGGATCTGCCATTGACCTCGCGCGACGCCGGGCCGCTGCAGGCACCGGTGCCGCGCGCACCGGAAGGGGCGGTCGCCCGCATGGCGCCGGCGGCGCCGCCCCCGCCGGGCCTCGAGGATGCGCTGGCCGTCGCCCGCCGCGTCGCGGGCTATGACCCGAAGGCCGATATCGCGCTGCTCGAGCGCGCCGCGCAGACCGCCGCCGAGGCGCATGCGACCCAGACGCGGGACAACGGCGACCCCTACATCACCCACCCGGTCGCGGTCGCCAATATCCTGGCCGACTACCGGCTGGACGCCGCCACCATCGCCACCGCCCTGCTGCACGATGTCGCCGAGGACACGGCGCTCGGCCTGAAGGAGATCGAGAAGCGCTTCGGCGCCGAGGTCGCCCGGCTGGTGGACGGCGTCACCAAGCTGACCCGGCTGGAGCTGCAGTCCGAGCGCACCAAGCAGGCCGAGAACCTGCGCAAGCTGGTCCTGGCGATGAGCGAGGACATCCGCGTCCTGCTCGTCAAGCTCGCCGACCGGCTGCACAACATGCGCACGCTGCAATTCGTGCCGCAATCGGCCAGGCGGCAGAAGACGGCGCGCGAGACCATCGAGATCTTCGCCCCGCTCGCCGAGCGCATCGGCATGGATGCGCTGAAGACCGAGCTTGAGACCCTGTCCTTCCAGGAACTGCACCCGGAGGCGCGGCAGACCATCGCCGCCCGCCTGACCTACCTGCGCGGGCAGAGCGCCAACCTCATCAAGGAGATCGAGCACGACCTGAAGCGCGTGCTGGCGCAGCACGGCATCAAGGCGCTGGACGTGACGGGGCGGGAGAAGTCGCCCTACTCGATCTGGCTGAAGATGCAGAAGAAGAACGTGGCCTTCGAGGCGCTCTCGGACGTCATGGCCTTCCGCGTCACCGTCGAGGACCGTGCCGCCTGCTACGCGGCGCTCGGCGCGGTGCACGATGCCTATCGCGTGGTGCCGGGCCGCTTCAAGGACTACATCTCCACCCCGAAGACCAACGGCTACCAGTCGCTGCATACCGGCGTGACGGTGCCGGAGCGGCGCAACGCCAAGATCGAGGTGCAGATCCGCACCCGCGAGATGCACGAGGTCGCCGAGAACGGCGTCGCCGCGCACTGGATCTACAAGCAGGGGCCGGAGGGCAATACCTCGGCCGCCGGCAACCGCAAGCGCTACCCCTGGGTGCGCGCGCTGCTCGACATCCTGGAGAATGCCGAGGGGGCGCAGGACTTCCTCGACCACACCAAGCTCGAGCTGCACCGCGACCAGGTCTTCTGCTTCTCCCCCAAGGGCGACCTGATCGAGCTGCCGCGTGGCGCGACCCCGGTCGACTTCGCCTATGAGGTCCACAGCCAGGTCGGCGATTCCTGCGTCGGCGCCAAGGTCAACGGCAAGATCGTCCCGCTGCGGCACCAGTTGGAGAACGGCGACCAGGTCGAGATCATCACCGCCCGTGGCGGCCAGCCCAACCCGGCCTGGGAACGCTTCGTCGTCACCGGCAAGGCGCGCGCCCGCATCCGCCGCTTCGTCCATGCCCGGCAGAAGGAGGAGCACCGCGAGAGCGGCCGCGCCGCCATCGTCAAGGCCTTCCGCCAGGAGGGGCTGGATGCCAGCGAGAAGCTGCTGGAAGGCGCGCTGAAGCCGTTGCGGCAGGCGGGGCTGGAGGAACTCTATGCCGCGGTCGGCGCCGGCTCGCTCAGCCCGAAGGAGGTGCTGCACGCGGCGGTGCCGGAACTCCGCATCCCACCGCGCGCCGCCAATCCGCTGCCCCTGGTGCAGCGGCGCGGCCGGCTCGGCGCCAGCCCGCTGCTCGGCCGGCCGGACCGGGCGGGCGCGGGGAAGCCCGCCGTCTCCCCCGGCCTGCCGGTCACCGGCCTCGTCAGCGGCATGCCCTACCACTTCGCGGGATGCTGCCACCCGCTGCCCGGCGAGCGCATCCTCGGCATCGTCACCACCGGCAAGGGCGTGACCATCCACGCCGCCGACTGCCACACGCTGGAGAATTTCGCGGCGACGCCGGAGCGCTTCCTCGACATCGACTGGGACGAGGCCTCGGCCGCCCACCGCGTCGGCCGGATCGTGGTGGAGACGCGGGCGCGCAACTCGGCGCTTGCCGCGCTGACCGAGACGGTGGCGCAGAACGACGGTGCGGTCAGCGGGCTGAAGGTGCAGCACCGCGACGACGATTCGATCGAGGTTCTGCTGGACGTGGAGGTCACCGACCTCCGGCACCTCGAACGCATCATGGCCGCGCTGCGCGCCCCGGCCGACAACCTGCGCGTGGAGCGTATGCGGGGATGATCCTGGGTATCGGGAACGACGTGGTCGACATCCGCCGGATCGAGCGGGTGATCGAGCGCCATGGCGAGCGCTTCCTGGAGCGGGTCTTCACCCCCGCGGAACGCGCCAAGGCGGAGCGCCGGACGGAAAAGCTGCGCGCCGGCACGCTGGCAAAACGCTTCGCGGCGAAGGAGGCGGCGTCGAAGGCGCTCGGCACCGGGTTCAACCAGGGCGTCTTCATGCGCGACCTCGGCGTGGTGAACCTCTCCTCCGGCAAGCCGACCCTGCGGCTGACCGGCGGCGCCGCGAAGCGCCTCTCGGCCCTGACGCCACCCGGCCATGCCGCGCATGTCGAACTGACGATGACCGACGAGTACCCCTATGCCTCGGCCATCGTCATCATCTCGGCGGTGCGGCTGCCGGGATAGGCGGCCACCCGCGCCCCGCCTAATCTCCCGCGACATTCGCGGGAGGACCTTCCATGAACGCCCTCGACCTCAAGGGCCGCGTCGCGGCCATCACCGGCGGCGCGCGCGGCATCGGCCTCGCGGTCGCGGAGCGCGTCGCGGCGAGCGGCGGAAGGCCCGCCATCTGGGACGTGGACCTGGCCGAGGCCGAGACGCAGGCCACGCGCCTCGGCGGCATCGCTACGAAGGTGGACGTGACCGACCATGCCTCGATCGAGGCGGCGCTGGCCGCGACGGAGCGGGTGCTCGGCCCGCTCGATATCCTCGTCGCCAATGCCGGCATCACCGGGCCGAACACCACCGTCGACCAGTACCCGATCGAGGCCTGGCGGCGGGTGATCGAGATCGACCTCACCGGCGTCTTCCTCTCCTGCCGCGCCGTCGTGCCCGGCATGCGCGCCCGCAACTACGGCCGCATCGTCAATGTGGCTTCCATCGCGGGGAAGGAGGGCAATCCGAATGCCGCGGCCTATTCGGCGGCCAAGGCGGGCGTCATCGGCTTCACCAAGTCGCTCGGCAAGGAACTGGCGCAGACGCCGATCCGGGTGAACTGCGTCACGCCCGCGGCCGCCGCGACCGACATCTTCCGGCAGATGACGCAGCAGCAGATCGACTACATGCTGTCCAAGATCCCGGCCGGGCGCTTCGCGCAGGTCGAGGAGATCGCCGCGCTGATCTGCTGGCTGGCGACGGAGGATTGCAGCTTCTCGACCGGCGGCGTCTTCGACGTCTCGGGCGGGCGCGCGACCTACTGAGGAAGAGTGAAGGGGAAGGTATTCCCCCTGCACCCCCTTCTATTTCTCCGAGTCCTGCACTCGTCAGGCGGCGGCGTCCGTGCCCTGCGAGCGGAGGATCGCCAGCGCCCGGCGGAAGACGTCCGCCATCCTGTCGGGCGGCATGGCGCCGCTGAACAGGACATGGCCCGAGAGGGCGAAGGTCGGCACGCCCGACAGGCCCAGGCGGCGGAAGCCCGCATCTTCCTCCACCACGTCGGATTCGCCGATCCCGGCCGCCAGCATGTTCGCGGCGTCCAGCGCCGACAGCCCGGCTTCGCCGGCAAGCGCCGCCAGCACGGCGGGGTCGCCCAGGTCGCAGCCCTCCTGGAAATAGCCGCGGAACAGCCGCTCCACCACGGCATTCTGCGCCGCCGCGCCATGCTCCCCGGCCCAGCGGATCAGCCGGTGCGCATCCACCGTGTTCGGCGTCCGCGCCATCAACGCGTGGCGGAACTCGACGCCCGCGGCACGGCCGGCCGCGGCCACCTGCGCATCCAGCTCGCGGCTGCGCTCCAGGCTGCCGAACTTGGCGGCGCGATAGGCGTCGCGCTCTACCCCCTCCCGCGGCATGTCGGGATTGAGCTGAAAGGGGCGCCAATGCACCTCGAAGTGCTCGCCCTCCTCCGCCAGCATCGTCAGCGCGCCTTCCAGGTTGCGCTTGCCCACCCAGCACCAGGGGCAGATGGCGTCTGAGACGACGTCGATCCGCGACGACGCGCGGCCGAGCGCCAGCGGCGCGACCTCGCCGGTTGACGGGACCTCGCACCCATCCGGTCCGCAGACCGCGTCCTCCGCCATGGTCGATCTCCCTCTGGGCCCTACACCTCGTGCCCCGGGGACCGCCGTGCAAGCCCGTCGAAGAGGTCCAGCATCCGCTCCCGCCAGGCATGCACCGGGTCGTCCGACTCCAGCAGGCGGAAGGCGCTGGCGCCGCGCGCCCACATGAAGGCGCCGAAGACGATGTAGTCGGCATAGGCCGGCGCCTCGCCGGCCAGGAAGGGCTGCGCCCGCAGCACCAGCCGCACCGGCTGCAGCGCGCGGCGGAACTCGGGCAGCACCGTCTCCCGCTCCGCCACGAAGGCCTCAAGCGTCACGCCGAATCGCTTTTCCCGGCTCTCCCGGAAATAGCCACGGTCCTCCGGCCGGATGACGTCCAGGATGTCCCGCACCACCAGCCGCCCGACCCAGGGGTGCAGCACCGCATCCGTCCAGGCATTGACGAAGCGCGTCACCGCCTGCGCCTCCGGCCCGCCGAACAGGCTGGGGCAGTGGGGATAGGTCTCCTCCAGGTATTCGGCGATGGCCCAGGAATCGTGCAGGACCCTCTCGCCGTCCACCAGCACCGGCACCAGGCCCTGGCCGGAGAAGGCGATCCTCTCCTTCTCGGTGAAGCGCCAGGGAATGGTCTCCACCGGCAGGTCCTTGTGCGCCAGCGCCATGCGGGTCCGCCAGCAGAAGGGGCTGAAGCGCAGCGCCGGGTCGGCCCCGGCCAGGTCGTAGAGCGTGCGGTTCATGATGGTCCTCCCCGGGCGGCGGGGCCTGCCCGGTCCCCGCCGGCGGCCTGGTCCGCGCGACCATGCGCGCCGATTGTCGCCCGGCGGCGGCCATGGCGCAAATGCTTGCCAGTCACGGAGAAGTTTGCACAGTCGCCGTCGGACAGGGAGTGTCGCCATGCGCACGCAGGTGGGGATCGTGGGAGCCGGGCCGGCGGGGCTGCTGCTGGCGCATCTGCTGCATCGCGCCGGCATCGAGAGCGTGATCCTCGAGGCGAAGTCCCGCCCCTATGTCGAGGAGCGGATCCGCGCCGGCCTGCTGGAGCAGGGGACGGTGGACATCCTGACCGGGACGGGCGTCGGCGACCGGCTGCACCGGGAAGGCCTGCCGCATGAGGGGATCGAGCTGCGCTTCGACGGCCAGGGCCACCGCATCCCGCTGACCGGGCTGACCGGCAAGCGCGTGACCATCTATGGCCAGCAGGAGGTGGTGAAGGACCTGATCGCCGCGCGCCTGTCCCATGGCGGCCCGCTGCTCTTCGAGGTGGAGGCGGTCGAGGTCCATGAGCTCGACAGCGACTACCCCCGCATCACCTACCGGCACGAGGGCCGGGACCAGGTCCTGCATTGCGACGTGATCGCCGGCTGCGACGGCTTCCACGGCGTGTGCCGGGAGGCGATCCCGGAGGGCGTGCTGCGGGCCTATGAGCGCGTCTATCCCTTCGCCTGGCTCGGCATCCTGGCCGCGGCGCCGCCGGCCTCGCACGAGTTGATCTATGCCCGGCACGAGCGCGGCTTCGCGCTCGCCACCATGCGCAGCAACACGCTCGCGCGCCACTACATCCAGTGCCGGCCGGACGAAGACATCGGCGAATGGCCCGATGACCGGATCTGGGCCGAGCTGCATGCCCGCATGGCCGACCGCGACGGCCGGTCGCCGATCAACGAAGGGCCTGTGCTGCAGAAGGGCGTCACCGCGATGCGCAGCTTCGTGGTGGAGCCGATGCGGTTCGGCCGGCTCTTCCTGGCGGGCGATGCCGCCCATATCGTGCCGCCGACGGGCGCCAAGGGCATGAACCTGGCGGTCGCCGATGTCATCGTGCTGGCGCGCGCGCTGGAGGCCTTCTACCGCGGCAAGGGCATGGCGCTGCTGGATGCCTATTCGCGGACGGCGCTGCGGCGCATCTGGAAGGCGCAGCGCTTCTCCTGGTGGATGACCGGCCTGCTGCACCGCTTCGACGGCGGCGACCCCTTCGAGCACAAGGTGCAATTGGCGGAGCTGGACTATGTCTGCAGCTCGGATGCCGGCTCCAGGACGCTCGCGGAGAACTATGTGGGCCTTCCCCTGGAGCCGGGCTGACCCGGGACGGGCTCCGGCCGATCCTCGCCCCCGCGGGGCGAGGGCTTTGGCGGTGCCCCGATCCTACAGGCGGCGCGCGAGGGCGTAGCAGAGCGCGAAGGCGGCGAGGCCGAGCGCGAGGCTCGCGGCGACATAGACCACCGCCAGCCACCAGGCGCGCTGCCAGAGCATCCCGGTCTCCAGGCTGAAGGCGCTGAAGGTGGTGAAGCCGCCGAGGAGGCCGGTGACCAGCAGCAGCCGCAGCCCGCCCTCGATGCCGAGGCCGCCCATGACGCCGATGGCCGCGCTGCCCAGGATGTTCACCGCGATCGTGCCCCAGGGGAAGGCGGCGCCCAGCACCTCGAGCGCGAGGATGGAGACGAGGTAGCGCAGGACGGAGCCGAGCGCGCCGCCCGCCGCGACGAGCAGCACCGCCGTCAGGCCGACGGCGCTCATCGCTTCGCCTTCCGCGCGCGCAGCGCGGCCCAGCGCTCCAGGCGCTCGGCGATGGCCGCCTCGGCACCACGATCGGTCGGCCGGTAGAGGACCGGCCGCTGCATCCCGTCGGGGAAGTAATTCTGGCCGGAAAAGGCCTCCTCCTCGTCGTGGTCATAGGCGTAGCCGGCGCCGTAGCCGAGCTCCTTCATCAGCTTCGTCGGCGCGTTCAGGATATGCGCGGGCGGCATCAGGCTTCCGGTCTCCTTCGCCGCGCGCTGCGCCTGGCCCCAGGCGACATAGACGGCATTCGACTTGGGCGCGGTGCCGAGATGCACGACGAGCTGGGCGAGGGCCAGCTCGCCCTCCGGGCTGCCCAGGCGCTCATAGGTCTCCCAGGCGGCGATCGCCAGCGGCAGGGCGCGCGGGTCGGCCATGCCGACATCCTCGGCGGCGAAGCGCGTCAGGCGGCGGGCGATGTAGCGCGGATCCTCCCCGCCCTGGATCATGCGGGCCAGCCAGTAGAGCGCCGCATCCGGGTCGGAGCCGCGCAGCGACTTGTGCAGCGCGGAGATCAGGTTGTAGTGCTCCTCCCGGTCCTTGTCGTAGAGCGCGGCGCGGCGCGCCAGGAGCTCGGACAGCGCGGCGGGATCCATCGGCCCCGTGTCCGGCGGCAGGGCCAGCAATTGCTCGGCGAGGTTCAGCAGGTAGCGCCCGTCGCCATCGGCCATGGCGCGCAGCGTGGCGCGCGCCGCCGCGTCCAGCGGCAGGGGGCGCTGCGCCTCCGCCTCGGCGCGCGCCAGCAGCAGCTCGAGCCCCGCATCGTCCAGCCGCCGCAGCACCAGCACCTGGCAGCGGGAGAGCAGGGCGCCGTTCAGCGCGAAGCTCGGATTCTCCGTGGTCGCGCCGACCAGCGTGACGGTGCCGTCCTCGACCACCGGCAGGAAGCCATCCTGCTGGGCGCGGTTGAAGCGGTGGATCTCGTCGACGAAGAGCAGCGTGCCCCGCCCTGCCCGCCGGCGCAGCCGCGCCTCGTCGAAGGCGCGCTTGAGGTCAGCGACGCCGGAGAAGACGGCCGAGAGCGAGACGAAGACCAGCCCCGCGCGCTGCGCCAGCAGCCGGGCGATGGTGGTCTTGCCGACGCCGGGCGGTCCCCAGAGGATCAGCGAGGCGAGGCTGCCGCGCGCCAGCATGCCGGAGAGCGCGCCCGTCGGTCCCAGCAGGTGGTCCTGCCCGACCACCTCCTCCAGGCTCCGCGGCCGCAGCCGGTCGGCGAGGGGGCGCGGGCCGTCGGGCTGGGGCTCGGGCGGCGGTTCGGGCGGCCCCCCGAAGAGATCCTCGGCCGGGGGGAGGGCAGGGGCGGCGGGGCGGCGGGCCATGCCGGCAGTATAGCGGCGCTCCCGGTCCGCGCACCGGCAGCGCCGGCCGCGGGACCGCCCGGCCCCGCCTGCAACCACCGCGCGCCGGGGCGTTGGGAAGGCATGCATGTCCTCGAAATCGCCGCGCCCCATTGCGCCTTCCTCCTGCTCGCCTTGCTGGCCGGGGCGGTCTCCGCCCTGAACTGGGCCGGCCGGCTGGGGCCGGCGGTTCCGCCGCTGGCCCTGGCGGCGGCGGTCTTCCTCGGGCAATTCCTCGGCTTCGTGGTGCTGGCGGGCCTCGGCCTGCCGGCCGGAATCGCCCAGGGGGCGGCGCTGGCGCTGGGCATGGCGGCCGCCTGGACGGAAGCGTAGGGAGGCCGCGCGATGCCCGATGGCATGGACCTGGAGCGCTTCGTCGCCGCGCAGGACCCGGTGATCGGCCAGGTCCGGCAGGAGTTGGCGGCGGGCCGCAAGCGCACGCATTGGATGTGGTTCGTCTTCCCGCAGCTTCGCGGCCTGGGGCAGAGCGCCATGGCGCAGCGCTACGGCCTCGCCTCGCTGGCCGAGGCGCAGGCCTATCTCGCCCATCCCGTGCTCGGGCCGCGGCTGGAGGACTGCACCGCGCTGGTCAATGCGGTGCAGGGACGGAGCGCGGAGGAGATCCTGGGCGGGGTGGACGCCATGAAGTTCCGCTCCTGCATGACGCTCTTCGCCGCGGTGCGGCCGGGCGACAGCCCGTTCCGGACGGCGCTGGCGCAGTACTTCGAGGGCGAGCCCGATCCGCGCACGCTGGCGATGCTGCCGTAGCCGGCGCGATCACAGCCGCCCGATCGGGCGACCCCCGCGGCGGGGCGGCGTTGCAGGCGGCATGCCCGATGCCGCCGGCCCTGCCTTGCTCTTCCTGCTGCTCGCGGTGCTGGCGGCGCTGCTGGCCATGCTCGGCGCGGCGCGGCGGAAGCTCGGCGCAGGGCGGGCGCTGCTGTTCGGCGGGGTGATCCTGGGCGGCGAGGCCGGGGTCTTCGCCAGCCTCGCATTGCTCGGCCTGCCCTTCGCCTTCGCCGCCCTGCCGGCCCTGGCCTTCGCGCTGCCCTTCACCCTGCGGCAGCGCACGCCGGAGGAGGAGGGAATGCGGATCGAGCGGTCGCACTGGCGACGGATCGACCGGCTCTAGCCCGCACCACGCGGTCTTGCAGCGCCCGGCCGTCGCCATGGTCCGCGGGCGCCCTGATCACCGTCACGGCGATCGTGGCCCAGCCTCACAAGGCCGGGAACCCCGCCCCGGCAGGTGCCGCCGGGCGCGAACCGCAGCGGCACCGCCGCGTCATGCCGATCCGGGACCGCATCCGGATCGGAGACACGCCATGACCCGCCTTGCCCATCCCGCGGTCCCGCTGGCCGCGCTGCTGCTCGCCGCCTGTACGACCCAGGCGCCGCCGCCGGCCGCGCCGCCGCCCCAGGCCGCTGCGCCGGCGCAGGTCGGCGTCGCCTCCTATTACGGTCCGGGCTTCGAGGGGAAGCGCACCGCCAGCGGCGAGCGCTTCGACCCGCAGGCCGACACCGCGGCCTCCAAGACCCTGCCGCTCGGCACGGTGGCGGAGGTGACGAACCTCGAGACCGGGCAGTCCCAGCGGGTCCGCATCACCGACCGCGGCCCCTATGCGCGCGGCCGGGTGCTGGACGTGACGCCGAAGGTCGCCGAGCGCATCGGGCTGAAGCACAGGGGCACGGCGAAGGTGGCGGTGCGGCCGGTGACGCTGCCGGGTGGCGCTGCGCCGGCCGCTGCCCAGGCGGGCGTCGCTCCGACAGGTGCCGTCACCGCCGCCGGGCCTTCGATGGCGCCGGCCGCAGCGGCCTCCGGTGGCGCCATGCCTGCGGCAGCTTCGGCGGGCGCCGCTCCCGCGGCGGCTTCGACGAGCACCGCGCCTGCAAACACCGGCGGCGTCACGCCCGCATCGGCATCGGCCGGCGCCGCTTCGGCTGCGACGCAAACCGGCCCCGCCCCGGCCGGGACGGAGGAGGCCGCGGCGGCTCAGGCCCCCAGCCGCTGACGATAGGTGCTCGGCTCCAGCGCCTTCACCTGCCGCGCCCGCTTCTCCAGCCAATAGGCCTGCGGCGGCGGCACCATGGCGAATGTCGGATCGCCGCCCAGCTTCTGCGCCGCGTCCATCGGCCAGTTAGGGTTGTAGAGCAGTTCCCGCGCCAGCGCGATCAGGTCGGCCTTGCCCTCCTGCAGGATGCTCTCGGCGTGGTCGGCATGCACGATCAGGCCGACCGCCATGGTCATGATGCCGGCCTCGCGCCGGATGCGCTCGGCATAGGGCACCTGGTAGCCGTAGGTGATCGGGCCGGCCGAGGTGATCGGCGCGCCGGACATGCCGCCTGAGGAGCAGTCGATCACGTCGACGCCCTTGTGCTTGACCAGCCTCGCCAGCTCGACGCTCTGCGCCGGGCCCCAGCCCACATCGTCCTCGACGGAGAGCCGGAGGAAGAGCGGCTTCTCCGCCGGCCAATGGGCGCGGACGCTCTCCACCACCTCGACGGCGAAGCGCATGCGGTTCAGGTCGCTGCCGCCATACTCGTCGTTGCGGCGGTTGGAGAAGGGCGAGAGGAACTGGTGGAGGAGATAGCCATGCGCGCCATGGATCTCGAGGATCTCGAAGCCCGCCTCATGCGCGCGGCGTGCCGCCTGGCCCCAGCGTTCGACCAGCCCGGCGATCTCGGCATGCGCGAGGGCGCGCGGCATCGGGTCGCTCTCCGGCGAGGCCAGCGCGCTGGGCGCGACCAGCTCCCAGGCCTCCCACTCGGCCTCGTCCAGGGCCTCCACCACCGCCTGCCGGGTCAGCGGCGCGCCGCCCTCCCAGGGCCGGAAGCGGCGGGCCTTGCGGCCGGAATGGCCGAGCTGGATGCCCGGCACCGCGCGATGCTGGCGGATGAAGCGCACGCAGCGGGCGAGGCCGGGGATATGCGCATCGTCCCAGAGGCCGAGATCGCCGAGCGTGCCGCAGCCGCGGCGCTCGACCTTGGTGCTCTCCATCATCACGAAGCCGGCGCCGCCGGCGGCGTAGCGGCCGGCATTCATCAGGTGCCAGTCGGTGGCGAAGCCGCGCAGCGCGGCATACTGGTGCATGGGCGCGACGACGACGCGGTTCTTCAGCGTCACGCCGCGCAATTCCAGCGGCGTGAAGAGCAGCGGAGCGGCCATTCCCGGGTTCCTTCCCCCATTCCGCGCCATGCTACAGGCGCCGAGGCGGCTGGGAAGGAGGGCAGGGGATGACGGCCAAGGTGGCCCTGGTCACGGGCGGGGTGCGCGGCATCGGCGCGGCGGTGGCGGCGCGCTTCGCCGCCGATGGCTGGCGGGTGGTGGTGGCCGACCGCGACATGGCGGCGCCCGCCCATCCGGCCCGCTGCGTGCAGGCGGATGTCGCCGAGGAGGCCGCGGTGGCGGCCCTGGTGCAGGGGATCGCCGACGAGGAAGGCCGGCTGGACGCGCTCGTCTGCAATGCGGGATACATGGTCCGCAAGCCCATCCGCGACCTGACGCTCGCCGAGTGGAACGGCGTGCTCGGCACCAACCTCACCAGCAGCTTCCTGCTGGTGCGCGCGGCGGAGGCGATGCTGCGCGCCGCCCGCGGCGCGGTGGTGACCATCGCCTCCACCCGCGCCCACCAGTCGGAGCCGGATACGGAGAGCTACAGCGCTTCCAAGGGCGGGCTGCTGGCGCTGACCCATGCGCTTGCGGTGAGTCTCGGCCCCGACATACAGGTGAACTGCGTCAGCCCCGGCTGGATCCTGACCAAGGGGCCGGAACCCAGCGCCGAGGACCATGCGCAGCACCCGGCCGGGCGCGTCGGCCGGCCGGAGGACGTGGCGTCGCTCGTCGCCTGGCTCTGCGGCCCGGAGAGCGACTTCGTCACCGGCGCCGAGTTCGTCACCGATGGCGGGATGACGCGGAAGATGATCTACGCGGAATAGCCGCGCCGGCATGCCGGCGTCGGCGATCCATGCCCTGCGCGTGTCCGCGCAGGACGGTCGCGGGCTAG
>NZ_JAUTWS010000649.1 GCF_030657435.1 Paracraurococcus lichenis | reverse complement strand
GGGTGGGCGGCGATCAGCGTGCCGGCCTCGAGGATCTGCACCGCGGTGGCGGTGACCTGGACCTCGACGGGCCGTTTGCGGGTGCCGTCAGGCACCGAGTAGAGGTTGCCGCCGACCGAGACCATGCCCTCGCGGGTGATGCGGCGCTCGAGGCGGAGCACGGCGTTGTAGGGGCCGGCCGGCAGGCTCTTGAGGGAGGG
>NZ_JAUTWS010000648.1 GCF_030657435.1 Paracraurococcus lichenis | reverse complement strand
CCTGACTGGCTGGACTGAAGTTTATAGTCGACGTTTCGATGATGGTCGGAGGTTCGCGGGGAGCGGCGTTTCCGTTCAGCATCGGTGACGGCAGCGCTCAACCATAGGTCTGCCGAAGTTCCAGGAAATAAGGGCTGCTGCTGAGGCGCTCCAGCGCCAGCTCGAGCGGCATAGCGAGCGCGCCGAAGTCACCCGGCGGCTT
>NZ_JAUTWS010000647.1 GCF_030657435.1 Paracraurococcus lichenis | reverse complement strand
AGCCGCACGGGCGGGGTCTTGGCGACCAGGCCGCTGCGCAGTTGTTCGGTCATGGCCTGCACATCGGACCCGTCGAGACCCAGCTCCTGGGCAATTTGGCGGTTCGAGAGGTTCAGCCCCATGAAGTACAGGCACAGCACCCAGACCCGCAGCGGCTGGTGATGGCCGGCCAGCACCGTGCCAGTGAGGTCGTCGAAGCGCCG
>NZ_JAUTWS010000646.1 GCF_030657435.1 Paracraurococcus lichenis | reverse complement strand
CGGCAAACGGATCACCACCCGGACCCAGGTTGAGGGTCAGGTGGGGCTGGTGTTCCAGGCCGCCGGCGTGGCGTTGCCGCCGCACCAACGCGAACAGGCCGCCTGACCTCAACCTTTACGCGACAATGTAGTGCAAACAGCCGGGGAGGCTGGGCTAAGCTATTGCCCCGAAACAATCTTTGCGAAGGTACTGTTGAAGTCGG
>NZ_JAUTWS010000645.1 GCF_030657435.1 Paracraurococcus lichenis | reverse complement strand
GAGGTTCAGCGCCGTCTCGCCCGCAGGCCGGTGGTAGAACCCCGAGCGGCTGATCGAGACCAACTCGCACTGCCGCACCACCGATAGCTGCGGGTGGTCCGGCTCGATCATCTGGCGCCGCCGCTCCAGGCTCATCGACCGGACGCTTTCGCCAAAAAATCCCGTTCCACCACCAGCTGCCCGATCTTCGCGTGCAGCTTCTC
>NZ_JAUTWS010000644.1 GCF_030657435.1 Paracraurococcus lichenis | reverse complement strand
ACACCGCGACCCTGCCCGACACTCTGGCGAGTGCCGCCCGCCACCTCGCTGCGGTCGATGCGGCGCCGAGCGCCGAGGCGCCTGCCGAGATGGTGGCGGACAAGGGGTACCACTCGCTGTACCGCACCCGGCTGTCTGGACAATAGGCTGCGTTATGCGGCGTGCCTGAAGGTCTCCTGCTGCCAGGCGGCGCGCATCTGGGCG
>NZ_JAUTWS010000643.1 GCF_030657435.1 Paracraurococcus lichenis | reverse complement strand
GGTGACGCCACCAACGCTGGGCTTATAGATTCGCCTGTACTCAGGCCAATTTTCCGCATGCGCCATGGTCGATAGGTACGTATTTGATGGCCTGAGTAGTAATCACCATCCATCGGGTTCGGTGGTGGGGCCACGTCCGGTTATCGGGATGCAACGAAGGCAGTGCCCGCTCTCGATGTCGGTTGGGGCCACCGCTCCTCACCG
>NZ_JAUTWS010000642.1 GCF_030657435.1 Paracraurococcus lichenis | reverse complement strand
TGGCAGGGCAGCGCGCAGTACACCGTCTGCGTCGACGGCGTGCAGATCGGCGGCACCCAGACCGCCAGTGCTTGGCACGCCGCCGGCCAGTTCGACACCGTTACCCTGCACGGCGACTGGGCGCCGGGGCCGCACGACCTTGGCATCACCTTCCTCAATGACGCCTACGGAGGCTCGCCGGCCGCCGACCGCAATCTCTACCTCG
>NZ_JAUTWS010000641.1 GCF_030657435.1 Paracraurococcus lichenis | reverse complement strand
TTCAGCAGCGCCGCCTGCAGCTCGCCTGGGTCGGCCAGCACCGGCCAAAGCCCGGGCGCGAGCCATGTTGCGATGCGCACCGTGCCGCCCAGGATCCGCGAAAGCACATTGTCCGCGATGTCCGGTAGCAGCGCTGAGACATCGATCGGCACCGCCTCGAGCGGCTGCTCCCGCCCGAAGGCGAGCAGGCGCCGCGTGACATCGGC
>NZ_JAUTWS010000640.1 GCF_030657435.1 Paracraurococcus lichenis | reverse complement strand
GGGGCCACTCGAAGGACCACCGGCCCGACCTGATGCAGCTGATCCTGTGCGTGGTGATCGACGCCGAGGGGCGGCCGGTCTGCACGGAGATCATGCCGGGCAACACAGCCGATGTCAGCGTCCTTCTCCCGACGATAGACCGCCTGCGTCATCGCTTTGCCATAGGTCGGGTGTGCGTCGTCGCTGACCGCGGCATGATCTCGGCTG
>NZ_JAUTWS010000064.1 GCF_030657435.1 Paracraurococcus lichenis | reverse complement strand
AAGCTCAGACACGGGCTCGGACACCCCAGGCGGCCTCGGGCTGCCATCCGTTGCCAGCCTCGCCGGCTCACCACCGGCAGGCAACTGAGAGATACAAGGCGGCCAGCCACGGATGCGACCGTGGCTGGCCGCCTCGAGGGCAGCGCGGCTCTACGCCGGCGACAGCCATGATGCGAATGCACCACCATGGCGGCAGCGGCTTCGATGCTCAGCACCAGCTTTGCCATCCCGGACTGCGTCGCGACATACCTCACGTGATGCCGGGCTCCCGGCCGGAGCGTTTCGTCAACAGGTCGTTAATGGAGTTCGCATAAATAATCGACGCCTGGCGCGAGCACCAGAGCCGTCAAGAAATGGACAATCAGCCTAATGTCCCAGACGCCAGACGGCACAATCCAACACCGCCTACTTCGCGAGGTTTTCTAGCATGTCTGGCCATGCGTACTGCAAGGTGGCATCCGGAGAACCTGGGATTTCCACCACGGCAAGCAAGACGGTGCGAGAGACGCGGCTTTCGGAGCGGCAACGCCTGCTGTGTGCCCTATTGGGATTTGCGGGGTTCCTGACTGCCTCGAGCGTGCTCACGGCCGGTGCGCCCTGGATCACGCGAATTCTCGCTGCAATGGGCGCCATCTGTTGCTTCGCCAGCATGGCTCTGGTTGGTCAGTGGGCGCAGGCGATGTCCGCCAGCCGAGTTCCGCGCCACAGCGACGCACCAGCCGCGATTGCGCCCCTGCCGACGCCGGCGGTGGCGGTCGGTACCGGGACCGCCAACGACCTGCACACCGCCATGGAGTTGTTCGGCTCCGCCATCATCGATCAGGTCGACACCTCGATCGCGGCGGTCGTCGAGGAGAACCGTCAGATGCGCGAGATGGCCGCCGAGATGGCCGGCGCCGCGCAACAGGCCAACGACCAGTTCAAGCAGTCTATGATGCAGGCCTCGGACGCAGAACAGTCTATCGAACGGCTTCGGACCATCGGTGACGGTCTGTCAGGCGCGGTCGGCGTGATTGATCGCGAGGTCGAAGGCACGGTGCGCGTCATCAAGGAAGCCATGCATCAGGCCGGCTCCACCCGCCAGTGTGTCGACACCATGGCGAACCTCGCGCAGGAAGTTGCCGACACGGTCGGACTCATCAGCGACATCGCCAGCCAGATCCGCATGCTGGCGCTCAACGCCGCCATCGAGGCCGCGAAGGCGAACGAAGCCGGCAAAGGGTTCGCCGTGGTGGCTGCCGAGGTGAAGCAACTGGCGGCTCAGACGGCCAGTGCCACGGAGGTCATTGGCGGTCGTATCGCCTCGATGCGGCAGACCACGAATGTATCGGTCGTTGCGCTGCGTGACCTGCTCGACACGATCACGACCGTCGATACCGCCAGCGGCCGGATCACGGCCGCGCTGCAGGAGCAGCAGGCGCTCACCCGCGAAGTCTCCGGCAGCCTCGGCGACATGCATGGCGCCGTGTTCAGCCTGTCGCGCGAGATCCGGGAAGCGGCGCAGATCGCCGCCAATAGCGGGATGCTGGCGGAAATGGTGCTCGACACGGCCAGCCAGGTCGACGGGCACATGGTCGGCTTGCGTGGCCGGCTGCAGCAGATCGGCGACGGCATGACCGGCGGCGCCGAGCCTGCGTCACGCGACGCTGCGATATTGTAACGAACCTCTCGAGAGTCTCCCAGAGATGACAACGGTCCTTGTAGTCGACGACTCGTCCACCATGGTGATGAGCCTTTCCCGAATCCTGACCAAATCCGGCTACGTCGTGGAGACGGCCGCCAATGGCCAGGAGGGCATGACGAAGCTCAAGAACGGCCTGAAGCCCGGCCTGATCCTGACCGATGTCAACATGCCGGTCATGGACGGCATCACCTTCGTCAAAGAAGCGCGCAAGCACCCGGCCACCCGCTTCGTGCCGATCGTCGTCCTGACCACCGAAGCCGGGGGGCCAAAGCAGTCCGAGGCGCGTGCGGCCGGCGCTTCCGGCTGGTTGACCAAGCCTACGCCGCCGGACACGCTTCTCGCCACGCTGAAGCAACTCATCTCCGGCTAACCGCCGTGACGACTAGCCGGGATGAGTGCGTCAGCGTCTGCCGTATATTGGCGGCCCAGATGCGGGAGACGCTGGCCCAATTCGACCAGGGCAGCAACGGCCTTGCGGCCGTGCTCGGCGAGCTCGAGGTGAAGGTGACCGCGGGCAATGGTCGGGACACGGCAGCCGATATGCAGGCCACGCTGGGCGATATCCTGTTCATCCAAGTGCAGGAACGCGACCTCATCCAGCAGATGATGGAGGCCGTCTTCCAGGCCCCGTCCCTGCTGCCCGACGGGGTCGAAGCCATCCGGCTGGCACAGCTTTACGTCTCCGACACCCGGCATGCCGTCCACCGTGCCGCCCTGCCAGTGGCGCCGGAGAGGGGTGATGCGCGCTGAAGCCGGGCCATTGGCGCGTGCACTCCGCAGCGCACGCATGGCCTTCTTCGACTACCTTCCGGACTGGCCGCGCGACCCGAACGGGCTCGCCGGGACCCTTGCATGGACCGGCACGCATTTCGGCATTCCCGATATCGATCGCCGGGGCATCGGCGCAGTGGCCGAGGCGATCTGCAGCGAGGATCGCGAGAGCTTCCTTCGAATCTTCCAGCCTGCCATCGACACTGCGCGTGGCGGTGAATTCCGGATAGTCCTCACCGACAACCGCGTGATCTTCGTGCATTGCGATGCCAATATTGAGCAGGCGCCGGACGGGCGGCCACTGCGCATCTTCGGCACGCTGCATGACGTAACCGACCGCCAGCAATTCGAGGAGCGGCTGTCCGGGACAACGCGGGAGCGCGAGATGCTGCTGGCCGTTATCGATGCCTGCCCGATCAGCGTCACTGTCGCCGATGCCCGCCTGCCGAATATGCCGCTCATCTATGCCAACCGCACCTTCCAAGAACTCACCGGCTACGGTCGCGATGAGAAGCTCGGCATGAACTGCCGTTTCCTCCAGGGGCCGGAGACCGACCCGGCAGCGATCCGGATGCTCAGTAAAGCCGTGCGGAGCGGCAGTCCGGTCGACGTGCGGCTGGTCAACTACCGCAAGGACGGCGCTCCGTTCCTGAACCATGTGGTCCTCGCGCCCATTCGCGATGAAGCCGGGCGCCTCACGGCCTATATCGGCCTGCAGACCGATGTCACGGCCGAGGCCAAGCGTGAGGAAGCCGACCGTCAGCGCCAGCGTATCGAGGCGCTAGGCCGAATGATGGGCGGCGTCGCGCATGAGATCAACAACCTGCTGCAACCCGTGACGCTGATGACGGAGGAATTGCTCGCCCTGCATCCGGACGGCGAGACGCACGCCTATCTGGATGTCATCCTGAATTGCGCTCTCGGCGCTCGAAGCATCATTGGCGACCTGCTGGCCTTCTCCCGCCCTGAGCGGCGGGAAGCCCGGGTAGTAGGCGTGGCGAGCCTGTTGCGCGATGCCCTGCTGCTCGTCCGCAAGGCGCTGGGCCCGGGTATCGTCATAGAATGCGAGCCGGGCGACCACGACATGCCGATCAGAGTGGACCGCACGGCTTTCACGCAGGTTCTCCTGAACCTTTCCGCAAATGCGGCAGCCGCGATGGACGGTTCCGGCACTGTGCGGCTCACGCTGGAGACGCTCAGTGACTACGCCACAGACCAAGCAGATGCGCCGGCGCGTGCCGGACGTTGTGTGCGGATCGCGGTCGCCGATACCGGTTGTGGCATGGACAGCATTGTCCTCGAACGGGCCTTCGAACCCTTCTTCACGACCAAGCCTGTCGGCCAGGGGACCGGCCTTGGCCTGTCCGTCGCCTACGGACTGGTCCGCGAGATGGGTGGGGAAATTTCACTTCGTAGTGCACCAGGACGCGGCACGACAGTCTCGGTGCTGCTGCCCGAGGCGCAGGGAGACCGGTAGCATGGCCACCATACTGATAGTCGAGGATGTCCCCTCCGTCATGTTGTCGCTCCGCGTGGTCCTGGAAGGGCAGGGGCATCAGGTGCTCGGGGCGGGCAATGGCGATGCCGGGCTGCAGCAGCTCCAGCGCGGCGGCATAGACCTCGTCATCACCGACATCTGGATGCCGGGCAAGCACGGCAGCACCGTCATCGCCGAAGGGCGGCAGATCGCCCCGGACATGCGTTTCCTGGCGATCACCGGCGGCGCTCCCAACGGCAGCGTCACGCGCGACCAGCTTACGCGCGAGGGCACCGATTTCGGCGCAGACCGCATTCTTTTCAAGCCATTCAAGCGAGAAGAACTTATCGCGGCCGTGACCGAACTATTGCCACAGGCGGCCTGAAGGCCGCTGCGGCGCCTGCGCCGAGGATCCGCGCCGCTCGAGGGAGAACCCCATGATTGACACCGATGCATCATTGACACCGGCGCTGCTGCGGCGGGATCGCCAGGACGCTCTGGCCGCCTGGGCCGACTATCTCGCCGGCGGACTGCGCTCGCTCCATATCGACCGCCGCACCGTCGCGGAGTTCTGCTCGACCCTGTACGATGGCATGGTGGAGGCGTTGGAGAGTGGTTCGGGCGGCCTGCCGCAGGATCTGCAGGATCTGCTGTCCTCGCTGTCGGTCGAGTTCGCCGAGCGGGGACAAGCTCCCTCGCTGACGGCCACTTTCGTGTTCAGCCTCAGGCATGTTCTCGGTGAGCGGCACGGCCATGCCGCGATGGCGGCGGTCGGGCTCCAGAAGCTCATCGACGCCATGGGACTGCATTCCATGGACGCCTTCATCGGCCGCCGGGAACAGATCATCCGTCGTCAGAGCCAGGAGCTCCTGGACGTTTCCGTTCCCGTGGTTCCTCTTTGGGAAGGCATCCTGTCGCTGCCGATCATCGGTACGCTGGACTCCACGCGTGCCCAGGCCGTCACCGAGAAGCTGCTGTTCGAGATCGCCCGTACGGGCGCCCGTCATGCCATCCTCGACATCAGCGGCGTGCCGACCGTCGATACCCAGACCGCGCAGCATCTGGCCAAGACGGTCGCCGCGGCGCGGCTGATGGGCGCGGAATGCATCATTACCGGCATCCGTCCGGCCATCGCCCAGGTCGTGGTCGCGCTGGGGATCGACCTGTCGGGCATCCAGACCCGCTTCTCGCTGGCGGAAGGGCTCCGCTACTGCTTCGCGCAACGGAATCTCGCCGTCGCCCCGAAGGCCTGACCGGTGGCAGCGCTGTCAATCCTGGCATTCGACGGGATCTTGGTTGTCGCTCTGCCGAAGGCGATTGATGATCGGACAATGGACAGGCTTGCCGAGGAGGTCGGCAACCGCCTCGTGGAGCTTGCCGCCAGCGCGGTCCTGATCGATGTCTCGCTCGCGCAGATCATCGATTCCTTCCTGGGACGTGTTCTTGCGGGGCTGGCCGCCACATCGCGGCTGCTGGGCGCCGAGGTCGTCCTGGTCGGCGTGCGCCCGGAGGTGGCGATCACGATGGTCGAATTGGGCCTGGACCTCGGCAACATCGCGACCGCCCTCACCATCGAGCAGGGCCTTGCCAATATCCGTGCCCGCCTCGGCGGGAGCTCTTGATGGCTCCCGCCCCGGGCTGCGGGAATGTGACGGTCCGGATCGGTGGCGAGGACACCTTGCCCGCCGTTCGACGGGCCGTGGACGACGCGGGGCGTGCCGCGGGCTTCGGTCTGGTCGATCAGACCAAGCTGATGACCGCGGCGAGCGAACTGGCCCGCAACATCGTGCTGTACGCTGTCGGCGGGGTGATGACGGTCGAACACATCAGCTCGCCCGGTCGCACCGGCGTGCGGCTGATCTTTGCCGACAGCGGGCCCGGCATCTCCGACCTCGAACGGGCCATGCAGGACGGCTACAGTTCGGACAAGGGCATGGGGCTGGGGCTTCCCGGCGCCAAGCGCCTGGCGCATGAGTTCTCCATCGCATCCTCGCCGGCCACCGGCACCCGCGTGGTGTTCGTGCTGTGGAGGCGTTGATGCTGCCTGTCCATTGCCACCACCGCGTTCATATTGCGAGCCAGGCGGATCTGGTCACCGCGCGTGCAGTCATGACGGAACTGATCGCGGATGCCGACCTCGACGAGGAGGACCTGGGCCGGGTCCGGATCATTGTCGCGGAACTGGCGACCAACCTGCTCCGGCATGCCGGCGGCGGAGTCCTGCTGCTGCGTCGTCAACTGGCGGCGGACGCGTCCGGGCGGGCGCTGGTTGGTGCCAATGGCGTCGAATGCCTGGCGCTCGACCGCGGCCCCGGCATCGCCGATCTTGAGGTTGCGCTGGCTGGCCGACGCAACCTCAACGCGTTTCCGGGCCAGGGCCAGGGCCAGGGCCTGGGCCATGGACTGGGCGCGGTTCGTAGGCTGTCCGACCGCTTCGACATCCACTCCGAGCCGGGCCTGGGGACGGCCGTGATGGCCCAGGTGCAAGGTCGCGGCAGCCAGGCACTGCCCATGTCCCTCGTCACCTTTCCCTTCGGGGTGGGTGCGACGATGCTGCCGATGACCGGCTGCAGCGCTTGCGGAGACGGCTGGGCAGCGCGCCCGGACGGCTTGGTGCTCGTCGTGGATGGCTTGGGTCACGGAGACGCCGCTTCCGCCGCGGCCCGGTGCGTCGAAAGCGTCTTTTCCACGGTGCCGGCGGATCAGGACCTGCAGGCCATCCTCGCCGCGATCCATTCGGCCTTGCGCGGCACGCGGGGCGCCGCGGTCATGGTGCTCAGGCTCGGCGCTACCACCGTTGAGGTCTCCGCCATCGGGAATATCGCTGGTAAGGTCCTGTCCCGCGCAGGGGCTATCCCGCTCGGCAGCCGTTGGGGGATTGTCGGCTACAACGCAGCACCACCACCGTCAGCATGCGTGCCGTGGCATCCCGGAGACCTTGTCATCCTGCACAGCGACGGCTGCGTGCGGCTGACCGATCTTGTCGATGAGCGTCACCTGCGCCATGTCGATCCGACCCTGGCCGCCGCGGTGCTGCTGCGCGATTGTACCGTGCGCGTTGACGACCAAACGATCATGGTCCTGGCCAACCGAAGGCCCGCCTGACAGGAAATGACCCGTTGCGCGAGCTGGACGATGCTACGGACCAAGTTGAAGGTGGCGATGGCCTTGGTGGGCATGAGAGTGATGAAAGCGATGACGCGGAGGCCGGCGACGGATTCCGGGAGTCGCTCATGATCCCGGGCGAGGCGGCGGAAGCGGGCGGCCCAGGTGAATGACCGCTCGACGACCGCCTGTACAATCTTGCGAATCGGGGGGCGTTGCTGCCAGCGCGAGCGGGAGGAGGAGCGCTGCCCGGCGGCGGCACGCGGAACACCACTTCGATGTCGTCGCCGTCGATCTCGATCCGGCGGACCAGCGTTCGTATGCAGACCGGCTGCGCGGCGGTCATCCAGGACCTGCCCGCCGGCCGCGGCTTCGAGTTCAGCGTCGAGCGCACCATCTTCGCCACCGTCCTGCACCGGCTCTTCGTCTCCGGCTCGGATCGGGCCTGCGACAGGTGGATCGAGGACCACCTCATCCCCGGCACGGACGGGCTGGCGCTGCACCACCTCCACCGTGCCATGGCCTGACGCGGGGAGAGGAGCTGGACGCCGCGGATGGTGCCAGGCGCAAGCGACGCCCTTCGCCCCGCGCTGCGTCGAGGGCCAGATCGAAGAGGCGCTGTTCGCTCTCCGGCGCGACCTGTCCGGCAGGCCATCATCGATGGGCTGCGGGCGCAGTTGCAGCGCGGCCACAAGGCACTCATCGGCAACTCCGCCTAGCGCCGCTACCTGCGCCGCGTCCCCCCGACCGACGGCAAGGGCGACAAGGCCAGGCCCGGGCCAGCCTTCGAGATCGACGCCGGCAAGCTTGCCGAGGAGGCCCGCTACGACGGTATTTTCGTGCAGTGCGCCGAGGCCCGCATCACGCCGCCGCAGGCGATGCTGAGGTACCGCGAGCTCCTGGCTGCCGAGACCCTGTTCCGCAAGACCAAGGGCGTGCTGCGCACGCGACCGATCGACCACTTGTCCGACGCGGCCATCCGCGGCCACGTCTTCTGCGCCTTCCTCTCCCTCGTGCTGCAGAAGGAGCTGGACGAGCGCTGCCGGGCCGTGGGCTTCACGCCGGAATGGGGCGACGTGCTGCGCGACCTCGACCGGCTGCAACAGGTCGAGGTGAGCCAGGGCGGCAAGACCTGGAAGGTGCGCACCGAGGTCGGGGCGACCGCCTCGGCGCTGCTGCGGGCCTGCGGCATCGCCATCCCGCCGCGGATCCAGGGCATCCCGCCGCCAGCGCCCGCCCCCGGCATGGTGCCACGCGCCCCAAACTTCCCGCCTTTTGGCAACCCAAATCAGCCACCTGCAAATCCGAGGTGCTGAAGTCGGGCCAAGGTCAGCACTTGGCTCGTCGGGCGGAAGACCGAGATCGAGGTGTTCTCTCTCCCAGGCTGCAGCCCGGAGCTGAACCCGGATGAGGGTGTCAACGGCGACCTGAAGCAGGCGGTCATCGCCAAGGAGCCGGCCCGCAACAAGGCGCAGCTCAGGCGCGTCGCCATCGGCCACATGCGCAAGCTCTCGAAGCCGCCCGACCGCGTCCGCAGCGTCTTCGGGCACAAGACCTTCCGCTACGCCGCATGGCTCAAGATCACCCAGACCGGATCAGTAGCAGGCCATGGCTCCACACCCCGGCCAAAACCGGAATATCCATCACCTGCATGGACGCTACCCTGCGATAACCGGCGGGGAAGCGGTGCCGCCGCATGCGGCCGCACCGCTTCCTCTGGCTCAGCCGAAAAGGAAGTCGCTCACCGGTAGCGTCTTGATGCCTTGCAGGAACACCCCACCCCCGTCGCCCGCAAAACTGAGCTGCAGACCAGAGATGCCGTTCCAGGTGTGGGCATAGGCGCTGATGCTGCCAGCTGTCATGCCGGCAAAATGCAGTTTGTCGGTGCCGGGGATGAAATCGGTCACTCGATCCCACCCCTGACCTATCGTGAAGTGGAAGACATCGCGTCCGGCCCCGCCGGTAAGCACGTCATCGCCGCTTCCGCCGTCCAGCGTGTCGTCGCCGTTGCCGCCACTCAGCGAGTCGTAGCCGCTGCCACCGCGCAGGATATCGTTACCGTCGAGCCCATTGAGGGTGTCGTTGCCGCCAGCACCGCTGATTGTGTCATTGCCCGTCGTGCCATTCATCGTGTCTGCCGACGCGGTGCCGCTTTTCGACACGCCAGGATTAGGGGCGGTACCGGTGGAGCCTGGGGAAGTGGAACTGGTGGTGGTCGGCAGGCCGGGATTATGGCCATCGGTGTAGGCGCCGTAAGCCGCCGCAGCGCTGCCGGCCCTCACGTGGAAATCTCCCGTGTTGCTAACAAAGTTCACGCTGCCACTGATTTCACCCGGTCCGGTCGGTGCTACGGCCGCTTCATAGTAATTGTTGCTGTGAAAATTACCGGATTGATTGAAGACGACATTGGAAATAGGCGCATACACAATATTGCCAGTGAAGCTAAAAGTTCCTTCAGTAACCGGGCCGCCAAATCCGGATATGACGTAGGCGCTCGGCTCGACGATAGTGTTGTTATGAATGTTCACTCCGTTGATGGTCATACCGAAATTGCCGACAGCGGTGTCATTGTGAAGCCATCCAAATCGACCATTATTGTACGAAATATTGTTGTAAATCTCAATGTTGCTCACTACGTCGTCGGCTCCCTGACCACCGATTTCCAGGAAGCCGTCAGAGTCCTGCACCCAGTTGTCGTGGATTTTGATGTTGCTGACGGATTTCCAGGTCTCAAAGCCGCCGCCGTCATAGCCATAGTCGTAACTAGGGGCTTTGGCGTTCAGGATTTTGTTGAAGGAGAACTCGTTGTTGTTCCCTTGAATGGCAAATGCTGCCCCGCCGTAATCGTCGTCGCCACCAGGCGTATTGTTCACAAGATGCAGATCGTGAACAAAATTTCCGGTGAATAAATTGTCGTGCGCGCCAGTAATTTCATAAGCAAAACCGGCATCGACGACTTCCATGTTCTTTAAGGTATTGTGTGCCGAGTTCGCATCCATGGCGACACCGGCGCGTTGAGCACCTTGGGAGACGAGATGATCAATCACCACATAGTTTGCGTCGCGCATGTCGATGCCAGTCTGGCCCGTGGCCTTGATGACTGGGTCGGCGCCCTCGCCATAGCGGGTGAAGGTGACCGGCGCGGAGGCAGTGCCATCCGCAGTGATGCTCAGCGTACCAGCGTAACTGGTTCCGGCCTTGATGGCGATCGTGTCGCCGGGCTGGAAAGCCTTGTTCAAGGCGGCCAAGGTCTTGAAGGGTTTGTCGGTCGAGGTGCCGGCGTTGCTGTCGCTCGCGCCCGAGAAAGAACTATCCAGATAGTAAGTTGTTGCCATTTGGAAAACTCCAGCGCTATTTCTCGCCGCATATCAACTTTAAGTTGATGATGCGGGCATGATGGATGCGGCAGGGCAGGACGGCCTGACCCCAGCCGGCAATGCAGCTACAGCTCGTGAGTTGATCGCTTCGGAGCTATGAGTCCTGGCACGCTTTGGCCAGATATTTCTTGCCGGCGATAAAACTCCTGATAGTTCTACCCGTCAGGTCATCAACCATAAGGTGTGACAACCGCTTGTCTACCGACAAGCAAGGCCGTGATCCAGGGTTTTTTCTAAACTCCGGTGGAACGTCCGCGGCAATGATAGATATTAATGTTTTACTAAGCGCTTCGATCGATTTCAGCCCAAGCTTGACCAGTAGTGCATCTTACTGATGTCTCTCCTGCGGTCATGGTTGACCAACGGTAAGCGGTCGCTTGAGGCCCGTTTTCCATCGCGGCCGGTGGATGTGCTGGGTGGGTCTGGACCAGCGGGGATCCGGACGATGTTATGGATAGCGTCAGCGACGACACGAAGGGTATCGGCTATCGCCGGGCGGAGGTTCTGACGGGCACTGGGCGGCGGCGGCAGTGGTAGGACCGATGAGAAGGCGCCGATCGTCCCAGAGACACCGGAGCCCGGCGCGAAGGTGCCGGCAAACTCGCGGCGATTCAGCCTCGATTGCCGCCTGCGGCCCCGGGGATTGGTCCGGAAACCTTGCCGGGCGGTACGCCGCGCCCGGCGTTCCTCCGCTACCCCACCGTGCGCGCCTGGCTGCGCAGGCGCTGGGCATAGACGTTGATCACCAGCGCCAGCAGCAGCACCAGGCCGCGGATCAGGATCTTGAGGAAGCTGTCCATGCGGATGTGGTCGAGACCGTTGTTGAGCACGCCCAGCACCAGCAGGCCAATGATCGTATTGCCGATCCCGCCCTGGCCGCCGAACAGGCTGGTGCCACCGACCACCACCGCCGAGATGGCATCGAGCAGGTAGTTGTCGAACTGGTTCTGCTGCGCACTGCCGAAATACGCCACGCCCAGCATGCCGGCGAGGCCGGAACAGAGCGCCGAGACCACCATGACCGCGCCGATGATCGCGCGGACGCCGACGCCGGAATGCTCCGCTGCCTCCCGGTTGCCGCCCACCATGTAGACGTAGCGGCCGAAGCGCGTGTAGGTCAGCACGAGGTGGCCGAGCAGCAGGACGGCGCCGGCCACCACGACGATCCAGGGCACCGGGCCGATGGACCCGCTGCCGAGCGTCACGATCACCTCCGGCACGCTGTAGGCGATCTGCCCGCGCACCAGCAGCGCGCCGATGCCGTTGCCGATCTGCAGCATGGCCAGCGTCATGATGAAGGAGGGGATGCCGATGCGCGTCACCCCGAAAGCAGTGACCGCGCCGAGCGCCAGGCAGCCCGCGAGCGAGAGCAGGATGGCGAGCGCGCCCGGCAGCGGCAGGTTGGCGATGTTCACGCTGGCGTCCTGCACAGTCAGGAAGGCGAGCAGGATGCCGGTGGCATTGGCCACGCTGGCGACGCTGAGGTCGATCTCGGCGCAGAGGATGACATAGGTCAGCCCGACCGCGATGATGGCGGTGATCGAGACCTGCTGCAGGATGTTCGCCAGGTTGCCCCAGGTGGCGAAGGAGGGGCTGAGGGCGCTGAACAGCGCGACCAGCACGATCAGGGTGGCGAAGGGCGCGAGGTTGCGCAACTGGCTGCGCAGGCGGTGCCAGAGCGGGTCGCGCGTCGGGGCGGCGGTGATCACGGGCGTGGACATGCGCGCTCCTTCAGGCCGCGGCGAGCAGCCGGTCCTTGCCGACCGGCTCGCCTGCGAATTCCCGGGCCAGGACGCCGCGGCGCATCACCAGGATGCGGTCGGCGAGGGACAGGACGGTCTCGGGCTCGGAGGAGGCGACGAGGATCGCGATCCCCTGCTCCCGCAGCCCACGGACGATCCGCACCACATCGTCCTTGGCGCCGACATCCATGCCGCGCGTCGGCTCGCTCAGCAGCAGCACGCGCGGCAGGTGGGCGAGCCAGCGGGCGAGCGCCACCTTCTGCTGGTTGCCGCCGGACAAGGCACCGACCGGCAGGTCCACGCGCTGCGGCCGCACGCCGAGGTCGCGCACCTGCGCCTCGGCGATGCGCCGCTCGACGGCAGGGCGCAGCAGGAGCCGGTGGATGCGCTCCAGCATCGAGATCGTCACGTTGCGATAGACCGGCTCCGGCGCGAAGAGCATGGCGCGCCGGCTCTCCGGCACGAAGGCGATGCCGCCGCGCTTGGCGGCCGGCGTCCCGCCGCCGAGCCGCACCGGGCGGCCATCCACGCGCACCGTGCCGCGGTCGGTCGGCAGCTTGCCGGACAGCGCGCGGGCCAGCTCGAGCTGGCCGGAGCCCATGAAGCCGTAGAGGCCGAGCACCTCCCCGGCATGGATGCGGAAGGAGGCGTCCTCGAACAGGCCGGCGACGCCGAGGCCCGTCGCCTCGAGCACCACCGGCGCCGAGGGCGGCGGCGGCAGCGCCACCTCGGTCGTGTAGCTCTCCTCCAGCCGCCCATGCGTGGCGCCGATCATGCTCTCGATCAGCCAGGGCTTGCCGACCGTCCGCGCCGGTGCGGTGGCGACGCGGCGGCCGTTGCGGAACACCGTCACGGTATCGGAGATGCGCAGGATGTCGTCGAGGAAGTGGGAGATGAAGACCACGCTGGTGCCGCCGTCGCGCAGCCGCCCGATCAGGGCGAAGAGCCGTTCCACCTCGGGCGGGGAGAGTGCCGAGGTCGGCTCGTCGAGGATCACGATCCGCGCGCCGGAGAGCAGCACGCGCGCCAGTTCCACCATCTGCTGCACGCCGAGCGGCAGGGATCCGGCCGGCGCCGCGGGGTCCACCGCGATGCCGAGCGCTTCCAACTGCCGCTGCGCCTGCCGCCGCATCGTGCCCCAGGAGACGAGGCCGAGCCGGTTCAGCGGCTGCGCGCCGAGCAGGACGTTCTCCGCCACCGAGAGCGCCGGGACGATCGAGAGCTCCTGGTGCACCATGCCGATGCCGGCATCCCGCGCATCGCGCGGCGAGTGGAAGCGCACCGGCCGGCCGGCAACGCGCATCTCGCCCTCATAGGCCGCATGCACGCCGGCGATGATCTTCATCAGCGTGCTCTTGCCGGCGCCGTTCTCGCCGACCAGGCCGTGGACCTCCCCCGCACGCAGGGCGAAGTCCACGCCCTGCAGGGCGGCGACGCCGGCGAAGCGCTTGGCGATGCCGCGCAGCTCCAGCGCCGGCGGCCCTTCGGGCGGCATCCGCGGCTAGATCAGGAACTGCTTCTGCATCCAGGCCATGCCTTGCGCATTGGCCCGGGTCACCACCGGACCGTCGGTGATCACGTGCTTGGGGATGCCGCCTTCCCCGGTCTTCTCGCCCGCCACCACGGCGGCGACGCCGGCCATGATGGCGCCGCCATGGATGCGGCAGGAGGGATTGCGCACCGTCGCATGCATCCGTCCGTCCTGCACCGCCTGCAGGGCGGGCGGCATGGCGTCGCAGCCGCCGATCTTGATGTCGGTGCGGCCCTTGGCGCGCATGACGTTGTAGGCCGCCAGCGCCATGTCGTCGTTGTGGAAATAGGCGGCGCTGATCTTCGGGTACTTGGTCAGATGGGTGTCCCAGATCCGCGCCACCTTGGTCACGTCCCAGTCGCCCGGCGTGGTGTCCAGCACCTCTACCTTCGGATAGCGCCTGACCACGGATTCGAAGCCGCGGGCGCGGCCCTGCGCCCCCGTGTGCCCGAGCGCACCCTGGGTCATGATGATGGTGCCCTCGCCGCCGATCGCCTGCATCAGCGCCTCGGTCACCGAGGCGCCCATGAACTCATTGTCGGGCGCAAGGAAGCTGTGGACGTTGATCTGCTCGAGCGGCGCGATCAGCGTGTCCATGTCGATCACGGGGATGCCGGCCTCGATCATCTTCCGCACGGGGGCGGTGAGTGTCCCGATGCCGAAGGCCTGGATGGCCACGAAATCCCAGCGCTGCGATGCCATGTTGTCGATGGCGCCGCGCTGGCGCGTCGCGTTCAGCTCTCCGTCGAACCAGGTGACGTCCACGTTGAAGAGCCTGCCCCAGTATTCCGCCGCGGCCTTGCCCTGGGCGCACCAGGTGGCCTGCAGCCCGGCATTGGAGAAGGCGGCGCGCAACGGCTTCTCGGACCGGCCCATCTCGGCCGCCAGCGCCGTGGGCACGATGCCGAGGCCACCCAGCAGCGGCGCGGTCGCGGCCGCCTGCAGCAAGGCGCGGCGATTGCTTTCGGGTGTTGTCTTTTCGCCCATAACGTCCATTCCCCCCTTCCGGCTGCGCCTGTGCGCGTCTGGTTTGATCGCAAGCTTGCAACATGGCGTCGACCGGCTGCAACCAATCGCTACGCCCGGACTGGCACCCCTGCGCTGTTCCGCCAGGCGGGACGCGCCGCGGTGAGTTTGCCCCGTGTCGGTGGAGATCAACGAAGCTTTCGCGTGAGGTGTCCCCCGATGCCCAAGGCCCATGCTGCCCACGCCGGAGTTCCGGCGCCCGGTGGTCGAGCTGGTCCATGCAGAACGCGACCCGGCCGACCTTGCCCAGGCATTCGAACCCTCTGCCCAGGCGATCCGGAACTGGGTGGCTATTGCTGACCGGCAGGAGGGCCGGCGCGAGGCGAAATCCGGATCGTGCCCCAGGGCGTGGCGTGGTGTCGCAAGGGACGTGGATCGCGAAGACGCATCGCTGGCGCTTCCTCGCCAACGGCATACGCTTCCAACGTCCACCCTGCACGAAAACTGCGCCAGAGCCCCTTCCGGACGCCGATCACCCCTCCAAGGGGTCCCTGCTCCACGTCGAATGGCAGGCAAGGGCGCGAAGGATCGGCAGGTCCTCATCCACAGCGCGCCGCAGCGCCTCCTGCAGCCGTGCCCTGTCCTCGGCATCAAGGCCCGCACCCAGGTTTTCCGTCCAATCCTCAAGGTCCGGCGCGCCGCCCTCCACCTCGTTCGCGCAGGCGAAGAGGCAGGCAGTCGTCACGGGCATCGCGGCGCCGAGTGCGGTGCTTGCCAGCCCGGCCCCGCGGTTGAGGTGCTCCCGCACGCCGAAGCGGCGCGCGACCACCCGGTTGAGCCGCAGCGCCGCCGGATGCGGCGCCGCGCCCGGCCGGGCCAGCACCATCGCCTGCCGCGTGCCCGCCAGCACACCGACGAGTTCCGCGGGATTCTCCCGCGCGCCGGCGCGGCGCGGCGCCAGGCGCAGCAGATCGGCGACGCTGCGCGGGCCTTCGGCCAGCGCCGCCACCACCGGGCCGTAATAGTCGGGCGAGAGCTCGGCCCGGCCCGCGCCCACCTCCACTTCGTAGCGCATGCGCGCGGGCGGTACGCAGAGTGCGAGCATCAGCGACCGCAGCGCATCGTCGCGCGCCTGTTCGCCGAGGCGCCGTGCGCCGCGCACATAGACGTCGTGCCGCAGCGTCCGGCCCAGGCAGACATCCTTGACCAACTCCCGCGCCAGCGGGTCGGAGAAGCGCTCGTAGATCTCCCGCTGCGCCGCCGTCATGGTGAAGCCCGGGAAGGCCTCGGGCAGCGTCGCGGTGCCGACCCAGTCGAGCTTCGCCGCCGCCAGCGCGCCGGCCACCTCGGCGTGCCAGCAGGGCTGCCAATGGGCGTTCATGTACTCGTGCGCGAGGTACTCCGGCGAGAGCCCGGCCGCGATGTCCAGCCAGCGCGCCAAGGCCGGGTCGCCGCGCAGCGTGCCGGCCTCGGCGGCCAGCAGGGCCTGCGCCACCTCGAACCCCGCCAGCGCCTGTCGGTCGCTGCGATCGGCCAGGCGCAGCCCCGTCTCCCGCACCACCCGTTGCAGACCGAGCAGCCGCTGCCAGCCCGGCAGCGCGTTGTAGCTGACATGCGCCACGCCGCCGGCGCGCAGCTTGCTGGCCAGCAGGCGCACCACGCCCTCCCGTACCGCGGGCCCGACCCAGCTCCAGACGCCGTGCAGCGTGACGATGTCCGCCTCGGGCAGCGCGGCGCAGGCCGGCGTGCCGGCGAACCCGGCCAGGTCGGCCTCGATGAATTCGACATTGCCGATGCCCGCCTCCCGCGCCAGGGCGCGTGCGCCAGCGATATGCGCCGGCGCGAAATCCACCGCGGTCACCCGCCAGCTCGGGTTCGCCGCGGCGACCAGGACGGCGCCGAGCCCCTGGCCGCAGCCGAGCTCGAGGTAGTGCCCGCCCTCGTCCGGCACGTCCCAGGCGACGCCGTTCAACAGGCAGGCGGCGCGGAGCAACGGCGGCGACTGCTCGGGGAAGTAGCCATGGCCGTATCGCACATCGGTGACATAGCCGCCGCCCCAGGCCGTGCCGCTCATGCCTGCCTCCCCTCCGCCGGCGCCTCGGCCTCGAAGCAGGCCTCGTCCGCGTCCCGCGGGCGCGCGCGCGACGGCAGCCAGGCATTCCAGCCGAGGCGCGGCGGCGCCTCCCGCCCCAGGACGAGTGGCGGCACCGCATCGGCCGCCAGCACCGGGTTCAGCGCGAAGCCGATCTCCGGCCCGAGGAAGGCCCGCACCAGCGAGACCAGGCGATGATGCGCCGGCCGGTCGGGCAGCAGGGCCGCGAAGGCGTGCAGGGGCATGGGCCCGAGGCGCAGCACCACGCGCCCCTGCGGATCCCAGGCCCTTGCGCCGACCGTCGCCTCGCGGCCGAGCCGGGCGAACTGGCCCGTCCCGTGCCGGGCGGCGAGACGGGTGCGCTGGCCCGGCGGCAGGTGCAGCCAGGCGCCGGCGAACTGCACCACCTCCGCCGGCAGGCCGATCCAGTCGGAGACCAGGGCTTCCAGCCGCTCGGCCGAGCGGGGATGCGCGGCAAAGAGCCCGGCATAATGCTGCAGCGGCTCGCGCCCCGCCGCCAGCCGCTCCACCAGATGCGGCGTGCCGTGGCCGGTCAGCGCTAGCAGCGCCGCCGCGACCGTGTCACGGCCGGGCACCGTCGCGAGCGCCGCCGTCTGCGCCTGGCGCTGCGGCCGGTACTTCGCCCCGGCATCGGCATAATGGGCGATCAGCCGGTGCGCCAGCAGGTCGAGGAAGTCCGGCATGGCCCGCGAGCGCAGGCGAAGCTGCCGCACCACCTCGGCCGAGAAGGGCCGCGGCAGCACGCCGGCAGGGCCGGTCAGCCCGATCAGCGCCACCGTCAGCGCCGCGACCGGACCGGGCCGGTCGTCGCCGCCTGGCCCCGGTGCCGCCAGCTCCGCGCCGTCGGGCCTGACCGGCTCGACGGAGAGCACCTCCGCCGCCGGGAAGGCGAGGCCGCGCGCGGCACGGAAGCGCACTGCCTCGGCCGGGTCGGCGGTGCGACCGGCCAGCATCATCAGGCGGACCGCAGCGTCGAAGCTGTAGCGGTGCGGCTCCCGCAGCAGGCCGTCGAGCGGCGATCCGGGCTCCGGCCGCAACGGCGCGGTCACAGCAGCACCCGCGCACCCGCACGGGCCGGGAACTCCGCCACCGGGTCCTCACGGCCGCGCAGTAGGACACGCGTCCGGGTGAAGGCGTTGACCGTCGCATGCAGGGCGAGGAAGCGGTCGAGCACGGCGGCAAGCAGGTACAGCCCGCCCGACTCCCAGCCGCGCTCGTCGAAGGTCAGCGTCACGTCGAGGCCGCGGCAGAAGCTGCCGCCGAGCGGTCCGGCCGGCCCGCTCCGCCCGCGCGGGTCGTCCGGTCCCCGCGGCTCCTGCGGCAGCCGCGCGACCCCGGCGGTGGCGGCGACCTCGAGCAGCGCGGCGATCGCGGCGCGCGTCTCGGTGCCCTCGGCGAGGTCGTAGAGGCGCAACACCTCCCGCAGCGCCGCCGCCCCCGCCTCGCCGCCCACGACCGAGAGGTGCCCGAGCGAGAGATGCGAGACCAGCCGCCAGGCGCCGTCGCGCGGCGGCCGCCGCAGCGTGCGCGTCGGCGGCGTCAGCGCCTGCAGCCGCGCCACCGCCGGCGCGCCCTCCACCAGCGAGAGGGCGGGCCGGCCGCCGCCGAAGGGCAGTTCCTTCGGCAGGTCGCGGTTCAGGCACAGGGCCTCGATCGACAGCACGGTGTCGCGCGCCGCCTCCGGCCGCGCCTCGGGGTCGTGCGGGGCGAGCCAGACCTCCGTGCCCGGATCGGCGCCGCCGGCGGCGCGGCGGGCCAGGGCGTAGAAGCCGCCCGGCACGCCGCCATCGGGATCGCCATGCGCCATGCGGTAGAGCGGCCGCCAGGGGCGGGCGCTGCCATCCGAGAGCTGTTCCCAGACCCGCTCCACCGACCACACCTCGAAGGTGCCGGCGCGCCGCGCCTCCGGCACGATGCGCGCCTCGATGGCGGTATCGTCCAGGGGCAGCTCCTCGCAGTGCCGTGGGAAGAGGTTGACCAGCGGCGTGCAGCCCAGCGCGACAGCGCCCGCATCCAGCGTGCGCTCGAGCTCCGGCGCGCTGCGGTCGAGCCAGACGAAGACCTCCAGCCGGTTGCCGGCGCCGGCCCGTGTCCGCGCCTGCATGCCGCAGAGGTCGAGGAAGAGGAATTTCTGCGGGAAGGCGAAATACTCGCTGAGGAGCCGGAAGCCGGAGAAGCTGCGCGCCGGCCAGGGCAGCAGCGCCTCCTCCGGCGTGAAGCCGACCGGCGCGATCGCCGCGGGCGGCAGGATGACGGCGCCCGTATCCGCCGGACCCTCGGCATAGGCGACCGCCAGGGCATGGGCGCAGAGCAGCTCATAGAGCGGCAGCGCCGGCGCGCCGCGCAGGAAGAGCCGCAGCCGGTCCAGGCCGAGCCGCGCGAAGGTCATGTCCTGGCCGCGGCAGCGCAGCACGATCCGCAGGCAGGCAGCAGCGCGGCCCTGCACCGCCGGGTTGGCGGGCGCCGTGAGGGGCAGGCCCTGCAGCCGCACGCTCTCCACCTCCAGCGGCCAGAGAGTCACGGGATAGGCGGTGCGAAAGCGGCAGCGCTCGCCGCGCACCGGCTCGGTGTCCACCGCGAGCCCCGCCGGCAACCGAGCCGCCGCCTGCAGCCCCTCGGCCGGCTCCAGCCGCGCGACGAGGCAGGACGGGAAGGGCGCGAGGAAATGCGGGTAGAGCAGGCCGAGCAGCGCGTCCGTCAGCTCGGGGAATTCGTCGTCCAGCCGGTGCTGCACCCGGGCGGCGAGGAAGGCGACGCCCTCCAGCAGCCGCTCCACCTGCGGGTCGTCGGCGCCGTCCGCGCCGAGCCGCAGGCGGCCGGCGATCTTCGGATGCGCCTCGGCGAACTCGCCCGCGAGCCGGCGCAGCGCATCCAGCTCGCGACGGAAATAGGGAAGCAGTGCGTCCGACATGCCGTGTCCCGCGCCGCCTCAGCCGACGCCGTGCGTCTCGTGCACCGTGACCTCGTCGGTCGCGGGGTCGAGCAGGGTGACGAAGCCGATCGGCTCGGGCGCCGGCTCGGCGCGCAGCAATGCGTCGATGCGCAGGCGCAGCGTGCCGGACAGCGTGTCCTCCGCCTCGGCGAGGGTGACGCGCAGGCTGAGGAAGCGCGTCTCGAAGCGGCGGATGGTCTCCTCCACTTCGCGCCGCAGGGCCTCGCGCCGGCCCGGGTCCTGGAAGGCGCCGGCGGCAAAGTCCGGCAGGCCGTAGCCGAGGGGCGAGACCTCCAGCCCGCGCAAGGCGGCCGGCAGGGACCGCCAGTGCCGGCGCGTGTTGAGCAGCCATTGCAGGTCGCGCCCGACCGACCGGCGCAGCGCGTCCAACGCATCGGCGGCCGAGAGGGGCGGGTCCTCCGGGCGATCGGGCGCGTCGTCGATGAGCCGGTCGAGCAGCGGGAGCCGCGGCCGCGGCGGGCCGCCCCGGCGGGGGGCGTCACTCATGCCGCCGCCTCGAATTCCAGGGTGCCGAGCTCCATCGCCGTCACCGCCTCCTCGCCGACCAGCAGCACGCGCTGGCCAAGGCCGCGCATCGGGCCGCCGGGCGGCCCCTGCCATTCCGTGGCACGGCCGAGCCGCAATGGCTCCGCCGCATCCCCCGGCATCGGGTAGAGCACGGGCAGGAAGACATCGGCCGAGGGCCCGTCGCGCAAGGTGAGCTCGGCCTGGCGCCAGAGCAGGTCGCGCGGGCGCCGCGGCGGGCGGGGCGCGAGGCGCGCCACGCGCTCGGCCGGGATCCAGAGATAGGTTCCCGCGGTGGTCAGCACCTCGACCGTGCCGGCCAGCAGGTCGTCGGCATCGCGCAGGTCGTCGAAGGCCCGGCCATCATGGCGGCCGGGCAGTCGGGGCCTCGCCGCCTCGGCCGCGGCGGCGAGGCGCGCCGCCTCCGCCGGCTCGCCCTCCCGCAGGGCGAGGAGGGCGGCGAGGGCATGGCGCTGCGTCTCGTTCGGCCCATCCGGAAAGTCGGGCAGGCGGCCCTCGCGGAAGACCTCCCGCCGCGCCAGGTCGGCGCGCAGGAGCTGGCGCAACTGCGCGATCCCGACCGCCGCCTCGGGCGCCAGGCCGGAGGCGGCGTCGAGGATCCGGTCGGCGCGCTCCGTCTCCCCGGCGAAGGCCAGCAGCTCGGCCAGCAGCAGGCGGGGCGCGGCCGCCGCCGGAGCGCCGCGGACGGCGCGCGTTGCCGCCTCGATCGCGGCGGCGAGGTGGCCGGCCTGGAAATGCGCGCCGGCTTCGGCGGTGGGGCTCGCGGTCATCGCCGGCCTTCCTCGCTGCCGCGGCCCGGCCCGGTGAACTCGGTCTGCAGCGTGAAGCTCGCCGCGACGTCGTCGAGCTGGTAATGCGGCTTCAGGTGGATGATGCAGCCGAAGGCGCCGGGGCGGCCCGGCCGCTCGCGCACCTGCACCCGTCCTTCGGTCAGCGGGAAGCGGGCGCGCAGGTCGCCGGCGGCATTCATGTTGGCATTGACATAGCCCTGCAGCCAGGACTGCAGCCGCGCCTCGATCTCCTCCGCCGTGGCGAAGGCGCCGGTCATCTCGCGCCCCATCACCTTCAGCACATGCGCGAAGCGGGAGGCGCAGAGCATGGCATTCACCTGGACCGAGAGCCGCGCATTGGCATCGGCCGCCGCCGCAGCCGGGCCGCCATGCCGCGCCGGCGCCTGCAGGCTCCGCACCGCGCCGAAGACCAGTTCCCGCGCATAGGGCAGCGCGCAGACAGGCATGAGGCCATGCTCGAGCAGCGCGCGCTCCTGCTCGTCGGTGAGCAGCAGCGCCACCGAGGGGCGGTCCCAGGCGCCGGCGGGCGCGCTCGGCCAGTCCTCATGCGGCAGGCCGGCGACAAGGCCGCCGCCGACCCGGTCGGTCTCGGCGCCGCGCACATCCGCGGGCCAGCCATGGCGCGCGAAGGCGCGGGCGGCGCAGGCGGCGAAGGCATAGCCGGGCGGCATCCAGACGCGCTGCGCCGCGCCCGGCGCCGATTCCTCGTAGCGGAAGCCGTCGCTGCGGGCCGGGTCGGCGCGCCAGGGCGGGCGGGCGAGCAGGTCGGGCAGCGCCACCGCGAGGAAGCGGAGATCGGCCCGGCCGGCGAGGCCCCGCCAGCGCGCGTGGTCCGCGTCGCGCAGCGGCGCGGCGATGTCGCGCACCATCTCCAGCGCTTGCCAGTCTGCCGCCTCGAGCAGCGCAGGATGCGCCGCGGCGACGACCGGGGCGAAAGCGGCGGCACCGACCGAGGCGAGACTGGCCAGCGCCGCGACGTCGTCGGCCGGTGCTTCCGGCGCCGGGCGGTGGCGCACCGCATGATCCACCACCAGCAGGCCGTAAGGCTCGCCGCCGGGCTTGCCGAACTCCTCCTCGTAGATCAGGCGGAACAGTGTGCTCGCGTCGAACTCCGCGGCGCGCTCGAAGTCGCGGCACAGCTCCGCCCAGGTGATCGGGAGGAGGCGCAGCTTCACCCGCCGGCCCTGCTCGATCCCGTGCAGCAGCCAGCACAGGCCGCGCCAACGCCCTTCCATCTGCCGCAGGCGCGGGTGGTGCAGGACGGCGTCGAGCTGCCGCCCGATCAGGCGGTCGAGCGCGGCGATGTCGCGGTCCAGCGCGCCGCGCAGCGCGCGCGGCTCGGCGGCGAGACGTGCGGCGCGCTCCGGCCCGAGCCAGGCGTCGAGAGCCCGGCGGCGCGCCATGGCGGCGAGGAGGCGCTCGACCAGGGAGCCCGCCCGGTCCAGCTCGCCGCGCAGCACGCCGGCGGCCGCGGCGATCTCCGCGGCGCGCTCGGGCCCGATGCGGTCGGCGAGCCCGGCGACGGCAGCGGCGATCGCGGCGACCGCGCGGCCGAGCGCCGCCACCGCCTGCTCCAGGGCTGCGCGGACGGCCGCGGGCTCGGCTGCCAGGCAGGCCGCGGCCTCCGGGTCGGACCAGGCCTGACATGCCGCCTCGGCGCGGTCGAGCGCCCGGCGCATCGGCTCGCCGGGATCGTGCGGCGCCTCGGGCCCCGCCGGCCCGGGCCGGGCGCCGGCTGCCGCGCGATGCGGTCGCGGGGCGAGGACGCCAGCGAGGCGCGCCGCCTCCGCCGCCCGGTCGCTGCCGAAGAAGCGGCCGGCCAGGACCGCGTCGCGCAGCGGCGTCGCCGTGGCCGGCGCGGGGGAGGAGAGCAGGAGCGCGTCGGCCACGGCGCGGCGCCGGTCAGACCTTCTGCGGGATGCGGGCGACCATGCGCAGGCTGGTCGTCAGCTCCTCCATCTGCAGCCAGGGGCGGAGATGCGCGACGGCATTGTAGGAACCCGGCTTGCCCGGGATCTCCTTCACCTCGATGCGCGCCTCGCGCAGCGGATAGCGCGCCTTCATTTCCGGCGTCGCGCGCTCATTGCTGTTGACGTAGTTGCTGATCCAGCGGTTCAGCCAGATCTCGCAATCCGAGGCCTCCATGAAGGAGCCGATCTTGTCCCGCGCCATGATCTTCAGGTAGTGGGCGAAGCGGCCGGTCGCCATGATGTAGGGCAGCCGGGCCGAGATCTCGGCATTCGCGCTCGCCTCCGGCCGGTCGTACTTCTTCGGCTTCTGCACGGTCTGGGCGCCGAAGAACACGGCGTAGTCCTGGTTCTTGTAGTGGCAGAGCGGCAGGAAACCGAGCTTCGAGAGCTCCGCCTCCCGTCGGTCGGTGATGCTGATCTCGGTCGGGCACTTGGTGTCCTTGTCGCCCGCGTCGGTCATGAACACGTGCGTCGGCAGGTTCTCCACCTTGCCGCCGCCCTCCGCTCCGCGGATCGTGGTGCAGAAGCCGGTCTGGGCGAAGGCGTCGGTCATGCGTGCGCCGAGGACGAAGGCGGCGTTCATCCAGCAATAGTCGTCATGCGCCATGGGCCGCGGGTTGCCGGCGGCATCCTGCGGCGCCTCCTCGTAGTCGAAGGCCTCGACCCGTGCCGTCGCCTTGCCATAGGGCAGCCGCGCCATGGCGCGCGGCATGGCAAGGGCGACGAAGCGCGCGTCCTCGCTCTCGCGGAAGCTCTTCCAGCCGGTGTATTCGGGTGCCTCGAAGACCTGCGCGAGGTCGCGGGGCTTCGACAGCTCGGTCCAGTCCTGGAAGCCGAACATGCCGGCGCCGGCGGCCGAGACGAAGGGCGCGAAGCCGGCGGCGGCGATGTTGGAGATCGAGCGCAGCGCCTGCACGTCCTCCGGATGGTTGGTCCATTCGAAATCGCCGATCAGCGCGCCATAGGGCTCGCCGCCCGGCATGCCGAACTCATGCTCGTAGATCTTCCGGAAGAGCTGGCTCTGGTCGAACTCCACGGCCTTGGACAGGTCGCGCATCAGCTCGGCCTTGCCGATGTTCAGCATGCGGATCCGCAGCGAGGTGCCGGTCTCGCTGTTGTGCACCAGGTATTTGAGGCCTCGCCAGGACCCCTCGAGCCGGCGGAATTTCTCATGGTGCATGATGGCATTGAGCTGCGCCGAGATCTTCTGGTCGATCCGCCGGATCGCCTCATCGACGCTTGCGCCGAGGTTCCTCTCGAACTGCACGGTGCCGGCGAGCGCCTGCTCGACCAGCGCCTTGACCAGGTCCTGCGCCTTGTCGGGCGCGGTCTGGCGTGTCGCCGCGACGACCTGGTCGAGCAGGCCGGGGCCTTCGGCAGCGGCGCCCGCGGCGGGCGTGGCGGCGGTTTCCGACATGCGCTCAGCCCTCCGAACCGGGCTTCTCGATGCCGAGCGCGGAGGAGAGCGTCTGCAGCTGCTCCTGCGAGGTCAGCACCTTCTCGAGGAGGGATTCGAGATCCTCCGACCGATCCGCCTTGCTCTGCAACTCGCGCAGCTTGGCCCGGGTCTCGAGCAGCGCGGCGAGGGCAGGCACCTGCCGCGCCACGCGTTCCGGTTCGAAATCCTCCATGGATCGGAAGGTCAGGTTCACCCCGATCTCGGTGCCGTCGCCTTTCAGCGTGTTCTCGACCTTCAGGTCGAGGCGCGGCGAGAGGGAGGCCATGACCGCGTCGAAGTTGTCGCGGTCGACCTTGACGAACTCCCGCTGCGACAACGGCTTGGGCGGCTTCGCCGGATCCGGGTCGCCGGCGAAGTCGCCGAGCACGCCGACGACGAAAGGCAACTCCTGCACGAGTTCCGCGCCTTCGGTTTCCACCTGATAGGTGATATGGACGCGTGGCTTGCGGACGCGTTCCAGCTTGTCGTGCACGGATGCGCTCATCGGACCGCTCCTTCCTCGGCACAGGCGTCGTTGCCATGCGGCTCCCGCTGGTCATCGGGCGGGAACCGTATCGCCGCAATCGTCTACTGTAGACGCTATGGGGCGCGCGAGCCCTTGGTCAACGGGCAAGCCCATCGCCGCGGCGCCAGCGGCATCACGCTTGTGGTGGACGGATGCCGAGCGCGGTCAGGATCTCGCCCCGCGCGCGCTCGTCCGCCACGACCTCGGCGAGCAATTCCGGCCAGCTCATCCGGGCACGCCGCACCGCTTCCTCCAGCGTATAGGAGAGCGGCGAGGTCGGCTCGGTGCGCCGGAAGAAGTCGGCGATGGTGCTGAGCTGGCGCAGCATCGCCTCCCGGTCCTCCGGGACGGCAAGTTCGGGCGTCGGGACGGGGGCGAGGGAGGGCATGGCAGCGGCCGGCGCCTGCGGGGCGGTTGCATCGGCGGCGACCGGCCCGGCCGGAGCAGGGCCGAGTTGCGCCGCGACATCCGCCATCAGGCCGAGCAACTCGGCGACGCGGCCAGTCGAAGGGCCGGGGTCCGGCCTCGCCAGCTCGGCGAGCGAACGCGCCATGGCGGTCCAGGCGGCCTCCGCCGCTGCGGCTTCCGCGCCGAACCGGCGAAGCTCCGCCGCGGCGCCGCGCGCGAGGGTTTCGATCTCCTCGTAGGGCATCACGCCGGACGCGATACGCCGCGCGCGCCGGTCCTCGTCGGTGATCCGGGCGAGGTCGCGCGACTGCTCGTATTGCCACCAGCCGAATGGTGCGCCGTCCGGTCGGGTGAGCAGGGCGATGCGGCGCAGCGGCTGCAGCAGCGTGCCGTCGCGGTCGGCGCCGCTGAGCCCGCTGACCGGGACGAAGCGCGTCGCCATGCCCTCCTCGTCCGGCATGGGATGCAGCGCGTCCCAGAAGCCCTCGCAGAGGCCGCGGATCAGCGTGGCGCCGGCGGCGAGGCCGGGCAGCCCCTGCAGCCGCACCGCGGCCTCCGTCAGCGCGGCGGCGAATTCGAGGTCCTTGCTGTGCCCGGCGAGGCCCTCGATGGCGATGCGCAGGATGCCGCGCCAGGACGGCAGGGGCGTGACGGCGCCTGGGTCGAGCGAGTCCGCCTCGCGCTCCGCCGCTCGCGCCTCGCGCACCGCATCGCGGAGACGGGCGAGCGGCGAGACGCCGGAGACGTCGCGCCGCAGGTCCCGGCCCGCCGGCAGGTCGCCCGGGATCGGTGCCAGCAGCGCGTCCAGGTCGAAGCCTTCCGGCAGGACCGCGGAAGGCGGCGAACCGGATGCGTGCAGATCAGGCATGCGGATACTTTCAATACGGAGAAAGCTGGACAGCACTCTCGTGCACAATATACCGTCCGGCGCGGAACGAGGTGAAGCATGGTCGCCGTCGATCTCAGGCAGCTCATCGGCCGGCTCGACGATACCTGCCGCGCTGCGCTTGAGGATGCTGCCCGGCTGGCGCAGCGGCGCACGCATTACGCGATTGAGGTGGAGCACCTGCTCTATCGCCTGATCGAGCGCGGCGGCACCGACACACCCCTGATCCTCGCGCATTTCGGCTGCGATGCCGGCCGTGTCTCGGCCGATCTGACCCGCGCCATGGACGCCATGCGCCGCGGCAATGCGCGCGAGCCGGCCTTCTCGCCCGAAGTGGTGGACTGGCTGAAGCAGGGCTGGCTCTTCGCCTCGCTCGACCAGCGGGCGCCGCGGCTTCGCTCGGGCCAGCTCCTCTGGGCGCTGCTGGCGGACGAGACGCTGGCGCGTCGCGCCGGTGCGGCTTCCGCACCGCTGCTGCGCATCTCGCCCGACCTCCTGAAGCGCGACTTCGACGGCATCTGTGGCGCGAGCAGCGAGACCGCGGCGGCGCAGGCGACGGAAGGGGCCGAGGCTGCCGCGGAGACCGCGCCGCGGCCGGGCGGCAGCGCGCTCGAGCAGTTCACCACCGATCTCACCGGCCGCGCCCGTGCCGGCAGGATCGACCCGATCCTCGGCCGTGACGCGGAGATCCGCCAGGTCGTGGATATCCTGACGCGGCGGCGGCAGAACAACCCGATCCTCACCGGCGAGGCGGGGGTGGGCAAGACCGCCGTGGTGGAAGGCCTCGCATTGCGGATCGCTGCCGGCGACGTACCGCCGGCGCTCGAGAAGGTGGTGCTGCGCACCCTCGATCTCGGCCTGCTGCAGGCCGGCGCCGGGATGAAGGGCGAGTTCGAGGCGCGGCTGAAGGCGGTGATCGACGAGGTGCGGGCGAGCCCCCGTCCCATCATCCTCTTCATCGATGAGGCGCACACCCTGATTGGCGCCGGCGGCCAGCAGGGACAGAACGACGCTGCCAACCTGCTGAAGCCCGCCCTCGCCCGCGGCGAATTGCGCACGGTCGCCGCCACCACCTGGGCCGAATACAAGAAGTATTTCGAGAAGGACGCGGCGCTGACCCGGCGCTTCCAGGTGGTGCGGGTGGAGGAGCCGACCGAGCCCGTCGCCGTCGCCATGGTCCGTGGCCTGGTCGGCACGCTGGAGACGCATCACGGCGTGCGGGTGCTGGATGAGGCGGTGGAGCAGGCCGTCCGGCTCTCCGCGCGCTACATCCCCGCCCGCCAACTCCCGGACAAGGCGGTCAGCCTGATCGATACCGCCTGCGCGCGCGTGGCGATGAGCCAGGCGGCAGTGCCCGCGCCGGTGGAGGACCGAAGGCGGCAGATCGAGATTATCGATACCGAGCTCGGCATCCTCGACCGCGAGGCAGCGTCCGGCACCGACCATGCGGCACGCCGCGCGGCGCTGGTCGAGGAACGCGCGCGGGCGACGGAGGCGCTGGCCGCGCTCGAGGGCCGCTGGGAGCAGGAACGGACACTGGCCGCCGATATCGCGGCGGCACGGCAGGCGGTGGAGGATCCCGGCGACGCGCGCGACAAGGCGGCGCTGCGCGCGCTGCTGGCCGAGCGCGGGGCGGCACTGCGGGCGCTGCAGGGCGAGCAGCCGCTGATCCACCCGGTGGTGGACGGCCAGGCGGTGGCCGAGGTGGTCGAGGGCTGGACCGGCATCCCCGCCGGCCGCATGCGCGGCGACGAGATCCGCACCGTGCTCAGGCTGCGCGAGGCGCTGGAGGCGCGCGTGGTCGGCCAGCCGCATGCGCTGGAGGCGGTGGCGCAGGCCATCCGCACCAGCCGCGCCGGGCTGACCGACCCGCGCAAGCCGATCGGCGTCTTCCTCATGGTCGGCACTTCCGGCGTCGGCAAGACGGAGACGGCGCTCGCTCTCGCCGACCTGCTCTATGGCGGCGAGCAGAACCTGACGGTCATCAACATGACCGAGTTCAAGGAGGAGCATAAGGTCTCGCTCCTGATGGGCTCGCCGCCCGGCTATGTCGGCTATGGCGAGGGCGGCATCCTGACCGAGGCGGTGCGCCGTCGGCCCTACAGCGTGATCCTGCTGGACGAGATGGAGAAGGCGCATCCCGGCGTGCAGGACGTGTTCTTCCAGGTCTTCGACAAGGGAATGATGAAGGACGGCGAGGGCCGCGACATCGATTTCAAGAACACCGTCATCATCATGACGAGCAATGCCGGCACGGAGCTGATCGGCAAGCTCTTCGCCGATGCCGAGACGGCGCCGGACGCGGAAGGCCTGGCGGCGGCGCTGATGCCGGAGCTGACTAGGCATTTCAAGCCGGCCTTCCTCGGCCGCGTGACGCTGGTGCCGTATTTCCCGCTGCCCGAGGACATCATCCGCCGCATCGCCGTCCTGCAGCTCGGCCGTGTCGGGCAGCGGGTGGCAGCGGGCCACCGCGCCCGCTTCACCTGGGATGCGGCAGTGGCGGAGGCGATCGCGGCACGCTGCACCGAGACCGCCTCGGGCGCGCGCAACGTCGAGAAGATCCTCTCGCGCACGCTCCTGCCGGAGCTTTCTGCCGAGGTGCTGGCGCGGCTGGCGGAGGGACGGCCGGTCGGCCGCATCCATGTCGGTTTGCAGGAGAATGGCGACTTTGCCTACGCGCTGGGCGAGGCCTGAGGCCGGGCAGCGGATCACTGACGAGAGGAACCTGCGATGCTCTACATGAAGTACGGCTCGAAGATCAAAGGCAACGTCACGACCGAGGGCTTCAAGGACCAGATCGAGTTGCACAGCGTGCAGTTCGGCAGTGGGCGCGGCATCGGCTCCGCCCGCGGGCGCGGCGCCAACCGGGAGGCAAGCGAGCCGAGCCTGTCCGAGGTCACGGTGACGAAGGACTGGGACCCTGTCTCCTCCTCCAAGTTGTTCGAGGAATCGGTCTCCGGCAAGCTCGACAACCTGGTGGAACTGACCTTCACCACGACCGGCGGCAGCAGTCAGGAGATGTTCCTGGTCGTCAAGCTGAAGAACTGCGGCGTCTCAGGCTATTCCCTGAGCAGCGGCGGCGACCGGCCGAGCGAGAGCATCAGCCTGAACTACGACCACATCGAAGTCATCCCGAAGCTCGTGGACGAGAAGCTGGGCACGAAGGACGGCGAGAAGGTGACCTTCGACCTGACGAAGATGAAGGCGAACGTGTGATCTTGCGGTGCTCGCCGTTGATCGCGGACGACTGCAGCGCGGCAATCAGGATGCGAATCGCCGCTGTGACCCTGTAGGTCGGTCATAGCCCGGCGGGAGGGACCACAGCGGCGAGGCCGAGCCCCCGGCAGGGGGGCTCGCTGTCCGGCGGTCACGGTCGGCCGGCACCGGACTGGGTCCTTCTCCCGAGGGATCCGCCTGGTGCCCGGCTGCCACGCAACTGACCGCCGGATGAGGCTGTGGATGCAGTTCCGCCGCGCACGGCCTCCAGGAACGCCGCGCTGGCATTCTCCAT
>NZ_JAUTWS010000639.1 GCF_030657435.1 Paracraurococcus lichenis | reverse complement strand
AACCGACCCGAACAGCCCGATCAAACCGCGGCCGTTGCCGGAGCACGGTCAGATGAACTCGAAACTCCAGTAACCTCCCCGGGAGAGTCCTTATGCATCGCAGGTCGCTTCTCCTCCTCGCCGCCACGGGCCTGCTCGCCTCCCGGATCGCCTGCGCGCAGGAGGCCGTCACGGTCTTTGCCGCGGCCAGCCTGACGGACGCGCTGTG
>NZ_JAUTWS010000638.1 GCF_030657435.1 Paracraurococcus lichenis | reverse complement strand
CTGAGGTGGTCCCCGGATTTCGGACAGGCGGGTAAGCTCGGTTCGCCTGTGAGAAGGACGGACCCGGATGACGGGCAAGCGGACGCGGTATTCAGCGGATTTCAAGGCGAAGGTGGCGCTGGAGGCGCTGCGGGGTGAGCTGACGACGGCACAGCTGGCGGCGAAGCACGGCATTCACCAAACGATGGTGGGGGAGTGGAAGCGGCAG
>NZ_JAUTWS010000637.1 GCF_030657435.1 Paracraurococcus lichenis | reverse complement strand
GCGATGTGACAGGCACCAGTGGCAGCACTGGTGCTGGCACTGGTGCGCCGGAGCGGATTGAGATCGTGACGCGGGGCGAGGCTCGCCGACGCTACTCGCCCGAGGAGAAGGTGCGGCTGCTGGCGGAGGTGGCGGCGCCTGGCGCGAGGGTCTCGGAGGTGTCGCGGCGGCATGGGATCTGCGCGAGCCTGCTGCACCGTTGGCGGCGG
>NZ_JAUTWS010000636.1 GCF_030657435.1 Paracraurococcus lichenis | reverse complement strand
ACGGCCTCGGCAAAGAACAAGTCCTCGCCAGAGAGGTCTCTTGGAAGCAACCTGCAGCCTAGTCCGCAGACCGGCGCAGATCAGCTCGATGCCCAGTCGCCCGGAGGCGATCTGCATGGCATCGAGAGTAGAGAGCGGAGCCGGATGATCCGGCGAGTAGTCTAAAAGGATCGGCCGCAACTCAAGAGCATCCGCCCCTGACGTCACGACA
>NZ_JAUTWS010000635.1 GCF_030657435.1 Paracraurococcus lichenis | reverse complement strand
ACGCACAAGGCGGCAACCAAGCCGAGCAACCGGAAGCGGCCCCGCTCGAGCATCCAATGGTAGGCCTGCCAGCCCAGCCGTGGGGTCAACGCCAGGATCGCTCGCGTGACCGGCCCACTTCGGGCCAGCATGGCTCCGACGATCAGCTCCGCCAGGGTGCTTCGGGCAGCCCCCGGGATCGACAGCACGATCTCCTGGACCCATCTCGACAG
>NZ_JAUTWS010000634.1 GCF_030657435.1 Paracraurococcus lichenis | reverse complement strand
CCTCCACCATGCTGACATAGGACAGGACAGACACGACCCCAATGCCGGGCACGCTCATCAATAGGCGGCACGTCGGGCTTGCTCTCGCCAGTGCCCGTATCGCCTTGTCAAAAGCTGCGATCTGCGCGCGCACCCCTCGCCATGCTGCCAGCATGGGCTGGACAATCGGTGCCAGGTCCTCCCGCTCGGCAAGCAAGGCTTCAACGCGGCGG
>NZ_JAUTWS010000633.1 GCF_030657435.1 Paracraurococcus lichenis | reverse complement strand
AACGCGCCACCGCCGCCGCATCCGCGTCGGCACCAATGCGCAGCACGCGGCCATTGCGCAGCACCACCTCCATCGCCAGCTCGGTCACGTCGCGCATCGGCGGTCCGCTGCCGGCTGCGTGCGCCGGGTGCCCAGCCTCGAGCAGCAGGGGCACGAAGGACCCCAGCGGGGCAGCCCGCCGTGCCTGCTTCTGAACCGGCCGGCCCTCACCCTG
>NZ_JAUTWS010000632.1 GCF_030657435.1 Paracraurococcus lichenis | reverse complement strand
GGCCAGCGCAGCGTGGCGACGATCCTCAAGGGCCTGAACATGCCCACCGGCGTCGCCTTCCGCAACGGCTCGCTCTACGTGGTCGCGATCGACAAGCTGCTGCGCTACGACAATGCCGAGTCGCAGCTCGAGAACATGCCGAAGCCGGTCGTGGTCTATGACGACATGCCGCCCTATGTGGCGCATGGCTGGAAGTACATCGTCATGGACAAGGA
>NZ_JAUTWS010000631.1 GCF_030657435.1 Paracraurococcus lichenis | reverse complement strand
GCTGCCAAGCGCTTCATCATGTTCATGATGGAGGCGGAGCAGTATGATCCCTGGTTGACCGGCTGCATCGGCTACTGGCCGCAGCCGCTCGAGGCCTATCGGCAGAGTGCGGTGTGGTCGTCCGATCCCAAGCTCGCGCTGTTCAAGGACGCGATGAACTTGCGCAGATGGTCGGGCTACAAGGGCCCGATCAGCCAGGCTTCGGGCGCGGTGAAT
>NZ_JAUTWS010000630.1 GCF_030657435.1 Paracraurococcus lichenis | reverse complement strand
GTACCCATCCGCGGAGGGCCGCCTACCGGATCTGCGCGGGACCTGCCTTGGATCTTACAGGCGTTCTTTCGAGCGCCGGTAAGGGCAGGCAGCGGGGTGGGCGATGGAGATCATCACCGGTGTGGAGCGCCGCCGGCATTGGCGGGACGAGGAGAAGCTGCGGATTTTGGCCGAGCTGAATGAGCCCGGGGTCAAGTTCAGCGAGGTGGCCCGGCG
>NZ_JAUTWS010000063.1 GCF_030657435.1 Paracraurococcus lichenis | reverse complement strand
TCCTTGCCCCGGGATGGGGCCCCCGGGGGCGGCCTCACGCCACCGGGCGTTGCGGGCCGCGGCCCTCCTGGCCTAAGCGGAGGCCCGGGGCAGATCGCCGCAGGGCGGACCCGCGCGGAGGCGCGGATATGCCCGGTACGGGAATGCTCCAGGCAAGGGGGAGTCGCCGGCATGGCAGAGGACAAGGGACTCGCGGCGGCCTGGGCGGCGGTCGAGGCGCTGGCGCGGCGCCCGAGGCCGGACGGCACCGCGCCGCACAGCATCCGCCCACTCCTCGCCGCCGATCCCGACCGCTTCGGGCGCTTCTCCTGGACGGTGGACGGGCTGCTGCTCGACCTCTCCAAGACCTCCCTCGACGACCGCGCGCTGGCCGCCCTGCTGGCGCTGGCCGGGGCCGCCGACCTCGCGGGGAAGCGCGACGCCATGGCGCGCGGCGAGGCGATCAATGCCACGGAGCGCCGCGCCGTGCTGCACATGGCGCTGCGCGGCGCGGGCGGATTCCGGACGGGCGAGGAGGATGCCTCGGCCGAGGTCGCCGCGGTGCTGGCGCGCATGCGGGACTTCTGCGCCGCGGTGCATGGCGGCGCGCTGCGCGGCGCGACCGGTGAGCGCTTCACCGATGTGCTGAACATCGGCATTGGCGGCTCCGATCTCGGCCCGGCCATGGCGACGCGGACGCTATGGCGGGAAGGGGCGCCGCTGCGGGCGCATTACCTCGGCAATGTCGACGCGCATGCCTGGGAGGCGATCCGCCCGCGCCTCGACCCGGCGCGGACCCTGGTGCTGGTGGCCTCCAAGACCTTCACCACCCAGGAGACCATGACCAATGCCGCGCTGGTGCGGAACTGGCTGCGCGCCGCGGTGGGGGAAGGGGCGGGGCAGCACCTCGCGGCGCTGTCGACCAACCTGGCGGCCACGGCCGAGTTCGGCATCGCCCCCGATCGGGTCTTCCCCTTCCGCGACTGGGTGGGCGGGCGCTTCTCGCTCTGGTCGGCGATCGGCCTCTCCATCGCGCTCGCCATCGGCTGGGAGGGCTTCGAGCGCCTGCTCGCCGGCGCCCGCGCCATGGACGCGCATTTCCTCTCGGCGCCGCTGGCGCAGAACCTGCCGGTGCTGCTGGCATTGGCGGAGGTCTGGCACGTCAACGGCCTCGGCTATCCCGCCCGCGCGGTGCTGCCCTATGACCAGCGCCTCGCCCGCCTGCCGGCGCATCTGCAGCAGCTCGAGATGGAGAGCCTCGGCAAGCGGGTGACGCTGGACGGCGCGCCGGTCGGCCGCGCCACCGGCCCCGTCGTCTTCGGCGAGCCGGGGACGGATGCGCAGCACAGCTTCATGCAGCTCATCCACCAGGGCACCACGCCGGTGCCCTGCGACATCATCCTCGTCGCCCGGCCCGACCACCCGCATGCCGACAGCCACCGCAAGCTGCTGGCCAATGGCCTGGCCCAGGCCAAGGCGCTGATGCGCGGCAAGGACGCGGCGGCGGTCGAGGCCGAGATGCGGGCGGCCGGCGCCGATGCCGCCGAGATCGCCCGCCTGCTGCCGCACCGGGTCTTCCCCGGCGACCGTCCCACCGCGACGATCCTGCTGCCGCAGCTCGACCCCTTCACCCTCGGCCAGCTCGTCGCACTCTACGAGCACAAGGTCTTCAGCCTCGGCGCGCTCTGGGGCATCAATGCCTTCGACCAATGGGGGGTGGAACTCGGCAAGCAGCTCGCCGGGCCGATCTTGCGGGCGCTGGAACAGGGCGCGCCGGCGGCGGGGGCGCAGGACGGCTCGACCACCGGGCTGCTGCGCACCATATCAGGGCTGCTCGCGGGCTGAGCAGGCTGTCGCGGCTTGGGTCACAGGGCGTGCGGCCCAAACCCCGAGGGGTTTGCTGAGGGGCGCAGGGCGGCGCGGGGGTGGGAATGGCAGGCCTGGACGAGACGGTGGAAACCCTGGGCATGCCGGCCGTCGCTGCGGCGCATCCCGAGGAGATGCGGGCGGAGGCCGACCTCCGCCTGGGGTCGCGGGTCGCGCTGCGCGCCGCGGCGCGAATGACCCCGGCGGGGCTGCTGGCCGCCGGGATCATGGCCTCGGCCGTCCTGCTGTCGGCCGCGCTGCTGGTCCGTGCCCTGCGACCGCTGCGACGATGGTGATCGCGCCCCCGCCGAGGGTGGTCGTGCCGGCCCGGCGTGACCCGGCCCGCCCCTGAGCCTGCCGATGCCCATCCGCCTCCTGCCCGAGACCACGGCCAACCGCATCGCCGCCGGCGAGGTGGTGGAGCGGCCGGCCGCCGTGGCGAAGGAGCTGGTGGAGAATGCGCTCGATGCCGGCGCCACCCGCATCGCCGTGACCCTCGAGGGTGGCGGGATCGAGCGGGTGGTGGTCGAGGATGACGGCGCCGGCATGGGGCCGGAGGATCTCGCCCTCGCGGTCGAGCGGCACGCCACCTCCAAACTGCCCGAGGAGGCGATGCTCTTCCGCATCGCCACCCTCGGCTTCCGCGGCGAGGCGCTGCCCTCCATCGGCGCCGTCGCCCGGCTGACGCTCACCACCCGGCCGAAAGGCGGCGACGCGCATGCGCTCACCGTCGAGGGCGGCCGCAAGGGGCCGGTGCTGCCGGCCGCCGGCGCGCCGGGCACGCGGGTCGAGATGCGCGACCTCTTCTACGCCGTGCCGGCGCGGCGGAAATTCCTGAAGAGCCCGCGCAGCGAGGCCGAGGCGGCGGTGGAGGCGGTGCGGCGCCTGGCGCTGGCCTGGCCGGAGGTCGGCTTCCGCATCGCCCTCGAGGGGCGGGAAGTGCTGGCGCTGGCGCCGCAGGACCGCGCCGCCCGGATCCATGCCCTGCTCGGCGCGGATTTCGCCGCCGCGGCCCTGCCGGTCGCGGGCGAGGGGGGCGGGCTCGCGCTCGCCGGTCTCGCCGCCCAGCCGGCCTATACCCGCGCCACGGGCACCGAGCAGCATCTGGTGGTCAACCGCCGCCCCGTCCGCGACCCGCAGCTCCGCACCGCGCTGCGTGTCGCCTATCGCGACCTGATCGCCGCCGGGCGGCACCCGGTCGCCGCCCTCTTCCTCGAGGTGCCGCCCGAGGCGGTGGACGTGAACGTCCACCCCATGAAGACCGAGCTCCGCTTCCGCGAGGAGGCCGCCGTGCGCGGGCTGCTGATCTCGGCGCTGCGCCGGGCGCTCTCGGCCGGGGCGGGGGAGGCGGTGCCGGCCCCGGCGCTGACCCAGTACCGGCCGAGCCAGGGAGGCTGGTCCGGCTGGCGGCCGCGCCCCGCCCCGGCGCCGCTGCCGGAGGCCTCCGCGGCGCGCGGCCTGGCCGAGGCGCAGCTCGCTTTGGCCTCCCCCGCCCCGCCGTCCGCCGCGCCCGCGACCCTCCCCCTCGGCTTCGCTCCGCCACGCCCGGCGGTCGCGCCGGCCGGGACCGATCCCGAATCCTCTGCCGTAGGCGCTCTCCCGGGGCCCCCGGCGGGGCCGCGCAGCGGACCCGCTGGGGAGGAAGAATACCCGCTCGGTCGTCCGCTCGCGCAGCTGCTCGACACCTATATCCTGGCCGAGGCGCCGGATGGCGCGCTGATCCTGGTCGACCAGCACGCGGCGCATGAGCGGCTGACGCATGAGGCCCTCCGCACCCAGCTCATCGCCGGCGGGGTGCGCAGCCAGCCGCTGCTGCTGCCCGCGGTGGTGGACCTGCCGCCGGCCGACGCCGCTGGGCTGCTCGGCTTCGCCGAGCCCCTCGCCCGGCTCGGGCTCGAGCTCGAGGGCTTCGGCCCGGGCGCGGTGCTGGTGCGCGCCCTGCCGGCGCTGCTCGGCCCGGCCGATCCGGCGCCGCTGCTGCGCGACCTCGCCGCCGAGATCGCCGAGTTCGACGAGGCCCTGGCGCTGGAGCGGCGGCTGGACGCGGCGGTCGCGCGGCTGGCCTGCCACGGCTCGGTGCGGGCGGGGCGGCGGCTGTCGCCGCCCGAGATGGCGGCGCTGCTGCGGCAGATGGAGGCGACGCCGCGCGCCGCGACCTGCAGCCATGGCCGGCCGACCTTCCTCCGCCTCGGCCCGGCGGAGCTGGAGCGGCTCTTCGGCCGGCGCTGAACAGAAACTGGCGGCTCGGCGGGGGCCAGGAGTCGGGCGAAGCCGAGCTTGGCGATCCGTGGTGTCGAAGCGGCGGAACCGCCGCCACCACGCCGTCCTTGTGCATGTCGAGACCCGCGCTACGCAGGCGGAGAACCCCCATCGCGTCCTCCTCCTCTGCCGCCGGCGCGGGAGGTCCAAGGCCGCAAACTCTCAACAGCCCGCTTCCGGGCCATGCAGCCCCCGGTGCAATCGGGGGTGCTTCGGGACCACGGCGGGTCGGCCATTGCGGTGGGTAACGGATACCGGATCGCCTGGCCCCAATACCGTTCACGGATACCGGCCAGCAATAAAGCTGACCGGTCTGGCTTCACGTTCGGCGCGCAGCCGCCACACCGGGCTCCCATCGCCGCCAGGCCGCGACGGGGACCCGGCAACCCTGCGCGCAATACCGTCTTGCGGAAATCAAGACTTCTGCGAGACAGTATCAGTCCTCCGTCCGCAGACGGGTCGGCAGCAATTCGCCCTGGGCCTGAAGGATCGGGTAGGCAGCCGCCTCGACCAGGTGTGCATTCACCCGCTTCAGGTCGCGCACCACGTCGAGATGCAGCGCGCTGGTTTCCGCCGTCTCGGGCAGCCCCTCCCGCAACCGCGCGACATGCGCCTGCGTCGCGGCCGCCTCCAGGTCGCGGAACGCCTCCTTCTCGGCGGCAAGCAGGCGCGCGGCGCGGGGATCCTCGGTCACGAAGACCGAGGCGGCGGTGCGCAGGTTGGCGGTCAGCCGCCCCATCATGGCCGAGAGCTCCGCCTGGCCTTCCCTGGAAAAGGCCAGGCCGCGCTTCAGCCGCTTCGACGCCAGCGCCGCCAGGTTCTTGTCCACCACGTCACCCGCATGCTCGATGTTCATGGCGAAGGCGAGGACCTGGTCGACACGGCGCCGATCCGCATCGGTCATCGCCTCCGCCTCGAGCGAGGCGACATAGACCTTGATGGCCTCGTTGAGCCGGTCCAGCACGTCATCGAGGCGCCGCGTCTCCGCGATCCGCTTGCGGTCGCCCTGCTCGAAGGCGTCCTGCACGCCTTGCAGCATCGCCTCGAGCACGTCGGCGAGGCGCAGCGCTTCGCGTGCCGCCGCGCCAATGGCGACCACCGGCGTCTCGATCGCCGCCTTGTCGAGGTACATCGGCCGGGACGGGTCCGCCTGGTCGAGCCGTGCCGGGAGCAGGCGGCGCAGCAGCGCTGCGTAGGGATGCAGGACAGGGAAGAACAGGACGGCGAGGGCAAGGTTGAATGCGGTGTGGAAGTCGGCCACGGCGCGGGCCGCGTGCGGCTCGACCGCCATCACCAGCGGCGCCAGGTAGGGCACGATGACGAGCGCCATGGCGCAGCCCAGCACACGGTTGAGCAGGTTGCCGAGCGGCAGGCGCCGGGTCGCCGGGTCGTCGCCCGTCGCGCCCTCCAGGACGGGGTTGATGGCCGTTCCGAGATTGGCGCCGAGCACCAGCACGAAGGCCGCTTCCGGGGAGGCGATGCCCTTGGCCGCGAGCGACATGACCAGCAGCACCACGGCCACGCTCGAGTGGGTCGCCCAGGTCAGGGCCGCAGCGAGCACAATGGCGACGAGAGGCTCGGCCGAGATGGCGTCGAGGACGGAGCGCAGCGCCGGTGCGGTTTCATAGGGCGTGATGATCTCGAGCAACTGGTGCAGGGCCATCAGCATGAGGCCGAGACCGATGACGACCCGGCCAAGGTCGCGGGTGCGCGTCGCGTCCCCGCGACGGAACATCAGGAAGCCGAGCGCGACCAGCGCCGGCGCCACGCGGGAGACGTCGAAGGACAGCGCCTGGACGATGAGGGTGGTGCCGACATTCGCGCCCAGCATGACGGCGAGCGCCGGGACCAGTTCCACCACGCCCCCGGCGGCGAGGCCGGTGACCATCAGCCCCGTCGCGGTACTGCTCTGCAGGACGGCGGTGACGCCCAGCCCGGCGAAGAAGGCGCTGAGGCGCGTGCGGAGCGCCGAGGCCAGCACCGCCCGCAGGCGCGGCCCGAAGGCGCGCTGGACGCCGGTCTGCACCATGCGCACGCCCCAGAGGAGGAGCGCCACCGAACCAGCGAGGTCGACCAGCATCAGCGGAACATTCATGCCCTGCCTTCTCCGTCTCGGCCGGTCGCCCCGATCCGAGCCCTCGGCATGCTCCCCGGGATGCGATCATTGGTCGAGTGGATATCCGATCCAGCGCCGCCGGGGCGCACCGGATCCGCACCACCCGGGCAGAGCCACCCGCGAAAGCCTGCTTCGGATATTGTTGCGGCGCAAACCCCGAGGGGTTTGCTTGGGGCGGCTGGGCCTGGCGTCCCAGGCGCTGGCTGCGAAGGAGGCCTGCGAGGAGACCGGACCGACCGACGCAGCCAAGCCGCAGCAGGCCGGGCACCATTCCGACGCGAAACTCCTGTGCGGTTGGCGTCCTTGCAGTGTGGGGCGCGCGGTCGCCCGGGTGCCGGCCGGGACGGCGGCAAGGCCCGACGCGCCGGTTCACCCTGGGCCAAGCCGCAGTCTCGATGGAAGGGGGAAAGCTGACGCCCCTTCTGCGGGGTTTGGTGCCTCCGCAGGAGCAACCGCCGGGACGGTATCCGTGTCGCCGGTCTCCTCCAGCCACCGGCAGAAGGACAAGGCGGTGAGGTCGCCCGCCCGGGCATCGGGCAGATAGGCATGGTAGCCCCTTGTCGGGAGCGTCACGCCGGGGAACGGCGCGACGAGACGGCCCGCGGCGAGATCGTCCGCCACGAGGGCGGTCGGCCCCATGGCCACGCCCAGGCCATCCAGCGCCGCCTGGAGCGTCAGGTAGAAGTGGTCGAGGGTGAGCGAGGCAGCCGGCATCAGATCCGGCGCTCCTGCCGCGGCGAGCCAATCGGGCCAGACCCGCGGCAGCGTGGAAGCATGGATCAGGCTATGCGCCCGCAGGTCCGCAACCTCGTTGAGCGGCGATCGCGCGAGCAAGGCCGGGCTGCAGACCGGCAGCCGGCGCTCCGTCAGGAAGGGATGGCAGGTGAAGCCGTAGAAGGTGTCCGGCCCGCCGCGGATGACCAGGTCATAGACCTCGCCCAGGGCATCCACGGGCTCGTTGGAGGTGGAGAGCCGCACCTCGATCTCCGGGTGCCGCGCCCGGAACCGCCCCAGTCGGGGCAGCAGCCAGCGCAGGCTGAAGGTGGCGAGCGCATTGACGCGCAGCACGGCCGGCGGCGGCTTGCCGCTCCGGGCCTGATGCCGCTCTGCCGCAATCGAGAGCCGGTCGAGCGCAGGCCCGGTCTCCGCCAGCAAGGCGGCCCCGGTCGGCGTCAGCACGACGCGCCGGTTGAGCCGGCGGAACAGTGCCGGCGGCCCCAGCCAGTCCTCCAGCAGCCGGACATGCCGGCTGATCGCGCCATGCGTCACGCCGAGTTCCGCCGCAGCGTCCTTGAAGCTGCCGCAGCGGGCAGCCGCTTCGAAGGCGCGCAGGGCATTCAGCGGCGGCAGCGGGCGTCGGCGAGCGGGCATGGGACGTGTGACTTTAGCTGACCTGAAGCCGCAATATTCGTCGTTTGTCGGCGTGAGGGAAGGGCCGCATGTTCGCTGTTGTCCATACCCTTACGAAGCGGCGACCGATGTCCGAGACAGCAATATTCAGGAGCGCGGCCAAGGCCGTGTCAGCTTTCGTCGCAAGATCCGCGATGCGAGGATCCCGGCCCGGCATCGGGGCCGGACCGGTCGGGTCGGCGCGCCGCGCGGCGGCGCCGCTCGAACACGCAGCCTGGATCGTGGCCATGGTCGTCGTGGCGAAGCCCGGCGCGCCGGGGCTGCTGGGATGATCGGGGAGGGCACCGTTCAGCCCGCGCCCGCAGGCGGTGTGAGGAGAGGCCCGGGCGCCAGGCGCACGCTCGCGGTTGCCGGAACCGCGCATGCCCTGCACGACGGCTACACCGACCTGATCTATGTCCTGCTGCCCCTCTGGCAGGCCGAGTTCGGCCTGGGCTACGGGATGCTGGCGGCGCTGCGCGGCCTCTACGCCGCCGCCATGGCGGTGCTGCAGCTTCCATCCGGCTGGCTTGCCGAACGGGTGGACGGGCGCATCGTCCTCGCCATCGGCACCGCGCTGGCCGCCGGCGGCTACGCGCTTGCCGGCTTCACCGGCAGCCTGGCGGGTCTGTGCGGGGCGCTGGCGATCTCGGGTGCCGGGTCGAGCACCCAGCATCCCATCGCCTCCGCAGCGGTGGCGCGCGCCTATGGCGCATCGGCGCGCGGCCCGCTCGGGACCTACAATTTCACGGGCGACCTCGGGAAGGCCGCCATTCCGGGCATCACTTCCCTGCTGCTCACCCTGATGCCGTGGCGGGGCGCGCTGTGGCTCCTCGCTGCGGTCGGTGCCGTCCTCGCGGCCATGATCCTCCTGCTCATGCCGCCCGTCGGCCGGGTGGGAGGAGCCAGGTCGCCCCGCCTGCCGGGCGGCCGAGGTCACGGCGGCTTCCGGCTGTTGCTCGTGATCGGCGTGCTGGACACCGGCGTGCGGATGGGGCTGCTGACCTTCCTGCCATTCCTGCTGCAGGAGAAGGGCGCCTCCCTGCCAGCCGTCGGTATTGGCCTGGCGCTCGTCTTCCTCGGCGGTGCGGCCGGGAAGTTCGCCTGCGGATGGCTTGGCGACCGCATCGGCGTGCTGCCGACCGTGCTGGTCACGGAAGGCGGGACGGCAGCCTGCATCCTCGGCGTGCTGGCATTGCCGATTGTTCCGCTCTTCGCGCTGCTGCCCGTCCTGGGAATCATGCTGAACGGCACCTCCTCGGTGCTCTATGGCACGGTTCCCGACCTTACACCGCCAGACCGGGCCGAACGTGCCTTCGCCCTGTTCTACACGGGGACGATCGGATCCGGGGCGGTCTCGCCGGTATTCTACGGTCTGCTCGGTGACTGGGTCGGCGCCCATTGGGCGACGGCCGCCACGGCGATGGTCGCGCTGGCGACCCTGCCGCTCGCCTTTGCGCTTGCACCCTGTCTTGCGCACATCGAGACGCAGGAGTGCGGTCGGCCAGCTATCGGTCGACGCGAGCCCAATAAGGCAGGCACGTGATCGGACGCTGCCACTCCAGGATGACTGCGACCGGCTGCCCGGAGGCCAGCGGCGGATCGAACGGCACCGCCGAGCTTCCGCCAGGCGCCTGTACGGAGGTTGGCCCGATGCTCGGTCGGCAGCGCGGTATCGGCCGCAGCGCGGCAATCAAGCATGCTGTCTTCGCTGCTGTCGCACCGGCGGATCGGGACCGTGCTGCGCGAGCCTGGCTTCGTGCGCTGGAAGGAGATCGAGCGCGAGGACCGCGGCCGGACCCGGGACGTCGACGACGCCGACACGGCCGACGGCAAGCGTTTCGACCTTCGGTTCTCTGCCGATGACCTGCATGAGATTGCCCGGCAGCCGGAAGACCGACAAAGGCACTCGCCTTCGCCCGCGATATGGGCCGACCGCCGATCCGGGCGTTGTTGTGGTTCCGCGGTCACCTGTCCGGGGCGGCCAGGCGCAGAAGAAGGATCGCCAGGTCGCCTTCCTCGACCGCCAGGGCCGCCTGGCCGAAGGTGAACCAGCGGGTCTTGCGCTGCTTCCGCTCCGGCCACTTCTTCAACTGCCGCTCGACCCAGAGAGGAAACACCCCAACCTCGCAGAGGACCACGCGGCCACCCGGTAGCCGTTTGTTGTACTGGTAACTGCCGGCGGGTTCTTCCTCGACCGTGCCAATCAGGCCGGCTTCCTCGAAGGCCTCCTTGGCCGCCAGTTCATGCGGCGCCAGGTCCGGCTCGGCCCACCCCTTCGGCAATACCCAACGCTTGGTTTCGCGGCTGGTGACCATCATCACCTTGATTTCGCCGTCGCGGACCGCGAGAGGCAAGGCAGCGCATTGTTGGCCGGAGCATGTCCTTGCGGCACGAGACTTGCGCTTTTTCGGCATTCCAGGCGGGACGTCCTCTCGACAGGTCAGCGGTTTCGGCCTGCAACACGACGAAGCGGGCCGGGAACGCTGAGCCGACACGCAGGGTTGGAAGCCTCAATCCCGGGCGGGCGTCCCCAACGGCGAGCGGGAGACCACCCCGGTCCCGGCGGCGAGTCGTCTGCAACTGTGGGTTACTCCGGTGCTCAGCATGCACCCGCGGGCCCCGTCGGCCAAGGTCGCCACGTCGCTGGCCGCCGCCCATTGCTGGACAGACCGGGGCAGCGGGGACATTGACCTTCCTGAACGGGGTCGCGTTGCTGCAGGTCGCACCGGCCGATCGGTAGGTCCGGGTATCTGCGAATGACAGGGGCCGGTCGGCCGGAAGGTCCGCGATGCGGACGAACTGGCTGCGGCAAGGTGGAGGAGGTCAGGATCGCATGCTGCGTTGGTTCCGCCGGTTGATGCCCCGCGAGGAGCGCTTCTTCGACATGTACGCGCGGCACGCCGATGCCGTCGTCCGCGGCGCCGTCGGGCTCTGCGCCATGCTCGAGGGCGGGGACGCGGTGCAGCGCCACTATCCGGCCGTGCTGGGCGCCGAGGATGACGCCGACGCCGTGACGCGCGAGGTGGTGCAGGCCGTCCGCCGCACCTTCGTCACGCCCTTCGACCGCGGCGACATCCAGGCACTGATCGGCCGCATGGACGACTGCATCGACCAGATGAAGAAGGCAGCCAAGGCCATCGTCTTCTTCGGTACGACGGAGTTCGACCCGGAGTTGCGCCGCATGGGTGAGGCGATCCATCGCTGCGCCCTGCTGCTGCGGGAGGCCGTGCCGCTGCTGGCCGCGATGAGCCCGAATGCCGGCCGCATCAACGAGCTCTGCGAGCAGATCCGCCAGATCGAGGGGCAGGCGGACGATATCCACGATACCGGCGTCACCGCGCTGTTCCGGCGTTCGAGCCCCGATCAGGCGCTCGCCTTCATTGCCGGGCGGGAGGTCTTCGACCAGCTCGAGAAGATCGTGGACCGCTTCGACGATGCGGCGAACGAGATCGAGGGCATCGTGGTCGAGCACGTCTGATGGATGCACAGCTCGCCTTGCCGGCGCTCTACGGCCTGATCGCCGTGGCGCTGCTCTTCGATTTCCTCAATGGCCTGCACGATGCCGCCAACTCCATCGCCACCATCGTCTCCACCCGGGTGTTGCGTCCGCAATACGCGGTATTCTGGGCGGCGTTCTTCAACCTTGTCGCCTTCCTCTTCTTCGGCCTGCACGTGGCGCAGACGATCGGCACCGGCATCGTCGAGGCAGACATCATCGACCCGCGCGTCACCTTCGGCGCGCTCTGCGGCGCCATCGCCTGGAACCTGATCACCTGGGGTTTCGGCATCCCGTCTTCCTCCTCGCACGCGCTGGTCGGCGGGATCGTCGGTGCCGGCACCGCGAAGGCGGGGTTCGGAACGATCGTCTGGTCGGGTCTCGGCAAGACGCTGCTCGGCATCATCGTCTCGCCGGCGCTCGGGCTGGTGCTTGCCCTGGTCCTGATGCTGATCGTCTCCTGGGCCTTCGTCCGCAGCACGCCCTTCAAGGTCGACAGCACCTTCCGCATCCTGCAATTCGGCTCGGCTTCGCTCTACTCGCTCGGCCACGGCGGCAATGACGCGCAGAAGACCATGGGTATCATCGCCGTGCTGCTCTACTCCCAGGGCATGCTGGAGGGCGGCTTCCACGTGCCGCTCTGGGTGGTGCTCTGCTGCCAGGTGGCGATGGCACTGGGCACCCTGTTCGGCGGCTGGCGCATCGTCCACACCATGGGTTCGCGCATCACCCGGCTCTCGCCCATGCAGGGTTTCTGCGCCGAGACGGGCGGCGCCATAACGCTCTTCCTGGCGACCGAGCTCGGGGTGCCGGTCTCCACGACGCATACCATCACCGGCGCGATCGTCGGAGTCGGCACGGCAAGGCGCACTTCGGCGGTGCGCTGGGGGATCGCCGGCAGCATCGTCATCGCCTGGGTGATCACCTTGCCCGCCGCCGCGGCCATCGCCGCCCTGACCTATGCCGCGGCGGGGTTGTTCGGGTAGGACTCCGGGGTCCGGCGGCGGCCTGCCAAGGCACGCGGCCGAGGCCGCGGCGCGCTACCATAGGTCGTTTGCTCCGGGCAGCAGCACGTCCACGCCTGAAGCACCGGGTCACGACCAGAGACCCTGTCGCTCCAGGGAATACCTTGCCATGATCGCCCAGCGAAGGCTTCCGGAGACGGCATGGCCCGATGCAGGTGCCCGGCTATTCGTCACTTTCGTTCAAGCCGAAGCTCCGCCCCGGGAACCCCGCAGCGTCAAAGTAGCGCTGGTCGCCCACTTGTCGGAACCGCAACATCGTACGGAGGCCACCGGGACCAGATGCCGAGTGAATCACGCCTGCATAGTGCGACGGGATCTCACCTCCCACCATTGCTTCGCGCATGACGCGGCCAAGCAGGCGACCCTTGGCCTCGATCCTCAGGCCCAGCAGGGCCGCAGCGGTCTGCCCGATATCGGCATTGCTGACAGGCGCCGGGTTGGAGAAGCCGGCTTTGAAGTCAGGTCCGATAGCCGCCATGAAGTTGTGCGTATCGGCCCGGCTGAAGCTGCCGTGCATGCCTTGCCCCTGCTGAAGAACCGTGTCGGCAATCTCTGCCACGCAGGTTTCCGGAAGGCTGCACCCTGTGGTGAAGGAGCGGAAGTTCACCACGATGCTGGGTGTTGGGGTGCGCGCGTTTCCTTGCAGGCCAATGCTCGATAGCGGAAGCGTTCCCGGGATCGCTCCGAGCGCGTCGTCGACGAAGATGCCGCTCGTGTAATCCTGCGCCATGAGTGCATGCACGACACGACGCGCCAATGCAGCATCGCGCTTCGGAAGGTAGATCAGGTCCGACCCACCATTGACCGCAACGACCACGTCGGGGTTCTTCGGATCCGTGCCCAGGAGTGCACTCGCCAGCCTTGGGCGCTTGCCGGGCTCGACAAGCGCACCAGCCGCGTCCGGGTCAAACAGTGACATATCCAGGGCGCGTGCCAGATCGAGGCCGACGAACCCTGGTGGTAGATGATCTTTCGGCACGTCGGGGAAGGCTATGCGCGCGGCAGGGCTCGTGGCGCTCTCCTTCGAAATCGTTGAGAAGCCATGGTCGGCGGCGATCAGGATATTGGTGGTGCCTGCCAGGCCGAGCTCCGTCAGCGTTCTGCGAAGAGCAGCAAGGTTGTCGTCCGCGTTGCGAATCCCGGCCAACGTAGTCGGGCCGTTGATCCCAGGTACCAGGCGGCCGAGACTATCACCGTGGTTGTGTTGCACCGCGTCCGGGTCGCGTGACCAGAAGACGAGGAGGAACGGCTTTCCTCTCTCCTTGAACAGCGGCAGGACCACTTTGGTCGCGACCTGTACGAAATAGGCTTGCTGCTCGATGTTGGCGACGAGCGTGCCGGGTGTGATCGCGTTGCCAGCCTTGCCGTTCTCACCGCGCGAGGGCGCAACCAGCGGCAGGCCTTGCGCCTCGATCAGAGGGTGAAGCTCGGGGCTGAAGGGAATGCCGCGGTCGGTGCCGGTCTGGTCGTCGACGATGACAGTCGGTGCGCCAGTCCGGCTCGTGTGGTCGAAGTTGAGGGTTGGCCCGACCTTTCCAATGGCCGCGGTGGAGTAACCCGCCTTGGCCGCAGCACGAAGGATGGTTTCCTCGTTCAGCCAATCGCCCTCGAAGAGCTGATCGAGTTCGCCGAGCACGGCATTGTTCTCGACGAACGGCGTTACCGATCCATTCTGCGCGGCAACAGGCTTTCCTGTGTAGATGGTGTTCGAAAAATCGCCCGTATCGCCGAGATAGTGCCCGGTCGCCATGGCTGAACCATTGGCAGTGGTGAATGTGGGGAACAGCGAATGACTGTTCCGGAGGTTCACGCCCCTGTCCCGGACCTCTGCCATGGTCGGCGCGGCTCCAGGGGTGACCATGCCAGCGCGCATGCCGTCGGGGACGAACAGGATGAGGTTGTGGGGAAGGCGCTCGGCTGCCGCTGGCAAGCCGCAGCACACGGCTACGATATGCACCGCTATCCATTGCAAGTGGCTGGAACGCATGGCTTCCTCCTCCTGTCTCACATGGCCCATGTGATGGCTGCTGACACGGTCGGGTCGGTCTCGATTGCGGCTGTAGCGCAGTGACGCGTGCCACTCAGATCTCGCAGAACACATCTTGCGAAGTTGAGCCGGGAAACCGACTACTCGGCTGGTGAAGTCAGGAGCAGGTCACCACGGACCGTGTCCTGAAACGCCTCGAGCGCGCTCGACACATGGCCGTCGCGGCGGCGGACCAGCACCGTCGCGACCCGCGCCTCAGCATCCGGCAGGGCGTGCAGGGCTACCCGGCCGTCGCGTGCGGCCGGCTCGACGACGGCCCGCGGCAGCAGGGTCACGCCCACGCCGGCCGCGACGCAGCCCACGATGCCGTCGAGGGTGCCGAATTCCAGCCGCCGCGCGCCGGCGATGCCGCGCGCCGCCAGCATCGCCTCCAGCCGCTGCCGGTAGGAACAGCCGGCCCGGAAAACCAGCACCTTCAGCGCGCCGAGCCCGGCCAGCGCCCCGGGGCCAGGCAAGCCCGGCGCGGTGACCAGCATCAGCTCCTCCTCGAAAGCCGCCTGCTCCGCCAGTTCGGGATGCGCCACCGGGCCGGCCACCAGGGCGGCGTCCAGCCGGTGCTCCAGCACGTCCTGCACCAGCGCGGCGGTGGGGCCGGTGCCAATCACCAGCTCCACTTCCGGGAAGGCCCGGGCATAGGCGGCCAGCAGCGGCGGCAGCCGCAGCGCCGCCGTCGTCTCCATGGCGCCGAGCCGCAGCGGGCCGCGCGGGATGCCGTCATCGGCGGCGGCGCGGCCCGCCTCGGCCACCAGCGCCCGGATGCGCCCGGCATAGGGCAGCAGGCGCTCCCCCGCCGCGGTCAGGACGACGCCGCGGCTGTGCCGCTCGAACAGCCGGGCGCCCAGCTCCGTCTCCAACGCCTTGAGCCGGGCGGTGACGTTGGACTGTACCGTGTTCAGCGCGCCCGCCGCCCGGGTGATGCCGCCATGCCGGGCGACAGCGGCGAAGGTCTCCAAGTCGAGCAGGTCCATGCCATCCACCCATCGCTCCGACAGGTGGCTTGGATCATGACAAATCATTTCAACCCATGTCGAGCCCCTGGCAGGCTGGCGACGCCAACCGGAGCCGCGGAGCCGCCATGCCCATCTCGACCCGCCTGACCGAGCTGCTCGGCCTGCAGCACCCGATCCTGCTCGCGCCGATGGACCTGATCGCCGACGCGCGCCTCGCCGGCGCGGTCAGCCGGGCCGGCGGCCTCGGCCTCATCGGTGGCGGCTATGGCGACGCTGATTGGCTGGCGCGCGAGCTGGACGCGGCCGGCGACGCCAGGGTCGGGGTCGGCTTCATCACCTGGAGCATGGCCAGGAAGCCCGGGCTGCTCGAGCTGGCGCTGGAGCGCCGGCCGCCCGCGGTCATGCTCTCCTTCGGCGAGGTCCGGCCGCATGCCGACCGGATCAAGCAGGCCGGCGCGAAGCTGGTCTGTCAGGTGCAGACGCTGGAGCAGGCGCGGGAGGCGCTGGAGGCCGGCGCCGAGGTGCTGGTCGCGCAGGGCGCGGAGGCTGGCGGCCACGGCGTCTCGCGCGGCACCTTCGCCCTGGTGCCGGCCGTGGTGGACCTGGCGCGCGGCGCCGTGCCGGTGGTCGCGGCCGGCGGCGTCGCGGACGGGCGGGGGCTGGCTGCGGCGCTGATGCTCGGCGCCGACGGCGTGCTGGTGGGTTCGCGCTTCTACGCCACGCAGGAGGCCGCCGGCGCCCAGGCCGCCAAGGAGCGCATGGTCGCGGCCAGCGGTGACCAGACCATCCGCGGCATCCTGTTCGACATCGCCCGCCGCAATGTCTGGCCGGCACCTTACACGGGCCGCGTGCTGCGGAACGCCTTCTCCGAGCGCTGGCGCGGCCGGGAGGCGGAGTTGCTGCAGCATCAGGAGGCCGAGGCGGCGCGCTATGCCGCGGCGCGCGCGGCCGGCGACTTCGACACCGCCGGGGTGATCGCGGGCGAGGCGGTGGACCTGATCGGCGACATCCCGCCGGCGGCCGAGGTGGTGGAGCGGATCGCGCGCGAGGCCGAGGCGCTGATCGCCGGCGCGTCCAACCGCCACCGGGTGGGGCGGCCCTGATGCCGGCCCGCCAGGGCAGGGGAGGGTCCGGCGCCCTCGGCCTCGCCCTGGGCGGCCTGCTGGCGCTGGCCTCGGCCATCGGCATCGGCCGCTTCGTCTACACGCCCATCCTGCCCACCATGGCGGAGGGGCTGGGGCTGACGAAGGGCGAGGCGGGCCGGTCGCCTCGGCCAACCTGCTCGGCTACCTCGCCGGCGCGCTGCTGGCCGCGACGCCCTGCCTGCCGGGGTCGCGGCGGGCCTGGCTGCTCGGCGCGCTGGCGCCGGGCAGCGCCGCCCCCGCGCAGATGCGGCGATGGGCGCTGGCCTACGGCCTGTTCGGTTTCGGCTACATCATGACGGCGACCTTCCTGGCGGCCATCCTGCGGGCCAATCCGGAGGACCGTCCGGTCGAGCCCTTCGTCTGGGCGGTTCGGCATCGCGGCGGGCCCTTCGGTCGCGGCCTGGACGCGGCTCGGGGCCCGGACCGGCATCGCCCGCGCCTTCGCGGCCGCCTGCCTGGTCGAGGCAGCCGGCGTGGCGGCAAGCGTGCTGTGGCCGACCGCGACAGGGGCGCTGGTCGCCGCGGCGCTGCTGGGCGGGACCTTCATGGGCATCACCGCCCTCGGCCTGGCTGGCGGGCGGGGGCTGGCCGGGGGCGACCCCCGCCGGGCCTTCGCCCTGCTGACGGCGAGCTTCGGCCTCGGGCAGATCGCTGGGCCGGTGCTCGCGGGCGTCCTGCACGACCTGACGGGGAGCTTCGTCCTGGCTTCCCTCCTGCCCGCCGGCGCCCTGGTCGTCGCGGCGGCCGTGGCGGCGGGGGTGCCGATGACGGCAGAAACTTTGGAGGCTCGCCATGCAATCGGGCGGCGCGGCGGGGGGATACGCTGCTGATGCAGCATGTGACGGGACCGCATCCCGAATTGCCTGCGGTGGCGCCATGGTCTGGCCTGGGTCGAGGACGGTCGATGACGTCCGCTGATGCCACTGCGGTTCAGATGTCGATCCGCTCGGAGACGGCGAGGGCGCCATCGACCTTAACGGCAGGGTAGCGGACGGTCAGGCCGCACTTCGCCCAAGCCGCAGGTTCCGAAGCCGGCTGATCGCCCGGTCGGAACATCGGCGCGCGAAGTCACGGTTCCGACCTGACAAGGTCACCCACACGCGCCAGCACGTAGCCGAGCAGCGGCGAGTTGTTGCCGCTGCGGTAGCCCAGCGCGAGAGGGATCTTCGGTGGCGTCCCCGTCAGGGGACGCGCGACCACCGACGCCGGCAGGAGACCGCGCATGTAGTCCGGCAGCAAGGTGACGCCGCCGCTGGACAAGAGGAAGGAGACGACCATCGGCAGCGTCTCCGCCTCGTGGAGCGGCGTCGCATCCACGTCATGCTGCCCGAGATAATCGTCGATCACCCGCCGCAGCACCGGCGAATAGGCCGCGGCGAAGCTCACCAGCGGCTCCTGCCGGAGATCCTGGGGCCGCACCGACCGGCGCCGGGCCAGCCGATGTTCGGCCGGCAGCAGGACGAACAGCGTTTCCTCGATCAGCGGCTTGAACGCCAGGTCCCGGATACCGTCATCCGGGCGGACAAAGGCAATGTCCATCTCCTCCTGCCGGAGTGCCTGCAGCAGTTCCGGCGAGGACGCGCTGTGGACGACCAACTCTGTCGTGGCGAGCTCGTGGGCGAGGAGCTGCAGGATCCGTGGCAGTCAGCCGATTTCGTGTCCTGTCAGGAAGCCGACGGTGAAGCGGGTCTTGGCGGGCCGGTGCGCGCGTCGGGTCGCCAGGATAGCGGCATCCACCTGGGCGAGGACGATGCGCGCGTGCTCCAGGAACACCTGCCCTGCCGGGGTGAGCGAGAGGTTGCGCGGTCCGCGGATGATCAGCGGGACCTGCAGCATGTCCTCGAGGTCGCGGATCTGGCGGCTGAGCGAGGGCTGCGCCGTGTGCAGCCGCTGCGCGGCGGCCTGGGTGAAGCTGCCGGTTTCGGCGACCGCGACGAAGTAGCGGAGGTGGCGGAGCTCCATTGCGATGCCTCGGAGGTATCGCAGAAGCCATACAAAGTCTTTCAGCCCTGCGGCAATCCCTCCTACTTCGGGAAACACGCGGCCGCACCCTGATGACCTTCATGCTTCCAGGGTCTTGCCAGCCACCCATCGGAGGACTGCACCGTGACCAATCCCGTTGTCCTGATCACCGGGGCCCTGACCGGCATCGGCCGCGCCACCGCCATCGCCTTCGCCCGCGAGGGGGCCAGCCTCGTCGTCTCCGGCCGTCGCGCCGCGGCGGGGGAGGCCTTGGCGGAGGAGTTGCGGGGGCTCGGTGCAGAGGCCGAGTTCGTCGTGGCCGACGTCCGGCGTGACGAGGATCTGCAGGCGCTGGTGGAGCGCACGCTGGCCCGCTTCGGGCACCTCGACATGGCCGTCAACAATGCCGGGACGGAGGGTCGACCGGGCCCCATCGCCGAGCAGACCGGCGAGAGCTATGCCGCCACCTTCGATACGAACGTGCTGGGCGTCGTCCTGAGCCTGCGGCACGAGATGCGCACCATGCAGGCCCAGGGATGGGGCAGCATCGTCAATCTCTCCTCGACCATGGGGCATCGGGGCGCCGCGGGCGCGGCGATCTATACGGCCAGCAAGCATGCGGTCGAGGGCCTGACCAAGGCGGCGGCGCTGGAAGCCGCCCGCTTCAACGTCCGCGTCAACGCCATTGCGCCCGGCCCGGTGGAGACCGGCATGCTGGACCGCTTCACCGCGAGCAGCGAGCGGAAGGCGGCGCTGATCGCCGGCGTGCCGATGCAGCGTGTCGGCCGGCCGGAGGAGATCGCGCAGGCGATCGTCTTCCTGGCCTCCGACAAGGCCAGCTTCATCACCGGCCAGATCCTGTCGGTCGACGGCGGCAAGTCAGCCGGCTGAGCACCGCCCCCACGGCGACAGGAAGATCTCGCCATGGACCACCACAGCGCCATTGCCGTGCCGGGCCCGGGCGCGGTCACGCCGATGCCGGAGGGGCCGGTGCGCAAGGCCGGCCGCACCGATACCCTCTCCGGGGTCACGATCGGCGTGCTGGCTGCCATCTGCGGCCTGGCTGTCGCCAACGCGAACTACGCCCAGCCGCTCCTGGTCGATATGGGCCGGTCGCTGGCGCTGTCGGAGGCGGCGCTCGGGCTGGTCCCGGCGGTGACCCAGTTCGGGGTCGCCGCCGGCATCGCCTTCCTGCTGCCACTGGGCGACGCCATGCCGGCGCGGCGTCTGCTGACTGCGGCGATGCTCGCCCAGGCTGCCATGCTGGTCGGGATCGCAGTGGCGCCGGATGGCGCCACCTTGCTGCTGTTCAGCCTCTTGGCAGGGGTGTTCGGCATCACGCCCTATGTGCTGCCGCCCTATGCCAGCCTGCGGACGTCGCCGGACCGGCGCGGCCGTGTCACCGCGCTGCTGGCTCAGGGTGTCCTCATCGGGATGCTGCTGGCGCGCAGCGTCAGCGGCCTGGTCGGGTTCCATGCCGGCTGGCGGGTCGTCTACGCGCTGGCCGCCGCGGCGATGCTGCTCGCCCTGGTGCCGCTGCGTCGCGTGGTCAGGCCGGAGCCTCCGAGGATGCCGGTTCGCTATCCCGCGCTGATGGGCAGCCTGCTCGAGGTCTTCCGGACCGTCCCGCTGGCCCGCTGGTCGGCGCTGACCCAGGCCTTTGCCACGGGTTCCTTCACCACCCTCTGGGTCGGCATATCGCTGCACATGCAGGGGGATGCCTTCGGCTGGCGCAGCGACGGCGTCGGGGCCTTGGCGCTGATCGGTGCCGCGGCGGCGCTCTGCGCGCCCTTCGTCGGCGGCTTCGCCGACCGGTGCGGGCCACGCGCGTCGCTTCTGGCCGCGTTGGCCGGCCTGACCGTCTCCTGGGGTGTGCTGGCGGGTCTCGGGCATAGCCTTCTCGGCATCATCGCAGGCATGATCCTGCTCGATCTCGGCGCGACCGCGGCCGACATCTCGAACCGGACGGTCATCTTCAGCCTGCGCACCGAGATCCGGACCCGGCTGACGACGATCTACATGGTCGGGAAGTTCACCGGCGCCGGGATCGGTGCCTGGGGGACCGGCCTTGCATGGTCGGCCTGCGGCTGGCCCGCCGTCTGCGCCCTGGGCGGCATGCTGGCGGGACTGGCAGCCCTGGCGGCGCTCCTGCGGGTCCGCGTACCGGTCGAGACCGCATGATCCCGGTGTCTGCTGTAGCGGGCCAACTGCGACGGGGCTGCGAGGCGTGCCGTAGATCCCGGTCCGGCAGGGTTGGGGCAGCGGGCCTTCTGTCATGGGCCGTCGAACGGTGAACTGGGCTCGCGACAAGCGGCCAGCCAGCTCAGATTGCCTACAGTCTGCTGCCTGGCACTGGGCGCCGCGCTTATGGTGGCGATAAGAATTACATATTTGCCACCCGCTCCACCCGCACCGCACGCTCAGCGGCAAGAAACGCCCCGGCCCATCCCACCACCCATGAAGGTCCGCGATTGATCCGTCGCGGCAGGAGACGGCCCATGAGCGACACCCCGACGCCGCCGCCAAGCATGTCGAACCCGGCGGTCGACGCCGCGCTCCCGACCCGCCGCGGCCTGCTGCGCCGCGCCGCAGCGGCCGCCATCGGCGCCGGCGGCGCCACCGCGCTGCAGGGCTTCCCGACGATCTGGGCGCAGGAAAATCGCAACATCGAGCTGCGGCATGTCGGCGTGTCCTATTCGGTGGTGAAGGCGATCGGCGACCAGGCCTCGAAGGAGCTGGGCTTCAAGGTCACTATGCAGAACCTTGACACCTCGGCGTCGATCAACCGCTTCATCACCCAGCCGAACTCCGTCGACATCGCCGACCTTGAGGGCTGGCAGGCCAAGCTCGCCACCCGCCGCGGCGTGATCCAGGGGATCGAGCGCAAGCGGATCAAGGAATTCGACAACATCCTGCCGATCTTCACCCGCGGCGAGATCGGCGGGACGGTCGTGTCGCGCCAGGGCATCTCGCCCTTCGAGGCCATGTACATCGCCAACCCCACCGCGACCGAGCTGCATGACGGCGTATCCGATTGGATGACCTTCCTGCCGCAGGTCTACAACGCCGATTCCATCGGCTACCGCCCCGACCTGGTCGGCCATGAAGTGACGGAATGGAAGGAGCTGCTGGACCCGAAGTTCAAGGGCAAGGCGGCGATCCTGGACGTGCCCGCCATCGGCATCATGGACGCCGCACTCTGCATGGAGAGCGCGGGGCTGATCAGGTACGGCAACAAGGGCAACATGACGAAGGAGGAGATCGACAAGACCATCAACTACCTGATCGAGCTGAAACGCGGCGGACATTTCCGCGCGACCTGGACCACCTTCGATCAGTCGGTGCAGCTGATGGCGGCCGGCGAGATCATCATCCAGTCCATGTGGTCGCCGGCGGTCGCCGCCGTCCGCGTGAAGAACATCCCCTGCATCTACGCGCCCGTGAATATCAAGAATGGCAAGGAAGGCTATCGCGGCTGGTGCAACGGCATGGGGCTGATGCGGCACCTGACCGGACGCAAGCTGGACGCCGCCTATGACTACCTGAACTGGTACCTGTCGGGCTGGCAAGGCGCCTTCGTCGCGCGCTACGGCTACTACAGCCCGGTGCCCACGACCGCGAGGCGCTTCATGACCCCCGCCGAATGGGCCTACTGGTACGACGGCCAGCCCGCGCCGGCCGCGATCACCGACCCCTATGGCGTGCCGATGGAGCCGGTCGGGGCGAAGCGCGACGGCGGGTCCTTCCTCGACCGCGTGACCAACATCTCCTGCTGGAACACGCTGATGGACGAGAGCGCCTACATGAACAAGCGCTGGAACGACTTCAAGGTCGCCTGAGGGCGTGCCGCGACACAACGCGCGATGGAGTTCGGCATGACCCGCGCCGGCTGGCGGCGGGCAGTGGGCGGCTGGCTCGGGGTGCTGCCGCTCCTGCTCGTCCTGATCCCCTTCTTTGTGATCCCGATGATGGCGGTGCTCGCGGCCAGCCTCTGCGAGAGCGACGGCTTCGGCGGGCTGAGCTTCGGTCCGACGCTGTCGAACTACGGCCAGCTGCTGACGTCCGACCTCACCCTGAAGCTCTACCTGGCCACCGTGAAGTTCACCGTGCTGACCTGGGCGGCGACGGCGGTGCTCGGCTTCTTCATCGCCTATTTCCTGGTCTTCCACGTGCAGAACCAACTGCTGGCGCTCGGGCTGTTCCTGCTCTGCACCATTCCCTTCTGGACGTCGAACATCATCCGGATGATCTCCTGGATTCCCGTGCTCGGTAAGGAGGGACTGATCAACATGGCGCTGCTCGGCACCGGCGCGGTCGACCAGCCGCTGGAGATCCTGCTGTTCTCCCCAGTCGCCGTCGTCATTGCCTATGTCCACCAGCTCACCATCTTCATGGTGGTGCCGATCTTCAACTCGCTGGCGCGGATCGACCGGCGGACGGTGGAGGCGGCGGTCGATGCCGGCGCGAGCCGCTTCGACATCCTGCGCCTCGTCGTGCTGCCGCAATGCCGCAGCGGCATCGCGCTCGGGTCGATCTTCGTCACCTCCATCGTTATGGGCGACTTCTTCGTGGTGAAGGTGATGTCGGGCGGCGGGTCGGCGTCGGTCGTCGGGGCGTTCTACGAGGATATCGGCGTGCTGCAATACCCCGGCGCGGCGGCGAGCGCCGTGCTGCTGACGCTGGTCATGCTGGTGGTGGTCGGGCTGATCCTGCGCACCGTCGACATCCGGCGGGAGATTGCGCAGTGACCGCGGTCACGGGCACGGTTGCGGCCGTGCGGTCGCGCAACCGCCCGCTGGTGAAGCTCCGGCGGCGCCGGCCCTGGACCTTCTACGCGCTCGCGACGCTGTTCACGCTCTATGTCGTCGGGCTCTATGGGCCGATGGCCTGCATCTACCTGCTGTCCTTCCAGGACATCCGCGGCGGCCTCGTCTTCCCGATGCGTGGTGTGTCCGTCCACTGGTTCGTGGAGCTGCTGCAGCAGTCCCGCACCGGTGACGTGCACGGGTCCTTCGCGCGGTCGATCAGCCTGGCGATCGTCGTGACGATCCTGACGGTGCTGATCTCCTTCCTCGCGGCGCTCGGCTTCCGCCGACGCTTTCCGGGCGACGGCGTGGTCTTCACCCTCATGATCGGCAGCCTGGTCGCACCCGGCCTCGTGCTTGGTATTGGCGTCGGGCTGACCTTCAGCTTCCTCGGGCTGGAGCCGGGGCTCTTCACCTCGGCGCTCGGCGCGCAGCTCTCCTGGACGCTGCCCTTCGGCGTGCTGGTCATGTTCGCCGTGCTCGGCCGCTTCAGCGCGGCCTGGGAGGAAGCCTCCCGCGACCTCGGCGCGAGCCCCTGGCAGACGGTGCGGCTCATCATGCTGCCGATCCTGGCCCCAGGCCTGATCGCGGTTGCACTGTTCGGCTTCACCCTGTCCTACGACGAGTTCGCCCGCACCCTGCAGACCGCGGGATCGCTGAACACCCTGCCGCTCGAGATCTGGAGCATGACGCTGAACGTCACCTCGCCCTCGCTCTACGCACTAGGCACCATCACGACGGTCGTGTCCTTCGTCTGCATCGGCACCGCGCTGGTGGCGATCGGGCTGATCCAGCGCCGGCGCCAGGCGCGCCGGCTGGGGCTGCATTGATGCGCGGCGGCGACATCGAGCTGGCTGGGCTGGTCAAGTCCTATGACGGACTGACCATGGCGGTCGACGGGGTGAACCTGCGGGTGCCCGACGGCGCCTATTGCTGCTTCCTCGGCCCGTCCGGCTGCGGCAAGACCACCGTGCTGCGCATGATCGCGGGGCATGAGGAGCCGACCGAGGGCGAGATCCTGATCGGCGGGCGCAACGTCGTCGGGCTGACCCCGGCGGATCGCCGCACCGCCATGATGTTCCAGTCCTACGCCCTCTTCCCGCATCTGACCGTGCGCGACAACATCGCCTTCGCGCTGCGCGTCCGCGGCCTGGGCAAGACGGAGCGTCTGGCCGCGGCGGATGCGATGATCGAGAAGGTCCAACTCGGCGAGCTGCGCCACCGCTTGCCGGCGGAACTCTCGGGCGGCCAGCAGCAGCGCGTCGCCCTGGCCCGCGCCGCCATCACCGAGCCCCGCGTGCTGCTGCTGGACGAGCCGCTCTCGGCGCTCGACGAGCAGCTGCGCATACAGATGCGCCAGGAGCTGCGGCGCATGCAGCAGGAGCTGGGCATCACCTTCATCCACGTCACCCACACCCAGATGGAGGCGATCGCGCTCGCCGACCTCGTCGTCGTCATGGAGAAGGGCAAGATCCACCAGGCCGGCCCGGCGCGGGAGGTCTATGCGAGGCCGCGCGACCGCTACGTCGCGGAATTCCTGGGCGGGCAGAACGTGCTGCGCGGCGAGGTGACACGGGTGAGCGGCGGCGTCGCCGTGGTCGACCTGCCCGACCACAGCAGCATCGTGGCATCGCTCGACGGCCAGCGTAGCATCCGGCGCGGGGAGATGGTGGACCTCGCCGTGCGGCGCGACGACATCCGCCTGCTGCGGCCGGACGGCGCGGTGTCGGAAGCCGGCGGCAATATCCTGCGCGGCTGGGTGGAGGCGGTGGAATACCAGGGCGCCTTCGTGAAGGTCATGGTCAAGACGCCGCTGCCCGACGAGTTCATCGCCTATGTCGCCGAGCGCGAGTTCTACCGCGACCCGCTGGAGGTGCGTGCCCCCGTTCTCGCGACCTGGAGCGCCGAGGATTCCCGCCTCCTGGCCTGATCCGCCATGCCAGACTGACAGCCGCGATGCCGCCCGCGGGCCATCGAACCGATCGGAGCAACAAGGACCCATGCAGATCACCTTCGACCTCAATGGGCGGACCACCACCCTGACCGTCGCGCCGAGCGACCTGCTGTCGGACGTGCTGCGCGACGGGCTCGGGCTGACGGGGACGCATATCGGCTGCGACACCAGCCAGTGCGGCACCTGCCTGGTCCATCTGGACGGCCGGTCCGTGAAGAGCTGCACCCTGCTGGCCGCGTCCGTCGACGGCCATGCCGTCACCACCATCGAGGGAATCGCCCGCGGTGCGACGCTGCATCCGATGCAGCAGGCCTTCCATGACCACCACGCCCTGCAATGCGGCTTCTGCACCCCGGGGATGATCATGAGCGCCATCGACTTCGCCAAACGTCATCCCGCACCGACCGAGGCGCAGGTCCGTAGCTGGCTGGAGGGCAATCTCTGCCGCTGCACGGGCTATGTGAACATCATCCGCGCTGTCCTGGCCGGCGCGGCCGCCATGCAGGAGGAGACCGTGGCATGACGAACCCCACCGGCATCGGCGCCGAGTTGCGCCGCAAGGAGGACAAGCGCTTCCTGACAGGGCGCGGCAGCTATGTCACCGACCTGAAGCTGCCGGGCATGGCCCATGGTGTCTTCCTCCGCTCGCCGCACGCTCATGCGAAGCTGGTTGCGATCGACACGGCGGCGGCGATGGCCATGCCCGGCATCATCGGCGTGCTGACCGGCGCGGAGGTGGCGGAGGACGGGCTGGGCGGCGTGCCCTGCGCCTGGGGCATCAACTTCACCGACGGCACGCCGATGAAGGAGCCCGCCTATCCGGCGCTCGCCCAGGGCAAGGTGCGGCATGTCGGCGACGCCGTTGCCTTCGTCGTCGCCGAGACCGCCGAGCAGGCCCGCGCTGCGGCCGAGGCGGTGATCGTCGAGTACGAGGAGCTGCCCGCCGTCATCAACGCCGAGGACGCGCTGAAGCCGGATGCGCCGCAGCTCTACGATGACGTTCCCGGCAATCTGAACTGTGACTGGGCGTTGGGCGACAAGGCCGCGGTCGAGGCCGCCTTCGCCAGGGCCGCGCACATCACCCGGCTGGAGCTGACCAACAACCGCCTGGTCGGCAACCCCATGGAGCCGCGCGCGGCGGTCGCCAGCTACGATTTCGCCAGCGAGAAGTACACGCTCTTCTCCACGACCCAGCTGCCGCACATCATCAAGCTGCTGCTCGGCGCATTCATCCTGAAGATTCCCCAGCACCGCTTCCGCGTGGTCTGCCCCGACATGGGCGGCGGCTTCGGCGTAAAGCAGGTCTGCTATGCCGAGGAGATCATCATCACCTGGGCCGCGAAGCGTCTGGGCCGCACGATCAAGTGGGTCTGCGAGCGGAGCGAGGGCTTCCTGTCCGACCGGCACGGCCGCGACCACATCACCAAGGCGGAGCTGGCGCTGGCCGCCGACGGCACCTTCCTGGCGCTGAAGGTGGAAACCATTGCCAATATCGGCGGCTATGTCTCGACCTTCGGGCCGAACATCCCGACCAACCTCTACGCGCCGCTGCTGGCCGGGGTCTACCGGACGCCGGCGATCTGGTGCTCGGTCAAGACCGCCTTCACCAACTCCGTTCCCGTCGACGCCTATCGCGGCGCCGGCCGGCCGGAAGCAACCTTCGTGCTCGAACGCATCGTCGACGTCGCGGCGATGGAGATGGGGATAGACAAGGTCGAGATCCGCCGACGCAACATGATCCCGCCGGACGCCTATCCCTATCAGACCCCCGTGCTGATGAACTACGATTCCGGCGACGTGCCGGGATGCCTGGACAAGGCGCTGGCGCTGGCGGACTGGGACGGCTTCGCTGCGCGCAAAGCGGAGTCGGCGAAGCAGGGCAAGCTGCGCGGCATTGGCCTGTCGACCTATATCGAGGCCTGCGGCCTGGCGCCGTCGCGCATCGCGGCGAGCCTCGGCGTGCGCGGCGGCCTCTTCGAGAGCGCGGCGGTCCGCGTCCACCCGACCGGGCATGTCACGATCCTCATCGGCACGCACAACCACGGCCAGGGGCACGAGACGACCTATGCGCAGATCGTCTCGCAGAAGCTCGGCGTCCCGGCCGACCGGATCGAGGTGGTCTGCGGCGACACCGACCGGGTGCAGTTCGGCCTCGGCACCTATGGCTCGCGCTCGCTGGCGGTCGGCGGCAGCGCCCTGTCGAAGGCGACCGACAAGATCCTCACCAAGTGCCGCAAGATCGCCGCACACATGCTGGAGGCGGCGGAGACCGACATCGTCTTCGAGGACGGCGCGTTCCGCGTAGCCGGCACCGACCGTGCCAAGAGCTTCGAGGAGATCTGCGGCTCCGCCTACACCCCCGTGAACTTTCCGCTGGAGACGCTCGAGCCGGGTCTCGAGGAGCAGAGCTTCTACGACCCGCCCAACTTCACCTTTCCCGCCGGCGCGCATGTCGCGGAAGTCGAGATCGATCCCGACACCGGCCATGTCCAGCTCGTCTCCTATGTCGCGGTCGACGATGTCGGGACGGTGATCAATCCCATGATCGTCGAGGGGCAGCTGCATGGCGGCATCGCCCAGGGCATGGGCCAAGCGCTGTACGAGGATTGCGTCTATGACGGGTCGAGCGGTCAGCTGCTCTCCGGATCCTTCATGGACTACGCCATGCCGCGCGCCGACCACACGCCGAAGGTGACGGTCGCCAGCCACATCACGAAGTGCACGCACAACGACCTCGGTGTGAAGGGCGCGGGCGAGGTCGGCACGATCGGCTCGCCGTCCACCATCATCAATGCGGTGGTCGACGCGCTCGCGCCCTATGGCGTGAAGCATGTGGAGATGCCGGCCTCGCCGCCGCGCATCTGGCATCTGATCAACGGCGCCCGCCCGGCGCTGGCGGCGGAATAGCGGGAGGCGCTCGCATGGTTCCCTTCGAACTCCACCATCCCGCCGCGCTGGCCGAGGCGGCCGGCCTGCTCGCCTCCCTGCCCCAGCCGAAGCTGCTGGCTGGCGGCATGACCCTGCTGCCGGCGCTGAAGCAGCGCCTGGCGCGGCCCTCCGACCTGATCGACCTCGCGCGCGTGCCGGGTCTCGCCAGCATCGCGGAGGTCGCGGGCGGCCTAGAGATCGGCGCCATGACCACGCATGCGACGGTCGCGGCCGATCCGTTGGTCCTGGCGAAGCTGCCGGCGCTGGCGGAACTTGCCGGCCATATCGGCGATCCGCAGGTCCGGGAACGCGGCACGATCGGCGGCTCGCTCGCGAACAACGATCCCGCGGCCGACTATCCCGCCGCCGTGCTGGCATTGGGCGCGACCATCGTCACAGACCGCCGCGCCATCGTCGCCGACGACTTCCTGACGGGCATGTTCACCACCGCCCTGGCAGAGGGCGAGGTGATCGCCGCCGTCCGCTTCCCCCTGCCGACGCGCGCGGCCTATGCGAAGTTCAAGGCGCCGGCCTCGCGCTACGCCCTGGCCGGTGCCTTCGTCGCGGAGACCGCCGCCGGCGTGCGGGTCGCAATCACCGGCAACGGCACCGGCGCCTTCCGTGCGACGGCCTTCGAGTCGGCGCTGGCGGCCAGCTTCGACCCGACGGCTTTGGCGGGACTCACGCTCGACACTGCCCGTTTCGTAGGCGACCTGCATGGGGACGCTGCCTATCGCGCGCACCTTGCGGGGGTGATGGTGCGCCGCGCGGTCGCGGCAGCCGTCGCACGCAGCAGCTGACGGCGCGCACCCGCGGGCGCCGGGCCGGGCGATCCGGCAGGCGTCACAGCGGGGCGGCGGGCACCGCGCGGTCCACGCCCCGCGCCGGGCTGGCATCCCAGCCGGGATCGCTCAGCGCCGGCAGCGCCAGATCGTCCTCTAGCCGAATGTAGCGGCTGAGATAGCGGTGCAGGGTCTTCGCCGCCTCGTTCTGCAGGCCTGGCGCCTCGTACAGTAGCAGCCCGACCTTGGGCAGCGGCGGGAACAGTTCGGGCATGTGGATCTCCTGCATGCCCGCGACGACCGCGCTACGGCCGAGCACCGTGACCGCCATACCGGCGAAGACCGCGGCCTGCAGCCCGCCGACGCTGTCGCTGATGCAGGCGATCCGCCATTTGCGGCCGGCGCGTTCCAACTGCTCGATCGCATGGTCGCGGTAGATGTTGCCCGGCGGCAGCAGGGCCAGCGGCACGGGGTGCATCAGGCTGGCCTGATGGCCTTCGCCCTCGATCCAGACCAGCGGCTCTTCGCGCACCAACTCGCCGCCAGTGAAGCCTCGCATGCGTGTGACCAGGGCGATGTCGACCTCGCCACGCTGCACCAGCCCGACCAATGGCGTGCTGAGCGAGCAGCGTAGTTCAACCTGGATGCGCGGGAAGGATTCGCGGAACAGGGCGAGAATGGAGGGCAGCAGATAGGCGGCGTAGAGGTCGGGTGTTCCCAGCACCACATGGCCTTCGACATCTGGCGCGGAAAGGCGCCCCAGCATCTCGTCGTGAAGTTGCAGGATCGCCTTGGCGTAGGACAGCACCATGTCGCCGTCATTGGTCAGGCTGGGGCGGCGGGTATCGTCGCGGAACAGCTTGCGGCCGATCTGCTCCTCGAGCTTGGCGATTTGCAGGGTGATGGCGGGCTGGCTGCGCCCCATGCGGCGGGCGGTCTCGGTAACGCTGCGTGTCTCGGCGACGCACAGGAATGACCGCAAAAGCCTGAGTTCGAGCGACCGATGCTGCATCGTGGCCCCGCTCTCCGCCCAGCCGAGGCGATGCAAACCTTGGGCCATTTGTATGGTCGGCGGTGGGATGCGGGGAAGCTCGTGGTTTGGCAGCGTGTTGTATTGGTCAGGGGGTGAGGTGGTCCCTGGATTTCGGACAAGCGGGTAAGCTCGGTTCGCCTGTGAGAAGGACGGCCCCGGATGACGGGCAAGCGGACGCGGTATTCGGCGGATTTCAAGGCGAAGGTGGCGCTGGAGGCGCTGCGGGG
>NZ_JAUTWS010000629.1 GCF_030657435.1 Paracraurococcus lichenis | reverse complement strand
CAGCACCAGCCCGCTCGCGTCCCAGTGCACGATCTTGACCTTGTCGCCACGTTTGGGCCGGAACACCAGCACCACCCCCGAGTAGGGGTTCTCGCCCAGCATCTCGGCTGCCAAGGCCGCCAGGGCGTGCGCCCCGCGGCGGAAGTCAACAGGCTTGGTCGCCAGCAGAACGCGGGCATCGGCTGGCAAGGCAATCATCCCTCCAGCGCCGCAGCCA
>NZ_JAUTWS010000628.1 GCF_030657435.1 Paracraurococcus lichenis | reverse complement strand
GCCAAGGGCTTTCGCAAGTTGAAGGCGAAGCCTGAAGTTTACAGTCGACGTTTCGAATATGGTTGGATCTTCGACGGGAGCGGCGGTTCCGTTCAGCATCGGTGACGGCAGCGCTCAACCATAGGTCTGCCGAAGCTCCAGGAAATAAGGGCTGCTGCTGAGGCGCTCCAGCGCCAGCTCGAGCGGCATAGCGAGCGCGCCGAAGTCACCGGGCGGCTC
>NZ_JAUTWS010000627.1 GCF_030657435.1 Paracraurococcus lichenis | reverse complement strand
CTGCAGCTTGGCCAGGAGCGCCTTCGCCTCGGCCAACGCGAGGCCGAGGTTCGCGAGCGAGCATTCCGCCACCGGCCGGCTGAACGTGACCAGCTCGGTTGTCTCCACCTCGCCCTGGTCCGTCTTTGCGTCTAGCCGCACCGTCCACTGCATCAGGCCCGCCCTTATGGTCCGGCCCCAGCCAAGTCGACCAGCCGGGGCCCGGCAAGCGGCTTGCCCC
>NZ_JAUTWS010000626.1 GCF_030657435.1 Paracraurococcus lichenis | reverse complement strand
GACCAGCAGGTGCACGGGCTCGCTGCCCGCCTTTGGCCGCAGCACCTCCAGCGTCTCGGCCCGACGGCTCAGAGTGGTGTGGTCCGGCACGGGCAGAGTGAGAGCGAGCAGCTGCAGGATGGAGCCGATCAGCCCCTCGGTCTGGCGCAGGGCCAAGCGGAACACCGCGCGCAGGGTCAGGGCGGTGGTGATGGCCAGATCGGAATAGCAGGGCTGCCCG
>NZ_JAUTWS010000625.1 GCF_030657435.1 Paracraurococcus lichenis | reverse complement strand
GGTTGCACGAGGGGCCGGAACATGGGTCAACCGGCCTGTGGCCCTGTCCGTCGACCCTGCCGTGCTGTCGTCCTCGGAGAAGGACGACCTGATTGCAACGCTGTTGGCGCAGGTCGACGCGTTGGTGGCCCGAGTTGCCGCGATTGAGGCAGAAAACGCGGCCTTGCGAGAGAAGCTGCAGGCACCGCCAAAGACGCCGACCAACTCTGGCACGCCGCCCTC
>NZ_JAUTWS010000624.1 GCF_030657435.1 Paracraurococcus lichenis | reverse complement strand
TCGTCGTCGCGCGCGTACTCGCCCCGAGCGTGACAGACCGTCACGTGCCGATAACCCCAGACTGGCAGGCGGGCGTAGATGTCGTACTCGTCGGTATGGACGCGGGCACCCTTGATGACGGCAGCCTCGATGATCGGCTGGATCGTCTTCTGCTGCACATTGGCCAGCATGCGCATGACCACCTGACCACCGCGCTGGATCAGGCCGAGGATTGGCGGCTTGTCC
>NZ_JAUTWS010000623.1 GCF_030657435.1 Paracraurococcus lichenis | reverse complement strand
GGCGGGCGAACAGCGCCTCCTCGATCTGGTCCTTGACGCAGCGTGGGGCGAAGGGCGTGGCGTGCGCCTGATCGCCGTACAAGGCGTCCAGCTCCTCGCCGAGCCAGGCCATGGCGCGGTAGAGGTGGTGCAGCGCCAGGCCATCCACGTCCGGGACGGCGTAGTCCTCGATCCACTTGTCGCAAGCGCGGTCGGAGCCGGAGACGAAGAGCCGGTGCAGGACGGT
>NZ_JAUTWS010000622.1 GCF_030657435.1 Paracraurococcus lichenis | reverse complement strand
GCCATCGGCCGCTTCGCCGCGCCGCGCTGGCCGCACGTGGTCCCTGGTATCCGGCATCGGCGAAGATGGTGCCGAGGAAGGGGAACAGGGCCCTGGTGCGGCGATCGAGCACGAGTGCCGCGCCGTCGCGGTCCTGCAGGTTGGCCACGTGCACGACGATGCTCAGCAGCAAGCCGAGCGTGTCGACGAGGACGTGGTACTTGACCCCCTTGATCTTCTTCCCTGC
>NZ_JAUTWS010000621.1 GCF_030657435.1 Paracraurococcus lichenis | reverse complement strand
CAATCCCGTCGTGCCAGACGATCTTGACCAGGTCCGCCTTGCGGCCACGAAAGACGTAGAGATCGCCGCAATGCGGGTCACGGCCGAGCATCTGCTGCACCTGCAGCACCAGTGAGTGCATCCCACGGCGCATGTCGGTATGACCGACCGCGAGCCACACCCGGACACCGGACGGCGTCGGGATCATGCGCGCAGCGCCGCCAGCACACGGCGCAAGGTCGCTGCAC
>NZ_JAUTWS010000620.1 GCF_030657435.1 Paracraurococcus lichenis | reverse complement strand
TCGTGAACAGCCTCAAAGGGGTGTCCTCGCGCCTGCTGCGGCAGCGCCACCCCGAGGTCGCCCGGCGTTACTGGAAGGGCGTCCTTTGGTCGCCCTCCTACTTCGCCGCGTCCTGCGGCGGCGCTCCACTCAGCATCGTGCGCCAATACGTCGAGCAGCAGCGAACCCCAGACTGAGGCGCCATGTCGGCGCTGACGCGCCTCTGACGGCCTTGCCCAGCCCTGAACGG
>NZ_JAUTWS010000062.1 GCF_030657435.1 Paracraurococcus lichenis | reverse complement strand
GCCGCCCTTGCCACGGCGGCGATGACGGAGTTCGTCGGCGAGGAGTGGCGCGAGCTTCGCCTCCCACTCACGGACGGCCTCGTAGCTGAAGACGATTCCGCGGATGAGGAACATCTCGGTCAGGTCGCGCAGGGTCAGGCGGTAGCGCAGCCGCCACAGCACCACGAGCGCGATCACGTCCGACGGGTACTGGGCGTGGTTCAGCACGGTGCCGGAGCGCTCGTTGTACTGCTTGCTGCAGGTCCGGCAGCGGAACCGGTGGTAGCCCTGGGCGGTGCGCTCCGGCCGCTCGGTCACCTCGAACGAGCCGCAGGCCACACAGTCCATCCCCACCCTCCGTCCCCGTCGAGCCCAGAGCCGGAGCCTACCAGCCCTACCCCGGCCGGCCAAACGGGCCGATTGGCGCGAAGCCTGACAGAACCCTTTCAGCCACCAGCCGTGCGGCGGTATCGGTCGCGGTCGCGCACCGCCACGCGAAACTCACGACTTGGGACAAGCCCGTACGGTCGCTGGTACTTCGCCGAAGCAGCGCGGCAAAGCTCGACAGGGTCACTGCGATAGCCCACCTCCGGGTCGACGCCGACCCGGCAATTACCTCGGGTAGCCGCCGCCACAGCTACCGCACTGGGTCGCGCATGACCCAGCTTGCCTGCCTGCCGCTCTCTACTCCTTTGATTCTGCTTCTGGTCTACCGCTGGCACGGCGGATGCTGAAGGCTGCGTATCGCCAGCTACGGACACTCCATGGACGATGACGCAGGCATCAAGGAGGAGCTTAAGCGCGAGGTCCTGGGTTTCCTGGACGCGCATCCGGATGCTGCGGATACCCTCGAGGGCATCGCGCAGTGGTGGATCCTGCACCAGCGTTTCCTGCGCGCTCTACCCGCTCTCGGCACCGTTCTCGAGGAACTTGAGCGCACGGGCGAGATGGAGCGCGTGCGTAGTCTTGATGGCCGGCCGCTTTGGCGCGCTGGTCCTACGCGCGTGAGGAAGCGCTGATGTTCACCTGGATTCACGGCGCCAGCGTCAGCCTGCAGCAGTTCCTCGCCGGCCGCCTCGCCGATGGCCCGCCGACGCTCGCGGACCGCTTCGGCGCGGGAGGCACGGCGCGCGTCTCGCTGCACACGCCGCAGGAAATGGCAGAGATTCCGGAGGAAGGGCTCTCCCTCTGGCTCTACCGCATCGTCCGCGACGAGTTCCAGCTCAACCGCCCGCCGACGCGCATCGCGCCCGACCGCCTGCGGCGCGCCCCGCTCCCGGTCCGGCTGCACTACCTGCTCACGCCGATCGTCACCACCGGCAACGGCGTCGGCGCGCCAGAGGTCGAGCAACTGGTCATCGGCAAGGTGCTCGAGACCTTCCACGACCAGCCGATGCTGAGCGGCGCCGCCTTAGCCGGCGACCTCGCCGGCAGCGGGATCGAGCTGACGGTCCGGCTGGAGACGCTGACCCTCGACGAGATCACGCGCGTCTGGGACGCCGTCGAGAGCTCCTACCAGCTCAGCCTCTCCTACGAGGTCAGCCTGGTCCCGATCTTTGCGACCGGCGAGGTCGCGACCGGCGCGCCCGTGACGGTGATCGAGCCACAGATCGGCTTGGCGAGCGAGTTGCGCGCATGACCAGCCGGACCGTGAATGCCGGCGGCCGCGCCTGGCGCTTTTCCCCCGACGGCGCACCGGGCCGCGCGCAGCGCGTGCAGGCGATGGTGGACCTGACCGTGACCTCCGAGCCGGACGGGGCGCTCACCGAGCCCGCCTCGGTGCGCGCTCCCTCCCGGCCCGGCCTGACGCCGCGCAATGGGCCCGGTGGCCGCGCTGGGCTCGCCGGCCGGCCGGTGGACACCCTGCCGCCGGCCGCGATCGCCGGAACGGACATCGCCGTGGAGGTCTCGGCACCCGGCCACCTCACCCAGGCGATCACCGTCACGCTGACGGCGCCCCCGCAGCCGGGCAGGTCGGTGCTGCTGCACGGGGAGCCGGTGGCGATCTGGGGACAGGTGGTGAGGGTCGCCGCCGGCGTGCCATCCCCCGTGAGCGGCGCGACGGTCCGCGTCGTGGGCTTCGCGCCGCGCCGCACCGATCCCGTGACGAGCCTACCGGACGAGGACCTGCTCGCCATCGGCGGCGGGCTGCGCGCGGCGCGCGAGGCGCAAGGTCCGAAGGCCGCGGTCCTGCGGCGACGGCAACTGCCGCTGGCGGAAACCTACGCGTTGCTGCGCGGTGCCGGCGCAGGCGAGACGGTGCTCAGCCTTTCCGGCCGCCAGAGCCTCACCGTCCCGGTCGTGCCGGGCAGCCCGGACCTGCTGCTAATCGAGCCGGGCGAGGCGGAGCGGCTGGAGGTTCTCGCGGTCACGGCCATCGCCGGCACCGCATCGGCCGCCGCGCCGGCCACGGTCACGCTCGCCTATCCGTTGCGGCGCGTGCATCCGGAGGGCGCACCGGTCCGCCGCGTCGCGGCTGCTCTGCCAGGCCCGGATGTGGCCCTGCGACGGCCGGCCGCGACCGGCGACGTCACGCTTCTCGCGGCGGATGCGTCGGGCTTCGCAGGCTTCGCCTTCGTCGAGGTCGCGACGCCGGGCGGCATTCCCACGGCGGAGCACCATCCGCTCCTGCAGCTCGCCGTCATCACCGACGCGGAGGGGCGCTTCCGCCTGCCCGCGCTGCACCGAGCCCGCACGCTGTCGCTGGAGGTCGCGCCCCCGGTCGGCGCGGCCGTGACGCTGCCGGTGGACCTCGGGCCCGGCGGGCCCGTCCGGACGGAGGAGCTTCGCCTGTCATGACACGACACCTCGCTTTCCCACGCCCCGCGGAGGCTCGCGACCATGCCTGAGTACTTGGCGCCCGGCGTCTATGTGGAAGAGATCGACACCGGCCCGAAACCGATCGAGGGCGTCAGCACCAGCACGGCCGGCATGATCGGCCTGGCGGAGCGCGGCCCCGCGGACGTGCCGATCCTGCTGACCGGCACGGGCGATTATGCGCGCTGGTTCGGCGGCGCGCTCGACCGCCGGGCCTTCGGTGACAACGGCCACCTGCCGGCGGCGGTGGAAGGCTTCTTCCGCAATGGCGGCCGGCGCCTCTACGTCACGCGCGTGGTGCCGGCCGGCGCGGCAGAGGCGCGCATGGTGCTGCATGGCACCGGCACCGGCCTGAACCCGCGCACCAACACGCTGCTGCGCGGCGTGCAGACGGGTGACGGCATGGCGGCGGGGACCGAACTGCTGGTGCTGGACAATGCCGGCATCCCGGTCGGCGCCACCGTGCGCATCGGCGACGGCAGCGCGGCCGAGTGGCATGACATCGGCGGCGTCAATGCCGCGACGACGGTGTTGCTCAGCTTCCCGCTCGGCGGCCACCTCGCCGCAGGCGGCACCATCCGGCGCTACGATCGCGATGTCACCGCTGGCAATGCCGGCCCGCACACCCTGGCCGGGCCGGTGAACGCCGGTTCCCGCCACGTCGTGGTGGTCACGGGCGACGACGTGCTCTCCACCAGCTTTAACCTGACCGATCAGTTGCTGGAGATCGCCCTTGGAGGCCGCCGCGAATACTCCCGCGTCACGGCAGTCGTCGCCACTGGCGGCGTGAACGAGTTCCGGCTGACACTGGCCCAGCCGCTGCAGACCGGCTTCCCCGTCGCGGACACCACGGCGACGGTGCTGACCGCGCAGGCAGCCGCGCCGGACTCCACGGCGACGGCTGGTCCGGCAGCCTCGGCCGGCGATGTCGCGATCGGCCTCACCGCGGCCGGCGGCACGGAGCCCATCCTGGAGATGGTGCCCGCCGCGGCCGGCGCGCCCACCGAACTGCGCGCCGCCGTCACGCCGGGCCGCCTCGTGCTCACGCGGGCCCTCCCGGCTGCCCTCCCCGCCGGCACGCTGGTCGAGCCGGTGACGCTGACCAACGCCGCGGGCGCGCCGACGACGCTGACGGCCGAGGCGGCGCGGGGCGCGGTGGAGATTATGGTCGCCGACCGGACGAACATCACGCCCGGCCGCGCCATCGGCATCGGCACCGCGCCGGATACGGAAGAGGTGCTGGTCGCCGCGATGCCAGGTGCGGTGCTGCCGGCCACCGGTCCTGGCACGCTGGTGCTGGAGCACGGGCTGCGCGCGCCGCATGCGGCCGGAACGCAGGTGCAGCTGCAGGTGCCGCTGCTGCCGCTGGCCGCGCCGCGCTTCGCCGGAGTCCTCGTCCAGGCGGCACCGCAGGGTGCGACGGAAATCCTGGTGACCGAGACGGCAAGCTACGCGGCCGGCGAAGCCCTGATGCTGACCACGGCAGAGGACGTCGCCTACCTCCAGCGCATCGGCACCGTCACGGCCAGCGCGCCGCAGGCGGTGACCCTCGCCCGTCCGCTTGCGCGCAACCACCCGGCGGGTGGCGCCATGATCCGCCGCGCGCCGCTGTTCGACGTCGAGGCGCTGGACCGGGGCGCCTGGGGCAACCGCCTCCTCGTCTCCGTGGAGGAGGAAGAGAGCGGCCTCGTGGCGCGCACCGAGGCGAGGTCCGCCATCGGCACCACTGGCCTCGAGCTGTCCAGCCTGGCGGGCATCGAGCCCGGCACGGTGCTGGAGATGCGCGACGTGGACGCCGACGCCACCGTCGGCGCGCTGCTCAAGATCACGGCCATGGACCGCAGCACCGGCCGCGTGACGGTGGCCGGCGCCGGGCTCGACGCGGCGCAGCTCGCCGCGGTGGGCGCGGGGCGCGCCATCCTCCGCTCGCGCGAGTTCCGCCTGACGGTCCGGCTGCGGCGGCAGGACGACCCGGCGGTGCCCAGCCGCGGCGAGCAGATCCAGGACTCCGAGATGTTTCGCCATCTCTCCATGGACCCGCGCCACAGCCGCTACGCCGTGCGCATCCTGGGCGACATCGATGGCCCGCACCGCCGCTCTGACCGGCGACCGGAAGGCGAATCCGCCTATGTGCGGCTGCGTGACATGCGCGCCGTGGCGGACCGTGAGGGGGTGGACCTCGGGCCGGAGGCGCTGACCGACCGGCTGCCGAGCGGCATCACCCGCGCGGCACGCCACCCGATGGCGCGCGGCAACGACGCGCTGGCCCTGCTGGCGCCCGCGGTCTTCCTCGGCGTGGACGACCGCGAGCCGGAAAACCGCCGCGGCATCTTCGCCCTCAAGAACATCGACGACATCAGCATCGTCGCTGTACCTGGCCAGACCGACGCGCAGATCCAGCAGGCACTGGTGAACCACTGCGAGGAGCTGCGCTACCGCTTCGCCGTGCTGGACGGCCCGTCGCCGCCCGGCGACTCCATGGCCGACGTGCAGGCGCTCCGCCAGCGCTACGACACGAAATACGCGGCCATCTACCACCCCTGGCTGATGCTGCCGGACCCGCTGCCGGAGAACCTGGCGGACATCCGGCAGGTTCCAATCCCGCCTGCGGGCCATGTGCTGGGCATCTATGCGCGCACCGACGTCGAGCGCGGCGTCCACAAGGCCCCGGCGAACGAGGTGGTACGCGGCATCACCGGGCTGCGCCGCTATCTCAACAAAGCCGAGCACGACCTGCTCAATCCCTTCCCGGTGAACATCAACGTCATCCGCGACTTCCGGCCGGACAATCGGGCGATCCGCATCTGGGGTGCGCGCGTCGTGACTAGCGACCCGGACTTCAAGTACGTCAACGTCCGCCGTCTAATGATCTTCATCGAGAAGTCGGTGGACCGCGGCCTGCAATGGGTAGTGTTTGAACCGAACGCCCCGCCGCTTTGGGCCCGCGTGCGGCGGACGATCTCCAATTTCCTCACCGCCGTCTGGCGCGATGGCGCGCTGGAGGGAACGAAGCCCGAAGATGCGTTCTTCGTCGCCTGCGACCGCACGACGATGACGCAGACCGACATCGACAACGGACGGCTCATCTGCGTCATCGGCATCGCGCCGGTGAAGCCCGCCGAATTCGTCATCATCCGCATCGGCCTGAAGACGGCCGAGGCAGAGGAATAGGTAGCGAAGGAGCCGACCCATGCCCGTCACCGGCGAGCGCAACGACCCCTACCGCAGCTTCAACTTCGAAGTTGAGATCGATAACCTGCCCATTGGCGCCTTCAGCGAGGTCACGGGCCTCAGCTCCGACGGCGATTCGGTAGACTACCGGGAGGGCAACTACCCGGACAACATCGTCCGCAAGCTCGTCGGGCTGCGCAAGGTCGGGCCGATCACGCTGAAGCGCGGCTACGTGCGCAACGACCTACTATGGCAATGGTATGCCAACATCGCTCGCGGCGTGCCGGATCGGCGCAATGGCGCGGTCGTGCTGAAGAACGAGGCGCACAACGACGTCCTGCGCTGGAACTTCGTCGCCGCTTGGCCGAACAAGATCGAGGGGCCGAGCCTCAAGGCGAGCGGCAACGAGGTCGCGATCGAGTCCATTGAGCTGATGCACGAGGGCATCGTGCTCGAGCTGGCCTGAGCGCAGCGGAACCGCACCACCCATGCCCACCTACGAGACCCCCGGCCTGTATAAGGAGCGCCTGGACGTCCCGCCGGGCGCCGTGCCGGCGCTGCGCATGGACGTGACGGGCTTCGTCGGTATTGCGGAGCGTGGCCCGCTCGACCGGCCCGTGCCGGTCGGCAGCTTCCGCCAGTTTGAGGCGCGCTTCGGCGGCTTCACGGGCACGGGCTTCCTCGCCTATGCGCTGAAGGGCTTCTTCGACAATGGAGGCGACCGCGCCTGGGTGGTGCGCGTGGCCTCGCAGGATGCGCCGCGCGGCGCGGCCGCGGCGGCGCTCGACCTGGCGGCGCGCGACGCGGCCGCGCCGCGTCCCTTCTGGCACGTCGAGGCGTCCAGCCCCGGCAGTTGGGGCAACGCGCTCTCCGTCGCGGTGCTGCCAGGCCGCGCCCTCGTGGTGCGCGGCGAGGCCGGCGCGGCGACGGCGCAGGCCACGCGCGTGACCGGCACCGCCGGCTTCGGGCGCGACAGCCTGGTGCGCATCAGCCAGCCCGGCGGCCCCGCGCTGCTGCGGATCTGCGCGCTGGCGGAGGAGGCGGAGCGCCGCCTTTGGTGGGTCCATCCGGAGCCGCGGCTGCGACGCCCCTACGACCTCGCCCTGCCGCCCCTCAATCCCTCGCGCCCCGTGGTGATTGAGGCGCTGAGCTACACCCTGCTCGTGCGGGAGCGCGGCCGCCTGGTGGCGAGCTTCCCCGACCTATCCCTGGTGCCGGGCCACCCGCGCCATGCGCCGCTCCTCCTCGCCCGCCCGAGCTATTCGCTGGAGGCCGAGCGCGAGGCGCTGCCCCCCGTGCCGGCGCCGGTCTGCATCGTGCCCGCCGAGGATGCGCCGGCGCCACTGATCCCCCTCCCGCTCGCCCAGGCGGACGGCGTGTTCCGGGACCTCGCGGGCGGGCGCGACGGCCTGGCCCGCCTCTCGGTCCGCGACTTCATCGGAGAGCCCGGGACGGAAACCGAGGCGCCGCGCGGCCTGCAGGCGCTGGCGCGCATCGGGGAGGTCGGGCTGCTCGCCATCCCCGACATCGTCATCCGCCCCGCCCCGCCACCCGTCACGGAGGTGCCGCGCCCGCCGCCCTCCGACCCCTGCGCGCCCTGCCCACCTTCCGAGGCGCTGGCCGCCGCGCTGCGCCCGCAGCCCCTGGCCGAGATGCCGGGCGTCTTCGGCGACGAGGAGGTGTTCCAGGTCCAGCAGGCGCTGGTGGAGCATTGCGAGGCACGGCGCGACCGCATGGCGCTGCTCGACCCGCCCTTCTCCGCGGTCGCGGACCCGCGGCTGGGCATCGCGCCGATCGAGGCCTGGCGGCAGCGCTTCGACACGCGCCACGCGGCGCTGCATTTCCCCTGGCTGGGCGTGGTGGACCCGCTCGGGCGCGGCGGACTCCGCCTGGTGCCGCCCTCCGGCCATGTCGCCGGGCAGCAGGCGCTGGCCGACCGGCTGGAAGGCGTGCACCGCGCCGCCGCGAACCGCCCCCTGGCCTGGGCGGAAGCGCCGAGCCAGGCGGTGGACGCGCCCTCGCACGGGCTGCTCAACACGCTCGGCGTCAACGTGATCCGAGTGGAGCCCGGGCGGTCGCTCCGCATCCTCGGGGCACGCACGCTCTCCTCGGACCCTGATGCCCGCTTCGTCCCGGTGCGCCGCGTGGTGATGCTGGTCATCCGCGCCGCCGAGCGCGGCCTGCAATGGGCGACCTTCGAGCCCAACGACCACGCCATGCGCGCCCGCCTCGCGCTGACGCTCGATGGCCTGCTGCGCGACCTCTGGGGGCGCGGTGCGCTGCTCGGCGCGACCGAGGAGGCCGCCTATTCGGTCCGCTGCGACGAGACGAACAACCCGCCCTCGGCGCGCGCCGAGGGCAGGCTGACCTGCGACATCGCGCTCGCGCCCTCCGTGCCCTTCGAGTTCGTCGTGCTGCGCGTGGGCCGGCTGGGCGGCGTGCTGGAGATCGAGGAGTTCTCAACCATCCACCGGGGAGACCCGCCATGACGACGGGCGCGCGGCGGGATCCGCTGCTCGGCTACAACTTCCAGGTCAGCCTGATGCAGTCGGGCAACGCGCTCGGCAATGCGCTCGGCGCGGTGACGCTCTCGGCGGTCACGCTCACGCCGGTGGCCGGCTTCTCCGAATGCAGCGGGCTGGAGGGCACGCTGGAGGTGCAGGACCACATGGAGGGCGGGCGCAATGGCGGCGTGCTGCATTTCCCGACGCGGTTGAAATGGTCGAACCTGATGCTGAAGCGCGGGATCGGCCGCGGCGACGACCTGCGCGCCTGGTTCGAGGGCTTCGCGCGCGGCACGGGCCGGCGCCGCGACGGCGTCGTCACGCTCCGCAACGAGCGGCAGGAGCCGCACACCGTCTGGGGTTTCCGTCGCGGGCTACCCGTTAAATACAACGGCCCCACGCTGAACGCCACGCAATCCACCGTCGCGGTCGAGACGCTGGAGATCGCGCATGAGGGCCTGTTCCTGGTGCCCGGCGCGGCACCGCTGGCACAGGCCGCGCGCGCGGCGCTCGACCTGTTCCGCTGAAGGAGGCGCTCATGGAGGTCATTATCGAGGAGGTCGTCAGCCGCATCCGGGCGGTGGACGGCCAGGCGCTGCTCTCCCCCGCCGTAGCGCGCGAGCTGGTACGGATGACGCTCGACGCCGCTCGGGACGAGCGCGAGCGCGAGACGCGGCGCGAGGCCGAGACACGGCTTCCGGACCGGCGGGAGGGTGCGCGTTGAGCGAGCTGGTGAAGGCGGCCCTCATCCCGATCTGGTCCGACGGGCAGGGCGACAGGATCGAGGTCCAGTTCAATCCGGCCGAGCTCTCCATCGACAAGGGCGTGCAGCTCGCGGAGATCGGCATCCCGGGCCTGTTCGCGCCGCTGCAGCAGTTCGTGCGCGGGCAGGCGGAGCGCCTCACGGTCGAGCTGTTCTTCGACACCACCGAGGACGGGATGGGCGAGGAGGCGGCGAGCGTCACGCGCCTCACCGACCGGGTCTATGCGCTGGCGCGGGTCGAGCCGAACGGCCACGCCCCGCCGCGCGTCCAATTCGCCTGGGGCGAGACGATCCCGGGCCGGCACCTGCCCTCGCCCGTCGAGAACCAGGGTCGCGAGCTGTTCGAAGGTGTGGTCGAGAGCATCAAGCACCGCTTCACGCTGTTCAGCCCGCGCGGCATCCCCCTGCGCGCCACGGTGACGCTGGCCCTGCGCGAGTTCGTGCCGCTGCAGGACCAGCTCGACCAGTTGAACCTCAGCTCGCCGGACCGCACCCACGCCCATGTGCTGGAACAGGGAGAGACGCTGGACCGCTTGGCGCACCGGCATTACCGCCGCAGCGGCGAGTGGCGCCCGATCGCGCGCGCCAACGGCATCGCGGATCCGCGGCGGCTGCAGGTCGGGCGCGTGCTGCGCGTGCCGGCGCTCACCCTCCCCGGGGGGCAGCCGGCGTCATGACCTTTGTGGACCTGCGCGAGGTCTCCGCTGACCCTGGCCATGCTGGCTTCTGGGCGCCCTGGTTCCGCGTCAGCATGGAAGGAAAGGCGCTGCCGCAGTCCGTGGTGCGAGACATCGTCCAGGTGACCTACAAGGACGACGTCAACAACATCGACAGCGTCGAGCTCACCGTCAGCAACTGGGACCCTGCCGCGCAACGCTGCCCCTACATCGGCTCGGAGACGCTGCAGGAGCTGAACGCCGGCAAGCCCGCCGACACGCGGCTCGTCCTGTTCGAACCGGGGCCGAACCTGCTGCGCCTCGAGCTCGGCTATGCCGGCGCCAACCGCCTGATGGTGACCGCGAGCGTCACCAGCCTGGAGCCGAGCTTTCCGGGCGGCGGCCCGCCCTCGCTCGTCGTGCGGGCGCTGAATAGGCTGCACTGGATGCGCCGCAAGCCCTTCAGCCAAGCCTTCTTCAAAAAAACCCCGGGCCAGATCGCCCTGTCCTTCAACGGACTGCGCGACGGGAGCGAGCCGCGCCTGCCGATGCGCATCGAGCTGACGGAGAGGCTGCAGGGCCGCGAGCCGGAGATCGACTTCATCGCGCAGGACAACCAGACCGACATCGACTTCCTGATCGGCCTCGCACATCGCTTCGACTACGAGCTGATCATCGCGGAGCGCCCCGCGCCCAGCAAGCGGACGGAGGAGTACCTGCTCTTCGGGCCCTCCGACACCTCCACCAGGCCGGTGGACTACCGCCTCACCTGGGGCCGCACGCTCGTCGAGTTCAAGCCGCAGCTCACCACCGCCAACCAGGTCTCGAAGGTGACGGTGCGCGGCTGGGACCGGCGGACCAAGCGCCGCATCTCCGTGACGGTGGACCTGAAGGACCGCAAGGCCGGGGCGCTCAACCGCGACCTGCACCGCCTGCTGCAGCAGGCCGATGCGCGGACGGAGCAGGTGGTGGACGAGCCGGTCTTCACCGTGGCGGAGGCGCGGCGGCGGGCCGAGGCCATCCTGCAGGACCGCCTGAAGCAGGTAGTCACCGCGACGGGGACCACGGTCGGGCTGCCGAACCTGCGCGCGGGCAGCCGGCTCGAGATCGGCGGCGTCGGCGCGCGGCTCGGCGGGACCTACTTCGTCACGCAGACTACGCACACGCTGGGCGACGGCGGCTACACGACGCGCTTCACCGCGCGGCGAGAGGACATGGCGGCCACTGGGGGAACCGGCTGATGCGCGGAAACGGACGCATGGAAGGCGTCGCCATCGGCACGGTCGTCGACCGTGACGGGCAGGGGCGCGTGAAGCTCCGCTTCCCCTGGCTGGACGATGCCTTCGTGTCGGACTGGGTTCCGGTCGCTGCGCCGATGGCCGGCGCCGGCCGTGGCCTGTTCATGATGCCGGAGGTCGGCGACGAGGTGCTCTGCGCCTTCCAGCACGGCACCTTCGAGCACCCGGTGGTGATCGGCTTCCTGTGGAACGGCGTGGACAAGCCGCCGACGGACGAGCCGCGTGAGCGGATGATCTGCACTAGGAATGGGCACAAGATCCGCTTCCTCGACAGCACGCCGACGGGCGGCGACATGGGCGGCATCATCGTCCAGGACGCGCACGGTAACAGCGTCTCGCTCTCCAACGGCCAGGTCGCCGTCACGGCCGTCGCGGTCGTCCAGATCACGGCGCCGACCGTGCTTATCAACGGGCGGCTCGTGCTGCCCGTCCCGAACCCGATCTAGGAAGGCGGCGAAGATGGCGAACATCGACATCAAGCTGTCGTCGGAGCTGATGCAGCGGCTCAGCCTGCCCTCCTGCGCCTCCTTCAGTCTCGGCAAGCCCGAGCTGCCCTCCATCACGCTGCCCACCGGCGGCACGATCAAGGCGCTGGCCGACGTCACTAAGGGCGTGCCGACCGACTGCTCGCTGAACTTCAACCTGATGCTCCAGATCACCCCGCTCCTGGCCAGCATGGAATGCCTGTTCGAGGTGCTGAAGCTGGTCGGTGCCCTGAAGAAATTCTTCGAGGCCGCCGCCAAGGGCTTCGTCGAGGTGCCAGCCGCGGCGGTCGAGCTGCTGAACGCGTTCGAGGGTGTCGCGAAGTGCATCACCTTCCCGTTCGGCACGGGCGCTTTCCTCTTTGTGCGCGACCTGCTGAAGATGATCGGCTCCATCCTGCGCTGCATCGGGCAAGGGCTGAAATCCACCGCCGCGCTGATGGGCGGGCTGACGGTGCAGATCCAGGCGGCGCAGGACGCCGGCAACACGGAGCTGATGGAGGCGCTCGGCTGCGCGCGCGACAATGCGCTGGCCTCGGCGCAGGGCTCCCTGCTGGCGATCGAGCCGATCACCCTCGTCCTCGGGATGGCGGAGCCCTTCCTCGGCATCGCCGGCGTCAGCCCGGTCAAGCTGCCGGCCGTCGGCGGCGCCGACAACGCCGAGGCGCTGGACGCCCTCGCCGACGGGCTGCTCGGCACCTCGCAGGTCCTGCTGACGCTGGCCGAGGGCATCAAGGTGCCGGGAGGTTGAGGGGATGAGCGACCGCCCGGATGCCGGCTACCGCCCGTTCCTGGGCCAGGGCCTGCGCTTCCCGCTCGAAGTGGTGGGCGGCCGCCTGCAGACCTCCCGCGGCGAGCGGAAGATCGAGGAGGCGATCCGCCTCGTCCTCGGCACCGGGCCGGGCGAGCGGGTGATGCGCCCGGAATTCGGCTGCGGCGCGCATGACCTTGTCTTCTCACCGAACGGGCGCGCCGCGGTGACGCGCATCGCCGACCGCGTGCGCCAGGCGCTGGTCCGCCACGAGCCGCGCATCGACGTGCTGGAGGTGACGGCGGAGAGCCCGCCGGAGCGCCTCAACCTGCTGCTGGTGCGCATCGCCTGGCGCGTCCGCGCCAACAACGCCATCGGGAACATGGTTTATCCCTTCTTCGTCACCGAGGGGACCTGACCCATGGCCCTGTCGGACAAGCTGCCCGTCCTCGACAACCGGAGCTTCAACGACCTGGTGAGCGAGGCGCGCGCGCGCATCCCCCGCTACACGCGCGAATGGACCGACTTCAACGACAGCGACCCCGGCTTCACGCTGGTGCAGCTCTTCGCCTGGCTCGGCGAGATGCTACTGTTCCGCCTGAACCAGGTGCCCGAGCTGAACCACATCAAGTTCCTGGAGCTGATCGGCCTGCGGCTGGAACCTGCGCGGCCATCCCAGGTCTGGCTGAGCTTCCAGCCGGAGTCTGACCCGGCCACGCCGCCCTGGCTGGAGCTGCCCCGCCGCACCCAGGTGGCGAGCGCGGAGGCGGACGACGCCGGCCCCATCGTGTTCGAGACCGACCGCCGCCTCATCGTGCTGAAGGCGGCGCTCGATGCCGTCCGCATCTTCTCCGGCGGCACCTGGCAAGACGTCACCGCGGGCAACGCCACCGCCGAGGAGCCCTGGCATCCCCTCGCCGAGGCCGCCGATCCCGGCAACGCGCTCGCCCTCGCCCTCGCAACGGAGGATGCGGAGATCCCGGCCGGGATCGAGCTGGCGCTGGCCTTCTTCGCGGCCGGGGGCGGGCAGGGCGGCGGCGCCGTGACCTGCGGTGGGGGCGGAAGCACCTGCCGCAACTGCCTCGCCTGGGAATACCACGACGGCCGCGACTGGCGCGCCCTGCCGCTGCTGGGGGACGAGACGGACGCGCTCTCCCGCACCGGGCAGGTGCTGCTGAAGACCCCGCCGCGGAAGCTCTGGCAGAAGCTGCGGCTCGGCGGCGCCAGCGATGCGCCGCGCTTCTGGCTGCGTGCGCGCGTGCTCCGCAACGGATGGGCGCAGGTGCCGCGCGCCCTCGCCATCCGGACGAACATGGTCGCCGCGACGCAGGGCGAGACGGTGGAGGGCGAGATCCTCGGCGGCAGCGACGGCACCGCCGACCAGGCCTTCGCCCTGAGTGGCCGTCCCGTCCAGGTCGGCACGCTGCTGCTGGAAGTGGATGACGGCGATGGCCGCGGCTTCGTCCCCTGGCACGAGGTGGACGACCTGGCCGCCGCCGGCCGCGACGAGCCCGCCTATGCGCTGGACCGCGGCGCGGGCATGGTGCGCTTCGCGGGCGTGCGCGGCCGCATCCCGGTGGCGAACCCGGACCGTCCGGCCAGCAGCATCCGCGCGCGCAGCTACCGCTTCGGCGGCGGGCGGCGCGGCAACCTGCCGGCGGGCGCTATCACCTCCCTGCTCACGCCCGTCCCGGGCATCGACACCGCCCGCGTGACCAACCCCTTCCCCGCCGCGGGCGGCACGGAGGAGGAGGAGCTGGAGGCGGCGAAGCTGCGCGCCGCGCGCATGCTGAAGGCGCGCGACCGCGCCGTCACGGCGGAGGATTTCGAGGCGCTGGCCATCTCGGCCGGGCCGATCGGCCGCGTGAAGGCGCTGCCCCTGTTCCATCCCGACTTCCCGGGCGTGGAGGTGCCTGGCGTCGTCACCGTGGTGGTCGTGCCGGACGAGAAGGGCCCGGCGCCCGTGCCGTCGGAGGGCCTGCTGCGCGCGGTTTGCCGCTGCCTCGACTCGCGCCGGCTGCTGACGACCGAGGTGCATGTGACGCCGCCGACCTACCTGCCCGTGCGCGTCACGGCGGAGGTCGTCGCACCACCCGGCGCCGACGCGGCGGAACTGCGCGAGGCGGCGGTGGCCGCGCTCGACGCCTACCTGCACCCGCTCACCGGCGGCGCGAAGGGCCGTGGCTGGCCCTTCGGGGGCGACGTCTTCTTCTCGGCGCTCCACCAGCGCCTGCTGGCGGCCGGCGCGGCGCGCGTGGTCAGCGCCATCATCGAGCTGGACGGCGAGGAATACCCGAACTGCACCGACGTGCCCGTGCCTGCCGGCGCGCTGCTCGCCTCCGCCGGCCACGAGGTGATCGTGCAGGAGGAGCTGGCCGGATGAGCACCGCGGCCTTCCTGCCCCCGCCCGCCCGGCCGCCGCACGATCCGCTCGTGATGCGCCTGTCGCGCCGCGACGGCTGGCGGCTTGCGGTGCCCGGGGACGGGATCGAGGCGGATGCGGGCGACGGCGCGCTGGTGTTGGCCCCCGAGAAGGACGATGCCGGCGGGCTCGGCAATGCCGCGGGAACGCTCGGCGGGCTGGTCCCGCCCCGGCACGTCGCGCTGGGGCTGGACGGCACGCTCCACCTGCTCGACATCGCGGGCGGGCGGGTGCTGCGCTTCGATCCCTGCGCCTGCCGCTTCGCCCCGCTGCCTTGCCTGGTGCCGCCCGGCAGCAAGCTGCGTGCCATTGCGGTGGGCGAGGACCGGCTCTACATCGCCGCCGGCAATGCGGTACTGGTACTGCACCGCCAGCACCTCGCGCTGCTCGCCAAGCTGGCGCCGCCGGGTGGCGCGGCGTGGGAGCCCGCGGCGCTGGCCGTGGACACGCGCGACCGGATCTGGGTGGCCGACCCAGCCACCGGCACGCTGCACCTCTTCGACCGCATGGGCCGCCACCGCCGCGTGGCGGAGGGCCTGGGCGACGTCCGCGCCCTCGCGATCGACTGTGACGGACGCGTAATAGCGGGCAGCGGCGGCGTCGCGCGCGTGATCGCCGTGGACGGCACGGTCGAGGAGAGGGCCGAGCGGCCGGAAGCCCTGGCGGGCCGCCTGCCGTCGCTGCCCTTCGCCCTCGACGCGCGCGGCCACCTCGCACTCGGACTGCTCTGCCGCGCCTGGGGCGCCAGCATCACCGGCGACGGCCTGTTCGACGCGCGCGGCGAACCCGTCCCGGGTGCGCTGGTCCCCTGCCGGCGCGGCAGAGCGGCGCGCGGCCGCGTGCTCACGAAGCCGCTCGACAGCCGCATCCAGGGCTGCGTCTGGCACCGGCTGCTGGTGACGGTCGAGCTGCCGCGCGGCACGCGGCTCTCGCTGCGCGCCCGCACCGCGGAACTCGACCTCCCGCAGGAGATGGTGGCGGACCCGGAGGACGCCGCCTGGACCCCCTGCGGCCCCTTCGTGGATAACGTGAAGGAAGCGCTAATCCTCGCCCCGCCGGGCCGCTTCCTGTGGCTGGAGATCACGCTGGAGGGCCCGGGCGAGGTGACGCCGCGCCTGTGGGAGATCGCGCTGGAGTTCCCGCGCATCTCCCTGCGTCGCTTCCTGCCCGGCGTCTGGGGCGAGGAGCCGGTCTCTGCCGAGTTCACGGACCGCTTCCTCGCCGTCTTCGACAGCGGCTTCCGCTCCATCGAGGACCAGGTGGACCGCATCGCGGAGCTGTTCGACCCGCGCACGGCACCGGCCAGCAGCCCGCGCCGTGGCCGGCCCGACGTGCTGGCCTGGCTCGCCTCCTGGGTCGGCCTTGACGGCGCGCTGGCCGGACTGCCGGAGGCGGAGCGGCGCCGGCTGCTGCGCGCCGCGCCAGCCCTCGCCACGCTCCGCGGCACGCCGGAAGGCCTGCGTCGCATGCTGCTGTTGCACCTTGGGCTGGATGCGCCGGCGACCTGCCGCCCCGCCACGCCCTGTCCCGGCGGCCCGGCCTGCGGCCTGCCCGAGCCCTGCCCCTGGCAGCCGCCTATGCTGGTGCTCGAGCATTGGCGCCTGCGCCGCTGGCTCGTCCTCGGCCACGGGCGCCTCGGCGAAGGGTCGCGGTTGTGGGGCGAGCGCATCCTCGGCCGCTCCCGCCTGGGCGACAACGCGCAGGCCGACGTGACGCGGCTCGCCACCGAGCGCGATCCGCTGCGCGACCCCTTCCACCTTCATGCCCACCGCTTCAGCGTCTTCCTCCCCGCCGCCCGCGCGCGGCGCCCGGCCGACCGTCGCCGCCTGGAGCGCCTGATCGCGGCGGAGGCGCCGGCCCACACCCAGGCCAGCATCCAATGGGTGGAGCCGCGCATGCGCCTCGGCATCCAGGCAACGCTTGGCTTCGACAGCGCGCTCGGCACCTGGCCCGGGCGGCCGCTCACGCTCGACCAGGACCGGCTCGGCCAGGCGACGCGCATCGGCGGTGCCCGGCCGCGCGCCGGCTTCACCCTCGGCCGCGATGCGCGCGCGGGTCAGGCCACACGGCTCGGATGAGGACCGCCATGCCAGACGCCAACCATCATCACGCCGCCCATTGCCCGGAGTGCGAGCCGCAGCCGGTGCTGCGGAACCACTGGTTCCTGGGCAAGCTCGTCACACCGCGCGACCTGACGGATGAGCACCGCTATGTCGCGCAGAAGCTCCGCCTGCACCACCAGCGCCTGCACGGCACCGGCATCGTCTGCGGGCTGGAGGTGAGCCAGCACGGGAATCCGCTCTGCCAGGACCGCCTCGTCCGCCTCCATCCGGGCAGCGCCATCGACTGCTGCGGCCACGACATTTTGGTGCTGGAGGAGGACACCATCGACCTGATGGCATTCCCGGCCTTCCGCAGCCTGGTCGAGACGCCGGAGGGCAAGCCGCACCGGCTGCGTCTCTGCCTCCGCCACCGTGAATGCCCGACCGAGGAGGTGCCCGTCCTCTTCGACGAGTGCGCCTGCGACGACACGGACTGCGCCCCGAACCGCATCCTGGAAACCTATGCGGTGGACCTGGTGGTGGACCCGCCGGAGCCGGAGCCGAAGTCGGTCCTGACGCCGCGGCTGCGGCGCCTGGCGACGGTCGGCGTGCCGGAGGCCGGTGCGATCGCGCTCGACGAAGGCCCCGGCCGCATGCTGCTGACGGCCACCGAGAGCGCGAAGTCGCTGGTCTATCGCACCCTGCTGGACGGCCTAGTGCCGAAGGCGCCCGTGCACCTGGACCGGCTAGCCTTCGCGCTCGCGGTGGACCCGAGTGCGCGGCTGCTGGCCGTCGCCGTCGCGCCCGACACCGTGACCGACCCGCTGGAGCTGCACGTCTACGACCTGGACGGCACGCTCGCGGCGCCCGAGCGCAAGCTGACGATCCCGGCCAGCGCCGGCAGCAAGATGCGGATGCGTTGCGCGCCCGGGACCGGCGAGATGGTCACCCTGACGCTGGATGGCGGCAAGGTCGCGGTTTGGAAGAAAGGCCTGCCGGATGGCGAGGCGCCGCGGGAGCTCGACGCGGGCGGCGACTCGATCGGGCTCGCCATCGGCACCGGCGGCACGCTCGCCTACACGCTCCGCGACGGTGCGGCGAAGGTGGTGGAGGTCCAGCTCGGCTCCGCGGCGCCGCCGCGCGAGATCACGCTGCCCGCCGGCTTCTCCCACGTCGCGCTGGACGCGGCGCTCTCCACCGGGCCCGACCTGATCGCGCTCGCCGGCACCGAAGGCGGCAAGGGTCGGCTGTTGCTCTTCGATCCGAAGGGGGCGGGCAGTGCCGTGGGCCAGGCGGTGGAGCTGCACGGCGAGCCCGCGGACATCGCCGTCAGCCCTGGCGGGGGCTGGGCCTATGTCGTCGGCGCGGAGAGTGGCAAGGGTTGGCTCCAGCCAGTCAACCTGCATCAGCTGCGCGCCGGCAAGCAGCCCAAGGCCGGCGCGGTGCTGGACGTGGCGGAGCCGCTGGCCGGCGTCACCGTGGATGCGGCCGGCCGCCGCCTCTACCTGCTGCATGCGGACGGCGTCGTCATCGTCGAGGTGGACGAGGCCGATTGCGGCGCGCTGCTCGACGGCGGCGCCTGTCCCTCCTGCCTCGAGAGCGATTGCCTCACGCTGGCGACGATCCGCGGCTGGAAGCCCGGCGCGAAGCTGCTCGACGGCGACGACGCGACAGGCGACCCGCCGGCCGGCACGGCCTGGATCGACAACGCAGACGGCCGCGTGGTGCTGCCCAGCACGCAGGCGATCGCCGCGGCGCTGCGCTGCCTGATGGAGCACGCGCCTGCGGGCGGCGGCACGCAGGGTCCGCCGGGCCAGAACGGCACGAACGGCGAGGACGGCCTCGGCATCGACGCGGTGAACGCGACGTTCGTGAACTGCACCGTCCCGGGCGCCGCTGCCATCGTGGACATCGCCGGGGTACGCACGCTCAGGCTCACCATCCCGAAGGGATGCGACGGCAAGGACGGCGTGGGCGCCGGCGAGAAGCTGGTGCGCATCGCCGCGCTGAGCTGGGAGCACCGGAAGCCGAGCCTGCTTGCGACCATCGTCGAACCCTCCGACACCCCCGGCCGCCCCCCCAGGACCTTCAAGGGCCTCGTCATCGGGTTCACGGGAGACGTGGTCATCGGCTTCGCCCTTCCGGCCCGCAACAAGCGCGAGGAGATCGAGCACCTGGTCGTGGATGCGGAGCACGTCTTCCAGGTCCTCGCGCGGCCGCGGCGCAACGCCGTGCAGGACACGCTGCTCGACTGCCGTTGCCCCCTGGCCGGCAACCAGGTCGTTCCCGTGCGGATCACCCGGATGGACGGTAGGCTGATCCGCGAAGCGGAGATCGTGCCCGGGCCCATCGCCAACGCCGCGGCCTACCTGCTGAACGAGGATGCCCTGGGCGGCTTCAACCGCTTCGTGGGCCAGGAGCTCTGGGCGGTCCTGCGCGGCGACTTCGTCTGCGAGCCGGACAGGGACGAGCGCGGACGGCTCGCACTGGGCCGCGCCATCGACGCCGAGTTCGTGCGCGCCGACCTGCCCACGGGCGACCGCCCGAAGGGCGCCGACCTCGGCATCCAGGGCGGCCTGTTCGAGAGCTGGTTCCCGGTCACCCTTGAAGGATGAGGCGCAGCATGTCCGGCCACCACGCCAGCTCCGCCGCCGCGCCGCGCCTCACCTCGCTGCGCGCGCCCGTACAGCGGCTCTGCTCGCCGGAGCCGCCGCCCTGTCCCGTCTGCGGCACGCTGGAATGCCTCTGCCGCCCGCGCTGGGTGGCGGGGCAGATCGTCGGCGAGGCGGACCTGAACCGCCTCGACCGCTACGTCACCGGCAAGATGCGGCTGCACAACCGGCACCTGCACGGCACCGGGGTGGTCTGTGGACTGGTCGTCCACTGCCATCCCTGCGAGGGCGGGCTGCTCAGCGTCTCGCCCGGCTATGCGCTCGGTCCCTGCGGCGAGGACATCGTTGTCTGCGCGCCGGACACCGTGCCGGTCTGCGAGATGATCCAGGCCTGCCGCGCGCAGGAGGTGTCGGCCCTCGAATGCCGCCCCTATGGCAACGATCGTGGCTGCAAGGAGCTGGAGGAGGAGTGGGTCCTCGCCATCCGGTACGAGGAACACGCCGCGCGGACGGAGCCGCGGCTGCACGCCTCGGCCTGCCCGTCCTGCGGCTGCGGCGGGCGGAGCTGCAGCTGCGGCGGCAAGGGCGGCTTCTCGCCCGCCCATCCGAAGGGCTGCGGATGCGGCTGCGGCGGGGCAGGCGGCAAGGTGCCGCCGCGCTCCGCGCCCGTCGAATGCGCGCCGACCATCACCTGCGAGGGCTACCGCTATGAGGTGTTCCGCGCCCCGAAGCCGAAGGGCCCCCGCGACCCGCGCGCGGGGACGGGCTCGGCGCTCTACGACCGCATCACCGACTGTGTGCAGAATGTCTGGCGAGCGGCGGAGGCGCTGCGGCAGGCGACCAACGGCGACGACTGGTCCGCCCGCGTCCGCGCCTGCCACGCCCTGAAGGCCGCCCTCGTCGCGCACCGGAACGAGCACGGCACGACGCGCTGCGAGGAGATCTCCCACCTTTGTAGCATCGACTGCATGGCGGAGAACTCGGCCGAGGCCGACCGGCAGCTGCTGGCCCTCACGCAGGCCGTGCTGCAGGACTGCCTCTGCGAGGCCCTGCTGCCGCCCTGCCCCGAACCGATTTCCGAAACGCGCATCCCGCTCGCGACCTTCACCGTTCGTGGCAGTCCCTGCCGCGTGCTCCGCGTCTGCAACTGGACGCCGCTGCGCGCGCTCGTTCCGACCTTCCCCAACCTGCTTTACTGGTTGTCCTTCTTCCCGCAGGCGGCGCAGATCCGGGACCAGCTGCAGCAGCTGTGCTGCGGCACGCCGCAGCTGCGCCAAAATGACTTCGTCGTGCGGCGGGAGGCGGTGCGCGACAGCGGTCAGGACCCGATCCTCGGGGACCTTCTGCGCGGCAACCCGCCCGACGTCAGGGCCATGCTCCGCGGCTTGAACATCGTCGCGACGCCGGACGACGTGACCGAGTTGCGCGAGCAGGTGAAGGCGCTGCAGGCAGAGGTCGCCGCGCTGCGTAACCGTTAACCGGGAGGATGTTGCATGTCGGGCAGCACGCTCGAGCGCCCCCGCTTCGTCGAAGGGCAGTATATCGGCGCCGGCGATCTCGACGCCATCGTCGCCTACCACCGCGCGCGGCTGGCCGAGCACCTACTCGGTGGGCACAGCTGGGGCATCGTGAGCGGCCTCGCCCTGGTGGAGCGGCCCGACCCGGCGGGCGGCATCGAGGTCTGGCTCCAGCCGGGCACCGCCCTGGACGGCTATGGCCGTGGCATCGTGGTGCGCACCGCCATGCGCATCCCGGTGGACCACCTGCAAGGGCGTCCCACGGGCAGCTACCGCGTCTGGATCGGCGCGCGGGAGGAGGGGCAGGCGGCGCTGCGCCCGGGCTATGGCGGTTGCGCCTGCGACGCGGATGCCTTCACCCGCATGGCGGAAGGCTACGAGCTGGAGTTCGGCGAGCTGCGCCTGGACGAGCGCGAGGGCGGGGTCCACTACAACGGCGCGCTGAGTCCGGATGCGCGGCTGGTCCGCCGCCTCCTCGACACCGGCGGGCCGTTCCTCTGCGACGGCTCGGTGCCCGAGCAGGCCCCCCACCCGCGCGGCGCAAGGGCGCGCTGGCTCGTGCCGCTCGGCCAAGTGCAGTGGGACGAGGCGATGGCACGGCTGGTCGCGCTGCCCACCGACGACGCGCGCAGGCTGTCGCGCCGCGTGCGCCGGAACGCCGGTCTGGTCGGCGAGAGCCTGCTGGGTGCGGACGGGTTACTGCGGCTGCGTCCCCGGCTGGTCCAGCCGAAGAAGGATGCGCCCGACAGCGAGGTTCAGACCGTCTGCGACGCGTTGGCGCTGCGCGACGCGGACCTAGCGCTGGTGGACGGGCGGCCGGTGTTCCACGAGCCGGTCTGGATCGAGAGCAACCTCCGCCTGGTCGGCAATGGGCGGATCTGGGGCGGGCGTTGGGAGTTCCGCAAGCCGGACGGCACGGATGACGGCCGCATGCTGGCGGTCGGCGCCGCCGCGAATGCCGTTGCGCCGGGCCCGGGGCGGGACCTCGCCGTGGCGCTGGGCACCCAGGCGGATGGCAGCAACCGCTTGGTTGTTGGTGTGCTGGCGGCGGACGGCACGGTGCAGCCGGCGATCCGCCTCACCTCCGACGGCCGGATCGCCATCGGCACGGATGCCCCGCAATCCGCGGTGCATGTCGAGGGGGGCGGACCGACGCAGATCCACTCGGGAGGCACGGACGGCGGCCTCTCCTTTGCCAGCCGCGACGCCGTCTCTTACACCCTGGCGCCGAATGCCGGGCAGCGCTGGCTGTGGTACGCGAACGGGGGCAAGGCGCGGCTCTGGTCTGGCAGTGACAAGCTGGTCGTCACGCCGGAAGGCCGCCTCGGCCTGGGGACGGCGACGCCGCAGCGCGCCATTCATGTCGAGGGCGACAGCCCGACGGAGATCCATTCCGGCGGCATGGGTGGCGGTCTCTCCTTCGCGAACCGCGATACGAAGTCCTTCGTAGATGTCCCGGCTGGCGGCGAGCGATGGGTCTGGTACGCGCTGGGCGGCAAGGCGCGGCTCTGGTCGGGCGGGGACAAGCTGGCCGTCACGCCGACGGGTCAGCTCGGCATCGGCACCGACGCGCCGCGCAGCGATTTGAAGCTGGAGGTGCGCGGTCAGATTGGCATGCTGCAGGCACCGGCGCGGCTCTACATGCTGGGCTCTGCCATCGCCGATGACGGCGATCGCATCCTGCGCATCACCAGCGGCGGCGACCGCGTGGAGATCGGCGCGTTCGGCACGCAGCCGCTGAAGCTGAACATCGGCGGCGAGTTCGGCCGCACCGACGGGCCGAGCTGGTTGCACCTCTATGGCTCACGCATCGGCGACCAGGGTGATGGGGTGTTGCGCATCCGCAGCGGCGGCGACTATGTCGCCTTCGACGGCAACGACCGCGTGGGGATCGGCGTTGCCCTGCCGAGCCACACGCTGCATGTCCAAGGCACGGCGTACAAGAGCACCGGCCCGAATTGGCTCACGCCCTCCGATGAGCGGCTGAAGAAGGATGTCGCGCCGGTCGAGGGTGCGCTCGGGAAACTTCTGCGCCTTCGGGGCGTCCGCTTCGCTTGGCGCGACCCCACGACTGCGGGTGGCTACGCCGGGATAGAGACGGGACTGCTCGCTGGCGAGGTCGAGAAGGTCTTCCCCGAATGGGTCGAGACCGGGCCCGACGGCTACAAGCTACTCAACATCCGTGGTTTCGAGGCGCTGGTTGTCGAGGCGCTACGCGAGCTGCAGGCCGCGAACGTCAGCATCCACGGTTTCGAGGCGCTGGTCGTCGAAGCACTGCGAGAGTTGCGGGCCGAGCACGCGGCGCTGCGCGAGCGAGTCGAGGCGCTGGTCGCCGAGGAGCTGCGCGAACTGCGAGCCGACAACGCGGTGCTGCGCGAGCGGGTGGAGGCGTTGGAGCACCGGGCCGCCGGCGGTGATGCTGGCGGCCCCCTTGCATCCCGGCCGAAGCGGCCACGTCGGGCATCATCGCCGCCGGGTACGGCCAAGCGCTGATGTCGCCTTTTTCGCCCAACACAGGTCCCGAGGGTCGCATCACCATCCGGCGGCACCTCGCCACTTATCTGGTGGCGGCCAACCACCCGGCGCCCGATGCAGTGCGTGGCCGAATGGATGCGGCACTGGCCGAGTTGGCGCGGGACCTTGGCGCCGCCCTCGCGCCGCTCGCCCGCGGCAAGGCCGAGGGGGTTTGGCTGCTGCGCGAGGTCACGCTCGACAACACCCTCGACACCGGCCTGGCGCCGGCGGAGGCGGGGCGCCGTTGGGCGGGCGCGCTGGCCGCAGCGATTGCGAGCCGGCTGGATCTCTCCTCCGACGGCGTTATGTTCTTCCCTGACCGCGCTGCCCACCTCGCCCGCTTCCTGGCCGACCTGGCCGGCGGCGATGCCTGGGGCTCCTGGATCCATGTGTGCTTCGGCGGGTTGCGCGCACTGCCCACCGGCATGGCACTGCGCACGGCCATCCTGGCCGAGCCGGCGGAGGGGCTCGCGGCGCTCACCCGCTTGGCCGCGCCCGACCTGGCCAGGGTGCTGGAGGCGATGGGCAGCGCCGAGGCGGCACGCGTGCTGGACGGGCTTGCCGGGCAGGCGGCCGAGGCGCCGGCTGCCGAACTCGCTGCCCTGCTCGCGCGGGAAGGCTGGCCGCCTGTCTCGCCGGCCTGTCCGGACCGGCTCGGCCTCGCGCTGTTCGTCGCCGCCGTGGCGGCTGGCCTGCCGCCCGGGGTGGCGGCCCTGGTGCGGGCGCTGGCGCTGCTGCGCCACCACCGCGCCACCGGCGCCGCCGAGCCGGATGTCGCGGCGCTCGCGCGACGGCTCGGCGCATCGGGTGCCGCGGCGCTCCTGCCGCTGCTGCGGCTGGCACCGGAGCCGCGGGCGGCGCTGCTGCGCCTGGCCGATCCCGCTGGCGCCGAGACCCGGCCCGCGCGCCACACGCCCTTCGGCGGCGGCTTCCTACTGCTGCGCTTTCTCGACGAATGGCGGCTGGACGCGGCAACGGCCGGCTGGCCGGCGCCGGAGGGGGCGACCGCGGCCGCGCTGCTCCGCGCGCTGGTGCTGGCGCGCTGCACCGGCGGGGCGCGCGCAGCGGCCTTCCTGCTCGATCCGCTCTGGCGCGACGTGCTGGGCCTGCCGCCGCGGCTCGGCGCCGCTGCCATCGCCGCCTGGGGCCGGGATGTCCGACGCCGCCATCGCCAGGCGCTGCGCCGGGACCTGCCGCCGCTGCCGCGGCCCGATGCGGCGGCGCGCCGCTTCCTCTCGGTTCCGGGCGGCGCGGCCACGCCGCGGCTCTCGGCGCTGCTGGACCGCCTCGCCTTCGCGCTGGTGCAACGCATGGCCGCGCACCTGCCCGGCCTGGGCGGCTCCAGCCCCGCCTGGCTCGCGCGCAACATCCTCGCCGTGACGGCGCGGACGGAGCAGGACGTGGAGGGGCTGACCGTCACCCTCTCCCGCCCGCCGCTCGATGTCGTCCTGGGGATGACGGGCCTCGCGCGCGCGACGCTGCGCCTGCCCTGGCTGGTCGGCAGCGGCGGCCTGACGCTGCGGCGGGAGGCCTGAGTGCATGGACGCCGTGCGCCGCCCCCTCGCCGCGGAGCTCGAGCGCCTCGACGCGCTGCTCCACCGCGAGATCCTGCGGCTGCGCGCCGGCTACGAGCTTTCGCTGGACGAGTTCCGCGGTCTCTATGTCAGCGACGAGCAGGTGGATGCGCTGCTGCGCGCGCGGAACGCGGGCGTTCGGGAGGCGCCGCCGCCGCGCGTGCCGCCCGAGCCCGGCTCGGCCTGGGCTCGGCTGGCCGAGGCCTTCGCGCTGTCCTCGGCGGAGCGCGAGGTGCTCGTCCTCGCCGTCGCGCCGGAACTGGACGCCCGCTACGAGACGCTGTTCGCCTATCTCAACAACAACGTCGCGCGGCGCTGGCCGACGGTGGAGCTGGCGCTGCGCCTCCTGGACGATGCCACGCCGGACCTGCGTGCCGCGCTGTTGCCCGAGGGCAGGCTTGCGGCGCTCGGCCTGATCGAGCACCTGCCCGCCACGGCGGAACGGCGCCCCGAGCGCCTGCGGGAATTCGCGGCGGCGCCGCTGGTCGCCCGTGTCCTGCTCGGCCTGCCGCTGCCCATCCCGCCCGGCGCCAGGTGGCTGCCGCCCGCCCCCGGCATTGCCGATACCGGCCCGCTCCGCGCTACGCGCGACGGGCGTGAGGCGGTGCTGGTGCTGGAGGGTGCTGCCGGCTCCGGCCGCCTCGCCGCGGCCCGCGCGCTGGCGGCCCCGGCCGGCGTGGTCGCGGTCGAGGCATGCACCCTGCCCGCCGAGGGCTGGCCTGCCTTCGCCCGCGCCGCCGCCCTGCTCGCGCGGCTGCAGCCGGCGCTGGTCTTCGTGGACGCGACGGGCCTGGAGGGGCGCGGGCCGCCCGACCTGCCCGCCGCGCTGGACCGGCTGCAAGGGGGCGGGCCCCTGCCGCCCTGCCTCGCCACGGCGCCGGGCAGCCCCCTGCTGCAGACCCTGCGCGAGCTGCCGCTGCGGCGCATCGCCTTTCCAGAACCCGACGCCGCGCGCCGCCGCACGCTGTGGGAGGCAGCCCTCGCGGCCGGGGAATCGCGGGCCGAGCCGCAGGCGCTCGACGCCGTCGCGGAGCGGTTCCGTCTCAACGCCGGCCAGATCGCCCGTGCGGCGCGCGACGCCGCTCTCAGCACGGAGGCGCCCGGCCCGTTGCCCGCGCCCGCGCTGTTCCACGCGGCGCGCGAGCAGTCCGGCCTCGCGCTCGGGCAACTCGCAAGCCGCGTGCGGTCGCGCGCCGGCTGGCACGATCTCGTGCTGCCGGCGCCGACGCTGGCCCGGCTGAAGGAGGTCGCCGCGGCGATCGCGCATCGCGGCCTGGTGCAGCAAGGCTGGGGCATGGGCCGCCTCTCCGCCGCGCCAGACGGGCTGGCCGCGCTGTTCCAGGGGCCACCCGGTACCGGCAAGACGATGGCGGCCAGCGTCGTGGCGGACGGGCTCGGCCTCGACCTCTACCGCGTGGACCTCGCCACCGTGGTCAGCAAGTACATCGGCGAGACGGAGCGCAACCTCGACCGCATATTCGCATCCGCGCGCGGCAGCAACGCCGTTCTGCTGTTCGACGAGGCGGATGCGCTGTTCGGCCGTCGGTCGGAGGTGAAGGACGCGCATGACCGCTACGCCAACCTGGAGGTCGCCTACCTGCTGCAGCGCATGGAGGACCACGACGGCCCGGTGATCCTGGCGACCAACCTGGCGCGCAACATGGACCAGGCCTTCGCGCGCCGTCTGCACTTCATCGTCGAGTTCCCGCGCCCGGACGCGGCCGCGCGGGAGCGGCTGTGGCGCGCCATGCTGGCGCCGCCCCTGCCCTGCGCAGCCGACCTCGATCACGCCGCCCTCGCCCGCGGCTTCGAGCTGACCGGCGGGGAGATCCGCAAGGTGGCGCTGGAAGCCGCCTTCGCCGCAGCGGCGTCGGAGGCCCGGAACGTGGGCATGCCCCTGCTGCTCGGCGTGCTGGGGCGCGAGATGGCGCGGCAGGGGCGCATGGTGCCCTCGGCCATGGCGGCGCGCGGATGAGCGGGCCCGTCGCATCCCGGCAGGCGGCGCAGCGGTCGGAGGCCGCCCCCGCCGCCCGGAACTCGCCCGCCGCGCCGCCGGCGCCTGCCCTGGAGTTCGCCGGCAACCTCGCGATTCAGTCGCTGCTGCGCAGCGGCATCACCCGGGCCAAGCTCACGGTCAGTCAGCCGAACGATCCCGACGAGCGCGAGGCCGATCGCGTCGCGGACGCGGCCGTCTCGGGCGCACCGTCGACTCTCGTGCGCTGCAAATGCGCGTCGTGCGCAGCCGGCGTTCCATGCGGCCAGTGCGACGAGGAGACCCCGGTGCGCCTCAAGGGGAACGGTGCGCAGCCGACGCCTTCGGCGGCCGCCGCGATGCCGGCGCTTTCGTTTCTCGGCAGCGGCGGCCGGCCCTTGCCGCGCGAGACCCGCCGCGGCTTCGAGACGAAGCTCGGCGCGGACCTCAGCGGCGTGCGCATCCACGACGGACCTGCCGCTGCGCAGGCGGCGAGCGCTCTCAACGCGCGCGCTTTCACGGTCGGCAGCGACATCGCCTTCGCGCCGGGCCAGTTCGCGCCGAGCACGCGCAGCGGGCAGCATCTGCTAGCGCACGAGCTGGCGCACACGCTGCAGCCGGCGCGAGGGTCCTCCGTTCCGGCGCGACGATCCTGGTACGATCCGTTCGTGGACGCGGCCGAGTGGGTCGGCGGCAAGGTCGAGGCCGGCGCCTCGGCAGCCTGGTCGGGAACCAAGTGGGTCGGCGGCAAGCTCAATTCGGCGGGCCGGTGGGTCTACAATACGGCCGAAGACAAGCTCAAGGCGGCCTATCACTGCGCAAAGGGGATCGGCAGCTCGCTGTTCGCGCCAATCTCGCTGGACATGCTCGCGGCGCCGCAAAACCTGTCCCTCGCGGAGGTGACGGGTCATTCGAAGCCGGGCGCCGAGGACGCTCCCACGGGCGTTCTCAACACGGTTCTCGATGTCGTTGGGCATCCGTGCGTTCAGATGCTGCCCGGTGCCGGCCTGCTCCTCGGCGGCGTAAAGGTCCTTAAGGGATCGGCCGACCTTCTGGAGCTCGCATGGGACATCTACAAGAATCCCGATCCCTACATGGAGCGGATCCGCGCGTCCCTGACAGGAATGATCAGCGGCGCGGCGGACAAGGCGCGGTCGCTCGCGACGGCGATCGCTTCCAACGAGAACGTCGGCTGCATCCTGCGGCACCTCAATCCGAAGCTCCAATACATGGCGGAGAACTGGTGGCCCATCCTGAAGGAGATGGCATGGGAGCTGATCTGGCCATGGCCCGGCGTCGGGAAAGATTTCGGAATGATCTGGCACAAGATCAAATCCCTTGGCTCCAATCTCTGGGATCTGGAGTTCAACAGGGCGGCCGACGATGCCTTCTCGATCCTGCGCCACCTCAACTCTGCGGCCGGCCGGCTGTACGGCTGGTTCCTAATCGGTGCGGTTCTGGCCGGCGCCATCCTGGGTGGCATCGGGGGCGCCGCCGCGGGCGGCGCCGGAGCCATTCCTGGCGCGGCCCTAGGTGCTGCCTCGGGCTTCGCGTTTGCCAGCGAGGTCGGATACGGGCTGCTGCTCGCGACATTGGCAATCGAGGGCGCGTCGATCTACAAGGCGAGCTACAACCTCTCGCGGTCCGACCGCTTGCCGAAGGAGCGCGAGTGTGACTGCGAGCTGATCAGCTCCAGCAGTCTCACAATCGGTGTTTGCGGAGCCATGGTCCTGCTGGGCGGGCTCGCGGCCCGCTTCGCCAAGGCCATTATACAAAGAGTCGGCAATCGGCTGTTCAATCCTGAAATCCTCGCTCCTCTCGAACGCGGCCGCCTGGTCGAAGCGCGCATCGCCATGGGGGAATTGATCCGCGCCCGTTTCAGGGCCGCCGCCATCAGGATCACGGACCGGCTGACGGCCCGTGGACTCTTCCGTGGAGAGGGCAACTTCCCCGGCATCGATCTCGCCCGCGACGCGCAGATCACGATTCGCGGGCAGCAGGGACAGGTCATTGCGGATACGGCCGGGCTGCAGAATGCCATGCGCAACGGGGAAAGCATAACGATCGACATCGCGGGAGGAGATCTCGTCTCGGTGAAGTCGCGTGGCGGCGCGGACGTTGCTGCGGCCGTGGAGGAGGACATCGCTCAGCTGGCAAATTTCGGAGCGACCCCCCGCAGAATTCCGAGCTTCACCGCTGGTGTGAGGCAGGCTCGCGTCACAATCACCAATCCGGCCGCGCGGACCCTGACGGTCGCCTACGAGCCGGGCAGCCTGACGACGGCCGAGATCGCCAATCTGCGAGTCACCGCAGCCCAGAACGGCGTCACATTGGATCTACGTGCAGGCATCCCGCCGGACCCGCGGCTCGTCACGCCCATCGAATCGATGCCGGACATTCTGGCCGAGATAGCGACACTGGCGACGGAGGTGTCCGACACGCAGCAGCCGGGCGCAGAAGAGTGCAAGCTTTGAGCATGCTCGAAATGGTACGCATTCCGCGCAGGGCGCGAAGCGCCTGCCGCGCCGACGATGGGCGCGGCCGCCTTCCTGATGGTCGGGTATCTGGGCATTCCCTATCGGACGATCGTTCTCGCCGCGATCGCGGCAGCGTTCATGGCCGACCGACCCGCATCGGAGCCGCAGCATAGCCGGCTACAACCCGCCGCGCGGCTCCGCCGAGGCGCGATTGAACCAGCTCTTTCCCAACCCGCAGGCCGCGGCAGCGGGGGTGGAGCGGATCCGGCGCACGCTGCAGCCGCTTGGCCCGGACGGCTACGACGTCCTGCCCGGCTCGATCCTCAGCTCCCTCGAGACCAGTTCGGTCGAGACGCTGCGCGAGTAGATCCTCGTGGCGATCCGCAGCCGTCGCTCCGCCTTCGGCGAACTGATCCCCAGGGTGGAGGCCGGCGACGTTGGGTGGGAGCACTTCGCACCCATCATCCAATCTCTGCTGCCGATGGCCGATCCGGAACTGCGCGCCGCGATCCAGAAGGAAATGGACGATGACGCCTTCTGGAGGAAGGTGAAGGCCGTCGTGGTGGGCATCCTCTCCGTGGCGGTGCTGATCGCGACGATCTTCCCACCGACCTCGGCACTTGGTTTCGGCGTGCTCACGGCGACCGAGGTCGGCCTGGGCGGCTACGCCATGTACGAGGCCCCCGGCATGATCGCGACCGGGCAGGCGTACTCGCTCGGCACCGGGGCCAACGACGTCTTCTCGCCGGAGCAGCAGGCCGCCGGGTCGGCCATGGTGCTGGCCGGCTTCATCAGCCTTGTCGCCGGGCCACTCCAGGTCGCCGGAGGCATCGGCCGCATGCAGGCGGCGGCTGACGGCTGGGGACTGCCGGCGAGGTGACCACCGCGTTAGCACGCGAGGCC
>NZ_JAUTWS010000619.1 GCF_030657435.1 Paracraurococcus lichenis | reverse complement strand
CGCAGGCCCTTGTGGTCATCGGCAATCACCAGCTTGACCCCGCGCAGGCCACGGTCGGCCAGCGAGCGCAGGAACCCCTTCCAGAACACCTCCGCCTCCGAGGCGCCGGTGGCCACGCCGAGCACCTCGCGCCGGCCATCGGTGTTCACGCCCACAGCGATTATTGTCGCCGTTGAGACAACGCGCCCTCCCTCGCGCCCCTTCACGTAGGTGGCGTCAATCCAGAGATA
>NZ_JAUTWS010000618.1 GCF_030657435.1 Paracraurococcus lichenis | reverse complement strand
TGGCTCTTGATGGGATCCGGGGTGATGGGGCACATCACACGACCAGAGCTGCGACGAGAGCGCCGAGGAGGGCTTTGCCGCGGCGCCGGGCGTTGTGCGCGAACTCGAAGAAGCCGAGATACAGCGGCAGCTTCTCTTGCGAGATGCCCCGATGCGGGCGGAGCCAGGAGCGTAGCAGAGACCACGTTCCCTCCATGGTGTTGACGTGGATCTCGCAGAAACCATCGCCA
>NZ_JAUTWS010000617.1 GCF_030657435.1 Paracraurococcus lichenis | reverse complement strand
GGGCGCGATGTACCTGCCCTTCGGCCCGCCCTTCAACATCGGCATCCCGCCGACCAGCGTCTCGCAGATCCGCCGCGTGCATCCGAACGGCCTCGCCGAGATCATCGCGCTCGGCGTGCGCAACAGCGTCGGCGGCGACATCGACCCGCGCACGGGGCATTACTGGTTCACCGAGAATGCCCGCGACTGGATCAGCGACGACATGCCGAGTGACAAGCTGAACCATGTCGC
>NZ_JAUTWS010000616.1 GCF_030657435.1 Paracraurococcus lichenis | reverse complement strand
AGCCTGACGATCGCCGCCGCGTTCGGGAAGATGCCGACCACATCCGTGCGGCGCTTGATCTCGCCGTTGAGCCGCTCGAGCGGGTTGGTGCTGGCAATCTGTGCCCAGTGCTCCTTGGGAAAGGTCATGTAGGCCAGCACGTCGTCACGCGCCTCGTCCATCAGCTCAGCCAGTTTCGGCGCCCGCTCGCGCAGTGCGTCGGCGACGCTGTTCCACTGCGCGTGGGCGTCGG
>NZ_JAUTWS010000615.1 GCF_030657435.1 Paracraurococcus lichenis | reverse complement strand
TTCCGCCTTGGCGGTGAGCAGGACCAGCAGGACGCGGCCGATCTGGACCAGGTGAAGCCAGCGCAGCAGGACCGTCCGGCTTCGCTGCCACATCGCGCCCAGGCCATCGGTGAGCTTGAGGGCGGCGAACAGCGGCTCAACGGTCCAGCGCTTGGAGTAGGCGTCGACGATCTCGACGGCTGACAGGGCCAAGTCGGTCGACAGCAGCAGGCGCCGCTTCGCCCAAGCACCGC
>NZ_JAUTWS010000614.1 GCF_030657435.1 Paracraurococcus lichenis | reverse complement strand
GTGCGACGGAGCGCCGGCCGTCCGCCTCGCCGCGGAACTGATGCATGACGCCCCGGATGCGATCGAGACTGATCCCAGCATCCCGGGCCTTGCCGTTCCACAATCGCCAGCGCAGGCGCTCGACCTCTTCAACGATCACCACCTTCGCCGCTGCGCGTTCCGGGGTGTCGGATGACATGGTGCTGGCGACCTGCGTCAGGTGCTGCAGCCGCATCGCCAGATGAAACCAATCCAAGAT
>NZ_JAUTWS010000613.1 GCF_030657435.1 Paracraurococcus lichenis | reverse complement strand
GTGCCGTTGTAGACGGCGCAGCGGACCTGGAGCACGCGGTCGGCACCGCGCCGGGTCCAGCGCATCTGCTGCGACTTGGCCATCCGGCGGTTCACCAGGAAGTTGGCCGTGCTCTCAGTCAGGGCCGTGCCGACCCGCTGCCCCGCCCGGTGCCGCTCGGCGTAGTTGACCAGCCAGTCGCTCTGGCCAAGCAGATAGTCGTTCACTGCCCGCAAGGCGGTCCATAGCTTGCGCGAGG
>NZ_JAUTWS010000612.1 GCF_030657435.1 Paracraurococcus lichenis | reverse complement strand
TTGCGGCGAGAGCGGCTTCTGCTCGCCTGGACGGCGGCCGCGCCGTCCACCCTCCAGCGCCGTGTCGCCGGACCGTCGTGCCGCCTCGACCCACTCGCCGACGAAGCGGCGGTTCACGCCGACAGCAGCCGCGGCCTCGAGCCGCGTCTTGCCTGCTTCGACCATCGCCACCGCTACCCGGCGCAGTTCTGCCTGGGTGATCGGGTCGAGCTTGCGGAAGTCACGATGGAGCGCCATGC
>NZ_JAUTWS010000611.1 GCF_030657435.1 Paracraurococcus lichenis | reverse complement strand
CGACGATGGCGAAGGCGAAGTTTGAGCGGAACAAGCCGCACTGCAACATCGGGACGATCGGTCACGTCGACCATGGCAAGACGTCGCTGACGGCGGCGATCACCAAGGTCCTGGCGAAGACGGGCGGTGCGACCTTCACGGCCTATGACCAGATCGACAAGGCGCCGGAGGAGAAGGCGCGCGGCATCACGATCTCGACCGCGCATGTCGAGTACGAGACGCAGAACCGGCACTACGCGCA
>NZ_JAUTWS010000610.1 GCF_030657435.1 Paracraurococcus lichenis | reverse complement strand
CCAGGTCGGTATCCGCACCCTTCTCGATCAGCTCCAGCAGCGCCATCTTGTCGTCGGTCATCGTCGTCTCCGTGTTCAGGGTTCTGGCTCGCAACTCGAACCATAACCGGAGATCGACGGTGGCCACCCCCCCTCCGCGGGCGGCCCGCTGTGGATAAGTGGCCGGCCTGCGCTGACCCTTGATGGTCGCTCCGGCCGGCCACTTACCCACAGCTCTGCTACACCACGGCTGGGGGCACAGCC
>NZ_JAUTWS010000061.1 GCF_030657435.1 Paracraurococcus lichenis | reverse complement strand
TCGCCTCGGGCTTGGGCGGGTGAACGCGCATCACGGCCAGATCAAAGCGCTGGTGAACGGGCGCTGCCGTGGCGTGGCGACCCGGTATCTCGGCAACTACCTCGGCTGGCACCGGGCGATGCTGCACGAAGGCTTCACCGGAAAGGCGCTGCTGGATCGGGCGCTGGCGTAGTTCGGCGGGCAGCCTGCCGTGGCCGCCCAACACCCAAGTCGAACTGCGCTACGGGTTTTCCTTTGCCCAGGCGACCGCCTCAGCCACCTGTTCGGCTGTGATTGCGGGGTAACTGGTCAGGATCTCAACCAGGGCGTACCGGTTGTGAATGCGTAGGCGACGTCGCAGGCTGGGACGCGGGTACCCTCGATCACCGCCTGTGTGCCGCCGAGAACGTCAGAATCCACTGCAATCGCAACGCATTGTCCTTAAAGCGATTTTCCCGCGATTGTCCGCTTCTGCCGATTTGCGGGAAAAACCGGTTGAAATCAGGGGCACGCTTCGTTCGAAAGCATGACCTTCCTAAGTTCTAGCGTCCGGAGTAACCTCACACAGGATACACTATGAAGCCTGGAGGCCGAGTGGATCTCGCCGCGCTGAATGCCGCTACCCCGATCCTTTGCGTGGCGGGCGCGCTCGGCGGCGCCGGACTTGTGTATTATGCCGCGGCCTTCCTTCGGCTCCTGTGGCAGCGGCGTGTCGGAATGCCTCGACGATAGCTCGGAGCCAGCCGGGCCTCTCTGGCGTCAGAGCTGAGAGTCAGAACGCGAAATAACCGGGAAGATCAGCGCGGAATCGATACGTTGGGCCGCGCCGACACACCGCCATCATATTGGGCCGATGTCGCACGCTGGCATTTTGAGCCCCGTTGATCTGCCGTCGCCGTCTGCCCGTCGCGTTCCCTGCCCCAGCCGCGGCGACGGCTGGAACATCCTGGCCGACGTGGAGGTGTTCGTCCCCCCTCCGTTGAGGCGGAGCTGGAAGCCATGAGGCTTTACAGGCCGACGATGTCCTCGACCTTGCTGGCGGAGGCGGGGTGGTTGGAGCGCTTGAAGGTGCGCAGGCGGTGCGGCTGCAGGCGGTTAACCTTCCAGATGCGCTGCACCGCGCTCAAGCTGATGCCGACCACCTTGGCCACCGCCCGGCCGGTCCAGTGCGTCACGGCACCGGGCGGTGTAGCCACCGGAGTGAAACTGACCCGGTCGCCGGTTGAAAGCTGACCCAGGTTCTAGGGTGCCCTGTCACCGCGATGGGGGCCCGGATGATTGGGGGAGAGCTGACATTGGAGATCCGGGTGTTGGCCATCCGCTACCTCCGGGGCGGCTTATGGGTGCCGCTAGCCAATCGGATGGCCGCCGAGGGCATGGTGGTCGACCAAGCGGCGGCGAACCTGGCGGTGGGCCGCTGGCTGCGCGAGGTGGCGAATGTGCGGGCGCATGCCACGACAGGCGAAGTGCCTTCCGATCGGCTGGAGGCGGAGCGCCAGGTGCTCGGCCCCATCCCGCCGCCCTATGACGGCCAACTGCCCCGCCGCGCCGCGGAGGCGCCGTCACCGGCTCGGCCGCCGCTCGCCGGGCTGCAGCACCCGCTGGCCCTCTACGACGCGCTGTTCGCCGCGCCTGGCATGCCGGGAGCGGCACCATTACCGGAACGCAGCATGAGCGCCTTGGCGAGCTCTGCGCCGAGCTGCGCTTGGCGGCGGTGCCGGACCTCTACGTCGCCGTCGCCCAGGCCGCCGCAGCCCGTGCGCACCAAGTCGCGCAGGGCATCCGCGTCCCAGTGGCTGCGGCCCAGCACCGCCTGCTGTCGCCAAGGCCCGGAATCGCCGGTCGCCTCGGCCCGCATCCCTTCCGCCCCTCAGTCGATCCCGAACTGATGATTCGCATGCTGCTGATCGGCTACTGCTGCGGCATCCAGATCACAGGCACACGCTCGAGGCGCAGTGTGAAAAACTAGCTAACCGGTCCCGTCTCTCATCGATTGTGCGCCATACTTTCCTTGCGACCGCCCTACGCTGCCGACGCGTCCTGATCGTGCACGGCGCTCAGGCTGCCACGACGGGAGCAAGAAGCCGTGTCGCACAAAGAGGACCTGGGTTACCACGATCGACGAATTGACGATTTAAAACCGCTTATAGGCCTTGTTAAGCGATCATATAGAGTGGTTTAATCCCCGGGGACATCGGAGTTCACCCATGCGCGCTCTGCGGCGTCGATCGCTCGCCCTGCTGGCCACTGGCCTCGCCGCGGCGCCCTCAACCCTGGCGCAGCCGCGCCCCCTTCTCCGCATCGGCGACCAAGTGGGCGGCACGCGTGCCGTGGCAGAGGTCGCCGGGGCGCAATGCGGCTGCTGGCCGCGCGCCTGACCCCCTGGCGGACCACACCCGGCTGACCAGACAACCAAGCGGGAGACCTGAGACCCATGTCCTACGACGCCATGACGATCCACCGCATCACGCCGCATGTCGGCGCGGAGGTGCGCGATATCGACATCACCCGGCCACTGAGCAACGCGCAGGTGGACGAACTACACCGGGCGCTCGGCGATTTCGGCGTGCTGTTCTTCCGCGACCAGCCCTTCACGCACGACACGCAGAAGGCCTTCGGCCGCTACTTCGGTGAGCTCGACATCCATCCCAACACGCCGGGCCCGGAAGGCCACCCGGAGATTCTGCCGATCCATGCCGATGCCAATAGCAGGCGCATCGCCGGGGAGCGCTGGCATTCCGACGTCTCCTGCTTCCAGGCGCCGCCGCTCGGCAGCATCCTGCATCTGCATACCGTCCCGCCGATCGGCGGCGACACGCTCTTCGCCAGCCTAGCGGCGGCTTATGAGGCGCTGTCGCCTAAGATCAAGGTCTATCTGGAAGGGCTGACCGCGACGCATTCGGGGGAGCGGTCCTACCGCCGCACTAACCGACTGCTCGGCATCGACGACAGCGCGCGCGTCCATCCCAGCGCGGTGCATCCGGTGGTGATCCGCCACCCGATCAGCGGCCGGCGCGGCCTCTACGTCAATCGCGGCTTCACGGTGCGGATCAACGAGGTGCCGGAGGAGGAGAGCGACGCGATCCTCGCCTATCTCTACGCCCATGCCGAGAGGCCGGATTTCCAGGTGCGCTTCCAGTGGCAGCCGAACTCGGTCGCCTTCTGGGACAACCGCGCGGTGCAGCACCTGGCCGTGTGGGACTACTTCCCGAACACCCGCAGCGGATCGCGGGTGACCATCAAGGGCCAGACATTGGCGGCCTGAACCGAGGAGGAGCAACGAGCATGAGCATCACACTCGAACGCCCGGCGACCCTGCCCGACGTGGTGGCGGAGCTGAACTACCTGGCACCGACCGCGGGCCGCCCGCGGACCTATACCTTCGAGCCGCCGCCCGGCGAGCCGCGCAGCACGGTCAGGCCGGAGCCGCACCGTGTCACCATCCATAATGCGCGGAGGATCGCCGGGGAGGTCGGGCTCGACACCACCGGCTTCGGGCTGATCGAGCACCGGACGGCGGTGACCGATTTCGGCGACGAGGCGCAGATTCGCGACATCTACTATCCCGAGAGCATCGAGCTCATCAAACGCGCCACCGGCGCGAGCCGCGTCTTCATCTTCGACCACACGCTGCGCCACCGCATCCCCGGCCAGGAGGATTACCGCGACGGCCCGCGCCAACCGGCGACGCGGGTGCATGTGGATCATACCGAGACGTCCGGTCCGCAGCGGGTGCGCGACCTGCTGCCCGATGAGGCCGAGACGCTGCTGAAGGGCCGCGTGCAGGTCATCAACCTGTGGCGGCCGATCAATCACCCGGCGGTGGACCACCCGCTCGCCTTCGCTGATGCCCGCAGCTTCCCCTTCGCGGACTACGTGCCCTCGGACCTAGTCTATCCGCACCGGGTCGGCGAGACCTACAATGTCCGTTACAATCCGGAACACCGTTGGTACTACGTGCCGCAGCTGCGGACCGACGAGGCGCTGCTGATCAAGTGCTACGACAGCAAGACGGATGGCCGCGCGCGCTTCGTGGCGCATACCGCCTTCGATGACCCGACGACCCCGCCCGATGCCCCGCCGCGCGAGAGCATTGAGCTGCGGACGCTGGTCTTCCACCCGGAGTGAGCGGCGATCTCCCGGGCGCCGTCAGGCGCCCGGGATGACCGCACCGCCGAAGGTCGTCTCGACGAATTCGCGCACCGCGGGATGGCGATAGCCCTCCGCCAGGCGGCGCGCCCAGGGCTGCTCGGCATCGGCCCGGCGAACCACGACGAGCACGGTATAGACGCTCTGCGCCGTCTCCCGCGCCAGCGCGTCGCGCAGCGGATTCAGCCCGGCGGGCACGGCGAAATTGCCGGTGATGGCGGCGGCGTCCACATCCTCCAGCGCGCGGACGACGCTGGCGGCTTCCAGCTCGACGATGCGCAGCCGCTTCGGATTCTCGGCGATATCGGCCACCGTCGCCCGATGGTCGGCGCCGGGCCGCAGGCGGAGGGCACCACTCTCGGCCAGCAGCAGCAGCGCGCGGCCGCCATTGGTCGGGTCGTTCGGGATGGCGATGCGGGCGCCGCTCGGCAGCGCGTCGAGGCTGCGGTGCTTGCGGGAGAAGACGCCCATCAGCGTCAGCACAGTCTTGCCGATAGGGACGAAGTCATAGCCGCGCTGAGCCCGCTGTGCCTCCAGAAAGGGCAAGTGTTGGTAGGCATTGGCGTCGAGATCGCCGGCCGCCAGCGCCGCATTCGGCTGGATGAAATCGCCGAATTCGACGGCGCGGGTGACGAAGCCGTCCTGCGCCAGCACCCGCTGCACGACCTCGAAGGTCTGGGCATGGACACCCTGGGTGACGCCGACGCGGAGCGGCCGGGCTGCGGTGCCAAAGGTCGCCGGCTGGGCCGCGGCGAGGCCGGGCAGCAGCGCCGGCAGGGTGAGCAGGGAACGACGCAGCATCAGGCTTGTCCTCAGAAGGCGGGCACCACGGCGCCCTGGAAGGTGGTGGCGGCGAATTCCCTGATCTCCGGCGTCTGGTATGCCGCGACCAGGCGCGCCACCCAGGCTGCGTCCCGGTCCTGCCGGCGCACGGCGATCAGGTTGGCATAGGGGCTGTCGGCGTTCTCCAGCGCGATGGAATCGCGCACCGGGTTCAGCCCGGCCTGGAAGGCATAGTTGGAGTTGATGGTGGCCGCCTCCACCTCGTCCAGCGCCCGCGGCGGTTGCGCCGCATCCAATTCGAGGATGCGGAGGCGTCGCGGATTGACGGTGATGTCGGCGACCGTCGCGCGGAAGTCGCTGCCCGCGCGCAATTCGAAGGCACCATGGGCCGCCAGCAACACCAAGGCCCGGCCGCCATTGGTGGGGTCGTTCGGGATGGCAATGCGGCCCCCTGCCGGCAGGTCCGCCAACGCGCGATGGCGGCGCGAATAGACGCCGAGCGGGAAGATCAGCGTCTTGCCCACCGCCACCAGCGGCAGGTTGCGGTCGCGCACCTGCTGGTCGAGGAAGGGCTGGTGCTGGTAGCTGTTGGCATCCAGGTCGCCGGCGGCGAGCGCCGCGTTGGGCTGGATATAGTCCTGGAACTCCGTGATCCGCAGCACCAACCCGTCGCGCGCGGCGATCTCACGGACCTTCTCCATCACCTGGGCATGCGGGCCGGCGGTCACGCCGATGCGCAGGGGGCGTGCGTGCTGCCCACCTCCTGCGCCCGGGCCAGGGCGGGGATGGCGAGAGCGGCGAGCAGCAGCGGTCGGCGGCGGAGCATCGCGAGCTTCCTTCAGCGGTGGGACAGGCGGCGGACCAACCAATCCCCCAAGGGATTGCAGGCCCTGCACCAGGATGATGAGCACCAACACGACGGTCGCCATCACCTCCGGCATGAAGCGCTGGTAGCCGAACCGGATGCCGAGATCGCCAAGCCCGCCGCCGCCGATGGCGCCAGCCATGGCGGAGAAGCCGACCAGCGACACGAGCGCGACGGTGACCGCGGCGATCAGCCCCGGCAGCGCCTCCGGCACCAGCACCTTGGTGACGATCTGCCAGCGCGAGGCGCCCATGGCGCGGGCCGCCTCCACCACCCCGGCATCCACCTCGCGCAGCGCATTCTCGAACAACCGTGCGAGGAAGGCGGTGGCGGCCAGCGCCAGCGGCACGATGGCCGCGCCGGTGCCGATCGAGGTGCCGGCGACCAGCCGGGTGAAGGGCACAATGGCGACCATCAGGATGATGAAGGGCGTCGAGCGCAGGGCATTGACCAGCAGGCCGAGCGGCCGCTGCAGCCAGGGCATCGGCCGCAACCCGCCCGGGCCGGTGACCTGCAGCAGCAGCGCCAGCGGCAGGCCGCAGGCCACCGCGATGGCGGCGCTGGCGCCGACCATGACCAGCGTCTCCCAGAAGGCCTCCAACAGCAGGTCCTGCATCGTGGGCGTCAGCCAGCCCATGCGACATCCTCCTCGACCAGCAGGCCAAGCCCGCGCATCCAGCCGAAGGCGGCGTCGATCGCCGCCGCCGGGCCATTGACCGCCAGCGCCATGACGCCGAAGGGTTCGCCGGCGATCTCGTCCACCCGGCCAGAGACGATGTTGATGTCGATGCCGAAGTCGCGGCTCGCCTCGCTGATCGCCGGCCGGGTGCTGTGCGGGCCGAGGAAGAGCACCTGGGCCAGCCGGCGCTGCTGCCCTGGGCCCGGCTGCGGCAACCGCGCCAGGGTGCCGGGCGGCACGCCATGGCCGATCACCTCGGCGACGAAGCGGCGCGTGGTGGGCTGGGCCGGCCGGGTGAAGACCTCGAAGACCCGGCCCTGCTCGATTATCCGCCCGGCCTCCATCACCGCCACCCGGTCGCAGATCGCCTTCACCACGCCCATCTCATGCGTGATCAGCAGCACGGTAAGGTCGAGCTGGTCGCGCAGGCGACGGATCAGCGCCAGGATCTCCGCCGTGGTCTCGGGGTCGAGCGCGCTGGTCGCCTCGTCGCAGAGCAGCAAGGCGGGGGCGGAGGCCAAGGCGCGGGCGATGCCGACGCGCTGCTTCTGCCCGCCCGAGAGCTGCGCCGGAAAGGCATCCCGCTTTGCCTCCAGCCCGACCAGCGGCAGCAGTTCCGCCACCCGCGCGCGGCGCTGGGCAGGCCGGCGACCTCCAGCGGGAAGGCGATGTTCTCCGCCATCGTCCGGCGGTGGTGCAGGTTGAAATGCTGGAACATCATGCCGATGCCGCGGCGGGCGGCGCGCAGCCCGGCCTCGTCCAGCGCCAGCAGGTCCTGGCCCATCACCGTGATACTGCCGGCATCCGGCCGTTCCAGCAGGTTCACCGTGCGGATCAGCGTCGATTTGCCGGCGCCGGAGCGGCCGACGATGCCGAAGATCTCCCCGGTGCGGAGTTCGAGGGAGACATCGTCCAGCGCCACTGCGCCGCCGGCAGCGAAGCGCTTTCGGAGCCCGGCGAGGCGGATGGCGGGGGGATCGGGGCGGTCGGGCATGGGGCCGGGGTTATGGCCCGGCGGCACCGCCGATGTCACCTGTGCTGCCAGCAAGTCAGCCATCGGCGCGTTCATCCTTGCGGCGCCGCTCCCGGGCGATGCGCCGCGGCCGGATGCCAGCCCGCCAGCCGCGGCCGGCCAAACAGCTTGTCGCGCAGCGTGCCCGGCCGGTATGTCCGCTTGTAGCGGCCGCGGCGCTGCAACTCCGGCACCAGGTGCCGCGCGATATCCTCGAAGGTCTCCGGCAGCACGGCATAGGCGAGGTTCAGCCCGTCGACGCCGGTCTGGTCCACCCAGTCCTCCACCGCATCCGCCACCTGCCGCGCGTCGCCGACGATCACCGGGGCGATGCCGCCGATCGAGACGCGCTCGGCCACGTCCCGCACGGTCCAGATCCGGATCGGGTCGGCGCGGGTGATATTCTCCAGCGCGGAGCGGTTGGCATCGTTCTCGATGTGGCGGATCTCCTCGTCCAGCCCATAGGTCGAGAGGTCGAGCCCGGTCCAACCGGCCATCAGCGCCAGCGCGCCGCCGGGGCTGGCATGCCGGAGGCATTCCGCGTGCCGGTCCTCGGCCGCGGCCCGGGTCTCGCCCACCATCAATGTCAGCAGGCTGAAGATGAGGATCTCGGCCGGGTCGCGTCCTGCCGCCGCGGCGGCCTCCCGCAGGTCCCGCACCCGGCGGGCGATGACGGCGGCGGAGGGGCCGCTGACGAAGACGCATTCGGCATGCCGGCCGGCGAAGGCGCGGCCGGCATCGGACGTGCCGGCCTGGTAGAGCAGCGGCGTGCGCTGCGGCGAAGGCTCGCAGAGATGGATGGCGTCCACCCTGAAATTCGGCCCCGCATGCCGTACGGCATGAACCTTCGCGGGGTCGGTGAAGATGGCCTGCGCGCGGTCGCGGACCGCGGCGCCTTCCTCCCAACTGCCTTCCCAGAGCTTGTAGACCACCGCCATGTACTCCTCGGCGATGCCGTAGCGCGTATCATGCGCGATCAGCCGGTCGAGGCCATGCGCCCGGGCGCCGCTGTCGAGATAGCCGGTGACGATGTTCCAGCCGACCCGCCCTTCGGTCAGGTGATCCAGGGTGCTGTAGCGCCGTGCCAGCAGGTAGGGCGATTCCCAGGTCAGGGTGCTGGTGATGCCGAAGCCGAGGTGCCGCGTCACATGCGCCATGGCGGAGACCAGCAGCATCGGGTCGTTGATCGGCACCTGTGCCGCATGCCGCAGCGCCGCCGCCGGGCCGCCGCCATAGACGTCGTAGACGCCGACCACGTCGGCGACGAATAGCCCGTCGAACAGCCCGGCTTCGAGGATCTGCGCCAGGTCGGTCCAGGTACGCAGCTTGTTGTAGTCGGCGCTCCGGTCGCGCGGATGGGTCCATTGCCCGGGCGAGAGGTGCCCGGGCGTGTTCATGGCGAAGGCATTGAAGCGGATTTCCGATGCCATCGGTTCAGGTCGCCAGCCAGACGCCGGCAAGGTTGCCGTTCAGTCCCAGCCCGTCCACCGTATGATCGCGCACGCGACGATTGAAAATCGTCACCTGATCATGTGTCACGAGCGTCACCATGGGGACCTCCCGGCCGACGATTTCCTGGAATTCGCGGAACAAGGCGTAGCGTTTCGCAGGATCCGGCTCCACCGCAGCGGCTTCCAGCAGCCGGTCCACCTCCGGGTTCGCATAGCCGGAGCCATTGGAGAAGGGCAGGCCGCGCTTGATGTTCTTCGACCAGTAGGCACGTTGGAGGCCGACCGTCGGGTCGAACATGGCGCTGTAGAGGTTGATCGCCATGTCGTAGTCGCGGTCGGTATAGATGCGGCGGACGAAGGCGGCGAAATCCTGGCTGCGCAGGCTGACCGAGATGCCGATGCGGGCCAGCGCCTGCCGCACATAGGCCGCCATCTGCTGGGTCGAGGGGTGAAAGGGGTTGTAGTCATGCGTCAGGGTGAAGCGGATACCGCCCTGGCCGCGCCGATAACCGGCCTCATCGAGCAGCGCCTCCGCCCGCTTCGGGTCGAAGGGGAAGGTCGGCACCGCGGCGTGGAAGCGCTGGTTCGGCGGTATCGGCGTGGGCGAGATGGCGCCATAGCCGAAGCGTATGGTATTCAGGATCACCCGCCGGTCGATCGCATGGGCGATGGCCTGACGCACCGTGACATTCTTCAGAATCGGGTTGTCGAGGTTGAACTCCAGCTGACTCTGACCGCCGGTGTAGTCGTAGCCGCGGGTATCGATATCGAGCTGCGGCAGCGCCTTCAGTCGGGCGATGTCGGAAAACGGCACCGGCGTATCGGGGCCGATATCCAGCTCCCCGGTTTCTAGCGCGGCGGCGCGGGCCGAGGCATCCGGCAGCACCTTCAGCAGCAGCTGGTCGAGATAGGGCTTCGGCTGATCCCAGTAGTCCGGGTTGCGGTCGTACAGGATATAGTCGCCCTTGCGCCATTCGCGGAAGCGGAAGGGCCCGGTGCCGATCGGCCGCAGCTGCGCCGGGTTGGTCACCGGATTGCCTTCGCCATAGAGATGGTCGGCAACGATCGGTGATTCGGAGGCCGCCAGGGCATAGATCAGGTAGGGCGCCGGACGCGACAGCACGATGATGGCGGTCAGCGGGTCCGGCGTCCGCACCTCCCGGACATTGGCGAAGGTGCTGCGGCCGCGCGGATGATGCTCCTTCAGCAGGGCGACGGAGGTGGCGACATCGCGCGCAGTGAGAGGCTTGCCGTCGTGCCACCGCACGCCGCTGCGGAGCGTGAAGCGGTATTCCAACGCATCGGCGCTGACCTCCCATGCGGTGGCGAGCTGCGGCAGCGGGTTGAGCGCGAAATCGTAGGTCAGCAGCCCTTCATGCACCTTGGGGCTGACCCGATTCTCTGCCCCCGCCGTGGTGGCGATGGTGCAGAGCGCGGCGGGTTCCGGCTGGATCAGCATGCGAAGTGTGCCGCCGCGGCGCGGCGCCTCGGCCAAGGCGCCGGACGGCAGCGCACTGAAGGGCAGGACCAGGCCGAGCCCGAGGCCCAGCGTTGCGCGGCGGCGCCAGGACACCAATGGAGAGGTTTGCATCGTCGCTCCCATTCTCGTCTGCCGGCCGCGGCCGGTTTCACGACGCGTCACGGCGGCAGGCTGAATTAAACACGTTTTCTTATCGGTGATAACTTGAATAAGCGTTTACGGTACGTGAATCAAGCGGCATGCTGCCTCCCGACAGGCAGGGAGCTGAGGCATGGGTAGGCAGGAGCAGACCGAGGCAGGACGCGGCGGCTATGTCAGCGGTGCTTGACCGGGCCGGTGGCATCCTGCCGCGCTCCCCCTCGAGCTTCCCGGACAGTCCGCTCTCCCGCGCGCTGCAGCAACCGCTGCTGCTCGGCCTGTTCCTGCCGATCCAAGCGGGCGGCTGGAGCGCCTCGCGCCTGCCGCGCAGCACCACCTGGACCTTCGACTACAACCGCGCATTGACCCAGCGCGCCGAGGAATTCGGCTTCGACCTGGTGTTCGGCCTGTCGCAATGGCTGCCCAAGGGCGGCTATGGCGGGGTGCTGGACGGTACCGCGCTCGACAGCTTCATCAGCGTCGGCGCGCTGGCGGCGGTGACGCGGCGGATCCTGCTGATCTCGACCGTGCATGTGCTCTACGGGCCGTGGCACCCGCTGCATTTCGCCAAGTATACCGCGACGCTCGACCACATCTCGGGCGGCCGCAGCGGCGTCAACATCGTCACCGGCCACCGCGCGGTGGAGCACGAGGCCTTCGGCTGGCCGCGCATCGACCATGACCGGCGCTATGAGCTTGCCGCGGAATTCGTCGACGTCGTCCAGCGGCTCTGGGCGGCCGAGGAGAACCTGTCCTACGAGGGCGCCCGCTGGTCGCTGCGGGAGGCCTTCGTCACCCCGAAGCCGCTCTTCGGCCGGCCGATCCTGGTCAATGCCACCGGCTCCGATGCCGGGATCGACTTCGCCGCGCGCCATTCCGACATCGTCTTCATCACCAGCCCCGCGGGGTCCGAGATCGAGAGTGCGCTCGATGCCCTGCCGGCGCATGTCGCCCGGGTGAAGGCCGCGGCGCGGGCGCAGGGCCGCGAGATCCGCACGCTGATCAACCCCATCATCGTCAGCCGCGACACTACGGCGGAGACTGCCGCCTATCACGACGCCATCGTCGCGCATGCCGATCCGGAGGCGCCGGCCGGCTTCGGCCGCTTCGACAGCGATGCGCATGCCTGGCGCGGCCGCGCCGGGCGTGACGGCCCGGCGCAGCGGGCGCTCGGCGGCAATATCCAGATCATCGGTACGCCAGACGAGGTCGCCCGGTACATCGCCCGGCTGAAAGAGGCCGGGATCGACGGCATCCAGGTCAGCTTCTTCGACTTCCAGCCCGACCTCGAGCATTTCGGCACGCGCATCCTGCCGCTGCTGGAACGCGCCGGGCTGCGCTTCCCCGCCCCGGAGAACGCATGATGAGCGAGACACTCCAGACCACCCTGGCGCCATACCGCTGGTCGGCCGCGATCGAAGCCGAGATCTTCCGCGACGTCGCCGAACGCCACGCGCCGCACCTGGCCGGCGAGCGCAGCGTGTCGCGGCAGGCCGCGGAAACGCCCGAGGAGTTCGCCCGCATCGCCGACCACTGGCTATGGACCGCAGGGCATGACAGCTTCATCGTCCAGGCGGCGACCAAGGCCGGCGCGACGCTGTTCCCGCAGCTCGATGCGCAATACGTGCTGGCGCGGCAGATCGGCGACGATGGATTCCACGCTGAATTCGCCCGCGACTATGCCCGCCACCATCTGGGCCACGACCCGATCGGCCGGATCGAGGAGGTCGTGGCCCTCCACTGGGCGGCGCTGGAGGACCTGCCCTATCGCGACCTATACGGCTTCTTCGCCTTCGAGTTGCACTACGAGCTGCACATCCTGGCGCGCCTGGCGCATGAGCGACTGACCGCCACGCTGTACGACCCGCCGATCCGCAGCTTCGGCGAGGAGCGCGCGGCACCCGATGAGGAGGTGCATCGGCTGCGGCTGATGGACTGGTGGCTGGGCTACTACCGCGGCCTGTCGCCCGAGGGCCGCGTCGAGGCGGCGGAGCGGCTGCTGGCGGCGGACGAGGAGGTGCAGCGCCGGCTGAACCCCTACCTCAACACCCGCTACGAGCGCTCGGCGGCCAATCTCGGCACCGATATCATCGCGGCGGTGCCGATCTACGACGATTTCCGCCGCGAGGTGCTGTCGCGGCTGCTCGACATCCCGGCCGAGCGGCTCGGTCCGCTGACCAACCTGGCAGACTGAGCATGGCGACGACCCCGCGCCTGCTGCGCATCTTGCGGCGCACGTTGTGGCAGGCGCTGCCGACGGTGCTGGCCGTCATCGTCATCGACTTCTTCCTGCTGCGCCTGGCCCCGGGCGATGCGGCGGAAGCCTTCGCGGCCGAGGCCGGCTCGGCGACCGAGGAAACCATGGCGGCGCTGCGCGACCGCTTCGGCCTGGACCAGCCGCTGCTGGAGCAGTTCCTCGGCTATCTCGGCAACTTGGCGCAGTTCAGCCTCGGGCAGTCGCCGATGTACAACATGCCTGTGGTGGAGCTGATCGGCCAGCGGCTGCCGGCCTCGCTGCTGCTGATGGGCACGGCTTTGGCGCTGGCGCTGCTCGTCGGCATCGCCGCTGGCGCGCTGATGGCCGCGGTCGCCGGCAGTTGGCCGGACCGCGCGCTCTCGGTCCTGCTGCTGCTGTTCTACTCGGTCCCCGGCTTCTGGATCGGGCTGATGCTGGTGGTGGTCTTCTCTGTCACCCTCGGCTGGTTGCCGAGTGGTGGGTCGGGGATGGTCGGCGCCGGGCTGACCGGGCCGGCGGCGCTGCTCGACGGGCTGCGCTACCTGATCCTGCCCGCCACCACCCTGGCACTGTTCTACGTGGCGATCTATGCGCGGCTGGTGCGTTCCTCGATGCTGGCGGTAACGCGGCAGGATTTCATCCGTACCGCGGTCGCCAAGGGCTTGCCGCGCCGCACCGTGCTGCTGCGCCACGTACTGCGCAATGCGCTGCTGCCGCTGACCACGGTCGCGGGCGTGCATGCCGGCGGGATGATCGGCGGCGCGGTGGTGGCGGAGACGGTCTTCGCCTGGCCCGGCATTGGCCGGCTCGCCTACGACGCCGTCCTGAAGCGCGACTTCACCGTGGTGCTTGGCATCCTGCTGCTCTCGGCATTGCTGGTCATCCTGGTCAATATGCTGGTCGACCTGCTGCAGGCCTGGCTCGACCCACGGATCGAGGTAGGCTGAGATGGCTCACCGCAGCGCATTTCGGCAACTCCTGCGCGATCCGATGGCGGTGGCCGGGTTGGTCGGGCTCGGGCTGATCGCCGGCCTGGCCGCGCTGGCACCGCTGCTCTTCCCGGGCGATCCGCTCGACATGGTGGCGCAGCCCTTCCTCTGGCCGGGTGCCGATCCGGAACATCCGCTTGGCACCGACCTGCTGGGGCGTGACATCGCCGCCGGCATCGCGCATGGCGCGCGGGTCTCGGTGCTCATCGGTTTCGCCTCCACCGCCATCGGCATCCTCGCCGGCACCCTGGTCGGTGCCCTGGCGGGGTATCTCGGCGGCCGGGCGGACGACCTGCTGGCGCGGGCGACCGAGGTGGTGCAGACCTTCCCCGCCTTCCTGCTGGTGGTGGTGCTGGTGGCCATCGCCGGACCCAACGTCCTCACCATCACGCTCGCCATCGGCGGCGTCTCCTGGCCGACCATCGCCCGGATGGTCCGGGCCGAGTTCCGCTCGCTCCGGCAGCGGGACTTCATCGTCGCGGCGGAGGGCCTCGGCTATGGCCATGCCCGCATCATCCTGGCGGAGATGCTGCCGAATGCGCTGCCCCCGGTCGTCGTCACCGCCTCCGTGATGGTGGCGACGGCCATCCTGAACGAGGCGGCCTTGGCCTTTCTCGGGCTCGGCGATCCGAACCTGGTCAGCTGGGGCAGCATGATCGGCGCCGGGCGCGACCAGTTGCGCACCGCCTGGTACCTGGTCGGCATCCCCGGCGTCGCGCTGGTCATCGCCGTGCTGGCGCTGAACCTGCTCGGCGAAGCGCTGACCGATGCACTCGACCCGCGGGCACGAACCGCATGACCCACTCGTTGCTCGATATCTGCGACCTGCGCATCCGCTTCGGCGCGAGCGAGGCGGTGCGCGGGCTCGACCTGACGCTCGGCCGCGGCGAGACGCTGGCGCTGGTGGGCGAGAGCGGCTGCGGCAAGTCGTCCGTCGCCTTGGCGCTGCTGCGACTGCTGCCGTCGACCGCGACGGTCACCGCCGAGCGCCTGCAGGTGCTGGGGGAGGCGCTGCCCGCCGCCGGCGATCCGGCGCTGCGGCAGATCCGCGGCCGCCGCATCGGTATCATCTTCCAAGAACCGATGACCTCGCTCAACCCGGTGCTGACCATCGGCGCGCAGATCGCCGAGACCCTGCGGGTGCACCAGAACCTCACGCGCCGCGCTGCCTGGCGCCGGGCGGTCGAATTGCTGGACCTGGTCCGCATCCCCGATCCCGGGCGGCGTGCGACGGAGTATCCGCACAACCTCTCGGGTGGCATGCGGCAGCGGGTGATGATCGCCATCGCCGTCGCCTGTCAGCCGCTGCTGCTGATTGCCGATGAGCCGACGACCGCGCTCGACGTGACGATCCAGGCGCAGATCCTGGAATTACTGGACAGCCTGCGGCGGGAATTCGCCATGGGCCTGCTGCTGATCACGCATGACCTCGGCGTGGTGGCGGAATGGGCGGACCGCGTCATCGTCATGTATGCCGGCCGCGCCTGCGAGGCCGCGCCGGCCGCGTCCCTGCTGCGCCACCCGCGGCATCCCTACACCATCGGCCTGGTCGGTGCGGCGCCGCGGCTCGACCACGGCGCGCATTTCTCCACCGGACGGCTGGCGGAGATCCCCGGCAGCATTGCCTCGGCGGCCGGGGTCGCTGGCTGCGCTTTCGCACCGCGCTGCCCGGCGCGGCAGGAGCGCTGCTGGCAGCAAAGGCCGGAGCCGGTGGCCCTGGCCGATGCCGCGCACCTGCTCGCCTGCCCGGTGATGGAGGGCCGCAATGCCGCTGCTTTCGGCTGAGGACCTGCACATCCACCATGCAACGCCGGGCGGCACGCTGCGGGCGGTCGATGGCATCAGCCTCTCGATCGCGCCGGGGGAAACGCTCGGCCTTGTCGGCGAATCCGGCTGCGGCAAGTCGACGCTGGCGCGTGGGCTGCTGCGGCTCGCCCCGGTCGCCGCCGGGCGGATCGAATTCGCCGGCCAGGACATCACCCGCCTTTCAGCTGGTGCGCTGCGGCCTTTGCGGCGACAGATGCAGATGGTGTTCCAAGACCCCGCCGCCGCGCTCAACCCGCGGCAGACGGCCCGGGCGCTGCTGGAGACGCCGCTGATCGCACATGGCATCGGCGACCGCGTCGAACGCCGTCGCCGGGTGGAGGCGATCGCCGAGCGGGTCGGCCTGGCGGTAGACAGCCTGGACCGTTTTCCCCACGAATTCTCCGGCGGCCAGAAGCAGCGCATCGGCTTGGCCCGCGCCTTGGTGCTGGCGCCGAAGCTGGTGGTCTGCGACGAGCCGGTCTCGGCGCTCGACGTTTCGGTGCAGGCGCAGATTCTCAACCTGCTGGTCGACTTGCGACGCGAGTTCGGCCTTTCCTATCTGTTCGTCTCGCACGACCTGGGCGTGGTGCGCTGGATCGCCGATCGGGTGCTGGTCATGTATCTCGGCCGCATCGTCGAGAGCGCGCCGCAGGACAGACTCTGGGCGCGGCCGCAGCATCCCTATACCAGGGCGCTGATGGCGTCCGTGCCCGGCGGCGGGCGGCGGCGCGGCGCGCCCATCATCGGCGACCTGCCGAGCACGATCGACCCGCCGCAGGGCTGCCGCTTTCACCCGCGCTGCCCGCTGGCCGACGCGCGCTGCCGGGCGGAGTCGCCGGTGCTGCGCATGGTATCGCCCGGTCACCAGGTCGCCTGCCATCACGCCCCGGTCGATGCCGCGGCCGTCATCCGGGTGGCGGAGCCGGCGCTGCCATGACCGGCGCGGCGCATCACCGGTCCCGACACCGCCAGGAGAATCGCTGATGGACATGCATCCGGTCGCGTCGCGCCAGGCTGTGTCCTTTCAGGCTCCGGCCCCATTCCATGAATGGTCGGGCCGTCCGCCGGCCACCCCCGCCGGCCGCCCCGAGGAGGGAAACCAGCGGCCTCCCCGACCTGGCTGGCCGGCTGCCTGGCGGATGATGGCCGTGGCCGGGCAATGCGGCCGCATCCTGCTGGGCTGGGCCGGCTTCGCAATCCTGTTGCTCGCGGGCGGCCTTGCCCGGCTCTGACGAAAGGCACCCGATGCACCCGCTCGCAACCCACCAGGTGGACCGCTGCGAATGAGGCGGCGTGATCTCCTCGCCCTCGCGGCGCTGCCCGGATCAGCGCCGGCGGCGACGCAGCAGGCCTGGCCGACCCGGTCGATCAACCTGGTGATTCCCTTTCCCCCGGGCGGCATTGTCGACACGCTGGGGCGGACCACGGCGGAACGCGTGGCCCGCGTCCTCGGCCAGCCGGTGACGATCGAGAACCGCCCCGGCGCTGGCTCCGCGATCGGCAATGCCCAGGTCGCGGCGGCCAGGCCCGATGGCTATACGGTGCTGTCGGGCGGTATCGGCTTGGCGATCATCCCGAACCTGCAACCCGGTCTCGCGCCGCAGGACCCGGCGACGGCGCTGGACCCGGTCGCGCATACCTCGCGCACCGCCTATGTGCTGCACATCAACCGCGGGCTGCCGGTGAACTCCTTGGCGGAATTCGTGGCCTGGGCGCGCACGCGCGGGCCGAATCTGAACGCTGCCACCAGCGGGCTCGGCATCGGCGTCCATCTGACCTGGGAGCTGTTCCGCCGGCAGGCCGGCCTGCTCGAAGGCGAGGTGCTGCACTATCGTGGCGGCGTGCCGGCCATCCTCGACATCCAGGCCGGCCGCGCCGATTTCGCCTGGAGCACTGCGCTGGAGGCGATCCAGGCCATGCGCGCCGGGCAAACCCGCCCGATCGCGGTGACCGCGGCACAACGGATCGCGGCGCTACCGGACACGCCGACGGTGATCGAGAGCGGCTATCCAGGCTTCGAGGTGCAGTCCTGGAGCGGCTGGTACGTGCCGGCCGGTACGCCGCCGCCGATCATCGCCCGGCTTTCGGCCGCGCTGGAGGAGGCCCTGGCCGACCCCGACCTGCGCGCCCGCTTCACCGAATGGGGCGTCGAGGCGGCCTATGGTCCTCCGGCGATGCTGCGGGAAACCCTGCTTCGGGAAACCAGGCGTTGGGGACAGCTGATCCGCGAGGCGAAGATCGAAGCGCAGCCCGGCTAGGGCCGACCTCTGCCAAGGCGGCCCATTAAAGCTATCAACTTTAGTGTTTTATGTTGAATTGCGATTTTAAAGAGGATAAATATCAGCAAGCGGCAGCCCTGCCTCTGACCGCCGCTGCCCGGAGGTCCATGCGATGCCAAGGCGCCTCGCCGCCACCGCTTTCCGCCGCACCCTTCGCCCCTTGGGCGGGTGCCGGGCGCGCTGTCGCCGCTGAGGGCCATCGCGGCCGGGAATCCGTCCTGGCCGCCGTCATCGCCTGTCACATCCGTGTCCCGACCGGCCTGGCGCCGGGGGAGGCCCCATGTTCGTCCGATCCCTCATCTCGAACAGTCGCGCCGCGCTTGGCTTCGTCCTACCAGCTGGTGACCGGCTACGCTTCACCGCGACCGATCCCCGGCTTGAGGAACTCGATGGCGCGGTCTTCGACAATGCTGATGCCGTGAGGCACTTGGCCGATGCCGTGCTGGCGACAGGCGGCGGCCCCGCCAGCCAGGCACTGCTTGCCTTGCTGGAGCGGATGCCGGGCCGGGCCGAACCCGACCCGCCAATCCGGTCCTGAGCGGTCATGCGCAGGCAGCCTGCCTCGTTGACCGCGATCGCGCCTATTGGTCCGGCACCGCCCGTTGCCGTGCGGTATCTGAAGAATTCGTGCCGGAGATGCTCCGGCGCAACCAGCTCCGCCCGTCGCCGGCGGAGGCATCCGCGCCGGTCGCGGATGCTCAGGCGACCTTGTGACTGGCGTTTCCTCCCATGAACTCGCCGGGGTCGAGAGATCCCGGCGTCTTTTTGGCGGGACGCGGCGAGTCTTCGTAAGCAGGCGATGATTGAATCCCGTCCAGTCATGGTGGAAGGGCGGCTGCTCGGCGTCGTGATGGCGCATCATGCCGGGTGGCACTTCGTCGCGGCCGACCCTGTGGTGGGCGATCTCCACGGTCAGGTCTTCCGCGACGAGGATGAGGCGCGCCGCATTGCGGGACTGGTTCTGGCCCGGGCCCGCGCCCTGCCGCCCACCCTGCCGGTCCTGCGGCAGCCACCGATGCTCCGCGTCGTCGACGAAGACAGCGCCTGAAACCGGACGGAAGCGGCTCCAGGCGGGAGGGCTGCACCGGCATCCAGCCTGCCAGGGTCGATCACCCCGCGCCGGCATCAGCCTCCCGTGCACAGGCCCGCCGGGTGGCCAAGTCCCATGCCGGCCGTTGCATGGCCTCATCGGCGGCCTGGGACAACAACGCGACTGCCGTTGCCGTCGGCATTACCGCGGAACGCCTCGCCGCGCACCACCCGGGCGAGCGCCGCCCGCAACCGCCCGACGATCGGACCGGGCGTCCTGGCCGGCGGGAACATGCCGTTGCCCACGGTGAAGGCCGGCTCACCCTGGGTCAGGTCATCGACCAAGGCCCGGCTAACCGGCAAGCCGCACCGGCGCCGGCGCGCGTGTTGCCGGCAGGAAGGTCGCCTCCGCATGGGCGACCAGCCGTTCCGTCGCCTCGGCGACGCCGAGCGCCACCGTGTCAAGCCGCAGTTCCGGCGCCTGCGGGGCCTCGTAGGGCGCCGAGATGCCGGTGAAGTCGCGCAGCCGGTCCTCCCGCGCGCGACGATAGAGCCCCTTCGGGTCCCGCGCCTCGCAGGCGGCGAGGTCGGCTGCGACGTGCACCTCCTGGAAGGTCCCGCCGATGATCCGCCGCGCCTCCGCCCGCTGCGCCGCCAGCGGCGAGATCAGCGCGACGATGACGATGAAGCCGGCATCGGCCAGCAGCTTCGCCACCTCCGCCGTGCGGCGGACATTCTCGCCGCGGTCGGCGGCGGAGAAGCCGAGATCGCCATTCAGCCCGGCGCGGATGTTGTCGCCATCCAGTACATAGGCCTGCCGGCCGCGGTCAGTCAGAACCCGCAACGTCCGCATCGCCACGGTGCTCTTGCCGGCGCCGGACAGGCCGGTCAGCCAGAGCACGCCGCCGCGGTGGCCGTTCCGCCGCGCCCTTTCCTCCGGCGTCACCGGGGCATCCACCGCGGTCAGGTTGCGCGCCGCCTGGGGCAAATCCTCAACCACGAAGCCGCCTGCCAGGCGATGGTCACGCACCAGCACGCCGCGCCCGGTACGCGGGCTCTCGGCGAAGCTGTCGATCGCCAGCGGTTGGGCCGATTGCAGCCGTGCCCGGCCCATCGCGTTCTGCGGCAGGGCGAGCGCGGGCGCGGAGGTCAGCGTGTCGACATCGATCACCGCCTCGATCGCCTCGACGGTCACGCGCTGCTCGGCGGTGCCGTAGCGCAGCGAGATCCGGTCGCCGGCGACCAGCGGCTGCCGGTCCAGCCAGAAGAGCCGCACGGTAATGACATGGCTTTCGGACGGCGCCTGGTCCGCCCCGGCCACCATCGCACCACGCTCGACGAAGACCTCGGTGTCGAAGGATAGCGCGACGCTCTGCCCGGTGCTGGCGCCCTCGGTCGGGGCGCGGCCATTCCACCCCTCGATGGCGGCGACCCGGGCTGATTGGCTGCCGGGGATGAAGCGCACCGCATCGCCCACCGCGACCCGGCCGCTTTCGATCCGGCCGACGACGATGCGGCGGTCCTCCAGCCGGTAGACGTCCTGCACCGGCAGGCGCAGCGGCCCGTCCTCCGGCGCCGGCCTCGGCGGCAGCGCATCCAGCGCCTCGATCAGGGTCGGGCCGCCATACCAGGGCGTCCTTTCGCCCCGTGCGACCACGTTCAGGCCATGCCTAGCCGAAAGCGGGATGATGGCCGTGGCGGCGATGCCGAGGCCCTGCAGGTAGTCGCGCGCCGCATCGGCGACCACGACGAAGCGCTCCGGGTCGTGCTCGATCAGGTCAATCTTGTTGACCGCGACCACCACCTGCTTCACGCCCAGGATGCCGAGCAGGTAGCCATGCCGCCGCGTCTGCTCGGAAACCCCGGCCAGCGCATCGATGACCAGCACCGCGGCATGCGCCGCCGCGGCGCCGGTGACCATGTTGCGCAGGAACTCGACATGGCCCGGCGCATCGATGATCACGTAGCGCCGTGCCGCGCTGTGAAACCAGATCTGCGCCGCGTCCACGGTGATGCCCTGGTCGCGCTCCACCTGCAGGCTGTCCAGCAGGAAGGAGAATTCGAGGTCGAGGCCGCGCTTCGCCGACAGCGAGCGGAGCTGCGCCATGCGCCCTTCCGGGAGGCTGCCGGTATCGTGCAGCAGCCGGCCGATCAGGGTCGACTTGCCATGGTCGACATGGCCGACCACGACAATGGGAAAGGCCCGATCGCCCGGCATCAGAGATAGCCCCCAACCCTGAGGCGTTCGAAAGCATCCTCGCCCTCGTGGTCCATGGCGCGGCCGGCCCGCTCGGTGGAGGTGGTCCCGCGCAGCTCGGCGATGACCGCGCCGATATCGGCGGCCTCGCTGTCCACCGGGAAGGTGATCCCGACCTCGCCGAGCGAGCGGAAGCGCTTGCCCGCCTTGGCGAAATACAGCTCGGAGACCGGGATCTCCTCCCGCGCGATGTAGCGCCAGACGTCCAACTCGGTCCAATGCAGCAGCGGATGGACGCGGACATGGGTGCCGGGCGGGAAATCCAGATGGAACAGGTCCCAGAACTCCGCCGGCTGGTCGCGGAAGTCCCAGGCATTGTCGGCGCCGCGCGGGCTGAAGACGCGTTCCTTGGCGCGGGTCGCCTGTTCGTCGCGGCGGATGCCGGCGATCAGCCCCTGGTATCCGTAGCGGGCGATCGCCTGGCGCAGCCCATGCGTCTTGCGCGCGGCGATGCGGGAGGCCGGCGGCAGGGTCGGGTCCACCTCCTCCAGCGGCGGGCAGGCATCGGCGATCAGGTCGAGCCCCCATTCCCGCGCGTACCGGTCGCGGAAGGCATAAACCTCGGGGAATTCCAGCCCGGTATCGAGATGCACGACCGGGAAGGGTATCCGGCCGAGAAAGGCCTTACGGGCCAGCCAGATCATCACGTTGCTGTCCTTGCCGAGCGACCAGAGCAGGGCCAGCGGCTTCAGCCGGCTGAAGGCTTCGCGCAGGATATAGATGCTTTCGGCTTCAAGGCTGTCGAGGTCGTCCATGGTCAATCGGTCCGGGCGTGCGGGGATGTGAGAGGTCGGTCGTGGATGCCGCATTCGCTCTTGCCGGAGCCGCGCCATCGACCGGCACGCGAAGCCTCGCCGGCGGTAACCGGACTTGTGCAGGGGATGCAGCCGATCGAGGCATAGCCCTGCTCGGTCAGCGGGTGCGGCGGCAGGTCGTAGGTCCGGGCATAGGCGGCCAGCGTGGCCGCGTCCCAGTCGAGCAAGGGGTTCACCTTGAGCCGACCGTCCACCGCCTCGACCAGCGGCAAGGCCTCCCGCCCCGCGCCATGGGCCCGCTTGCGGCCGTTCAACCAGACGTCGAAGGCGGCGAGCGCCGCGCCCAGCGGAGCCACTTTCCGCAGCGCGCAGCAGGCATCCGGATCGGCGGCGAAGAGGCCGCCGATCGGGTCGCGCGCAGCGATAGCCGCCGGGTCGGGCCGCAAGCTGCGTACGTCGCGCAGGCCGAAGCGGCGGACGAGCCGATCCCGATAGGCCAGGGTCTCCGGGAAGAGCTTGCCGGTGTCGAGAAAGAGCACCGGCAGGGACGGATCGGCGCGCGCGACCAGATGCAGCAGCACCGCCGCCTCCGCCCCGAAGGAGGAGACAAGTGCGATACGGCCGCGGAAGCGGTCCGCCAGCAGGGCGATGGCGGTCGCGGGCGTCAATTCGGCCAACTCGGCGACAAGGGCGGATGCGGTGGCGTGCAACGGGGACATGGCAAATTGCTTTGGTGGCGACCCACCCCGGCGGCGGCCGCGTGACGACTAGGGTGGGACCGATCGCTCAACTATGCCACCCATAAGACGCTTTATGATCGGATCATAAAAATAATCACAGTCATTAAGTGCACAAAAGCCACACCGCCATCAGGCGAGCGTGGCGCGGACGATTCCGGCCAGGTGCTCGGCCACGACCTCGCATTGCCGGCGAATGTCGGGCACCGCCGTCATCTCCCAAAAGCTGCCCTTGGTGACCGGCCCCACGGCGAAGAGGCGGCGCGATATGGCGCCGCTGCGGTCGCGCAGCGCACAGGTGCCGGTCACGTCGAGGCCAAGCCGTAGTGGATCTGGCCGCACCAGCCCGGCCTGCAGGAGGCTGCGCACCAGAGGGTGGTCGATCCGGTCGTAGTCACAGCCCGGCCCGGCGCAATTCACCACCCGGGCGACCCGCAGTTCCACCGTCTCCCCGTCGCCGCGGCGGCGATAGGTCAGCTCAGCGATACCGCCTTCCTGCCGCAGCGTCTGGATACGGCCGACATGCAGGCGAAGCTGGCCGCTGGCGCGCGCCGCCTCGATCCGGTCCGCCACCGGGCCGGCCATCCGGTGGCGGTGCACGTCCCACCAGGGCCGCAGGTGGCGCAGGAAGCGGGACTGGTCCGCCGGCGACAAGGCCTGCCAGACATCCTGGGTGAAGGGCCGCAGCCGGTCGACCACGGGACGCCAGTCGCCGCCGCCAGCCGCGGCCCGGCGCGCCTCGCCGCGCAGCGACCGGACCAGCTCCACCAGGGTGGCGGGCAGCGCCGCTACCGGGGCTGGGCGCGGCGCGGTTGCGGCATGCCGGCGGGGCAGCAGCCCGCGCCGCGACAAGGCGTGGATCGGTCCGCGATGCCCCTGGTCGAGCAGCGAGATCGTCGCATCGACCATGGTCAGCCCGGTGCCGATCAGCAGCACCGGCGCCTCCGGCGGCAGCGCGGCGAAGCTGTCCGCCGCCCAGGGGTCGGGCAGATAGAGCGGGCCGTCGAGGAAGTCGGCATCGGCACATGGCGGCGGCTCCGGCGGGAAATTGCCGATCGCCAGCACGGCCAGGTCGGCCGGCAGCCAGCGGTCGCCGTCCATCGCCAGGGTCAGGCCCGCTTCGGTCTTCGACAGCCCGGCCACGTCACCGCGCAGCAGTTCGAGCCGGCCGTCATTCTCCGGCCGCTTCACCTCCTCGCTGAGCAGGGCGCGGACATAGGCGCCGAACAGGCGGCGCGGCACGAAGCCCTGCGCCAGCAGCGCCTCGGCATCCGGCTGCCGCCGCAGCCAGTCGACGAAATCGTTGGGCTGGTCGTGGAAGGCGCTCATCCGCGCCGCCGGCACGTTTAGCAGGTGGCTCGGGTTGCCGGTGGCATAGGCCTGGCCGCGCCCGAAGGCCGAGTTGCGCTCGATCAGGGTGACCCGGATCGCTTCGGGACAGCGGCGCAGCAGGTGCAGCGCAAGCAGGGTGCCGCTGAATCCGGCGCCGACGATGGCGATGGTGGGCCGCGGCATCCTGGCTCCTTGAGGCAGCGCGCATTCGTACCATGAAAACGAAGCATTCATAATTTCAAACATAATTTGAGCGTGGAATAAGAGGGCGCTGCGCGAGGGCATGGCGTCGAAAAAAAGGCCGGAGCGCAAGGCCCCGGCCGAGGTGAGGGAGGAAACGCCAGTCACGCTGTCGCATGATCACGCCTGCCTCGGCAGGCGCCTCCGCCGGCGACGGGCGGCGCTGCAGTCCGGGCACCCGGCCCGGGAATACGTCATCGCGAGGCGGTACTCCGCCGCGGCGCGCAGGCTGCCACCTGCGGCGTCCAGCGCCTGGCCAAGATCGCCAAGGATGTCGTCGATATGCTCGATGCCGACGGAAAGGCGGACATAGCCGGGCGAGACGCCAGTGGCAGCCTGGTCGGCCACGGAGAGCTGGCTACGACCGGGCGCGACGCAGGCGTTCCCAACCAGTAACATAGCTTGCTAGTCACTATGCTACACAAGGTTGAGGTTCACATAGGCGCGATCTTTCCCGAAATAGAAAATAGGGAAAGAACAATATAGCGCCGATTGGCGCTATATGTGTTGTCAACTCGTTGATCATGTTGCGCCTCTTCGTACTTCGTTCTTCAGTGTATTAGTGCGTGCATCTCAGGCCGGGCCGAGCTATGTTTTGGTGGTCGTTTCGGAGCTTTCGATATGGCCGACTTGGTGTCGGGAGAACGGTTTGGACCGTTCATTGTGTTCCGCGATAGCGACGGCCTGTGCCACGCCGTTCGGCCCGGAACTGTGCTTGCAATCAGCGACGCGGGTGACCAACAGGGAATGACATGGCTGTCCCTTCCTGGAGGACGTCAGATTATAGTCCATGCATCGCTCGAAGATGTCCTCCAGTGGTTCGCTTAAGCCATGTGTTCTGAAGCTGCTTCAAAAAGCGGCTCGGACGGAAGCGCGGCGTATTCTCGCACTTGCCAAGGCTCGGTTGGCAGATGAGCTCGAGGCCGCGTCCCGGAACCTCAGTGTGGCGGAACGCGCTCGAACCACTTCCCGGCACAAATGAGTGGACTGGCTACTTCGGCCCTACATGCGTCTGGGCGGCTTGAGGCCAGCCAATATCGCAATGCGAGACCGCCGGGCTGTGTAAGGCCCGCCGAAGATCGAATGGCACTTCTCCCCCGCCACGCCGGCTTACAACCTCGTCCGCTTGCCTATGCTGCTCAGCGCGGCAGCGTGGCGCCCGAGAACCGCCTGCACGGCGTCTTGCCGCGCGAAACCACGCCCGGTCGAGCGCCAAATCGCCGCTCTGCCGGGCCGAGATTGGGCGTCGATCCGGAAACTCGGGCGGGCTTGTCAGCCGCTTGCTAGGGACATGCTTCCGCGCCGATCTTGATTTCTGATGATGCCTTGAGGTGTTTGAATGATCATCAAGCGCTATCAGGTGACCGAGAAGCGGATCGCCAAGTGGATCAAGGAAGGCCGCGGCACTGGGCAGGGCGCTTCCTATTTGCCATGGCTGACTATTCACGACACGTCGTCGATTGGCTTGTCGTCGCGGCCACCAGGCGTGACCACCGGGCGCATTCATCACCTGCTGAGCAACAACGAGGCGGCGGCGTTTTACCAGGCCGAATGGAGCCCGGCCGTCGTCGATATTCGCGAACAATTCCCGCTACCCCGCTCGGAGACTCGCCGGATCGCCAGCGAGATGGGTGTGTTCCACCCTCGCGATCATGGGGTCGACGTAGTGATGACGACCGACCTGCTCCTCGATGTTAGAGGGCACGACAAATGGTTGTCGTTCGCGCTGCCTTCCGGCCAAGAGCGACGATTGCTGGCGATTGCCTGCAAGTCGGACGATGTGTTTGGTGACGCGCGTGCGCTCGACAAGCTCGAGATCGAGCGCCGATACTGGGCGAGTCGCGGCGTCATGTGGACGCTCCTCACCGCGAGCCAGCTTTGCCGCGCGCGCATGCTGAAGCTGCAGTGGCTCATGGAATGGTTCTGGCTCGACCATATGGCGAGGGAGCGCGTTCCCGCGTTCCTCGCCGGCTGTCAGACGGTGCTCGCACACTTGCCAGTGGCATCGACGAGCACCGCCGGCGCTTTCCTGTCGGGACTGGACGGCACCTACGGCTGGATGCCGGGAACAGCGTTGTCGATGGTGCGGCATCTGGCAGCCCGCAAGCGAGTCATCATGGACACGGAAGGGCCCTTCGATGCGTGGGGGCCGTTGTCGCAGATCCGGCTACCGGACGCGGTGGTCGCCGCCGCGAAGGTTGCGTGATGGTCGAATCGTTAAGCGAGGAGGCTCTCCGCGAGCCCGTGATCATGGAGTGGGACGAGTTGGAGTGGGGCGGCGTGAGCCCCGGACGGGCTCGCGTTCTCCATGTCTCACCGGATCGCCGTACCATTACGATCCTTCGGCTCGATGGCCGCAACTGGCCCGAAAGGATGCCCTACGCCTTCGTGTGGTCGATGGTAGACACGAAGGCTTGGAGGCACGAGGAGGGCAAACCGATCGTCTTCTCCCACATTTCCACCCTAAGCGATCGGCAGAAGGACCTGAGGGAGGAGAACTGGAGAATTGTCGGTCATCTGCTTGAGAACTGCATCCCCGCCATTTTTGACAAAAAAAAGCGGGTCAATCTGGCTGCCGCGGCAGCCGCCGCAAACCGGTGCACGCGACGACACGTGATGAACCTCCTCCAACGTGCCTTTGAAAACGGCATGTCCAAGGACTCCGTCCGATCGCCGTTGGACAGAAACGGGAAGTACGAACGGGTTGTCACCTCAGACAGTAAGAAGCGTGGTCGCCCCGTTGAGATCGGCAATCAGCTCGGCTTGAACGTTGATGAGGAGATCAAGCAGTATTTCTCCAATTCACTGCGACTGTACTGGGCTCGAAATAGAAAAATAGATCTCAGGGCGGCCTATGATTTCTGCCTCAGGCTCTATTTCATGGACCTGACGGGTGACCTGCTCGAGGGAGGCGAATACAAGTTCAAGGACCGGTTTGCCGAGAGTGGTGTGCCCACTTATGGCCAGTTCCATTATTGGGCGCCTAAGGTCGTGGACTTGGAGGCTCTCCGGCGGCGCAAGATGACGCCGCGCGTCTATGACCAGAAGAACAAGCCGATCCTTGGCACCTCGAACTCCATCACCTGGGGGCCGGGCGGGCGCTTCCAGATCGACGCGACCGTGCTGGACACCTACATCCGCTCACGACGGTCTCGGAAGCAGCTGATCGGCCGCCCCACGCTATATGTGGTGATTGACACCTTCTCTCGGCTCATTGTGGGCATCTACATCGGTCTCGAACCTCCATCGTGGATCGGCGCGATGATGGCTCTTGCGAATTGTGTCGAGGACAAGGCCGAGTTCTGCCGCGGTTTCGGCATCGACATCGCTCCCGAGGATTGGCCGACCGGCATGATTCCAGCCGTCCTGCTCGGCGATCGCGGCGAGATCGAACGCGCCGTCGCAGAGCACATGATTACCCTTATGAAGATCAAGGTCGAGACGGCAGCGGCCTACCGAGGCGACTGGAAGGGGATTGTGGAGTCCTGTTTCCGGACTCTACCCGCGATCTTCAAACCCTACGTCGACGGCTACATCGAAACAGACTTCAGGCAGCGTGGCGTTCGCGATTACCGGGCCGACGCCGTGCTCGACCTGGATGACCTCACTGCCATCATTATCGAGCTGGTTCTCTATCACAACAACGACCACGTTATGACGAAGTACGACCGGCACCCGCGATTGTCAGAGGACGAGGTGCCGTCGATCCCCCGCGAACTTTGGAATTGGGGCGTGTCGCACTTGAGCGGGACTGCCCGTCAGGCCGACCCCGAGGCGTTCCGTTTCGGCTTGATGCCGCAAACGGCCATCACCTTCACCCAATCCGGCGTTGTCTGGGAGGGCCGGCACTATGACCACCCCGCCCTTCACAGGAAGTTCGCGGACGCGCGCCGAAAGGGCAAGGTGACCTACGGTCGCGCTTCCTATGACAAGCGACGCACCGATGCAATCTTGGTACATGTTCGCGGTAGCGAGAAAGGCTACGTGGTCGCGCGACGCGTCGACCGCGTCTCAGCGGTATTTGGTGACTCCACCGCCTGGGAGGAGTACGGCGCGCTCCAGATAGACAAGGCAGTCAACAAGAAGGCATCCCAGGCAGAGGCAGTCGCCCGGGCCAATGCGCAGGGTCGCACCGAAGCGATCAACGGCCGCGCCGCGCGAAGATCAAAGGCGGCGTCCGGCGGCAGCGTTCTCGGGCAGGTGAAGAACATTCATTTGAATCGGAAGGAGGAACTGGCTCTCGACCGCAAACAGGAGTCCCAAGTCTTCATTGCGTCGACCGCCGGTTCGCACGAGCGTCTGGAGGAGAGCGGCGATGGTGGTGCCGGCGCTGCGGGTGAAAAGGCGCGCGTCCTGCCCTTCCCGCTGCCAGTGTCCAAGGCGGCGGTACCCGACTTCGCAGCGCGCAATGCTGTAGTGCTGGAGGACGAGGATGACTGAAGTGCCCTTGCTGCCGGAATATGCCGAGAACCCGTTCATCGTGGGTTTGGGGCCGATGCTCACCCTAGAGCAGATCCAGCAGAGGATCACAGTCGTGCCACGTTATGCCCCAGAGGAGCGTCAGCAGCACGCGACCTACCGGCGCCATTGCTGCCTCCGGCTGCTACGTGCCTTCTTCCCTCTGACAAGTCAGATCCGGGCGGTCGATGGCCTGCACATGATGATTCGGGATGGTTATCTCGGCCGCAACCCACTCGCGGGCGGTCATCAGCGCGCCATTCTCGACGCGGTAGAGCGCATCGAGCGGGAAGACATCGAAATTGAGTCGGAGCACGTCGCGATCAGCACCGTAGGAAGCGCTGCCAATATCGGCGTACCCGGGATGGGAAAGTCCACAACCTTTGAGTTGGGCACCAAGCTGCTTCGGCCGGTGCTTCGGCCCGATGTCGGCTACTCCGTCGCGCAGATTCCCGCGATCATCGTGCTCTGCCCTGCAGAGGGGTCGGTGAAGCAGTTCTGCCGCAACTTCTTCAAGGCGGTGGACAAGCGCCTCGGATGGACCCGCTACTCCAAGCAGTTTGGCAAGGACGCGATTCCCGCCGAGACCATGCTTCTCCACGTCCAGCATCTGGCTCATCTGCACGCCATCGGAGTGATCATCGTCGACGAGATCCAGAACCTGATGACGGCGACGGGCAAAAACGTCGGTGCCCTCATGAAATTCTATGTCACGATGACCAACACCATCGGGATTCCGGTGCTGCTCATCGGGACCATGTCCGCAACTGACGTGCTACAACACGGCTTCCACGCCGCACGTCGTGGCGACGGCTACGGCTCCCAGGTCTGGGATCGTGCCGCCGACGGCCCGGAGTGGCGGAGCTGGTTCAAACAGGTTTGGCAGTTCCAGTGGACCAGTCAGAGGACAAAGCTCACCGACGAACTCGCCGCGGCGGTGTATCGCGAGACCCAAGGTGTGCTCGATCTGGCGGTCAAGCTCCACATGCTCGTCCAGATGCATGTCATCACGCGTAGCGAGTGGACGGGCGAGCCTGAGATCATTACCAGGGAGGCAATCGAACTCGTCGCTGCCGAGCGCTTCAACATGGTCCGACCAATGATCCTCGCAATGCGCGACGGCGACGTAGCTGCCCTTGACGGCTTCCGCGACATCAGCGGTTTCCACGTAGCTGTGGATCAGGCCTTGGCAAAGTTAGCGGGACTTACGACCGACGAGTATCGTCGCCGAAAGATGATGGAGGAGGCTTCGCAGGAGGCTCCGCTCGTGAACGACCCGTTCCACATGGTACGCGCCTCTCTCGCAGCTCAGGGTTTTAGCGAGAAGGAAGTCGATACGATTATCACCAACGCCGAGACGATGGTTTCTTCGGCGGATCACCTGCTGGTCATGCAGAAGATCCTCGAACTCGTCGCCAAGGCCAACGTGGAGAGATCGACGCCGAGGAAGATCCCCCGCCCCAAGATGGAACGGCAGCCGGTCCAAGACCCGAACGACGTCCGAAACCAGGGTCGCGGCAGCCGCCGCGGCGACAAGACGGCGGCCGCTTAACCGTGCTGCCATTCTTTCCTGCCTTCCAGAAGGACGAGCTACTCTACAGCGCCGTGGCCCGTTACCATCGGATGGCGGGCTGGAGGTGCTGGAGCGCGGCGCTGGAAGCCCTTTTCGGGCGTCGGTACGTCGTGGCCTCGCATGACCTTCCTGGCCACCTCGGGGCGCTCTGCGAGAGGCTGGCGTCAGGGGGTTCAGGCTCAAGCGCCGTCCTCGCTTGCATAGAGCGCTGGACGCTACTTCCCTACTATACCTCGGCGGCTTCGCCGGCGATCCGAGAGGCGGCCATGTCGGCTGCTGTGAATGGCGGCGGGTCGAGCCATCTGAGTTTGGGCCTCGCAGTCAGTTGCGTGCCCCGCGTTGCTGCGTTGAGGTTCTGTCCCCGCTGCAAGGCAGAGGACATGGCCGACCTGGGCTTCACTTGGTGGCGTCGGTCGCACCAGCTGCCTGGCACTCTTGTGTGCGTGCGTCACGGTGTGTCGCTGTGCGAAACACCGTTCAGCTTCGGCCGCATGGGGCGACACGAATTCCTCATTGCGGACGACCGCTCCTGCCCGACGCTCGCGCGCCCACTAGCGGACGACAGCACGGCCTGCTTGGACGTAT
>NZ_JAUTWS010000609.1 GCF_030657435.1 Paracraurococcus lichenis | reverse complement strand
TGGCAGCGCTGGATGGGCGTGTCGCGCCCGAAGGTGCGCCGGATGGCTTTGGTCAGCGCCTTGGCACCGTCCACGATGAACAGCCGGCAGACGTTCGGGGCGAGCCCCCGCCCGACCAGGTCGTCGAGCAGGGCCTGCACCACCGCCGCGTTCTCGGTGGCGCCCTCCACCAGCCCGAGCGGGTGCTTCGTGCCCTCGGCGTCGATCCCCACCGCCGCGAGCAGGACCAAGTCCTCGGTGACGA
>NZ_JAUTWS010000608.1 GCF_030657435.1 Paracraurococcus lichenis | reverse complement strand
CAGCGAGCTCTCCGTCGTGTTCATGGATACCACGTCCATCAGCTTCGAGGGCGCGGGCGGGGAGACACTGGGTCAGCGGGGCCACTCGAAGGACCACCGGCCCGACCTGATGCAGCTGATCCTGTGCGTGGTGATTGACAACGAGGGACGGCCGATCTGCACGGAAATCATGCCCGGCAACACAGCCGATGTCAGCGTCCTTCTGCCGACGATAGACCGCCTGCGTCATCGCTTTGCCATTGGC
>NZ_JAUTWS010000607.1 GCF_030657435.1 Paracraurococcus lichenis | reverse complement strand
CTCAGGAATCCCCTCATTCCGGGCTCAAATGATGCCGAACATCTCGGTGAAGACGGTCTGTTGCTGGAGCAGAGAGGCGAAGCGCGCCATGAGGGGCAAGAGCCTGTGCTCCGGCATGGTGGGGATGAGCTCGTAGAGCATGATGCCCTGGCGGAGCAGCGAATGGGTGCGCCGCTTTGTGGTGCTGGTGCGGAGCATACGGTCGTAGCCGAGTTCCTCACCGGCGGCGCCGAGCAGGGTGAGCAGGG
>NZ_JAUTWS010000606.1 GCF_030657435.1 Paracraurococcus lichenis | reverse complement strand
TAAGTCGCAGCAAATGCGCTGGAGCCGGACGACGGTGCAGACCTTCCTGGACGTCCGCACGGCGGTTCTGAACGACACGCTCGAGGATGCCTTTCGGCAGCGCTACCCGGGCTTTCGTCCCACCGAAGGTCAGCACCACGCCATGGCAGAGGCAGCCTGATCAGCCCCCACAACATTGCATGCTCTCAGCCTCCACCGGAAGCGGCGGCGGTTGAGTTGCAGGCGTACTCGGCACAGGTGAAGGCACCGT
>NZ_JAUTWS010000605.1 GCF_030657435.1 Paracraurococcus lichenis | reverse complement strand
CCCCGCCTGGATCACACCGGCAGTCTGGGTGCCCGGCGGCCGCCAGGGCGCCGGCTCGGCCAGTCCGCCCAGGCGTGCCGGATCACTGTAGGCCAGCATCTGCGTGAGCGCGTAGCCCACGCCGAGCAGGGTGACCCAGCGCATCAGCCCTTGCCGCGAGCGCTGCCAAGCGTCCTTCAGCCCCCAACCATGCTTCATGTCTTTGAACAGCGGCTCCACCGCCCACCTCTTGGCGTAAGCGGTGATGATCTCC
>NZ_JAUTWS010000604.1 GCF_030657435.1 Paracraurococcus lichenis | reverse complement strand
CACCAGCAAGTCGCGGGTCCGGAATACGAGGGCGTTCGCCTGCTGCGTCTCGGTCTTCACCGGCACGAAGCGCATGCCCGGTCGCTGCGCCGCTTCGCAGATCGCCTCGGCATCCGCCGCGTCGTTCTTTTGCCGCTTGACGAAGGGCTTGACGTAAGCCGGCGGGATCAGCCGCACCGTGTGGCCCAGCTTACTGATCTCTCGCGCCCAGTGGTGTGCGCCGCCACAGGCCTCCAGCGCCACGACACATGGCG
>NZ_JAUTWS010000603.1 GCF_030657435.1 Paracraurococcus lichenis | reverse complement strand
GCCGAGGGCGGGGTTGTGGAAGCGCCGCGTGTTCGCCGCCGAGCCCTCGACGACGCGCGCGGTCCGCGCCTGCCGCGCCGCCTCGTAGCGGCGGAGGGCCGCCGGCACGTCCTCGGGCTGCACCGCGAGCGCGCGGGCCACGATGAAGCCGTCCTCAATCGCCATCACCGCCCCCTGCGCCAGGAAGGGTAGCGTCGGGTGGCAGGCGTCGCCGAGCAGCGTCACCCGGCCCACCGACCAGGCGGGCAGCGGCCGT
>NZ_JAUTWS010000602.1 GCF_030657435.1 Paracraurococcus lichenis | reverse complement strand
ACCGAGGGCGGGGTTGTGGAAGCGCCGCGTGTTCGCCGCCGAACCCTCGACCACGCGCGCAGTCCGCGCCTGGCGCGCCGCCTCATAGCGGCGGAGGGTCGCCGGCACGTCCTCGGGCTGCACCGCGAGCGCGCGGGCGAGGATGAAGCCGTCCTCGATCGCCATCACCGCCCCCTGCGCCAGGAAGGGTAGCGTCGGGTGGCAGGCGTCGCCGAGCAGCGTCACCCGGCCCACCGACCAGGCGGGCAGCGGCCGA
>NZ_JAUTWS010000601.1 GCF_030657435.1 Paracraurococcus lichenis | reverse complement strand
GGTATCCCTACGGCCAAGGCCGCGGGTGCCGAGGTCAGGTGGTGGGCGGAGTTCGCGGCTACCGACCGATGATGAGTTCCTCGGGGCGCCGATTTTGCTGGAGCCGTGATCAGCCTGCCGATTTGCGCCGGGCGGCTGGCTTGCGTGACCACGCCTTGGCGAGATCTTCGACGCCCTTTGCGAGCGCTTCGAAGTCGATGATGGCGGGATTGAAAGGCGTGCCGACCCACTGGACCATCTCGGCATGGCTCTCGTGCTTT
>NZ_JAUTWS010000600.1 GCF_030657435.1 Paracraurococcus lichenis | reverse complement strand
GGCCGAAGCCGCGCTCGAGGGTGCCCTTAAAGAACGCGACACCGACCCTGCGGACAGCCAGCTCGCCGCGGCCATGCAGCGGATCGGAGAGCTCTCGATGGAGAACGAGCTGTTGCGGGCCAAGATGGAACGCCCCGGCCCTTTAGTCCGGCGGAGGTCGCGGTGATGGCCCAGGCGACTTCCCCAGCCACCGGCCGCTGCTACGGCGTCGCCCGGGTCTGCCAGGTCTGGGAGGTCCCGCGGTCGTCCTTCTACGCCGCG
>NZ_JAUTWS010000060.1 GCF_030657435.1 Paracraurococcus lichenis | reverse complement strand
CAGATCTGACCGGCGCGGCTGTAACGCCGGCGCAGCTCGCGGAGGAACGCTTGCGCGTCGGCCTGCCCGACATGGCGGCGGATCAGCACGATGCGATGTGCGGTCCGCAGGCCGATTGCACCGAACAACACCCGCCTGGCGTTGGCGCCGGTGATCGGCACCATGGCCTGCTCTCCCGTGCGCGCCAATGTTGCGCGCAGCGTCCAATCCATGCACAGCAGCACGTCGCCCGCTTGCCAGCCTGCCTTCAGGCGGCGGACCAGAGCCCCTTTTCCTGCGCCAGATGGGTCGCTCGTCCAGCATAGACGTGACGCGGCCGCTTCCAGCAATAGCCCGCCTCTTGGAGGCGACGCCGCAGTGTCCGGGCGCTGATGGCAATGCCCTCCTGCGACGCCAAGTAGTGCGTCAGCAGTGGCACCGTCCAACTCGTGGCCAGATAGCCGTAGCGGCGCGGGTCACGAGCCAGCACTGCCACCAATCGCCGCAGCGTAAGCCGACTGCTCTGCCGTGGCCGACCACTCCGCGGCCGATCTACAAGCACGGCTGCATCCCGCCCCACCTCATACTTCGCCAGCCAGCGGTGCACGCTGGAGCGATCGACACGGCAGCGGCGGGCCGCCTCGGCCACACTCTGCCCCTCAGCGACCAGCAGCAGTGCCTCTACCCGGCGATAAACGCGCGCCTCACCAGCTATCTCCAGGGCAGCGGCGAGCCGCTTGCGATCCGCACCGCTGAGCTTCACGCGATGGCGTCGGGAAGGTTTTCGCATGCTCCCGAAAGGGCATACTCAGCCACGGTGCTGCAACACTTTTGGCTGCCTACTTAGGTCGCTGGCCGTCTCCAAAACGGCCACCGCATGGCCCAACTTAAACAGTGCGCAAGCGCAACTCGTTGAATCCATAGCGACAATCCAGCTCGGAAGGCGTTTGTAGTGCAAACACCGCTGGCGCTTCCAAATTTGCTTTTGAGATCAGCAAGTTAGCGCCGGTTGAAAAGTTGAACCCGGCCGTTGGCACTACAAACAGGAGTGAATTTCGTTTCCTCTTTTGCTTTCAAGCGCGTCCACCTTGAGACCCGTAGCCCTACCGCTAGCGGTTGAGGGCCCTGTCAACGGGCGTCGTCATAGGGGCGGAATTACAGGTTCCGAAGTGGACGTGGTTTAGGTCCTTGCGGTCGCTCTCGGGCAGCTGTCGGACCGCTGCGGCAGCACTCGGCCGATGCTCGCTCCAAAGATGAAAGCCCGAAGGTGGCTTCATTCGTCACGGCAGCGCCAACCCAGCTTCGCGTGTGACCCGGTTTCAAACCACGCCCGCTTCCTGCATCCCCTCGACCGCTCCCCCGGCCTCCCGACTCAGGTCTCGGTCAGTGCCTTCCGCAGCATCGCGTTGGCGCGGGTCTGCCATCCCGGCCCGGAGGCTCGCAGCGCGTCGAGAACGTCGGGATCAAGGCGGATCGAAACCAAGCTTTTCTTGGGAGCCTTCTGCGGCCCACGGACACGACCTCGCTCGTGGGCCGCTACGATCTCGGGCACGATCTCGCGCGCCGGCAGGGCCCGCGCGAAATCGTCTTCACTCCATTCCGGGGCATCCGGATCAGCCCCAATGCCCTGCTGGATCTCTGCCTCCTCTTTGTCTGTCGGCCAGTGGAGGTCAGCGGGGAGTTGTTTCGGCCGCATAGCGCAGAACTTCCTTCCTGCTGGCGGGCCGCAGGCTGATCACCCAAACGACCCGACGCTCGACCGTGAAGGTCATGTGGTACAGACACCGCCCGATTGGGGCCAGCGCGTTCAGCCGGACTTCGCCGTAGCCGTATCGAAGATCTGCCCGCACCAAGGCCCGCGACCAATCAAGCTGCACGACCGCCTCGAAGGACACTCTGTGCTTCTCAAGGTTCGCGGCGGCCTTACCAGGATGCCAGTCGTAGCGCATCGCGCGGATCGTATATACAAAAAAGTACGGGAGCAATCCTCCGCCGCCCCGCAATACGCAGTCCTGGCTTTTCCGGTCGCCCCTCTCGGCGCGGCCCGGCGCCCGCCTCACCTCTGATAAAGCCGCTATTTGGGAAAGCGGCGGCTGCCCAAGCCCACATCACGCTCCATAACCGAGTTTCCTGTCGGACTTTTCCTGCAGGCCGGCGATGTTGTTCCCCGAAGTCGGCCCTCCGGTAGAAGCCGGCCGATGGACAACAGCATGGCCACCAAGCCCTACAGCAAGCTCAGGGGCAATCCTTACCGGGCGTATGAGGAACTGCCCGTCGAGGTGCGTCGGGCCCTGCAGGAGGCCCTGGTGGACTGGTGCCCGCTACGTGCGCGAGAATGGCACCTCCATCTGTTACAGTGGCAGCGGTTGCGGCCGGGGCAGGCGGCGTCCTTGCTCGTCCAGACGATCCGCAGCCACCATCACGCCGAGGTTGCCGCCTTTGCGAGGACCTGGCCGAAAGGCGCTCAAGCCTATCCGCACCTCGCGGCCGGCGCGACGCTCCAACGCTATGTCGGGCCGGACGGCATCCCTGCCGCGGAGCCCGCTCGTGTCACCCCGACGAAGACGCGGTCGAAGGCACCGGTCCAGCGCAAGGTACGCCGCCGCTCCCGACGCTGAGCGTCGGCCGGGTGAGACCCAGTCCGACAGCTCCTTGCCGTGCAGGGCGGGGCAGGGCAGGGTGCAGCGCCTTCACCCTGCAATGGGAGCGTCAGGGTTTCGGCTTGGCCGAGTAAGCGCCGCCGGCCGCCCACACCTCGGCCGCCGTCTTCGCCGCGCGCAACCGCGCCAGATGCTCTGCCTCCCCGGCCAGCATCTTCTCAGCGTTCTCGAGCACCTGGGCGGCCCGATCGGCGGGAAACTTCACCGCGCCGTTCTCGTCCATGTGGATCAGCTCGCCCGGTGCGACATCCATGCCGCCGACCGAGACCGGTACGTTCACCGCCTGCACCGCCATCTCGCCATGTCCGGCTGTGACGCCGCCGGGCAGCAACTGGAAGCCGAGCTTGCGGATCGCGTCGACGTCGCGCGAGGGTCCGTTCGAGAGCATGCCGATGCAGCCGACCGACATCATGGAGGTGACCATGATCTCGCCGGCGAGCCCGGCCTTGGCCATCAGCTCCGGCGGCCATTTTTGCTGGATGACCAGGATGGTCGGCTTCGGCATGGCGTCGAGCGCGTCGATGACGTCCATGAAGCCCAGCCGGCCGCTGTAGTTCGGATCCGGCAGTCCGTAGACGCAGGTAACGGCGTGGCCAATGACCGGTCCCATCGCCGGATAGATGCAGCGGATCGAGGTGTCGGTGTACCAGTTCTCGGTCCAGGGATTGTACAACCCGAGGCAGAGCGGGTTCTTCGGGTAGGTCGCCACGACATTGGTGATGGTGGGCGTGTCGATCTTGCGCAGTCCGGCGAAGATCTCGTCCTTGCTGGCCGCCATGCCGGCGTTCTCCCTTGGTCACGGACCGCATGGTCGCGGGCCAGACGCTCCTCGCCCAGGCCACTCCGCAGGTGTCGCGTTTCCTGATTCGTGTCATCGCGTCGTGGATTGGGGTATCGGACCAGCATCCGTACCCTGATCCGTGCCGCCGGCCGGCCTGGCAACAGCGCAGGGTGGCGCGGTCAGTCTGGCCCCTTGCTGCCGGCCAGGGCCGCCATGGCGCCCCTGGACTTGCCCCCGGATCGATGCCCCGGAGCTGGGCCGACGGCACGTCTATGCGGCTGGCAGCAGGCCCGCCTTCCTGGCGCGGGCGAGGACATGCGCGACCGAGCCGGGCCGCCAGTGGGCGCCGCCGCGCGGCGTTGGCTCGCGCAGCGCCTCCAGCCGCGCCCCGATCTCCCGCAGCGTGGCCTCCGGGTCGCTGAGCACGATGCCCGCCACCACCGCGAGCAGCCGGTCCGGCGCCGCCCGGCGCGGGACGGGGTCGAGCAGCGAGCGGTCCGCCATGCCCTCGGCGGCCAGGGCCCGCACGGCGCGCAGCAGCCGCTCCCCGGTCCAGCGCGGCGCCCCGACCGGCTGGCGGGCATTCAGGTAGCGCACCACCGCCTCCCAGGGCCGGCCCTCGGCCCGTAGCCGCTGCACGGCGGGCAGCCAGGCATCGGCGCCGGCGGCCAGCCCCTCCAGCCAGGCCGCCCGCCGTGCCGCCGTGACCTGGCGGATGGCGGCCGGATCGCCGGCGCGCAGGCCGGGGTTGCCGGCCTGCCGGCCGCGCGCCGCGGCGGCCTGCATGCCGCTGCGGGTGCGCTCGCGGATCAGGGCGCGCTCGAGCTGGGCGGCCGCACCGAGCACCTGCAGGGTGAACAGGCCCTGCGGGCTGGCGGTGTCGACCGGGTCGCGGAGCGAGCGGAAGTGCACACCGCGGGCCTGCAGGCCCTCGATCACCTCCAGCAGGTGCGACAGCGAGCGGGCGAGGCGGTCGAGCGAGACCACGACCAGGGTATCGCCGGGCCGCAGCCGGGCCAGGGTGCGGGCGAGCACGGGCCGGTCGCGGTCGCCGCCCGAGGCGTGCTCCTCGGCCACCTCGCCGCAGCCGGCGGCGCGCAGCTCGTCGAGCTGGCGCCGCGTCGCCTGGTCCTCGGTGCTGACGCGCGCGTAGCCGACCAGCGCCATGCCGGGGCTCCCTTGTCCTGCTGCGCCCCGGCCCGCGGCGGCCAGGGTGAGGGTGGATCTCACGATTGAGGATCAACTTGGCCGAGGAAACCGTCTGTCCTGGGTTTTGTCAAATATCGCAAGTCGTGCGCATCCGGTCCTTTGCAGGCGCATCAAGAGCCCGCGCCAGCCGCCGGCGGCCAGCCCAGGCCGCCTATCGAGCGGCGCCGGGCACCCCGGCAGGCCGAGGCGCAAGCCCCTGTCGGATCAGCATTCTGCCGCGTGCAGGGCGGCAGTCCCGAGGTCCGCGACGGGCGTCCGGGCGCCGGTTCAGCGTGCTTCCAGAGTCTGGCGGAGGCCGCGACCGCATGCCGGGGTCCTCGATACGACCAGCGACGTCGTACGGGAACCACCCAGGCTGCCTTCCGGGCCGAAAATAAAAGCTACTCTGAAGTGAATGCTTGATTAGGGTAAATCAGACCGAATCGGAGGGGAGGGAGGCTCATCGGTGTCGCTGGCATCGAGCAGGCGGGCTGACACGCCCCCGCATCTCGGGGACCCGGCGCTGCTGGCGGCCCTTGCCCTGGCCAGTGTCGCGGTCGCGCGGCTCGATGCCGCCACCGCCCTGCATCCGCTGCTGCCGGCCCTGCTGCACCGGACCCGCCTGGATGCGGCCCGGCGTCAGGCCGCGGCGGACGGGCACCTGATCGACCCCTGGCACCTCGCCGCCGCGCTGGAGGGCCTGCCGTTGCGGGCCATGCGGGACAGCGAGCGAATCATGGACGCGGGCGCGATCCAGGACGCCGCGCGCCTCGCCCTCGACTACCACGGCTGGCTCGTGGCCCCCGACGAGGACGCGGAAGACGCGGTACTGGTGGTCCTGGCCGCACTCGAAGGGCAACGCCCCTATGGCGTTCCGCTGCTCGATGCCGCCTGGCGCGCCTGGCTCTGGCTCGAGCGCGGCGGGACGCGCCCGCCGCTGCGCGCCGCGCTGGTGCGGCGCTTGGGCACGGCGGGCCTGCTCCGCGCCCCGCTGCCGCTCACCGGAGCGGCCGCGCTCGGGCCCGACCAGCCCTGGGACCCGCCGCTCTGGATCCCGGCATTCCTGCGGGCGGTCGCCGCCGAGGCGGGGACGGCGCTCGACCTGCTGATCGAGATGGAGCGGCGATGGCTCGCGGCGCGGGCGGCCGTCGCCGCCGGGCGGCGCAGCACCTCGCGCGCGCCCGCGGCGGTGGACCTGCTCGCGGCCGTCCCGCTGGTCTCGGCCACGACCTTGGCCGTCGCGCTGGGGATGTCGGTGAAAGCGGCCTGCGCCATCCTCGACGAGCTTGTCCGGCTGGAGGTCGCGGTCGAGGTGACGCACCGCCACAGCCGCCGCCTGTTCGGCCTCGCCGGCCTTGCGCCGCTGCGGCAGGCGGCGGCACCGCCGCGCCGGCCGCTGCCCGGGCGGGGCAGGGGGCGGCCGCGCGAAGTGCCGGCGGCGCTGGACGTGCGGCCCGAACCCGCACCGCCCGCACCGCCGCGCCCCGGGCCGCTGGAGCGGCGAGCCTTCGCCTACGGCGACCTGGAGGCGGCCATGCAGGCGGTGGACGCGGTAATCCGCAAGACACGGGCCGGGCTCGCGCGGCTGGCGGGGAGCGGACCGGCCGATGCCGACGCTGCGGGGGTAGGCGACCCAGCCTGCCCCACGGACAGGTCACCGCGATAGGGTTCCGGCCCCCGGCCCGCCAGGGCGTCCGGCAAGGCCAGGACGGTGCACCAGGGCCTCCCCTGCCCTGTGCGCCCAGGGATGGCGAAGACGACATCGGATCGGGCACAAACGACACGATAGAGGGCACTACGACACGGATCAGGGCATGCCCAAGCCCCTGGAATCCCACGATCCCGTACGTCATCGATTAGGAAATGTGACAGGTCCGCTATGCCGGCTACTCGACGCCTGGTACATGCGGGGCTCGGTGATCCGGGCGGCACTGCAGCGCGGTCACACCATCGTCGGTCAGGTCAGGCGCGACACGGCCCTGTTCGAGCTGCCGCCGCCGCGTGCACCCGGCAGGCGTGGGCGTTCGAGGCTGTATGGTGCCAAGCTCGACGACGAGGCGGTTGCCCGGCTGCCGGTCTCGCAGCACCGCATCGACGGCTATGGCGGCCGGATGGCTCGCCTGCGCCACTGCATCTGCCGTCCCCGATTTCTGCGTGGCGTCATTGTGCAGGCGGTCTGGTGTGAACTTCACAAGGGCGGCGGTGCTTGGGCGAAGCGGCGCCTGCTGCTGTCGACCGACTTGGCCCTGTCAGCCGTCGAGATCGTCGACGCCTACTCCAAGCGCTGGACCGTTGAGCCGCTGTTCGCCGCCCTCAAGCTCACCGATGGCCTGGGCGCGATGTGGCAGCGAAGCCGGACGGTCCTGCTGCGCTGGCTTCACCTGGTCCAGATCGGCCGCGTCCTGCTGGTCCTGCTCACCGCCAAGGCGGAACCAGAGGTCGTCGCATTGGTCCGGCTTGGTGGCTGACGCAAGCCCGTGACGCTGACGCCGGGTCTGGTCAAGGACGCGCTCGCACGGCGGTTCCAAAATTTCGAGGTGTTCCGCCTTCTGCCCGCAGCACGCGCCAAATCGGGACCGCTCCGTGGCACCGGACCACCTGGGCGTGCAGCCGCCGCATGAGCGTCGCTCAATGGCTGTTTCTGACCGCCTGCAACCGACCCGAACAGCCCGATCAGACCGCGGCCATTGCCGGAGCACGGCCAGATGAACTCGAAACTCAAGTCAGAGGCGAGCAGCACGCCATGAGGTCGGGCGATATGGCCGATCCCGTCACGCAGGCGCTGCGCGAGGGTTGCCGCCCCATTCCTGCTGTCTTGCTTGCAAAAGGGCCTGCACGCGGTGGGCCAAGACGTCGAGCTCGAAGGGCTTGCCGATTACCTCGACGCCGGAGGGCAGCGCGGTGCCGGCGTAGCCGGTGACGAACAACACCGACAGTTCCGGGATGCGCTCGCGCACAGCCTCCGCTAGCTGTCGACCGTTCATCCCGCCTGGCAGCCCGACATCGGTGACCAGCAAGTCCGGGCGGGCAGTCGCCAGAACGCGCAGCGCCTCCGGCCCGTCCCGCGCCTCCAGCACCGAGAGGCCCAGCTCGCGCAGGCGGTCGGCTACCGGGCGGCGGACCGCGTCCTCGTCGTCGACCAGCAGTACGGTCCCGCTCGGCCCCGCCACGGGAGAGGAGGGGCAGCCCGGCGCCGTGGCCACTGTCGCATCGCCCTCGTGCACCGGCAGGAGAAGGCGGACCGTCGTGCCTTGCCCGGACACGCTCTCGATCCGCACTAGCCCGTCGGACTGCCGCGCGAAGCCGTAAACCTGGCTCAACCCCAGGCCGGTGCCCTGGCCCTGCGGCTTGGTGGTGAAGAACGGCTCGAACACCCGCGCCAACACCCCGGGCGGCATACCCGTCCCGGTGTCCGCGACCGAGATCCCCACGTACGTGCCCGGCGCGGCCTGCCCTTCCGGGATGTCCGCAGCCGAGAGGCTTGCCAATTCCGTGCGGATCGTTAGCCGACCACCTTCGGGCATGGCGTCGCGGGCGTTGATGCAGAGATTCAGCAGCGCGCTCTCCAGCTCGTTCGGATCACACAGCACAGCACCGGCGCCGCCGCGCAGGGTCAGCTCGACCGCGATGCCCGGCCCGACCGTGCGGCGGACCAGGTCAGCCAGCCCGGCGACCAAGCCGTCCGCGTCCACCAACCGGGGCTCCAGCCGCTGGCGCCGGGCAAAGGCCAGCAAGCGCCGGGTCAGCCCCGCCGCGCGTCCTACCGCGTCATGAGCGGCGTCCAGGTAGCGCATAGCCATATCGGCATGGCCCTGGCTGATCTGGCGACGCGCCATGGCGACGCCGCCGACGACACCCTGGAGCATGTTGTTGAAGTCGTGGGCGATGCCGCCGGTGAGCTGGCCTACTGCCTCCATCTTCTGCGCTTGGCGCAGGCTCTCCTCGGCCGCCATCAGCTCGGCCGTCCGCTCGGCGACCCGCGCCTCCAGCTCCGCGCCAGCACGGGCCAACACCTCGCGTGCCCGCACTTGGTCGTCGATGTCGGTGCAGGAGCCGATCCACTCCGCGGTCCAACCATGGTCCCGCACCGGCGTGCCGCGGATCTGGAACCAGGCGTAACGGCCGGAGGCGGCGTGGCGAATCCGGCAATCAACCTGGAGTCGGCCGTTCGGTCCCGCCACCCGCCACGCGACCCGGGCTGCGTCCCGGTCATCCGGGTGCAAAACGTCGAGCCAGCCCAGGCCACGGCTCCGCTCGTCGCTCTGCCCGGTGTGGTCGCGCCACTGCGGGCTGGACCAAGTCCACAGCCCACCCTCGCCCGAGCGCCAGACGAGTTGCGGTATGCCCTCCACGAGCGCCCGCAGCCGCGCCTCCTCCTCGCGCAGCGCCGCCTCGGTCCGCTTCAGCTCCGTGACGTCCTGCCCAACGCCGCCGATACGCCGCACCGTTCCGTCCGAACCACAGATCGGGAAGTCCGTGTTGCGCAGCCAGCGAATCCCGCCATCGGGACGGCGCACACGGTATTCGAAGGTGACGCGCTCGCCCGCACCGACGCGCGCGATGCCGGCCACGGCGTGCGCGCGGTCTTCCTCGACGATCAGGTCGGTCCAGCTACTCAGCCCCTCGCCGGCAAGGGCGGCATCGCGCCTCAGGCCATAGATCGCCTCGAAGGCAGGGCTCAGGTACTCCCATTGCAGCGTCTCGGCGTCGCGGATCCAGAGGACGTCGGATGACGCCTCACCGAACTGGCGGAGACGCTCCTCGCTCTCGCGCAGGGCGGCCTCGGCACGCTTGCGGCCGGTGATGTCGATCGCCACCTCGACGACGGTGCCGTCACCGAGGTCGCGCCCCGAAAACAGGATCCAGGTCCTGCTGCCATCCTTGCACAGATACTCCTTCTCATAGGGACCGACCCGGCCCGTCCGGAAGAAGGCCTCCATCTGTGCCTCGCTGTCGGCAACCCACTCGGGCGGCGTCATCGTCCGCCAGTGGAGCCGTCCGCCCTCGACCTCCTTGCGCGACCAGCCCGACATGCGGAGGAAGACGTCGTTCGCGTCGATCAGCAGGCCGTCGTACCTGAAGAAGAGGACGGCGACCGCATCGGTCTCGAGCACGCGCCGCAGCCTCTCCTCACTCGCGCGCAGCGCTTCCTCCACGGCCCGTCGAGCCGTTACGTCGCTGGCGGCCCCGAACCACTCGCGGATCCTGCCCTCCGCGTCGAGCAGCGGGACGGCGCGAGAGTGAGCCCACCCGAAGCCTCCGGCAGCGCGCCGCACCCGGTGCTCGAGATCGAAGACGCGTCTCGCGCGGATCGCCTCCTGGATCGCGTCCCAGACCTGCGGCTGATCCTCGGGGAGGATGTATTCGTCAAGCCATGACCTGCTGGGCTCGGGCGTGTCGGCGAGGAAGCCATGACCGTCGAGCCTGCGCAATTCCATCCAGTCCGGACTCATGCTGTAGACCGCGTAGGACGTCGCGGTCACCAGCGCGCGGAGCCGCTCCTCGCTTGCCCGCAGCGCTGCGTCGGCCTTGTAGCGTTCGACGAACTCCGCCGCGCTCCATGCGAGCAGGTCGACCAGCCGCAGTTCCTCCTCGGTCGGCCGGTGGGGGTGGCGGAACTGCGTGCTCAGCACGCCCACCATCTCGCCGCTCCGGGTGACCATCGGCGTCGACTGCGCGGCGAGGATGCCGTCAGCCAGCGCAGCCTCGCCGTCCGCCGTGCCGACGAGGCCTGGGAAGGTCCGGGTGTCCTCGATAACCAGCCGCTGGTGTTGCCGCCGGGCGGCGTCGCAGCCGGCGGCGAAGCCCTCGTGGCGGAAGTGCGCGACGAAGGGGCTGTCGGGTGGGTAGCCGTGTTCGGCAACGATCTCGAGGCGCTCGCCGTCGCTGCTGACGAGCTGCACCGTGCCGCGGTCGGTTCCGGTGAAGCCACAGGCGGCCCGCAGGATGTCCCGCAGCGCCACCATCAGGTCGGTCTGCCGCGCCAGTCTCGCATGCAGGTCATAGAGCTGGCGCATGCCGGCAAGATTGGCGGCCAGGCGTGCCTCGCTGTCGCGCAGTGCGGCCTCGGCGCGGAGCCGCGTGCCCACCTCCTGCCCCATCATGTGCACGGCGGTGACCACACCGGCGTCGTCGCGCACCGGCATCAACATGGCGTCGAAGGCGTCGGCCGCCTCCCCCTCGCCGCGCGTGTCGAGCGGTTGGGCGGCGACCTGCACCACCTCGCCCGCGAAGGCGCGCGCGTAGAGCGGCGCGACCGTGGCCCAGCCCTCCGGGAAGGTCTCCTGCATCGGCCGGCCGAGCGCCAGCGGGTGGCGGGCGCCATAGAGGCGTGCCGCGGCGTCGTTGTAGATCAGGATCCGCTCGGGCCCGCAGGCGAGGCTGGAAACCTCCGGGCTGGCCAGCACGGTCTCGACCATCAGCTTGAGGCGCGACGACCAGCCCTCGGCCGGCCCGAGCGGGGTCGCCCCCCAGTCGTGAGCGCGGACGCGCCAGGCCATCTCGCCCTCGCCAGGCGGCCAGCCCACGACGCCGCTCACCGCCACAACCCCTCGAAGCGCCGGCCCGCGGTGCGGCTATAGCGGACCGTGTGCCGGGGGTCGCGGTGGCCGAGGTAGACCTGGATGAGCCGCAGGTCGTGGCCCTTGTCAGCCAGCGCGAAGCCGCAGGAGTGGCGCAGCGTGTGTGGGTGTACGCCGGCCAGGCCGGCGCGCGCCGCCGCGGCGGCGACTCGGTAGTTCACGGCTTGCCGCGTCATCGGCCCGTGGCGCTCGGAGACGAAGAGCCCGGGCAGTGCGTCGGCGCGGGTGGCGAGGTAGCGGTGGACGGCGCGCAGCGCGTCGCCGGCGATCGGCTGCTCGATCGAGAGCCCGCCCTTGGGGCGGCGTACCCAGAGCCGGGCGAGGTCGAGCTCGTCTCGGCGCAGGCCGATGGCCTCGCTGACCCGCAGCCCGTGGCGGTAGGTCATCAGCAGCAGGAGGTGGTCGCGCACGCCGTACCGGCTGGCCTTGGCCGCGTCCAGCAGCCAGGCGACCTCGGCGGGCGAGAGGTAGTCCTTGTTGCGCTCGGGCCGATTGGCGGCCTCGGACCCCTCGGCATGGCTACTCTTTACGTTTGGCCGCTTGGACGGGATCGATCGCATGCGGTCTCCCCTCGCCCGAACGGGCCAGACGCGGATGTGCTCGCAACAGAACGCACCTTCCGTAAGGAGTTGCCGGCCTCACTTCGCGGCGAGCAGGTCCAGATCCAGCCGTCGCTCCATGTCAAAGTCCAAGACGCCGTACGAGCTGTCGTGGCCCCAGACGAACGGGGTCAATCCGCGCCGGTCGGCCGGCGTCATCCGTGCCAGCCAAGCCGGCTGGGCGAGGACGCGCTGGAGCATCAGCGTGTTCACGCAAACGAGGCAGAACTGCAGTAGGTGGAGCGCATGCAACGGAACCTCCTGCTCGTCCAGCCGGTTGCTCGCGAGCTCACCGCCCTTGCCGAAGAAGATGAAGCTGTTGGCGCTGTCCCGGTCTCGACGACGTTCAGCCCCTCGTGGATCTCGCGCCGCAGCGCCTCCGCGTGCAGGCAGCAGCAGAGGAACAGGGGCTTGGCCGCTTGCCGAGCTCGGCAAGCGGACGGCATTGCCGTGCGTGAAGCGCCGCAGGCTGGCCCAGGATCTGGCCGGCTCAGACCACCTTCACGTCGACCTCGATGTTGCCGCGTGTTGCCCGTGAATAAGGGCATACGCCCCTGTGGGCGACCTGCGCTATTTCCTCGATCTCAGCCCGGTCGCGGCCCGGAACGGACACTGCCAGCGTGACCGACAGCCGGAAATAGCCATCCTGTTCCCGGCCAATGCCAACTTGCGCAGTGACCGAGGACTCCCGGATCGGCACCTTGCGCTCGCGTGCTACACGCAACAAAGCATTCTCGAAACAGGCTGCGTAACCAGCCGCGAAGAGCTGCTCCGGGTTGGTCGCGGCGCCACCCGGTCCGCCGAGCTCCTTCGGGTGTGCCAGCGGCAGGTCAAGGATGCCGTCCGACGAACGGATATGGCCTTGCCGGCCGCCGACAGCCGTAGCCGTCGCCGTGTAGAGGATTTGCATCGTGCGTCCCTTCCTGTTTCCTGGTCAGCACACGGGCAATCGGTCCGGGCGACATGCACCTCGGCCCTTGAACGTGACGTCACCCTCGATCCTGCTGTCGTTCAGCAGGCTGCAGACACCCTCATTTGGATGCTGCCGCTGTGCATCGCAGCTTCGAATGTCGGTCCGGCGGTTGATCGCCGCTTTGCTCTCAGGCAATGCCGGCCCGGCGGTAAGCCTTGCCAACCATGTAGGCGACCCCCTCTGGTCCGACCTGCGTCGTGTGCTGACACCCGGCCGCAATCTCGCAATGGTCGCCGGCGCGGAAGGTCTCCGACTTGTTATCGCGGGTGACGGTGATCTCGCCGCTCAGCACCATGATCCGCGCGTCGAAGTCATGAGCGTGCAGATCCTCGGATGAACAGGGTTTCTGCCCGCCATGCACCACCTCGAAACCTTCCCGGCGTAGGTCGCTCTCAAAGGCCTCACGGGTGAGAGGTCCAGAACGCCGCCGGCCCGAGAGCAGTGCCACGCCTTCAGGGCCTACATGCTCCGCATGCATGCAGCCCATCGGAACTTCGAAGCATTCTCCCGCATGGAAGGTGGCCGGCGTGTTGTCGCGGGTGATTGTGATCTCTCCCCCCAGCACCAGGGCCCGGGCATCGAAATCGTGGCAGTGATTGGCTGCCACGAGATTCGGCTTCAGGCTGCTGTTGACCACCCGATAACCGTCGCGGCGCATGTCTGCTTCGAATTCCCCCCGGTCCATCGTCTCTGCTCCTTGCCTGGACGAGCCATCTGTGCGCTATGGAGGACATGCTGTCAACTTTAGAGAACGAGGTGAACGTCCGCACAGGTCTTGCCGTCAAGCGGCACCGCGAGGCGGCCGGGTTCAGCCTGCGGATGCTAGCCGCGCGCAGTGGCATCTCACCCTCAATGATTTCGGACATCGAGCGCGGGACGAAATCGCCAACCGTCGTCACCGTGGTGCGGCTCGCTCGGGCGCTGGGGGTCGGCATCGCCGCCCTGGTCGACGGGGATGCAGGCCAAGCGCCGCGCATCAACGTCCTGCGTTGTGGCCAGGGCAGGGAAGGTGACCAGCCCGCCCCTTGGCAAAGCCTGGGGCCCGCTCTCGCCGGCAGCCGCATCGACTTCGTGCGCTATAAAATCCCGCCGTCGACCGCCCTGGGTACCGCAGCCGCCCACCCAGCTGGTACGGTCGAACATATGCACGTTGCCAGCGGCACCATCCGGGTCACAGTCGGCGACGAACAGGCCGAGCTCACCGCGGGCGACAGTTGCAGTTGTCGCACCGACGTCCCGCATGCCGTCGAGAACCCTGACCCGTCGGCTGAGGCGCTGCTTTACCTGATTGTCGAGCGGGGCTGATCCCGCTCTCTCGCTACGGTTTTGTCAGAACTCGTGCCAGACCCGACGACGTGAGGCGAAAGCCAATGTCAGCTTACGCCGCTTCGAGAACGGCGAGCACACTGGTGGCGCGACGAAGGTGAAGCAGACGACGGCGGCGGGCAGAGACGTATTGGCTGTGACGAGTGCAGGGGCGGAGGAAGTTGCGAAGCTCATCGTAGCTTCGACAGAACCGCTCCGCTGACGCGAAGCTCTTGAAACCCCGCATACACCGCGTGCGCCCTTTCACGCCCCGGTGGTCTTGCTCGATAGTCCAATCGCAAATGACAAAAACGGACCTGCTCGCTGGCCCGGTCCGTTGGCATTACGTAGCGGATCTCCACCTCGCCGTCGGTGACGATCACTCGGTCAATCAGGAGCTCGACCAAAGCCCGTCGCTGCTCGAAGGTCGCCTGCGCCAAGCCCTGGCGCACTCGCTGGCAGAAGTCCTCAATGCCGGCGGAGAGCCCGGCGAGTTCCTTCTGACGATCCGCTTGGGCGTCGAGCTGCCGTGCCTTGTCCTCGAGTTGGCGTTGCCGCTCCTCGAGGTCACGCCGGCGTCAGCGGTACTCGTCCAGCAGCACGACCCCGCCAAGATAGGCCTCGGTCAGTCGCTCGAGTTGCTGCCCGAGGCTCTCTTGGCCCCGTCGTAGTCCCTGCTGGCGTGCCTGAAGCTCCTGTGGCAGCCACTGCCCGCCATGCGCCCGTGCCAAAGCCCGTGAGGCCTGCTCGGGATGGCTCAGCAGGTCGCAGAGATCGGCCCAGACCAACTCGTCGAGGCGTTCGGCCGGGCTCAGCCGCGACGGACATTTCTGCTCCCGGTGCGAGAACAGGGCCGGCAGCTTGCCGGTGCAGGAGTAGTAGCGGTACCGGTGCAGGTTGGTCCGCGCCAGGCAGGCAAGGCCGCACACACCGCAGCTGACCAGGCCCCGCAACAGGTAGGGATGAGCTTTGTTATTGCGCTGGGCAAAGCGCCGGTTGCTGGCGAGCCGGGCCTGCACACGGTCGAAGTGCTCCTGACTGACAAGTGGCGGGATCTCGGCGACCAGGATCCACTCGTCTCGTGGCGCGTCCACCCGGCTCATGGCCGAGTGCTTGCGCGGCGCTGTCGCCGAGCGCCGCTCCAGCGTACCGTGGCGATGCCAGCGGTTGCCATAGACCTGGCCAGCATAAGCTGGATTGGTCAGCAAGCAACGGATGCTGGCCAGGTTCCAGCGGGCCAGCCCCGTCGAGGTCCGGATGCCGCGCTGCTCCAGCAGGCGGGCTAGCGAGCAGAAGCTGTGGGTCTCCTCCGCATACCAGGCAAACATCTCGCGCACGATGGCCGCCTCGGCCTCCTCGATGCGGACACCTGCGGGATCACGCGGGCGATCTGGATCCACCCGGTAGCCAAAAGGCGCTCTGGTCCAAGGCAGCATCAGTCCCGCCTCCAACTTGCGCTCCCACTCGCGGCCGTTGATCCGCTCTGCGGCTCAACCGTAGCTGAAGACGGTGCCACGGAGGAGGAACATTTCGGCCAGGTCGCGCAGGGTCAGGCGGTAGCGCAGCCGCCACAGCACCACCAGCGCGATCACGTCGGACGGGTACTGGGCGTGGTTCAGCACGGTGCCGGAGCGCTCGTTGTACTGCTTGCTGCAGGTCCGGCAGCGGAACCGGCGGTAGCCCTGGGCAGTGCGCTCCGGCCGCTCGGTCACCTCGGACGAGCCGCAAGCCACACAGTCCATCCCCACCCTCCGCCCCCGTCGAGCCCAGAGCCGGAGCCTACCAGCCCTACCCCGGCCGGCCAAACGGGCCGATTGGCGCGAAGCCTGACAGAACGATACTTTTCGCCATATGCGGCGATTAGTACCCCTGACAAGCCGCCGGTGGCTTCTGCTTCATTGCAGTTTTTCCGTTCCTGGCTATGACAGGCTCGGCGCCCTGCCTTTCATCCGGCAGCGAGCCACACAAGACAATCTCAACCCAGCGAACTTCACTTCCGAGAGGGCCTATGACCGACACGACGGCAGAGCTCGAGGCTCTGCTCACGCAGCGATCGCTGACCGACCCGGATCTTCTCGCCGCGGCAGAGGCGGCGGCAGATTTCCGGATCCTTCCAGACGCCACGGTCATCAAAATCGGCGGCCAAAGCGTCATCGACCGCGGGCGCTCGGCCGTCTATCCGCTCGTCGACGAGATCGTCGCTGCCCGCGGCACCCATAAGCTACTGATTGGCACCGGTGCAGGCACCCGTGCTCGGCATCTTTACTCGATCGCCGCGGGGCTCGGCCTGCCAGCCGGTCTGTTGTCGCAGCTCGGTGCGTCGGTCGCCAACCAGAACGCCATCATGCTGGGACAGCTCTTGGCGAAATACGGCATCTCCACGGTCGAAGGCGCGGGGCTCTCGGCGGTGCCGCTCTACCTCGCCGAGGTAAACGCAGTCGTTTTCAGTGGCATGCCGCCCTACGGCCTATGGATCCGCCCGGCGCCGGAAGGTGTCATCCCGCCCTATCGCACCGATGCCGGATGCTTCCTCCTGGCTGAGCAGTTCGGCTGCAAAGCGATGATCTATGTGAAGGATGAGAACGGCCTATACACCGCGAACCCGAAAACCGCGAAGGACGCCACCTTCATTCCGAAGATCTCGGTTGGCGAGATGAAGGCGCGCGGGTTGCACGACTCGATCCTCGAATTTCCGGTGCTCGACCTGCTTCAGGCCTCGCGCCACGTCCGCGAGGTGCAGGTCGTGAACGGGCTCGTCCCAGGAAATCTGACCCGCGCGCTCGCCGGCGAGCATGTCGGCACTGTCATCACCGCGAACTAGAGGTCGACCGCCATGCCCGAAACTACCAGCATCAAGCATGTCGCCTCGCCGCTCGCGCGCCAGACCCTCCTGGATGGCGATCTCACCCGCCCTGTGGCCGGCGGGCGACCGATCCGCATCCTACCCTGGCTGCAGGTCGTGAAGATCGGTGGTCGCTCCATCATGGATCGCGGCCGAGAAGCGATCCTCCCGATCGTGGAGGAGATCCGCAAGCTCCTGCCCGAGCATCGCCTACTCATCCTGACCGGCGCTGGCCTCCGCGCCCGCCACGTCTACAGCGTCGGCCTCGACCTCGGCCTGCCGGTCGGCTCGCTCGCCCCGCTTGCCGCCAGCGAAGCCGGTCAGAACGGCCATATCCTCGCTGCGATGCTGGCACCGGAAGGTGTCTCCTATGTCGAGCATCCCACCATTGCCAACCAGCTTGCGATCCACCTCTCCGCCGCCCGTGCGGTCGTGGGGAGCGCCTTCCCGCCCTACCACCATCATGAGTTCCCGATCTCGCGCATCCCGCCTCACCGGGCCGATGCGGGCGCTTTCCTCCTCGCCGACGCGCTCGGCGCGGCGGGCCTGACGATCGTGGAGGATGTGGACGGGGTATACACCCGCGACCCCAAGAGCCCCGGTGGAGAGCAGGCAACGCTGCTACGGGAGACGAGCGCCGCTGACCTGGCGAAGCACCAGGGTACGTTGCCCTTCGACCCGGTGCTGCTCGAGATCATGGCAAATGCCCGCCACCTTGAGCGGGTGCAGATTGTCAACGGCCTCGTGCCGGGCAGGCTTACCGCTGCGCTGCGCGGCGAGCATGTCGGCACGATCATCCGTACCGGCGCACGCCCGGCCTAAGGGGTGGAGAAGGCGGCGCCGACACGAATCCCGGCCGGCGCCGCATCGCAAGTGTCCTACTTCGGCTGGCTCACCGTGATCACCCTGAAGGGCGGCGGCGTTCATGCCGCTGAAGGTCGTACCAAAGTTGACCGCGCCAAGGCCGCCAGAGACCCCGGCCAGCAAACGAGTCGTTGAGCGGGATCAGTCGGCAGGTGATCGTCCAATGCGCACCAGAGCCTGCAACTCAGAAGGCAGACGGGTATAATCTTCAGCGGTGACAAGCGCCGGGCTGATCGGCTCTGGCCCTGTGTCCGACAGCTGTGCGAAGCCCTGCTCTCCGAGGAGCAACTGCAGAAAACGGACTGCAGCGTCACGATTGGGCGCATTGCGCAGGATCGTCAGGCCCCAGCGCGTGCGGCTGGCCGGGATGCGGACATAGGGCTCCGCTTCGGGCGTGCGCAGGCCGGGCACGACAACACCAGCCTTCGCATACGAGGCATTCAGTCGCGGATCTGACAGCCCGACCGCAGCCGGCAGCCGTGCATAGCGGTAGGTGCCAGGGTTCGCAGCATAGGCGGCGCGCGCACTGTGCTCGTAGGTGAACTGGTAGTCGTAGGTCTGGCCCAGCAAATCTGAGGCGCGGGTGACCGAGAGGTGTGTCAGCAACTGGTCGTAAAGGTTGGGCACGCCAGTGGTCAGCTCCGCCAGCTGGAAGACCATGTCGGTGCGGTAGCCGCTGGGATCGAGAAAGGGATGAGAACTACCGATCACCACGCCGGTCTGGGTCAACTGCCGGTACCAATCGTCGGCTAGCATCGGCACCTGATCGGGCGGGGCGAGGGTGCCGGAGCCGGCGATGGTCCCGGCATTCCGGCTGTTCGTGGTGTAGGCCAACACCATGGCCCCGCGCGCGAAGCGAATGGTGTAGTCGGCAAATCCAGCGGGTTTCAGCAGAAGATCGATGTCACGGTCATCGGCGCTGGCATAGATATCGCAGGGCTCGCCCCCTGCTGTGACACGCCGTGCGGCGTCCAGGCTGCCAGCCGAGGCGTCGGTCACGCAAATGCCGGTCTGCTGTGTGAATAGCGTCTCGAGAGGCGTGAAGGCCGCACTCAGGCTCCCCGCGTGATAAACGCTCAGTTGTGGCCCCGTGCCGCAGCCGGCCTGCGCTTGGGCGCTGTGGAATCTGAGAGCTGCCGATGCTCCAAGGATCGCCGGGGCGAAGGCCAGGAATCGTCGTGTCACCACCACGTCGCGTCTCCTCCAAAAAGCCGGTGCCGGACAGCTCCGCGCCGGAGTCCCGAAATCGTTATATTCTATCGGGAATAGCGAAGCGACCGTCCGGGCGTGAGCAAGGCAACACGATTGGCGGCGGCGGTACCGGTGTCGTTTAACCCCATACAGGATCGTGCCTGTGACCCGCAGCGTCCACCACCTCGATAGACACCAGGTTCGACACGTATCGCCCACCAGCAGTGTCATCCGGCACTACCAGGCGGGCGAAGCCATCTTGACCGCTGGGTCCGAGCTGCCCGAGTGCGTCGTCATAGGCGACAAGCACGCCACCGTTGCCAAAGCGTGGGTCGAGCTCGCCCATCGAGAAAACCGCGCGATAGCCGTCACTGCCGGTTGCGACAACATAAAAGTCGAGAATGTCGTTCTTCACCGCTGGGTCGGTCAGTACACCGGCGTCCTGCAGCAGGTCCCACAGTGGAACGCCGGTGTAGGTGTCGGTGACCTGGCCGGCGCCTGAGGCGTAGGTAGCAGTGAGCGTGACGTCGGTCAGGGCGGCAAGGCCGGCTTCGTCGAAACTCACCGGATGCGCCACGGCGCCGTCGAGGTGGAACTCGGTCGAGGGGCCACCAGGACCGGCGACGAAGTCAGAGCCGCTGCCGACGGTGAGCTCGACCGGGTGCGACACGTAGCGGCCACCTGCTGCATCGCCTGGTACGACCATGCGTAACCAGCCTTCGGAGCCATCCGGTCCGAGCTGGCCGGCCTGGTCGGTATAGGCGATCAGCACCGGCTGGTTGCCAAAGCGCTGCTCCAGCTCACCGATGGAGAACACGGCATGATAACCATCGCTACCTGTGGCTACGACATAATGGGACAAAATGTCGTTCTTCGCCGCCGGATCGGTGACGATGCCCCCTGCGTCGGCCAGAAGGTCGCGCAGCAACACGCCGGTGTAGGTGTCGGCGACCTGACCGGCGCCGGAAAGGTAAGTCGCCGCCTCCGTGGTGGTCGGCAGCGCCCGGAACTCTCCGGCCGAGTAGAGGCCAGGGTCGGCCACATCACCACCGAGCCGCACCAACCCGAGCGCATCGAGGAAGGCCGGTGGCAGCGGCGCCCAGTCGGGTAAGTCACTCAACAGTCGCGCCACGACGCTGCCGAGAGCTCCTTCATGCGTGTCAATAATGTGGCTGCACACATCCTGCATGCCTCACACCTCCCCATATGTACGAATGTCGATTCGTATACAGCGCCCTCAATGGCCGCAAGGCAGTGCGTGGCGTTGCCGGGCGAGGCTGGGTTCGCGTTTCCGTCAGCTCGGATCAAGCCTCTCTGTCGGGTGGCGATACACCCGCCGGCCAAGACGCTTCCGCGCTGTATTCGACTAAATATCACGTCGACCCAAACGATAGACGCCTCCTAGCGTCCTGCTTGCACGCAGGGCGGCTGCAATCTGCAACCTGCCACAGGGAGGTATGCCATGTACCAGCAGGCCATAGAGACCATCCGGAAGCAGGCCGCTTTCCGCGACCGCTACGACAACTTCATTGGCGGCCGCTGGGTGCCGCCGGTCGAGGGCCGCACGTTCGAGAACCCCAGCCCGGTCACCGGGCAAGTGCTATGCGAGGTGCCGCGCTCGACCGCCACCGATATCGAACTCGCGCTCGACGCCGCGCATGCCGCACGCGAGGCCTGGGCCCAGACCTCCGTGCAGGAGCGCTCTCGCCTGCTCAACCGCGTCGCCGACCGATTGGAGGCCAACCTCGAGCTGCTGGCCCTCGTCGAGACGCTCGACAACGGCAAGCCGATCCGCGAGACAATCCATGCCGACATGCCGCTGGTCGTGGACCACTGGCGCTACTTCGCGGGCGTTCTGCGCGGGCAGGAGGGCAGCCTCTCCGAGATCGACGCCGACACGGTCGCCTACCACTACCACGAGCCGCTCGGCGTGGTCGGCCAGATCATTCCCTGGAACTTCCCGATCCTGATGGCGACCTGGAAGCTCGCCCCCGCGCTGGCCGCCGGCAACTGCGTGGTGCTGAAACCGGCCGAGCAGACGCCGCTCGGCATCCTGGTCGTCATGGACCTGATCGCCGACCTGCTGCCGCCGGGTGTCCTCAACGTGGTCAACGGCTTCGGCGTGGAGGCGGGCAAGCCCCTGGCGCAGAGCCGGCGCATCGCCAAGATCGCCTTCACCGGCGAGACCACGACCGGGCGCCTGATCATGCAGTACGCCTCGGACAACCTCATCCCGGTCACGCTGGAGCTGGGCGGCAAGTCGCCCAACATCTTCTTCGCCGATGTGATGCAGGAGGATGACGATTTCCTCGACAAGGCGCTCGAGGGCTTCACCATGTTCGCCCTCAACCAAGGCGAGGTCTGCACCTGCCCTTCGCGTGCATTGGTGCATGAATCGATTTACGACCGCTTCATGGAGCGCGCGGTGGCGCGCACCCGCAAGGTCCGGCAGGGCCACCCGCTGGACGCCGCCACTATGATCGGCGCGCAAGCCAGCAACGACCAGCTCGAGAAGATCCTCTCCTATCTCGACATCGGCCGGCAGGAGGGAGCGAAGGTCCTGACCGGCGGCCAGCGCGCCGAGCTCGGCGGCGAGCTGGCCGGCGGCTACTACGTCGAACCGACGATCTTCGAGGGCTCCAACCGCATGCGGATCTTCCAGGAAGAGATCTTCGGACCCGTAGTCTCGGTGACCCGCTTCCACGACGAGGCGGAGGCGCTCGCCATCGCCAACGACACCCTCTACGGCCTCGGCGCCGGCGTCTGGACCCGCGACGGCAACCGCGCCTACCGCATGGGACGCGCGATCCAGGCGGGCCGGGTCTGGACCAACTGCTACCACGCCTACCCAGCGCACGCGGCCTTCGGTGGCTACAAGCAGTCGGGCATCGGGCGGGAGACTCACAAGATGATGCTGGACCACTACCAGCAGACCAAGAACGTGCTGGTCAGCTACTCGCCGAAGGCGCTCGGCTTCTTCTGACCGGGAGGGCAGGGAAGGGGACCGATGGTCTCCCTCACTGCCCAAGGAGCGCATCGCATGGTGGAGCGGGTCGAGATCACCGAGGCCGCGGCAACACTCGTTGCCCGGCTGGCTGCGCAACACGGGCCACTGCTCTTCCACCAGTCGGGCGGTTGCTGCGACGGCTCGGCGCCGATGTGTTACCCGGCAGGCGAATTCCGGGTCGGGCCGCAGGACGTGCTGCTCGGCTCGGTCGCCGGCTGCCCCTTCTACATCGGTGCCGCGCAGTTCGAATACTGGCAGCACACGCAGCTGATCCTGGACGTGGTACCTGGCCGCGGCGCCGGTTTCTCGGTTGAGGCACCCGAAGGCGTGCGGTTCCTCACACGCAGCCGGCTGTTCACCGACGCCGAGATGGTTGTGCTCGCCGCTGCGAGACCTCCGGAGCGAGGCGGCTGAGCCATTCCTCAGCGGCCTGTAGGCTAGTCGAAGCCGACCGCAAACCCGAGGCCGGGGGAGACAATGCTGATGCAGCCCAGCACCTCGCAACTAGTCCACTCATCATAGGCGCATCAGCAGCAGCATTCAGCAGCACTGCACATGGTAACGGAGGGTAACGAGAGTGACAGAGGCCAGGTAGGCATCGAGAACCAGCAGTCGGTTCGCCATGGTGCAGGCGCATCGAGAGACGCCGCCGAGAGATCGCACAGGTCGACGAACGCACTGCGAGACGCACCAGGCGAGCATGACAATCGCGCCGATCGGCGCACTGCGGGGATACTGCTCCCTCGGTGCCGCTCTCGGCCTCGCGCACGACGAGGCCGATTGTGCGCGAAATTGCCATTGCGGCGCCGGGGTGAACGGTCGCGCTGCGGTCTGGCCCATGCGCCTCGCTCGACCGCATACCTTCACAGTCAAGTCGAGCAGGATCGCGGCGGCGGCCTGCCACCAGAGGGCGACGCCGAGCATCGCGCCGCCGTAAAGCAGCAAGCCTGTCCAGAGCCTCATGCGGCGCCCTCCGCGAATGCAAAGGGTCGCGGATGCTCGGTGTCGCCCTCCAATGGCACAGCGCGACGCGCCGGTGCGATCATGCAACGCGCCGCCGGCCCAGGCGCTGACAAAGGCGTCGAGCTGGTGGCCGACGTAGACCAGGCCGAAGAGGAAGCCAAGGTTACGCGGGCCCCAGCACGTGGCTACGAGGCCATTGGTCGGCGGCACCGTGCCGGTCCAGAGCAGGCCGATAGCGGCCGCGAAGGTGGTGGCCGCCGCCGTGCTCGGAGGCAGGGCGGGTAACCGGCATGACGGCCGCGCGGGCCAAGTTGACGAGGATGAGCACCCACGCTTTTGGTCAGCGGTCACTGATTTGGCGCGCGCTGCTGGCTTCTCGCCACCGGCGGTGCGGGAGCGTGTTGCGCAACTGGAGGAAGCTGGCGTCATTCGGGGCTGATGCTACCGCGTCACAGGCGAGGACTGCCTGATGCTGCGGATCCAGATCGCCTCAATCCGCGTTCTTGACGGAGTACTGGATCGGTTCCTGGCTTATGGCCAGACCACCACCTCCATCATCCAGTCCACGCCCGTGTCGCCCCGCCCACCGCCCGTTGGCAACGAAGCTGGATAGTTGGGCTCAGGGCAGCGTAACCGGCGTGAAGCCAAAGCGTGCCAGGGTTCGTTGTCCGACCTCCCCGAGGATGAACAGCGCCAAGTCCTCCGCACCCGCCCGACTGTCACGTAGCACGGCGAGTCCATAGGCAGGCCCGATTGCGAGTGCGGCAGGAAGCGCGGCGATCTCCAGACCGGGCACCGCCGCCGTTAGGCGGATCCGCGCGGTGGTGCAATAGCTGACATGGAGGCGTATCCTGCCATCCTGCAGCAGTGCCACCGCGAGATCCTCACCAGCTGACAGGGGACGGTCCAGCAACGCCTCCGTGATGACTGTCGTGCGGGCGCGCAGGGCTGCCTCGGCGCCCGGATGCTCGGCTTCGAGGCGACGGAACAGTTCGAGCGTGTAGTCCCCGACCGGGTCCTGCACCGGGGGGAAAACACCGAGCGGGACGGAGTGGTCGAGCAGGAACTGCACGGCTGTACGGTCCGACAACCCGGTGCCGGATGGCGCCACAAGGCATAGAGCGTTGCGTGCGAACAGCACGACGCGGCTCGCGCGACCATCCCGCAGCAGCCGTTGCGGATGGCCGGTGTCGGCGGAAGCAAAGAGGTCCGCCGCCTCACCGTGCTCGATGCGCTCCCGCATGACGCCGGAGAAGCCAAAGCTCGCCGCCACTTGGCGTCCGGTTTCACGGCCATAGGCGACTGCGATCTCGTTCATTGCCTCCCGTAGTGACCCGGCGGCGAAGAGCCGAAGCGGCTCCTGCGCCAAAGCCGGTGCCGTCGCAAGGGAGGCAATCACAGCCGCCACGCCGGCCAGCCGGCTCAAGACCACTCCCCTGCCTCCGTCATAGGCGCCAAGGAGAGCGGTACGCGGCCGCAGTGACCGGGCAGGGTTTCCATCATGGGACTGTGCGCCGCCCGCCGGAGACGCCGCTACAGCCTGGGGCCAGCGCCGCATCGCTCGCCCCGGTGCCGAGTGCGAGTAGGCGACAGGCCGTCCCGCTGGGGCTTGGTTCGGCTGAGACGCCGGCATCCCGCAGCGCGCGTTGCCGAGCCGCCTCGGTTCCCATTTCCATCAAGGCCATGACCAGACGGGGAACGGTGCTCACAGGTACCGCGACGACCAAGTCTTCGCCGTCCTGCTCAAGGAAGCGCAGCACACCGAGATTGCCATCCGGCACCGACCAATCAAGGAGGCCGTGCACCACGACCCGGCGGCATGCCCCACCGTCCTTCTCCTGTCCGATCGCCTCAGACATGGCAAAACCCTCTTGCCGCCCGTGTGTCGCTATAGTCACGAAAATACATTCGCGCACAAGGCGGAGGTGCTGGTGGTGGCTGCGGCTCGATCACCGGATCGCTGCGGGGCCGGCTCGTTCAATGCCTGGTCTCCGATGCCGGCACGACGGAGCAAGCGGCGCGCGCGATGGCCTCCAGATCTGCTTGGCCCAGCAGGAAGGTAAGCGTAAAACTGTCAACCGTCGCCAGCGTGAGCAGGCGCTGTTCCGGCTCGCACGGCATCGGCTCTACCGCCCAGTCACGCACAGGGTGAAGAACCGGCGGCCCTTGCGGCGCCTCCTGCTGTTGCCGCTCGGTGAACAACGCGACGGCGGCCAGCGCCAGCCGGGTCAGCAGGGACCCGGGAAAAGCCAGGCTACGTTCCGTCCCATCCGCGATCCGTAGTTTCAAGGTACCGTAGGCGGCGGCGCGATCGAGGCGCCAGCCGAGCACGGCCTCCACCGTTCCTGTCGGCTCCGGCAGCGTGGCGGCTGACCCTTCGTCGTCTTCCGGCATCGGCGGTCCCCCTCTCGATGGGCTTCCCATGTCACTCTGGCGAAGCGACGTTGTCGTCCTATTGTCGAAAATCTGCCAAAGGCTGGTGCCAGGCGCGGCGAGGCGGCACTCCACCATATTCGTCTCTTCCGCTCGTCCCGGCCATGGTGACACCCTCTTGCAGCCGACGCTTCGTTATACTCACATACGCACAACGCTGGGCAAGGCTGAGGTTCTGGTGGTGGGTCTCGATCGTCCACGCCGGGCGGCCAACACCGTGCTGGCCCACCCAGGTGCGGTATTGGCCACCCACGACGCCGGCCGAGGCGCCGAGCATATCATCAGCCAGGACGAGCCGACCCTTGTCCACGCGACGATTGCGTGTCTGAGGCCCGCTCCCCAGTCTGCATCCCTCCCTGATCGGCGCTCGCCTCCCGAGCAGATTTTCAGTCGGAAGGATCAGCGAGGCGTGCAGAGGATCGGGTACGAGCTCGGGGGCGTGTGCCGGGGCGTGAGGTCTGCGTGTCGAAGCCGCTTGTGGTGATTTAGGAGATGGGCCAGTGAGCTTTTCAGCGGGTTTCGCGCATGTTGTTGCATTGGCCGGTGGTGCCGCACTGGTGCTACGACGGCGGATGCAGCCCGCCCCAATTCCCGCCTGGGGCGAGGAACCTACGATCCCGGAAGCGCGGCCGCAGGGTCACATTCCGACTCTCAAGATGCCGACGGCCATAGGGTGGTCACAGGGGCAGACACCGGCGGCGGCCGCCGGTCTCAAGGTCAATGCCTTCGCAATGGGTCTGGATCACCCCCGCTGGCTGCAAGTGCTGCCAAACGGCGATGTCCTTGTTGCCGAAGCAACAAGCATGGACAGGCCACCAAGGTCGCTGTTTGATTACGCAATGCTTAGCACCATGCGGCGGGCGGCTGCCATGGGCACAAGCGCCAACCGTATCACGCTGCTACGAGATGCCGAAGGGGACGGCGTGGCTGAACTCCGGGAGGTTTTCCTCGACAACCTGAACCAGCCCTTCGGGATGGCCCTCCTCGGCAACACTTTCTACGTCGGCAACACTGACAGCCTTGTCGCATTCTCCTATACGCCGGGAGAAACACGCGTCGCTGGGCCAGGACGGACACTGGCGCGCTTCAAGCCAGCCGGCCATTGGACGAGGAGTCTCCTGCCCAGCTTGGACGGTCGAAAGCTTTACATCGGCGTCGGATCTCTGAGCAACATTGCAGAGGCTGGCATGGAGATCGAGGAAGGCCGCGCAGCCATTCACGAGTTCGATGTGGCGACTGGGACGGTTCGCATTTTTGCGTCCGGCCTACGCAACCCCGTAGGAATGGCCTGGGAGCCGCAGACCAAAGTGCTCTGGACAGTCGTCAACGAACGTGACGGCCTCGGCGACGAAACTCCTCCCGACTACCTGACATCGGTGCGCGATGGCGGCTTCTATGGCTGGCCCTACTCGTACTGGGGGAAAACAGTGGATGAGCGAGTGCCACAGGATGCCGCCATGGTCTCGAAAGCCATCACGCCGGATTACGCGCTGGGTGGTCATACGGCGTCCCTGGGGCTGTGTTGGCTCCCCGCGGGAACATTGCCTGGTTTTCCCGATGGTATGGCGATCGGGCAGCATGGATCGTGGAACCGCAGCAAACTGAGCGGCTACAGGTTCGTGCTCGTGCCGTTCCTGGACGGGCGCCCGACGGGCGCGCCGATGGACATCCTAACGGGCTTCCTTTCACCAGACGAACGTGAGGCTTTTGGACGCCCAGTTGGCGTGGCGCGAGGACCAGACGGCTCCGTCTTAATGGCGGACGACGTGGGCAACGCGATTTGGCGTGTAACCGCCGCCTGACATGCGGTCGCTGCCAACAGCTGAGGGGCAGTGAAGCAGCGTGACACAGCTCACGGATGACTGCTTCGTCTCCGGGAGTGCGCCACTCTCGGTCGACGCGGCAGAGGCGCTGATTGGCAAGCGTGTCCCGCCTTTGCTCGGGGAGGAGCGGGTGGCGCTGGCTGCTGCCCTCGGCCGGGTGCTGGCACATGACCTGTACGTGCCGTCTCCCGAGCACGAGGGCGGCCGGATTGTCACGGATGCCCCCATGTTGCCGGACACCGGCAGCCGGCCGGTGCAGAATGATAAATCCCGTGCGCCCGGCGCGGCTACCACACTCGCTTCGAGGCTCCGAACCAACCTTCGCCATAACGGCAGGAACATCGCCCAGAGCGCAGTCGTACTTCCTGCCGGGCGACGCCTGCGAGTGCCGGATATCGGCCTCGCCGCCGCGCTTGGCTGCGCCACGCTGCCGGTCATGCCAAGGATTAGAGTGGGAGTTTTCTCGACCGGTGACGAACTGGCCATGCCAGGCGGTGCGCGCGGCCCGGCACAGATTTACGACAGCAACAGGTTCGCCCTGCTTGCCCTGCTGGCAAGGCTGCCAACCGCAACTTCCGACCTCGGCATCTTGCCCGACCACGCTGGGGCGAGTTCCGCTGCGCTGCAGGCGGCGGCCGCAGATCATGACCTGCTGCTGACCTCAGGCGGTGTGTCTATCGGGGAGGAGGACCATGTCCGATCCGCCATCGAGCAGAGTGGGCGGCTGGTCTTCTGGCGCCTCGCAGTGAAGCCGGGTCGGCCAGTGGCTATGGGTGTGCTGCGGTGCGCGGACGGCGGCAAGCCGGTGCTCGGTCTGCCGGGCAACCCCGTGGCCGCGATGATCACCTTTCTGCATTTGGCGCGGCCCCTAGTGCTGCGGCTTTCCGGCGCAGAGCACGAGCCTCTGCCCCGCTTCCCGGTTGAGGCTGGATTCAACCATTGCAAGAAGATCGGGCGGCGAGAGTATGTCCAGGTTCGGTTGCGCCCAGGTGCAGTGATGCCTGTTGCCGAGAAATTCGAACGGGTAGGTTCCGGGATGCAGACCACTTTGACCGAGAGCGATGCCTTTGCCGAGTTGGATGAAGCGATGATCGGGGTGGCACCAGGCGATACCGTGCGAGTGCTGCCCTTCGCGGCGCTGTTCTAAACGCGGGACAACACCGGACATCTTATCCAGCCTCGTACCCGTACCGGAGGGGCCAGTGAGAACCAGTCCGCCACCGCTGGCAACCGAGCACCTGCCTGGAAGGTAGGGCAGGGCTGGCCTTGGCCAGCCCACTTGAATGTCTGCCGCTTCCGAGCACAGGGAACCTCGAAGACATGAGTGCCGCAGCTTCCGCAAATGTCCTGCTCATCTCGGCTCCTGATGACGTGCTTGCCTCTCCGTTCTGCGCGCTTATCGGGACAAAGCCCAACCCATAGGGGACGCCAAGGTGGCCCGCTCCTCACGGTCGCGGACAGCGGCGGCGGCCAGACCTGCCGTCCGGAGCCCGCGTATCGCAGAGCTCATCAGCCCGACCATCGCTTTGCCGGGCGGCCGCCTCTGCCCTGAGGCTGTCGCGTTATTGGAAGCCATTGACCGCGAAGGCTCCATCTCGGGTGCTGGGCGCGCGCTCGGCTTCAGCTACAAACATGCTTGGGATCTTGTAGCGCTGACGAACAAGCTGGCTCATGCCCGTGTTGTGGAAGCGCTGGCCGGCGGATCGAGAGGCGGTGGCACGGCGCTGACGAGCACGGGCCGGCATCTCGTCCAAGACTACCGGGCTCTCGAGCGCACCATACAGCGCGCGGCTGCTCCGAGGCTCGCCACGCTCGCCCGACGGGTCGCGCGTTGACGCCTCAGAATGACAACTCATGCAGCTCATTCTCCCACTTGCATGCAGATGGCTCAGTATGCTCCGCTATCTTCGCTCAACAATAACGCCCTTTGGAGCTGCAGGAGAACGTCATGCAGGGGAGCTTGCGCCTGAGCAGATCCGTTTTCTTCGTTGCGACAGTTGCGGCCGCCGTGACCTTCGGCGCCGGCGTCGCTTCCGCGCAGTTGAAGAGCTACGACAGCAGCAAGCCGAGCTTCTGGCAGAACCCGCCGCCCGACTGGTTCCTCGGCGACGAGACGGAGGCGCAGAAGGGCCTCGCCCCGCCGGTCGGCCCGGCGACGCCGACGCCGCTCAACGAGCTGCAGGACAACCTCAAGAAGATCAAGCTACCCCCGGGCTTCAAGATCGAGGTCTATGCGCACGGCATCCCCGAGGCGCGGCAGATGGCCTGGGGCGACAACGGCACGCTCTTCGTCGGCTCCTTCGGCGCGACCAATGTCTATGCGGTGACCGAGCGCAACGGCCAGCGCAGCGTGGCGACGATCCTCAAGGGCCTGAACATGCCCACCGGCGTCGCCTTCCGCAACGGCTCGCTCTACGTGGTCGCGATCGACAAGCTGCTGCGCTACGACAATGCCGAGTCGCAGCTCGAGAACATGCCGAAGCCGGTCGTGGTCTATGACGACATGCCGCCCTATGTGGCGCATGGCTGGAAGTACATCGTCATGGACAAGGAAGGCGCGATGTACCTGCCCTTCGGCCCGCCCTTCAACATCGGCGTCCCGCCGACCAGCGTCTCGCAGATCCGCCGCGTGCACCCGAACGGGCTCGCCGAGATCATCGCGCTCGGCGTGCGCAACAGCGTCGGCGGCGACATCGACCCGCGCACGGGGCATTACTGGTTCACCGAGAATGCCCGGGACTGGATCAGCGACGACATGCCGAGTGACAAGCTGAACCATGTCGCGCGGCTGGGCGAGCATTTCGGCTATCCCTATTGCCACCAGGGCGACATGCCGGATCCGAAATTCGCCATGGGCCACAAGTGCGACGAGTTCTCGCCGCCGGCGCTGAACCTCGGCGCGCATGTCGCGCCGCTCGGGATGAAGTTCTACACCGGCAACCAATTCCCGGCGGAGTACAAGAACAGCATTCTGATCGCCGAGCACGGCTCCTGGAACCGCCACAACTACCAGGGCGGGCGGATCGTGCGCGTCACCGTCGACCCCGACGGCAAGAACGCGAAGCAGGAGGTCTTCGCCGAGGGCTGGATCACCGGCAAGCAGGACTATGCCGGGCGTCCCAACGACATCATCGTCGCCAAGGACGGCTCGATCCTGGTTGCCGATGACTGGGCCGGCGCCATCTACCGCATCTCGTACGCGAGGTAGCGCGGGGAGGTCCCCCGACACGCCGCAGCCGACCGTACTGATTCCTGGAACTATGGTAAATGCGTTACTGCCCAGGTACCCCCTCTGGCGTGCCCAGGTACCCCTCTGTGTAGCGGGCTGTGGGCGACTTTGTGAGCATCAAAGACATTTTTCCGGCTCAAGGCCGCCTGTAGGCCGTGTTTTGCGAAGGTACCTGGGCAGATACTGAAAAGTGGGAAAGCGCGATTCCGCGTCGTTTTGCAGATGTGAACCCGAGGGTACTGGCGCATCTGGCACACAGTACAGCGGGAATGTCGTCGTGCTCCCTTGTGATCGAACGGTGAGAGCCAGTCCGTGGCGGCGCTGCACTACGCCATCAGGTAACGGCGTTGGTTGCTGCTACGTTTCGCAGAGCCGCCATCAAGCTGGCCGCGCCTGAAGATCTGAGTGGTAGAAAATCTCGCCCTAGCTGGCGACAAAGGCGCTTCACGGCGAGAGCGGCGTCATGGCTGACGCAGTCTACCGGAAAAACTATCACGTCGGCCCGGCTCACCAAACCGGGCAGCAGGGAAGCTCCTTGCTCGGCATCGTGGTGCAAGAATGCGCCAGCACCACAACGCTC
>NZ_JAUTWS010000006.1 GCF_030657435.1 Paracraurococcus lichenis | reverse complement strand
GTGCAGACCTCAGCAGACATACCCCATATCGGGGATGTCACTCAGTCCCTGACAGCCTTTAAGGGCCGGCTGAGCAAGGTATCCTCGAATGTGTGGAGGATTGTGCGGAGACCGCCGGCAACGAAACGGAGAACCCGTCAAAAACAGCGACATAACCGGCGCTGGTGGCGGAGGGGATGGGATTCGAACCCACGATAGAGGTTGACCCCCTATAACGGTTTAGCAAACCGTCGCCTTCAGCCACTCGGCCACCCCTCCGCAGGTGTGACAGGCTCACGACGTATGCAGGCGCGGTCTTACAGGCGGGCGGGCCGGGCGTCAAACGCTACGGCCCGCCTCCGTGCAGGTCGGGCGCGCCGGTCAGGACAGCGCCACCTCGAATCCCTTCGCCGTCGCCGGCCGCGCCATCATCCGGGCATACCAGGCGCCGACATGGGGCAGGTTGTCGAAAGGCACCTGGTGCCGCTCATGCCGCCAGGCCCAGCCGAGGATGGCGAAGTCGGCGATGCTCGGCTCGCCCTCGGTCGCCACGTAGTCGCGCCCGGCCAGCCGCCGGTCGAGCACGCCGTAGAGCCGCCTGGTCTCGGCGTGGTAGCGCTTCAGCCCATACTCCTTCGCCGGCCCGTCCGGCTGCATGAGGAAATGGTGCACCTGCCCCGGCATGGGGCCGAAGCCGCCCATCTGCCACATCAGCCATTCATAGACCGGTACCCGGGCCCTGAGATCCTTCGGCATGAACTTGCCGGTCTTCTCGGCGAGGTAGAGCAGGATCGCGCCGCTCTCGAACACCGTGATGGGCTGCCCGCTCGGGCCGTCCGGATCGACGATGGCGGGGATCCGGTTGTTGGGACTGAACTTGAGGAATTCCGGATTGAATTGCTCGTTTTTCGTAATGTCGACGGTCTTCACCCGGTAGGGCAGGCCCATTTCCTCGAGGGCCACGCTGATCTTGCGGCCGTTCGGGGTGTTCCAGGTCCAAAGCTCGATCATGCGTTGCTCCGTGCGGGACGTCTCTCCCGGTCAAGCCTACCGGAAGCCGTCCGACGCGGCGAGGCCAGCGGGCGTGGCGCCGTTGCCACGTGACACCACAGGTCGAAGGAGGTCACGCGAAACGCCTTCCCAAGCGCGTGGCCCTGCAGCATTTTTTCATCGGCGCCGTTTCGTGTGGGGACCGAACGGCCGCCAAGGGGGATTAGGGGTATGGATGCGGTGATGTTGCTTGGCTCGCGCCGGAAATCGGTGGGGCTTGCTTACCTTTTGCTGGCCTGCTTCGGCCTCTTCGGCCTGCACCGGCTCTATCTCGGCCGCAGCCTGTCCGGCGCCGGCATGGCGGCCATCACGGTGCTGTCCATTCCGCTGATCTGGAGCGGCCTCGGCCTGCTCGGCTTCGTCGCCACCGGCACCTGGGCCCTGGCCGATGCGGTGATCATCCCCTCGATGGCGCGCGAGACGAACGAGGCGCTGCCCGCCCTCGCCTGAGGGCACGACCACCGGGGCCGCCCCCCTGGCCCCGCGCTTGCTTGCTCTCCCAGTCCCCCGACGGGAGAGCACCTTGTACCGACGAACGCTCCTGGCCGCTGCCGGCCTGATCGCCACCCCGCGTCTCGCCCTGGCGGACGAGACGCGGATCCTGCGCTTCGTGCCCTATGCCGACGTGGCGATCATCGATCCGATCTGGAGCACGAATTACGCCACCCGCACCCATGCGCATCTGGTCTTCGAGACGCTCTACGGCGTGGACGAATCGCTCGCGCCGCAGCCGCAGATGGTCGCCGGCCATGCGGTGGAGGAAGACGGGAAGCGCTGGCGGCTGACGCTGCGCGACGGGCTCCGCTTCCACGACGGCACGCCGGTCCTGGCGCGAGACTGCGTCGCCAGCCTGAACCGCTGGGCGAAGCGGGACGGCTTCGGCCAGGCGCTGATGGCGGCAACCGACGAACTCGCGGCCACCGATGACCGGACGATCGAGTTCCGGCTGAAGCGGCCCTTCCCGCTCCTGCCCGCCGCCCTCGCGCGGCCGAGCGCGCTGGTGCCCGTCATCATGCCGGAGCGCCTGGCGAGCCTCGATGCCTTCACCCAGGTGCCGGAGGCGATCGGCAGCGGCCCCTGGCGCTTCCTGCCGCAGGAGCGCGTGCCCGGCGCGCGCCTCGCCTATGCCCGGCACGAGGCCTATGTCCCGCGCCCCGACGGCGTGCCCGGCATGACGGCGGGGCCCCGGATCGCGCACCTCGACCGCATCGAGTTCCAGGTCATCCCCGACCCTGCCACCGCCGCCGCCGCGCTGCAGGCGGGGTCGGTGGATTGGGTGGAGCAGCCGCTGATCGACCTGCTGCCGGTCCTGCGCCGCTCGCGCGACATCGCGGTGGAGGTGAAGGACCCCTGGGGCCTCGTCGGCCATCTCCGCTTCAACCACCTGCATCCGCCCTTCGACAACCCGGCGATCCGCCGCGTGCTGCTGCAGGCGATCAGCCAGCACGACTGCATGGAGGCGGTGGCGGGCCAGGAACCTTCCCTCTGGCGCGCCGATGTCGGCGTCTTCCCGCCCGGCACCGCGATGGCGAGCGAGGCCGGACTCGACCACCTCAAGCGCAAGCCCGACCTCCCTGCCCTGCGGCGCGCGCTGCAGCAGGCCGGCTACAAGGGGGAACGGGTGGTGATGCTGGCCGGCACGGACGTGCCGCGGATCAATGCCGTCTCCGAGGTGACGGCCGAGGTGATGCGCCAGCTCGGCATCAACCTCGACTACGTCGCCACGGACTGGGGCACCGCCAACCAGCGCTTCCCGGTGCGCCGCCCACCCGCGGAGGGCGGGTGGAACTGCTACTGCATCTACTCCTCGGGCTTCGACCTGATGAACCCGGCCGTCTTCACGGCGCTGCGCGCCAACGGGCTGCGCGCCGGCATTGGCTGGCCGGACATCCCGCGGATGGAGGAGTTGCGACAGGCCTGGCTGGATGCGCCGGACGAGTCGGCGCAGAAGGCCGTGGCGCGCGACATCCAGGTGCTGGCGATGGAGCAGGCGATGTTCGTGCCGCTCGGCCTCTTCGCCCAGCCGGTGGCCTACCGGAAGACGCTGGTCGGGATGCCGAAGGGGCCGCCGCTGTTCACAGGGATCCGGAAAACAGGCTGAAAAAAGAGTCCGGGGGAAGGTATTCCCCCGGGCCCCCATCTATTTTTCCGAGTCTGGCAGCCGCCAGGCGGCGTCAGCCGAGCAGCTTCTTCACCGCGTCGTTCACCAGGGCGGGGTTCCCCTTGCCCTGCATGGCCTTCATGGTCTGGCCGACGAAGAAGCCGAACAGCTTCTCCTTGCCCGACTTGTACTCGGCCACCTTGTCGGCATTCGATTCCAGCACGCCGGCGACGATGCGCTCGATAGCGCCGGCATCCGTCACCTGGCGCAGGCCACGCTCCTCGACGATCGCGCCGGGCGACTTGCCCGTCTCCACCATCGCCTCGAACACCGCCTTGGCCAGCGTGCCGGACAGCGTGCCGTCCTTCATCAGGTCGAGCAGGGTGCCGAGGTACTCCGCCTTTATCGGCGGCTCGGCGATGCTGGTCTTCGTGCGGTTGATGGCGGCGAAGAGGTCGCCCATCACCCAGTTCGCCGCGATCTTGGCGTCGCGGCCCTTGGCCACCGTCTCGAAATAGGCGGCCGTCTCCTTCTCGAGCGTCAGCACATGCGCGTCGTAGGGCGACAGGCCCATGGCGACGTAGCGGGCGCGGCGCTCGTCCGGCAGTTCCGGCAGGCTGGCCTTGAGCTGCTCCACCCAGGACTGCTCGATGACCAGCGGCGGCAGGTCCGGGTCGGGGAAGTAGCGGTAGTCATGCGCATCCTCCTTGGAGCGCATGGAGCGCGTGACGCCGCGGCCGGTATCGAAGAGCCGCGTCTCCTGCTCGACCGTGCCGCCCTCCTCCCAGACCTCGATCTGCCGGCGCGCCTCGGCCTCCACCGCCTGCATGACGAAGCGGATGGAGTTGACGTTCTTCACCTCGCAGCGTGTGCGGTAGCCCTCGCCCGACTTGCGGACGGAGACATTGACGTCCGCCCGCATCGAGCCCTCGTCCATGTTGCCGTCGCAGGTGCCGAGGTAGCGCAGGATCTGCCGCAGCTTCGTCAGGTAGGCGCCGGCCTCCTCGGGGCTGCGCATGTCGGGCTCGGAGACGATCTCCATCAGCGCGACGCCGGAGCGGTTCAGGTCGATATAGGACTTGGTCGGGTGCTGGTCGTGCAGCGACTTGCCCGCATCCTGCTCGAGATGCAGGCGGGTGATCCCGATGGTCTTGGTGCTGCCGTCCTGCAGCTCGATCTCGATCTTGCCCTCGCCCACGATGGGGTGTGCGTACTGGCTGATCTGGTAGCCCTGCGGCAGGTCGGCATAGAAGTAGTTCTTGCGGTCGAAGCGGGACCACAGGTTGATCTGCGCCTTCAGGCCGAGGCCCGTGCGCACCGCCTGCGCCACGCATTCGCGGTTGATCACCGGCAGCATGCCGGGGAAGCCGGCATCGACGAAGCTGACCTGCGTGTTCGGCTCCGCCCCGAAGGCGGTGGCCGCGCCGCTGAACAGCTTGGCGTTGCTCGTCACCTGGGCATGGACTTCCAGGCCGACGACGATCTCCCAGGGGCCGGTGCGGCCCTCAAGCGTGAAGGACATGGCCTTGTTCCTTGGCTGCCCAGGCGAAGACGTGCTGCTGCTCGTCCGCCAGGAAGGAGGCGGCATCGCCGCCGATGATGCGCCCGCAGCGCTCGGCGGCGCGGGCGAAGCCGACCAGCGGCCTGCCGCGCATGGCGCCATGCGCAACGCTGGGCTTGTCCACGACCAGGGCCGAGAGCAGCGGCCAGCCGCGCGCCGTCGCCCGCCGGCAGAGGTCGAAGAGGTGCGGGTCCATGCGCCGCCGCGCGGCGTTCCACGGCACGCCGCTGGCCGCGGCGACATCGCCGTAGCTTAGGAAGTGCCGCGCCTCCGCCACCGACCGGATCAGGTCGAAGGTCGCCGCCAGGCAAAGCTCCTCCCCTGTTCCTCCGTTCGGTCGAGGCAGCCGTTCCTCCGTCCCGGCCAGATCCCCCCATCGCGGGTCGGCGTCGCCGGAGTCAAGGATCGCCGAAGGCGACCGGCGAAGCCGGCGCGCAGCGTCCTTGACGCCGGTGGCGGCGACCCGCGACCCTTGCGTGACCGGGCGGGCCGCTGGCGTCACACCCCCGCCCTCAGCCGCGGCAGCGCCTTGAAATCGGCCGCCGTCTCGATCGCGGCGCCGACGGCGAAGACCGTCTCCTCGTCGAAGGCGCGGCCGATCACCTGCAACCCCAGCGGCAGGCCCTGCGCGTCCAGCCCCGCCGGCACGGCAAGGCCCGGCAAGCCCGCGAGGTTGGCCGTCACGGTGAAGACGTCGTTCAGGTACATCGTCACCGGGTCGTCCTGCTTCTCGTCCATCCCGAAGGCCGCGCTCGGCGTCGCCGGGGTGACGATGGCATCGACGCCCGCGAAGGCCTGGTCGAAGTCGCGCTTGATCAGCGCCCGGATCTTCTGCGCCTTGAGGTAATAGGCGTCGTAGTAGCCGTGGCTCAGCACATAGGTGCCGATCATGATGCGGCGCTTGACCTCCGGCCCGAAGCCGGCGGCGCGGCTGCGCTCGTAGAGGTCCTTGAGGTCGCTGTCCTTCGCCGTCTCGCGCAGGCCGAAGCGCACGCCGTCATAGCGGGCGAGGTTCGAGGAAGCCTCGGCCGGCGCGACGATGTAGTAGGTCGGCAGGGCATATTTGGTGTGCGGCAGGCTGATCTCGACCGTCTCGGCGCCCTGGTCGCGCAGCCATTGCAGGCCCTGCTCCCATAGCGCCTCGATCTCGGCCGGCATGCCCTCCAGCCGGTACTCCTTCGGCACGCCGATGCGCAGCCCCTTCACGCCGCGGGCGCAGGCGGCGGCGAAATCCGGCACCGGGACGTCGGCCGAGGTGCTGTCCTTCGGGTCGAAGCCCGCCATGGACTTCAGCAGGATAGCGCAGTCCTCGACCGTGCGCGCGACCGGCCCGGCCTGGTCGAGCGACGAGGCGAAGGCGACGATGCCCCAGCGGCTGCAGCGCCCATAGGTCGGCTTGATGCCGGCGATGCCGCAGAAGGCGGCGGGCTGGCGGATGGAGCCGCCGGTATCCGTCGCCGTGGCCCCCAGCGCCAGCCGCGCCGCGACGGCGGCCGCCGAGCCGCCGGAGGAGCCGCCCGGCACCAGGCGCGTGTCGGGGTCGTTGGCGCGGGACCAGGGGTTCTCCACCGGCCCGAAGGCGCTGGTGGTGTTCGACGAGCCCATGGCGAACTCGTCGAGGTTCACCTTGCCGAGGAAGACGGCGCCGTCGCGCAGCAGGTTGCCGCTGACCGTGCTCTCATAGGGCGGGACGAAATTGCCGAGGATCCGGCTGCCCGCGGTGGTCGGCGTGCCCGCCGTGCAGAAGAGGTCCTTGATCGCCAGCGGCACGCCCTCGAGCGGGCCGGAGATCCCTTCCTTCCGCCGGGCATCGCTCGCCCTGGCCTGGGCCAGCGCCTGCTCGGCCATGACGGTGATATAGGCGTTCAGCCGCGGGTTCAGCGCCTCGATCGCGTCGAGATGGGCGCGGGTCAGTTCCTCGCTGCTGACGAGGCCTTCGTTCAGCGCCTCGATCGCGCCGCGGAGGGTGAAATCGGTCGGGTGCATTATTCCACCACCTTCGGCACGGCGAAGTAGTTGCTGGCACGATCCGGCGCATTCGCCAGGACCTGCTCGGGGATGCCGCCATCGGTGACGACGTCGTCGCGCATGCGGAGCGCGACGGCGCCGCCGCCCGCCATGGGCTCGACCCCCTCGGTGTCCACCGCCTGCAATTGCTCGATCCAGCCGAGGATGCCGTTGAGCTCGGCCTGCATGCGGCCGACCTCCTCCTCCTCCAGCCGGATGCGGGCAAGGGAGGCGATGCGCCTCACCGTGGCGGTGTCGAGGGACATGCGGGAATTCCAGAAGCAGGCAGTCTCAGGGCTATAACGGCCGCCATGCCCGTCTTCAACCTGACCGAATTGCGCGCCGGCCTGCCCCGGGGACAGCGGCTGATCGGCCTCGATCCGGGATCGAAGCTGATCGGCGTGGCGCTGTCCGACGTCTTGCTGATGCTCGCCTCGCCCTATGGATCGATCAAACGCGGCAAGCTGCGCGCCAATGCCGCCGAGGTGGCGACGATCGCCCGGAAGGAGGGCGCCGGGGGCCTGGTGGTCGGCCTGCCGCTCGGGATGGACGGGTCCTTCGGCCCGGCGGCCCAGGCGGCAAAGGACTGGGCCATGGCGATGGGCGAGGCCACGGGCCTGCCCGTGGCGCTCTGGGACGAGCGGCTGTCGAGCTCCGCCGTCAACCGGGCGATGATCGAGGCGGACATGACGCGCGCGAAGCGGGCGGCCGCGGTGGATGCGGCGGCGGCGGCCTATACCCTGCAGGCGGCGCTGGACGCGACGGCGCCGCGCCGGGACGATTGACAGCCTTCCCGGCGCGGGCCGGACTCCCTCCCAGCAGGGAGGACATGCCATGCCGACGCTGACCCGCCCCGACGGCACCATCGCCTACGAGGTCCATGGGGAGGGCTTCCCGGTCCTCCTCTTCGCCCCGGGCGGGCTTCGCTCCCGCCGCGCCATGTGGCCCTCGCCGCCCGGCGGGCCGGCGCGGCCCTGGGTGGACTGGATCCGGGCCCTGCCCGCCGCCGGCTTCGCCGCCATCGCCATGGACCAGCGCAATGCCGGCGAGTCCCGCACGGCGATCGAGGCGGACCATGGCTGGCACAGCTATGCCGCCGACCACCTGGCACTGATGGACCATCTGGGCTTCCGGCGCTTCGCCGTGCTCGGCGGCTGCATCGGCGGGAGCTTCTGCCTGAAGGCGGTGGAGGTGGCGCCGGACCGCATCGCCTGCGCGGTGTTGCAGAACCCGATCGGCTTCAACCCGGAGCATCCCGCCTATTTCCCGGACAGCCATGCCGAGTGGAGCCGCGAGCAGCGCGCCGCCCGGCCGGACCTGTCCGAGGACGCCCTCGCGGCCTTCGGCCGGCGCATGTGGGCCGGCGACTTCGTCTTCAGCGTGGACCGCGCTTTCTGCCGCGCCTGCCCGGTGCCGAGCTTCCTGCTGCCGGGGACCGACATCCCGCATCCGGCGGTGACCAGCACGGAGCTGGCGCGGCTGTTGCCGGGCGTGGAGGTGCTGGCCGACTGGCGCGGGCCGGACCACCTGGCGCAGCAGGAGGCAAGGGTGGTCGCATTCCTGCGGCGGCACGCGCACTGACGGGCCCGGCGGGCGGTTCAGCGGCTCAGGCTGATCCCGGCCTCCTTCGCCACCTCCCGCCACAGCCGGTTGTCCGCCTCGATCATCGCACGGAAGCCGGCGCGGCCGGTCCCGTCCGGCTCCATCCCCATCGGCCGCAGCCGCTCCGCGACGTCCGGCGCCCTCGCCGCCTCAGCCACCGCCGCCTCCAGCCGCGCCAGGATCGGCTCCGGCGTCCCGGCCGGCGCCAGCAGCCCGATCCAGTTGGCCTGCCCGAGGCCGGGGAAGCCCTGCTCGGCGACCGTCGGCACCTCCGGCAGCCGCGGCCAGCGCTGCGCGGTGGAGACCGCCAGCGCCCGCACCCGTTTCCCATCGAGCGCCGCCAAGGCCGGCCCCGGATCGGTCAGCGCCATCGTCAGGTCGCCCGCGGACACCGCGTTGATCGCGTCCTGGCTCCCCCGGTAGAGCACCGCCTGCATCTTCGCCCCCGCCCGATGGGCGATCTGCTCGGCCAGGAACTGGAAGGACAGGCCGCCGAAGCCGTAGGTGGCGCGACCGGGCTCCTCCTTCGCCCAGGCCAGCAGGTCCTGCAGACTCCGGTGCGGGCTGCCCGGCGCCACCAGCACGAAGGTCGGGAAGGTCGCCAGGACGGCGATGGGCGCGAGGTCGCGGGTCTGGTCATAGGCCGGCTCGGTGCTGCCGGGATTGGCGAGCACCGGGCTCGAGGGGTTCACCACCAGCGTATAGCCATCCGGGCGGGAGCGAATGGCCTGCTCCGTCCCCACCTGGCCGCCGGCACCGGGGCGGTTCTCCGCGACGAAGGGCTGGCCGAGCCTTTCCGAGAGCTTCTGGCCGTAGAGCCGCACCAGCACGTCGTTGCCGCCGCCGCCGGCGAAGGGGACGATGATCCGCACCGGCCGGTCCGGATAGCCGCCCTGCGCCACCGCGCCGCGCGCCAGGCCGAGCCCCCCGAGTCCCGCCAGCAGGACGCGCCGCGTCCGGCCCCGATCCGCCATGGTCCGTTCCTCCCCCGTTAGCCGGGCGGCTTTCCGCTGCCCGTGCCGCAGCGGGAAACCTCCCCGTTGCGCAGGCGCGGCGTCAAGGCACGGGATTTCCCCCGGCGCGCGCGGGGCGCTACACCAAGTCCCGGCCGGAGCGGAGTCGCTGTCCCTTCATGTCCTTCTCCTACCGCATCCTCCCCGGCGGGCACCTGCTCGCCATCGAGGGGCTGGAGCCGCCGCATATCGGCGCCCTGCTCGACCTCGCCGAGAGCTATGCGCTGCTCAACAGGTCCGGGAAGACGCAGCGCGACCTGCTGAAGGGCCGCACGCTGATCAACCTCTTCTTCGAGGACAGCACCCGCACCCGCACCAGCTTCGAGCTGGCGGGCAAGCGGCTGGGCGCGGACGTGATCAACATGTCCGTCTCGACCAGCAGCGTGAACAAGGGGGAGACGCTGATCGACACGGCGACCACCCTGAACGCCATGCATTGCGACCTGCTGGTGGTCCGCCACGCCCAGTCCGGCGCGCCGGCCCTGCTCTCCCAGAAGGTGTCGGCGAGCGTCATCAATGCCGGCGACGGCACGCATGAGCACCCGACCCAGGCGCTGTTGGACGCGCTGACCATCCGCCGCCGCAAGGGAAGGCTGGAGGGGCTGGTCGTCGCCATCTGCGGCGACGTGCTGCACAGCCGCGTCGCGCGGAGCAACATCCATCTGCTGACGGCGATGAATGCCCGCGTGCGCGTGGTCGGCCCGCCGACGCTGATCCCGGCCGAGGCCACGCGCCTCGGCGTCGAGGTCTTCCACGACATGCGGGCCGGCCTCGCCGGCGCCGACGTGGTGATGATGCTCCGCCTGCAGAAGGAGCGGATGACGGGCGGCCTCGTCCCCTCCTCGCGCGAGTTCTTCCGCTTCTTCGGCCTGGACCGGGAGAAGCTGGCCGTGGCGAAGCCCGACGCCATCGTCATGCACCCGGGGCCAATGAACCGCGGCATCGAGATCGACAGCGCCATCGCCGACGACGCGGAGCGCAGCGTGATCGGCGAGCAGGTGGAGATGGGCGTCGCCTGCCGGATGGCGGTGCTGGACGTGCTGGCGCGGGACCTGCGGCGGAATGTCTGACCTGATCTTCGCCGGCGCGCGGCTGCTCGACCCCGCGACCGGCCTCGATGCCGTCGGCGACCTGCTGGTCCGCGACGGCCTGATCCTCGACCACGGCCAGGGCCTCGGCCGGCCGGAGGGCGCTGAGGTGGTGGCCTGCGACGGCCTCTGCCTCGCCCCGGGCCTGGTGGACCTGCGCGCCGCCATCGGCGAGCCGGGGCACGAGCACCGCGAGACCATCGCCTCCGCCGCCCAGGCCGCCGCCGCCGGCGGCATCACCACGCTCTGCGCCCTGCCGGACACCGACCCGGCGCTGGACGACCCCGCGCTGGTGCAGTTCGCGCTCCGCCGCGGCGAGGCGACGGGCTCCATCACCCTCCTCCCCTATGGCGCCGCGACCAAGCACTGCGAGGGCAAGGAGCTCGCCGAATTCGGCCTGCTGAAGGAGGCCGGGGCCATCGCCTTCACCGATGGCCGCCGCGCCATCGGCAATGCGCGGACCATGCGCCTCGCCCTCTCCTATGCCCGGGCCTTCGGCAGCTTCATCGTCCAGCATCCGGAGGAACCGAGCCTCGCCGCCGGTGGCGCCGCGACCGAGGGCGAGCTGGCGACGCGGCTCGGCCTGCCCGGCATCCCGCCGGCGGCCGAGGCGATCATGGTGGCGCGCGACATCGCCCTCGCCCGCATCACCCAAGGCCATGTGCATTTCGCCCATGTCAGCACCGCCGCGGCGCTCGACCTGATCCGGGCGGCGAAGGCTGAGGGGCTCGCCGTCACCTGCGACACCGCCCCGCCCTATTTCGACCTGAACGAGACGGCGATCGGCGACTGGCGGACCTATGCCAAACTCTCCCCGCCGCTGCGGCCGGAGGCCGATCGGCTGGCCGTGGTCGCGGCGCTCAAGGACGGCACGATCGACGCCATCGCCTCCGACCACCAGCCGCGCGACGCCGACGACAAGCGCCTGCCCTTCGCCCAGGCCGAGGCCGGGGGCGCCGGCCTTGCCACGCTGCTCGGCGTGACGCTCGCGCGCGTCCATGGCGGCGATATGCCGCTGCTGCAGGCGCTGGACCTGCTGACGGCGAAGCCTGCCGCGCTGCTCGGCCTGCCGGCCGGTCGCTTGGCCAAGGGGGCGCCGGCCGACCTGGTGCTGATCGACCTCGAGCGCGGCTGGCAGGTGAAGGCCGGGCTGCTGCCGGGCAAGGCGCAGAACTCGCCCTTCGACGGCCGCGCCCTGGAGGGAAGGGTGGTCGGCACCTGGAAGGCCGGGCGGAGGGTCTTCGGATGACCGGGGTGCTGGCGCTTGCCTTCGGCTACCTGCTCGGCTCCATCCCCTGGGGCCTGGTGCTGACCAGGGCCGCGGGACTCGGCGACATCAGGCAGATCGGCTCGGGCAATATCGGGGCGACCAATGTGCTGCGTACCGGCAACAAGCCGCTCGCCGCGGCGACGCTCCTGCTCGACCTGCTGAAGGGGGTCGCCGCGCTGCTCCTCGCCGCGGCGCTCTGGGGCGAGACGGCGGGGCTGCTGGCCGGCTTCGGCGCCATGCTGGGGCATGCCTTCCCGGTCTGGCTGGGCTTCAAGGGCGGCAAGGGGGTGGCGACCGGCGGCGGCGTGCTGCTGGCGGCGGCGTGGTGGCTCGGCCTCGGCGCCGCGCTGGTCTGGCTGGCGACCGCCTTCGCCACCCGGATCTCCTCGGCCGGCGCCATCGCCGCCTGCGCCGCCGCGCCGGTCATCGCGGCGGTCGCCGGGCGGTGGGACCTGGCGCTCTTCGCCGCAGGCATCGCCGCCCTGGTGATCTGGCGGCACCGGCCGAACATTGAGCGGCTGCTGGCCGGGACGGAGCCGCGGATCGGCCGGAGGGCCTGACGCTTCGCGACCCCGAGTCGTTGCGCGTCCGTCACACGGTTGTGGATTTCGTAACCACCTCTTCGTATATTGTGGCCCGCGAGGAGCACGACGGGCCATGCCGCAGACCCTGACGATCGACGAAGCGGAGTTCCAGGCGAGCGTTCCGGCGCTGGTCGAAGGGCTTGGCGCGCGCGGGCTCGACCGGGTCGAGGTGACGCGGGGCGGGCAGGTCGTGGCCATCCTGACCCCGCCGGAGGCCGCACCGACAGCCGGCGCCGACATCTATGGCTTCATGCGGGGCTCGGTCGTGATCCCGCCGGGTTACGACCTGACCGCCCCGGTCCTCGAACGCTTCCTCGCCGAGGAGCAGGACCGCTTCGAGGACTGAGGCCCCGCGGACGATGGCGGCCAGGGGCGTGCTCCTCGACACCTGCGCGCTGATCTGGGTCGCCACCGCCAGCCCCATGCTCTCCCCGGCTCTCGGGGCGATCCGCGCCGCTGCGGAGGCAGGTGAAGTCCACATCTCGCTGATCTCCGCCTGGGAGATCGCCTGCCTGGCGCGGCGCCGCGCGGCCCGATCACCGCTGTTCCTGCCGGACCCGAAATCCTGGTTCGCCGCCGCCCTGCGCGGCCCCGGCATCCGCCTGGCGCCCTTCACGCCGGAGATCGCGGTCGATACCGAATTCCTCCCGAGCGACCCGCACCGCGATCCCGCCGACCGCGCCCTGATCGCCACCGCCCGCCACCTCGGCCTGCCGCTCGTCACCCGTGACGCCCGCATCCTCGCCTGTGCCGAGGCCGGCCATGTCGGGGCGGTCGCGTGCTGACCGCCGACATCCTCTCCCCGGCCGAGGCCCTGGCCCGCCTCCGCCTCGCCCGCACCGACGGCATCGGCCCGCTGACCTTCCGCCGGCTGCTCGAGCGCCATGGCAGCGCCCAGGCCGCCCTCGCCGCGCTGCCGCGCCTCGCCGCCCGCCGCGGCACGCCCCTCGCCCTCTGCCCGGAGGCCGAGGCGCGGCGCGAGATGGGCGCGCTGCACCGCATGGGCGCCCGCCTCCTCTTCGCCGGGGAGCCGCCCTACCCGCCGCTGCTGGCCATGCAGGAGGATGCGCCGCCCGTCCTAGCGCTCCTCGGCGACCCGGCGGCACTGGCCCCGCGCGCCGTCGCCCTGGTCGGCGCCCGCAACGCCTCCGCCGCCGGCCGCCGCATCGCCGAGGACCTGGCGGAGGCCCTCGCCGCCGCCGGCCTCGCCGTTGTCTCCGGCCTCGCCCGCGGCATCGATGCCGCGGCGCATCTCGGCGCGCTCCGCCGCGGCCGCACCATCGCCTGCGTCGCCGGCGGCCTCGACCAGCCCTACCCGCCGGAACATGCCGGGTTGCAGGAACGGATCGCCGCCGGAGGCGGCGCCGTCCTCGCCGAGGCCCCGCTCGGCACCGCCCCGCTCGCCCGCCACTTCCCCCGCCGCAACCGCATCGTCGCCGCCCTCTCCCTCGGCGTCGTGGTGATCGAGGCGGCGCCGCGCTCCGGCAGCCTGATCACCGCCCGCCTGGCGCTGGAGGCGGGGCGGGAACTCTTCGCCGTCCCCGGCAGCCCGCTCGACCCGCGCTGCCGCGGCTCCAACGACCTGATCCGCCAGGGCGCCCACCTCGCCGAGTCGGCGGAGGACGTGCTCGCCCACCTGCCCGAGGCGCCGCGCGACGCCCCGCTCTTCGCCGCCTCGCCGGCCTGGACGGCGGCCGAACCGGCGGAGGACTCCATGGCCGCGGCACCCGAGCCGCCCGGCGATGCGGCGCAAGTGCTTGATCTTCTTGGAACCAGTCCGATAGCGGTTGACGAGGTGGTGCGGCGCTGCCACCTGTCGCCCTCCGCGATCCAGGCGATCCTGCTTGATCTCGAACTGGCCGGACGGGTGGAGTTGCTGCCGGGCAACCGGGTGGCGCTCACCGGACAGGGCTAGGACGGGACCCCCGGGCCCGCCCGCTCGTCGCCCGCCGCCAATCTCCGTCCCATGGGGGCGGCCACAGGATGTGTTGGAGTCCATGCCGGACGTCGTCGTCGTCGAGAGCCCCGCCAAGGCCAAGACCATCAACAAGTATCTCGGCCGGGACTTCACGGTGCTGGCGAGCTTCGGCCATGTCCGCGACCTCCCCCCGAAGGACGGCTCCGTCCGTCCGGAGGAGGACTTCGCCATGGACTGGGAGTCCGAGGACCGCGGCGAGCGGCAGGTCAACGAGATCGCCCGCGCGCTCCGCGGCGCCCGCCGCCTCTTCCTCGCCACCGACCCGGACCGGGAGGGTGAGGCGATCTCCTGGCATGTCCAGGACATGCTGGCCCGCAAGGGCGCGCTGAAGGGCGTCGAGGTCCGGCGCATCACCTTCAACGAGATCACCAAGCGCGCCGTCCAGTACGCCATCGACCATCCGCGCGACCTCGACGCGCCGCTGATCGACGCCTACCTCGCGCGCCGCGCGCTCGACTACCTCGTCGGCTTCACCCTCTCGCCGGTGCTCTGGCGCAAGCTCCCGGGCAGCCGCTCGGCCGGGCGCGTGCAGTCGGTCGCGCTGCGGCTGATCTGCGAGCGCGAGGCCGAAATCGAGGCCTTCAAGGCCCGCGAGTACTGGACCGTCGAGGGCAAGTTCGCGACCCCGATCGGCGCCTGGTTCACCGCCCGGCTGACGCATCTGGACGGCCGGAAGCTCGAGCAGTTCGACCTGCCGGACGAGGCCAGCGCGCTCCGCGCCAAGGCCGCCGTCGAAGCCGGCACCTTCTCCGTACTCTCGGTCGAGAAGCGCCGCGTCCGGCGCAACCCGCCGCCGCCCTTCACCACCTCCACCCTGCAGCAGGAAGCCTCCCGCAAGCTCGGCATGGGCGCGCAGCAGACCATGCGGACGGCGCAGCAGCTCTACGAGGGCGTGGACATCGCCGGCGAGACCGTCGGCCTGATCACCTATATGCGGACGGATGGCGTGCAGATGGCCCGCGAGGCCATCGCCGCCATCCGCGACCATGTGAAGGGCGCCTTCGGCGCCGACTACCTGCCCGGTGCGCCGCGCGAATACACCTCCAAGGCCAAGAACGCGCAGGAGGCGCATGAGGCGATCCGCCCGACCGATGTCCGCAACACGCCGGAGAAGGTCGCCCGCTTCCTCGACGAGCGGCAGCGCCGGCTCTACGAGCTGGTCTGGAAGCGCGCGGTCGCGTCGCAGATGCAATCCGCCGAGCTCGACCAGACCACGGTCGAGATCGCCGATGCCGCGAAGAAGACCATCCTGCGCGCGACCGGCTCCGTCATCGCCTTCGACGGCTTCCTCAAGCTCTACCGGGAGGACGAGGACGACCGCGCCGCCGATGCCCGCGCCGGCATCACCGGCGCCGCCGCGGGCGAAGACGAGGACAGCCGCACCCTGCCCCCGATGCGGGAGAAGGACCCGCTCAAGCGCGGCGAGGTCGCGGCCAACCAGCACTTCACCCAGCCGCCGCCGCGCTATTCCGAGGCCTCGCTGGTCAAGAAGATGGAGGAGCTCGGCATCGGCCGCCCCTCCACCTATGCCTCCATCCTGCAGACCCTGCAGGACCGGGACTACGTGAAGCTGGACAAGCGCCGCTTCATCCCGGAGGACCGCGGCCGGCTGGTGACGACCTTCCTAGTCCATTTCTTCGAGCGCTACGTCGATACCGGCTTCACCGCCGGCCTCGAGGAGCAGCTCGACGACATCTCCGCCGGCAGGATCGACTGGCGCGCGGTCATGCGGGCCTTCTGGGAGGAGTTCAAGCGCGCGGTCGATGCCACCAAGGACCTCAAGATCAGCGACGTCATCGACGCGCTGGACGAGGAGCTCGGGCCGCATTTCTTCCCCGACCGCGGCGACGGCACCGACCCGCGTGTCTGCCCGGCCTGCTCGAGCGGGCGGCTCGGCCTGCGGCTCGGCCGGACGGGCGCCTTCATCGGCTGCTCCAACTACCCGGAATGCCGCTATACCCGCCCGCTCATCGCGCCCGGCGCGGATGGCGAGGGCACGACCGGCCTCTCCGACGGCCCGCGCGAGCTGGGCCGCGATCCCGCCACCGGCGAGCAGGTCACGGTCCGCCGCGGCCCCTATGGCGTCTATGTCCAGCTCGGCGAGGGCGGCACGGATGACAAGGGCAAGCCCACCAAGCCGCGCCGCGCCAGCCTGACCAAGGACATGGACCCGGACACGCTCGACCTCGACCGGGCGCTGCGGCTGCTCTCGCTGCCGCGGGTGATCGGCCGCGACCCGGAGAGCGGCGAGGAGATCCAGGCCGGCCTCGGCCGCTTCGGCCCCTACATCAAGGTCGGCAGCATCTTCCAGTCGCTCGAGCCTGGGGATGACGTCCTCTCGCTCGGCATGAACCGGGCGATGGAGCTGCTGGCCAAGGCGCGGGCGAAGGTGCGCGTCCTCGGCCCGCATCCGAAGGACGGCGCGCCGGTGGAAATACGCAAGGGCCGCTTCGGCCCCTATGCCCAGCACGGCAAGACGGTGGCCAACCTGCCGCGCAACCTCGCCATGGAGGATGCGACCCTCGAGGAGGTCGTCACCCTGCTGGCCGAGAAGGGCAAGGCGCTGGCGCCGAAGGGCAAGGCCGGGGCCAAGGGCAAGGCCAAGGCGGCACCGAAGCGCGCCGCGCCGAATGGCGAGGCGACCGAGGAGGCGCCGGCCAAGCCCGCCGCGCGCAAGGCCCCGGCCCGCAAGGCTGCGGCCTCCGCCCGCAAGCCCGCAGCCGCGGCCAAGCCCGCGGCGAAGAAGCCCGCCGCCAAGGCGACGGCTGCGAAGAAGTCCGCGCCGAAGAAGAAGGCCTGAGATGGCGCGCCGCCCCCCAGGCGGCGCCTCCCTCCCCCCGCCCCGGCCCCGGCCGGCGGAGGGCGAGGCGCCCCTGCCCTCGAAGGAGGAGCTGCGGCGCTTCCTCCGCGCCAGCCCCGGCAAGACCGGCAAGACCGAGATCGCCCGCCATTTCGGCCTCTCATCCGACCAGCGCCCGGCGCTGCGGGAGCTGTTGCGCGCGCTGAAGGAGGACGGCTCCGCCCAGCCCGCGGGCCGGCGCGGCGTCTCGGCCCCCGGCCGCCTGCCGGAGATGGCAGTGATCGAGGTGACCGGCACCGACCCGGACGGCGACCCGATCGCCCGCCCGCTCGGCTGGAAGCCGGAGGTGCAGGGCCGCATGCCGGTCATCTTCATGCGGCCGGAGCGCGCCGGGCAGGCCGCCCTCGCCCCCGGCGAGCGGGTCCTGGCGAAACTGAAGCCGATCGGCGCCGGGAAGTACGAGGGCACCACGGTCAAGCGCGTCGGCAGCGGCACGCCGGCCCGCGTGCTCGGCATCTACGAGGAAGGCCGGATCATCCCGACGGACCGCCGGCACCGCGCCGAATGGGCCGTCCCGCCGGGCGAGAACGGCGGCGCCGAGCCGGGCGAGATCGTCCTCGCCGAGCCGCTGCCCGGACGTCCCCTCGGTCTCCGTCCGGCACGGATCGTCGAGCGCCTGGGCCGCATGGGCGAGGCGAAGTCCATCTCCCTCATCTGCATCCACGCCCATGGCATCCCGGAAGTCTTCCCGGCCGAGGCGGTGCGGGAGGCGGAGCGCGCGACCGGCGTCGCCGCCCGCGGGCGGGAGGACCTGCGCGACATCCCGCTGGTGACGATCGACGGCGAGGATGCGCGCGACTTCGACGACGCCGTCTGGGCGGAGCCGGACGGGAGCGGCTGGCGCGTGATCGTCGCCATCGCCGATGTCGCGCATTACGTGACGCCGGGCAGCGCGCTCGACCGCGAGGCCTGGGCGCGCGGCAACAGCGTCTACTTCCCCGACCGCGTCGTGCCCATCCTGCCCGAGGCGCTGTCCAATGGCTGGTGCAGCCTGCGCCCGGGCGAGCCGCGCGGCTGCCTTTTCGTCGAGATGCGCTTCGATGCCGGCGGCACGAAAGCCTCGCACCGCTTCGGACGCGCCATCATGCAGAGCGCCGCGCGCCTGACCTACGAGCAGGTGCAGGCCGCCCATGACGCCGGCGAGGACCCGACCGGGACGCTCCGCGCGCTCCATGGCGCCTATGCCGCCTTGCAGGCGGCGCGCGACCGCCGCGGCACGCTCGACCTCGACCTGCCGGAGCGGCGCGTGCGGCTCGACGACCGGGGCCGGGTGCTCGGGGTCGAGCCGCGCGCCCGGCTCGACAGCCACCGCCTCATCGAGGAGTTCATGGTCGCCGCCAATGTCTGCGCGGCGGAGGAACTGGAACGGCTCGGCCAGCCCTGCATGTACCGGGTCCACGACCGCCCCTCCGACCAGAAGCTGGAAGGGCTCCGGCAATTCCTCGAGGCCTTCGACATCGCGCTGCCGCCGGGCGACCAGTTGCACCCGCGCAACTTCGCGCATGTGCTGGACCTTGTGCGCGGCCGGCCGGAGGAGCGGCTGGTGCACGAGACGGTGCTGCGCGCCCAGTCCCAGGCCGCCTATGGCCCCGACAATATCGGCCATTTCGGCCTGGCGCTGGCGCGCTATGCGCATTTCACCAGCCCGATCCGGCGCTATGCCGACCTGCTGGTGCATCGCGCGCTCATCCGCGGCCTGAAGCTCGGCACCGACGGGCTGGAGGAGACGGAAGCGGCGCGCTTCCCCGATACCGGCGAGCACATCACCCAGACCGAGCGCCGCGCCGCCGCGGCCGAACGCGACGCGGTGGAGCGCTACCTTGCGGCATTCATGTCGCAGCGGATCGGAGAGGTGTTCGAGGCGCGCATTAGTGGCGTGACACGCTTCGGCCTGTTCGTCACCCTGGAGTCGAATGGCGCGAGCGGAATCGTTCCCCTCGCGTCGCTGCCGGACGACCGATGGACCGAGGACCAGGCACGGCATGGCCAGCGCGGGCATATGCTGTCGGGCCAGCGGACCGGACTCACCTTCACCCTGGGCCAGGCGGTGGAGGCGAGGCTGGTCGAGGCGACGCCCCGCACCGGCGGCATGGTCTTCCACCTGATGCAGGGCGTGCCGCCGCGCCGCGCGAAGCCCGCAGGCGCGCGCCGCCGCTCCTGATCCTGTTGCTGGTCCTGCTCGCCCCGGCGCTCGCCCGGGCGCAGGAGGGGCTCTTCCCGCGCGAGCAGGTGCAGGCGGTGCTCGCCACCGCCATGGGCGCGGTGCTGGAACGCCACCTCGAGGCCGCGACGCCGGCCGAGCTCGGCCTCTGGAGCATGCGGGGCCTCGAGGTGCTGGAGCCGGCCTTCCGCACCGAATTGCAGAGCGGCACGCTGCTGCTCTCGGCGCCCGACCGCCTGCTCTCGGCCCGGCCGATGCCCGCCCTGCCCGCGACCGGCCCGCCGCACCTCGCGGCGCTGCCGCTCTCGGTCGCGCTTTCCGGCATGTTCGACGCCGCCTGGCGCGCCTCCCCCGCCATCCGGCGCGCGGGGCCGGAGCGGATGCTGCGCAGCGCCTTCGAGGAGCTGTTCAACCACCTCGACCCCTATAGCCGCTACATGACTCCGGAGGAGGCGCAGGCAGCGCGCGCGCGGCGGATCGGGCAGAGCGGCCTCGGGCTGCGCCTCGCCGCCGGGCGGCGGGAAGAAGTGCGGATCGCCGCCGTCACGCCCGGCTCGCCCGCCGCCGAGGCCGGGCTGCGCCTCGGCGACCGGGTGCTGGAGGTGGATGGCGAGCCACTCTCGGCCCGTGACCTCGCCGCCGCCGCCGCGCTGCTGGAAGGACCGGCGGGCACCGAGGTGGCGCTCCGGGTGGAGCGCGGCCGGCGCCGCTTCAACGTGCTGCTCCTGCGCAGCACGGTGGCGCCTGAGACGGTGCATGTGCAGCGGCAGGACGAGATCCTCTGGCTGCGGCTCGACGGCTTCTCCAGCGCCACCGACCTGCGGCTGGCGGAGGCGCTGACCGAGGCCTTCCGCCCCGCCGGGCCGCGCGGCGTGGTGCTGGACCTGCGCGGCAACCGCGGCGGCCTGCTGGGCCAGGCGGTGGCGGTGGCCAGCGCCTTCCTCCCCGACGGGGTGGTGGCGATGACCAGCGGCCGGCACCCGGATGCGGCGCGGACCTATGTCGCGGGCGGGCCGGACCTGGCGCGCGGCCTGCCGCTGGTGGTGCTGGTCGATGGCCGCACCGCCTCGGCCGCCGAGATCGTGGCGGCAGCGCTCTCGGACCGCGGCCGGGGCGTGGTGGTGGGCAGCGCGACCACCGGCAAGGGGCTGATCCAGGCGGTGGTGCCGCTGCCGAACGGGGGGGAGTTGCTGGTCACCTGGTCCCGCGTGCTGGCGCCGCGCGGCTGGCCGATCCAGGGACTCGGCGTGCTCCCGGCGGTCTGCACCGCCCTCGGCGCGGATGCGGCGACGGCTGCGCTCGGGCGGCTGCGGCTGGGCGAGGCGCCAATGGGGCGGGCCCTGGCGCGGCTGCGCGCCGCCCGCGCGCCCGTCCCGGGCAGCGAGGTGACGGCGCTGCGCAATACCTGCCCACCGGCCGAGGGCCGCGAGGCCGACCGCGGCGTGGCACGCGCCCTGATCGAGCAGCCCGAGGCCTATCTCGCTGCCCTGGCCCGCTGAGCCGGGTCCCGGTACGCCACCGGGCGCGGTTTCGCTTGACGCGGCGCCCCCGGCCGCTAGTGTCCGCGGTCTTCCGCCAGTCCGGCAGACCGTTCACGCGAAGGCTTCGCCATGGCCAAGGCCAATACCATCCAGATCAAGCTCGTCAGCAGCGCCGATACCGGCTTCTTCTACGTCACGAAGAAGAACGTCCGTAACATGACCGGCAAGCTCGAGAAGAAGAAGTACGACCCCGTCGCCCGCAAGCACGTCGTCTTCCGCGAAGCGAAGATCAAGTAGTCGCCGCGGCGCGGCCGGGCGACCGGCGGCGCCGCGCCCGCATGGCGGAGCGCCGCAGGATGGCGGCAGGGCGGCCGGGGCGACCCGGCCGCTTTTCGCATGCGCGGCCGGTCAGTTCTCCGCCTGCGACTCCGGCGGCGCGTTGAAATCGTCCGGCGCCGCCTGTTCCACCCGGTCCCGCCCGCCCGCCTTGGCGCGGTAGAGCGCGGCATCCGCCGCGGCGATCACGCTGGCGACCGGACAGCCCGCCGGCGCGATGGCAAGGCCGATGCTGACGGTGACCGGCAGGTCCTTGGCGCCGGTCGGGACCGGCGTGCCGCCGATCGCCAGGCGCAGCCGTTCGGCGACCGCCGCGGCGTAGTCCTTCGGCGCACTCGCCAGCACGACCATGAACTCCTCGCCGCCATAGCGCGCGAGCACGTCGGCCGCGCGCAGATGCGACCGCAGCCGGTCCGCCACATGCTTCAGCGCCAGGTCGCCCGCGGCATGGCCATGGGTGTCGTTGATCGCCTTGAAGCGGTCCACGTCCAGCAGCATCACTGCCGCAGCGGTGTCGCGCAGCACGCCTTCGAGGTGCCGGCGGACGAAGCGGCGATTGCGCAGGCCGGTCAGCGGATCGGTGACGGCGAGCTCGAGCGAGCGGTCGAGGTCGTGCCGCAGCTTCTCCTGGTACCACTTCCGGCGGATCTGGTTGCGGGCGCGGGCGCGGAGCTCGTTCGGGTCGATGGGCCGCAGCACATGGTCGCTGGCGCCGAGGTCGAAGCCGCGCAGCACCAGGCCGCGCTGCCCGGGATCGGCCGCGAGCAGGACCGGCAGGTCGCGCGTCGCCGTCTCGGCCCGCAGGCGGGAGGCGAGGCGGAGCACCTCGCCGCCCTCCGGCGGCAGGCAGAGCACGGCCAGGTCGAAGCCGCCCTCGACCAGGATCCCGCGCGCCGCCTCGAGGTCAGTCTCGGTCCGGACGGTGACGCCGTCGGCGGCGAGCGCCTCGGCGATCCGCCCCGCCTCGTCGGCCGCCTGGGACAGGACCAGGGCCCGCGCGCCCTCGATGCCGGCATGCGGCTCCGGCGGCGGCTCGATGCCCAACTGGCGCGCGGTCTCGCTGCGCTGCCGCCAGGCATCGAGCACCTGCTTCACCCGCAGCAGGGCCCGCAGCCGGGCGAACATGGTCGCGTCGTCCACCGGCTTGGAGAGGAAGTCGTCCGCGCCCGCCTCGAGGCCACGCACGCGCTCCGCCTGGTCGATGAGCGCGGTGACCATGACCACCGGCAGGTGGGCGGTCGAGTCCTGCGCCTTCAGTCGGCGGCAGACCTCGAACCCGTCCATGCCGGGCATCATGACGTCGAGCAGGATGACGTCGGGCGACCAGCGCGCCGCGACGGCGAGCGCCTCCGGACCGCTGGATGCCAGGGCGACCTCGTAATATTCGGCGAGGAGCTTGGCCTCCAGGAGCCGGAGGTTGGCCGGGATGTCGTCGACGACCAGGATTCGCGCCGTCATATGACACCACCGTGAAATCCCGCCGCCGGGATTGCCACGGAACCGCCCAGGGCCTTCGCCGCCTTTCGCGCAGACCCTAGAGAGACTGACCGCCGGCAGGGCCCGGCAGTGTTCGGATCAAGGTGGAGAACGGCATGTCGGGATTGACGGCGAGCGGCCAGGCGGACAGGCGCACGGCAACGAATGCCGCGCTGTTTTTCAGGCGCTGGCTCGCCAATCCGCTGCAGATGGGGTCGGTCATCCCCTCCTCGCCCAGCCTCTGCAACCGGATCGCCGGCCTCGTCACCCGCGCGCCCGATGAGGTGGTGCTGGAGCTCGGCGCCGGCACCGGCGTCATCTCGCGCGCCCTGCTCGCCGCCGGCGTGCCGCCGGAGAAGCTCGTGGTGGTGGAGATCGTGCCGGAGATGGCCGAGCACCTGCGCGAGATCCTGCCCGGCGTGAACGTCATCTGCGGCGACGCCTTCGAACTGGCGCGCGACCTGCCGCAGCGCCTGCACGGCCGCGTCGGCACGGCGATCTGCGGCATCCCGCTGGTCCTGCTGCCGATCGAGCAGCAGCGCCGGTTCGTCCAGGCCGTCGAGGCGGTGGCCCCTGGGAAGGGCTTCCTGCTCTACACCTATTGCATCACCTCGCCGCTGCCCTATGGCAAGCTCGGGTTGAGCGCCCGGCGCGAAGCCTGGACGCCACTCAACTTTCCCCCCGCCAGCGTCTGGCAGTATCAGCCCGCGCGGTAGAACCGGCATACGTCTCGCCCAAGGAGTGAGCCGGCGGGCGGACTGCCACTGGCCGGTGCAGAATGCGTGTAGCACACACGTGGGCCGGGGATGAAGGTGGGCTGGACAAGACGGCCGGCGCGCCCGACCGGGACGCCGGGGCCGCGCCGGAGGCCACCCCGTCCGGCAGGCCACGATCCCTGCAGCCCGCCCCCTGGAGGCGTCGCCAGGCCGGCATGCGACCCGCAGGCGAGGCGGGCCGCAGCACTCGCGGCCCTGCCCGCCCGGACCGCTGCGCGGGCGACACCCCCGGCATGCCGGTCAGCCACTGCTGAGCGTGACCTCCTGCCCGTCGGCCCGCTTCAGCCGGGCGATCAGCCTGGCATGCGGGCTGCGGCGCACCCGCATCGCCTCCTCCAGCCCCCGTTCGGCGAGCGCCGTCCTGACGGCCTCCGCCTCCGGATGCTCGGCCTCGAGCTGCAGCAGGCGGACATGGCTGTCCGGGATGCGGGAGGAGGCACCCTCCCCCTTCCACTCGATCAGCGCCGGAATCAGGTTGTCCATGTCCTGGCGCTGCGGCGGGAAGGCCATGCGCCAATGCAGGTCGGCGCGCGACATCTCCTTCACCTCCCCGGCGCGGTGGCCGAGGCGGGCGACCACGGCATCCAGCAGCGGCGTGCGCGCCACCCAGGCGATGAGCCGCGGCTCGGCCTCCAGCGCTACCTTCAACGACGGGTCGTCGAGATCGAAGGGCCGGCCATGCGGCGGATCCGGCTGGGCCGGGTCGGGCGCGATGATCTCGAGGTAGGTCCCGCGCCCGAGGCCGAGCAGCATGTTGTGCGTGCCGAAACCCTCATGCGTTCCGCCCTTGCGCGGCCGGACGCCGAGATGCTGCTCGATGAAGGCGGCGCCTTCCTCCAGCGTGCGGGCCCCGAGCACGATGTGGTCGATCTCGGCCATTCTCCACTCCCTCTCGCCGCCTGCGCGGCCCTGCCGCGGCCCCGCCCTGTCGGGCAGGCCCTGCGGGTTTCCTCAACACATCGCACGCCATTCCCCGCGCCGCCTCGGCTTCCGGCGCCGGAGAGCGGGGCGGGGCGGGGCGCCAAGGCATCATGGCAGCGCCCGGGATCCGGGTAATGCGCCAGATCAATCCCCCCGCGCGCCCTACACCGGATCGCGGGGAGAGCCAGGCGCGAATGCCGGCGACTCGCGTCCGCTTGCCTGCGCGGGACGGGGCTGGCCATGCGGCGCTCGCCGGGCCGGCGGTGCGGCCGCGCCGGTCGAGGAGCGCCGGGCCCAAAGGCATGCGGGATGCGCCCGGGCGCGCGGTGCGCGACATGGCCGGGCCGACCGGAGATCGGCCCGGCGCCGCCGCTTCCAGCGGTAATCCCGGCGAGCGCGCAACGGCGCGCCGCGCCGTACAGCGCGGACCCGATCCGCGGCGCATGCCACAGAGCTTGCGGCCGGGCGGCGGGCACGCCTGCGGCATGGCACCGGGCGCGGGCATCGGGCGTCTCCTCTCCTGCCCGGCAGCATGGGCCCGCCTCCGGTCCCTGCACAACCCGGGCGGCCATCGGCTGGCCGGGCGCCTCCGCGAATATTGCAAGGCGCCGAAACTTGGTCGCCAACCGGAACAGGCTTGGCCCTTGTGCGCCGCAGCACAGTCATGCGACCGCGGATCCGGCACCCTGCCGGCCGATGCCTCGGAGAGGTCTCATGTCGCCGTCGTTGTCTCCCAACCTTCCCGCCCTGCCAACGGGCAGCGTCGTCTCCGCCCTGATGCAGATCCAGATGAAGAATCTGGATGCCATGGCCACCGCCCAGAAGGCTGTCCTAGAGGGCATGGGCACGCTGGCCAGGCAGCAGCAGGACATGCTGGCGGCGAGCCTGAAGGAGTTCACGGCCAGCCCGCCCTCCCTGCTCGGGTCCGACCCGCGCGCCGCGGTCGCCAAGCCCTTCGATGCCATGCGGTCGGCCCTGCTCGACGGCACCGCCAGGGGCAACCTGATCACCCAGATCGCCGCGCAGTCCAATGCGACCGTCGCGGGCATCCTCCAGGACCGCATGCTCGCCGCGCTCGAGGAGACGAAGGCGGCGCTGCTCGCGGCGTTGCCGGCGGCCGCGAAGGCCTGAGTCCCGGGTGGCGGGTCGGTGCCCGCCGCCCCACCCCTTCCCTCATCCCCCGGTACCGGAACGACGGAGGCATCGCATGCTGCTCCGAACCCTGTCGCTTGCCCTCGGCCTGGGCCTGGCCCTCGGCGGGACCGCCTCCGCCGCCGACCGTCTCGGCAGCTACCGGATCGACCCGGCGCAGATCTCGGTCTCCGGCATCTCCTCGGGCGCCTTCATGGCGAACCAGCTCCACATCGCCCATTCCGCCACCTTCATGGGCGCCGGGCTGGTGGCGGGCGGCCTCTATGGCTGCGCGGTGATGACGGCGGACGAGAAGGGCGTGAGGCCGCTGGCCAGCATCGCCACCGGCGCCTGCATGTCCGCCCCTGCCCTGCTGCAGCCGGCCACGACCTATGCCGAGCGCATCCGGCGCTTCGCCGCCCAGGGCTGGATCGACCCGGTCGAGGGTCTTGGCCGCAGCCGCCTCTATGCCTTCACCGGCAAGGCGGACCGGGTCGTGAATCCGGAGACGGTCCGCCGCGGCGTCGAGGTCTATGGCCTGCTCGGCCTGCCGACGGCGGCGCTGAGCTTCAGCGACGAAGCGATCGATGCCGGGCATGCCTGGGTGACCCAGGCCTATGGCGTCCCCTGCCCCGACAACCGCGCGCCCTACATCAATGCCTGCGAGTACGACCAGGCGAGGATGGTGCTGCAGACCCTCTATGGCCCGCTGCAGGACCGCGCGACGCGGCTCTCCGGCCGCTTCGTCGCCTTCGACCAGACCGAGTTCGCGCCCGGCGGCCAGGCCGCGCCGAGTGGCCTCTGGGACACCGGGCATCTCTACGTGCCGGCGGCCTGCGAGACGGAGGGCGCCACCTGCCGCCTGCACGTGGTGCTGCATGGCTGCAAGCAGTCGGCACAGGAGCTGGGCGACACCTTCTACCGGCATGTCGGCGTGAACGAATGGGCCGACAGCAACCGCATCCTCGTGCTCTACCCGCAGGCGCGGACCGTGAACGTGAACGATTTCCCGACGCCGCGCCTGACCGACATCTTCAACATCAACCCCGAGGGCTGCTGGAACTGGTGGGGCTATGCCTATGACACGCGCTACCTGTTCAAGGACGGCGTGCAGGTGAAGGCGATCTGGCAGATGGTGCAGCGCCTGGCCGGCCGGTCGGACTGAGGGCGGCGGCCCGGCCACGGACCGCCTCGCCTGCGGGCCGGGCCGCGCATCAGGCGCGGCCGTGATCGGACCGCGTCAGCCCGGCGCCGAGGCGGGCCGGCGCGCCCGCGCGGCGGCGGGCTCCGACGGACGCTCGGTCTTCGGGGTCCGGCGCCATTCCCAGGGCGGCATCCGCTCGGCCTCCGGCAGGCCCCAGAGGCCGCGCCGGGCCGCCCGGGCCTCCGCCTCCACCGCCGGCAGGGCGGGATCGCGGCTATAGGCCCGGTAGACCCAGGCGGCGCCGAGCCGGACCATCTCCCGGTTCACGTCCTTGCCGGCGACGACGACGCGCCCGACGGTGCGGCCATAGCGGTCGGTGTCCGCCACCGTGACCCGTGCCGGCCTGCCGAAGGCGAGGCCGCTCAGCGCCTCGCGGGCGCGGCTGCCATAGGGCTGGCCGCGCTCGGGCGTGTCGATCTCGGCGAGGCGGATGCGGGTCTGCCGGCGGTCGGGGGTCAGCAGGGTGAGGGTGTCGCCGTCGGTAATGCCGACGACGCGGCCGGTGAGGTCCGCCGCCAGCGCGGGCGGGGCGACCAGGGCGGCAAGCAGTGCAAGGGTCGGAAGGACTCGCAAGCTTCGATCTCCAAAGTCGCAATCCTAACACACGACTTCGGAGATCGAAGACTGACCTTTCGCCACGGCAGGTCGCCGCGGGGTGGGCACGCCCGGAGGCGTGGCGATGGTCCGCAATCGGACGGCTGGACCAGTCTCGCGCCGTCCGGGCGGCGCGAGACTGGTCCAGGTGGCGGCTCAGGCGTTGCCGTTGAGGTAGCTCATCGCCGCCTGCACGCCGCCCGGCCTGTGCGGCACGCCCGCCGCGGCCAGGCCCATCTCCACGCCGCCGAGCGTCCCAACCAGGGAGAGCGGGCCGAAATCGCCGAGATGGCCGATGCGGAAGACCCGGTCGTTCAGCCGGCCGAGGCCGTTGCCGAGGCTCATGTTGAACTTCTCGAGGATCGTCGCCCGCAGCGCATTGGCGCTGTGCCCTTCCGGCAGCCGCACCGCGGTCAGGGCGGAGGAATAGTGCCGCGGCTCCTCGCACTGGATCTCGAGGCCCCAGGCGCGCACGGCGCGGCGCGTCGCCTCGGCGAAGCGGTCGTGGCGGGCGAAGACCTCGTCCAGCCCTTCCTCCACCAACATGTCGCAGGCGGCGTCCAGGCCGTAGAGCAGGTTGGTCGCCGGGGTATAGGGGAAGTAGCCGGTGGCGTTCGCCGCCAGCATCGGCCGCCAGTCCCAGAAGCTGCGCGGCAGCCTCGCCGTCTCGGCCGCCTTCAGCGCCTTCTGGCTGACGGCATTGAAGGAGAGGCCGGGCGGCAGCATCAGCCCCTTCTGGCTGCCGGCGACGGTGACATCGACGCCCCAGGCATCGTGCTTGTAGTCGATGGAGCCGAGCGAGGAGATGGTGTCCACCAGCAGCAGCGCCGGATGGCCGGCGGCGTCGATCGCGCGGCGGACCTCGTCGATGCGGGAGGTGCAGCCGGTGCTCGTCTCGTTGTGGACGACGGCGACGGCCTTGATGCCGTGCTCCTTGTCCTCGCGCAGCCGGGCCTCGATGGCGGCGACGTCGGCGCCGCGGCGCCAGTCGGTCTCGATGAACTCGGCGCGCAGGCCTAGGCGGTCGGCCATCTCCTGCCAGAGATGCGCGAACCAGCCGGTCTCGCACATCAGGACGCGGTCGCCGGGGGAGAGGGTGTTGGTGAGCGCGGCCTCCCAGGCGCCGGTGCCGGAGGCGGGATAGATCACCACGGGCTGGGCGGTCTGGAAGACGGCCCGGAGCTTCTCCAGCAATTGCTTGCCGAACCTGCCGAAATCCGGGCCGCGATGGTCCATGGTCGGATTGTCCATGGCCCGCAGCACGCGGTCCGGGACATTGGTCGGGCCCGGGATCTGCAGGAAATGCCGGCCGGCGACGGGCTTCGACTGATAATAGGCCATGCTGCGGTTCCTCCTCTCGGACCGGCCGGCGCGGTGGCGCCCCGGGGAGGCCGGCCGGGCGTCTCGTCGCGGCCCTTATGGCGCCGATCCATCCCTCTGCGCCAATGAGAACCCCTTCTTGGATTGATGAGCATTATAGATCGGACAGGCCCGCCGATCGGCCCTACATCGGGGACGAGAGACAGCTCCGCCCGGCCGGGACGCCGGCGCCCTCCCCTCGCTCCGCGGCGGAGGACCCGGGTGGAGGTGCAGTTGGGACCGACGCCACGATGAATGCCATCAATCCCTCCGCCGCCCGCATCGGCGACAGCCGCCTGGGCGAGCGCCTGCGCCGGGAGACGGCAGGCGAGGTGCTGTGGACCGCCGGCGACCGCGGCCGCTACGCAACCGATGCCAGCATCTACCAGGTGGAACCGGTCGGCGTGCTGATCCCCCGTACCATCGCCGATGTCGAGGCGGCGATGGCGATCTGCCGGGAGGAGGGCGTGCCCGTCCTGCCCCGTGGCGGCGGCACCTCGCAATGCGGCCAGACGGTGAACCGGGCGCTGGTCATCGACTGCACGAAATACCTGCGGGACGTCGTTGTGGTCGATCCTGATGCCCGCACCGCGAGGGTGCAGCCCGGCATCGCCCTCGGCGCCCTGAACGATGCGTTGAAGAAGCACGGCCTGTTCTTCCCGGTCGATCCCTCCACCTGGGCGCGCTGCACCATCGGCGGCATGGCCGGGAACAATTCCTGCGGCTCGAAATCCATCCGCTACGGGCTGATGGCGGACAACGTGCTGGGCATCGACGCGCTGCTCGCCGATGGCAGCCGCTTCCGCTTCGGCGAGCTTCCCGACAACCTCGGCGGCGACGTCCCCGCCGGCATCGCCGACCTGATCCAGCGCCTGCGCGCGCTCGGCGCGCGGGAGGCGGAGGAGATCGCCGCCCGCTTCCCCGAGCAGCTTCGCCGCGTCGGCGGCTACAACCTCGATGCCCTGACCCCCGCGGCGCGCGCCGCCGGCCGCGGCAACCTGGCGCGGCTGCTGGTGGGCTCGGAGGGAACGCTCGCCTTCTCCGCCGCCATCGACCTCAAGCTCTGGCCGGTCAAGCCGCGCAAGGCGCTCGGCATCTGCCAGTTCCCGACCTTCCGCGCCGCCATGGCGGCCTCCCAGCACCTGGTGACGCTGGACCCGGAGGCGGTGGAGCTGGTGGACCGGACGATGATCGACCTCGGCCGGAGCATCCCGATCTTCCGCGCCACCATCGACGCGATCGTCCGCGGCGAGCCCGACTCGCTGCTGATCGTCGAGTTCCACGGGCAGGAGGACGCGCCGCTCGCCCGCCGTCTCGATGCGCTCGAGGAGATGATGGGCGATCTCGGCTACCCCGGCGCCGTCGTCCGCTGCATCGACCCGGGCTTCCAGGCCGCGGTCGCCGAGGTGCGCGAGGCAGGCCTCAACATCATGATGAGCATGAAGGGCGACGGGAAGCCGGTCTCCTTCATCGAGGATTGCGCCGTCGCCCTCCCCGACCTCGCCGACTACACGGAGCGTCTGAACCAGGTCTTCGAGCGGCACGGCACCAAGGGGACCTGGTACGCCCATGCCTCGGTCGGCTGCCTGCATGTCCGCCCCGTGCTGAACATGAAGGACCCGGGCGACGTCCGCCGCATGCGCGAAATCGCCGAGGAGTGCTTCGCGCTCGTCCGCGAGTACAAGGGCAGCCACAGCGGCGAGCATGGCGACGGCATCGTCCGCTCCGAGTTCAACGAGCCGATGTTCGGCCCGCGCATTGCCCGCGCCTTCGAGGCGGTGAAGGACGCCTTCGATCCCGCCGGCCTGCTGAATCCCGGCCGCGTCGTGCGCCCGCCGCGCATGGATGACCGCGCGCTCTTCCGCTACCACCCGGACTACCATGCCGATGCGACGGTGACGCCCGCGCTCGACTGGTCCGCCTGGCCCGGCCCCCAGGGTGGCCTGCTCGGCGCGGTCGAGATGTGCAACAACAACGGCACTTGCCGGAAATTCGATGCCGGCGTGATGTGCCCGAGCTTCCGCGCCACGCGCGACGAGCAGCACCTCACGCGCGGCCGCGCCAATACCCTGCGGCTCGCGCTGACCGGCCAGCTCGGCCCGGATGCGCTGGCCTCCGAGGAGGTGCATGCCGCGCTCAGCCTCTGCGTCTCCTGCAAGGGCTGCCGGCGCGAATGCCCGACCGGCGTCGACATGGCGAAGATGAAGATCGAGGCCATGGCGGCGCGGGCGAGGACGCGCGGCGTCACCGCGAAGGACCGGCTGATCGCCACCCTGCCGCGCTGGGCGCCCTTCGCCGGCATGGCGCCCTTTCTGGCCAATGCGCGCGACCGTGTCCCCGGGCTTGCAGCGCTGTCGGAGCGGCTGCTCGGCCTCGCCGCCGGCCGCAGCCTGCCCCGCTTCCGGCACGACGCCTTCCACGACGCCGAATTGCCGGCGCCGGACGGGCGGGAGGGCGAGGTCATCCTCTTCCCCGACGTCTTCAACCGCCATTTCGAGCCGGAGAACCTCCGCGCCGCCGCCCGGGTGCTGACCGCCGCCGGCTACCGCGTCGCGGTCGCCCGCCCGCCGAAGGGGGCCCGGCCGCTCGATGATGGCCGCACCCTCCTCGCGGCCGGCCTGGTCGAGGAGGCGCGCGCCGAGGCGAAGCGCACGCTCGACGCGCTGTCGGCCTTCGCCTCGCCGGTGATCGGCATCGAACCCTCCTCCCTGCTGACGCTGCGCGACGAATTCCCCGCGCTGCTGCCCGGCGAGGCCGCGCGCGCGCTGGTCGACCGCGCCCTGCTGCTGTCGGAATTCCTGGCGCGGGAGAAGCCGAGGCTGGCGCTGAAGCCCATCGCCGCGCCGGCCGCGCATATCCACGGCCATTGCCACCAGAAGAGCTTCGGCGCCTTCCCGGCTGCGGTCGCCATGCTCTCCCTCGTGCCCGACCTCAAGGTGACGCCGATCACCTCCTCCTGCTGCGGCATGGCGGGGTCCTTCGGCTACGAGGCCGAGCACCTCGAGGTCTCCAAGGCCATGGCCGAGCTTTCCCTGCTGCCCGCGGTGCGCGCCGCGCCGGCGGAGCACCTGATCGTCGCCGACGGCACCTCCTGCCGGCACCAGATCGCCGACCTCTCCGGCCGCACCGCGCTGCACAGCGTGCGGGTCCTGGAGATGGCGCTGGCATGACCGAACCGGCCGGGATCCTCGGCTTCTGGTTCGGTGGCGACCTCGCGGCCTGGCAGGAGGAGCGGTGGTTTCGGCCGGACCCCGCCTTCGACGCCGCCTGCCGCGAGCGCTTCGGCCATTGCCTGGACGATGCAAGGGGCGGCGCCTTCGATGCCTGGGCCGCGACGCCGGAAGGCGCGCTCGCCCTGCTCCTCCTGCTGGACCAGCTCCCGCGCAACCTGCACCGCGGCACGCCTGCGGCCTTCGCCGCCGACGCCCAGGCCCGCGCCCTCGCCCGCCGGGCGGTGCTGCGGGACCGCCACGACCTCGCCCTGCCCTGCACGGCGCGCTGCTTCCTCTATTTGCCCTTCGAGCATTCGGAGGACATGGCCGACCAGGACCTCTCGGTCGCGCTCTTCGAGGGGCTGCGGGACGACCCCGTGCATGCCGCGCCCGGCGGCAGCATCGCCCATGCCTGGGCGCATCGCGCCGTGATCCGCCGCTTCGGCCGCTTCCCGCACCGCAATGCCATCCTCGGCCGTGCCAGCACGCCGGCGGAACGCGCCTGCCTGGCCGAGCCAGGCGCCGGCTTCTGAGGTCGCGGCGGCGCTCAACTTCGGTTGAAAGCTCCGGCCGGACGGTGGCCAAGCCGATCTCGAGGCTGCATGCCATGGCACCTTGTTCAGGGTGATCGCGGGCGTCCGGACGTGGGAACATCGACGGCTGCGATCCTGCGATCGACCCCCACCCTGCGTGGCCGACTGTTGCTGCTGGTGGCGGCCGTCGCCCTGCCGCTGCTCACCCTCGCCGCGCTGGCCGTCTGGCGCGCCTATGACGGGGAGCGCAGCCGGATCGGCGAGCGCATGACGGCCCAGGCCCGCTCCATGGCCTTCTCCATCGACCGGGAGTTCGAGCGGGCCGAGGCGCTGCTGGCCATGCTGGCCCGGGCGCCGGTGCTGGCCACCGGCGACCTCGCGGCGGTCGAGGCGCAGATGCGGAGCCTCTCAGCCACGCTATTCGATGGCGAGCACCTCGCCCTGACCCGCCCGGACGGGACGCAGGTGCTGAACACGACCTGGCCGCCGGGCAGTCGCCGCCAGGGTGCGCCCACCTCCGCCGCAGCGCGGGAGACGCTGGCGACCAGCCGCACGGTCATCTCGGATCTTTATACCGGCATGGCGACCGGCCGGCCCACCGTCGCGGTGGTGGTGCCGGTGCAGGGTCCGGACGGCGGGCCGCCAGCCGCCTATGCCCTGAACGCCACCATCCCGCTGCCCCGCCTCGCCCGGGTGCTGACCGAGCAGGGGGTGCCGCAGGGCTGGGTGGCCGCCGTGCTCGACCGCACCGGAAGGATCGTCGCCCGTACCGCGCGGCAGGACGAGATGGTCGGCAGGCCCGCCATGCCGGCGGTGATCCAGGCGATCACTGGCCCCGGCGCGGAGCCCGCCCTGCTGATGCAGTCGCCCACGCTGGACGGCGTGCTCTCGGTCGTCGCCCTCGGCCGCGCGCCACGCTCGGGCTACTGGGTGGCGCTGGCGGCGCCGGACCGGGCCTTCAGCGGGCCGCTGCGCACCGCGCTCGCACAGCTCCTGGCGATCGGGGCGGCGCTGCTGGGCACCGGCCTCGCCCTCGCCTTCGCGCTGGCCCGCCGCGTCCGCGACAGCCTGCGCGTCCTGGCGGAGCTTGGCGCCACCGGCATGCCGACGCTCCAGCCGGCCGGGCTGCGGGAGGTGGACGACGTCGCCCAGGCCCTTGCCGCGGCGGAGCGGCAGCGACGGGTGCTGGTCGCGGAGTTGAACCACCGTGTGAAGAACGTGCTGGCGACCGTTCAGTCCGTCGCGCTGCAGACGCTGAAGGGGCGGGCCGGCGACGCGGCCGGCTTCGCCACGGCACTGAGCAGCCGGCTGCGGGCGCTCGCCGCGGCGCATGACCTCATCACGGCCGGGTCCTGGGAGGCGGCGCCGCTCGGCGCGGTGGTGCGCGGCGCGCTCGCCCCCTGGCTGGCGCGGGAGGCGCCGGGCCGCATCCGGATCGAGCTGCCGGAGGAGGCCGCCCGGGTCGGGCCGCTGCAGGCCCAGGCGCTGGTCCTTGCACTCAACGAACTGGCAACCAATGCGGTGAAGTATGGGGCACTCTCGGTACCGGAGGGGCGCATCATCCTGCGCTGCGCCACCACCGAGGGCGGGGTGCTCCGCCTCGCCTGGACCGAGACGGGCGGCCCGCCGCCTGCGACGGATGCGGGGGAGCCCCCCAGGCAGGGCTTCGGCACCCGGCTGCTGCGCCGGGCGCTGGCGCAGGATCTGGGGCCGGGTGCGCGGGTGGACCTGCGCTTCGCCCCGACCGGGTTGCTGGCCAGGATCGAATTCCTCACCGCTGCCTGACCAAGGCAGGAATTGTGCACTGCAATATTTCTGTTGCAATGCAGCAAAAATCCCGGCATATTGCCGGCAAGTTTCGGGAGCAGCCCAGCAGACGGCCCGCCTGACGGTTCATGCCGGACCGCACCCTGCCGCACCTCCGTGGCCGGGGCACCGGCGCAAGGGGGTCCTATGCTCCGTCGTACCCTGCTGGGCGCTGCCCTGGCGACGCCCGCCCTGCTCCGCACCACCAAGGCAAGCGCGGACACCCCGGTGGATGTCGAGCTGATCCTGGCGGTCGATGTCAGCCGCTCGGTGGATCCGGAGGAGCAGGAGCTCCAGTTCACGGGCTACGAGAACGCCTTCCGCGACCCCCGCCTGATCGAGGGCATCGTCGGCGGCCCGGTGGGCGCCATCGCCTGCATGATGTTCACCTGGTCGGACTGGCACATCCAGAACGTGGTCGTCCCCTGGACCAAGCTGGACGGGGCGAAGACCGCGCATGGCTTCGCCGATGCCATCGCCGCCGCGCCGCGCCGGACCTGGCTCTACACCTCCATCTCCGGCGCCATGGACTTCGCGGCGAAGCAATTCGGTCAGGGCTTCGAGGGCAGCCGCAAGGTCGTCGACATCTCGGGCGACGGCGTGAGCAATTCCGGCCGCCCGGTCGCCGAGGCGCGGGAGGATGCGCTGGCCCAGGGCATCGTGCTGAACGGCCTTGCCGTGCTGGACCGCCAGCCCAGCCCCTTCGCGCAGAACAACGGCCTGCCGCCGCTCGACGAATACTACCGCGACGAGGTGATCGGCGGCCCCGGCGCCTTCCTGGTGGTGGCCGAGGGATTCGATGCCTTCGAGGCGGCGGTCCGGCGCAAGATCATCCGCGAGATCGCCGCCCGCCCCGCCCCGGGCGACCGGGTGGAACGCTTCGCCTGATTGCCGGGGGCGTCGACGCCGACGCGCCGATGCCCCCTCGCCTGCCGGCAACCCCGGCAAAGGCACGGGCATGCCCTGCGGCAGCGCCGGAGGACGGCGCGCCCGCGGATGCCGGCATTGGACAGGCCGGCCGCGCATCGACCCTGCCGCCCGGAGGCCATGCCTGCAGCGTCACCGACGGCAGGCTCATGCCGAACGGTTGATTTGCATCAAATGTATTTTACGCAAGACGATGCAGGGCCGGCGGCCTCGTGCGGATTCCGTCACGCCGGCCGTTAGGGGTCGCTTCACGCAAAGCGTGGCTACTGCCCCTGTAAAGAGGACAGGCAGGATGCCTCCGAACTCCATGCAGCGCCTGCTGGCCACCGCGGCCGGCCAGTTCGACCGCGGGCTTCGTCGCCGGCTGGCCACCGATCTGCGCGGCGCCATCGGCCGCAGCGAGCTCACGCTGCACTACCAGCCGCGGGTCCGCCTGCGGGACGGGGCGCGCCTGGGTGCCGAGGCGCTGCTGCGCTGGCACCATGCGCGGCGCGGTGAGGTGCCGCCGGCCGACTTCATCCCGATCGCCGAGGATTCCGACCTGATCGTCGCCCTCGGCGGCTGGGTGCTGCGGCGCGCCGCGGCCGATGCCATGGCGCATCCGGAGCTCGGCCGGGTCGCCGTCAACGTCTCCGCCCGGCAGGTCGCCAGCGGCGCGCTGCCGCGGCAGGTGGAGGAAGCGCTGGCCGTGACCGGCCTGCCGCCCGCGCGGCTCGAACTCGAGCTGACCGAATCCCTGCCGCTGGAGGACGCACCGGAAGTCGTGGCCATGCTGCAGGGGCTGCGCGACCGCGGCATCTCCCTCGCGCTCGACGATTTCGGCACCGGCTATGCCTCCTTCGCGCGGCTTCGCCGGCTGCCCTTCACCACGCTGAAGCTCGACCACAGCCTGATCGACGGCGTCCCGGGCGCCGAGCGCGACCTGGCCATCCTGCGCGCCCTGCGCGACCTGGCCCAGGCGCTCCGCCTGCGGCTGGTGGCGGAGGGGGTCGAGCGGGTGGAGCAGGCCGCGATCCTCGCCGATCTCGGCTTCGAGGAGGCGCAGGGCTACCTCTTCGGCGGCGCGGCGCCGCTGCCCCTGCCCGGCCGCCTCGCCCCCGGTGCCCTTGCGCCGGCGCCGGGAAGGACCACCGTCTCGGGACGATGCCCGCCCTCCGAATCGCCGTCATCGGCGCCGGCCTCGCCGGCCTGAGCTGCGCCCGCGCCCTGGCCGCGCGGGGCGCCTCCGTCCGCCTGCTCGACAAGGGCCGCGCCGCCGGCGGCCGTCTCGCCACGCGACGGGCCGAGGCGGCGGGCCGGGTGCTGCAATTCGACCATGGCGCACAGTACCTGACCGCCCGCACGGAGGGTTTCGCGGCCCTGCTGCGGGACTGCGGCGCCGCGCCCTGGGGCGGGCCCGGCCGCTGGGTGGGGATGCCCGGCATGTCCGCCCTGCCGCGCGCGCTGGCGGCGGGGCTCGACCTCGCCCTGGAGCGGCAGGTGACGGCGATCGAGGGCCGGCCGGGCGCCTGGATCCTGCGGCACCTCGGCGCCGCGGGGCTGCGGCCGGGAGGACCACGGCCCGCGGAGGCACCGGCCGCCGAGGGTCCCTTCGACGCGGTCGCCGTCACCCTGCCCGCCGTCCAGGCCGCGCCGCTGGTCACGCCGCACGCCCCTGCCTGGCCGGCGCGGCTGGCAGCGGTCGGGATGGCGCCCTGCTGGACCGTGATGGCGGCCTTCGCCGAGCGGCTGCCCCTGCCGGATGCGCTGCGGCCGGAGGATGGCGGCCCGGTCGGCTGGGCGGCGCGCGACAGTTCCAAGCCCGGCAGGCCAGCCGGGGCGGAGTGCTGGGTGATCCAGGGCTCGCCCGCCTGGTCGCGGACCCATCTGGAGGAGACGCCGGAGGCCGTGCCGGCTGCCCTGCTCGCGGCGCTCGGCACCCTCGCCGGGACCGGCCTGCCCCCACCCCTGCATGCCGCGGCGCATCGCTGGCGCCATTCGCTGGTGGAGGCGCCGCTCGGCGAGGCCTGCCTCTTCGATCCCGAGCTCCGCCTCGGCCTCGCCGGCGACTGGTGCCTCGGCGGGCGGGCGGAGGCGGCCTTCGAGAGCGGCACGGCGCTCGCCGCCGCGCTGCTCGGATGACCCTCGCCTCCGCCTGCGGCATGCCCGCCAAGGTCGGTCGCCGCGACCGGCGCGCCGGGAGGACGGGCTGGCCGAAACATGGCTGGTGCCATGGCGGGCGCGGCCTATTGTCCCGGGCGCCATGACGATTCCTGAGGAGGATGCCATCGCATCCGAAATCCTGCGACAGACCGCCGCGCGCGGGCCCGACAAGTCGATCTGCCCGAGCGAGGTCGCCCGCGCCCTCGCCGGCGGCGATGACGGGCCCTGGCGGCCGCTGATGGGCCGGGTGCGGCAGGCCGCGATCGCCCTGGCCCGGGAGGGTCGGGTGGAGATCCTGCGCAAGGGCAAGCCGGTGCCCGCCGAGGAGGTCCGCGGCGTCATCCGCCTGCGGGCGGGACGGAACGCATGAGCGCGCCCATCGCCTCGCTCTTCTCCAGCGGCACCGGCGGGCTGCCGGCGGCGACGCCGCTCGACTTCCGCGCGCTGCGGCTGCCTTCCTCACCCAATACCTGCCTCGCCGCGACCGCCGGGGCGCATCCGGAGGCCCAGATCACCATCCCGCCCCTGCCGGTCGATGCCGATGCGGCCTGGCCGGTGCTGCTGCGGGTGGGCGATGCGCAGCCGCGGCATTTCCGCTACGGCCAGTGGCCGGAGCGGCGGCAGGCGCAATGGGTGGCGCGCACGCCGCTGATGAACTGGCCGGACATCGTCACCGCGGAACTCATCCCCGGGGGACCCCATTCCGGGCTGCTGCTCTATTCCCGCAGCCTCTTCGGGCATTCCGACCTCGGCACCAACCGCCGGCGGGTCGAGGCCTGGCTCGCCGCCCTCGACGCCGCGCTTCGGCGCCGCTGATCCTTCCCATTTCCGCACCGGAGACGGCCCATGCGCCGCATCGGCTCCTTCCTGCACGACACCTGGCGCATCGCCGGCCCCTATTGGCGGAGCGAGGAGCGCTGGCGCGCCCGCCTGCTGCTCGGCGTCGTCATCGCGCTGAACCTCTCGCTGGTCGGGATGAACGTCCTGCTCTCCTACTGGAACAGGGAGTTCTTCAATGCCCTGCAGGCGAAGGACGCCGAGGCCTTCTGGGCGCTGCTGTTCTGGTGGCGGCAGACCGAGAGCGGGCCGATGCCCGGCTTCGTCTTCGTCGCCGCGCTCTACATCCTGATCGCGGTCTACCAGCTCTATCTCCGGCAGGCGCTGCAGATTCGCTGGCGAAGCTGGCTGACGCGCCGCGTGCTGGATGGCTGGCTGGCCGAGCGGGCCTATTACCGCATCGCCCTGACCGATCCCGGCACCGACAACCCGGACCAGCGCATCGCCGAGGACCTGCGCTTCTTCGTCGACAATACCCTGGCACTCGGCCTCGGCCTGATGCGCTCGGTCGTGACGCTGTTCAGTTTCGTCCTCGTGCTCTGGGGCCTGTCCGGGCCGGCCACGCTGCTCGGCATCGAGATCCCGGGCTACATGGTCTGGGTCGCGCTGGCCTATGCGGTGCTGGGCACGGCGCTGGCGCATCTCGTCGGACGGGCGCTGATCCCGCTGAACTTCAACCAGCAGCGGGTGGAGGCCGATTTCCGCTACGCGCTGGTGCGCCTGCGCGACAATGCCGAGGGCATCGCCCTCTATGGCGGCGAGGCGGATGAGCGGCGCGGCCTGCTGCAGCGCTTCCATGCGCTGATCGAGAACTGGTGGCAGATCATGGTCGCCACCAAGCGGCTGACCTTCTTCACCGCCGGCTATTCCCAGGTGGCGATCGTCTTTCCCTTCGTGGTCGGAGCCCCGGCCTATTTCGCCGGACGGATCCCGCTCGGCGGGCTGACCCAGACGGCGGATGCCTTCGGCCAGGTGCAGGGCTCGCTCTCCTGGATCGTGGACAACTACCGCGACCTGACGGAGTGGCGCGCGACGGTGCGGCGCATCACCGGCTTCCTCGACGCCATCGAGGCGGCGCGCGGCGCGGCCGCCGCCGGAGCCGGCGTGCAGGCCCTGGCCGAGGCACGGCCGGACATGGCGATGGATGGCGTGACGCTCGCCCTGCCCGACGGCCGGGTGCTGCTGGAGGGCGCGGCGGCGCGGATCGGCCAGGGCGAGGCGGTCCTCGTCGCCGGGCCGTCGGGCGCCGGCAAGTCCACGCTGTTCCGCGCCATCGCCGGAATCTGGCCCTTCGGCAGCGGGCGGGTGCATGTGCCCAAGGACGCGACGGTGCTCTTCCTGCCGCAGCGGCCCTACCTGCCGCTCGGCAGCCTGCGCCGCGCCGTCTGCTATCCGCGCGCGGCGACGGATTTCGCCGATGCCGAGGTGCGGGAGGCGCTGGACCTGGCCGGGCTCGGCCACCTCGCCCCGCGGCTCGACGAGGAGGATGCCTGGGACCACCGCCTCTCCGGCGGCGAGCAGCAGCGGGTGGCGTTGGCCCGCGCGCTGCTGCTGAAGCCGCAATGGCTCTTCCTGGACGAGGCGACGGCGAGCCTCGATCCGGAGGCGGAGGCGCGCTTCTACGCCCTGCTGCAGGAGCGCCTGCCGGGCACGACGCTGGTCTCCATCGCCCACCGGCCGGCGGTGGCGCAGTATCACCGGCGGGCGCTGCGGGTGCGGGAGGGACGGCTGGTCGAGGCGGCGAGCTGAGACGGTCCGCCCGACCAGGCAACCGGGAGCGCGGGCCGCCCGTTCTGCGGCGGCCCCGGCCAGGCGGCCAGGACGAGGAGGGAGGCATGCTGCGAAGGTTCTGGGGCCTGGTCCGCGCCAGCGTCGAGGGCTACGTCGCCGACGACGCGATGAGCCGCGGCGCGGCCATCGCCTATTACTGCTTCTTCTCCGTCGCGCCGCTGCTGGTCATCGCCACGGCCATCGCCGGGCTCTTCTTCGGCCCGCAGGCGGCGGAGGGCGCGGTGGCGCAGCAGCTCGAGGCGCTGATGGGCGATACCGGCGCGCAGGTGGTGGAGGGGCTGATCCGCGGCGCGGCGGATGCGCAGGCCGGGCAGATCGCGGCCGGCATCGGCATCCTGGTGCTGCTCTTCACTGCCAGCAGCGTCTTCACCGAGGTGCAGGCGGCGCTGAACGTCATCTGGCGGGCGCCGCCGCCGGAGCAGGACACGGTCTGGCACCTCGTCCGCAACAAGCTGCTGAGCATCGCGCTGGTGCTGGGGACCGGCGTGCTGCTGCTGGCCTCGCTCATCGCCACCGCCGTGGTCGCCGCGGTGACGAGTTGGGCCGCGGAGCTGGTGCCGGAGACCGGGCGCTTCATCGACGAGGTCAACTTCGCCCTGACCTTCGCCATGACGGCGCTGCTCTTTGCCGTCATCTACAAGATATTGCCGAACCGGCATATCGGCTGGCGCGACGTCTCGGTCGGGGCGCTGGTGACGGCCTTCCTCTTCTCGATCGGCAAGGGGCTGATCGGCTGGTACATCGGCACGGCCGGCATCGGCAGCACCTATGGCGCGGCGGGCGCGCTGATGGTGGTGCTGGTCTGGATCTACTACTCCGCGCAGATCTTCCTGCTCGGCGCCGAGTTCACCAAGGTCTGGGCGGGGATGCAGGGCAATGCCGAGGCGCAGGAGGCACTGGCGGCCGAGCCGGTGAACCCGTGCCGGCGGCGGCGACCGCGGCGCGAGGCAGGCGAGCGCAAGAGCCTGGCGCCGGCGGCCGGCGCGGCGGCGCTGACCGCCGTGGCGCTGACGCTGCTGAAGCGGAAGAAGTAGGGCGGGTGGCGGGCCCGCGGGTCAGTCGACCTCGTGGACGATCCGCAGCACGTCCTCGGCATAGCGCTCCAGCTTGCTCCGCCCGACGCCCGGGATCATCGCCAGGTCCTCGGCATCCTGCGGCCGCATCCGCGCGATGGAGGCCAGCGTCTCGTTCGAGAAGATCATATAGGCGGGCAGGCCCTGCACCTCGGCCTCCCGCTTGCGCCAGGTGCGCAGCGCATCGAAGAGCGGATCGCCCGCCATGGCCGGCGGGCTGCCGCGGCCGGCGCGCTCGCGCGGCGTCGCGGCGCTCACCGTCTCCTCGCGCAGCAGCACCTTCTCCTCGCCCTTCAGGATCGGCCGGGCCGCCTCGGTCGGCACCAGCTCGCCATGGTTCTCGATGGCGACGTCGAGCGCCCCACGCGCGACGAGCTGCCGCGCCACGCCGCGCCAGGCGGCATCCGAGAGATCGGCGCCGATGCCGAAGGTCTTGACCTTGTCATGCGCGAATTGCGCGACCTTCGGCGTCACCCGACCGCGCAGGACGTCCACCACATGGCCGAGGCCGAAATGCATCCCTGAGGGCAGGCGCGTGCGCAGCACCGCGCTCAGCAGCTTCTGCGCCGGCACCGTGCCGTCGAAGAGCCGCGGCGGATCGCGGCAGACATCGCAGGCGCCGCAGTTCTCTGGATCGCCCGGTCCCAGGGCTTCCCCGAAGCAGCGCAGCAGGATGCGGCGGCGGCAGGTGGCGGCCTCGGCGATGGAGACCATGGCTTCCAGCCGCGCCCGCTCGATCCGCTTCTGCTCGTCCAGCGCCGGGCTTTCCTGGATGCGGTGGCGGGCGAGCGCGATGTCGCCGGCGCCGTAGAGCAGCAGCGCCCGCGCCGGCAGCCCGTCGCGGCCGGCGCGGCCGATCTCCTGGTACCAGCTTTCCGGGCTGCGCGGCAGATCGAGGTGGCAGACCCAGCGCACGTCGGGCCGGTCGATGCCCATGCCGAAGGCGATGGTCGCGGCCATGATCACCGCATCGCCACGGGCGAAGCGGCGATGCGACTGCCGCTTCGCCTCCGGGTCCATGCCGGCGTGGAAGCAGAGCGCGTCATGCCCGTCGCCGCGTAGCCATTCAGCGGTCTGCTCGGTCTTCGCCCGCGTGCCGCAATAGACGATCCCGGCGCCGGTGCCGTCCGAGGCCGCCTTGACGAAGGCCCGCAACTGGCTGCGCTCGCTCTCCCGCGGGGCGGCACTGATGAAGATGTTCGGTCGGTCGAAGCCGCCGCGGAAGACCGGGCTCTCGGAGAGGCCGAGCTGCGCGCGGATGTCCTCGACGGTGCGCGGATCGGCGGTCGCGGTCAGCGCGAGGCGCGGGACGCTCGGGAAGCGCTCCGCCAGCAGGCCGAGGCCGCGGTATTCCGGCCGGAAATGGTGGCCCCACTGGCTGACGCAATGCGCCTCGTCGATCGCGAAGAGCGCGAGGTCCCGCCGCGAGAGGAAATCCAGCGTGCCGTCGAGCGTCAGCCGCTCCGGCGAGATATAGAGCAGCTTGACCTGGCCACGGCCGAGGTCGCGCCTGACCTCCCGTGCCTGCTCCTCCGGCAGGTCGGAATGCAGCGCCGCCGCCGCGACGCCCTGCTGGCGCAGCGCCGCGACCTGATCCTCCATCAGGGCGATCAGCGGCGAGACGACGATGCCGAGCCCCGGCCGGCAGAGCGCCGGCACCTGGTAGCAGAGCGACTTGCCGCCGCCCGTGGGCATGAGCACGAGGCCGGAACCGCCCGCCATGACGTGGCGGACGATCTCCTCCTGGCGGCCGCGGAAGGCGGGATGGCCGAAGACGCGGTGCAGGATCTCCTCGGGCGCCTCGCCCGCGATGTCCTGCCTCGGCTGGTCGAGCATCCCGCGCCTATAGCACGGCGCGGCCGATTCCCAGTGGGCAAGCGCCCGGGATCAGCCGCCGATCAGGATCTCGACGCGCCGCGCCTCGGTCGGGAAGGACGGGTCGCTCGGCGCGAGGGCGCCGCGCGGCTCGATGCGGATGCGGGAGCGCTCGACGCCGGCCTCGGCGAGGTGGTCGGCGACATGCTGCGCCCGGGCATTCGCGAGCGCCTGGTTGAAGCCCGGCGTGCCGGCGGTGCTGGCGGCGAAGCCGCGGACCCGCACGGCTTGGCCCGGCCGCTCCTTCGCCAGGGCGGCGGCCTGCGCCACCACGGCGGCGCCGCTCTCGTCCAGCGCCGCGCTGTCCTGGTTGAAGAAGACCACGCTCGCCGGCGCGGCACCGACCGCGGCGGGCTGCTGGCAGGCGGCGAGCGCGAGCAGCGGCAGGGCGAGAAGGGCGAGGCGACGGCGCATGGCGCAACTCCGGATCCGGCAATCCGCCGATTGGTCCGGCAATCGCCCGGCCCCGTCAACCGCATCCCGGACGGGAACGGCGAGCGCCGGTCAGCGTGAACAGGCGGCGCCGCCGAGGACACAGAATCTGGCGCAATGCGGATGGTTGAGCGGTACCGGCCGGGAGGCCTCGGCCAGCGTCGCGCCGAGCTCGAATTGCGGGTCGTAGGGCAGCAGGGTGCAGGCCAGCACCGCGGGCCGCTCGGCGCCCCTGCGCTTCACGACCATGCGGGCGGAGGCGCACATCAGGCTGTCCGGGCTCTTCTTCAGGATGCCCCAGCAGGCCGTCGTGATCTCCGGCACGTCGGCCGCCGCGTCCATCTCGGGGAAGAGCATCAGCGCGACCGGGTCCCGCGCATCGACCGGGATGCCGCGTTCGGCGAAGAGGCGCGCGAAGCCCTCGCGCATCGCCGCCTCGCCCTCCGCGCCGAAGGCGGCGCGGCCGGCGACATGGACGCGGAAGCCCTGCCGCGCCAGCCAGTCCAGCCCCTCCAGCGCCTGGGCGAAGCTGCCCTCCTGCCGCTCCAGGTCGTGGATCAGCGGCTCGTGGTGGTCGAGGCTGACACGGAGCGTCAGCCGCTCGCCGAACTCGCGCTGCAGCGCCAGCAGCGCGGCGGCATGGTTGCGCATCGGCTTCATGGCGTTGGTCAGCACCAGGGCCCGCAGCCCGCGGGAGAGGACGTCGCGCAGCATTTCCGGCAGCTCGCGGTTCAGGAAGGGCTCGCCGCCAGTGAAGCCGACCTCCTCCACCGGCAGCGCGTCCCGCGCGATCTCCTCGAGGTACCCCCGCAGCTCGGCGGCCGTGAGGTAGGCCAGCGCATCGTTGCGCGGGCTGCTCTCGATGTAGCAATTGCGGCAGGTGATGTTGCAGAGCGTGCCGGTGTTCACCCAGAGCGTGCGGAGGCCAGTGAGCGCGACGGTCGCCCGCGTTTCCCCCTTCGCCGTCACCAGGGGGTCACGGAATTTCAGCGGGTCGAGCGGGCGGGTCGCGGGGGCGGCGATGACGGACACGCGGCTTGGCTCCTGGCGGCTGAGGACCGGTACGCGGGGCCGGTACCGGCGGTTACGGGTCAAACCCTGTCACAGATGATTGTCGGTGCATCGCCGCCTTCCGCAAGGCGCTTGATCCGACGCAAGGCACGGGCGGCCGTGCCCTGCGACCCTGGCAACGGGGCCCAAGGCGCCCCGCCGATTCCACGATGACGGAGAAGTCCATGCTCTCCCGCTTCCTGGCATCCCGCAACGACCTCACGCGCGGCGACGACCCCTTCTTCCAGCTCCAGCGCGAGCTGAGCCGCGCGGTGGACGACGTGTTCCGCGGCGTCGCCGCGCCGCGCGCTCCCTTCGGCACCGGCTTCGCCCCCAGCCTCGACGTGAAGGAGACGCCGCAGGGGCTGGAGCTGACGGCCGAGCTGCCGGGCGTCGCCGAGACCGACATCGACCTGTCGCTCGAGGGCGACATGCTGACGCTGCGCGGCGAGAAGAAGGCGGAGACGACGACCGAGGAGAAGGGCGTGCACGTGCAGGAGCGCAGCTACGGCAGCTTCCAGCGCAGCCTGCGCCTGCCCTTCGCGCCGGAGCCCGGCAGCGTCTCCGCCAGCTTCGACAAGGGCGTGCTGCATGTGACGCTGCCGAGGCCGGCACAGGCGCAGGCGAAGGAGAACCGCATCCCGATCAAGGGCACGCCGCCCGGGGCGACGACCGGCAACGCCGCGACGGGCTGAGCGGCCCTCCCCCTACCTTGCCGTGGCGAGGACACCTCTGGCCGCGACGATCTCCGGGCGGTCCGCATCCGCATCGCCGGCGATCGCCAGCAGCAGGCGGTAGCGCGCTATGGCGAGTGGCGGCCTGCCCGCCGCGGCGGCCGCGCCGGCGAGCGAGCGGAACCGCTTCGGCTCGCTCGCCAACACGCGAACGAAGGCCGCTTCGGCCTCCGCGGGACGGCCGAGGGAAAGCAGCGCCTCGCCCAGAAGTTCGCGCAGCGGGGCGACGGGGCCGGGTATGACGACATCCTTCGGCACGGCCTCCTCGGCCTCCGCCGCGGCCCGGAGCTCGGCGAGCCCGGCCTCGACCTCGCCCTGCGCGATGCGCGCGAGCCCGGAGGCGCCGGCGGCCTGCGCCGCCAGCCGCGCCGCCCATTCGGGTTCGGACCCGGCCCGCAGCGCCGCCTCGTGCTGCCGGAGCGCGGCGATCTCTGGCGCTGCCTCGCCCGTGCGGCCGCTGCGGATCAGGCCGATCGCGCGGGCGAAGCGCGGCAGCGCCGCCACCTCCGGCCGGTCGGACCCGACCAGCGGCAGCGCGGCCGCGGCTGCCCAGTCACCGGCTTCCAGCGCCAGCCGCGCCGGCATGGCGGCGGCGGCATAGGGCCCGCCGAGATGCGCCCGGTTCATCCGCGGCAGCAGCGGCTGCGCCTCCTGCCACACGGCCTGGGCATCCCGCATCCGGCCGAGTTGCAGGAGGGCGTAGACGAGGTAGTCCCGCGCATGCAGTTCGTCGTTCACCAGGCCGGAGCGGCGGGCGAGGTCGGCCGAGCGGCGATTGGCACCGACGGAGTCCTGCCATTCGCCGAGACGCGTGAAGATGTGCGAGGGCATGTGCAGCGCATGCGGCGAATCCGCTGCGACCGCGGCATAGCGGCGGGCGGCCGGCAGCCCGCGCGGCGCCAGCGCCGGCACGTCATAGGCATGGATGAGGTAGTGCATCACACCGGGATGCTCGGGCTGGCGCATCCAGATCGGCTCCAGGATCGCCGCTGCCTCCTGCTGCGCGGCAGCGAGGGCATCGTCGGCAGGCGCCGCCATCAGCAACGCCAGGGCGTGGAAGACCTGCGCTTCCTCATCCCGTGGGTTCGCCAGGGCGTTGTCGCGCATCGCCGCGGCGAAGCGCGGCAGGCGCTCCGGCCAGGGCCTGCCGGGCGCGACGAGATCGGCGAGCGCGGCGATCCAGGCATTGCGCGCCGCAGGCGGTATGGCCGCATCCGTCAGCAGCGCGCGCGCCTCGGCCTGCGCGCCCTCGTCCGGCGTGGCGAAGAGGTTGTCGAGCCGGGCGAGCGCCATGCCCCAGCGCGCCATGGCGCAGGCAGGCTCGGCCTGCAGCGCGGCCCGGAACCTCTCCGTCGCCGCGTCATGGCCGAAGGAATGCTGGTGCAGCAACCCTTCGTCGAACAACGCCTGCGCCGCTTCGCTGCATGGTATCGGCATATGCACCTTGCCGAGCGCAGGGCCATGCGCGGCATGCTGCGCCGTGACCGGCCCGGCGAGCAGCGCGCCGAGCAGGAGCGCCGGAAGGCGATGCGGCGCGCATCGCCCCGGCTTCGATCCGGCAGTCCGACATGGCATCATCGGCACACCCTTCTGCACCGTCGCCTTGCGGCGGCCTTGTTGCTTGGCACGGCCCGCTGCACTGCGGTAGCCTGCATCGGAAGTTCCCGGACCACAATGATCGAACGCCGCTGCGCCGCGATCCTGGCCGCCGATGTGGTAGGCTACACAGCCTTGATGCAGGCGGACGAGGAATGGACGTTCCGGCGGCTGACCGGAGCGATGGAGGAAGCTTTCGCCCTCGTGCACGCGCATGGCGGCGAGGTGGTCAGCCGTGCCGGCGACGGCATCCTCTGCGTCCTGCCGAACAGCCTCGCCGCGCTGCGCGCCGGGCTCGACATGCAGCTCCGCATGGCCGAGGCGGCGCGCGGCGAGCAGGAGGACCGCCGCCTGCTCTTCCGCATCGGGCTGAATGCGGGCGAATTCCTGGTCAGCGGCACGGATGTCTTCGGCAGCGTGGTGAACGTCGCCGCAAGGCTGCAGAACCTTGCACCGCCCGGCGGCGTCCTCATCTCCGGCGCGGTGCACGAGGCAGTGCGCGGCGTGGTCGCCTGCGGCTTCGAGGATCTCGGCGGGCTCGAGGTCAGGGGCCTCGAGCAGCGCGTGCGCTGCTTTCGCGTCATCGGCGATGACTGCGCGAAGCCGCGGCCGCATCCGCCACTGCCCGCCCGCCCCTCCCTCGCCGTGCTGCCCTTCGCCAATCTGAGCGGCAATCCCGAACACGACTTCTTCGCCGACGGCATCGCGGAGGACGTCATCAACGCCCTGTCGCAGGTGCGGTCCTTCTTCGTCATCGCGCGCAGTTCCTCCTTCACCTATCGCGGTCGCGCCGTGCCGGTCAGCCAGGTGGGACGCGAGCTCGGGGTGCGCTACGTGCTGGAAGGCACGGTGCGGCGCGCCGCCGACCACCTGCGCATCACCGGCAGCCTGGTGGAGGCGGAGACGGGCCACCAGCTCTGGGCCGGCCGCTTCGACGGCAGCATCGGCGAGGTCTTCGAGCTGCAGGACCGCGTGACCGAGAGCGTGGTGGCTGCGATCGAGCCGCGGCTGCTCTTCGCCGAGGTCGAGCGCGCGACGCGCGCCCCGCCCGAGAGCATCCAGGCCTACGACCTGTTCCTGCGCGCGACCGGCCATTTCTACCGCATGACGCGCGACGACATCGAGCGGGCGAAGGAGCTGACCGACCGCGCGCTGCGGCTCGACCCGGATAGCGCGCGCAACCTCGCCCTCGGCGCGCGCTGCCGGCTGCACCGCAAGGTCCAGGGCTGGGTTCCGCCAACGCATCCCAGCATCGCCGAGGGCGCGCGCATGGGCCGCCGCGCGGCGGAACTGGCCAAGGACGATCCGGAAGTGCTCTGGATGGCCGGCATCACCGTCGCGCTCGCGGGTGGCGATGTCGCCGGCGGCGTGGCATTGATCGACCGCTCGCTCCGGCTCAATCCCAACTCCGCCGATGCGCTGACCTATAGCGGCATGGCCCGCGCCTATCTCGGCGAGGCCGATGTCGCGCTCGCGCATCTCGAGCGCGCGCATCGCCTGAGCCCGCTGGATGCGCAGACCTACAACAAATTCCTCGCCGCCGCCTTCGCCACCTTCGCCGCCGGCCGCTACGAGGAGAGCCTGGGCTGGAGCAGCCGCGCGCTGAACGAGAAGGCCGACTATGTCCCGGCTTGGCGCATCCGCGCCGCCTGCTTCGGCCTGCTCGACCGGGCGGAGGAAGGGCGGGAGGCGGTGCTGCGCCTGCTCGCGCTCAGCCCGAAGGAGACGCAGGCGAGCCTGCGGATCTACTACGGCGTTTCCTTCAAGGCGGCGGGCGCGGTGGACCGGCTCGTCGCCGGCCTCGCGCGCTCCGGCCTGCCGGAGGCGGAGAGCGAGCGGCCGCCGCCGCCGCGCTGGACGCGGGACGAGACCAACCTGCCGGAGGCCGCCGTCAGCTCATACCGCCAGGGGCCGTGAGCCGATCTGCGAGCCGATAGGCCAGCGCGGCGATGGTCAGGCTCGGCGCATTCACCGGCGCCGTCACATGCGTCGAGGCGCCGAGGATCGAGAGATTGGCGTGCTCATGCGTCCTGAGATCGGGCGCGACGACCGAGTGGCGCGGATCGCGCCCCATGCGCGTGGTGCCGGCGATGATGGCGTTGGAGAGGTAGGGCGGTTTCGCGGTGACCTCCGTCGCCCCCATGGCCCGGAAGATCCGGCGATTGATGTCGAGCGCCTTAGCCAGGCCGTGCCTCGTGTAGTCGTCGAGCGCGAAGGTGACGCGCGGCCGCGGGATGCCGGCGGCGTCGCGCAGCACCGGGTCGAGCTCTACCCGGTTCTCGCGCCGCGGCAGCGTCTCGGCCGAGGAATTCAGGCGGAGGTGGCGCGAGACGCGGTCGTTCAGCGCCCGGACCAGCGCCGCGCCCTTCAGGCCGCGGCCGATCAGCGCCTTGGCTTCCTCCGTGGCGTCGCTGTTGCCGGACCAGCCGCTGTTCATGAAGGAGGTGCCGACCGCCGCCTCGCTGCGCCGGAACGGACCATCGCGCAGCTCCTGGATGCCGCTGGTCTGCTGCGGACCGCGATAGGGCAGCACCGGCTTCGGCGTCAGGCCCTGCGTGTCCTGGTTCGCCTGGGTCAGCAGCCAGCGGCCGACATTGTCGCTGCCATTGGCGACGCCATGCGGCGCCAGGGGCTGCTTGCTCGCCAGCAGCAGGCGCGGCGTCTCGATGGCATGGCAGCACAGCACGTAGTGCCGCGCCGTCACCGCCAGGACGCTGCCATCCGGCCGGCGCGCCAGCAGCCGCGCGACGCGGCGGTCGGGACCGAGCTCGACGAAATCCACCCGCGCCCGCTCGATCAGCCGCGCGCCCGCCGCCTCGGCCTTCGCGACATGCACCGAGGCATCGTATTTCGCGCCGATCGGACAGATCGGCACGCAACTGTTGTTGCCGCAGCAGGCGGGGCGGCCGTCGAAGGGCTTCGAATTGCGGGCATGCGAGAAGAGCCCGGCGCTGAGCCCGAGCGAGGCGAGCGCCGGGGCGAGCGCGCGGTCGAGCGTGGTCGCCGGGATCGGCGGCAGCGGAAAACAACTCCGGCGCGGCGCGCCCCAGGTGAAGTGCAGGTCACCGGCGACGCCCCATTCCCGCTCGGCGACCTCATAATAGGGCTCGAGGTCCTCGTAGGTGACGGGCCAGTCCTCGGCCACGCCATAGGTGCTGCGCATGCGGAAATCCACCGGGCGCAGACGGTCGGCGAAGCCGGTCCAGTGCCAGGAGGTACCGCCGACGAGGCGGAGATAGGCGCCGATGAACTTCATCGCGCCGCCCTGGACATAGAATTCGTCGTAGTGGTCGTCGTCCGGGAAGGGCGCGAAGGGATCGGGCGGATAGGCGGATTGCGGGCCCTTCGACGGATTGTCGTAGAAGGTCCGCGTCAGCTCGGCGCGGGTCCGCCTCTGTCCCGCCTCCAGCACCAGGACGCGCGAGCCCTTCCGCGCCAGCGCATAGGCGAGATGCGCCCCGGCGACGCCGGAGCCGACGATGGCGACGTCGCAGTCCTCGGTCGCGGCGGTGGTCATGTCCGGTTCCACTGTCCGAAGCCGGGGCCGCAGATGCCCGGCGCCTTGGCGAAGCCGAGCTGCTGCCAGGCGAGCGCCCATGGATAATGGCCAGCGCGCGTCCGCGGGTCGGGGCCGTCCGTCTCCCCGGTATAGAGGATGACGAGCAGCCGCTGCGCGATCGGCTCGATTGCGCGCGGCAGCGGTTCGCCCGGGCGCCAGGCCGCGACCGCCTTGACCAGCGCGTCGATGCTGCCGAAGCCGAACTGCGTCTCGATCATCCGGCGTGCATTGGCCAGGACGAAGTCCGGCACTTCGCCGCCGCCGGCCAAGGCGAAGGCGGCGCGCAGGAAGGGATCGTCGGAGACGGGTGCCGGCGCGCCGAGCGGCGCCGCGCCGGCCGGCCGGGCCAGCGTCGCGGCGGGCGCGGCCGCGGCGCCGGCCAGCAGGTCGCGGCGGCGCATCACGGCACCGTCAGCAGCAGCAGGCCGCGCGCCTTGCCGGCATCGGTGTCCACCGTCTGCATGGCCTGCAGCAGCTCCGGCACCGGCACCCAGACCGGCGGATACTTGTAGCGGGCGACGTCGAGGATCAGCACGCTGTCGCTCGCCGCGTCGAAGGCGCCGATGGGGGAGAAATGCCCCTCCCCCTCCTGCCCGATCGCGCGCCGCGAGTAGTTGGCGATGACGCGCTGCCTGCTGTCGGCCTGCGCGCGCTGCAGCAGGCCGCGGAGATCCGCCTCGGTCAGCACGTCGCCATGCAGCGCCTTCGCCTCCGCGCCGAGGTTGTGCGCGAAGTCGAGGAGCTGCTCGAGCGTCATGCCCGCGCCCTGCACCTGCGCCAGGCTCTTCACCGCCAGATTCTTGGGCGTGAAGACCGAGGCCTGGGTGACGCGGTGATAGGGGTAGAATTCCGGCGGCGAGGGATCGCGGATGCCGAGCGAGTTCAAGGCGGTGGCGAGCGCGGCGGGCCCGCAGAAGGTCAGGTACATCTCGGTCTCGAGATGCGCCATCAGGCCGAAGCCCTGCGGGCCGACCCCGGCCTGCAGCAGCCGCTCCGACCCCGCCTCGGTGTCGAGGGCGAGGGTCTCGGCGCGCAGTGGCGTGGCGAGGAGCAGGGCGGAGAGGAGGAGAACCGGTCGCAGCCCGCGCATCATCGTGCTCCTTTCACCCCGGCGAAGAAGGCGGCGAGCGCCTCGGCGGCCGCGTCCGTCATCCCCCGCATCGGCTCGACCATCATCTTGGACGGGTCGCCGCCGCGCAGCCCGTCGCGATAGGCCTTCATGGCGCCGGAGAGATATCGCGCGTTCTGCCCGGCGATGATGGGGATGAGGGGCGAGGTGGAGACGCCGAGCGGCCCGTGGCAGGTGAAGCAGGACTTGGCCATGTCCTGCACCGCATCCTGCGCCGAGGCAGGCGCCCCCGCCGCCAGCAGGGCCAGCATGGCCAGTGCGGCGGGCGTCCGATTGTCTGCGAGGCGTCCCGCTCCCGTCACCGCAAGCCTCCTCCCGCGCCATGGCGGAAGTATGAGGGTCGATGCGGGGACATTCCAACGACGCCGTGCGTGCCCGCTATGCGCGGGCGCACAGACTCAGCCGGCGGCCGGCAGCGCCCGCCCGCCCGCCAACCGCAAGATGCGCGTCGGCTTCTCCACCCCGACCAGCCGGTGCGTGATCAGGATCACCGTGCGACCCGGCGTCACCTGCTCCAGCGTCTCGAGAAAGGCGCGCTCGGTCTCGGCATCCAGCCCGGCCGTCGGTTCGTCCAGCACCAGCACCGGCGCGGCCGAGAGCAGCACGCGGGCCAGTGCGAGCCGCCGCGCCTGCCCGCCGGAGAAGCGCGCGCCGCCCTCGCCGCAGCGGGTCTCGAGACCTTCCGGCAAGGCGCGCACCAGCTCGCCGATCCCGGCGCGGTCCAGCGCCCGCCAGAGCGCGGCCTCGGGCGCGCGCGGCGCGGCGATGCGCAGGTTGGCGGCGATGCTGTCGTCGAAGAGCCGCGCATCCTGCGTCAGGCAGGCGATGCGCCGGCGCAGCACCTCGGCCGGGAGGTCGGCGATGTCCACGCCGCCGAGGGTGATCCGGCCGGCCTGCGGCGCGGCCAGCTTCAGCAGCAGCGCGGCGAAGCTCGACTTGCCGATGCCGGAGGGACCGAGCAGCGCCAGCCGCGTGCCTTCCGGGATGTCGAGATCGAGATCCTCGAAGACCGGGGCGCGGTCCGCGCTCCAGGCGAAACGAAGCCCCTCGACGCGGATGGCGTGGCCGGCCGGTTCCCCGGCGGGCTGGGCGGGCTCGGCGACCGGCGGCGGGGCATCGGCGAGTTCGAAGAGCCGCCGCGCGCCGGCGGCGGCGCCGGCCAGCGCGATGCCGGCGCGCGGCAGCAGGCCGAGGGATTCCGCGGCGGCGACGGCGAGGAAGAGGCCGAGCACGGCCAGCGCCGCGCCGCCGGCGCCCGTCGCCAGCCCCCAGGCGAGTGCGCCGAGCAGTGCCACCTGCACCAGCAGCGTCCCGGTCGCGCCCGCCCAGGCCGCGCGCAGACCAAGGCCGCGCTGGGCCCGCGCCAGGGCCTCGCCGTCGCGGGCCAGGGCATCGCGCGCGGCCGCCTCGGCATTCGCCGCCAGCACGTCCTCGACGCCGAGCAGCGGGTCGATGGCGGCGGCGCGCAGCCTTCCCTGCGCGGTCGCGGCGCGCGATGCCGACCGCGCCGCGCCGGGGGCGAGGAGCAGCGGCAGCAGCAGCGCGACAGCGAGCGGCAGGGCGACGGCGGCGGCCAGCAGCGGCGCGCCGGCCAGCAGCGCGGCCGCCACGGCGACCACGGCCAGCGCCGAGAGCGCCGGGACCATGGCGCGCAGGTAGAGCCCGTCCAGCGCATCCACGTCCGAGACCAACCGCCCCAGCAGGTCGCCCGAGCGGCCGAGGCCGATGCCGGCGGGCAGGCGCTCGGCCAGGCGACGGAAGAACCAGATGCGGGTATCGGCGAGCGCCCGGAAGGTGGCGGCGTGGGTGACCATGCGCTCGGTCCAGCGGGCGGCGGGGCGCAGCAGGACCAGTGGGCGGAGCAGCAGGAAGGCCAGCCCGCCGCCGAGCGCGGCGCCGCCCAGTGCGGCGGCGATGCCCTGGCCTGCCAGCGCCAGCAGCGCCATGCCGAGGAGGGTCGAGCCGGCCGAGACGGCGATGCCGAGGACGAGCCAGCCGGCCTGGGCGCGCCAGAGGGAGAGGACGCGGCCAAGGTCACGCAGCATGGGATGGCCGTCCTGCCGCACGCCGAGGAAGAGACGAGCCGCGCATCATCCCGCCGCCCCCACCCGCGGCGCCCCGGCCACGCGCCCGGCCTCGATCTCCAGCACCCGTCCCAGCCGCGCCCGCGCGCCGCTGTGGCTGGCGATGATGGCGGTGCGGCCGAGGCAGAGGCGTTGCAGGCTCTCGATCACCAGGCTCTCCGTCCCGGGGTCGAGATGCGCGGTCGGTTCGTCCAGCAGCACGAGCGGCGCGTCGCGCAGGAAGGCGCGGGCCAGCGCCACCCGCTGCGCCTGGCCGCCGGAGAGGCCCCAGCCCCCCTCGCCCACCAGCGTGTCGAGGCCCTGCGGCAGCGCCTCGGCGAAGTCCAGGACATGCGCGGCGCGGGCCGCGGCCTCGACCTGCTCCGGCGTCGCCTCCGGCCGGGCGAAGCGGATATTCTCCCGCAACGTGGCGCGGAACAGGTGCGGCTTCTGGCCGACATAGGCACTGAGCCGCCGCAGCTCGGCCGGCCGCAGCGCCATGGCGTCCTGGCCGTTGATCGCGACCCGCCCCGCCTCCGGCCGCACGAAGCCCATCAGGATGCGTAGCACGGAGGATTTCCCGGCGCCCGAGGGCCCGGCCAGCACCAGCGTCTCCCCGGCATTGGCGCGGAAGGAGAGGCCGTCGAGCGCCGGCGGCCGCGCCGGGTCGTAGGACAGCCGGACATCGGTGAAGGTGACGACCACCCGCGGCGGCATCTCCTCCAGCAGCAGGCCGGGCGCCGACGGCTCGGCCAGCAGCGGCGCCAGGGCGGAGGCCGCGCCGGCGGCGTGCAGGCGGTCCTGGTAGGCGGCGGCGAAGGCGCGGAGCGGCGCGAAGAAGGCCGGCACCAGCAACAGGGAGAAGACCGCGGCGGTCGGGTCGCCGCCGCCCGAGAGCAGGTCCCGGTGCCGCCAGGCGAGGCAGGCCAGCACGCCGGCCGAGAGCAGTTCCAGCGCCGTGCCCGACAGGAACGCGACCCGCAGCACCTTCATGGTGTGCCGGCGCAACTCGGTCGCCGCGCTGCCCAGCGCCTCGGCCTCGGCCTCCTGTCGGTTGAACAGCACGAGCGTCGGCAAGCCGCGCATGCGGTCGAGGAAGCGGCCGGAGAGGCGCCCCAGCGCCTCGAATTGCCGCCGGCTGGCCTGGGCGGCGCCGATGCCGGTCAGGGCCATGGCGACGGGGTAGAGCAGCCCGGCGATGCCCAGCACCACGCCGCTGCCGGGATCGGCCCAGGCAACGGCGAGGCAGACCAGCGGCGGCCCGGCCATCGCCAGCGCCGCGGCCGGGATCCAGCGGGCGAAGTAGCCGTCCAGCGCCTCCACCCGGTCGACGACCAGGGAGGCGCGCTCTCCGATGCCGGAGGGGTCGGCCGGGCCGAGCTCGAGCAGCCGGGTGAAGGCGGCATCGCGCAGCCGCGCCCGCGCCGCCTCCCCGGCCGCGAGCTGGGCGCGTTCCTGGGCGAGCGCGAGGGCGGCGCCGAGCAGGGCGAAGGCGGCGGCGGCCGCGAGGTGCGGCCAGCCGGCCCCGCCATGGCCGAGCAACGCGGCGAGCAGCCGCGCCACCAGCCAGGCGCCGGCCAGCGTCACGCAGAGGGCGGCGAGGCCCAGCAGGATCGGCAGCACCACCTGCCGCCGCAGGGCGCGGGATTCAAGGCGCAGCAGCGCCCGGGCCGCGCGGTCCCGGCCGGCCGAATGAGAGTCCATGGTGCTTTCTAAGCCGGCGGATGGGGGCGCGTCACGCGGCCCGGCTTGCCGCGGGCTGAAACCGCGGTCACATGCAACCGCACCGTTCCGGAGCCCTGCCGCCGATGCTGCCGAACCATGGCCGCTACGCCTACCACCCCTGGCCCGAGCGGCCGCGCTATGCCTGGCCCGGCGGGGCGAAGCTGGCGGTCTATCTGGGCGTGAACCTGGAGCATTTCGCCTATGGCGAGGGGCTGGGGGCGGAGCTCGCCCCCGGTGCGAACAGTGGGGGCGGCCCGCAGCCGGACGTCCTGAACTATGCCTGGCGGGACTACGGCAACCGCGTCGGCGCCTGGCGGCTGCTGGAACTGCTGGATGCGCTGCGCCTGCCGGCGACGGTGCTGCTGAACAGCGCCCTCTACGACTACGCGCCGCAACTGGTCGCGGCGCACCGTGCCCGCGGCGACGAGATCGCCGGCCATGGCCGCACCAACTCCGAGCGGCAGAGCCTGTTGGACGAGGCCGGCGAGCGCGCGCTGATCGAGGAGAGCACGGCGGCGATCGCGCGGCACGAGGGCAAGCCGCCGCGCGGCTGGCTCTCCCCCTGGATCGCCGAGAGCCGGACGACGCCGGACCTGTTGGCCGAGGCCGGCTATGGCTACACCCTCAACTGGTGCATGGACGACCAGCCCGTCTGGATGGCGACCCGCGCCGGGCGGCTGCTGGCCATCCCCTATCCGCAGGAGGTCAACGACATCCCCGCGGTCATCGCCCGCAAGGACGGGGCGGAGCAGTTCGCCGCCATGGTCCTGGCGGATTTCGAGGAGCGGCTGGAGCAGGTGGCGCGCGACGCCATCCCCCAGGTGATGGGCATCGCGCTGCATCCCTACATCATCGGCCAGCCCTACCGTCTCAGGGCGCTGCGCGGGGCGCTGGCCGCCATAGCGGCGCGGCGGGAAGAGGTATGGATCACCACCGCCGGTGCCATCCTCGACCATGTCGGCGGGCTGCCGGAAGGAATGGTGCCATGAGAGGTTTCGCCCTCGCCGCCGCCCTGCTGCTGGCGGGCTGCGTCAGCCAGCCGGACGCGACCACGCCGCAGCCGGTCGCCGGCGTGGAGGTGCAGCGCTACCTCGGCACCTGGCTCGAGGTGGCGCGGCTGCCGATGTGGGCGCAGGATTCCTCCTCCGTCTCCTGCGAGGACGTCACCGCCACCTACACCCTGCGGCCCGATGGCCGCATCGGCGTGGTGAACCGCTGCCTGAACGTGCTGGACGGCGACCGGCCGCGCCAGGCGGAGGGCCAGGCCTATGCGGTGGAGGGCAGCCACAATGCCCGGCTGCGCGTCAGCTTCTTCTGGCCTTTCTTCGGCAATTACTGGGTCATCGGCCTCGACCCGGACTACCGCTGGGCGGTGGTGGGGGAACCGTCCCGGCGCTGGCTCTGGGTGCTGTCGCGGACGCCGAAGCTGGATCCGGCCGAACTCGACAAGGCGCTCGGCATCGCCCGGGCCAATGGCTACGACCTCTCCACCCTGAAGGTCGCCCGGCTGCAGAAGGGGTGATCGTGGCGCGGCCTACAGCGGGCCGCATCCAGGGGCCGCATCCTCCCCGGCGTCAGACGCCGAGGAAGGAGACCCGCCCATGCCGATCCTGCTCCGCCGCGCCCTGCCGGCCGCCGCCCTCATCGCCATCACGGCCGCCGCCGGCGCCCCGCCCGCCGCGGCGGGCAACCAGCGCGGCTACTCCACCAACAGCTACCTGGCGCCGTGGTGCCGGGAGGAGCTCGTCTACATCAACAACAAGCCCTACACGCGGAACACCTGCACGGGGCAGTTGCTGGCGGCGTCCCAGGGCTCGGGCGGCGGCGGCGGGGGCGTCCGGTAGGCGCCGACCTAGCGTCCCTTGAAGGCCGGCTTCCGCTTCTCGTTGAAGGCCGCGATGCCCTCCATACGGTCCTCGGTCGGGATGAGCTGGTAATAGGCCTCGATCTCGAAGAGCATGCCGCTGGCGCGGTCCATCTGCAGGCCCTGGGTGATGGACTTCTTCGCCTGCCGGACCGAGAGCGGCGCATTCGCCGCGATGGTCCGCGCCGTCTCCAGCACCGCGCCCAGCACCTCGCCCGGCGGGCAGAGGCGGTTGACCATGCCCCAGGCATAGGCGTCCTGCGCCGAGAAGGGCCGGCCGGTCAGGATCACCTCCTTCGCCCGCCGCTCCCCGATGGTGCGCGGCAGGTTCTGCGTGCCGCCCGCGCCCGGCATGATGCCGAGCGTCACCTCGGTCAGCGCGAAGCGCGCGCTCTCACTCGCATAGGCGAAGTCGCAGCAGAGGGCGAGTTCCAGCCCGCCGGCGAAGGCCGCGCCGTTGATGGCGCCCAGCAGCGGCGGCGGGCAGGCCAGCACGGCCCGCGCCATGCGCTCGAACAGGTAATGCTGCTCGCTGAACTGCGCGTCGGTCATGCCGTTGCGCTCCTTCAGGTCGGCGCCGGCGCAGAAGGCGCGGTCGCCGGCGCCGGTCAGCACCACGCAGCGATAGGCGCCCGGCGCGGCCTCGAGCGCCTGGAAGACCCCGACCAGTTCGCGGCCCATCTGGGTCGTGAAGGCATTGGCGCGCTCCGGCCGGTTCAGGGTGACCTGCAGGATGTGCTCCTCCGGCTCTTGCACCAGCAGGGTCTCGAAGGCGTGGTCGAGCGCGGCGAGGGCGGGCATGGCGGTCCTCCTGATCGGGTTGCCGGCTGCATAGCCCCTCCCCCGCCGAGGCGGGAGGGGAACGGTGCTTGGCCCGGCCGGGGAAAACCCCTAGCCTGCTATCCAAAGGGCAGAAGGAAACGGACCATGGCCGATCTCGTCATCCGCGGCGGCACCGTCGTCGACGGCAGCGGCGCCCCGCCCCGGCGGGCGGATGTGGCGGTGCAGGACGGGCGCATCCTGGCCGTCGGCGAGGACCTGCCGCGCGGCGCCGAGGAGATCGACGCGACCGGCCGCATCGTCACGCCCGGCTTCGTCGACATCCACACCCATTACGACGGCCAGGCGGTGTGGGACAGCCACCTCGCCCCCTCCGCCATCCACGGCGTCACCACCGCCGTGATGGGCAATTGCGGCGTCGGCTTCGCCCCGGTCCGCCCGGGCACCGAGGAGAAGCTGATCGAGCTGATGGAGGGCGTCGAGGACATCCCCGCCCCCGTGCTCTCCCAGGGCCTCGACTTCCGCTGGGAGAGCTTCGCCGAATACCTGGCGGTGCTGGAGCAGAAGCCGCGCGACATCGACATCTGCGCGCTCGTCCCGCACGCGGCCGTGCGGGTCTATGTCATGGGCGAACGGGCGCTGGCGCTCGAGAGCGCCAACCAGGGCGACATCGCCGAGATGCGCCGCTTGGTGGCCGAGGCGGTCGAGGCCGGCGCCTTCGGCTTCTCGACCAGCCGCACCATCAGCCACAAGACCCTGAAGGGCGACTTCACCCCGACGCTGCGGGCGCAGGAGGAGGAGCTGGCCGGCATCGCCGACGGGCTGCGCGGCATCGGCAAGGGCTTCATGGAGTTCGTCTCCGACTTCAACCAGCCCGACCCGGCGACCGAGTTCGGCCTGATCCGCCGCGTGGTCGAGCGCAGCGGCCGGCCCGCCGTCTTCTCCCTGACGCAGCGGCACGACCGCACCGAGGTCTGGAAGGAGCTGCTCGCCCTCTCCAACCAGGCGGCGCGCGAGGGCGTGGCGATCCGCCCGGTCTTCCCGCCGCGGCCGATCGGCATCCTGATGGGCCTGCTCGGCAGCCAGAACCCCTTCAGCGGCGCGCCCTCCTACAAGGCGATCGCCCACCTGCCGCTGGACCAGCGCGTCGCCGCCATGCGCGACCCGGAGGTTCGTGCCCGAATCCTCTCGGAGGACCGCTTCAAGGGCAGCAATTTCCCGCTGCTCGCCCGCCTCTCCTTCGAGCGCATGTTCCCCTTCGGCGACCCGCCGGACTACACGCCGCCGAAGGAGAGCAGCATCGCCGCCCAGGCGGCGCGCGAGGGCCGCAGGCCGGAGGAGGTCGCCTACGACATGCTGCTGGCCGATGACGGCAACAGCTTCATCTTCTGCGCCCTGACCAACTATGCCGACTACACGCTGGACGCGAGCGCCGAGCTGCTGCGCCACCCCAATACCATCGTCGGCCTCTCCGACGGCGGCGCGCATGTCGGCTTCATCTCCGACGGCAGCTTCCCGAGCTTCGTGCTGGCCTATTGGGGCAAGCAGCGTGGCATCCCCGTCGAGGAACTCGTCCGCCGCCAGACCAGCGACACCGCCCGCGCCGCCGGGCTGCCCGACCGCGGCCTGCTGAAGCCCGGGCTGCGCGCCGACATCAACGTCATCGACTGGGATGCGCTGGCACTGGAGCGGCCGGGGATGCTCTACGACCTTCCCGGCGGCGGCCGGCGGCTGATGCAGAGGGCGCGCGGCTACGACGCGACCATCGTCGCCGGCGCCGTCACCTACCGGAAAGGGGAAGCGACCGGCGCCCTGCCCGGCAAGCTGGTGCGCTGCGCCGCCTGAGCGCGGCGCCATGCCTTCCGGCCAGGCACGCAAGCTGCTGCTGCTGGCGACCATCGCCATGTTCGCCCAGCAGACCTTCGCCTCCATCGGCCGCGGCCTGCCGGCCGTGGTGGCGCCGGTGGTCATCGCCGACCTGAGGCTGGATGCCGCCTGGTTCGGCACCTATGTCAGCCTCTCCGCGCTGGCCGCGCTCACCTTCCAGCTCGGCTGCGGCAGCTTCCTCATCCGCCACGGGGCGCTGCGGCTGAGCCAGGTCGCGCTGGTCATGCTGGCCATCGGCCTCGGCGCCGGGGCCAGCGGCAGCATCCTGCTCTTCATCGTCTCGGCCGTGATCGGCGGCGGCGGCGCAGCGGTCTCCACCCCCGCCAGCTCCCACCTGCTCGGCCGCTACTGCCCGCCGCGCATCGCGCCGCTGGTCTATTCGGTGAAGCAGACCGCTGTGCCGGCCGGGCTGCTGCTCGGCGGCCTGCTCGGCCCGGCGCTCACCGCCTGGACCGGCTGGCGCGGCGCGCTGCTGGTCTCGGCCGCCGCCTGCCTTGCCCTGGTCCTGCTGCTGCAGCCGCTGCGGCGGGAGTTCGACTCCGACCGCACGCCCAGCCGCCGCTTCCATGTGAAGGATTTCGGCCGGACGATCGGCACAGTCACCGCGACGCGCGAGTTGCGCACCCTGTCGATGGCCTGCTTCGCCTTCAACGGGCTGCAGACCGTCTTCACCGCTTATTTCATCATCTTCCTGACGACGCATGGCCAGGACCTGGCTGCGGCCGGGGCGCTCTTCTCGCTGGCGATGCTGGTGGCGGTGCCCTGCCGCATCCTCTGGGGCTGGCTCGGCAGCGGGCTGGTGGCGCCGCGGGTGATGATGGCGGCGCTCGCCTTCGGCATGGCCGGCAGCACCGCGCTGCTCGGCCTCTTCGGCGACCGCTGGCCGCTGCCGGTGATCAGCGCCCTGGCCATGGTCCTGAGCGCCACCGCCATGTCCTGGCACGGCGTGCTGCTGGCCGAAACCGCGCGCCTCGCGCCGGACAACATGCATGGCGCGGCGACGGGCGGCGTCCTCTCCTTCGGCCAGGTCGGCGCCTTCCTGCTGCCGCTGGCCTATGCCGCCTGCCTCAGCCTGACGGGCCGGCACGGCACCGGCTTCGTCGTCTGCGGCCTGCCGGCGCTGCTGGTCGGGCTCGCCCTGCTGCGCGGCGGCGGCCGGCAGCAGGAACCCGCCGCGGCCTATTCCACCGCGACGTAGGGCTGGCGCTTTACCCGGTCCATGTTGATGCCCTCGATCCGGATCAGCTTGGTGGAGCCGTCGCGGCGGGGGGAATGCAGCACGCCCGGCTCGTAGAGATAGGCATCGCCGGGCTTCAGGACATAGTCGCGATTGCGCTTCGCCTTGCCGGGCGTCTCGCCCTCCGGCCGCGCCAGGCAGTCCCAGTCGGTCATGACCGTCTCGCCCGCGGCCTGGCCGTAGATCGCCCAGGAGGGACCGTGGTCATGCGGATTGCTGCCCTTCGCCCCGACATAGGCATGGGCGAGAATGGTGAAGCCCAGGTCGGGATCCTCGTAGAGCACCTTGCGCTCCGGCGTGCCCTCCGGCAGCGCCTCGGCGACGAAGGCAGGATCCTTCAGCGCCTCCTGCACCAGCTCGACCACAGCGACGCGGCCGGCCGGCCCGGGATCGGCCAGCAATGCCTCCCGGCACTGGTTGGCGAATTGCTCGACGGAGAGGGACATGGCGGGGACCTCCTTTTCGGTGCATGCAAGCCGGGCGGCGGCCAGGATGTCAAACCCCTGCCGTACCGGCCAGGGAGGGAAGGATGCGCGCAGTCTGGTACGAAGGCACGGGCCCGGCGCGGGAGGTGCTGCAATTCGGGGAGCGCCCGGTGGCCGAGCCCGCCCCCGGCGAGGTGCGCGTCCGCCTCTTCGCCTCCGGCGTCAACCCGGCCGATACCTACCGTCGCGCCGGGACCAGTTGGGCCAACGAGTTCCCGCTGATCATCCCGCACAGCGACGGCGCCGGCATCGTGGAGGCGCTCGGCGAGGGTGCCGATCCGGCGCTGCTCGGCCGCCGGGTCTGGCTCTACAACGCCCAGCGCTTCCGCCCCTTCGGGACGGCGGCCGAGAGCACCTGCGTGCCGCAGGAGTGCGCCCACGACCTGCCTGACGGGGTGCCCTTCGAGGTCGGCGCCTGCCTCGGCATCCCCGGCATGACCGCGCATCGCTGCCTCCTCGCCGATGGGCCGGTGGAGGGGTTGCGGGTGCTGGTCTCCGGCGGCGGCGGGGCGGTGGGGAACTATGCCATCCAGTTGGCGCGCTGGGCCGGCGCCGCGCAGGTGCTGGCGACGGCGAGCGGCGGCTGGAAAGCGGAGGATGCGCTGGCCGCCGGTGCCGGGCACGTCTTCGACTATCGCGCCCCGGACTGCGCCACGCGCATCCTGGAGGCGACCGGCGGCCAGGGCGTGGACCGCATCGTCGAGGTCGATGTCGGCGGCAATGTCGCGCTGTGGTCGGCGGTCATCGCGCTGAACGGCAGCGTGATCGGCTATGCCAGCAAGGGCAACCTGACGCCGGCCATCCCGGTCTCCGCCACGCTGATGCGGAAGAACGTCAACCTGCGCGGCGTGGTGCTGAACAGCGCGCCGGCCGCGGCGCGGCGGCAGGCGATGCTCGACATCACCCGCTGGCTGCGGGAGGGGCCGCGCATGCACCGCATCGCCGCCGCCTTCCCGCTGGCCGAATCCGCCGCGGCGCATGAGGCGGTTGAGGCCGGCACCAAGCGCGGCACGGTCGTGGTCCTGCCGCAGGCCTGAGCGCTACAGGTTCGGCCGCAGCACCTGCCGCAGCACATTGCCCTCGGCCAGGCGGTCGAAGCCGGCATTGATCTCGGAGAGCGGCAGGAAGCCGCTCTTCAGCGACCCCACCGGCAGCTTCCCGCGCCGGTAGAGGCCGAGGAAGCGCGGTATGTCCCGCTCCGCGATGCAGCTTCCCATGTAGCTGCCGAGGATGCTCTTCTCGTCCGAGACCAGGCCGGAATGCATGTAGGAGAAATTGGCGCCCTGCGCCGGCAGGCCGGCGCTGACCACGCTGCCGCCCCGCGCCGTGATGGCGTAGGCGAGTTCCATCGCCTTGATGTTCCCCGCCGTCTCGATGACCGTATCCACGCCGCCATCGGTCGCGGCCTTCACCTGCTCGACCACGTCCGTCTCGGTCGCCAGGAAGGTATCGGTCGCGCCCCATTGCCGCGCCAGGCCGAGCTTTTCGGCGTTCGCGTCCACGGCGATGATCCGCCCGGCGCCGCCAGCGACGGCGGCGAAGAGCGCGTTCATCCCGACGCCGCCGAGGCCGACCACCGCGACGACGTCCCCGGCGCGCATCCCCGCCGTGTTCAGCACCGCGCCGGCGCCCGTCATGACCGCGCAGCCGAAGATCGCGGCATCCTCGAGCGGCACGTCCGGGTCGATCTTCACCGCCGAGCGCCGCCCGACGACCGCGTATTGCGCGAAGAGCGAGAGGCCGCTGCCGTGGTTGATCTTCTCGCCGTTCAGCCGGCTGATGCGCTTCGCGCCGGAGAGCAGCGTGCCCGCCGCCCGCGCCGCATTGCCCGCATTGCAGATATTCGGCCGCCCGCGTACGCAATTGCGGCAGACGCCGCAGGAGGCGACGAAGACGGTGATGACATGGTCGCCCGGCCTGAGGTCGGTGATGCCCTGCCCGACCTCCCGCACGATGCCCGCGCCCTCATGCCCGATCACCACCGGCAAGGGCCGCGGCCGGATGCCCTCGATCGCCGAGAGGTCGGAATGGCAGAGGCCGGCGGCGGCGACCTCGATCAGGATCTCGCCGGGCCCGGGACCCTCGAGGTCCACTTCCTCGATCACCAGGGCCTGGCTCGCGGCATAGGGGCGCGGCTTGCCCTGCTCGAACATGATGGCGGCCTGCATGCGCATGGGCTGTCGTTCCTACTCGATATGGATGTCGGCGGCGCGCGCCACCTCGGTGTTGATGGCGATCTCGCGCGGGATGCGGGCGCGGAACTCGGCCGGCCCCTCGCCTTCCACGATGCCGCCGGCCTGCTCGATGCGCGCGATGATCTCGGGCTTCCTCAGCAGCGCCTGCACATCGGCGGTGATGCGCTGCACGATCGCCTCCGGCAGGCCGGCGGGGCCGACGAAGCTGTACCAGGGGGAGGTGTCGCGGATCGGGAAGCCCGCCTCGGCGCTGGTCGGCACGTCCGGGAAGGCCGGCGAGCGCCGCGGCGCCGCGACTGCCAGCGGCCGCAGCTTGCCGTCCCGCGCCAGGGCGATGGCGCCCGACAGCGTCGAGAAGGTGATCGGCACGCGCCCGCCTACCACGTCCTGCAGCGCCGGCGGCGCGCCGCGATAGGGCACATGCGTCAGCTCGATCCCCGCCTGGCGCATGAACATCTCGGTGGCGAAGTGCCCGGAGGTGGCGACGCCCGAGGTCGCCGCCGCCATGCCCGGCCGGCGCTTCGCCGCTTCCACCACGTCCCGCACGCTGCGGAAGGGCTGGTCCGGCCCGGTGAAGAGCACGGTCGGCGAGGAATAGATGACGATGATCGGCGTGAAGTCGGCGAGCGTGTCGTAGGGCAGGCGCGAGAAGACCGCCGGGTTCGAGGTCAGGTTGCTGGTGCAGAGGAAGAGGGTATAGCCGTCGGGCGGTGACTTCGCGACCGCCTCCGCCGCGATCACCTGGCTGGCGCCCGGCCGGTTCTCGATGACCAGCGGCTGGCCCCATAACCCCTGCAATGGCTCCTGCAGGATGCGCGCCGCGAAGTCGGTCGGCCCGCCGGGCGGGAAGCCGACCAGCAGGCGGATCGGCTTGTCCGGCCAGGCGTCCTGCGCCGCGGCCAAGCGCGGCAGCAGCGGCAGTGCGGCGAGCGCCGCGAATTCCCGGCGAGTCCGGTGCATCGCTGTCCTCCCCCTATTCGGCCTTCATGCCCGCGGCGCGGGCCACTTCCGCCCAGGCCCGCAGGTCGTCGCGGATGCGGGCGGCGAACTCCTCCGGCCCCAGCGGCAGCACGATGCTGGCCTGGCTCGCCAGCCGCGCCTCGACCTCGCGCGTCGCCAGCAGCGCCGCCATGTCGGCCGCCATCCGCTGCACCAGCGCCGGCGGCGTCGCGGCAGGCGCCAGCAGCCCGTACCAGACGCCCGTATCCACCAGCGGCCAGCCGAGCTCGGCCGTGGTCGGCACATCGGGCAGCTCGGGCGCCCGCTGCGGGGAGAGCACTGCGAGCGGCCTAAGCTGGCCATTGCGGTAGGGACCGATGGTGCCGACCAGCGTGCCGGCGGTGAGCGGCACCAGCCCCGCGACCACGTCCTGCATGGCAGGCGCGGTGCCGCGATAGGGCACATGCGTGAGCTGGATGCCAAGCGCGCGTTGCAGCAGCTCCATCCCGTAATGCCCGTTGCCGCCGATGCCGGTGGTGGCGACGCCGATCGCGCCCGGCCGTGCCTTCGCCTCCGCAATGAGTTCCGCAAGGCTCCGCCAGGGCTGCTGCGTGCCGCACCAGAGCACGTTCGGCGACACGGCGATGGCGTGCACCGGCGCGAAATCCACGACCGGATCATAGGGTAGCTTCGCATAGAGCGGCGGGTTCATGACGTGGTTGTTCGCCGCCAGCAGCAGCGTGTGCCCGTCCGGTGCGGCGCGCGCCACGGCCTCGGTGGCGATGGTCGCATTGGCACCGCCTCGGTTCTCGATGACGACAGGCTGGCCCCAGGCGGCCTGCAGTCCGGGCGCCACGGCGCGGGCGATGAAGTCGGTCGGCCCGCCCGGCGGAAAGCCGACGAAGAGCCGCACCGGGTGGTCCGGCCAGGCCGCCAGCGCCCGTCCCGCCATCAGCAGCGCCGGCGCGGCCAGCAGCGCGCGGCGGCCGGGCCTGGCCCGGGACAAGCCCGATCCGGATCGCATGGCATCCCTCCCCTGCCGCCAGCCTTGCCGGCCGGGGCGTGCAGCGGCTGACGATCCGGCGGCGGGGCAGGCCCGTCAAGGTCGCAACCGCCGCGCTGCCCGACCGTTGAGGCGGCACCGGGGACACGGCCCGCATGGCCGCGCGCCGCCCAGCGGCGACGCCCCGACCGACCCAAAGAGACGAGGATGCACCCGATGGCGAACGAGCTCAGCGGGAAGAAGGTTGCCGTGCTGGCGACCGATGGCGTGGAGCAGGTGGAGCTGACCGAGCCGGTGAAGGCCCTGAAGCAGGCCGGCGCGGAGGTACATGTGGTGTCGCCGACATCCGGCGCCATCCAGGGCTGGAACCACTTCGACAAGGCCGACCGGATCCCGGTGGACAAGCCGCTCGACCAGGCCGACCCGTCGCAATACGAGGCGCTGATGCTGCCGGGCGGCGTGATCAATCCGGACCAGCTCCGCCTGCAGCCGAAGGCGATCGACTTCGTCCGCCATTTCGTCGAGACGAAGAAGCCGATCGCGGCGATCTGCCATGGGCCCTGGACGCTGATCGATGCCGGCGGCGTCAAGGGCAAGCGGATGACGAGCTGGCCCTCCCTGCAGGCCGACCTGCGCAATGCCGGTGCGGAGTGGGTGGACGAGCAGGTCGTGACCGACAACGGCTTGGTCACGTCACGCAAGCCGGACGACATCCCGGCCTTCTCGAAGAAGATGATCGAGGAGTTCCGCGAGGGCCGGCACACCCGCCAGGCCGCGGAGTAGGCTTCACCGCCGGCGCGTGGCGTGCTGGCATGGCGGCGAGCAGAGAAGGATCCCGCCATGCACCCGGCGCTGCGCGCACACCGGCCGCTGATCATGGGGCGCCGCGGTGCGGTCGCCACCAACCATCCCGTCGCCACGCAGGCCGGGCTGGACGTGCTGCGCGCCGGCGGCACAGCGGTGGATGCGACGATCGCCGTCTCCCTGGTGCTGGGCGTGGTGGAGCCCGGCATGTCCGGCCTGGGTGGCGACGGCTTCTTCAACCTCCACCTCGCCGATGGCCAGGCGCTCTGCGTGAACGCGACCGGCGCGGCGCCGCTGGCCGCGACGCCAGAGGCCTACCGGGACGGCATCCCGGTCGCCGGGCCGCGCAGCGCCTCGACGCCCGGGCTGCTGGCGGGCCTCGGCCTGCTCTACGCGCGGCACGGCACGCTGCCCTGGGCACGGCTGGTGGCGCCGGCCAAGGCAGCGGCGCGCGAGGGCTTCGCCGTCACCCACCACTACCGCCATTTCGCCAATGACTGCCTGGCGAAGCTGCGCACGAGTCCCGGCAGCCGGGCACGCTTCCTGGCGGATGGCGCGGTGCCGGCGCTGGGCGACGTGATCGTGCAGCCGGAACTCGCGGAGACCCTGGCCGAGATCGCCGCCGAGGGCGCCGGCTGCTTCTACCAGGGCGGGCTGGCGCGGCGCCTCGCCGCCGGCATCGCGCGGGACGGCGGGCCGGTGGCGGAGGCCGACCTCGCCGCCTGCTCGGCGGAGCTGCAGGCACCCATCAGCGTGCCCTTCCGCGGCTTCGAGGTGCGGCAGACGCCGCCCAATTCCACCGGCTTCACCTTCCTGCAGATGCTGCGCATCCTCGATTGCTTCGACCTCGGGGCGCACGACCTGGACAGCGCCGCGCTGATCCACCTGATGGTGGAGGCGAAGAAGCTGGCCTTCCTCGACCGGGAAGTCTGGGGCGCCGATCCGCGCGGCCTCGACATCCCGCTGGAACGGCTGCTCTCCGCCGAGCATGCGGCGGCGCTGGCGGCGCGGATCGACCCGGCGCACGCCTCGGACCTGCCGGTGCGGCCGGAGCAGGCCGGCGACACCACCTATTTCTGCGTGGTGGATGCGGCGGGGAATGCGGTCTCCGCCATCCAGTCCATCAATTCGGCCTTCGGCAGCGGCGTGACGGCCGGCGACACCGGCATCCTGATGAACAACCGCATGGCCTATTGGCACCTGCAGGATGGCCACCCGAACCGCCTCAGGCCCGGGATGCGCGTGCGCCACACCATGAATGCGCCGATGGTCTTCAAGGACGGCAGGCTCTGGGCCGTCTTCGGCACGCCAGGCGCCGACAACCAGGTGCAGGTGAACCTGCAGGTCATGGTCGCCATGGCGGTCTTCGGGCTCGATCCGCAGCAGGCGCTGGAGGCACCGCGCTGGACCAGCAGCCAGCCCGGCCAGGCGGCCAACTACCCGCATGCCGGCGATGCGACCCTGACGCTCGAGGCCGGGCTCGGCGCCGCGGCCGAGCAGTTGCGGGCCTGGGGCCACAAGGTCGCGGTCGTCCCGCCGCTGGAAGGGCCGTGCAGCGTCGAGGCGATCCGCCTTCTCGAGAACGGCGTCCGCATGGCCGGCAGCGACCCGCGGCGGGACGGCTGGGCCGCTGCCTATTGAGGCGTTGAACCCAAGGCCCCGCATCGCTTTCCCACCCCGTCGTCCCGGGAGGTCAGCCGATGTGGATCCTGCTTCTGGCCGCGCTCGCGGTGCTGCTGCTGGTCGTGCTCGATCGCCTCGAGCTCTTCAGCGTCTTCCCGCGCCGCCGGCCGCGCGACGTCACGCGCCGCGAATGAAGGGGTTGGTCCGCCGCTCCTGCCCGAAGGAGGAGCCCGGGCCATGGCCGCAGAGGAAGGCGATCTCGTCGCCGAGCGGCAGCAGCTTGGTGGTGATGGCCTCGATCAGCGCGGCGTGGTCACCATAGGGGAAGTCGGTCCGCCCGACCGAGCCCTGGAACAGCACGTCGCCGACGATGGCGATGCGCTGCGCCGTGCTGACGAAGACCAGATGGCCGGGCGTATGCCCCGGGCAGTGCAGCACGTCGAAGTCCGCGGCGCCGATGCGGACCGTATCGCCCTCTGCCAGCCAGCGGTCGGGCGTGACGTTGCGGCATTCGAAGCCGTATTGCGCGCCTTGCGCCTCCAGCCCTTCCAGCAGGAAGCGGTCGCGCTCGTCCGGGCCGATGATGGGCGGCCTGCCCGGCAGCGCCTCCTGCAGCGCCATGGCGCCGCCGGCATGGTCCAAGTGGCCATGGGTCAGCAGGATCTGCCCGACCGTGATCTTCAGCTCGCCGATGGCGTGCAGGATCCGCTCCGGCTCACCGCCGGGATCGACGACCACGCCCTCGCCCGTCGTCTCCTCCCACCACAGGGAGCAGTTCTGCTGGAAGGGCGTGACGGGGACGATCGCTGCCTTCAGGCCCATGGGCTGCTTCCATTGCGCGGGGGATCGTCGAGCACCTCGGCCCGATGCGGCCCGGTGTCAAGCCGGCGGCCGGGCTGGACCGGTCGGCGCGATGGCGCCAGGGTGCGGGCATGCCTTCGCCCAGTCGTACCGATGCCGGTGGCGCCCTGCCGCCGGCCGCCGTCGCCCTCATGCTCCTGCTCTGCGGTGTCTGGGGGCTGAACCTGGTGGCGATGAAGGTGACCAGCGCGGGCATCCCGCCGGTGCTGCAGGCCGGGTTGCGGTCCGTGGTCGCCGCCGGCCTCGTGCCGCTGCTCTGCCGGCCGCTCGGCCTCACCTTCGGGGAATGGCGCCAGCCGCGCCTGCTGCTGCCCGGCATCGCGGCCGGGCTGCTCTTCGCGGTCGAGTTCATCGCGCTCTATGTCGGCATCGGCCTGACCACCGCCTCGCGCGGCGTCGTCTTCCTCTACGGCGCACCCTTCTGGGTGGCGCTCGGCACGCATTGGCTGGTGCCCGGCGACAGGCTGACGCGGGCCAAGGCGCTCGGGCTCTGCGTCGCCTTCGGCGGCCTGGTGCTGGCCTTCGCCGAGGGGCTGCGGGCGCCGGGCGGGCCGGACATGCTGGCCGGCGACCTGCTCTGCCTGATCGGCGGCGCGCTCTGGGCGGCGACGACGGTGCTGGTGAAGGCCTCGCCACTGCGGGAGGCCTCGCCCGCCTTCGTCCTGCAGGTCCAGCTCGTCGTCTCGGCGCCGCCGCTGCTGCTCGCCTCCGCGCTGCTGGGCGAGCCTTGGGCGATCGATCCGCAGCCGCTCGTGCTCGCCACCTTCCTCTATCAGGCAGCCGGCATCGCCGGCGCCAGCTACCTCACCTGGTTCTGGCTGGTGTCGCGCCACTCCGCCTCGCGGCTGGCCGCCTTCAGCGTGCTGACGCCGATCTTCGGCGTGGCGGCGGGCGCGCTGCTGCTGGGAGAGCCTCTCGGCGGCGGCTTCCTGGCCTCGGTCGCGCTGGTCGCCCTGGGCCTCTGGCTGGTCAACCGCCCGGCTGGCTGAGGAATGCCGGCGCGCATGGGTCGGCTATTCCGGCCCTGCTTCAATCGCTTGCAACTCACAGCCCTGCGCGGAGGCCTGCTGCTCGCTTCTTGGGCAAGCGTTGATCGCGGGGCTTTGAGCCGGCCGCCCTCCTGCTGGCACGCATCTCGCTTCGGAACCCGTGCGCCCGCGCACCCAAGGGGGGTGGTCCGGCGCGAGCCGCCAAGGCTTGATGAGGAACGACAGCCTGATGTCCACGACGTCCCTTACACTCACGCGCCGCGCGGCGCTGACGGGCCTCGGCGCCGCGCTCGCGCTGCCGGCCATCCGTCCCGCCTGGGCCCAGGGCGCCCCGATCAAGATCGGCGTGCTGCACTCCCTCTCCGGCACCATGGCGATCTCCGAGACCGCGCTGCGCGACACCGTGCTGATGATGGTGGAGTGGGCGAACAGCAAGGGCGGCGTGCTCGGCCGCAAGCTCGAGGCCGTCGTCGTGGACCCCGCCTCCAACTGGCCGCTCTTCGCCGAGAAGGCGCGCGAGCTGCTGCAGGTCCATAAGGTGGACGTGACCTTCGGCTGCTGGACCTCGGTCTCCCGCAAATCCGTCCTACCGGTCTTCGAGGAGCTGAAGGGCCTGCTCTTCTACCCCGTGCAGTATGAAGGCGAGGAGGAGAGCCCGAACATCTTCTACACCGGCGCCGCGCCGAACCAGCAGGCGATCCCGGCCGTCGAGTACCTGATGTCGAAGGATGGCGGCGAGGCGAAGCGCATCGCGCTGCTCGGCACCGACTACGTCTATCCGCGCACCACCAACCGCATCCTGCGCGGCTTCCTGAACTCCAAGGGCATCACGAATGCCGACATCATGGAGGAATACACCCCCTTCGGCCACAGCGACTGGCAGGGCATCGTCGCCCGGGTGAAGCGCTTCGCCTCCGAGGGCAAGAAGACCGCGATCGTCAGCACCATCAACGGCGACGCGAACGTGCCCTTCTACCGCGAGCTGGGCAACCAGGGCATCAAGGCCGAGGACATTCCCTGCGTCGCCTTCTCCGTCGGCGAGGAGGAGCTGGCCGGCATCGACACCAAGCCGCTGGTCGGGCACCTCGCGGCCTGGAACTACTTCATGTCCATCAAGGGCGCGCCGAACGAGGAGTTCGTCAAGCTCTGGCAGGCCTACATCAAGAACCCGAAGCGCGTGACCAACGACCCGATGGAGGCCACCTATACCGGCTTCCGCATGTGGATGCAGGCGGTGCAGAAGGCCGGCACCACGGCGGTCCCGCAGGTGACGCCGGCGCTGATCGGCCAGAAGCTGATGGCGCCCTGCGGCTACGAGGAGGAGATGCTGCCGAACCATCACCTCTCCAAGCCGGTCTTCATCGGCGAGGTGCAGGGCGACGGCCAGTTCAACATCGTCTGGAAGACCCCGACCGCGGTGAAGGCGGAGAACTGGTCGCAGTTCATCCCCGAGAACGCGAACCGCAAGCGCTGAAGCCTGACGGCGGCGGTGCCGGGTCCTCTCGGCGCCGCCTGCCTGCGAAGGGCACCATGACCCGTTTCATTCTCCGCATTGCCGTCCTGCTGCTGCTGGCCCTGCCGGCGCGCGCGCAGGACGCCTTCCTCGCCGCCCTGCCCGGCCTCGCCGGCGGCTTCGGCGACATCGCAACCTCCGTCGAGACCCTCGGCGCCGCCGGCGACCCGCGCGCCCTGCCCCTGCTGCAGGCGCTGCAGGAGGGCCGGCTGCAGAAGACGCCCGATGGTCGTATCCTGGTCCCGGAGGGCGGCGGCTTCGTCGATGCCGCAACCGGCCAGCGGGCCGATGCCGCCGGCGCCGAGGCGCTGCGCCTCAACAACCGCGTCCGCCAGGCGCTGCGCGGCGCGCTCGGCCGCCTGCAGCTCGTCTCGCCCGACCCGGAGGAGCGCGGCACCGCGGCCGATGCCATCTTCCGCAGCCGCAGCGCCGAGGACGTGCCGCTGCTGCAGGCCGCCATCGCGCGCGAGCAGGTGCCCGCCGTGCGCGCGCGGATGGAGCTGGCGCTCGCCGCCGCGCAGCTCGTCGCGCCGGATGAGGCGGCCAAGCGCGACGCCATCGCCCGGCTCGGCGCCGCCGGCACGGTCGAGGCGCGCGCCCTGCTGCTGGAGGCGCGCACGGCCAATCCCGGCCTCGTCGCCGCCATCGACGTCTCCATCGCCAGCATCGAGCAGACGCTGGCCATCCGCCGCGCGGCGGAGACGCTGTTCCAGGGCCTCTCGCTCGGCTCCGTGCTGCTGCTCGCCGCCCTCGGCCTCGCGGTCACCTTCGGCGTCATGGGCGTGATCAACATGGCGCATGGCGAGTTCGTCATGCTCGGCGCCTACACCACCTTCATGGTGCAGGAGCTCTGCCGCGGCATCCCCTGGCTGCTGCCCTGGTCCCTGCCGCTCTCGGTGCCGGCCGCCTTCCTGGTCGCCGCGGCCTGCGGCGCGCTGCTGGAACGCGGGCTGATCCGCCACCTCTATGGCCGGCCGCTCGAGACGCTGCTGATGACCTTCGGCGTCGGCATGATCATCCAGCAGGCCGTGCGCCTCGCCTTCGGCGCGCAGAACCGGGAGGTGCTGAGCCCGGCCTGGATGCAGGGCACGCTGATGCTGCCGGGCGGCATCGCGGTCACCCAGAACCGCCTCTGGATCATCGTCTTCGGCCTCTTCGTCCTCGCCCTGGTCTTCGCCGCCATCCGGCTGACCCGCTTCGGCCTCGAGATGCGGGCGGTGGTCCAGAACCGCCGCATCGCCGCCACCATGGGCATCCGCACGGGACGGGTGGACGCCATGACCTTCGCCTTCGGGTCGGGTCTCGCCGGCCTCGCGGGCGTCGCGCTGTCGCAGATCGACAACGTCTCGCCCAATCTCGGCACCGGCTACATCATCGACAGCTTCATGGTGGTGGTCTTCGGCGGCGTCGGCTCGCTCGCCGGCACGCTGGTCGGCGCGCTGACGCTCGGCGTGGTCAACAAGATGCTGGAGCCCTGGGCCGGCGCGGTGCTCGCCAAGGTCTTCGTGCTCGTCGCCATCATGCTGTTCATCCAGCGCCGGCCGAAGGGCCTCTTCGCGCTCAAGGGAAGGGCCGCCGAGTCGTGAGCGCCACCATCGCCTCCCCCGCGCCGGCGCGCGCCGGCCGCCTCACCATCCGCCTGGTGCTGATCGGCGCCGTGCTGCTGCTCGCCCTGCTGCCGCTGCTGAACCGGCTGCCGGCCGACAGCGCCCTCTACGTCTCCGACTTCATCGTCAGCATCACCGGCAAGTGGATCACCTACGCCATCCTGGCGCTGGCGATCGACCTGGCCTGGGGCTATGCCGGCATCCTCTCGCTCGGCCACGGCGCCTTCTTCGCCCTCGGCGGCTATGCCATGGGCATGCACCTGATGCGCCTCATCGGGCCGCGCGGCGTCTATGGCCACCCCACCCTGCCCGACTTCATGGTCTTCCTCGGCTACAAGGAACTGCCCTGGTACTGGCTGGGATTCCAGCACTTCCCCTATGCCATCCTCATGGCCATGGTCGTGCCGGGCGTGCTCGCGGCCATCGTCGGCTTCCTCGCCTTCCGCAGCCGCATCACCGGGGTCTATCTCTCCATCATCACGCAGGCGCTGACCTATGCGCTGATGCTGGCCTTCTTCCGCAACGACATGGGCTTCGGCGGCAACAACGGCTTCACCGACTTCAAGGAGCTGCTGGGCATGCCGCTGAACACGGACATGGCCCGCGCCGCGCTGTTCTACGCATCGCTCGCGCTGCTGGTGGTGGCCTTCCTGGTCTGCACGCGCATCACCCGCTCCAAGCTCGGCCGCGTGCTGGTGGCGATCCGCGATGCCGAGAGCCGGGTGCGCTTCCTCGGCTACGACGTGACGCGGCACAAGCTCTTCGTCTTCGTGCTCTCGGCGGTCATGGCGGGCCTCGCCGGCGCGCTCTACGTCCCGCAGGTCGGCATCATCAACCCCGGCGAGTTCAGCCCGGGCAACTCGATCGAGGCGGTGATCTGGGTCGCGGTCGGCGGGCGGGGCTCGCTGGTCGGCGCGGTGCTCGGCGCCTTCTCGGTCAATGCGCTGAAGACCTGGCTGACCACGGTCGCGCCCGACCTCTGGCTCTTCGCCCTCGGCGGGCTCTTCGTCGCCGTCACGCTCTTCCTGCCCCGCGGCCTCATCGGCCTGTTCCAGAAGGCCCGCTCATGAGCGACGAGATCAGCCCGCCGGTCGATCCTACGAAGGCCGCGGCGCCCGTCCTCTATCTCGACGGCGTCTCGGTGGTCTTCGACGGCTTCCGGGCACTGAACAACCTCTCCCTGGTGGTGGATCCGGGGGAGCTGCGTGCCATCATCGGCCCGAACGGCGCGGGCAAGACGACCATGATGGACGTCATCACCGGCAAGACCCGGCCGACCGAGGGTGTCGTCCGCTTCCGCGACCACGACCTGACGAAGCTCGATGAGGCGACCATCGCCAATCTCGGCATCGGCCGGAAGTTCCAGAAGCCGACGATGTTCGACGCGCTGACGGTCTTCGAGAACCTCGAGCTCGCCCTGAAGGCGCCGCGCGGGCCTTTCGCCTGCCTGCGCTGGGCGCTGACCGGCGAGGCAAGGCGGCGGATCGAGGCGGTGATGGAGGAGGTCGGCCTCTCCGCCCGCGCACATGACCGCGCCGGCGTGCTGAGCCACGGCCAGCGGCAGTGGCTGGAGATCGGCATGCTGCTGATGCAGGACCCCGAGCTGCTGCTGGTGGACGAGCCGGTCGCCGGCATGACCGACCAGGAGACGGAGCACACCGCCGCTCTGCTGGTCCGCATCGCCGGCCAGCGCAGCGTCGTGGTGGTGGAGCACGACCTGGAATTCGTCCGCGCGCTGGGCAGCAAGGTCACCGTGCTCTGCGAGGGCTCGATGCTCTCCGAGGGCAGCATCGACCATGTGCAGAACGACCCGCGGGTCATCGAAGTGTATCTGGGACGGTAGGCGATGTTGCGCGTCGAACAGATCGACCTCTCCTACGGCGCCTCCCGCTGCCTGCGCGGCGTCAGCATCGAGGCCAATCCCGGCCAGATCACCTGCGTCCTCGGCCGCAACGGCGTCGGCAAGTCCAGCCTGATGCGCGCCATCGTCGGGCTGGAACGGATCCAGGGCGGGAAGATCCTTTGGGAGGGCAAGGACGTCGCCGGCATGGCGCCGGCCGACCGCGCCCGCGCCGGCATCGGCTATGTCCCGCAGGGGCGCGAGATCTTCCCCTTCCTGACGGTGCAGGAGAACCTGGAGACCGCGCTCGCCGCCGCGCCGCGCGGCGCATCGGTGCCGGAGGAGGTCTTCACCCTCTTCCCGATCCTGAAGCAGTTCCTGCGGCGGCGCGGCGGCGACCTCTCCGGCGGCCAGCAGCAGCAATTGGCGATCGCGCGGGCGCTGACGGCACGGCCGCGGCTGCTCATCCTGGACGAGCCGACCGAGGGCATCCAGCCCAGCGTCATCAAGGACATCGCCCGCGTCATCCGGCTGCTGGCGCGGGAGAAGAACTTCGCGGTGGTGCTGGTCGAGCAGTACTACGAGTTCGCGCGCGAGCTGGCCGACCGGATCGCCGTCATGGTCCGCGGCGAGGTGGCGCTCGGCGGCCCGATCGGCGATCTGGAGGACGAGGCGGTGCGGCGGCTGCTGACGGTCTAGCGCCGCCGCAGCGCTCAGGCGCCCGGCGCGGCGCCCAGCCCGCCCTTCATCCGCACCGGGATGCGCATGTAGCGCACGCCGTTCGCCTCGGCCGGCGGGAAGCGGCCGGCGCGCATGTTCACCTGGATCGAGGGCAGCAGCAGGACCGGCGCCGCCAGCTTGGCGTCGCGTTCGCGCCGCATGGCGACGAACTCCTCCTCCGTCATGCCGTCCCGCACATGCGGGTTGCGCGCCCGCTGCTCCGCCACCGTGCTTTCCCAGGCGAAGCGGTCGCGCCCCGGCGCCTTGTAGTCGTGGCAGGTGAAGAGCCGCGTCTCCGGCGGCAGCGCCAGCAGGCGCTGCACGCTGCGCCACAGCACCCGTGCGTCGCCGCCCGGGAAGTCGCAGCGCGCCGTGCCGTAATCCGGCATGAAGAGCGTATCGCCGATGAAGGCGGCGTCGCCGATCAGGTAGGCGACGCAGGCCGGGGTATGGCCGGGCACATGCATCACCCGCACCGGCAGCGTGCCGATGGCGAACTCCGCCCCGTCGCCGAAGAGCACGTCGAAGTCGCCGCCCTCCGGCGCCACGTCCTCCGCCCCGAAGACGGGACGGAAGATCTGCTGGACGTCCCGGATATGCTCGCCGATCCCGATCCGCCCGCCGGCCTTCGCCTTGATGTAGGGCGAGGCCGTCAGGTGGTCCGCATGCACATGGGTCTCGAGGATCCAGTCGACCCGCAGCCCTTCCTCCGCCACCGCGGCCAGCAGCGCGTCGGCGCTCCTCGTCTCGGCCTCGCCGCTGCGGTTGTCCCAGTCCAGCACCGGGTCGATGACGGCGGCGCTGCGGGTCGCCGGGTCCCAGACCAGGTAGCTGACGGTGTTCGTCGCCTCGTCGAAGAAGGCCCGCATCGCCGGGCCCGCCTGACCACCCATCGCATCCTCCCGCGCAGGCGGCGATGATGCGCCGAATCGGGCGGGGCGGTCAGCGCAATTCGGCGCGGCGGCTCATTGCGGCACGTCGCGGTCGCCCTGGCCCATGCTGCGCTGCATGAAGACCACGTCGAGCCAGCGGCCGAATTTCACCCCGGCCGATTTCAGCACGCCCGCGCGGTGGAAGCCCAGCGACAGGTGCAGGCCGATGGAACCGACATTGTCGCTGTCGCCGATCACCGCCAGCATCTGGCGGAACCCGGCCGCCTCCGCGCGCTCCAGCAGCCTCGCCACCAGCGCCTTGCCGACGCCCATGCCGCGCACGTCGTCACGCACATAGACGCTGTTCTCCGCGCAGAAGCGATAGGCGGAGCGGGCGCGGAACTGCGCGAAATAGGCATAGCCGATCAGGCCGGCCTGCTCGCCCGGCAGGTCCTGCCCTTCCGCGACCAGCCAGGCCCAGCCCTTGCCCTGCACCTCCGCCATGCGCGCGGCCATCTCGGGCTCGGTCGGCGGCACTTCCTCGAAGGTGCCGGTGCCGTGCAGCACGTGGTGCGCGTAGATCGCGGTGATCGCCGGCAGGTCGGCCGGCACGGCATCGCGGATGAGCATTCGGCAATTCCTGTGTACAGTCCGGCCGGGTCGTCACCCCATAGCCGCCGCCCTCCCGCCGGACAAGGCCGTGCGCCGCCGTGTCATTCCGGCAGGCCGAGCGCCGCCGCGGCCCGCCGCGCCAGGGCCAGCAGCGCCCGGTCGCGGCCCGGTCCGGCGACCAGCGAGAGGCCGACCGGCGCGCCGCCGTCCTGGCCGGCGGGCAGCGTCACCTCCGGCAGTCCGGCGAGGCCGGCGATCGCCGTCACGCCCATGGTGAGTTCGCGCACCGCATTCTGCTCGGCCTGGGTCGCGGTCAGCTTCGGCGCCGGCGCCGGGCTGGTCGGGAAGGCCAGCACCGCGCCGCCCGCCAGCAGCGCACGGATCCGCGCCGTGAAGCCGCGACGGAAGGCCCGCCCGGCCGCCGCCTTCGCGGGGTCCATGGTGCGGGCGATCTCGAAGCGCTCCCTCACGCCGGGGCCGAATTCCGGCTGCGTCGCGGCGATCCAGCCGCCGAGCGTCGCCCAGGCCTCCTCCGCCTGGGCGCAGCGGAAATGGTCGTAGAGCGCCGGCAGCCCCTCCGGCGCGATCCCGATGCGCATCGCCGGGCCGAGGAGCGCTTCGAGCCTCTGGAACGGCTCGGCCAGCGCCAGCACCGTCGAGGGCAGCGCATTGAGCCAGGGCTCCTCCGGCTTCAGCAGCGGGCCGAGAGTCGCGCCGGGCATGGCATCCTCCGGCAGCAGCACCGCGCCGACGCGCTCCAGCACGCCCGCCTCCGCGGCGAACCAGCCCGGCGTGTCGAAGCTCGGGCCGAGGCCGCAGGCGCCGGCCAGGCTGATCGCCCCCCAGCTCGGGCGGATGCCGAAGGTGCCGCAATAGCTGGCGGGGATGCGGACGGAGCCGCCGGTATCCGACCCCATGGCAAAATCCACCAGCCCGGCCGCGACCGCCGCGGCCGAGCCGCAGGAGGAGCCGCCGGGGAAGCGGTCCGGCGCCTTCGGGTTCACCGGCGTGCCGTGCCAGACGTTCTCGCCGGTCAGGCCATAGGCCAGCTCGACCGTCTTGGTCTTGCCGCGGAGCTCGCCGCCGGCCTGCAGCAGCGCCTGCACCACCGGCGCGGTCGCCGCCGCCACCGGATGGGTGCGCGCCCAGTCGGGATTGCCGTAGGTCGTCGACCAGCCCGCCAGGTCGTAAAGGTCCTTGATGGCGAAGGCGAGGCCGGCGAGCGGCCCCTCCCCCGCGCCCCGCAGCACGGCGCGGGGCCCCGGCACGAAGGCCCCCACGCTGTCGATCAACCCGTCATCGCCGGAGCCTGTCGCCGCCATGATCCCGCCTGCCTGCTGTCGCGGGAGCATGGGCCGAGTCCGGCGCGGCGCACAACCGGGGATCCGGCTGCCCGCCGCCCTCAGCGGGCGCGCAGCAGCTCCGGCACCCGCAGCAGCATGAACTCGTTGTCGTCGGCGCGCGTCAGGTGGCGGCCGGCGCTGAAGGGCAGGTTGTTGTCGTTCGCGACGATGATGTGGTCGGCATCCACCACGGCCACGTTCTCGATGGTGAAGAAGGGGAAGTTGAAGCGCTCGCGCGGCACGCCCTCGCCGAGGTCGCCGCGCTGGCGCGCCAACCCTTCCGGGTCGCGGATCGCCATCAGGTCGACATGGCCGATCTTGCGCACGAAGCCGTCGCTGTCGGTCGCGCCGAGGTCGACGAGGTAGATGCGCTTCAGCCGCGCCGGCATGGGGAAGCAGGCGGGCGGCTGCTGGCCGGACGCGCAGGCGCGGGAGGGATCGCCCTCGCCGTCGTCGCGCTCGATGATCAGGGCGCGGCGGTCATCGACCATGTTGAAGTCGCCGATCGAGACGCCGCCTTCCTCGAAGCGGTACTTCATGCTCCGGCCGGTCCAGTCCCCCTTCGCGGTGTCGAGCTCGAGGATGCGGAGAAAGCTCCCCTCCGGCTTGCCGTCGGGCTGCAGCAGCGGCTTCTCGAGCAGCGCATAGGCGCGGCTGCCATCGGGCGAGAGGGCCATGCCCTCGAAGCCGCCGCTACGCTGGGCGCGGAAGGCGACGGTCTGGGCCGGGCTGGCGGGAAGCTGCAGCGCCGGGTTGTCGGGGCCGCGGATCTCCTCCTCCCCGAGCTTCGTCGCGACCACCTTCCGCACGCGCCCCTCGGTGTCGAGCCTGATCAGGAAGGGGCCGAACTCGTCGCCGATCCAGAAGCCGTCGGCCACGGGCTGGATGCTCTCGATGTCGAAGTCGACGCCCGTGAGGTAGCGCGTCGGCGAGGGATCGGTGGCGATCGGGAAGGGCACGACCCGGTTGGGGTCGGAGAGGAAGATGGTACGCTCGACCGCCACCGTGCCGGCGCGGAAGTCCGGCCGGAGCTTGTGGATCATCAGCATGGCGTCGCTGCTGTTGCGCCTGGCGCCGAAGCCGTTGTCGGTCAGCACCCAGTAGGCGCCGGGCTCGCCCGCCACCGGCTTGATTCCGGAGAAGCCCTGCACGGGCTGGCCGCGGAAGGGCAGCGACAGGCCGGTCGGGCGGCGGCCATGCATCGCGCCGGTATCGCCCGGGATGGCGCCGACCTGCTCGACGCGCAGGTTGCCCGGGCCGGTGAAGCGGCCGGAGACGGCGAGGCCGGGCGGCGCATCCGCCGGCGGCTGGGTGAAGCTGGCGGCCGGCAGGATGGCATGGCCGGCGAGCGTGGCCTCGAAGCGCTGGTCGGCCCGAGCCGTGCCGGCGACCGCGGCAACGAGTCCGGCGGCGAGCAGGAGTGCGCGCATGCGGAAAACCCCCCAAGTGTTACGCGCGGGGGCTTTACCGGCGCCGCGTTGCCGTCGCGTGACAACGCCGTGACGCTCCCGCGTCAGCCGAGCTCGAGCAGCAGCGTCTTCGTGGCGAGGCCGACCAGGGCGGCCGACACCGCGGCCACGGAAACGCCGCGGGCCTCCAGGATGGCATAGGCGATGCCGCCGAAGATCAGCCCCCAGGCGGCAGCCTCGGTCAGCGACATGTCCGGCATGATGGCCTCCCCCTTTTCTGTCCGATCAGCAATATAGTGTCCATTTTCGGTTCATGAAGGGGGAATGCGGGTCCGGGGAGGCCGGGCTTGCGCCAGTGCAAGGCTGGGATGCGGCATCTCCTGTTGCACTGCGGCGCACAGTTCCGCATCTAGGCTGGCCATGGACGCCCTCCCCATTACCCCCGCGAAGCCCGCCATCCCGCCCGCCTTCTTCGGTGAGACGGTGACCTGGGTCCATCACTGGACCGACAAGCAGTTCTCCTTCCGCTGCACGCGCGACCCGGCGCTGCGCTTCGTGGCGGGCCAGTTCGCCATGATCGGGCTGATGGTGAACGGCAAGCCGCTGGTGCGGGCCTATTCCATGGTCAGCCCGCCCTGGGACGAGGAGCTCGAATTCCTCTCCATCAAGGTGCAGGACGGCCCCCTCACCTCCCGCCTGCAGCACATCCAGGTCGGCGACACGGTGCTGATCGGCAAGAAGCCGACGGGCACCCTGCTGATCGAGAACCTGCTGCCCGGCCGCACCCTGTGGATGGTCTCCACCGGCACCGGCATGGCGCCCTTCATGTCCCTGGTCCGGGAGCCGGAGGTCTACGAGAAGTACGAGAAGGTCGTGCTCATGCACGGCGTGCGGGAGGTGAAGGAACTCGCCTACCACGACTACCTGCAGAAGGACCTGCCGGAGCACGAATTCCTGGGCGAGATGCTGCGGGACAAGCTGCTCTACTACCCGACCGTGACGCGGGAGGCGTTCAGGACCCAGGGCCGGGTGACCACCCTGCTCGATTCCGGCCAGGTGAATGCCGATCTCGGCCTGCCGCCGCTCTCGCCGGAGCATGACCGGGTGATGCTCTGCGGGTCCGAGGCGATGAATGCCGACGTGAAGGCGCTGCTGGAGGCGCGCGGCTTCGTCGAGGGCTCGAACAACGAGCCGGGCACCTATGTGCTCGAGAAGGCCTTCGTCACCAAGTAGGCGCCGGCCCCGTCCCGGCGGGCGGCGGCTGGCCCTGTCCCTGCCAAAGCGCCATACCTGCGGGCCCGCCGGTGCGATGGCCACCGCAACCGGCCGCTGATCGATGGACGGAGTCAGGAAGGCGGCGTCCGGTCGCCGCCATCCGTCCGGCACCGCCCGGCCTCGTCGTTCGGTTGCTGCTTCACCCGCCTCGCCGCCCTGACCGCCCCAGGCCCGTGGCGCGCCGTTCCCGTCCGCTCACGTCCAGCGGGACACGGCGCACCCTTGTCATTGCCCGCGACGGCAGGTCGGGCCGTCAGTCGCAATCCAGACTCATGGTGCTCTTGGCCTGATCCCGCCGCCCGGGCGGCGGGAATGACCGCACCGTCGCGGGACCATGACCGCGAAGCGGTTGCGGCGCGGGGATATGCCGCACGCATTTATGTGATACTCCGCACCCCGACGGCCGTGCCCGCGGCCTCGTCACCGCTTCGGCGACTGGGGAAGGTGGACCGATGGACGCAGCCCTGCGCGACGGCGCAGCCAAATGGCTGGCAGAGGCGCTGCAGACCGGCGGAGCACTCGCCCCGCTCCCGGCCCAGGCTACCCCGCGCAGCATGCTGGACGGCCAGAGGGTCGCCGCGCGGGTGCTGGAGATGCTGGACATGGCGCCCTGCGGCATGCGCCTCGCCTGCCCCGTCAATGAGAAGGTTGTCCCTGGACCGGTCCTGGAAAGCCGCGTGCTGAAGGACGGCGTCACGATCCCAATGGCCACGCTGCATCACCCGCATGCCTGCGCCGCCGTGATCGGCGTGCTGGCGGAGGAATTGCCGCGGCGCGGGGATGCGATGCCGGTCTTCGCCGCCCTGCGCCCTGCCATCGATATCGGTTGCTGGCGGCTGCCGGAGCCACCGACGACCAGCGCGCTCGCCGCCGCCGACCTTGCCGGCCTTGGCTACATCGTCGCCGGCAAGGCCAAGCGGATGCCGCCGATGCGGCTGCGCATCTCGCTGGCACCGACCGGCACCTGGCGCCGTGGGGAGGAGGTGGAGTTGGAGGACGCCATGCAGGCCGCCGCCCTCGCCGCCCGCCGGGCCGGCGGATTGCCGGAGGGCGCTCTGCTGGTGACGGCGCTCGGGCAACCCATCACGCCACAAGCGGGACTGGAACTGCATGCCTCCTTCGGCCGGCTCGGACGCGTGCAGGTCCGGTTCGAATAGGAGGGACCGCCAGGCGAGGCCGCAATGCGCTGCCGGCGGCGCCTGAGGCCGGTCCGGATGACCATAATATTAAGTATTTTGCATTTGTATTTTCCCTTGCGCCGCGCGGTGCGGGCGCGGTCCCCCAGGTGGGGCCATGCGACCCGGCAGTTTCGGGCAGCTTTCAGCCACATAGGGGACGGGCGACGCATCGCCGCAGGTTCATGCCGCAGGCGGCAGCATCGCATGGCTGCGGATTTGTGACAGGATTTTTATATAACATCGAAAAACTTGTGCGATTGCCGCATTGACCATGCGCTAACGTTCTGATTGAGGCAGGAGGCTGCCACCTGCCCACGCCCATAGGGCCCGGACGGGCGGGAGAGGAGGCGACTCCCGGCAGCGCAGCGGCATAAGCAGAATTCGGAACAGGGGCGAGGAATGGCCAGCCAGGCGACGATCCCAAGATCGGACTACGAGGTGCGTCCAATGACGCGCGAGGAGCGGAAGGTCATCACCGCCTCCTCCCTCGGCACGGTGTTCGAGTGGTACGACTTCTACCTCTACGGCTCCCTGGCCGCCGTCATCGGCGCCAATTTCTTCAGCCAGTTCCCGGAGGGTACCCGCAACATCTTCGCCCTGCTGGCCTTCGCCGCGGGCTTCCTGGTGCGGCCCTTCGGCGCGTTGGTCTTCGGCCGGCTCGGCGACCTGGTCGGGCGGAAATACACCTTCCTCGTCACCATCCTGATCATGGGCAGCTCGACCTTCGTGGTCGGCATCCTGCCCACCTCGGACACGATCGGGATCGCCGCGCCCGTCATCCTGATCGTGCTGCGCCTGTTGCAGGGCCTGGCGCTGGGCGGCGAATATGGCGGCGCCGCGACCTATGTGGCGGAGCACGCGCCGCATGGCCGGCGCGGCTTCTACACCAGCTTCATCCAGGTCACCGCGACCGCCGGCCTCTTCCTCTCCCTTCTCGTCATCCTCTTCACCCAGCTCGCGGTCGGGCCGGACACCTTCAAGACCTGGGGCTGGCGCATACCCTTCCTGGTCTCGATCCTGCTGCTCGGCGTCTCCGTCTGGATCCGGCTGCAGATGGAGGAGAGCCCGGCCTTCAAGCGCATGAAGGCGGAGGGCACGCATTCCAAGGCGCCGCTCACCGAGGCCTTCGGGCAATGGCGGAACGCGAAGGTCGCGCTGCTCGCCCTCTTCGGCCTCGTCGCCGGCCAGGCGGTGGTCTGGTACACCGGCCAGTTCTACGCGCTGTTCTTCCTCGGCAATGTGCTCAAGGTGGACAGCTTCACCACCAACATGCTGATCGCCTGGTCGCTGCTGCTCGGCTCCGGCGGCTTCGTGCTCTTCGGCTGGCTGTCCGACAGGATCGGCCGCAAGCCGATCATCCTGGGCGGCTGCCTGCTGGCGGCGCTGACCTACTTCCCGCTCTTCAAGCTGCTGAGCGCGGAGGCGAATCCGGCGCTGCACAAGGCGCATAGCGAGATTGCCGTGCAGGTGGTGACCGACAAGTCCACCTGCTCCTTCCAGTTCAACCCGACCGGCACGGCGAAGTTCACCGAGCCCTGCGATCTGGCGAAGGCGGCGCTCGCCCGCGCCTCGGTCAACTACTCGGTCGAGGACCGGCCGGGCGCGGCGGCCGCGGTGGTTATCCAGGGCGGCCAGCCGATCCCGGCCAATGGCCCGGGCTTTGCCGCCGACCTCGCCAAGGCGCTGACCGCGGCGGGCTATCCCTCCGCGCAGAACCCCTCCGTGGTGACGATGGCGAATCCCTTCGACATCTTCGGCACGCAGCAGCTTGTCTCCATCGCCGTCCTGACGCTGCTGGTGATCTACGTCACCATGGTCTATGGCCCGATCGCCGCGGCGCTGGTCGAGCTCTTCCCGACCCGCATCCGCTACACTTCCATGTCGCTGCCCTACCATATCGGCAATGGCTGGTTCGGCGGGCTGCTGCCGGCGACGAGCTTCGCCATGATCGCGCAGACCGGCGACGTCTATTACGGGCTCTGGTACCCGATCGTCATCGCCGCGGCGACGGTCGTCATCGGCCTGTTCTTCGTGCCGGAGACGAAGGACCGCGACATCTTCGCCGCCGATGCGGCGGAGACGCCGCACAGCCGGCCCGCGAGCGCGAGCATCTGAACCGGGAGGGCGCCGGGCGAGACACCCGGCGCCCTCCCTCAGCCGCCGGTCGGCGGCGGCGCGCCGCGCCCGGCCCGCTCGCGCGGGATCCGCACGCCGCGGGCCTTCATGTCGCGCAGCGCCAGCCAGGCCATGGCCGCCATGACCGCGTCGTTCAGCGCGTCATGCGCCGCGAGCGGCGGGATGCCGAGGTCCCTCAGCACGCTGTCGAAGCGCAGGTCGAAGACCGTGCCGGGCGGTGCATCCCCGTATTTCCTGTCGTAGTAGAGCGCGCTGACCTCGATCTGCGGGTTGGGCAGCTTCACCTCGATCAGGTCCATCGCATACTTGTCCAGCATGCGGACGTCGAAATCGATGTAGTAGCCGACCAGCGGCCTGCCGCCGATGAAGCGGAGCAGCTCCGGCAGGAGCTTGCGCATCGGCAGGGCATCGGCAACGTCGCGCCGGCGGAGGCGGTGGACCTTGATCGACTCCGCGCCGGGCTGGCTGTCCTCCGGCCGGACGATCGCCTCGAATCGCTCGCTGGTCAGGATGCGGTTGCCGCGAATGCGCACGGCGGCGACCGCGACGATGTCGTCGCGCCTGGGGTCGAGGCCGGTGGTCTCGCAGTCCAGCGCGACCGCCTCGTCCTCCGGCCCCGGCTCGAACAGGAACTTGTAGGCGTGGTCGCCGAGCGAGGCCCGGTAGAACAACCGCCAGAGCAGGCCGCGCGTCATCGATGCCTGCCGCGGCAGCCGACCGGCCGTCGGGAAGGCGGGTCCCGGTCAGCGGTCATCCGAAGGCGGCCAGGGCGTAGCGGTTGCGGAGCATCTCGCGGAACTGGCGGACGATGCGCAAGCCGTCGCGCAGGATGTCGCGGTCGGCCGCGGAGAGCTCGCCCGGCTCGACCAGCGCCTCCCGCTCCAGCGTGCCGCGCCGCACCGCCTCGAGCTGCGCGCGCAGGCGGTACTCCATGAAGACCCGCAGCGCCGAGAGCAGCTCCCGCCCGAAGGCGGCGCTGAAGGCACCGGCCTCGACCAGGGCCTCGATCCGGCCGGCCGTCGAGGTGACCAGGATGCCGCGGTCCATCGCCATGGCCCGCATGCCGTGCACGATCGGGAAGATGCCGGCCTTCTTGATGTCGATGGCATCCGAGCCGACGCCGACCTTCTCCATCAAGGTCGAGAGCACGCCGAGCGCCGGCGTCTGGAAGGTCTCGACCAGGTTGGCGAAGCGGGCGATCAGGGCGCGCTCGCCGCGCATCGCCTCCGCCATGGCCTGCTTCGCCTCGGTCACCAGCCCGGCGCGGCCGGAGACGGCGACGGCGTCGAAGAAGATCGCCAGGTTCATCGCCGCCTCGGGCGTCCGCTCCATGATCCAGAGGCGAAGCTGCCGCACCAGGCCGTCCAGCGGCTGCGACCAGAGCGGGTTGCTGACCATGACCCTGCCCGGGCAGGGCGGGAAACCGAAGCCCGCCAGCGCCCCCGAGAAGGCCTCGCGGAAGGCGGTCAGGTCGGCTTCCGGCACCGGCGCGCCCAGCAGCAGGCCATTGTCCTGGTCGGTGCGCACGGTCTGCTCGCCGCGGCCCTCGCTGCCCATGATCATCAGGCAGCCATGATCGCGGATGCTGGCGGGCGCCAGCAGGTCGAAGAGCCGGACGAAGAGCCGGCGGTTGAGGTCGGAGGTGATCTCGGCGATCTGCTCGACCTTCACGCCCTGGCGGTGCAGCCTCTCCACCTGCGCCTGGATGTCCTGCGCCGGCGCGGCGAGGTCGGCGACGCTGCGGGCCCGGTCGATGCGGCCGGGGATGAGCTGGGAATTGCCGGCGACCAGGCCGAGGATGTGGATGTCCTCGAGGAAGCCGGTGTAGTCGCCGCCGCTGCGCACCGCGACCCGGCGCTTGGTGTGCCGGGTCATCAGCAGCAGCGCCTCGAAGATGAAGTCCTCGGCATCGACGGCGATGACGTCGAAATGGCAGACCTCGCGGACCGGCGTCTCATGCGGCAGCCGTTGCAGCAGCACGGCTTTCGCCAGGTTCATGCCGGTGACGACGCCGATCCGGCCGTCGTCGCGCACATAGGCAGCATTGATGCTGGCGTCCTGCATGCGCTGGGCGGCATCGGCGATGCTGGCGCTGCCCTCGATCATCAGGGCGGGGCCGCGGCTCGCCTCCCTCACCCGGGCGCGCAGCACGCTCTCCATGCCCTCGGGCCGGCGGGCGCCGGCGAAGGCGTCCAGCTTGGCCGAGACCTCGGAATAGAAGAAGGCCGCGAAGGCCGCGTTGCGGGCGATGAGGTCGAGGACGAGGCCGCGGGGGATGAGGTAGCAGAGCGTCTCCTCCGCCGCGATGAAGTCCTCGCCGGCCGCGCCATGCACCAGGGCGCGGCTGTCGAAGCTGTCCTTCGGGCCGAGCACGGCGTCGAGGGTGCCGTTGTCGCGGACCTCGACCGAGCCCTTGATGATGACGTGCAGATGCTCGGCCTTCTGGCCGGGTATCAGCACCGCCTCCCCCGGCCGCAGGTAGCCGATGTCGATCGCGGCGCGGAGCTCGGCGATCTCCTCCTGCGTCAGCCGGTCGAAGGGCGGGTTGGACGCGTCGAAGGCGCTGGGCATGGGGCAAACTCAGGCCGGTCCAGGCCCGGCTCCGGGCCTGGCGGGTTGGGGTCCGGGGAAGGGCAGCGCCCTTCCCCGGTACTCAGTCAGTGGATATGCGCCGAAGCCGCCCCGATGCCCGTCTCCGACCGCACATACTGCGCATCGTAGGAGGCGAGCTCCTCCTTCGCCCGCTGGCTGGCATCCAGCTTGGAGAAGGCCCAGATGCCGACGAAGGCGATGGTCATCGAGAAGATGGCCGGGTTGTCGTAGGGGAAGAGCGCGGTCTTGTTGCCGAAGGTCTGCACCCAGACCGCCTTGGACAGCACCACCATGACGACGGCCGAGGCGAGGCCGAGGAAGCCGCCCCACATGGCGCCGCGCGTGGTGCAGCCCTTCCACATCGTGCTCATCAGCAGGACGGGGAAGTTGCAGCTCGCGGCGACGGCGAAGGCGAGGCCGACCATGAAGGCGACGTTCTGGTTCTCGAAGATGTAGCCGAGGACGATGGCGACGATGCCGATCACCACGGCCGCGGCCTTGGAGAGGTTGACCTCGCTCTTCTCCGAGGCGCGGCCGCGGGCGAAGACCTCGGCATAGAGGTCGTGGCTGACCGCGGAAGCGCCGGCCAGCGTCAGGCCCGCGACCACGGCGAGGATGGTGGCGAAGGCGACGGCGGAGATGAAGCCGAGGAAGAAGCTGCCGCCCACCGCGTTGGCGAGGTGCACCGCGGCCATGTTCGTGCCGCCCAGCAGGCCGGCGATCTTGTTGTAGGCTCCGTCGGCACCGACCGTGTAGTAGGCCGGGTCCACCATCAGGAAGGTGATGGCGCCGAAGCCGATGATGAAGGTCAGGATGTAGAAATAGGCGATCAGGCCGGTGGCGTAGAACACGCTCTTCCGCGCCGCCTTGGCATCCGAGACCGTGAAGAAGCGCATCAGGATGTGCGGCAGCCCTGCGGTGCCGAACATCAGCGCGAGGCCGAGCGAGATGGCGGAGACCGGGTCGGCCACCATCTGGCCGGGCGCCATGATGGCGTCGCCGCGCGGGTGGACGCGGACGGCCTCGGCGAACATCGCCTCCGGGCTGAAGCCGAAATGCAGCATGACCATGAAGGCCATGAAGGTCGCGCCGCCGAGCAGCAGGCAGGCCTTGATGATCTGCACCCAGGTGGTCGCCTTCATGCCGCCGAAGGCGACGTAGACGATCATCAGCGCGCCGACGATGACGACGGCATAGAGGTAGTCGAGGCCGAAGAGGAGCTGGATCAGCTTCCCCGCGCCGACCATCTGCGCGATCAGGTAGAAGGCGACGACGACCAGCGTGCCGGTCGCGGACAGGATGCGGATCTGCGTCTGGTCGAGGCGGAAGGAGGCGACATCGGCGAAGGTGAACTTGCCGAGGTTGCGCAGACGCTCCGCGATCAGGAAGAGCACGATCGGCCAACCCACGAGGAAGCCGATGGAGTAGATCAGCCCATCGAAGCCCGAGGCGAAGACGAGGCCGGAGATGCCGAGGAAGCTGGCGGCCGACATGTAGTCGCCGGCAATCGCCAGGCCGTTCTGGAAGCCGGTGATGCCGCCGCCCGCCGCGTAGAAATCGGCCGCCGACTTGGAGCCGGCGGCGGCGCGGTAGGTGATGAACAGCGTGCCGAGGACGAAGAGGAAGAACATCGCGATGGCGGCGATGTTGAGCGACTGCTTTTGCACGTCGCCATCGACCGCGCCGGCGGCCCAGGCGATCGCATGCGTGCCGAGATAGCCGAGCAGGCCGGCGCCGAGCGCGAGAGGGAGGCGGCGCATCAGGCGATGTCCTTCTGCAGCTCGCGCGTCAGCGCATCGAAGCGGCCATTGGCGCGCTGCACATAGATGCCGGTGAGGAGGAAGGCCGAGACGATCACGACCAGGCCGAGCACGATGCCGACCGAGGTGACGCCGCCGCCGACCTTCGCGGCCATCAACCCATGCGCGAAGGCGACGAGGAAGACGAACCCGAGATAGATGACCAGCATGATGGCGGCCAGGGTCCAGGCGAAGCCGGAGCGGGTCCGCACGAGTTCCTGGAATTTCGGGTTCCGCAGGATCTTGTCCTGGTCGGCTGAGACCACGATGGTAACCTCCCTTTTCGGCACGCGGGTGCACCCTACCCTAGGCATGATCCGGCGCGCGCACCGTTGATCCAGCGCAAGGCGGCAACGGTCGCCGTCCCCTACCCCCGCCGGGCATGGACGCCAGCCCCCTCTTTGGTCTGGGATGGCGTCGTCTCGCGGCCGCAGCGTCTTGCCGCTCCACCATCGCCTTGCCAGTTTGCCGCTGACAAGAAGGGAGGCCCCGATGTCCGCCAGCACCTACGAGACGGCCTATGCCGCCTGGCAGCGTGACCCGGAGGGGTACTGGGCGGAAGCGGCCGGGCGGATCGACTGGGACCGCGCGCCGGAGCGGATCTTCGACCCGGCCTCCGGTCCCTATGGCCGCTGGTTCCCCGATGCCCGGCTGAACACCTGCCACAACGCGGTGGACCGCCATGTCGCGGCCGGGCGCGGCGCGCAGCCCGCAATCATCTGGGACAGCCCGATGACCGGGCGGGTCGAGACCATCACCTATGCCGCGCTGCAGGCTCGGGTGGCGAAGCTGGCCGGCGCGCTCAGGGCGCGCGGCGTCGCCGCCGGCGACCGCGTCGTGATCTACATGCCGATGGTGCCGGAAGCGGCGATCGCCATGCTCGCCTGCGCCCGGCTCGGCGCGGTGCATTCGGTGGTCTTCGGCGGCTTCGCCGCGGCCGAACTCGCGGCGCGCATCGCCGATGCCCGGCCGAAGGTGATCCTCGCGGCCTCCTGCGGGCTCGAGCCCGGGCGCGTCGTCGCCTACAAGCCGCTGCTGGATGCGGCCATCGCCCTCTCGCCGCACAAGCCGGATGCGGTGCTGGTGCTGCAGCGGGAACAGGCGGTGGCGAGCCTGGCCGCGGGCCGCGATGAGGACTGGCTCGAGGCGGAAGCGGCCGCCGCGCCGGCCGATTGCGTCTCCGTCGCCGCGACCGATCCGCTCTACATCCTCTATACCAGCGGCACGACCGGGAAACCCAAGGGGGTCGTGCGGGACAATGGCGGGCATGCCGTCGCGCTGCGCAATTCCATGGCCATGCTCTACGGCGTCGGGCCGGGCGACGTGATGTTCACGGCCTCCGATGTCGGCTGGGTCGTGGGCCATTCCTACATCGTCTATGCGCCGCTGCTGACCGGCGCGACGACGGTGCTGTTCGAGGGCAAGCCGGTCGGCACGCCGGATGCCGGCACCTTCTGGCGCGTCTGCGCGCAGCACGGGGTGAATGTGATGTTCACCGCGCCCACCGCCATCCGCGCCATCAAGCGCGACGACCCGGAGGGCAGGCTCCTCGCGCGCTACGACCTCTCGAAGCTCGAGGCGCTCTTCCTCGCCGGCGAGCGCTGCGACCCGCCGACCGCGGAATGGGCGCATGGCCTGCTGCGGAAGCCGGTGATCGACCACTGGTGGCAGACCGAGACGGGCTGGCCGATCAGCGGGAATTTCCGCGGCCTCGGCCTCTTCCCGGCGAGGTTCGGCAACGGCGGCAAGGCCAGCCCGGGCTACGAGGTGGCGGCGCTGGACGAGGCCGGCCAGGTCCAGCCGCGCGGCGAGAGCGGCACGCTGGCCATCCGCCTGCCGATGCCGCCCGGCTGCCTGCCGACGCTCTGGCAGGCCGACGACCGCTTCCGGGAGAGCTACACCACCACCTTCCCAGGCTGGTACAATACCTCGGATGCCGGGGTGGTGGATGCGGAGGGCTACATCTCCGTCATGTCCCGCACCGACGACATCATCAACGTCGCGGGGCACCGGCTGAGCACGGGCGCGATCGAGGAAGTGCTGGCGAGCCATGCCGACGTCGCCGAATGCGCCGTCATCGGCATCAAGGACAGCCTGAAGGGCCAGGTGCCGCTCGGCCTCGTCGTGCTGAAATCCGGCGTGACCAAGGCCGAGGACGCGGTCTGCCGGGACCTGGTCGCGCTGGTGCGCGACAGGATCGGCCCCGTCGCGGCCTTCAAGGATGCCAAGGTGGTGCCGCGGCTGCCCAAGACCCGCAGCGGCAAGATCCTGCGCGCGACGCTGCGCAAGATCGCCGATGGCGAGGACTATGTCGTGCCGCCCACCATCGACGACCCCTCGATCCTGGGCGAGATGGAAGGGCGGCTGCAGGGGATGGCGCGCTGACGCGCGCCGTCGCGCCTTGTTCTGGGATGCGCCGATCCGATATTGTTCGGTCAGGAAGGTCAGCCATGCCCGACACGGTCGATGTCGTTATCCCCGTTGAGGCCGCGGCCGCCGTGGCCCTCGCCGATGAACGGACGCGCGAAGCGATGGGCCGGCTGGTCAGCCGCGTTCTGCACCCACAGGCGGGCCCGAGCGAGCTGGCCCGGGCGATCGCCGAGACCAAGGCCGAGGCGCGCGCCGCAGGCCTGACCGATGCCATGATCGATGAGGAATTGGCTGCCTACAACGCCGAGCGCCGCGACGCCGGGACTTGATCGTCTTCGACGCCTCGACGGTCATCGGCGCCGCACTGCGCGCGGACAGCGTGCCGGAGCGGGCCCTGCTCCGCGCGGAGGAGACGGACCTTCTTGCCCTCTCGACATCCGTCGAAGCCGAGATTGCCGCGGTGCTGGGCCGGCCCCGTTTCGTCGAGGCCATACCGGCCGCCCGGCGCGCCCGCATACTGGACGTGCTGCGACGTCAGGCCGCCTGGTTCGAACCCGCCATGCGCGTGACCGACTGCCGTGACGCCAAGGACAACAAGTACCTGGAACTCGCCCTGGCCTCCCGCGCCGGCACCATCGTCAGCAGCGATCTGGACCTCTTGGTGCTGCACCCCTGGCGCGGCGTGCGAATCCTGCGGCCCGTCGACTACCTGGCCCAGGCTGCGCCGCCCGCCTGAGCCTCAATCCGCATATTGCCCGGCGGCCTGGATGATGGGCCGCCAGCGTGCGACCTCCTCGGCCAGGAAGCGCGTGTGGAAGGCCTCCGTCGCGCGCTCCGGGGTCGCGGGGTCGGTGACCAATTCGGCCAGCCGCGCCGTCAGCCGCTCCTCCGTCAGCGCCGAGCGCAGCGCGGCGGAGAGGCGGGAGCGGGCCTCCGGCGGGGTCGCCTTCGGCGCATACATCCCGTGCCAGGTGCTCATCTCGATCGTCGGCGCGCCGGCCTCCTCCGTCGTTGGCAGGTCGAGCCCCGCCACGCGCCGGCGCAAGGTCACGGCATAACCCTTGATCCGGCCCTCCCGCAGGAAGGGCGCGGTATTGGTCGCCTGGTCGCAGAAGAGGTCGATGCGGCCGGCCATGAGTTCCGTGATCGCCGGCGCGCTGCCGCGGAAGACCACGGTGGTCAGCGCCGTGCCGGCGGCGTGCTGCAGCAGCATGCCGCAGAGGTGGTTGGCGGCGCCGAGCCCGGAATGCGCCAGGGTCAGCCGGTCGCCGTCGCGCTTCATCGCCGCCAGGACCTCCGCCAGGTCCTTCGCCGGAAAGTCCGGCCGCGCCACGACAGTCATCGCGGCATCGGAGGCGAGGCCGAGCGGCGCGAAGCTGCCCAGCACGTCATAGGGCAGCTTGCGGTAGAGCGTCGCCGCGCTGGCATGGCCGATATGGTGGAAGAGCAGCGTGGTGCCGTCCGGCTTTGCCTGCGCCACCCGCGCCGCAGCGATGGTGCCGCCGGCGCCGGTCACGTTCTCCACCACCACGGCCTGGCCGAGGTCGCGGCCCATGCCCTCGGCGACGAGCCGGGCGATCACGTCGGTCGGCCCGCCGGCGGCGAAGGGGACGATGAGCGAGACGGGCCGGTCCGGCGCCCAGCCTCCCTGGGCGGTCCCCTGGGCATGGGCAACAGCGGGCAGGGCAAGTCCGGCGGCTAGCAGGCCGCGGCGCGACAAGGTCATTCTCGTTTCCTCCGTGATGGCGCGCGGCGGCTGCGCCAAGGCGCGCCGCCGCCTTAGGATACCCGCGGGCCTATTCGTTGGCGCCGCGGATCGCCGCGATGACCGCTTGCGTCACCTGCTCGGTATTGGCCGTGCCGCCGACATCGGCGGTCAGCACGCCATCGGCGCAGACCCGCTCCACCGCCGTCATCAGCCGCGCCGCCGCGGACGCCTCGCCGATGTGGTCCAGCATCATCGCCGCGGTCCAGAAGGTGGCGACCGGGTTGGCCGCCCCCTTGCCGGCGATGTCGAAGGCCGAGCCGTGGATCGGCTCGAACATCGAGGGGAAGCGGCGCGAGGGGTCGAGGTTGGCGGTCGGCGCGACGCCGAGCGAGCCGGCGACGGCACCGGCGAGGTCGCTCAGGATATCGGCATGCAGGTTGGTGGCGACCACCGTGTCGATGCTGCGGGGGCGGCGGACCATGCGGGCCGCCATGGCGTCCACCAGTTCCTTCTCCCAGGTTACGGAGGGATAGTCGCGGGCGACCTCGGCGGCGATCTCGTCCCAGAAGACCATGCCGTGCTTCTGCGCGTTGGACTTGGTGACCACCGTCAGCAGCTTCCGCGGACGCTTCGCCGCGATCTCGAATGCCGTACGCATGATCCGCGTAACGCCGGCACGGGTGAAGATCGCGGTCTCGGTGGCGATCTCCTCGGGGTGGCCACGATGGGCGCGGCCGCCATGGCCGGCATATTCGCCCTCGGAATTCTCCCGCACGATCACCCAGTCGATGTCGCCGGGCGCCACCTCCCGCAACGGGCTGGTCAGGCCGGGCAGCACGCGGGTCGGGCGGATATTGGCGTACTGGTCGAAGCCCTGGCAGATGCGCAGCCTGAGGCCCCAGAGCGTGATGTCGTCCGGAAGGTGCTGGTCGCCGACCGCGCCGAAGAAGATGGCATCGAAGCCCTTCAGGGTCTCGAGGCCGTCCTCCGCCATCATCCTTCCGGTCTGGCGGTAGTAGTCGCTGCCCCAGGGGAACTCCGTAACGTCCAGGCGGAAGCCGCCGTCGCGCCCGGCCAGCGCCTCCAGCACGCGGAGGCCGGCGGGGATGACCTCCTTGCCGATGCCGTCAGCGGGGATGGCGGCGATGCGATGGGTGCGCATGGGAACTCCTTCAGGCTGTGGTATGGTAGCTGGCATGGAAGACGGGACAGGGCTGCGCGTGCGGCCGGCGCCACCCCCCGGGCCGAAGCGGGAGAGCCTGGCGCAGTCGGCCTATGCCGCGCTGAAGGCGAGCATCCTCGAGAGCCTGCTGCCCCCGGGGCACGAGGCGACGGAGCAGGCCATCGCCGACCAGCTCGGCATGAGCCGCACGCCGGTGCACGAGGCGGTGCTGCGCCTGCAGCACGAGGGCTTCCTGCGCGTCCTGCCGCGCCGCGGCGTCCGCGTCCTGCCGATCGACCCGACCGACCTGGGGGAGACCTATGACGTGCTGATCGCGCTGGAAGGCGCGGCGGCCGCGCTGCTCGCCGGCCGCGGTGGGGCGGCGGTAGAGGGCATGGCGGCGGCGACCGAGGCCATGGAGCGGGCGCGGGAGGCCGGCGACCGGAAGGCCTGGGCCGCGGCGGATGACAGGTTCCATCGCCTCCTCCTTGAGGGTTGCGGCAATGCCAAGCTGGCTGGCCTGGCGCAGACCATGGCCGATCAGGCGCAGCGCGCCCGCAGCGCCACCGCGGCGCTGCGGGCCGATTCCGGGACCTCCGCGACCGAGCACGCGGCGATCCTCGCCGCGCTCCGCGCCGGCCGGGCCGAGGCGGCGCGGGCCGCGGTGGCGGCGCATCGCCGCCGGGCGAGCGCGGAGATCCTCCGTGTGCTGGGCGCCGTTCCGGCCTGATCGACCGTGGTTTCCGTCCTCGGCACCTCACTTGCGTGGCTTCTTCCATACCACGAGGTGTTTTACAAGCCAGGGGCGGGCGCCGCGGCCTCACGCCGCCGGCAGCCGCCGGGACGCGGACAGGTCTGCCGCGCCGCCCCCCTTCCCTGGCGGGCCGCGGGGCGGGACAAGGGATATGCGAGGGAGGGCATGATGGCTGGCACTTGGGACGACGCATCGGCGCGGGCGGCGCTGCTCCGGCTCTTCGAGGCGGGGGTGCGCGCCGCCGACCCGCTGGCGGTGCTGGCGGCCCATCTGCCGGCGCCGCCGAAGGCCGGCCGCGTCGTCGTGGTCGGCGTCGGCAAGGCGGCGGCCAAGATGGCGCTCGCCGTGGAGCAGGCCTGGCCGCAGGTACCGCTCTCGGGCCTCGTCATCGCCCCGCATGGCGCCGACCTGCCCCACCCGCCAGCGCGGCGCCGCATCCCCGTGCGCTTCGCCAGCCATCCGGTGCCGGACGCACAGGGCGCCGCCGCGGCGGCGGAGATCCTGGCCGCCGTCCGTGGCCTCTCGGCCGGGGATCTGGTCCTCTTCCTCGTCTCGGGCGGCGGCTCCGCGCTCTCCACCCTGCCCGCCCCCGGGCTGACGCTCGACGACCTGATCGCGGTGAACCGGGAACTGCTGCGTTGCGGCGCCCCGATCGACCACATGAACTGCATCCGCAAGCACCTCTCCGCCTTCTCGGGCGGCCGGGTCGCGGCGGCCGCCCATCCGGCCGAGGTGCTGACGCTCGCCATCTCCGACGTGCCCGGCGACGACCCGGCGGTGATCGCCTCCGGCCCCACCGTCGCCGATCCCACCACCTTCGCCGAGGCCCGGGCGCTCGTCGCCCACTACCGCATGCGCCTGCCGGAGGCCGCGCTGCGCCACCTGGAGCGGGCCGAGGAGGAGACGCCGAAGCCCGGCGACCCCCGCCTCGCCGGGGCGGTGCTGCGGATGATCGCGACGCCGATGATGGCGCTCCGCGCCATGGCCGAGGAGGGCCGGGCGATGGGCCTCGCGCCCCTCGTCCTCGGCGATGCGCTGGAGGGCGAGGCGCGCGAGCTCGGCAAGGCGCTGGGCGGCATCGCCCTCTCCTGCGCCACGCATGGGGTGCCGGTGGCGCGGCCGGCGCTGCTGCTTTCGGGCGGCGAGACCACGGTGACCATCGAGGGTGCGGCCGGCGAGGGCGGACGCGGCACGGAGACCCTGCTCGGCCTGGCGCTGGCGCTGAACGGCGCGCCCGGCATCTGGGCGCTCTGCTGCGACACGGACGGGATCGACGGCAGGTCGGAGGCAGCCGGCGCCATCGCCACGCCGGATACCCTGGCGCGCGCCCGCGCGCTCGGCCGCGACCCGCGGGTGGCGCTTGCCGGGCATGACAGCACAGGCCTGTTCCGGGCGCTGGGCGACCTGGTCGTGACCGGGCCGACGCTGACCAATGTCAACGATGTCCGCGCCCTGCTGATCGGCTGAGCGGCCCGGCACCGCGGGCATCACGACACCGCGTGGCGTTAAGCAATGGGCAATCTGGAGGACCTTCGCTGGGCCACCTGCCCGATTTGACCGCCCCGGTTGGGGGCTTAATGTTTAGATTTGAGCTTTCATTTTAAGCATGACGGCCGAAGCTTAAGCCTGTTAGAGTGTTGGTCATGAGAGATGCCATCCTCGACGACCTCCTCAACCGCCGCGGCACCGGCGCGAAGATCGCAACGGCGCTCGGCATCACCCCCGCCGCCGTGTCGCAGTGGCAGCGCATCCCGGCCGACCGGGTCACGGAGCTCTCGAAGCTGCTCGACATGCCGGCTTGGCAGCTCCGCCCGGACCTGCACCCACCGCCGGAAGGGAAGCTCCGCATGGCGCCCCGCATCCCGCTCCGCCGCCGCCGGCGCACCAAGATCGTGGCCACCCTCGGCCCCGCCTCCTCCAGTGCGGAGGTGATCGAGCGACTCTACCGGGCCGGCGCCGATGTCTTCCGCCTCAATTTCTCGCACGGCTCCCATGCCGACCATGCCGAGCGCATCGGCATCATCCGCGCCATCGAGGAGAAGGTGGGCCGTCCCATCGGCATCCTGGCCGATGTGCAGGGCCCGAAGCTGCGCGTCGGCCGCTTCCAGGGCGGGCGGGTGCAGTTGCAGACCGGCCAGCCCTTCCGCCTCGACCTGAACCCCACGCCCGGCAATGTCAGCCGCGTGCAGTTGCCGCATCCCGAGATCATCCAGGCGGCGCAGATCGGCACCACCCTCCTGCTCGATGACGGCAAGCTCCGCTTCCGCGTCACCCGCGTGCGCGGCGACCACCTGGAGACCGAGGTGGTGGTCGGCGGCGCGCTGTCCGACCGCAAGGGCGTCAACGTTCCCGACGTCGCGCTCCCCATCCCGGCGCTCACCGAGAAGGACAAGGAGGACCTGGCCTTCGTCCTCGAGCGCGGGATCGAATATATCGGCCTCTCCTTCGTGCAACGGCCTGAGGACGTGGCCGAGGCCAAGCGCATCGCCGGCGGCCGCGCCCAGATCATGGTGAAGATGGAGAAGCCGCAGGCGGTCGAGAACCTCGACGCCATCATCGCGCTGACCGACTGCGTGATGGTGGCGCGCGGCGATCTCGGCGTGGAATGCCCGCCCGAGGAGGTGCCGCTCATCCAGAAGCGCATCGTCCGCGCCGCCAAGGCGGCGGGCAAGCCGGTGGTGGTGGCGACGCAGATGCTGGAGAGCATGATCGGCTCCCCCTCCCCGACCCGGGCCGAGGCCTCGGACGTGGCGACGGCGGTCTTCGACGGCGCCGATGCGGTGATGCTCTCGGCCGAGACGGCGGCCGGCCAGTACCCCTACGAAGCCGTCAACATGATGGACCGCATCCTCGCGCGGGTGGAACTCGACGCCGACTGGCGCCGGCTGACCGATGCCGCGCGGCCGGAGCCGGAGCCGAACAGCGCCGGCGCCATCGCCGCCGCGGCGCGGCAGGTGGCGCACACCATCAAGGCGGAGGCGATCGCCACCTTCACCTCGACCGGCAGCACGACGCTGCGCGTGGCGCGGGAGCGGCCGGACTGCCCGATCCTCGGCCTGACCGCGAGCACGGAGACCGCGCGCCGCCTGGCCGTGGTCTGGGGCGTGCACCCGCTGCTGACCAACGAGCCCAACAGCATGGGCGACATGGTCAACAAGGCGACCCGCGCCGCGGTGCAGGAGGGCTTCGCCACGGCGGGGCAGGAGGTGGTGGTCACGGCGGGCGTGCCCTTCGGGACGCCCGGCACCACCAATGCCCTGCGCGTGGCGGTGGTGAGGTAGCGCCGGCCTCTCTCATCCGTGATCGGTGGCGGGCTGATTCCCGCCCCGACACGGATTACGGGAAGGAAATCTGGCGGCCATGCCGCGTTCCGGCCGGCGTTCGGGCCAAAGCGCCCACCTGCCGGAAGGATGCATGACATGACCAGGGCACGCCTCAGCGGGACCGCGGCGATCGCGGCCAGTCTCGCCCTTCTCGCCGCCTGCCAATCGCCACCCCGTCCCGTCGCCGCCGTCTCCCCGCCCGGCGCCAGCGCCGCGGCGCCGGTCGTCCCCGGCACGGCGCGGATCATGGGCGGCTCGAGCAATGCCGATATCCAGCGCGTGGAGCAGGGCACCGGCGCGCAGGCGCCGATCGTGCCCGGCACCGGCCGCATCATGGGCGGCATCAGCAATGCCGAGGTGCAGCGGACCATGCCGGGCACCGGCGTGCAGGCCCCCATCCAGCCCGGCACCGGCCGGATCATGGGCGGGATCAGCAATGCCGAGGTGCAGCGCTCGGGCGGGGGCGCCCCGCCGCCGGGCTACCCCGCACGCTGAGCGATCGCCGGCCGGGGGCGCTTCGCGGCGCCTGCGTGCAGAAGGCGACCATGGCCTGGACCGGGGCGCGGCCGGACGGCCCGCGCCCGGCGCTGGGGCCATGCCGGCCGGGATGGCCTGCCGTTGGCGCCACGCCGCCCCGGCATCGCGCCCGCCCGCTGCCCCAGCGACCGGCAGGCCCCGGGACGCCTGCCGGTCCTCGTCACACGCCTTCCAGCAGCCGCACCTTCAGTGCCCGGAAGGCCTGCCGCGCGCGCGATTCGCGGGCCTGCTCCAGCAGCGCCTCCAGCGCATGGCCGATCTCGCGCAGCCGCGCCTCGCCCAGGCGCTCGGCCTCGGGGAACATCGAGCGCTCCTCGGACCCGGCATGGTGGTCCAGCGCCGCGTGCAGCGCGCGCAGATGCGCCTCGAATTCCGGCGTCGCGGTGGAGAGCTTCAGCGTCTCGGCCAGCAGGTCGGCAAGCTGCCGGTGCTCGGCATGCGCGACGGCGACGTCCTCGCTGACCGCCCGGACCGCCGGGTAGAACAACCGGTCCTCGACGTATTCGTGGATCTCCATCTCCTGCGCCAGCATCCGCAGCAGGTCGCGCCGCGCCGGATCCTCGCGCGGCATGGCCTCGATCCGCGCGAACATCCGCCGCAGCATCGCATGGTGCTCGCGCAGCACGTCATCCGCCCGCCTGCCGCGCGGCCCGCCCTGCGGCCCGGCGGCCCGCGCGACGCGCTCGCGGGTCACCACCTCGTCGCCCGGCTCCTGCTCCCGCCGGATCTCCACCATGCCGTCGCGGATGCGCAGGGCGTAGCGCGGCTGCGGGCAAGTGGAGGGTCCGTCCATCGGCTCTCCGGTCGCGAGGTCGTAGCGCGAGCCGTGCCAGGGGCAGACCAGCCGCCCTTCCAGCACCCAGCCCTGGTCGAGCGGCCCGCCGGCATGCGAGCAGCGCGCGCCCATGGCATGCACGCGGCCGCGATGCAGCACCAGGGCGATGCCGATCTCCTGCCGCGTATCGGCATCCCAGACCTCGACGCGGCGCGGCCGGTCCTCCTGCAACTCGGCGAGCGGCAGCACCGCCTCCCATTCCCGCGGCGCCGGGCTGCGGTCGGCATGGTCGACGCCGACGCGCCGGCGATAGACCAGATGCCCGCCGAGATAGCCACCCAGCGCCATGGCACCCCAGCCGGCCATGGAAGCCGCCTGCCCCGCACCGCGCCGCCCGCCCGCGCGCAGCCGGAGCGACAGCAGCATCAGCCCGAGCGCCGTGGTATTGGTCAGCCCGTGCACGAGGCCGAGCCGCCGGTCGCGGCCATCGGTGTATTGCCAGTCGGCGATGCCGGTCGCCGCCGCGGCGACGGCACCGACCGCGCCGGCCCCGAGCGCCGTGTCCGCCACCTGCGCCACCGCCCGCCCGCGCACCAGTCCGAGCCGCGCCAGCAGGTCCATCCCGAGCGCGAGGGTCCAGGCGCCGATCGGCAGCGTCACCAGCATCGGATGCACCGGGTGGCCGTAGCCCGTGCCATGCAGCGCATTGCCCAGCCGCCGCGCCGGCCGTCCGGCGATCTGCGCCGGGCGGGCCAGGGCATTGCCGATCGCATAGCCCGGCGGGTCCAGCCGCTCCGCCGCCTCGATCCGTCCGACCAGCGCCTCCGCGCCCCGCTGCCTGCCCGCCATGGTTTCCCCTCGCCCTGGCACGCAGCCCAGGGTGCCCGCCGCCCTCGCGGCTAAAGCGGCGGCGCCTTGCCGGTTCACCGTGACGGTGAGAACATCAAACCGAAACGTGACCGTGCGGCACGTCGCCTGTCACGCGCCGGCAATTGACGACCTTGCCGCGAGCGGGCGGCATGTCCGGGTGCTGCGGCGATCGGGGGAGTCTTGCCATGCATAGGTCGTTGCGGGGGCCGGGGCGGGCCCTGGCCATGGTCGCGCCCGTCCTGCTCGGGTCGCTGTCTGGCTGCGGCTATACGGTCGAGCGCACCGCGCGGGTGGACAGCCTGCAGCGCAGCCTCGCGGCATCGCAGGCGGAGGGCGGCACCCTCCGCGTCCGGGTGGAGGAGCTCGAGCGCAGCCTGGCGCAGGAGCGCAGCGCCGCCGGCGACCTCGCCGCCATCGAGGCGCGGCTGACCGAGGCGCGCAGCGCCCTCGCCACCGCCCAGCGCACCCGCAGCCAGGCCGAGGCCGATCTCCGCCGCCAGCGCGCGGCGCTCGCCGAGGAGGAGCAGCGCCTCGGCGGGCTGCAGACCCAGGCGGGCGAGGTCGAGCGCAACCGGACCGAGCGCCTCGGCCTGCTCGGCGAGACGGAGCGGCGCCTCGCCGCCCTGCAGGAGCAATCCGGGTCTGAGGAACGGCGGCTGGCGGACCTGCGTGGCCAGGTCTCGGCGCAGGAAGGCCGCCTCGCCGCGCTCAGCGAGCGCAGCACCGCCGAGGACCGCCGCCTCGCCCTGCTGCGCGAGCAGGCGACGCAGACCGAACAGCGGCTCGCCACGCTGCGGCAGCAATCGGCGACCGAGGACCGGACGCTCGCCGAGCAGCGCCAGCGCGTGACGCAGGAGGAGCAGCGGCTGCAGGCGCTGCGCAGCAGCATCACCGAGGCCGAGCGGACCGTCGCCGAGCGCCGGCAGGCCGGCACCGAGACGGAGCGGCGGCTGGCCACGCTCCGCGAGCAGACGGCGGCCGCCGAGCGGGACCTCGCGCAGCGCCGGACCGCGCTGACCGAGGCGGATGGGCGGCTTGCCACCCTGCGCGACCAGGCGGGCACGGCCGAGCGGGACCTGACGCAGCGACGGACCGCGATCACCGAGGCCGACCGGCGCCTGGCCACCCTGCGCGACCAGACCGGCACGGCGGATCGCGACCTGGCGCAGCGCCGCGCCGCACTGACCGACGCGGATGGACGGCTCACCACGCTGCGCGACCAGACCGGCACCGCCGATCGCGACCTCGCGGCGCGGCGCACCGCGCTGGGCGAGGCCGATACCCGCCTCACCCGCACCACCCAGGCGGCCGAGGAGGCCGAGCGGCGGGTGCGCGGCCTCGAGGCGCGGCAGGCCGAGCTGGGCCGGACCACCTCCGAGGCCGAGCGGCGGCTGACCACGCTGCGCGAGAATGTCGCGGTGTCGGAGGCGACGCTGGCCGAGCGGCGCAACGCCGTCACCCAGGCCGAGGCGGAGGTCGCGCGGCTCGGCACGGCGCGGGACCAGGCGGCCGCGACGCTCCGCGGCCTGGAGCAGCGCACCGCCGAGCTGCGCCAGGAGATCGGCACGGCCGAGCGCCGGCTGGCCGAGCTGCGCGACGGCACGACGGCGGAGGAGCGGCGGCTGCAGGCGGCGCGGGCCGAGGCCGCGGCGGCGGAGCGCGAGCTGGCGCAGCGGCGCGATGCCCTGGCCGGCCTGGAGCGGCAGGCGAGCGGGGCGACGGAGACCGCACGACAGGAACAGGCAGCGCTGCAGCGCGAGGTGGAGGGGCTGCGGGGCGAGGTCGCCTCGCTCGAGCGCCGGCGCGATTCGCTGAACGGCGAGATCACCAGCGCCCAGGCCCGGCTGGAGGCGCAGCGGCGCGACCTGGCCGAGACCGCCGCGCGCGCCGCGCGGGAGCGGGATGCCGGCGCCCAGGCGATCCCGACCGCGGCGCCCGAGGGTGGCGGCAGCAGCGAACGGCAATGACGCGGACCGCGAGGGGGCACGGGGCGGCGCGGCTTTCCCGCTGTCGCCAGCGACGATAGCCTGCCGCCGAAACGGCAGGAGGACATCGTCCATGACGGCAATGCTGCGCAGACTCGCCCTTGCGCTGGCCCTGGCGCTCGGCGGGTTGCCGGCGCTGGCGCAGACCTCGCCCAGGGTGACGGAGGCCGGGCCGGCCCCCACCTCGATCATCTGGATCGGCAACAGCTTCTTCTATTTCAACAACGGCATCACCGCGCATGTCGGCGGCCTGTTGCGGGCGGCGCGCCGGCCGGATGTGCGGGCCTCGCTGGTCACCATCAGCGGGTCCGGCTTCGACTGGCACGACGTCGAGAGCTATTTTCGGCCGAACGCCATCGGCAGGTACAGCTTCAACCCGGACAACACGATCCGCTTCAACACGCCGGAGCGGCTGTTCGACATGGCCGTGATGATGGATTGCAGCCAGTGCCCGCTGCACCCCGACCTGAAGGGGCCCTTCGACGTCTATGCGAAGCGGCATGCCGAGACGGTGCGGCGGCACGGCGCGCGACCGGTCTTCTTCATGTCCTGGGCCTATGAGGACAAGCCGGAGATGACCGCGGGCCTCGCGGAGGCCTATACGAGGATCGGCAATGCGCTCGACGCCCTGGTGATCCCGGCCGGCCTCGCCTTCGCCCGTGTGCAGGCGGAGCGGCCGGAGGCCGGGATCTACGCGCCGGACCGGCGGCACCCGAGCCTCGCCGGGACCTATCTCGCCGCCGCCGTGAGCTATGCCGCGATCTTCGTCGCCTCCCCGGTCGACCTGCCCTATACCGCCGGCCTCGACCCCAAACTCGCCGGCTACCTGCAGCAGGTCGCCTGGCGGACGGTGCAGGACTACTACGGACGGAAGTAGTCAGCCTCGCCCGGCGCGCTCCTTGGCCAGCAGCGCGCGCTTGCGCGGGACGCCCCAGCGATAGCCGGTCAGGTCGCCATCCTTGCCCACCACCCGGTGGCAGGGGACGGCCAGCGAGACATGGTTCTGCGCGCAGGCCCGGGCGACGGCGCGCACGGCGCGCGGGGCGCCGATCGCCTCGGCCATCTCGCCATAGGTGCGGGTCTCGCCGAAGGGGATCTCCGTCAGCGCCTGCCAGACCCGGCGCTGGAAGGCGGTGCCACGGAGGTCGAGCGGCAGGGCGAGCGCGGCCTTCGGTTCCTCGAGGAAGGCCACCACCTGCCGGATGGTGGCGGCGAGGGCCTCCGGCGCCGGCTCCACCCGCGCCTTCGGGAAGCGATGGCGGAGGTCGCCCTCCAGCGCCGCGACGTCCTCGGCGAAGCCGATGAAGCAGACGCCGCTCTCCGTCGCGCCGACCATCAGCGGGCCGAGGGCGCTCTCGGCGGTCGCGGTGCGGATCACCTCGCCCTCCCCGCCCCGGCGGGCGGCGCCGGGCGTCATGCCGAGGACCCGGCCCGGCGCGCCATAGACCCGGCTCTCGCTGCCATAGCCGGCGCCGGCGACGGCCTCGGCCACCCGGTCGCCCGCGGCAAGCGCGGCCTGCAGCCGGCGGGCGCGGACCGATTCGGCGTAGCTGCGCGGGGTGACGCCGGTGATCTCCTTGAACAGCCGCAGGAAATGGTGCCGGGCATAGCCGGCGCGGTCGGCGAGGGTCGCAAGGCCCGGGATGGTCTCGCTCCGCTCGATCAGGTCGCAGGCGGCGCGGATGGCGGCGGCATGCAGCGCGGCGCGGTCGCCCTTGGGGTCGCAGCGCTTGCAGGCGCGGAAGCCGTCGGCCTCGGCCGCTGGGACATCGGCGTAGAAGCGGACATTGCGCCGGAGCGGCGGGCGGCTGGGGCAGCCGGGGCGGCAGAAGACGCCCTGCGTCGTCACCGCATAGAGGAAGGGCCCGCAGGCCGGGGAAGGGTCGCGCGCCAGCAGGGCGTCCCAGCGGGCGGCGTCGGATGGGTCGGGGATGGGGGCCATGTGCGTCATGACCCTAGACTGGCGCGGGGCCGGGCCGGCAGCCATCCGGCCGTTGCGTCGGCATCGGAGGGCAGCCGGCCGGACCTTCGGGCTACTTCGACTGGGAGACCGCCGCGGCGGCGGCGACCAGGCCGAACACCCAGGGCAGCATGGTGAGGATCTCGTTCACGGGATTTGTCCTGATGCGGCGGCACCACGCGGCGCCGCCTTCGTCGCTGCATCAGATGTGCCCGCGGGACACAAACCGCCAATAACCGGACCGGATTGCCGCAATGCAGCAGGCGAATGACGATCACGTTATCCGTGACCGGGGGCGCCTTGTATGTTGGGCGAGCCGATTCAGACCTCCGGGCCATCCGGCCCTTCGGTCATCGGCGCGCCTCAGGTGACGTCGCCCTCGGCCTTGCGGCGCTGCTCGCGCAGCCGCTCCTGCCCGCCCGGCATGCGCGGGTTGATGGCCATCGCCGCCTCCAGGCTCCGCAGCGCGCCCATGGCATTGCCGGCCTCGTCCTGCAGCCGGGCGAGGCTCATCAGGGCCAGCCAGTGCCGGGGCTCGAGCCGCAGCGCCTCCTGCAGGTCGCGCGCCGCGGCGCCGCCGTCGCCGGCGCGGGCATAGGCCTCGGCGCGCAGGAACCAGGCATCGGCGAAGTCGGGCTGCAGGGTAATGGCGGCGTCGAAATCCTCCAGCGCCTCGGCCGGAAGCTGCGCCTCCACCTCCCGCGCGCCGCGGCGGAGCAAGAGCGTGGCGGAGGGGGTGGCGGATTGCGCCCAGAGGGCGCGGATGCGCGCCTCGACCAGGGCGGCGCCGGCCTCGTCCGGGGCCGATTTCAGCGCCTCGAAGGCGCGGTCGAGCTCGGCCTTGCGGGCCTCGGCGGCGCGCGCGGCCGCGCTCTGCGGCGGGGCGGGCGCCTGGGCCAGGGCGGCGGGGGAGAGCAGGAGCAGCAGGGCGAGGAGCCGGCGCATGCGGGGAGAATCGGGTGGCGCGGGTCGGCTGGCAAGGGTGCCGTGCGGCCTGCCGTGCCGCGGGTGGGGCGTGCCTACCGCCCGCCCGGCGTCGCCTGCGGCAGGTCGCCGGTGCTGAGCAGCCAGGCCAAGCGGTGCCGCAGCGCGGCGCGCGCATGCGCCCGGGCCGCCGCCTCGGCCCCCTCCCCGTCCCGCCGCTGCAGCGCCTGCAGGATGGCGCGGTGCTCGGCATGCGCCGCCTCCGCCCGGCCGCCGCGCGCGAGCAGGGAGGGCAGCAGGGCCATGGTGGCGGCCAGTTGCTCGAGGCTCCGCAACAGGTAGCGGTTGTGGGCGGCGAGGTAGAGCAGGCCGTGCAGCCGGAGGTTCACCTCCGCCAGCCCGCCGGGATCGCCGAAGGCGGCCGGCTCCCCCGCGACGATCTCCGCCATGGCGGCAAGCTCGGCCTCCGTCGCGTGCTGCGCGGCCAGCCGCGCCGCCGCGCCCTCCAGGATCTCCCGCATGACGTAGAGCTCCATCACCCCGGCATGGTCGGGCCGGGTGACGGTCAGGCCGCGGCGCGGCTCATGGGTCAGCAGCCCCTCCGCCTCCAGCCGGGCGATGGCGCCGCGGACGGGGGTGCGGGAGACGCCGAAGCGCGCCGCGAGGTCGGTCTCGGTCAGCCGCAGGCCGGGCGCGAGCGTGCCGTCGCGGATCGCCGCGCGGATGCGGTCATAGGCTTCCTGCCCGAGGTCGCGCGGGACGGGAGGGAGGTCCATGGCCGCCGGCGTAGCCCGGGGCCGCAGGGCTTTCGAGCGCATCTGGACAATCTCGTATCCCGGTGGATACAAGGGTGTCCATGCCGGATTTCAGCCGTCCCTGGGACGTCCTGGTCGTCGGCGGCGGGAATGCCGCCCTCTGCGCCGCCATCGAGGCCCGCCGCGCCGGCGCGAGCGTGCTCGTCGCCGAGCATGCGCCGAAGCCGCTGCGCGGCGGCAACAGCCGGCACACGCGCAATGTGCGCGCGCTGCACCCGGCGCCGACCGACGTCCAGGTCGAGACCTATCTTGAGGAGGAGTACTGGGACGACCTGCTGAAGGTCACCGGCGGCAAGACGGACGAGCACCTGGCCCGCACCTGCATCCGCGCCAGCCAGCACGCGCCGGGCTTCCTGAAAAGCTGCGGGGTGGTCTTCCAGCCCTCGCTCTCCGGCACCCTCTCCCTCTCGCGCACCAACGCCTTCTTCCTCGGCGGCGGCAAGGCGCTGGTTAATGCGCTCTACCGCACGGCCGAGGCGCTCGGCATCGACATCCTCTACGACACCGAGGTGCAGCACATCGAGGTGCAGGAGGGCTTCGCCAGCGAGGCCATCCTCTCCTACCACGGCTTCCCGCAGCGGGTGCGGTTCCGGGCGGTGGTCGCCTCGGCCGGCGGCTTCCAGGCGAACCGCGACTGGCTGCGGGAATACTGGGGCGACGCCGCCGACAATTTCCAGATCCGCGGCACGCCCTATGCCCAGGGGACCGTCCTGAAGGACCTGCTGGGCCAGGGCGTGCAGGAGGTGGGCGACCCCACGCAGTTCCACGCCGTCTGCAACGATGCCCGCGCGCCGATGGAGGATGGCGGGCTGGCCATGCGGCTGGACTGCACGCCCTTCGCCATCGTGGTGAACAGGAATGTCGAGCGCTTCTATGACGAGGGCGAGGACACCTGGCCCAAGCGCTACGCCATCTGGGGCCGGCTGATCGCCCGGCAGCCGGACCAGCAAGCCTTCGCCATCACCGACAGCAAGGCGGAGCTGGACTACCTGCCGAGCGTCTTCCCGCCGGCCAAGGCGGGCACGATCCCGGAACTTGCCGAGAAGCTCGGCCTCGACCCCGACAAGGTGCAGCGCGTGGTGGACGAGTACAATGCCGCCGTCCGCCCCGGCACCTTCAAGCCGCAAGCGCTGGACGACTGCCGCACGGAAGGGCTGACCCCGCCCAAGAGCCATTGGGCGCGGCGCATCGACACGCCGCCCTTCATCGGCCACCCCATGCGGCCCGGCATCACCTTCACCTTCCTCTCGGTCAAGGTGAACGACCGCGCGCGGGTGATGATGGCGGATGGCAAGCCGAGCGCGAACATCTTCGCCTCGGGCGAGATCATGTCGGGGAACATCCTCGGCCAGGGCTACCTCGCCGGCTTCGGCATGGCGATCGGCACCACCTTCGGACGCATCGCGGGAGAGGAGGCGGCGCGCCTTGCACGGAACTGACATGCGGGGCGCCGCGGCGCATCCGCTCGACGCCTCCGATACCGTCGCCGAGGCACAGCGGCACATGGCCGTCTGCAATGCCTGCCGCTACTGCGAGGGCTATTGCGCCGTCTTCCCCGCCATGACGCTGCGGCGGGAGTTCACGACGGGCGACCTGACGCACCTCGCCAATCTCTGCCACAACTGCAAGGGGTGCTTCCACGCCTGCCAGTATGCGCCGCCGCATGAGTTCGGGATCAACCTGCCGCAGACCTTCGCCACGCTGCGGCAGGAGAGCTACGCCGAATATGCCTGGCCGCCGGGCGCGGGGAAGGTGTTCGCCAGGAACGGCACACTGCTCTCGCTGCTGATGGCCGCTTTCGTCGCGCTGTCCCTGGTGCTGACGGCGGCCATCCAGGATCCGGCGGTGCTCTATGCGCCGCAGTCGGGGCCGGGCGCCTTCTACCGCATCATGCCGCTCTGGCTGCTGAACGCGCTGGCGGGCACGACCTTCCTGTTCTCGCTCTTCGCGCTGGCGATGGGGGCCATCCGCTACTGGGTCGGGACGGGGCGGTCGGCCGGTGCGCCGCTGACGCCGCCGGCCATGGCGGCGGCGACGGTCGATATCCTCGCGCTGCGCAACCTCGGCGGCGGCGGGCATGGCTGCAACGACATCGACGAGGGCTTCTCGACCGCGCGGCGCTGGCTGCACCACGCCATGTTCTACGGCTTCCTGCTGTGCTTCGCCGCGACCACGACGGGCGCCGCCTATTATCACTTCTTCCACTGGGTCTCGCCGCATGCCTTCTGGAGCCTGCCGGTGCAACTCGGCCTCTGGGGCGGCGTGCTGCTGCTGATCGGCACGGCGGGGCTGACCTGGGTGAAGACGGTGACTGACCCGGCGCCGGTGGCGCGGCAGCTCATGGGCGGGGAGTATGCGCTGCTGGCGCTGCTCTTCCTGGTTGCGGCCACCGGGCTGCTTCTGCTGGCGGTGCGGCACACCGGCGCGATGGGGATCGTGATGGCGATCCATCTCGGCCTGGTGCTCTCGCTCTTCGTGGCGCTGCCCTACAGCAAGATGGTGCACGGCCTCTATCGCAGCCTCGCCCTGCTGCGGAACGCCCGCGAGCAACGCGCCGCGGGGCGGACATAAGGGGGGTCTCGAAGGGGGGCCTCGCCCCCTTCGCGGGGTCTGGGGCGGAGCCCCAGATGTCGCGCGTTACCGTCCCAGCTTGACGCCCGCCTCCTGCACGATGGCCTTGAACTTCGCCACCTCGGCCGCGAGGAAGGCCCGCGTCTCCGCCGGCGTCGCCGGCCGGGCCGGATCGACGCCCGCCTGCGCCATCCGCTCCGTCACCGTGGTCTCCGCCAGCGCCGCGAGCGCCGCCTTCGACAGCGCCGCGGTGACCTCGGGCGGCAGGCCGCGCGGACCGCAGAGCATGTTCCAGGTCGTCACCTCGAAGCCCTTGAGCCCGATCTCGTCCAGCGTCGGGATGTCGGGGAAGAGCGGGTGGCGCTGCAGCGAGCTTACCGCCAGCCCGCGCGAGAGCCCGTCGCGGATATGCGGCGCGGTGGAGGCCAGGACCTCGAGCGAGTAGTCCACCTCTCCCTTCGCCAGCGCCTCCATCACGGCCGAGCCGCCGCGATAGGGCACGTGCTCCGCCCTCAAGGGTTCGGCCGGCCGATTCACGCTGCGGGCCTCCGGCCCTCCGCGATCGGACGGCAGGCCCCCGGCGCGGATCTTCAGGTACTCGCCGGTGAGGTGGCCGATCCCGCCCGCCCCGCTGGTCGCCCAGGTGTAGCGGCCGGGACTGGCCTTCACCGCCTCCAGCAACTCCTGCGCCGTGCGGAAGGGCGAGGCCGCCGGCACGACCAGCACGATCGGCCCGCCGCCCACGATGGCGATCTGCGTAAAATCCTCAAGCGGGTCGTAGGGCGTCTGTTGCGGCAGCGCCGCCGGGTTGCTGCCGAGCGCCGAGGCGGAGGCGAGCAGCAGCGTGGTGCCGTCCGCCGGCCGATGCTTGACCCAGTCGGCGCCGACCGAGCCGCCCGCGCCCGCCCGGTTCTCCACCACGATCCTCGCCTGGGGCCCGAGCTTCGGCGCCATGCGCTCGGCCAGGATGCGCGCTGCGATATCGGTGGAGCCGCCGGCAAGGAAGGGAACCACCAGGGTGATCGGCCGGTCGGGATAGCCGGACTGCGCCGCGGCAGGGCGGAGTGCAGGCAAGGCCAGCGTGGCGGCGAGCAGCGCGCGGCGCGGAAGAATCATGGCGGTCGGCATCCCGGACGTCGTTGCGGGGGAGATGCCGCGGATCGGGCCCGCAGGCAAATCGCGTCGCGGCGGGCACCGTTGCGGCTGTCGGGCGTTGCCACCGGCGCTGGCCCTTGCCCTGAGGAGACGCCCATGCCGGCGGAGCGTAGCCCGAACCCCGTCCTCGCCACCCTCGCCGCCGCCGGCGGGCTTGTGCTGCTGGTCATGAACCGCGGCAGCACCGGCGCGCATCCGGCCCGCGCCGCCGCGCAACGGCCCGCCGGCCCTTCCCGCCCGCATGCCGCCGGCGGCCATGGCCACGAGGCCACCAGCCCGGCCGATTTCCCGGCGCGCGGCTGGTGGGAGATCCTCAAGCGCACCGCCAGCGAGGTGAACAACGACCGGGTGATGACCGAGGCGGCAGGCATCACCTTCTACACCCTGCTCGCGCTCTTCCCCGCGCTCGCCGCGCTGATCTCGATCTACGGCCTCTTCGCCGATCCCGCGACGATCAACGAACACCTGCAGGCTGTGGCGGACGTCATCCCCAGCGGCGGCATGCAGATCATCGACGAGCAGGTGCGGCGCATCACGTCGAAAGGCAGCGGCACGCTGGGCTTCGGCGCGGTCCTCGGCCTCGCCACCTCGCTCTGGTCGGCGAACCAGGCGATGAAGGCCTTCGTCGATTCGCTCAACATCGTCTATGGCGAGAAGGAGAAGCGCAGCTTCTTCAAGCGGCTCGCCGTCACCATGGCCTTCACCGTCGCGGGCATCCTGTTCATCGTGCTGGCGATGGTGGGCGTGGTCGCCATCCCGGTGGTGCTCAACTTCGTCGGCCTCGGCGGGACGCTGGATTCCGTGCTGCGCCTCGCGCGCTGGCCGGTGCTGCTGATCGCCGTCGGCTTCTTCCTCGCCTGCCTCTACCGCTACGGGCCGAGCCGGGAGCGCGCGCAGTGGCGCTGGGTGAGTTGGGGCAGCGCCTTCGCCTCGCTGGCCTGGGTCGCCTTCTCGCTCGGCTTCTCCTGGTACGTCACGCATTTCGGCAGCTACAACGAGACCTATGGCTCGCTGGGCGCGGTGATCGGCTTCATGACCTGGATCTGGCTCTCCTCCACTGTCGTGCTGGCAGGGGCGGAACTGGATGCGGAGATGGAGCACCAGACGGCGCGCGACACCACCACAGGGCCGGAGCGGCCGCTCGGCGCGCGCGGCGCGCGGATGGCGGATACGGTGGCGGGCTAAGCAGAGTTTCGCGGGTCGGGGCACACCCCGTGCGGCCCGACCCTTCGAAGCGAAAGCCTTATTGGGGGTTTGCTCAGCGTAGCCGGCTGACGCTCAGCACCCGGGTGCTGGCGAGGTCGGCGTCGCTCACGCGCATGAGCAAGCCACAGCCATCGATCCCCGGGCCGGCACGGCCGCAGGTTTCTCGCGCCGCCCGCAGGCAGAGCCGGGCCGCCGCGAGATAGCCGTCCTCGGCGGCCAGCACGCGTTCGACGCTCCCGGTGCCGCGCACCGCCCCGGCCGCCTGGCGCGAGGCCGCGTCGCCCTCGCCGATCGCGGCACCGCAGGCCGCCTCGGCATCGACCTGGCCCGAGAGGTGCAGCACGCCCCGTGCGCCCTCCGCCAGGCTGCGCGCGAGCGAGGCGCCGAGCGCATCGGGCACGCGCTGCACCGCCCGGCCGGGAGACGCGGTCGGGCTGAGTTGCAGCGGCACCGAATGCAAGCCCGGGACGCGGAGAAAGGCGAGCAGCAGGCCGATCGCCACAACCAAGCCGGGATTGCGGAAAGGATGAGTCCAAAGCCTGCGCACGACGTCACCCCCACGTTTTCGTGAGCACAGTCTTCCGCAGGGGTCCGGCCGACGCAAGCCGGAATGTCCAAAATGTGAAGAATAGGATCGAAAATAACACAACTCCGGGTTGCGCGACTATTGCCGTTGCGGCCCCCGTGCCCAGGCCGGCCGGGCCGCCGACCACTGCCGGATGTGCCTGTACGGGTCGGCACGGCTCAGGCGGGCAAGCCGAGCGCATCCAGCCGCGCGCGCCAGCCGCTCTCCATGGCAGGCGTCCAGTCGGGCCCCAGCGACTCGCGCACCGTCTGCATCAGCAGGGCATAGAAGCCGTCGAAGAGCGCCTCCGGCACGCCGATATTCGCGTGGTTCAGCCGCTCGATCCCGATCAGCCCGGCCAGGCGCTCGCCGCCGTCCAGCAGCGCCTCGAGCGCGACGGCCAGCATCTGGCCGCGCACATGCCCGCCGGTGTCGAGCAGGAAGAGCGCCTCCGCCTCCGGATGCCGGGCGAAGAGGCGGGCATAGACCGCCGGCGCCGGGTCGCCATGCCGCGCGGCATAGAGGGCAAGGCTCTCCGCCACCGCGTCGCCGTCCATCCGCGCCCTCCCCCCTGCTGGCCGGGGCAGGCTAGCGCGGCGGCGTTCAGGCCGTCAGCCGGCCGACGATCCTGCGCGCGAGCGGCAGGGCGACGACCGCCGCCGGGAAGGCGAAGCCCCAGGCCAGCAGCCAGTTGCGGAACCAGAGGCCGAGGAAACCGGCGATCAGGCCGACGCTGTTCAGGGTCAGCAGCAGCGAGACGACGAAGGTCATGAAGAAGGTCATGACCAGCGGCACGAGGATCGGGGTCCAGCGCGCCGGGATCATGCCGTGGCCTTGGCCCGCCGCGCAGCGCCGACCGCCGCGGGCTCCGGCCCGCCGGCCATCCAGTCCAGCAGCTCGACCGTATGCACCGTCGGCAAGGCGTCCCCGCCGAGCTGGGTCAGGCAGCCGATATTGCCCGCCGCGATCAGGTCGGCGCGGGTCTCCTGCAGGTTCTGGAGCTTCCGCTCCCGCAGCCTGCCGGCGATCTCCGGCTGCAGCAGGTTGTAGGTGCCGGCGCTGCCGCAGCAGAGATGCGGCTCGCGCGGCTCCTTCACCGCGAAGCCGGCCTTGGCCAGCAATTGCTTCGGCAGGGTGGTGATCCGCTGCCCGTGCTGCAGGCTGCAGGCGGAGTGGTAGGCGACCGTCAGACCGGGCTTCTCCCGGCTCGGCGCATAGCCGAACTTCTGCAGCGCCTCGGAGACGTCCATCGCCAGCGCCGAGACCTTCGCGGCGCGCTCGGCCTCCGGCGCCTCGCGGAACATGAAGCCGTAGTCCTTCACCGTCGTGCCGCAGCCCGAGGTGTTGATGACGATGCCGTCCAGCCCCTCGCTCTCGATCTCGCGGCTCCAGGCGGCGATGTTGGCGCGGGCCAGGCGGAAGGCCGGGTCGTGCTGGCCCATGTGGTGGTCGAGCGCGCCGCAGCAGCCCTGCTCGCGCGTGACGACCACCTCGATCCCCATGCGGGTCAGCAGGCGGATCGTCGCCTCGTTGATCGAGGGCGCGAGCACCTGCTGGGCGCAGCCGGTCAGCAGCGCGACGCGGCCGCGGCGCTGCCCCTCCGCGCGATGCGCCTGCGGCGCCTGCATCGGGCTCGGCGGCGGCAGGGCGCCGGGTGCGAGCTTCAGCATGGCGCGCAGCCGCTGCCCCAGCACATGCCCGCCCGGAATCAGCGCGGAGACCGGCCGCCCGAGCCTCGCCCCCGCGATCGCCGCGCGGAACCGCGCGGGATAGGGCAGCACGGCGGAAAGCACCCGGCGCAGCAGCCTCTCGTGCCAGGGCCGGTCATAGGTCTCCTCGATGTAGCGCCGAGCGTGGTCGACCAGGTGCATGTAATTCACGCCCGAGGGGCAGGTCGTCATGCAGGACAGGCACGACAGGCAGCGGTCCACATGCTTGACCACCTCCGGCGTCGCCGGCCGCCCGCTCTCGAGCATGTCCTTGATCAGGTAGATGCGCCCGCGCGGGGAATCGAGCTCGTCGCCGAGCAGCACGAAGGTCGGGCAGGTCGCCGTGCAGAAGCCGCAATGGACGCAGGTCCGCAGGATCGTGTTGCTCTCCCGCGTGTCCGGGTCGGCAAGCTGCTCGGGCGCGAAATTCGTCTGCATGACTGGGATATAGGCGCGAATGCCGGGCCCGGGAACCGACCTCGGGAAGCGCTGCCCCCCGCCGGGGGGCGGAGCCGCCCCCCGGACCCCGGCCGGGGTCTCAGCGGCCGGTGGCCCTCGCCTCCGCCGCGCCGTCGCGGAGCAGCGCCGCGATGGCCTGGGCCAGGCAGTCGTTGAGGCGGTCGGTCGCCGCGACGCGCTCCGGCTTCGGGGCGCGCTCGACATCGACCTGCTCGGTCTCCGCCCAGTGGCGCATCAGGTCCCAGCGCCGCAGCAGCGGCACCTTGTGCGCGGCGGCCACCAGCCGCAGCGCGTCCAGATAGGGCTCGACATTGGCATTGGCGCGGAGGAAGCGGCTGAACTGCGGATCCATCAGCACCGCATCGGCGCCCGCGGCCCGCAGCGCGTCGAGCCCCTCGTTCAGCGCGTCCACCATCTCGTCCACCTCGCGCCCGCGCACCGCGCTCTCGGTGCCGGTGGCCCAGAGGACGAGCTGCGCCGGCGCCCGCGCCATCTCCCCGGCCAGCAGCGCGCCCGCCTCGGCGGTCGAGATGCCGCGCCGCGCCCGCACCACCACCTCGATCCTGAGGCCCGGGCGGCGCTCGGCGATCAGCGCCTCCAGCCGCGCCGGCCAGGCCGCGGCCGGGCCGCTGGTGCCGGGGCCGAGGACGGAGGCGCCGCCCACCACCAGCACCCGGAGCGCCCCGGCCTGCACCGCGTGGAGCATGGCCGGCAGCGGCGCCCCGGCCTCCAGCAGCTCCGCCGGCGCCTGGCAGATGGGCGTCGCCGATCCTGCCGCGGGGGCGACCAAAGCGCCCAGCAGCAGCAACGGTCCGAGCAGGCGCGCCGCGGCGATCATGCCGGAGTCGTAGAGGACGGCACCGCAACGGGCAAGCCGGCGCCCCGCGGCGCCGCCGGCGCAGGCTCGCCCCGCTCCCGCTGGCGGTACCAGGCGGCGACCAGGCCGACCGCGACCAGCGCCGCCAGCCCGCCCAGGTTGACCGCAAGCTGCATCAGTCCGCGGTCCGACTGCTCCAGCGCCAGGCGGCCGAGGAAGGAGAGGAAGATGCCGGCGCAGAAGACCGGCAGCCCGTGCTGGCCCATCACCAGGAAGGGGGCGACGGCCCGGCCCCGCAGCCAGGCCGCCTCGCGCGGCACCGCATGGCCCAGCAGGTAGGCGAGCGCGAGGATGGAGAGCAGGCGCACCGGATGCAGCGCACCCTTGTCGATGCCGGCCAGCATCAGCGTCAGCCCCTCGGGCGCCAGCGCCAGCCAGTCCTCCGCACTGTGCGTCACCAGCATCGCCGCCGCGCCCAGCAGCAGCACCGCCACCGCCCCGGCCGCCAGGTCCTGCCGGAAGGGCACCACGGGCGCCGGGCCGCGCCGGCCGCCCGGCCCCGGCGGCGCATGGCCCAGCACGCAGCCGATCAGGAACAGCAACTGCCAGCCGAAGGGGTTGAAGAACCAGACGCCGTCGATCCAGTTCGGCAGGTTGAGGTCGAAGGACCGCGCCAGGCCGTAGATCACCCCCGAGAGCCCGAGCAGCAGCGCCGGCCGCCGCAACAGCGGCAGCGCCGGGATCAGCAGCACCAGCAGCGCGATGTAGAGCGGCAGGATGTCGAGGAAGGCCGGCTGGTAGCGCAGCAGCAGCGCCTGCAGCAGGGCGTGGTAGGGCTGCTCCCGGAAGGGGTCGAGGTGCAGCTCGTCCAGATAGGCCGGGCTGTCGAGGATGGCGGCGGAGTAGCCGACCTGCGCGGCGAAGACCACGAAGAGGAAGATATGCGCGACGTAGAGCGTCCCGGCGCGCCGCAGCAGCGCCGCCGCGCCGAAGAGCCAGCCCCGCCGCTCCAGCGTCGCGCCATAGGCCATGCCCGCGGCATAGCCAGCCAGCAGCACGAAGGCCTCGGTCGCGTCGCAGAAGGCGATGTTGCGCAGCGTCAGGTCGCCCAGGCGGTTTCCCGGCACGTGGTCGATGAAAATGAACCACAGGGCGAGGCCGCGGAAGAAATCGACCCGCAGGTCGCGCGCCCCGCCGCCCCGGACCAACCCCTGCATGCCCACCTCCGCCGCGGAAGAAGCGGCCATGGCCATGCTTTGCAAGTCACGTTGCATTCCGTAATCGGTGCCTCCGGCTGGCGCCGCGGCTCCGGCTGCGGCAGGCTGCCGGGATGCGCCGCCTCGCCACTCCCCTCGCCCTCCTCCTCGGCCTCCTGCTGCCCGCCGCCGCCGGGGCGCAGCCCTGCCCACCGGCGCCGACCCAGGCCGTCGGCCTGCCGGCGACCCGCGCGGCGCTCGCGCGCGGCGCCCCGCTGACCATCGTCGCCTTCGGCTCGTCATCCACCGAGGGGGCCGGCGCCAGCGATGCCGACCACGCCTATCCCGCCCAGCTCGAGGCGCGGCTGCATGCCGCCCTGCCCGGCGCGAAGCTGGCGGTGCTGAACCGCGGCAAGGGCGGGCAGGAGGTGCACGAGATGCTGGCGCGCCTCGAGGCCGATGTGCTGGCGGCGCACCCTGCCCTGGTGGTCTGGCAGGCCGGCGCCAATGCCGTGCTGCAGGGAATGCCGCCCGAGGAGTTCCGCACGGCGCTGGCCGGCGGCATCGCCCGGGTGCAGGCGGCGGGCGCCGACGTGCTGCTGATGGACAGCCAGCGCGCGCCCCGCATCCTCGCGGCGCCGGGCTTCGAGCGGCTGGACGGCACCATCCGCGACCTGGCCGACCACAGCGCGGCCGAGCTCTTCTCCCGCGCCGCGCTGATGCAGGCCTGGGCGGCAGCGGGAACGCCCTATGGGGAGATGATCTCGCCGGACGGGCTGCACCACAACGACCGCGGCTATGCCTGCGTGGCGGAGGCGCTGGCGCGCAGCATCCTCGCGGCCGCCGGCGCGCCGCAGGTGGCGCGTCGCTGAACCTGCCCGGCACCCGGGTGGACCCGCCGGCGGGTCCGCTTACAGCCCGTGCCGCCGCAACTCGGCGCCCAGCCGCCCGGTCGTGGCGAGCCAGGCCATGCGCAGGTCCCCGGCCAGCGACCAGGCGGGATAGGTGAAGGTGGCGGGCCGGTTGCGCTCGATCGCCATGTGCGAGATCCAGGCGCAGCCATAGCCGGCGACCGGCGCGAGCAGCGCCAGCCACCAGGGTCCGGCCAGGATAGCGGCGAGCACCAGCAGCAGGCCCGCCCAGGTGCCGGCGACATGCACCGCGCGGGTCGCGGGCTGCGCGTGTTCCCGCAGGTAGAAGGGCCAGAAGGCGGCGAAGCTCGTGAATCGCTCGGCCATGGCCTGCAGGTGGGCGAGCCCCGCGGCCCCGGCAAGAGGGAGTCGCAGGGGTTTCGCTTCCGCCCCCGCCGGCGCCACGCCATGGTGCCGGCCATGCCCTTCCCGACCCCGCGCGCCTTCCTGCCGCTGCGACACGCCACCTTCCGCACCCTCTGGCTGGCGACGCTCGCCAGCAACATCGGCGGCTGGATGCAGAACACCGGCGCCGGCTGGCTGATGACCAGCCTCGACCCGACGCCGATGATGGTCTCGCTGGTCCAGGCCGCCTCCATGCTGCCGGTCTTCCTGCTGGCGCTGCCGGCCGGCGCGCTGGCCGACATCATCGACCGGCGCATCTTCCTGATCACGGCCCAGGCCTGGATCCTGGCGATGGCGCTGATCCTGGCGGCACTGACCATGACGGATGCTATCGGGCCCTGGGGGCTGCTGGCGCTGACCTTCTGCATCGGCGCCGGCAGCGCCATGAACTTCCCGGCCTGGGCGGCGACCACCAACGAGCTGGTCCCGCGCGAGGACCTGGTCGGCGCCATCGCGCTGAACGGCATCGGCTTCAACCTGGCCCGCGCGCTCGGCCCGGCGCTCGGCGGCTTCGCCATCGCGGCGGCGGGGCCGGAGGCGGCCTTCATCCTGAACGCCGTCGCCTTCCTGGTGCTGATCGTGGCGCTGCTCGCCTGGCGCCGCCCGCGGGAGGCGCGCAGCCGCATGCCGCAGGAGCACCTGGTCTCCGCCATGCGGGCCGGGCTGCGCTTCGTCTCCCACAGCCCGGCGATGCGCGCCGCCATCCTCCGCGCCTGCACCTTCTTCCTCTTCAGCGCCGCGGTCTGGGGCCTGCTGCCCCTGCTGGTGCGGGAGCGGCTGGGGCTGGGGCCGGAGGCCTTCGGCCTGATGCTCGGCGTCATGGGCGGCTCGGCGGTCGCGGCCGGCTTCGCCCTGCCGGCGCTGCGGGCGCGCCTCGATCGCAGCGAGACGGTGTTCTGGGCTTCCCTGCTCATCTGCGTCGCCATGGGCATCCTGGCGGTCTCGACCCACTGGGCGCCGGCGGCGCTGGGGATGCTGCTCTATGGCGCCGCCTGGATCACGGCGGGCAGCACCCTCTCGGCCTCCGCCCAGCTCGCGGCGCCGGCCTGGGTGCGGGCGCGGGCGATCGCCATCTACCAGCTCAGCTTCTTCGGGGTCATGGCCTTCGGCTCGGCGCTGGCCGGCTGGGTCGGCGGGCGCTTCGGCGTGCCGGTCGCGCTCGGCGCCGCGGCAGCGGGCGGGGCGGTGGCGGCGGTGCTGGTGCGGGCCTGGCGGATCGACGCCGTGGCGGGCGCGCCGCCGGCCGCTGCGGAGACCGTCGCGCCGACGCCGGAAGCCCCGGCGCAGGAGTTGCAGGCGCTGCTCGGCGAGCACTCCGGCCGGGTGCTGGAAGTGGTGCGCTACTGCATCGACCCGGCGGAGCGCGAGGCCTTCCTCAAGGCCATGCAGGAGGTGCGGCGGGTCCGGCTGCGCTCCGGCGCCGTCTCCTGGCGGCTCTACGAGGACGTCGCGCATCCCGAGCGCTGGGTGGAGCTCTGGGCGGTCGAGAGCTGGACGGAGCACCTGCGGGAGGAGGCGCGGCGGACCGACTGGGACCGCGCGGCCCTGGCCCGCGCCGCGGGCTTCCACCGCATGGAGGCGCCGCCCGAGGCGGCGCGGTTCCTGAACGTGGTGCCGTGAGGCTCGGGATGGGCGATGGCATAGCCCTCGCAAAGGCTCAGCCGAGCGGCCGGCCCTCATACACCCCGTATTGCAGGTATTGTTGCAGCGGGTTGACCCCGGCGGCGGCGACATCCGGATTGGCGGCGAGGTAGGCGCTGGTGTGGAAGGCCGGCGAGGGATCGAGCCCGGCCTTCCAGCCATACTGGTCGTAATGCAGCAGCGGATCGATGCCGGCCGCCGCCACCACCGGGTTCTGCGCGAGGTAGTACTTGGTGTCGAACAGGTAGTTGGGGTTGGCACCGGCCCGCCAGCCATATTGCGACCAGTGCTGGAAGGCGTCCAACCCGGCCTGGCCGACCGCGGGATTGCTCAGGAGATAGTATTCCGCATCGAAGCCCTGGGCGATGCTGAAGCCGACCGCCGGATGCGCCGCCCGACCCTCGGCCTGGCCGTAGAACAGGTAGTGCTGCAGCGGATTGAGCCCGGCCTTCGCCACGTCCGGGTTCTGCAGCAGATAGAGCGTGGTGTCGAAGGCGGCGGAGGGGTCGCGGCCCTCCCTGAAGCCGTAGGTCAGGTAGTGGTTGTAGCCGTCCAGCCCCGCCTGTTTGATCTCCAGATAGGCCGAGTAGTAGCCGCTATAGTCGAACAGGCCAGGCCGCTGCACCACGGCGCCGCTCGACAGGTCCCAGGCCGCACCGGTCGCCTGGAAATAGATGGTTTCGACCTTCTGCGCATTCGCGAAGTAGTTGTCGAAGATCAAGGCGTTCTGGCCGTTGGCGGTCTGCACCACCAGGTCATTGCTGAAGTTCGGGCGGGTGGCGGAGAAAAAGGCGTCGGTCCAGTCCGCGCCGACCACCACCGTGTCGCGGCCCGAGGTGTCGCGAATGGTGTCGCGACCAAAGGCGCCCGAGACATAATAGACGTCGTTGCCGTCGCCGCCGAGGAGAGTGTCATTGCCGCCGAGGCCGATGAGCAGATCGTCACCCGGCGTCGCATTCACCGTCTCGGCCGCCGCGGTCCCGGTGAAGCCGACCGCGCGGAAAGCCGAACCATCCGCGAGGTTCCAGAGCGTGCCGGTGGCCGTGAAGAGCACCGTCTCGACCAGTCCGCGCTGGAAGCTGCTTGCATTGAAGTAGTTGTCGAGCGTCACCGTATTGTCGCCGCCGACCTGCTGTATGACCAGGTCGCTGCTGAAGTTGGGATGCACGAGGCGGAAGTCGGCGGGGCGGTAATCCGCGCCGAACTGGATCTGATCGGTACCGGAAGTGTCGTCGATGGTGTCCCGGCCGAAGGCGCCGGAGAAGACGTAGACGTCGTTGCCATCCCCGCCGCGCAGGGCGTCGTTGCCGCCGAGGCCGGTGAGGACATCGTCCTGCGCGGTACCGTTCAGGGTCTCGCTGGCGCTGGTTCCGTTGACGATCACGTCCGGTGGCCTCCAATATTTCAAGAAAATGACAAATTTTTATCTGTCGTCCACATGACAATCGAGCAGGAAGACGGCGGCACGCAACGACAATGCTGAACCGCGATATGTGTCACACTCAAACGTGAAACTCGCCTGTTTCGATTTGAATGCGTATTTCTTTGGGGGTGCAGGGTGGCCGGGGATCGCCGCCTTCAGGCGTCCCGCAGGCTGTGTTACCCGCCCTGAGCGCACGCGGTTGTCATGCCGCCGAAGCCGGGCTGGTGCGCTGCCGCATGGCAGTCATCGCCGCCACGGGGGGCTGACCCGGCCGCGCGGCATCCTACATCCACAGTGCAACGATCGAACGGAGAGAGAGATGGCGAAGGCCGAAACCACCCACGAGACGCGCAACGACGTCAAGACCAATGCCAAGCAGGTCTCGATCGGCGTGCTGCAGGGTTGCCTGGTCGACTCGATCGACCTCTACAACGGCACGCGGCAGGCGCACTGGAACGTCAAGGGCACGCATTTCGGCGCGCTGCACGTGCTGTTCGAGCAGTTCTACAACGCGCTGCAGACCAGCTCCGACGACCTCGCGGAGCGCATCGTCCAGCTCGGCGGCACCGCCTGCGGCACGACGCAGATCCTCGCCAAGGGCACCCGCCTGACGCCCTACCCGACCGACCTCTATGACGGCATGGACCATGTCCAGGCCCTGGCCGACCGCTACGCCCAGGTCGCCAAGACCCTGCGCGAGGGCATCGACCAGACCGACGAGGCCGGCGATGCCGACACCGCCGACCTGCTGACCGAGCAGTCCCGGGCGATCGACAAGATGCTCTGGATGCTCGAAGCGCATCTGCAGGGCAGCAAGTCCCGCGACCGCACCTGAGCCGGGCCGGGCGACGGGGCTGCCGCCCCGCCGCCCGGGCCCTCAGGCAATCAGGATGTCGGCCTTCAGCGCCGAGGCCGTCTGGCCGTTCAGCGTGACCAGCGTCACCCAGGCATCGCCGCCGCCATCCGCATCCATCTGCACGCGCACGCCGCCCGTGGTCTGCACGAAGCGCAGGTAGCCGCCGTCCAGCAGCGCCTGCCCGGCATGCGGCCCCGCCGGGAACAGCCCCGCGACGTCCAGCCGGTCCCCTTCCGCCACCGAGAAGTCGGTGATGGCATCGCCGCGGTCGCCGGCCACGAGGTAGACGAAGCTGTCCGCCCCGGTGCCGCCCGCGATGCTGTCGGCGCCGGCGCCGCCGGTGATGCGATCATTGCCCGGGCCGCCGAACAGCTTGTCGGCGCCGTCGCCACCCTCCAGCGTGTCGTCGCCGCCCTGGCCGAGCAGCCGGTCGTCGCCCTCCAGCCCCTGCAGCACCTCGCCGGCCGCGCCGCCCGAGAGGGTATCGGCGCCCGAGGTGCCGGTGATGGTCGAGGCCGTCGCGACCAAGCCGAGCGCGAGGTCGAGCTTCACGTTCTCCGTGCCCAGCACGGCCGTGCGCGTCACCGGCGTGGCGAGGCTGCCGCCCGAGAAGGTCACGCTGTAGGTGCCGGCGGCAAGCTGCTGCTGCCAGCCGCCGGCATCCCAGGTGGCGAGGTGCCAGGCCTGCCCGGCGGAGGAGCGGATATCGACCGAGACGCCGCCCAGCCCCTCCCCCACGTCATAGGCATGGTCCCCGTCGCGGTCCGCGTAGGCGACGCCGAGCAGGAAGGGCTGGCTGCCGGAGCGGGCGAAGTCCTGCGTCACGGTCAGGGCGCTGCTGCCCTGGTACTCGCCGCTCGCGGTGCCGATGCCGATCTCGCGGAAGCTCCCGGCCTCAATGTTCTCGCGGTGGCCGGCGCTGCGGAAGAGCTGGCTCTCGAAGGCGTCGATGACCCCGGCGGTGAAGGCATTGGCGCCGCTGCCCCACTGGATCGCGATGTTCTCGCCCCAGCTCCAGCTTCCGGCGAAGACGTAGCCAGCCGCCGCCATGCGGTCGCCGGGCGAGCTGCCATTGGCGCCGGTATGGGAGAAGGTGTCGGTCGCCAGCATCCAGGCGCTGTGCGCATCCGCCGCGTCGCCGAGCAGCGGGTTGAAGGCGAGCGGCTGCTTCGGCGCGGTGGAGATGGTGCCGGCGGCCAGGCCGTCGTTCAGCCCGATGCCCTGCCGCGCGGCCTCCGCCGCCGGGTCGGCGCGGGCGCGGTTGACCAGTTCCAGGAAATACTGCTCGAAGGCGGTCGGCTGGGCCATCGGATCCGGTTCCCTTCCCGAGGCTGGGTAGCCCGCAGCCTTGGCACGAACGGCACACAGAATACAATCTCTGCGTTAGATTTTCTCAGACTTGCATCCTGAGGTTGTGGTAGCCGGCCGCTCCGCTCACCGCTGCCGTGACGGCGACGCAGGGACCGACTCGCCGCGCGCATTGTATGAGGGCGCCACGGAGGCTATTTTGGCGGCATCAGGGGAACAAGACATGAACGACCTGTTCGGCGGCCGGCGCCCCACAAGGCAGTCCCTTGGGGCGGGCGCGGCGGACGCCGCCTCCTACTCCGCCAAGGACATCGAGGTCCTCGAGGGCCTGGAGCCCGTCCGGCGCCGCCCCGGCATGTATATCGGCGGCACCGACGAGAATGCCCTGCACCATCTGGCGGCCGAGATCATCGACAACGCCATGGACGAGGCGGTGGCGGGCCATGCCGACCGCATCGAGGTGACGCTCGAGCCCGGCAATTGGCTGACGGTGCGCGACAACGGCCGTGGCATCCCGACCGACCCGCATCCGAAATTCCCGAAGCTCTCGGCGCTGGAGGTGATCCTCACCACCCTGCATTCCGGCGGCAAGTTCTCCGGCAAGGCCTACGACACCTCCGGCGGCCTGCACGGCGTCGGCAGTTCCGTGGTGAACGCCCTGTCCGAGCGGCTGGAGGTGGAGGTGGCGCGCGACCGCACGCTCTTCACCCAGGCCTATGCCCGCGGCAAGCCGCTGGGCAAGCTGAAGAATGCCGGCGCCATCCACAACCGCCGCGGCACCAGCATCCGCTTCCGGCCGGACCCGGAGATCTTCGGCAAGCTGGAGTTCCAGGCGGCGCGGCTCTACCGGCTCTGCCGCTCCAAGGCCTATCTCTACCGCGGCGTCGAGATCCGCTGGTCCTGCGACGCGTCCCTGGCGAAGGACGAGCAGACGCCGGCCGCGGCCGTGCTGCATTTCCCGGGCGGCCTCGCCGACTACCTCGCCTCCGCCATCGAGGGCCGCAGCCAGGTCGTCCCCACCCCCTATGTGGGCGAGGCGGAGTTCCCCGAGGGCGCCGGCCGCTGCGAATGGGCCGTGACCTGGCTTGAGCAGGGCGACGGCTTCCTCTCCACCTACGCCAATACCATCCCGACGCCGCAGGGCGGCACGCATGAGGCCGGGCTGCGCGGCGCGCTGGTCAAGGGGCTGCGCGCCTATGGCGACCTCAAGAAGGAGAAGCGCGCCGCCACCGTCACCGCCGAGGACCTGCTCGGCGGCATGGCCGGCATGCTCTCGGTCTTCGTACGGGACCCGCAATTCCAGGGCCAGACCAAGGAGAAGCTGACCAGCCCGGAGGCGACGCGGCTGGTCGAGTCGGCGCTGCGCGACCATTTCGACCACTGGCTCGCCGCCGACCCGCGCACCGCCGACAACCTGCTGGCCTGGGCGATCGAGCGCGCCGAGGAGCGCATCCGCCGCCGCGAGCAGAAGGAGACGCCGCGCAAGACCGCGACGCGGAAGCTCCGCCTGCCCGGCAAGCTCGCGGACTGCTCGCGCGAGAGCGCCGAGGGCACCGAGCTGTTCCTGGTGGAGGGCGACAGCGCAGGCGGCAGCGCCAAGCAGGCGCGCGACCGCGAGACCCAGGCGGTCCTGCCACTGCGCGGCAAGATCCTGAACGTCGCCAGCGCCAGCGCCGACAAGCTGCGGCAGAACCAGGAGCTGAAGGACCTGATCGAGGCGCTGGGCTGCGGCGCCGGCGAGCGCTTCGACATGGCGAAGCTCCGCTACGGCCGCGTCGTCATCATGACCGATGCCGATGTGGACGGCGCGCATATCGCGGCGCTGCTGATGACCTTCTTCTACAAGGAACTGCCGGAGTTGGTCCGGCAGGGCCGCGTGCACCTCGCCCAGCCGCCGCTCTACCGCCTGCAGGCCGGCGGCAAGTCGGTCTATGCCATGGACGACCGCGACCGGGAGCGCCTGCAGAAGCGCGAGTTCAAGCCGAGCCAGAAGGTCGAGGTCAGCCGCTTCAAGGGCCTCGGCGAGATGCCGCCGGCGACCCTGAAGGAGACCACCATGGACCCGAAGCGGCGCACCTTGCTGCGCGTGGTCCTGCCGCCGGAGGAGCGGGCCCGGACCTCCGAGCTGATGGAGGCGCTGATGGGCCGCAAGCCGGAGCTGCGCTTCAGGTTCATCCAGGAGAATGCGGCGAAGCTGGATGTCGAGGAGGTCGACGTCTGACCGCCGGGCGCCCGCGCCCGGCCTTGCCCGGCCGTCCTGGCCGCGCCCGGTTGCCCGCGTCCCCGGTCTGACCCAATCTGCCCGCCTTCGGCGAAGGGGCGGGATGCATGAGCGAGCGCGTGGCGGACTACCTGGCGGGGCAGAAGGACGCGATCCTCGATCGGCTGCTGACGCTGATCCGCTTCCCCTCGGTCAGCACCGACCCTGGCTTCGCCGAGGGTATGCGCGGCGCCCGCGACTTCCTGTTGGATCGCCTGCGCGGCATGGGCCTGACCGAGGTGCGCCTGCTGGAGCCGCCGGCCGAGATCAAGGGCGGCCAACCCGCGATCTACGGCGCCTGGACCGGCGCGGGCCCGGACAAGCCCACCATCATGATCTACGGCCATTACGACGTGCAGCCGGCCGATCCCTACGAGCTCTGGACCACCCTGCCCTTCGAGCCGGCGATCCGCGACGGCAGGATCCATGCCCGCGGCGCGAGCGACGTGAAGGGCTCGACCACCATCGCCGTCGAGACCGTCGCCGGCTTCCTCGCGGTCGAGGGCGGTTGCCCCGTCAACGTGAAGCTCTTCCTCGAGGGGGAGGAGGAGATCGGCTCGCCCTCGCTCCCTGCCCTCATCGCCGCGCATCGCGACCTGCTGCGGGCGGATGCCATGCTCTCCGCCGATGGCGGCGGCGCGGCCGGGCCGCGGCCGCAGCTCAATATCGGCTGCCGCGGCATCGCCGCGCTGCAGTTCAGCCTGCGCACGGCGCGGAAGGACGCGCATTCCGGCAAGGTCGGCGGCGCCATGCGCAATGCCCTGCACGAGATGGCGCGGCTCATCGCCACGCTGCATGACGAGCAGGGCCGCGTCGCGGTCGAGGGCTTCGAGGCCGGCGCGCCGCCGCTCTCCAACGCGCAGCGCGCCGAGGCGGCCTCGCTGCCGCTCGACGAGGCCGCCTGGTATGCCGAGTTCGGTGCCGCCCCCTTCGGCGACCCGGCCTATACGGTGCGGGAGCGCACGACGCTGCGCCCAACCGTCGAGGTGAACGGGATGTGGGGCGGCTATACCGGCGAGGGCGGCAAGACCGTCACCCCGGCCGAAGCTCATGCCAAGCTCACCATGCGCCTGATCCCCGGCCAGGACCCGGCGGCGGCGCAGGACGCGGTGAAGGCGCATCTGGAGCGGCACGCGCCGAAGGGCGTCGCGCTGGAGTTCAGCTACCGCCCCGGCGGCACGCGCGCCTTCACCCTTGCCGCCGACCACCCCTTACGCGCCGCGGCGGCCGCGGTGCTGCGGCGGGAGAAGGGCGGCGAGCCGGCGGTCACGCGCCTCGGCGGCACGGTGCCGATCACCACCCTCTTCCAGGAGGAGCTCGGCATCAGCAGCCTGATGTTCGGCCTCGCCAGCCCGGACGAGGATGCGCATGCGCCGGATGAGTTCTTCCGGCTGTCCTCGCTGGAGGAAGGGCTCCGGCTCTGGCCGATGATCCTGACGGAGCTCGGCCGCATGCGCGCGGCGGAGTTCCGGCGCGAGGGCTGACGGCCGCCGACACTTCCTTCTGGCTGCCGTCGTAGAGGGGCTGCTGCGGGGGCAGACCACCAATAATCCTTGCCGGCCCGGACCCCGCCCGGATAGGCTCGCCTCCCGAGCGACGGCGGGCCGTGGCGTGGCGTGGGACATGGTCCCCTCCCCACCGCCTGCACGCTGTTGCAGGACCACCGGAAGCTAGCCTCGAAGGCGTGCTGGTGCGACCCCTGCGCCCGCATGTCCGATCTTGCGATGAAAACATGATCGAGCCTGTATCAATGTCATCGCAGTCGCCGCAGCGTGGCAGGATCCGTCGCTTCGCCCTGGCCACCACGATCATCACCGCCCTTGCGCTCGGCGCATCCAGGGCCGGAGCCCAGCAGGATGCGACCCGGTTCCGCTTCGAGGCGTCGCGGGATGCCGTGCTGATGGGCGAGGACATCGTCCGTGGCGACCGACCGGCTCGCCTGGCGACAGTCAGCGAGGAGGGGCAGTTCGAGATCCTGGTGCGCAAGAACGCTGCGCCGGTGCTCGCGCCTCACTGCCGCAGCACTTTTTTGGTCCTGCGCATGCCTGCCTCCATCGGGGAGGACGAGGCCACCCGCGCGGCCATCGCCCGCAAGCGCAGGGTCTACGACGGGTTCCTCGAAGCATATCGCGCGGGCCAGCCGCTGGAACTCGACGTGTTCGCGGGCCCCTACGGCCGACGGCTGCCGGACGGACAGGTCGAGCTGACGGACTGCAACCTGTTCTTCGTCGAACCGGCCGCCTCCGGCCGCTGAGGTGCCCCAGGGAAGCCCGACATGGATGCCACCGTCTTCCGTGACACGATCGTCAAACCGGCATTGCTGAAGCTCAACCGGTGGTCCGACGCGGCGGAGAAGCTCATCATGGGCACCGCTGCGCAGGAGAGCGGACTGAAATTCACCCGCCAGATCGGTGGCGGGCCGGCGCTCGGCTACTTTCAGATGGAGCCCGCGACGCATGACGACTGTTGGACCAACTTCATCAACTTCCGCGCCTCGCTGAAGTCGAAGCTGCTCTCCATACGCCAGGCGCAGGGCATGCCGAGCGCCGCCGAGCTGGAGACCGATCATGTCTACGCGGCGGCCATGGCGCGAGTCCGATACATGCGCGCGCCGGAATCGCTGCCGGCGGACGGCAAAGGTCTCGCACGCTACTGGAAGCAACACTACAATACGCCGTTGGGCGCCGGCACGATTTCCGAGTTCATCGCCAGTTGGAACCGGCTACTGGCGCCGAAGCCCTACGATCGGATCGCATAAGCGCGCTTATGCGATCGGGCCGGAGGCGGCGATCGCCATGCGCCTCAGCTCCGCTGCGGCATCCCGGTCGGGATCACGGTCTTCACCAGCGTCGCGTCCAGCGCCTCGTACTCGTGGTAGCCGATGGTGGCGTAGAGCTCGGCCCGGGTCTGCATCCGGTCCACCATCTTGTGCGTGCCGCCATTCTGCCGGATCGAGGCATAGAGCTCCTCGATCGCCTTCGATGCCACGCGCAGGTGGGAGACCGGCCAGATCACCATGGAATAGCCCATCTCCTGGAACTCGGCCGCGGTGAAGAAGGGCGTGCGGCCGAACTCGGTCATGTTGGCCAGCAGCTTCACCCCCGGCATCCGCCTGGCGAATTCCACGAACATCTCGCGGGTCGTCAGCGCCTCGGGGAAGATCGCATCCGCCCCGGCCTCGAGGTAGAGCTTCGCCCGCGCCACCGCGCCGTCCATGCCCTCGCTCGCCGCGGCATCGGTGCGGGCGATGATATAGAGGTGCTTGCGGGCCTTGGCGGCGGCGGCGCACTTGGCCGCCATGTCATGCGCATCGGCCAGCTTCTTGTCGTTGAGGTGGCCGCACTTCTTGGGCAGCAACTGGTCCTCGAGATGCACCGCGCCCGCCCCGGCCTCCTCGAAGGCGCGGACCATGTGCATGACGTTCAGCGCCTCGCCATAGCCGGTGTCGCCATCCACGAGCATCGGCAGGCCGGCGGCGCGGCTGACCTGGCGGATCCAGAAGCAGACCTCGTCCACCGTGATCATGCCGAGGTCCGGCAGGCCCATGGTCGCGGTCATCGCAGCGCCGGAGAGGTAGAGCGCCTCGAACCCCGCCTTCTTGGCCAGCAGCGCGGCCATGCCGAAATGCGCGCCCGGCATCTGCAGGATCTCGGGGCGGTCGAGCAGGCGGCGGAAGCGGAGGCCGGCCGGCTCGTCCGGGACATCGGCACCGATCACATAGGGCATGGCGTCTCTCTCGGGCTTCGGAGGGTTCGGGGCGGGAGAGAGCGCCCGGGCCGGTGATCTGTCAATTTCGAAGCCGCGGCGGCCACGATAGGAAAAGCGTATCGCCGGCGCCTTCGGCCGAAGCCATGGACCGGGCCCCCTAGCGTCCTGCCGCCTCCCCATCCGGCGCCCGCAGGCAGGTCCGCCCCGCCCTGTCATCGCACATCGCGGTGTGCCGCCGGCCGCAACGGGAACGGCTGGCGGCCGCAACCGCTGTCCTGCCTGGATGCCGGACCCGTCACGCCCCGGCGGGCCAGTCGCCGCCGCACCGGACGGAACCGGGGCGAGGTTTCCTCCCTTCGTAGGCATCCAAAAGCACACATCCAGGCGGACCCTCCGGGGGTTTCCCTTCCCCTCCCCCGCCACTAAGGTCCGACGCGAATTCGGGAGCAGACCATGGAAATGACCGGCGAACGGCGCATTCCAGCGCCGCGGCAGAAAGTCTGGGAAGCACTGAACGACCCGGAGGCGCTGCGCGCCTCGATCCCCGGCTGCGAGTCCGTCGAGCGCACCGCCGACGACCAGTTCCAGGCCCGCGTCGCCGTGAAGCTCGGCCCCATGTCCGCCAAGTTCGGCGGCAAGGTGAAGCTCGAGAACATCAACCCGCCGCAGAGCTACACCATCACCGGCGAGGGCAATGGCGGCGCCATGGGCTTCGCCAAGGGCGGCGCCGACGTCGCGCTCGAGGAGCTCGGCCCCTCCGACACCCTGCTGAAGTACCAGGTCAAGGCCCAGGTCGGCGGCAAGATGGCGCAGCTCGGCGCGCGGCTGATCGACAGCACCGCCAAACAGATGTCGGACCAGTTCTTCAACCGCTTCGCCGCGCTGCTGACGCCCGAGCCCGCCATGGCGGATGCGACGACCGCGCATCCCGAAGCCGCCACGGCCCCGCCGCCCTCCGGCGCCAAGTTCCCGACCGAGGACCGCGGCGCCCCCGAGGACGCGGCGAATATCCGCGCCGGCGCCGCGATGGCGAGCCCGGCCAACCGCGCCGCCACCGACCAGCGCGTCGCCGCGGCGGCGCAGGGCGGCGCGGCCGCCGGCACCGATACCGAGTACCTGCGGGACCTGAACGCGCCCGGCCCGCTCACCCAGCACGGCGCCGAGGGCCCGAGCGCCGGCGGCGGCAAGCCGGTCTACCGCCCGAACCCGCGCGCGGTGGACGAGGAGGCCATCCGCCCGCTGCGCCTGATGATGCAGATCGAGCCCTTCGGCCTGCCGCTGCAGTTCTGGGCCGGCTGCGTCCTCATGCTCGGCATCCTGGCGCTGATGTTCCTGTGAGCGCGTCCGATCGGCTGAGCGGCAGCGAAGCCGTCAATCGGCCGCCCCAGGATCACCCCGCCCGCGTGCCCGACCTGCCCGCGAGCGTCGAGGAGACGCAGAAGCTGCTGGCCCGCGGCGGCTATGTCGCGGACAAGGCGCTGGCGACGACCGTCCACCTCGCGCTGCGCATGGGCCGGCCGCTCTTCCTCGAGGGCGAGCCCGGCACCGGCAAGACCGAGATCGCCAAGGTCCTGGCCAAGGAGCTGCCGCGCCGCCTGGTGCGGCTGCAATGCTATGACGGCCTCGACCTCTCGGCCGCGGCCTACGAGTGGAACCATGCGCGCCAGCTCATGGCCATCCGCCTGGCCGAGGCCACCGGCGAGGCGCAGGACCGGGCGGCGCTCGAGCGCGGCATCTATGCCCGCGAATTCCTGCAGGAGCGGCCGCTGCTCAAGGCCCTCAGCCCCGAGGGCGGCCCGGCCGTCCTGCTGATCGACGAACTCGACCGCGCCGACGAGCCCTTCGAGGCCTTCCTGCTGGAGATCCTGGCCGACTTCCAGCTCTCGGTCCCGGAGCTCGGCACCATCCGGGCCGAGGTGCCGCCCGTGGTGATCATCACCTCCAACCGCACGCGGGAGGTGCACGACGCCATCCGGCGCCGCTGCCTCTATCACTGGGTGGACTACCCGGACGCGGCGCGCGAGCGCGCAATCCTCAGGATCCGCGCGCCGGAGGTGAAGGAGCGGCTCTCCGCCCAGGTCGTCGCCTTCGTCCAGAAGCTGCGCGGCGGCGACTACTTCAAGCTGCCCGGCGTCGCCGAGACCATCGACTGGGCCGCGGCGCTGGCCGCCCTCGATGCCGAGGAGCTGGAACCCGCCGCGGTGGACGAGACCCTCGGCGTGCTCCTCAAGTACCAGGACGACATCGCCAAGCTCCGCGGCGCGGAGGCGGCCCGGCTGGTCGCCGAGGCGAAGCAGGCGGCGGCGTGAGGGCATCGCGGCCCCGGCATCCCGCAGGGGGACGCCGTCCCCCTGCACCCCCTGCCAAAGGCCTAAGGGCCCTTGGAACCCATGAGTCATCGCCATGGGGAGGCCCCCCGCCGGGGGGCCTCCCCATGGCGATAGACCCCAGGCGGGGTCCGGGGGCCGCCCGGGCCCCCGGCGGGGGCGTGCAGAGGGGGCCGCGCCCCCTCTGCAGAGGTGCCCGGCCATGAGCGAATTCGCCGCCATGGACGCCCTCACCCGCCCCTCCCGCGGGGCGCTGGCGGACAACCTGCTCGCCTTCGCGCGGATCCTGCGGCGCACGGGCATGCGCGTCGGCACCGCCGATGTGCTGGCCGCCGCCGAGGCCATCGGGCTGGTGGACATCGCCGACCGGCGGCAGGTGCATGCCGCGCTGCGTGGCGTCATGGTCCGTCGGCACGAGGATTTCGACGTCTTCGACCAGGCCTTCCTGCTCTTCTGGCGCGACCCGGAGGCGGGGCGGAACGCCGCCGCCATGGCGATGCTGGAGGGCTTCAAGCAGGAGCGGAAGGCGCCGCCCAGCACCCGCCGCGTGGCCGAGGCGATGACGCCGCCGAAGCAGCCGCCGCGGGAGCCGCCGCCGACCGAGGAGAAGCCGCCCGTCGAGGTGGCGATGACGGTCAGCGAGCGCGAGCGCCTCCAGAGCATGGATTTCGAGGCCATGTCGGCCGCCGAGATCGCCGAGGCGAAGAAGGAGATCCGCAAGCTCGTCCTGCCGCTGGACGCGCGGCCGACCCGGCGCTTCCGCCCGGACCCCCAGGGGCCGGTGGTGGATCTCCGCGCCACCATCCGCGCCAGCCTGCACGAGGGCGGGGAGATCCTGACCCTCGCCCGCCGGCGGAAGGTCACGCGCCCGCCGCCGCTGGTCGCGCTCTGCGACATCTCCGGCAGCATGGCGCGGTATGCCCAGATCCTGCTGCACTTCCTGCATGCCGTGACCAACGATCGCGACCGGGTGCACAGCTTCCTCTTCGGCACGCGTCTGACCAACGTCACCCGGCAGCTCAAGCACAAGGACGCCGAGGTCGCCTTCGAGCTGGTCTCGCACATCGTGCCGGACTGGTCGGGCGGGACACGGATCGGCGAGTCGCTCGAGCTCTTCAACCGCCAATGGGCCAAGCGCGTGCTCGGTCAGGGCGCGGTGGTGCTGCTGATCACCGACGGGCTGGACCGGGAGGGCGCGAAGGGCCTGGCGGATGCCACCGACCGGCTCCGCCGCTCCTGCCGCCGGCTCATCTGGCTGAACCCCCTGTTGCGCTACGAGGGCTTCCAGCCCAGATCCCAGGGGATCCGGGCGATGCTGCCGCATGTGGACGAGTTCCGTCCCGTGCATAATCTGCAGTCCCTGCGGTCGCTGGTGGAGACGCTGAGCGGCCCGCAGCCCGGGAGGAGGATGGCAGCGTGAGCGATTCCGAAGACGTGCTGGCGACCGCCGCCGGCTGGCGGGCGGCCGGCGAGACGGTCGCGCTGGCGACCGTCGTGGAGACCTGGGGCAGCAGCCCGCGGCCGGCGGGCTCGCGGCTCGCGGTCAGCGCCTCCGGCAAGCTGGCCGGCAGCGTCTCGGGCGGCTGCATCGAGGGCGCGGTGGCGGATGCGGCGAAGCAGACCATGCAGACCGGCACGCCGCAGCTTCTCGACTTCGGCATCTCGGACGAGCGGGCCTGGGAAGTGGGGCTCGCCTGCGGCGGCAAGCTGAAGGTCTTCGTGGAGAAGCTCTCGTGACGCCGGAGGTGCTCGCGGCGCTCCAGGCGGCGCAGGCCGCCAAGCGCCCGGTCGCGCTGCTGACGCGCCTGACCGATGGCCACCAGTGCCTCTGGCCCGAGACCGCGGTGCCCGGAGCGCTGGCCGAGGCCGCGCAGCGGGCGCTGCGGGACGACGCGGCCGGCAATGTCACGCTGGATGGCGAGGCCTGGTTCATCCACCCGCACAACCCGCCGCTGCGCATGATCGTGGTCGGCGCCGTGCACATCGCACAGGCGCTGGTGCCGATGGCGCAGACCCTCGGCTTCGCGGTGACGGTGGTCGACCCCCGCCGCGCCTGGGCGACCGCCGACCGCTTCCCCGGCATCACCCTGATCCATGAATGGACCGATGACGCCATGGTGGCGCTGGCACCGGACGCGCGCACGGCCGTCTTGACGCTGACCCACGACCCGAAGCTCGACGACCCCGCGCTCGACGTCGCGCTGAAGTCGGAGGCCTTCTACATCGGCGCGCTCGGCAGCCGCCGGACCCATGCCAAGCGCGTCGCGCGGCTGACCGAGGCGGGTCACGGCGAGGCCGCCATCGCGCGCATCCACGCGCCGGTCGGCGTCAACATCGAGGCCGTGACCGCGCCCGAGATCGCGCTGTCCATCCTCGCCGAGGTGGTAGCGGCACGGCGGGGCGCAGCCCTCGCCACCCGCGCCACCCCTGCCCAGGCCGCCGCGGCATGATCTTCGGCCCGACCCCGCTGGACGACGCGCGCGGCGCGGTCCTCGCCCATACCATCCGGCTGCAGGGCCGGGTGCTGAAGAAGGGCACCGTGCTGGACCAGGCGGCGATCGGGGCGCTGCAGCAGGGCGGGCATGGCAGCGTCATCGCCGCGCGGCTCGAGCCCGGCGACGTGCCGGAGAACGAGGCCTCCGACCGCCTGGCCAATGCGCTGATGGGGCCGCTCCTCTCGCGCTCGCGCGCCTCGACCGGGCGGGTGAACCTCTTTGCCGAGAGCGCCGGGCTGCTGGTGGTCAACCCCAAGGTGGTGAACCGGCTGAACGCGCTCGACGAATCGCTGACCGTCGCCACCCTCGCCTCGCATGTGCCCGTGTCGGCGAAGGAGATGGTGGCGACCATCAAGGTCATCCCCTTCGCCGTGCCCGGCCCGGTGCTGCAGGTGGCCGAGGCCATGGCGCGGCAGGGGCCCGCCGCCCTCTCGCTGCACCCCTTCCGGCCGCTCAAGGTCGGGCTGGTCCTGACGGAACTGCCGGGGGTGAAGGAGAGCGTGATGGAGGGCGCGGTCGAGGCGACGCGCGACCGCATCGAGGCGCTCTGCGGCACGCTGCTGCCGCCGGAGCGCACGCGGCACGAGACCGCGCCGATCGCCGATGCCCTGAACCGCCTGCGCCGGCAGGGCGCGCAGGTGCTGCTGGTCGCCGGCGCCTCCGCCGTGGTGGACCGGCGCGACGTGGGCCCGGCGGCGATCGTGCGCGCCGGCGGGTCGATCGACCATTTCGGCATGCCGGTGGATCCGGGCAACCTGATCTGCCTCGGCCATATCGACGACATCCCGTCGCTGGTCCTGCCGGGCTGCGCCAAGTCGCCCAAGCTGAACGGCATCGACTGGGTGCTGCAGCGGCTCTTCGCCGGCCTCGCCGTGACGCCGGAGGACATCATGGGCATGGGCGTCGGCGGCCTGCTCAAGGAGATCGAGGTGCGGCCCCTGCCGCGGGCCGAGGCGGCCAATACGCCGGCGCCGACCCTCGCCCCGCGCCGTGCCCGGCAGGTGGCGGCGCTGGTGCTGGCCGCCGGCCGCAGCCGGCGCATGGCGCCGCTCAACAAGCTGCTGGTCCCGGACGAGCAGGGCGTGCCGATGGTGGCGCGGGTGGTGGACAACGTCCTCGGCAGCCGCGCCCGGCCGGTGGTGGTCGTCACGGGCTACGAGCGGGAGCGGGTGGAGCAGGCGCTCACCGGCCGCGGCGTGATCTTCGCGCATGCCGAGGACTATGCCGAGGGGTTGTCGGCCAGCCTCCGGGCCGGCCTCGCCGCGCTGCCCGCGGAGGTGGAGGGCGTGGTAATCTGCCTCGGCGACATGCCGCTGGTCGCCGGCCCGATGATCGACCGGCTGCTGGCCGCCTTCGACCCGGAGGAAGGCCGCGCCATCGTCATGCCGACCTTCCGCGGCAAGCAGGGCAACCCGATGCTCTGGGCCCGGGAATTCCTGCCGGAGATGATGACCATCTCCGGCGATGTCGGGGCGCGGCACCTGGCGGGCAAGCATGCCGACCGGGTGGCGGAAGTCGAGATGGCCGACGACGCCGTGCTGCGCGACTTCGACACGACGGAGGCGCTGAAGAAAGCGCCGGGCTTCGCCGGGGTGCGCTGAGCGATCCTCTCGGGGATCGGGCTGCACGACCTGCGGCCGGGGCCGCGAGCCTCTGCTCAGGCGCGGACCCACACCGCGGCCCCTCTCCCCTGCGGAGGCGCGGGCCGCGGCGCCGGCATCAGGCCGCCGCCTGGCGGACCCACTCCGCCCAGGCCAGCGTCGCGGCATCGCGCCCGAAGCCGCCCACCACCTGCACGCCGAGTGGCAGGCCCTTCGGCCCCGTCCCCGCCGGCACCGTGACGCAGGGCACGTGCAGCAGGGTCCAGAGGGCGTTGAAAGCGGGGTCGCCGGTCCAGCCCAGCCCCTCCGGCGCCTCGCCCGGGGCAGCCGGCGTCAGGATGGCGTCGTAGGGCGCGACGACATCGGCGAAGGCCGCCCGGGCCGCGGCGAAGGCCGCCCGGCCGGCCGCGACGCCTGCGGGCCCGGCCGCCCGGCCGCGCGCCATGGCCTCCCGCAGCACCGGGGAGAGCAGCGCCATGGCGTTGTCGAGCTCCCAGGCCAGCGCCTCGGCGCTCTCGCCGTTCATGACAGTGGGATGCGCGGCGAGGCCGGCAGCGACCGCGGGCGGCATCTCCAGCGCCTCGACCCGCGCGCCGGCCCGCGCCGCGGCGGCCGCCACGCGTTCGAGCAGCGCGCGGGTCTCGGGCGCCGCGAGCTCAGCGGTTGGGCCCCAGCAGAGGGCGAGGCGCGGGGCGCGGTCCGGCCGCGCCTCCGGCCTGCCGAAATCGCCGCCGGTCAGCCCGGCCATTACGAAGGCCGCGTCGGCGACCGTCCGGGTGATGAGGCCGATGGTGTCGAGCGACTCGCTCATCACCTTCATGCCCGCCCGGTGCAGCGTGCCGTAGGAGGGCTTGAAGCCGACCGCGCCGCAGAAGGCGGCGGGGCGGATGATGCTGCCGGCGGTCTGGGTGCCGAAGCCGGCCTGGAAGAAGCCCGCCGCGGCGCCGGCCGCCGAGCCCGAGGAACTGCCGCCCGGGGTGTGCCCGGGATTGGCCGGGTTCGCGGTCGGGCCGGGGTGGCGGGTGGCGAACTCGGTGGTCACCGTTTTGCCGAGGATGACCGCGCCGGCGCGCCGGGCGAGCGCGACGCAAGCGGCATCCGCCCGCGGCCGGTGCCCGGCCCAGATGGGCGAGCCGTATTGCGAGGGCTGGTCGGCGGTGTCCAATACGTCCTTCACGCCGAGGGCGAGGCCGTGCAGCGGCCCCGTCGCCCGGCCGGCCGCGCGGGCGGCATCGAGCGCGGCGGCCTGCCGGCGGGCGAGCGCGGGGTCGAACCAGGCGAAGGTGCGGAGGGTGGGCTCCCGCGCCGCGATGCGGTCGAGCAGCGCCTCGGTCAGCGCGGCGGCGGAGAGGCTGCCCTCCCGCAGGCGCCGGGCGGCGTCGGTGGCGGGCAGGTCGGCGAGTTCGGTCATGCGGCGGGCCCCGGCGGAATGAGGCCGCGAGTTGAGCGCGATTGCAGCTTTCGGACAAACCCCCCGGGGGCAATTGTGGCGGTGATGTGGCGGCGGCCGACGCAGCCGCTGGCCATGGCGACAGCGCCCGCGGCGGCGGCGGTCCGGCCTGTAGGCCTTGCGGACGGGGATGCGCGCATCGCTCTCCTCCATCACCGGATTGGGAACATACCAGGAACTTACGTCCTTTGCCAGGGGAACCGGGCGAGGCCCAGCGGGCCATGGCCCGACCCGCCTTTCGTGGACGCGCCGCCTCGGGAGAAAAATATTGTAAAATCAGTTGCATGTACGACATCCTTCCTGTAACGTGAAAAGCTCCTCCGTCTGCCCGACGGCCGGGAAGCAGCGGAACGGAAACTGCTGTCCTTCAGGCATTTTCACCCGGCCGGGCCGTCGTCGCCGCCCGCCGCACCCCGCCCGGCCGGGAGCCGCACTCGCCGCCCCCGTAACCACGCTTCCGCCACCCGCGCCCCGGGCCCACATTCCCCCGATGCCAGGCCCCATTCGCGTCGCCCGCACGCCCGCCGGCGCGCTGACCTATGCCGTTCCCATCCCACCCGAGCGCCTGCCGGCGGTCGAGGCCGCCGACCTGCTCGCCGCCTGGTCCCTCGCCCGCCGCGCCGCCGGGCTGGAACTCTGGGGCCCGCCCCGCCTGCTGCGCTTCGCCCGCCCGGATGGCGAGGCGACGGAGATCGCCATCGCCGATGCCGATGCCGGCTGCTGGGCGGAGGCCGTCGATGCCGGCTACGGCCTCGCCACCCTGCCCGGCCTCGCCCTCTGCCTCCGGCTGCTCGCTCTCGTCGAGGTGCTGGGGCGCGTGCCGGCCCTCGCCCCGCTCTTCGATGTCGGGCCCGATGGCATCGATCTGCATCCGGCCCTGCTGGACGCCGCGGCGCGGCTGCCGCTGGATGCGGGCGCGCGGTTCGACGAGGCGGCGATTCGCCGGCTATTGTCGGACCGACTGCCGCCCCGCGCCGACCGGCGCCGCATCGCATGAGAGCCCGACCATGATCCCCCAGCCCGCTTGCCCGCCCCGCCTCGCCGCGCTCCGCGGGCCGTTCGCGGGGCTGGCGCTGATGACCCTCGCCGCCTGCGCCCCGGGCGGGCGCGACCCGGCCATCTCCTCCGTCCCCATCGCGCCCGGCCCGGCACCGCGCGCCGCCCTGCCCACCGCGCCCGGCCAGGTCTATGCCGCACCCGCCCCCGCCGCCGGGCTGCGCGACCAGGCCGCGGTCGCCTCCGCCTGCCGGCGGGAGGCCGACCGCATCATCACCTTCCGTGACCGCGGCCAGTTGATGCGCGAGGACGAGCGCGACTCCCGCCTCGGCTCGCAGGCCAGCATCTTTTCCCAGCGGGCGGAGACCGACCGGCTCGGCCGGATCTACGAGCGCGACCGCCTCGCCGACCAATGCGTGCAGGAGAATACCCGCGCGGCGCCGCAGCGCTGAGGCGTGCCGATGATCGGAGGGCCGGATGGCCCGGAGACCTGAATCGGCCCGCCCGACATACAAGATCGGCTCCTTCGGGGCGCTCGGGCGCGCCCTCTCGCATCGCGACGCCCAGCTCTTCTTCGGCGCCTCGCTGATCTCCTGGACCGGCCTCTGGGTGCACCGCATCGCGGTCTCCTGGCTGGCCTGGGAGATGACGCGCAGCGCCCTCTGGGTCGGCATGGCCGCCTTTTCGGACCTGGCGCCGGCGGTGGTCTTCAGCCCGATTGCCGGGGCGGTGGCGGACCGCATGGACCGGGTGCGGCTGACCATGCTCTCCCAGGCGGTGATCGCCTGCGAGGCGGCGCTGGTCGCCGGCATGGTCGCCAGCGGCCATATCTCCATCGGCCTGCTGCTGGCGCTCGAGGCGATGAGCGGGACCGCCGCCAGCTTCTCCCAGCCGGCGCGGCAGAGCCTGATGCCGGGCCTCGTGCCGCGCACCGACCTGCCGGCGGCGGTAGCCTGCAACTCGCTCTGCTACAACGTGGCGCGCTTCATCGGGCCGGCCATCGCCGGGCCCCTGATCGCGCTCGGCGGCGTGGTGCCGGCGGTGCTGCTGAACTGCCTCGCCTATGTCATCGCCTGCGCCACCATGCCGCTGCTGCGGGTCGAGGCCGCCCAGCGCCGCGGCCATGCGTCGGAGGGCAGCGTCTGGGCCGAGGCGATCGCCGGCTTCCGCTATGCCGGGCGGCATCCGGGGATCGGCCCGCTGCTGCTCTTCGCCGCCATCGCCGCGGTGCTGATGCGCGGGGTGCAGGAGATCCTGCCGCCCTTCATCGAGCGCCTCTTCCTGCGCGGCCCGGACGGGCTGGCACTGCTGACCGCCTGCATCGGCGTCGGCGCGCTGATCGCCGGGCTCTGGGTGGCCAATCGCGGGCGGATGGCCGGCGCCACCGCGCTGGCCGTCGGCGCGGTCGGGGTGCAGGCGGTGGCGACGGTCGGCTTCGTCGCGACCGGCGCCTTTCCCTTCGCCCTGCTCTGCGCCGCGGTGATGGGCGGCGCCGGCTCGGTGCACGGCATCTCCACCCAGACGCTGGTGCAGAACGCCGCCGACCCGGCCATGCGCGGGCGGGTGCTGAGCCTTTGGGGCCTGATCACCCGCGCCTGCCCGGCGCTCGGCGCGCTCGCGCTCGGCAGCCTGGGCGAGGTCTTCGGGCTGCGGCTGCCGACCATCCTGGCCATGGGGGCGGCGCTGCTGGTGCTGGCCTGGGGCCTGCGGCGGCTGTCGGCGATGCGCGGCGTGCTGGAGGAACGGCGGGAGGCGCCGGCCGCCGCGCGCTGACGCGACCCGATGACCGGAGCGCCGCAGGGCGCGAAGGTCTGGATCGGTCCGCCCGACATGCAAGGCGGCCCGATGACCGGAGCGCCGCAGGGCGCGAAGGTCTGGATCGGTCCGCCCGACACGCAAGGCGGCCCGATGACCGGAGGGCCGCCGCAAGGCGCGGAGGCCTGAATCGGCCCGCCCGACATACCAGCGCATCCGGGCCTTGTGACGCCCTTTGGCGTTGCGCCGCAGCGCCTCGGCGCGATACCGCAACGCAATGCACGACACCGCGCACCTCCATGGCAGGCTGTTCTTCGAGCTCTACTGGCAGCCGGAATTCCGGATCGTGGCGGAACTCGGCAGCTATGACGTCAATGGCCGATTGCGGGACCATGCGCCGCCGGGCGTGCGCTGGGTCGGGTTCGACATGGCGCCGGGACCCGGCGTGGACGTGGCCGTCGCGCCGGGGGCCGCCCTGCCGCTGGCCGATGGCAGCGTGGATGTTGCCGTCACCTCCTCCGCCTTCGAGCACGATGCGGCCTTCTGGCAGACCTTCCTCGAGTTGGTGCGCATCCTGCGGCCGGGCGGCCTGCTGTACCTGAACGCGCCGAGCAACCACGTCGTCCATCGCTTCCCGCTGGATTGCTGGCGCTTCTACCCGGATGCCGGCCTGGCGCTGTGCGGCTGGGCGGCACGCCAGGGCACCGCGGTGATGCTGGCCGAGAGCTTCGTCGGCCGCCAGGGCGGCGAAGGCTGGTGCGACTTCGTCGCCGTCTTCCGCAAGGCCGGGCCCGGCGCGCTGCAGCGCCGCGGCCGCATCGCTGACCATGCACCGGCGGTGAACATCCTGGACGGCGGCGAGGGCGGGCCGCCGCGGCGGGAGGCGGAGCGGGCCGAGACCGACGAGATGCTCGCCATCGCCGCGCTGCGGGCCGCGGTGGTCGAGGCCGGCGCCGGGGAGCCCGGCTCGGCGGCGGGCCAGGCGATCGCCGCGCTGCAGGCCAGGCTGGCCGAGCACGAGTCCGCCGAGGCGATCTCCCAGGCGCGGCTCGCCACGCGGGAGCGCGAGCTTGAAGCAGCCGGCGAGCGCCTGGCGGAGCGCGAGGCGCGGCTCGAGGCCGCCGGGCAGGCGCTGGCAGCGCGCGACGCGGCCCTGGCCGAGGCCCTTAAAAGGCTGACCGGCTGCGAACAGGACCTGGCGATGCGCGATGCGGCCCTGACCGACGCCAGGGCGAGGCTGGCCGGCCGCGAGCAGGACTTGGCGGACCTCTCGGCGCGGCTCGCCGGGCGGGAGGCGGAGGTCACAGCGCTCCTGGCCCGGCAGGCGGCGCAGGATGCGGCGCTGGCCGAGGCGCGGCGCGACGCCGCCGCGCAGGCCGCGGCGCGTGCCGCCGAGGAAGCGCATGTGCAGCGAATCCTCGCCAGCCGCTCCTGGCGGATCACCGCGCCGCTGCGCGCGGTGCTGACACGGCTTGGCCGCCGGGCCTGACGCCTCGGCGATCGTGGAGGCCCGGTTGCGGGGCAGGCCCGCCCGGGATGCCGCGACGGCGCGATCCGCCCTGAGCGAAGCGCTCGGGATCTGCGCCGCGAAGGGATCCCGGGCAGGCGTTCATCTCAGGGCCTGTCGGGAGATCGTTCGGCCGGTCGGGCCGGCGGGGTCGGCTATCCGGGGACGACGGGGCGCTGCCCGATGTCTCCGCGGCGCTGGTCGCCCTGGCCGCGATCGGCCTGATGCTCGCCCGCCCCGCCCGTTCCGATCGCCGGCGACTGCTCGCGCCGTGAGGTCGAAACCGCCGCTCAGTCCTGCCGGCGCGAGGCCAGCCGGCGGGTGAAGCCCAGCATTCCGACGCCAAGGCCGAGCAGCGCCATCGAAGCCGGCTCCGGCACGCTCTGCGGCGGGTCGTCATAGTAATAGACGGTCGTCACCGCCCCGGCCAAGGCGTTGCCACCGAAGAACACCTCGCCAGCAGCTCCCGAACCCGCATAGATGCCAGACGCACCATGCAACGAGAAGCTGAGCGACACGGCGGAGGTGGAGCTGAACAAGGCGAGCGTGGCGGGATCGGTGAACCGCAGCGAGAAGGTCGTGGTGCCGGTCAGCCCGTTGACTGTGGCACGCCCGTCAAAAGGTAACGTCATGTCGATGGCAGGAACATAGTACATCTGGACGCCAGCGACGGTGCCCGACGCAGGGCCAGCAGACACCGTGCCAGTGAGCGTGCGCACCGCCGTAGCATTGACCAGGAAGTCCAGCGTCAGCGGCACCGAGGCCGTTGCATTGCTGAAGGGTTGAGACTGCTGGCTCGTGTTGAGGACGGTCACCGACCCTTGGGCGCTGGCGGTCACCTGCAACGTCACCGAGGTCAATGCGCCGCGACCAGGGAGGTTCGGGTTGTAGGACGAGAGGGTGAAGCTGTCCGTGAAGCTCGGGGCCTGGACCGCGGTGGTGTGGCTGAAGCTCTCGATCAGGATCTCGGCCGCTGCGGCCGGGGCAGCCCCAAGGGCGACCGCGCTCAGCGACAGGAGCGACAGTGCTGGGAGAATTGTTGGAATGCGCATGGCTGCCCCGTTCACGACCGATCAGCCAACGATTTGAGCGAATTCGTTTTTGTCGTCAACCATACATTAATAGAAATCTGAGCGAGTGAGTTTAGTTCTCTAATACCGAGGGTCGCAGGGGCCATTCGGCAGAATATATACATCTTCATTAGACAATATACGAAATTCTATTGAACCGGACAGCTCGGCCCGGGATCGGCGGATGCTTTTCGGACGCACCGCAAGCGACGGGACCGCATGCAGTGTGGCCCAGGCCGCGAAAGCCTGCTTAGCCTCTCCTCGAACGGATGATCGGGGATGCGATGCTGAAGGCCGGGATCGTGGGCATGGGCCGCTGGGGCCGCGTGCTGGTCGAGAGCGTGCAGCGCAGGAACGATGCGGGCCTCCGCTTCGTCGCCGGCAGCACCGGCACGCCGGAGAAGGCCCGCGCCTGGGCCACCGGGCAGGGCATCCGGCTGCACCCGGACTACGCGGCGGTGCTGGCCGACCCGGAGGTGGAGGCGGTGGTCCTCGCCACGCCGCATTCGCAGCACGCGGCGCAGGTGATCGCCGCGGCGGGACTCGGCAAGCATGTCTTCGTCGAGAAGCCCTTCGCCATGCGCAGGGCGGATGCCGAGGCCATGGTCGCCGCCGCCCGGGCCGCCGGCGTGGTGCTCGCCCTCGGCCACAACCGCCGCTTCCTGCCGGCGACGGAAGAGATGCAGCGGCTGCTGGCCGAAGGCGCGCTCGGCACCGTCCTGCACGCGGAGGGGCATATCAGCGGCCCCGCCGCGGCCGGCTGGAAGGAGGGCATGTGGCGCGCCGATCGCGGCGAGAGCCCGCTCGGCGGCATGGGCGCCATGGGCATCCACATGATCGACATGCTCATCAATCTGATGGGGCCCTTCGCCGAGGTGACGGTGCAGTCGCATCGCCGCGTGCTGCCGCATGTGGACGACACCACGGCGATGCTGGCGCGCTTCGCCTCCGGCGCCACCTGCACCTTCGCCACCCTCTCGCTCGCGCCGCAGACCTGGCGGGTGGCGCTCTACGGCACGAAGGGCGCGGCCGAGATGCGCGGGCCACAGCAACTGGTCTTCACGCCCGTCCCCGGCGAGGGCGCACCGGAGGGTTTTACCCGCGACTACCCCAAGGTGGATATCGAGGCCGCCGAGCTTGCCGCCTTCGCCGCGGCCGCGGCGGGCGGGCCGGCCTATCCGCTGCCGCTCGAGCAGGCGGTCCATGGCATCGCGGTCTTCGAGGCGATGATCGGCGCGGCGGCCTCGGGCAGCACCTATGCCGTGGGGTGAGGCGTGCCGATGACCGCAGGGCCGGATGGCCCGGAGGTCTGAATCGGCTCGGCCAACATACAAGGCGAGCCGACGAGGGGCCTCATGTTGCATCGCAGCATGAATGCTCTATACCCTTCGGCTTACCTCGGAGCGGCGTCATGCCCGACCTCGTCGTTGTTCAGGTCCGCGAGTACCGGATGCACCAGTTGGAAGTGCTCGATCGCGGCAAGGCCGGCTTCACCGTCCTGATCCACCCGCCGGCCAATCGCGGCCCCACGCGCGAGGTCACGCGGGATGCCACGACGCCGACGCTCGGCGACGTGCTGAACCGGGCCAAGGCGGAGATCGACGCCGTGATGGGCCCGAAGCCGCCGCCGCGCGCCCGCCCCATGCGCGCGCGCAACTGGTAGGCGCGGCCGCCCTCAGCGTCCCGGCGTGTCGCGGACCAGCCGGACCAAGCCCTCGATCAGCCGCGGCATCTCCTCCGCCCGCGCCGGCAATTGCGCGGCCGAGAGGGTGAGGCCATCGAGGAAGCGCCCGCTCGCAGTGTAGAGCAGCAATTCCAGCCCGTCGCCGACCACCTCGGGACGGCAGACCACCTCCTCATTGCCCGCCTCGCGCCGCGCCACGGCGATGAACTCGCGGATCTCCTCGAGCGCCGCGCCCTCGGTCCCGGCCTCCTCGAGGAAGGCGGCGATCTCGGCGCCGGCCTCCGAGGCCGGGACCAGGGCGAGCGGCACGCAGCCCTCGCCCGCGCCGAAGGCGGCGCCGCGCCAGCGGTCGAAGCGCGCGGCCGATTCCGCCGCCGCCGCCTCGTCCTCCTCCTCGGCCTCCGGCAGCCCGCCGGCGGCGGCGATGCGCTCCCAGACCGGGATGTCCCAGTCGATCTGCAGCCCGAGCAGCAGGCCGAAGCCCTGCCGCGCCAGTTCGTCGGTATCGCCCGGGGGCAGGTCGCGCGGCTCCGCCCCGGCGAGCAGGTCCAGCAGCACGCGCCGGAGCGCGAGCGGCGCGAGCCCCGCCAGCGCGTCCGGCGAGCGCCAGCCCGGCAGGACGCGGAGCTCGAGATCCTCGGGCAGCAGGCCGGCCTGCAGCAGGCTATCGCCGAGCGCCGCCGCATCCGGCGGCCGCCCGGTCGGCAGCGCCACCGGCAGGGCGACGAGATCGGCCCAGCCGGACGGCCCGAGGGGCGCGCCCTCCGCCACCGCCAGCAGGTCGCCGAGCAATTCCTCCCCAGCCTCCTCGCCGTATTGCCGGCTGATCTTGCGGATGGCGAGGTCGAGCACGTCCTGCCGGCCGGCCGCGATCACCGCCTGGGCCAGGTCCTCGAAACCGTCGCGGTCATCCGCCTCCAGCAGCGCCAGCAGGCGATCGGCCGTCGGCCCGGGGGCCGGGGGGAAGCGCGGCGGCGCCGGCTCGACCGGGTCGGGGATGCCGAGCAGCCGGTGCGCCGCCGCGCCGCGCAGCAGCCGGGTACGGTCGATCCAGCCGAGGCGCGCCTCCGGCCCATCCTCCCGGTCGCGCAGCCAGCGGCGGAAGGCGGCGCGGTCGGCGACCTGCGCGAGGATCTCGACCCCCTCGGCCGCGAGCAGCCCGGCGACGGCGCGGTTCACCGCCCGGACCGTCTCGAGCTCGGTCTCGCCGGGCCGGAGCGTGTCCAGCGTCTCGGCATCCGGGTAATGCGTGAAGAGGATGGAGGCGATCTCCGGAGCGATCTCCTCGGCCAGCTCCAGGGCCTCCGCCACCGGGTCGCTGCCGTCATCGTCGAAGTGCGGCATGGTGCCTGTCCTGGGATGGGGCTGCCTTATGGGCCGCGGCCCGCCACCGCTCAACAGCGGCGGGCGGCAACCCCATGACGGCGGCGGCCATCCGGTCTAGAACGCCCCTTCCGCAACGGAGGGGCTTTCAGCGATGGCCAAGATCACCCGCCAGGGCAGCAATGCCATCCTCTCGACCTCGGTCGAGTACCATAATTTCGTCTACCTCGCGGGCATCACCGCCGACGACCTCTCCAAGGACATCACCGGCCAGACCGAGGAGGTCATCGCCAAGATCGACCAGGCGCTGGAGAACAACGGCACCGACAAGAGCCGCCTGCTCTCCGCCCAGATCTGGCTGAAGGACATCCGCGACCGCGACGCCATGAACAAGGTCTGGGTGAAGTGGCTCGGCGAGGAGGGCCGCCCGGCCCGCGCCTGCGTGGAGGCCAACATGGCCGACCCGCGGCACCTCGTGGAGATCATGATCACCGCCTGCCGCTGAGCCGAGGCGGCGTTAACCCGGGGCCCGGATGCAGCGCATCCGGGCCTTTTTTCGTCCCGGCCTGGGCGGGAATCCTCCGCGCCACGAGCCCGGCCCCTGTTGCAATCCAGCCATCACACTGTTGCATGAGCTGCGATGCGGCCCGATCCTAGGACGATAGTCGGTTCATAGACCGGCAAGCCGGTTCTGATCCGGAAAATCACTGCTCATTGCGGCCTGTTTCAATGCGGTGGGTTGCCCTCGAAACCCGGCCCTTGTTACCGCGGATGTCAGGCAGTCTCAGTTTCGCGAAGCGTGGGGGAAGCACGGCGCGGAGCGGTGGATGCCGCAGGGACAACAACGGGACGGGGAATTTCATGCGCCTTTCGGGGACGACGCTGGCTGTCTGCGTCCTGCTGGGCTCGGCCGTCGGGACGACGGAGGCCGAGGCATCCAGGACGCGGCAGGAGCCAGGGCCCGCCCCGAAGCCGGTCGGCGCCGCGCATGTCAAGCTGAAGGCCGGCCATCACCGCGCCGCCGCCCCGCAGCGGCACCGTATCCGCACCGCCGGCGCCTGGGCCGGCATCTCCTGCGTCCCCTATGCCCGCAGCGTCACCGGCATGGAGGTCTACGGCAATGGCGGCGACTGGTGGTGGAATGCCGCCGGCCGCTACCACCGCGGCCAGATGCCCGAGCCCGGCTCGGTCATGGCCTTCCGCCGCAGCGGCGGCATGGCCGCCGGCCATGTCGCCGTGGTCAGCCGCGTCCTCGGCCCGCGGCATGTGCTGATCGACCACGCCAACTGGGCCGGCCCCGGCATCCGCAAGGGCACGATCATGCACAATGTCAGCGTGGTCGATGTCTCGGAGGCCAATGACTGGACTGCGGTGCGGGTGCAGGTCGGCTACGACCAGGGCGCCTATGGCCGCACCTATCCGACCTACGGCTTCATCTACAACCGGCCGGAGGGCGACACCGCCACCGCCTATGCCAGCGCGCCCGCCCTGCACCGCAGTCTGCGCTTCGAGCAATTGGCCGAGATGCCGATCGGCGCCGCCGCGGCCGAGCCCATCGCCTACCGGCCGCAGGGCACCGCGCCGCTGCGCAAGGCCGCGCCACAGCGCCACCGCTGAAGGCAGCGGGCCGCCCGCGCGGCCGATTTCGCCCCCGCCCCTCCCCTTGCCTGGGGGGCACGGCGTGTCACCTTCCGCGGATGACCTGGTCGATCCTCGCACGGGACCCGGAAACGGGTGAGCTCGGCGTCGCCGTCGCGACGCGCTTCTTCGCGGTCGGCGCCATCTGCCCCCGGGTGGAGGGCGGCGTGGGGGCGGTCGCCACCCAGGCCCTGGTGAACCCGCTCTATGCCCCGGAGGCCCTGGACCGGCTGCGCGCCGGCGCGGCGCCGGAGGCGGTCGTTGCGGCGCTGACCGGTGCCGATGCGGGCCGGGACCACCGGCAGCTCCACCTGCTCTCGGCCGATGGCCGCATCGCCCAGCATACCGGCACCGCCTGCGTGGACTGGTGCGGCGGCGTGCGGGGGCCCGATGTCTCGGTCATGGGCAACATGCTGGCCGGGCCGCAGGTGGTGCAGGCGACGCTCGAGGCCTATGGCGCGCATGCGGCGCAACCGATGGCGCTGCGGCTGATCGCGGCGCTCGAGGCCGGGGAGGCCGCGGGCGGCGACAAACGTGGCAGGCAATCGGCGGCGCTGCAGGTGGCGAGCCGCGACCCCTACCCCGACCTCGACCTCCGCGTCGACGACCACCCGGACCCGCTGGCCGAACTCCGCCGCCTGCATGCGGTGGCGCAGGAGCGCTTCGTGCAGCTTCGCCGCTTCCTGCCGGGCCGCGGCCATCCCGGCGTCTTCGACCGGGTGGTGATCGAGGCGGCGGTCGCCGCGGCGACGCGCGCATGAGCACGCCGGTCCTCGAGGTGCTGGGCCTGACGGTGGAATTCGCCACCGACCGCGGCCCGCTGCGCGCGGTGGATGGCGTGAGCATGGCGGTCGGGGCCGGCAAGACCCTCGCCATCGTCGGCGAGAGCGGCTGCGGCAAGTCGGTCACCGCGCTCGCCGTCATGGGCCTGCTGCCGCCGGGCGCACGCCTCGGCGGCGCGGTGCGGCTGCTGGGCGAGGACCTGGTCGGGCAGCCCGGCCGGCCCTGGCAGGGCCGACGCGGCCGCGACCTGGCCATGATCTTCCAGGAGCCGATGACGAGCCTCAACCCGGCCTTCACCGCCGGCGAGCAGGTGGCCGAGGCGCTGCGGCTGCATGAGGGCCTCGCGCCCCGCGCCGCCATGGACCAGGCGGTGGAGATGCTGGCGCGCGTGCGCATCCCCGATGCGGCGCGGCGCGCCCGGCAGTATCCGCACCAGCTCTCGGGCGGCATGCGGCAGCGGGTGATGATCGCCATGGCACTGGCCTGCCGGCCGCGCCTGCTGATCGCCGACGAGCCGACCACCGCCCTCGACGTCACCGTGCAGGCGCAGATCCTGGCGCTGCTCGACGAACTCAAGCGCGAGACCGGCACGGCTGTCGTGCTGATCACCCACGACCTCGGCGTCGTCGCCGACCATGCCGACGAGGTCGCGGTGATGTATGCCGGCCGCATCGCCGAGGCGGCGCCGGCCGCCGCGCTGTTCGCCCGGCCGGAGCATCCCTATACCGTCGGGCTGCTCGGCGCGGTCCCCTCCATCGAGGGCGGAGCCCAGGGGAAGATCACTCGGCTGGCCAGCATCGAGGGCACGGTGCCCGACCTGCGGGCGCCGCCGCCGGGCTGCCGCTTCGCGCCGCGCTGCCCTTTCGCCGGCGCGGATTGCGCCGCGCAGCCGCCGCTCGCCGAGGTGCATCCCGGGCATCGCACGGCCTGCTGGCGCGCGCCGCTCGACGGCGTGGCGGAGGGCGCGGTGCCGGCCCGGGCCGCGGCAGGGGCCACGGCATGACGGCGCTGCTGGAGCTGGAGGGGCTGGCCAAGCACTTCCCCGTCCGCGATGCGCTCGGCCGCGCGCGGGGCGCCGTGCGCGCGGTGGACGGCGTCTCCCTCTCGGTCGAGGCCGGCACGGTGCTGGCGATCGTCGGCGAATCCGGCTGCGGCAAGTCGACGCTCGGCCGCCTCGCGCTGCGGCTGATCGAGCCGGATGCCGGCCGCCTGCGCTTCGCGGGCGAGGATCTGCGCGCCCTCTCGCCGCGCGCGCTGCGCGCCCGGCGGCGCGACATGCAGCTCATCTTCCAGGACCCCTTCGCGAGCCTCGATCCGCGCATGACGGTCGAGGACGCGATCCTGGAGCCGCTGCGGCTGCACGACGTCGTGCAGCGCGGCGGCGAGCGGGCGCGGGTGCGGCAATTGCTGGAGCGCGTCGGGCTGCGGCCGGACATGGCCCGCCGCTGGCCGCACGAGTTCAGCGGCGGTCAGCGCCAGCGCATCGCCATCGCGCGGGCGCTCGCCAGCGGCCCGAAGCTGGTCATCGGCGACGAGCCGGTCAGCGCGCTCGACGTCTCGGTCCAGGCGCAGGTGGTGAACCTGCTGCAGGACCTGATCCGCGAGCTCGGCCTGACCTTCGTGCTGATCAGCCACGACCTCGGCGTCGTCAGGCACATCGCCGACCGGGTGGCGGTCATGTATCTCGGCCAGATCGTGGAGGAGGGCCCGGCCGCGGCGGTCTTCGGCGCGCCGCGGCATCCCTATACCCGCGCGCTGCTCGCCGCCGTGCCGGGCACGGGCGCGAAGGCGGCGCTGGTCGAAGGCGATCCGCCGAGCCCGATCGCGCCGCCCGCCGGCTGCCGCTTCCACACGCGCTGCCCCTTCGCCGAGGCCGTCTGCCGGACGGAGGTGCCGGGGCTCGCCGGCGGCGAGCACCGCGCCGCCTGCCACCTGCAGGACCGCCTGCCGCCCGCCCCGGCGCTCCGCGAACGCGTCGCGGGCGGCGAGCGGCTGCGCCGCCTGCAGGCCTTCTTCGGCGCGCCCGCGCCGCAACCAGAACCGACCGGGGAGACCGCATGACCCGCACGACCGCCCTCGCTGCCCTTGCCGCGCTGTCGCTGACGGCGACGGCTGAGGCGCAGAACCTCCGCATCGGCCTGCGCGAGGATCCCGACATCCTGGACCCGACGCTGGCCCGCACCTTCGTCGGCCGCATCGTCTTCGCCTCGCTCTGCGACAAGCTCTTCGACATCAACGAGAAGCTCGAGATCGTCCCGCAGCTCGCCAGCGGCCATCGCTGGGAGGACCCGAAGACGCTGCTGGTCACGCTGCGCGAGGGCGTGAAGTTCCACGACGGCGAGGCGATGGATGCCGAGTCGGTCCGCTACTCCCTGAACCGCCACCTGACCCTGCAGGGCAGCTTCCGCCGCGGCGAGATCAACACCATGGAGTCGGTCGAGGTGGTGGACCCGAGGACGGTCCGCATCCGCCTGAAGGAACCCTCCGCGCCCTTCCTGTCGCAGCTCACCGACCGCGCGGGCACGATCGTCTCACCGAAAGCCGCCGAGGCGGCGGGGCGGAATTTCGGCACGAAGCCGGTCTGCGCCGGCCCCTACCGTTTCGTCGAGCGCGTGGCGCAGGACCGCATCGTGGTCGAGCGCTTCCCGGGCTACTGGAACGCCCAGGCCATCACCATCCCGCGCATCACCTACCTGCCGATCCCCGACAACACGGTGCGGCTGGCCAACCTGCAGTCCGGCGCGCTGGAGATGGTGCAGACCATCGAGCCGGACGACATCAAGGCGGTGCAGCGCAATGCGCGGCTCAAGGTCCTGACCTATGACGGGCTGGGCTACCAGAGCATCACCTACAACCTCGCCAACGGTCCGCGCGCCGAGACGCCCTTCGCCAAGGATGCCCGCATCCGCGCGGCCTTCGAGCTGGCGATCGACCGCGATGCCATCAACCAGGTGGTCTACGAGGGCGCCTGGACCGTCACGGCGCAGCCCGTCCCGCCCTCCAGCCCCTATCACGTCAAGGGATTCCAGCCGCAGGCGCGCGACCTGGAGACGGCGAAGGCGCTGCTGCGCCAGGCCGGCGTCACCGCGCCGGTGCCGGTGGAGATGACCATCCCGAACAGCCCGGACCTGCGGCAGGTCGGCGAGGTCATCCAGGCCATGGTGAAGGAGGCCGGCTTCGAGTTGAAGCTGAACACCATGGAATTCGCCTCCTCCCTGCAGGCGGCGAACCGGGGCGAGTTCGAGACCTACCTGATCAACTGGTCCGGCCGCGTCGATCCGGACGGCAATACCTGGACCTTCATGCACACGAACGGGGCGCAGAACGACGGCAAATACGGCAACCCCGAGGTGGACAAGCTGCTGGACGCCGCGCGGGTCGAGCAGGACATGGAGAAGCGCCGCGATCTCTACGGCAAGGCCTTCCGCATCGCGATCCGCGAGGACCGCAGCCGCATCTACCTGTGGCACGCGAAGAACATCGTCGCGCACACCACGCGCCTCTCGGGCTTCGTGCCGGTGCCGGACGGGCTGATCCGGCCGCAGGGCCTCAGGCTGCAATAGCATGGCGATCTGGCTCCTGCGGCGGCTCGGGCAGATCCTGCCGACGCTGCTGATCCTTTCCGTCCTGATCTTCGGGCTGCAGCAGCTCATGCCCGGCGATCCCGCGCTGATCCTGGCGGGCGAGGAGCGCGGCGACCCGCAGGTGCTGGCGCAGATCCGCGCCGAGCTCCGGCTCGACCGGCCGCTGCCGGAGCAGTACCTGGCCTGGGCCGGCCGCGTGCTGGTCGGCGATTTCGGCTATTCCTGGCGCATCCGCGAGCCGGTCGGGGCGCTGATCCTGGAGAAGCTGCCGGTCACCCTCCAGCTCGCCAGCATGGCCTTCGTCATCGCCCTGCTGATCGGCGTGCCGATGGGCGTGCTCTCGGCGGTGAAGCGCGACCGGCCGCTGGACTGGGCGGCGAATGCCGTCGCGCTCTTCGGCATCTCGACGCCGAATTTCTGGCTCGGCATCATGCTGATCCTGCTTTTCAGCGTGGAGCTCGGCTGGCTGCCGCCCTCGGGCTATGTGCCATTGTTCGAGGACCCGTTGCAGTCGCTGGCAACCACCATCATGCCGGCCTTCGTGCTGGGCAATTCCATCGCCGGCGTGCTGATGCGCCATACGCGGGCGGCGATGCTGACGGCGCTCTCCCAGGACTATGTCCGCACCGCCCGCGCCAAGGGCCTGGCCGAGCGCGTCGTGGTGGCTAAGCACGCGCTGCGCAATGCCCTGATCCCCGTGGTCACGCTCGGCACCATCGAGTTCGGCCGGCTGCTGGCCGGCGCCGTGCTGACCGAGCAGATCTTCACCATCCCCGGCTTCGGCAAGCTGATCGTGGATGCCGTCTTCAACCGCGATTATCCGGTGGTGCAGGGCGTGGTGCTAGCGACGGCGCTGATCTTCGTGCTGCTGAGCCTCGTCGCCGATCTGCTCTACATGGCGATCAACCCGCGCCTGAGGACGGCATGAGCGCGACCACCCTGGCCGCGGCGGAGCGCGGCGAATCCCCGGCCCGCCGCGCGGTCCGGCGCTTCCTGCGGCACCGTCTCGCGGTCTTCGGGCTGGCGGTGGTGGTGCTCTTCGTCCTGGCCGCCATCCTCGCGCCGCTGCTGGCGCCGGCCGATCCGCTCGCCACCTCCTGGACCGCCATCCGCAAGGCGCCCTCGGCGGCGCACTGGTTCGGCACGGACGAGAACGGGCGGGACGTGCTGGCCCGCGTGCTCTACGGGGCGCGCGCCTCGCTGCTCGCGGGCGTGGTCTCGGTGCTGGTGGCCTTGCTGATCGGCGTGCCGGTCGGGCTGCTGGCGGGCCTCGCCGGCGGCTGGACGGACACGATCATCTCCCGCGTCGCGGATGCGATGCTCTCCGTGCCCTTCCTGATCCTGGCGATCGCGCTGGCCGCCTTCCTCGGCCCGGCGCTCGAGAATGCCATGCTCGCCATCGCCATCACGGCCTCGCCGGTCTTCGTGCGCCTGGCGCGCGGCATGGCGATGGAGGCGCGGGCGACCGACTGGGTGGAGGCGGCGCGCGCGCTCGGCAATCCGCCCTGGCGGCTCGGCCTGTTCCACGTCCTGCCGAACATCGTCCCGCCGCTGCTGGTGCAGGCGACGCTCGCCATCGCGGAGGCGATCATCGCCGAGGCCTCGCTTTCCTTCCTCGGCCTCGGCCAGCAGCCGCCGGCGCCGAGCTGGGGCAGCATGCTGAACAGCGCGCAGCGCTTCCTGACCCAGGCGCCCTGGCTGGCAATCTTCCCGGGCCTCGCAATCTTCCTGGTGGTGCTGGCCTTCAACCTGGTCGGCGACGGGCTGCGCGACGCGCTCGATCCGCGGAGCGACCGGCGGTAGCGGCTCAGCAGGCTTTCGCGGCTTGGGCCACACTTCGTGCGGCCCAACCCTTCGAAGCGAAAGCCTGCTTAGGGTCTTGTTGCAGCGCAAACCCCGAGGGGTTTGCTTAGGCCGCCATCCGGTCGATGCGGTCGCGCAGCTTGTACCACTCGCCGATGAAGGGCAGCACCCAGTTGGGGTTGCCGCGGTAGAAGGGCCGCGTCGGGAAGGGCAGCCCGTCCAGCGCGAAGCGGGCATTCGCGGCGCCCGCCAGCTTCAGCGCCACGTTGTGCCCGAGCCAGGTGGCCATGGCGACGCCGCTGCCCTGGCACCCCGCGGCATAGTGCACGCCGCGCTCCACGCCGATATGCGGGAGGTGGTCGAAGGTGAAGGCGACGTTGCCCGTCCAGGCGTGGGTGACCTTCACGTCGCGCAATTCCGGGAAGCAGGCCGTCATGTAGCCGTGCAGCGCCGGTGCGGACTGCTCCGCGGTCGCGGCGCGGAAGCTGGCGCGGCCGCCCCAGAGCACGCGCTTCCCGTCCGGCGAGGGGCGGAAGTAGTTCAGCACCCGCTTGCTGTCGGAGACCATGCGCCGCCCGGGGAAGAGCCGGTCGATCACCGCCTCGCCCAGTTCCTCCGTCGCGATGATGTAGCTGTTGAGCGGCACGAGGCGCCGCGCCAGCCAGGGCAGCGCCGTGCCGCGCCGGTCCAGCGAATAGCCATTGGTCGTGACCAGCACCGCATCGGCGCGCACCTCGCCCCGGTCGGTGGCGATGCGGAAGCCGTTGCCCTCCTCCCGGATCCCCTGCACGCGCACGCCATCCACCAGCCGCGCGCCGGCGCGCTCGGCCGCCGCCGCCAGGCCGCGGGCATACTTGCCGGGATGCAGGCTGCCGGTCGCCGCCACCAGCATGCCGCCGTGGTAGTGGTCGCTGCCCAGCGCCTCCCGCTGCCGCGCCTTGGGCAGCATGCTGGTCGGCAGGCCGGTGATCTCGGCCAGCGCCTCGGCGCGGCGCGCCATGGCGTCGTAATGCGCGGGCGACCAGGCGGCGGAGAAGCGGCCGCAGCGGAGATAGTCGCAGTCGATCCCCTCCCGCGCGATGGTCTCCTCGATGAAGGGCAGGCTGGCGGCAGCGGTGCGGGTGATGGCCTCCGCCTGTGCCTTGCCGAAGGCCTTCTCGAGCCCGGCGCCCGCCACCTTCAGCCCGCCCGAGACCATGCCGCCATTGCGCGAGGAAGCGCCCCAGCCGATCCGCTCCGCATCCAGCACCACCGCCTGATGCCCCAGGCGCTGCAGGGTCAGCGCCGCGGAGAGCCCGGCATAGCCGCCGCCGACGACGACCACGGGCGCGCGGCCCGGCAGGGTGTTGTCGCGCTGGGGCGGCTCGGCGGCCTCCCACCACCAGGGGCTGGTCTTGAAGCCGGCGGCAAGCAGCGGATGGGCCATGCAGGGTCTTTCCCGGTCGGGCTGGAATGGGCTTTGCTACGCAAGGGTCACGCCGGCGGCCGCCGACCGCAAGAGGGGACCGGAGATGCAGACATTCCAGCAGGATTGCGTGGCGCTGGCAGGGGAGCTGCACGCGCGCGGGCGCATCACGCGCCGCGGCCTGATGCAGGCCCTGGCGGCGCTGGGCGCGACCGGCGCGCTGGGCCGCGAGGCGCTGGCGCAGGCCGCGAAGCAGCTCGTCATGGTCAACTGGGGCGGCCTGGCGAACGAGGGCTTCGGCAAGTTCTACGGCGCGCCCTTCGCCGCCGAGACGCCGGGCGTGACGGTGGTGCAGGACAGCACCGGCCCCTCCACCGGCCGCATCCGCAGCATGGTCGAGAGCGGGCGCGTCACCTGGGACCTCTGCGACAGCTCGGCGAGCGGCGCCAACCTGCTGGGCAGGCTCGGCCTGGCGACGAAGCTCGACTACGCCATCCTGAACCGGGAGAACGTGATCGCCCCCGGATTCGCGCTGGACTACGGCGCGGCGCCCTATTCCTTCAGCAGCGTGCTGGTCTACGACAGCGCCAAATTCCCGACGCCGCCGACGGGCTGGGCGGATTTCTGGGACCTGAAGCGCTTCCCCGGCACGCGGCTGCTGCGGCGCGACGCCACCTGCACGCTGGAAGCCGCGCTCATGTCCATGGGCAAGCCGCCGGGCGCGCTCTACCCCATCGACATGCGCGCCGGCATCAAGCGCGTCGCCGAGCTGCGGCGCAACCTGGTGTTCTGGAACAACGGCTCGGAGAGCGAGCAGTTGATGCGCACGGGAGAGGCGGTCATGGGCCAGATCTGGCACACCCGCGCCTCGGTGCTGGAGCGCGAGACCAAGGGCCGCATCAAGTTCATCTGGAACCAGGGCGTCCTGCAGCCCGGCATCTTCGTCATCCCGAAGGGCAATCCGGGCGGCGAGCTGGCGCAGCGCCTGCTGGCGAGCATGCTGGCCAAGCCCGAGCCGCAGGTCGGCCTGCTCGGCCTGCTGGGCAATGGCCCGACCAACCCGAAGGCGGCCGCCATGGTCCCGGCGGAGCTGAAGCGCTTCAACCCGACGGATCCGGAGAACGAAAAGCAGCAGGTGATGATCGATGGTGGCTGGTGGGGCGAGCGCTACCAGGAGATCAACCAGGAGTTCCTGGACGCGGTGACGGGCTAGGCCTCCGCGCCCGTGCTGCTGGCCCGCTTCCTGCTAGACTGCGGCGCATGAGGTACGCATGACCGATCGCCGCGTGATGGCCGTGAAGTCGGGCGGGCGGGAAGGCTTCGCCGAATGGCAGGCCTGCTTCGCCAGGCTCGATCCGACGCTGGAACTGGTCTACTGGGAGGAGGCGCTGCAGCGCCCCGACTCCATCGACTACGCCCTGGTCTGGGACCCGGATCCGGGATGCCTCGCCCGCATGGCGCGGCTGCGCGTCATCTTCGGCTCCGGCGCCGGGGTGGACGGCATCCTACTCGACCCCGACCTGCCGCGGCACGTCCCGCTGGTGCGCATGGCGATCCCCGAGGCGACGCAGCGCATGGGCGAGTTCTGCTGCTGGGCGGTGCTGTCGCTGCTGAAGGACGCCCGCCGCATGGCCATCGCCCAGGCGGCGCGGGACTGGGACTATTTCGAGGCGCCGGGCCGCGCCGACCTGACGACCGTCGGCATCATGGGCCTCGGCACCATGGGCGCGCGCAGTGCCGCCATGCTGCAGGGCATCGGCTTCCGCACCATCGGCTGGTCGCGCCGGCGGAAGGACCTGCCGGGCGTCGAAAGCTACGCGGGCGAGGCGGAACTCCCGGCCTTCCTCGCCCGCACGGATATCCTGGTCTGCCTGCTGCCGGCGACGCCGGAGACGCGGCGGATCATTCGCGCGGAAACGCTGGCGCTGCTGCCGCGCGGCGCGGGCTATGTCGGGGTCGGCCGCGGGATGCATCACGACCTCGGCGACATCCTCGCCGCCCTCGACAGCGGCCAGCTTTCCGGCGCCATGCTGGACGTCTTCGAGACGGAGCCGCTCCCCGCCGACCATCCGCTCTGGGCGCATCCCCGGGCGACGATCACCCCCCATGTCGCCAGCCTGCCGACGCGCCTGGAGCGCGCCGGCTATGTCGCCCGCAGCATCGCCGGTTTCGAGCGCGGCGAGGCATTGCCCAACCTCTACGACCCAGCGCGAGGCTACTGACATGCCCTTGCCGCCTCCCCCGAAGCGCCCCGATCCCGACCATGTCCCGACCGAGCAGGAACTGCGCGAGGACCTGGCCGCGGCCTACCGGCTGATCGCCCTGTATGGCATGACCGACCTGGTCTTCACCCATCTCTCCGCCCGCCTGCCCGGAGAGGGGCACCGCTTCCTGGTCAATCCCTACGGCCTGCTCTTCGAGGAGATCACGGCGTCCAGCCTGGTGGTGGTGGATGCCGAGGGCGAGCCGGCCCAGCCGACGGCCTGGCCGGTGAACCCGGCGGGCTTCGTCATCCATTCCGCCGTGCATATCGGCCGCGCCGATGCGCAATGCGTCATGCATACCCACACCCTGGCGGGCATGGCGGTCGCGGCGCAGCAGGGCAGCATCCTGCCGCTGAACCAGATGTCGATGGAGTTCGACGGCCGCGTCGCCATCCACGACTACGAGGGCGTGGCGGCGGACGACAACATGTCCGAGCGCGAGCGGCTGGTGAAGGACCTGGGCGATGCGCCCTGCATGATCCTGCGCCACCACGGGCTGCTGACCGTCGGCCGCACGGTGGCCGAGGCCTTCTACTGGATGTGGTACCTCGAGCAGTCCTGCCGCATCCAGCTCGCGGCGCAGGCGGGCGGCGTGCCGCTGGCCATCCCGTCGCGCGGCACGGTGGAACGCACGCGGGCGCAGTTCAGCACCGGGCCGACCAAGGGCTGGCTGCCCTGGCAGGCGCTCAAGCGGAAGCTCGACCGCGAGCAGCCGGACTACAAGGCGTGACGGTCGTCTCGCGCCCCGGCGCGCTGGCGCCCGATACGGCGGTCGGCACGGCGGCGCATGCGCTGGAGCTGCGGGACATCACCAAGCGCTACGGCGCCTTCACCGCGGTGGACGGCGTCTCGCTGCGAGTGGATCGCGGGCAGTTCCTGACGCTGCTCGGCCCCTCCGGCAGCGGCAAGACCACGATCCTGATGGCCATCGCCGGCTTCGTCGCGCCGAGCGCGGGCGCCGTGCTGCTGGACGGCCGCGACATCACCGGCCTGCCGCCGGAGCGGCGCGACTTCGGCATGGTCTTCCAGGGCTATGCCCTCTTCCCGCACATGACGGTGGCGGAGAACGTCGCCTTCCCGCTGCGGGTGCGCGGCCTGTCGCGCGCGGCGCGCGAGGAGAAGGTGCGCGCGGCCCTTGACCTCGTGCAGCTCTCCCGCTTCGCCGGGCGGCGGCCGGCGCAGCTCTCCGGCGGGCAGCAGCAGCGCGTGGCGCTGGCCCGCGCGCTGGTCTTCGACCCGGACCTGCTGCTGCTGGACGAGCCGCTCTCGGCGCTCGACAAGAAGCTGCGGGCGGAGCTGCAGGAGGAGCTGAAGGCGCTGCACCGCCGCATCGGCCGCACCTTCGTCAACGTCACGCATGACCAGGAGGAGGCGCTCTCGCTCTCCGACCAGGTCGCCATCCTGAACCATGGGAAGCTCGTGCAGGTCGGCCCGCCCGAGGCGCTGTATGAGCGGCCGCGCACCCGCTTCGTCGCCGACTTCCTCGGCAAGTCGAACTTCCTGCACGGCATGGTGCGGGAAGTGCGGCCGGACCATATCGCGCTGCAGGCCGGCGGCACGCGCCTGGTGCAGGCGATGCGCGAGGGGCATCCGGCGCCCGGCATGCCCGCGCTGCTGTCGCTGCGGCCGGAGAAGATCGCCCTGCTCGGCGAGGAGGACGGGGCGGAGAACGAGGTGACGGGCCGCATCGCCGCCTGGGCCTATCTCGGCGCCGGCTATGGCCTGACGGTCGCGACCGCCGATCTCGGCGAGATCCGCGTCGCCCTGCCCGCCTGGCGCGCGCCGATCGCGCCGCGCGAGGGGCTGCCGGTCCGGCTGGGCTGGTCGGCCGATGCCGCGGTGCCGGTGCTGGAGGATGCCGATGGCGGCTGAGGCGACGGCCCTTGCGGCCGCCGGGCCGCGCGCCGGCCTCGCCCTGCCCCGCGATGCCGGCTGGTATGCGCTGCTGCTGCCGGCCTTCCTGCTGATGACGGTGCTCTATGTCGCGCCGATCCTGCAGGTGCTGGCGATCTCGGTGACCGAGCCGGCGCCCGGCCTCGGCAATTACGAGCGGCTGCTGACCAATCCCGGCGTCCAGCGCGTCATCGGGACGACGCTGCGCATCTGCGTCATCACGACGGCGGTCTCGCTGCTGCTCGGCTATGCGCTCTCCTATGTCGTCACCCTCGCCTCGCCGCGGGCGCAGCGCTGGTGGCTGCTGGGCGTGCTGGTGCCGCTCTGGATCTCCGTCCTGGTCCGCGCCTTCGCCTGGGTCACGCTGCTGCGCCGCCAGGGGCTGGTGAACGAGGGGCTGCAATCCCTCGGCGTGATCGATGAGCCGCTGCGCCTGGTCTGGAACGAGTTCGGCATCGTCGTCGGCATGGTGCACTACATGGTGCCCTATGCCGTGCTGCCGATGCTGGCGGCGATGCGGGAGATCGACCCGCGGCTGCTCGCCGCCGCGCGCAGCCTCGGCGCCTCGCGCCTCGTCGCCTTCCGCCGCGTCTTCCTGCCGCTCTCCATGCCCGGGCTGGTCGCAGCGGGCGTGCTGGTCTTCATCGTCTCGCTCGGCTTCTACATCACCCCGGCGATCCTCGGCGGCGGCAAGACGCTGATGGCGGCCGAGTGGATCAAGCTGCAGATCCTCGACCTCGTGCGCTGGGGCATGGGGGCCATGCTGGCGACCGTGCTGGTGGCGGCGATCCTGGCGACGCTCGCGGTCTTCTCCCGCGTGGTGGATCTGCGGCGCATGTTCGGGGGCGGGCGGTGATGCGCGGCCATGGCGCCGGCCCCCTCGCCCGCACCATCGCCTGGGCGACGGTGATCTACCTGCTCCTGCCCATCAGCATCGTCGTGCCGGTCTCGCTGACCGACCGGCGCTACCTCTCCCTGCCGGCCGAATCGCTCAGCCTCCGCCACTACGCCAACCTGCTGGGCTCCGAGGCCTGGCTCGGCGCCATCTGGCAGAGCTTCTGGATCGCGACCGCCTCCACCCTGCTCGCCGTCGTCGCCGGCACGCTCTGCGCCATCGGCTGCTGGCGGCTCGCCCGCCGCAGCACCGAGGTCGTGCGGGCGCTGATGCTGCTGCCGCTGATCATCCCCTCCATCGTCTATGCCGTCGGCCTCTATCGCTGGTTCGGCAGGCTGGACCTGCTGGACCGCTTCCTCGGCGTGGTGCTGGCGCATGGCGTGACCGGCATCCCCTATGTCGTCATCACCGTCTCCACCGCCCTCGCGGCCTTCGACCCGCGGCTGGAGCAGGCGGCGCGCGGCATGGGCGCGAGCCTGCCGCAGACGCTGCGCTGGGTGATCCTGCCGCGGATCCTGCCCGGCATCGCCTCCGGCGCCATCTTCGCCTTCATCCATTCCTGGGACGAGCTGGTGCTGGTGCTCTTCATCGCCAGCCGCAACGTCTTCACCCTGCCCCGCAAGATCTGGGACGGCATCAACGAGAACCTCGACCCCACCATGGCGGCGGTCGCGGTGCTGCTGATCCTCTTCACCCTGCTGCTGCTGCTGCTCGACGGCGCGCTGCGGGCGCGGCGCGACCGCTAGGCGCCGCGCCGCCGGCGCGGCGGCGCGGCGGGCCGCACCCATCGGCGGCCCGATAATCCACTATAAGTTGAATATTCGGCGCGATCCTCCTCGCACGCGTTCTGCCAGGTCGCGTCATGGATAATGCACGCTCCGGTTTACGATCCGGTCACCTGTCCCCGGCACGGTCCAGTCATCGGACGCGGAGTCATCCTCTGCGGGACCGTTTTATTGATCTTGTATTTGCACATGGCGCGGCTCGTCGGCGGCATTACTGCCGCCTCGGCTGGCCACTGCGCAACCGGCTGACGGAGTGTCGAGCGACGTGGCCTTCCCTGGCATTCCCTCCCTGATGCCGTCGGAGCCGGCGCGATGAGCGCCGCCCAGTCCGCCATCCTGTCGGCCAGCGCCGAGGGGCATCGCGGCCGCATCGAGGCGGTCGAGATCGGCACGCGCTTCCTGCTGGTCAGCGGCTGGGTCGCCGGCCCGCAGGGCGGCGCGCCGGGCGTCGCCATCGCCCTCGACCTGCCCGATGGCAGCACGCGCCCGATCACCCGCTTCCTCCGCCGCAAGGACCTGGCGCAGCGCGGCATCGCCACCGAGCCCTGCGGCTTCCTGCTCGACCTGCCGCGGCCCGAGGGCGATGCGGAGGCGATCGCCCTGACGCTCCGCGCCGGCGAGGCGCCGCTGCTCTCGCAGCGCATCGCCGAGCTCGCCCCGCGGCATTTCCGCCCGCGCGGCCATCTCGACCATGTCTCGCCGGAGCGCCTGGCGGGCTGGGTCTTCGACCCCGCGCAGTGGCACGGGCCGGAGGAGGAGGCGCTGCTCGAGCTGGTGGTCGACGGCACAGAGCGCATCACCCTCCCCCTGAACGCCACCCGCCCGGACCTGCCCTTCAGCGGCGCCGCCGCCGGCCGCAGGCTCGGCTTCGAGCTCGGCCTGCAGGAGGTCGCGCGGCTGGTGCATGCGGCGGGGCTGGAACGCACGCTGCTCGAGGGCGAGCACGAATACGCGCTGCTCGCCGGTGGCCAGCGCATCGGCCTGCTGCAGGGCAGCAGCGCGCGGCGCGGCCGCATCATCCCGCGCGGCACGCGCCCGGCCGAGGCGCCGGCCCCGGCACCCGTGCAGACGGCGCCGGGCAAGCCCGAGCCCGACGGCTTCGTCGACTGGCACGGCTATTCCAAGGCGCTCGGCGGCTGGTTCTTCGGCGGCTGGGTGCGGGGCGAGACGCTGAAGGGCGTCGAGACCTGCCGCGCCGTCGCGCGCTTCGAGGATGCCGCAATCGAGGTCGAGGCCCCGGTCAGCGGCTATCCGCGCCCGGATGTCGAGAGCATCGGCATCGGCTACATCGCCTTCGTGCCCAGCGCCTCCGGCGATCCCGGGCTGCTGCAGGGGCTCGAGCTCAGCCTCGAGGCAGAGCGGAAGATCAGCCCCTCCCTCGGCACCGGACGGATGAAGGAGGCCGAGCTGCTGGCGCTGGTGCGCACGCTGCTCGGCGCCGAGACCCGCAAGCCGCGCACGCCGCTGCTGAAGGTGCTGGCCCAGCCCTCCTACCAGGGCGAGGACACGCTGGCGAAGCTGCCGGTGCCGGTGCATCTCGAGGTGGACGCGGTGCTCGCGGCACCCGGCGCCGGGCTGGTGCTGCAGGGCTGGTGCCTCGATCCGAACCGCGCCATCGCGGCGATCCGGCTGCGCGCGCGCGGCTTCCTCTCCGCCCCGCTGGCCGAGCGCTGGATCGCGACGGACCGGCCGGACATCCGCGACGCCTTCGCCGACCGCTACACCCTCGACCACGCGCGCCACGGCTACCTCGCCTACGTCGAGGCATCGACGCTCGAGTCGGGCGAGATGCATCTCGAGATCGAGCTCGAGAGCGGCGAGACCGGCTTCAAGCCGCTGCCGGCGCCGGGCGGCGGCGGCGCGGCGGCGATCCGCAAGCTGCTCGGCGGCATCCAGCTCGCGCCCGACGAGGTGGTGGACCGCTGCGACCGCGTGCTCGGCCCGCCGGTCGTCGCGCTGAACCGCCAGCGGCTGGCGACGGCCGGCCGGCCCTCGGTGGTCGAGGTCGGCACGCTGCCGGAGCGGCCGCGCTGCTCCATCATCATCCCGCTCTATGGCCGCATCGACTACCTGATGTACCAGTGCGCCCTGCTCTCCGAGCATGGGCTGGCGGCGGACGAGCTGGTCTATGTGCTGGACGATCCGCCGAAGAAGCAGGCGCTGATGGACCTGGCGCAGTCGGCCTACCGACGCTTCGGCATCCCGATGAAGCTGGTGCTGCTGCCGGAGAACCGCGGCTATGCGCCGGCGAACAATGCCGGCCTCGCGGAATGCCGGGGCGAGTACATCTGCTACCTGAACTCGGACGTCATGCCGCAGGAGCCGCGCTGGCTCGACCTGCTGATCGGCGCGCTCGAGGAGGATGCGACGCTCGGCATCACCGGCGGCTTCCTCACCTTCGAGGACGGCACGATCCAGCATGCCGGCATGACCTTCAAGCGCCTGCCGCAGCTCGGCAACTTCCCCTATGCCATGCATCCGGGGAAGGGCCGCAAGCGCGCGCCGTCGCGCGGGCTCAAGCGGGCGGAGGCGGTGACGGGCGCCTGCATGGTGCTGCGGCGCGACCTCGCGGCCGAGCTCGGCGGCTTCGACACCGACTACGTCATCGGCGACTTCGAAGATGCCGATCTCTGCCTGCGCATCCGCGCCAAGGGCCTGGACTGCGCGGTGCACGAGGATGCCGTGCTCTGGCATCTCGAGCGGCAGTCGCAGGGCACGCCGGGCAATTTCTGGCGGCACAACCTGACCCTCATCAACGGCTGGACCTTCGCCCGCCGCTGGGGCCACTGCTTCCCGGCGGCCTCGGCGGACACGACGGTCCTCCGCCTCGCATGACCCGCAAACCCCTGGAGGATGGCGCCGCGATGATCCGTGCCGCCCTGCGGAGCCGCCCGCGGCCCGCCGCCCTGCCGCCGGCAGGGCCCGAGTCCCGCACGCCGCCGGCGCCGCGGCGCACGCCGCTGCGCGTGCTGGTGATGTCGCACATGGACCCGCGCGTCTCCCGCGGCGGGGCCGAGATCGCGGCCTTCCAGCTCTACGAGTACCTGAAGGCGCAGTCCAACGTCACCGCCTGGTTCCTCGCCGCCGCGCCGGGCAAGATCGGCGAGCGGCTCGGCGTGCGCCTCATCCAGCCCTTCGGGCCGGACGACTATGCCTATGTCGGGCACGGCTTCGACCACTTCATCCATTCGAACTCCGACCCGGAATTCCCGCCGGAGTTCATCACCCTGCTGCGTGACCTGCAGCCGGACGTGGTGCACCTGCACCACTACACGAATTTCGGCATGGAGGCGCTGCTGCAGATCCGGCGCGCCCTGCCGGATGTGCGCATCGTCCTGACGCTGCACGAGTACCTCGCCATCTGCAACCACTTCGGGCAGATGGTGAAGCGGCCGAGCTTCTCGCTCTGCGACCGCTCGAGCCCGCGCGACTGCCACAAGTGCTTCCCCGAGATCTCCGAGCAGGACTTCTTCCTGCGCGAGCTCTTCATGAAGCGCTTCTTCCGGCTGGTGGACCACTTCGTCTCGCCCAGCCACTTCCTGATCGACCGCTATGTCCGCTGGGGCCTGCCGGCCGCGAAGCTCTCGATGATCGAGAACGGCATGCCGATCCGGCCGCAGGAGGACCGCCCGAACCGCTACCCGGACCTGAAGGACGGCCTGGTCGTCGGCTTCTTCGGGCAGATCTCGGGCCTCAAGGGCATCAATGTCCTGATCGAGGCAGCCGAGATGCTGCACGAGCAGGGCGTGACCAATGTCCGCATCGACGTCCATGGCGACCATTCCGGCCAGCCTGAACCCTTCCGCAAGGAATTCGAGGCCAGGCTCGCCAAGGCGCCGCCGAACTTCTCCTTCCGCGGCCCCTACGAGAACCGCCGCGTCGATGCGCTCATGCGCTCGGTCCACGCCGTGCTCGTACCCTCCATCTGGTGGGAGAACTCGCCCCTGGTGATCCAGGAGGCGCTGCTGAACCGCCGCCCCGTCATCTGCTCCGATATCGGCGGCATGGCGGAGAAGGTCCGCTACGGGCTGGACGGCTTCCACTTCCAGGCCGGCAGCGCCTTCTCCCTCGCCAACCTGCTGCGCAACCTCGCGGCGGAGCCGCAGCGCCTGCTCGCGCTGCAGGACACGATGGCGGTGCCGCCGACCATCGCCGAGACCGGCGCCGCCATGCTCGACCTCTACGACGCCACGCTGCGTCGGACAGCCAAGGAACAGGCCGCATGACCATTCGCGGATCCATCGACGCCCTCACGCCGCTCGACGCCACCGGCTGGTGCCATGACGACCGCCGGTCGGAGCCGCAGCTCGTCCAGGCCATGATCAATGGCGCGGTGATCGGCGAGGCGATCGCCGACCTGTCGCGGCCCGACCTCGCCGCGGCCGGCCTCGGCGACGGGCGCTGCGGCTTCCGGATCGAGTTCGGCGCCGCCATCGACCCGGCGCAGCTCGCCTTCGTCGTGGTCAAGCCGGACCATGGCGATGTCGAGCTGCCGCGGACCAACCTGACCGGCTTCGTCGATGCCTTCCGCGCCATGCGCGCGCGGCATCCGGGCGTCGGCTGGACGCGCAGCCTCTTCGGCGGCCTCTGGACCGACCGCGTCGATGCGCGCCGGCGCCTCGCCGGCCGGGTGGCGATCGGCGCCGTCTCGCCTCAGGCCGCCGGCCCGCTCGGCCGCTATATCGAGGCCGGGCATGTGGTGCTGCGCGACGCGCTGGCGCCGGTCGGGCTGGACGCGCGCACGGAGGAAGCGGTGGCCCGGCTGCCGGCCGGCGCGCTCTCCCCGCGCGGCAGCCTGGATGCGGCCGACGTGCTGACCGCCCTGCCGGGCGTGCTGTTCCGCGACGCCGCGCTCGGCCTGCTGCGCGGCGCCTTCGACGACAACCCGCTGGTCTGCCGTGCCGAGCTGGCGCGCGGCACCACCGATTTCGCGCAGCCGAGCACGGCGGAGCCGCTCCCCTCCCCGACCGAATGCGCCGCCATCGTCATGGGCATCGGCGAGGGCAGGCTGATGCTGGACGTGGTGCGCGACAGCCACGCCCTGCCGGAATTCACCACGGATGGCGTCTCCCGCTGGCTGGCCGGCGGCGTCGCCACCCTGGCGCTGGCCACCGCGACCGCGGCCTCGCTCGATACCGAACTGCTCGGCATGACCGACATGGCGGTCATCGCGCCGGGCACGCTCTACCGGCTGCGCGTGCCGGCGGGGATGACGGCGGTGGTGGCGCTGGCCACCCCGAACCGCCAGACCCCGCTGCGCTTCCTGACCGGCGAGTTCGGCGACTTCACGCTGCGGCACCCCTCCGGGGCCGTGCTGTCCCTGTGACGCGATCCGGCGGCCTGCCGCGCGGCTCCGGCCAGGCCGCCGGCTTCGGGGACGGCGTGCGGCCGCGCCGGCGCACTTCCACCGGCGGGCGGCACCGCCTAATTACACATCACCTCGACAGGCAGGGCCGCACCGCATCGGCCCGGCCGGCCGGACCTGCCCCGCTCCACGGCGCGCCCATGGCCATTGTTCAGTTCCTCAACCGGAAGGCGGAGGCCCGGTCCAGCCGGACCCGGTCCCGATAAGCGATGTCGAACAGAAAACCTGTCCTGGCTCCCTCCCCCGTCGTCGCGGCCGGCAAGGTCCGCTTCGCCAATGACGCGCCGATCGCCCTCATCGCCGGCCCCTGCCAGATGGAGAGCCGCGAGCACGCGCTCGAGATGGCGGAGGCGCTGAAGGGCATCTCCGAGCGGCTCGGCATCGGCCTGGTCTTCAAGGCCTCCTACGACAAGGCGAACCGCACCAGCCTCGGCGGCGCGCGCGGCATCGGCATGGCCGGCGCCATGGCGGTCTTCGCCGAGATCAAGGAGCGCTTCGGCCTGCCGGTGCTGACCGACGTGCACGAGCCCGGCCATTGCGGGCCGGCCGCGGAGGTGGTCGACATCCTGCAGATCCCGGCCTTCCTCTGCCGCCAGACCGACCTGCTGATCGCCGCCGCCGAGACCGGCCGCGTGGTGAACATCAAGAAGGGCCAATTCCTCGCGCCCTGGGACATGAAGAACGTCATCGCCAAGGTCACCGGCTCGGGCAATCCGAACGTGCTGGCGACCGAGCGCGGCACGAGCTTCGGCTACAATACCCTGGTCACCGACATGCGCGGCCTGCCGCAGATGGCGGCGATGGGTGCGCCGGTGGTGTTCGACGCCACGCATTCGGTGCAGCAGCCGGGCGGGCTCGGCGGCGCCTCGGGCGGGCAGCGGGAATTCGTCCCCGTGCTGGCGCGCGCCGCGGTCGCGGTCGGCGTCGCCGGCGTCTTCATCGAGACGCACGAGGCGCCGGAGCGCGCGCCGTCGGACGGGCCGAACATGATCGCGCTGCGCGACTTCCCGGCGCTCGTCCAGGACCTGATGGCCTTCGACCAGGTGGCCAAGGCCCGGCGGATCGTGCTGCCGGCATGAACCCGCTCGTCCTCATCCCGGCCCGACTGGCGAGCACGCGGCTGCCGGGCAAGCCGCTGCTCGACATCCACGGCCTGCCCATGATCGTGCATGTCCTGCGCCGCGCGCAGGAGGCCGATGTGGGCGCGGTCGCGGTCGCCACCGACACCCCGGCGATCGCCGAGGCGGTGCGCGACCATGGCGGCACGGCGGTGATGACGGGCGAGCACCACGCCTCCGGCTCCGACCGCATCTTCGAGGCGCTGCAGCGGCTGGACGCCGACGGCCGGCACGACGTGCTGGTGAACGTGCAGGGCGACCTGCCGACGATCTCCGCCGCGGCGATCTGCGCCTCGCTCGTGCCGATGGCGGAGCCGGAGGTCGCGCTTTCGACGCTGATCGCCGAGATTCACGAGGAGGCGGACCGCACCGCCTCCCAGGTCGTGAAGTTCATCGGCACCGCGCTCGGCGGGGGTCGGCACCGCGCGCTGTACTTCACCCGCGCGACCGCGCCCTGGGGCGAGGGGCCGCTCTGGCACCATATCGGCCTCTATGCCTGGCGGCGCACGGCGCTCTCGCGCTTCGTCGCGCTGCCGCCCTCCCCGCTCGAACAGCGGGAGAAGCTGGAGCAGCTTCGCGCGCTCGAGGCCGGGATGCGCATCGACGCCATGGAAGTCAACGGGGTCCCGCTCGGCGTCGACACGCCGGCGGACCTGGAGAAGGCGCGCCGTATGCTCGCGCCGCAGACGGGAATGTCAGCATGAACGCCCATATCGCCAATGCCGCGCTCCGCCGCAGCCCGGCCGATGCCAAGGCCATCCGAGCGGCGGGCCTGCGCACCCTCGAGATCGAGACCGCCGGCCTCGGCGTGCTGCAGCAGGCGATGCGCGGTCCGCTCGGCGATGCCTTCGTGCGCGCGGTGGAGACGATCCACGGCGCCGAGGGGCGGCTGATCGTCACCGGCATGGGCAAGAGTGGCCATGTCGGCAACAAGATCACCGCGACGCTGGCTTCCACCGGCACGCCCTGCTTCTTCCTGCACCCGGCCGAGGCGAGCCATGGCGACCTCGGCATGGTCACCCAGGGCGACGTCATCCTGGCGCTGTCCTGGTCGGGCGAGACCGCGGAGCTGCGCGACATCATCCACTACTCGCGCCGCCACCGCGTGCCGCTGATCGCCATCACCTCCGGCGCCGCCAGCGCGCTCGGCAAGGCGGCGGATATCCCGCTGATCCTGCCGAAGGTGGAGGAGGCCTGCCCGCACGGCCTGGCGCCCACCACCTCCACCACCCTCCAGCTCGCCCTCGGCGATGCCATCGCCGTGGCGCTGCTGGAGAAGCGCGGCTTCACCCCGGCCAATTTTCACCAGTTCCACCCCGGCGGGAAGCTCGGCGCGCAACTCCTGACGGTCGGCGATCTGATGAAGAAGGCGCCCGACCTGCCGCTGGTGCGCCAGGACATGGACATGGGCGCCGTCATCGTGGCGATGACCGGCCACAGCCTGGGCTGTGCCATCGTGGTGGACGAGGCCGGGGCGCTGGCCGGCATCATCACCGACGGTGACCTGCGCCGCCACATGGCGCCCGACATCATGCAGCGGAAGGCGACGGAGCTGATGACCCGCTCCCCGACCACGGTGGTGCCTGAGATGCTGGCGAGCGCGGCGCTGAAGGAGATGAACGACCGCAAGATCTCGGTCCTCGTCGCCCTCGACGGCAGCAAGCCGGTCGGCGCGCTGCACATGCATGCGCTGCTGCAGGCCGGCGTGGCCTGACGCGACGCCCGCAGACAAGACAGGTGGATTTCAGCATGACGGAACCGGCCGCCAAGGGCGCCGAATTGCGGTGGCGCGACCGCATCGTCCCGATCGCGGCGCTCCCGCCCGCGGGATGCGTGGAGCAGGTGAGGCTCGGCCTCGGCAGCTTCACCCTGTCCGGCTGGGTGCCGGCCCAGCCGGACGACCCTCTCCTGCCGCAGATCCTGGTGGTGCGCGCCGGCGTCGTGCGGGCGGAATGCCGCGCCGAACGCGCGGCGGGGGGGCGGCACGGCTTCGAGCTGCGCCTGCCGCTGGAGGTGGTCGCGGCGCCGATGGTCTTCGACTTCACCGTCTATGCCCTGCGGGCCGATGGCGCCGCGGTGCGGCTGCAGGCGGAGGGGCGCGCGGCGGCGGCGCTCGGATTGAAGCTCGCCTCGGTGCATGACTTCTATCGGCAGATCCAGACGCCCTCGACCCGGACCAGCGACCCGGAGATCCTGCTCTACGCCTCGGTCTATGCTTTCGAGCGCTTCGCCGGCGATTATCCGCTGAATGCCGGGGCGCTCTGCGTCCTCGGCTACCGGCTGCTGGACGCGCCCGGCCAGGAGCCGGAGCTGATGGCGCTCTTCGACGTGCAGAAGGAGCGGCTGCTCGGCCTCACGCCGACGCTGCCGGAGGGGCTGTTCCTCCGCTGGCACACCTCGATCCGCCTGGTCGCGGGCTACCTCGCCTATCAGCGCGGCCGCATCGCCGAGGCGATCGGGCATTTCGAGGCGATCGCGCATTTTGCCGGCGACCTGCCGAAATGGCCGACCGCCATGACCAATGTGCTGCTGGGCGGCTTCATCGCGGGCTACCTGCACTGGGAGCAGGGCGATGCGGCACGCGCCATCGCCTGCTGGTCGCAGGCGCCGGACATCCTGCGGCTGGGCGCGGGCCAGGCGCCGCTGCAGAATTTCTACGCCTATGGCGAGATCGCCAATGCCATCCGCGTGGCGCAGGAGAGCTTCGTCGCCCGCCGCATGGCGGAGGCGGGCGGTCCCATCGCCGATGCGGCCATCGGCCCGCCCGGCCGTCGGATCGAGCTGGAGAACCTGCCCTCCCCCATCGGGCGGCTGGTCCGGCAGCGCGCGGCGATTCGCAGCGCGGCCTGAGGGGCGCGAGGCCGACCCGGGACCGACCGGCCCCGGGTCATGCGCCATGCTACAGGGCGTAGCCGAGCCGGAGGCCGAGGCTGTTCAGCCCCTGGTTCCGGCGCGCGGTGCCGCCATTCGAGTCGTGGTCCACGAAGAAGGACACCGACCAGGTGCGGTCGATCTGATAGCCAAGCTCGCCGCCGACATGGAACAGCAGGTTGCCGCCGAGATCCTTGCGGTCCGGCAGGCGCCGGTCGTGCAGGCCGTCGTTGATCGAGCCGCCGAACAGGAAGTCGAACCGGATGCCGTCGCCGCGCCGGAACACGTCGCGCGCGAGCATGGTCGTCCAGGTCAGGCCGAAATAGCCCTTGCTGGTCTTGCCGTCGGTGTTCGCGGTGAAGCCGACATGCGGCCGCGGCTCCAGGACCCAGCGATAGAGCGGGTCCATCCCGGCGGTCCAGCGGGCCGGGACGGGGCTGGCGAAGAGCAACTCGCCGTTCACGGCGAAGCTGTCCTCCTTGGCACTCGGGTCGTGCCAGATGGCACCGCCGCGTATTTCGCTGAACAGCCCGCCCAGGCCCGCACCCGCATGGATTCGCGGCCCGGCCTCCTGCGCCAGGGCCACACCCGGCAGCCATAGGCCTGCCATGACCACGATAGCCGATCGCCGCACCGCCTTCTCCCCTGCAAGCATCATCATGAGCCTAGGGGAGCATGCCCCAGCGACCAATCAAGCACCAGCGAGGCGGTGCAACCGCTCGGGCGTCAGACGTGGAAGCTCTCGCCGCAGCCGCAGCGGCCCTTCTCGTTCGGATTGCTGAAGGTGAAGCCGGCGGACATCGCCTTCACCTCGTAATCCATGACGGTGCCGATGAGGAAGAGGCTGGCCTTGCTGTCCACCAGCACGGTCACGCCCTTGTCGGTCACCTGCTCGTCGCCCTTCTGCGGCCCGTCCACCCAGGACAGGTCGTAGGAGAGGCCGGAGCAGCCCTTGGTCTTGACCGAGATGCGCAGCAGCCGGCCTTCCTCGCCCGCGGCATAGAGCTTGCGCAGGCGCTCGGCCGCGCCCTCGGTCAGCGACATCAGCGGCGGCAGCGCCCGCTTCGGCCGGGCGGGCGGCGTGGTCGTGGTGCTCATGGCTCTGCGGCCCCCGTCAGTACATGTTGAGCGCGAGGCGGGCATCCTCGCTCATCCGGCCCTGGTCCCAGGGCGGATCCCAGACCACCTCGACCGCGACATCGGTCACGCCCGGGACCATGCGGATCGCCTCCTCCACCTGGCTCGGCAATTCCTGGGCCGAGGGGCAGGAGGGCGTGGTCAGCGTCATCTCGACCTTGACCTTGCCGTCATCGGCGATCTCGACGGCGTAGATCAGGCCGAGCTCGTAGATGTCGACCGGGATCTCCGGGTCGAAGACGGTCTTCAGCATGGTGATGACGGCATCCTCCTCCACCTTGGGGGTGGCGGGCGGCGTCTCGCCTTCCGGCGTCCAGGACCCGTGCGTCGCGGGCGTGGTGGTGGTGTCCTCACTCACTGCTCGCCTCCTTCGCCCCTTCGAGGGCGGCGTTCAGGGTGTGCCAGGCCAGCGTCGCGCATTTCACCCGGCTGGGAAACTCGTGCACGCCCGAGAGGGGCTGCAGCCGCTCCATCTCCTCCGACAGGTCGGCGCCGCAATCCGGGCAGGTGCCGGTCATGGCGAGTTCCCGGAAGCGGTCGGAGAGGGCATGCGCCTGCGCCGCCGTCTTGCCCTTCACCGTCTCCGTCAGGAGCGAGGCGCTGGCGGTCGAGATGGCGCAGCCGCGGCCCTGGAAGGCGGCATCGGCGATGGCGCCATCGGGCCCGAGCTTGAGGTAAAGCTCCAGCCGGTCGCCGCACATCGGGTTGTCGCCGCGCGCGGTGCGGTCCGCATCCTCGAGCCGACGGAAATTCCGTGGCTTGCGGCCGTGGTCGAGGATGACTTCCTGGTAGAGGTCGCGCAGGTCGTCGAACATCAGCAATCCTCCGACGGCCGATTCGCGGCGCCGGGCCACCCGGCCCTCCGCCGATCGGACGTCATGCAAAGAACTCCCGGGCCTTGGTCAGGGCCTCGGCGAGATAGTCGATCTCGCCCTCGGTCGTGTACAGGCCGAAGCTGGCGCGCACCGTCCCGCCCTCCACGCCGAAGCGCTGATGCAGCGGCTCCGCGCAGTGGCGGCCGGCGCGCACGGCGATCCCGGCGCGGTCCAGCAGCGTCGCCAGGTCGTGCGCATGCGCGTTGTCGAGCGAGAAGCTGAAGACGCCGCCGCGGTCCTGCGCCCGGCCGAGCAGGCCGAGCCCCTCGATATCCGAGAGGCGCCGCATGGCATGGTCCACCAGCGCCCGCTCATGCGCCTCGACCGCCGGCATGCCGATGGCGGAGACGTAGTCGATGGCGGCATGCAGCCCGATTGCTTCCACGATCGGCGGCGTGCCAGCCTCGAACTTGGCGGGCGGCGGGGCCCATTCAACCCGGTCCAGCGTGACCATGGAGATCATGTCGCCGCCGCCCATGAAGGGCGGCATGCGCTCCTGGTGCTCGAGCCGCGCCCAGAGCACGCCGATGCCCGTCGGACCATAGAGCTTGTGGCCGGTGAAGGCGTAGAAATCCGCGCCCAGGGCCTGCATGTCGACGCGCCGGTGCACCGCGGCCTGCGACCCGTCGAACAGGATCTTCGCGCCCGCGTCATGCGCCATGCGCACCAGCCGCTCGGCCGGCGTCACCGTGCCCAGCACGTTGGACATGTGGGTGATGGCGACCAGCCCGACCTTGCCGTCCGCCAGCTTGGTCGCGACGTCCTCGAGGTCCAGCTCGCCCGCATCGGTGACGCGGGCGATGCGCAGCTCGATGCCCCTGCCTTCATCCCGCAGCATCTGCCAGGGCACCATATTGGCATGGTGCTCCATCTCGCTGATCAGCACGGCCTGGCCGGGCCGCAGGACGCCACGGCCCCAGCTATGGGCGACCAGGTTGATCGCCGCGGTGCTGTTGCCGGTGAAGATCACCTCGCGCGGGTCGGCCGCATTGATGAAGCGCGCCACGGCGCCGCGCGCCGCCTCGTAGGCCTCGGTCGCCGCCTCGCTCAGGAAATAGGCGCCGCGATGGACATTGGCGTAGCGCTCCTCCATGCAGCGGACCATGGCATCGATCACCGCGCGGGGCTTCTGCGCGGAGGCGCCGCTGTCGAGGAAGACCAGCGGCTTGCCGCGGATCTTCTGCGAGAGGATCGGGAAGTCCTGGCGGACCCGTTCGACGTTGAAGCTCACGCGGCCGCCTCCTGCTCGCGGTCCCACCAGCCGGTCACGGCGGCGTCCAGCGCCGCGCGGGCGGCCTCGTCCTGCACGCCCTCGATCGCCTCGCGCAGGAAGGCCTCGACCAGCATGGCGCGGGCGCGTGCCTCCGGGATGCCGCGGGCGCGGAGGTAGAAGAGCTGGTCCGCATCGATCTCGCCGACCGTCGCGCCGTGGCTGCACTTCACGTCGTCGGCATAGATCTCGAGCTGCGGCTTGCTGTCGATCTCCGCCTCCGGGCTGAGCAGCAGCGCCTGGTTCATCTGGTAGCCATCGGTCCGCTGCGCGACCTGGTGGACATGGATCTTGCCCTGGAAGACACCGCGCGACCTGCCCATCAGCACGGTCTTGTAGGTCTGCCGGCTGGCGCAATCGGGCGCCGCATGGTCCAGCACCGTCGTGGTGTCGGCATGCTGGCCGTCGCGCAGAAGCTGCGCGCCGTTCATGTGGCAGGCGGCCTTGGGCCCGGCGAGGACGGCGTGGATCTCGTTGCGGACAAGCTTCCCCCCGGCATTTAGGGTGAAGTTGTCATAGGTGCCGCCCTCGGCGACGCGGGCATAGACGGTCGAGAGCTGGAAGGCCCTGGTGCCCTCCTGCTGCAGCCGCGCATGCGTCAGGGTCGCGCCCGCCCCGACCTCGATCTCGTAGACCGGGTTGTGCAGGTAGCGCGCGCCCTCGGGGCCGGTCGCGGTCTCGATGATGGTCAGGCTCGCGCCCGCCTCCAGCCGGATCAGGTGGCGCGGGTGGAAGGCTTCCGGCCGCTCCGACGCGGTGCCGACGGAGACCAGGTCCAGCACGCCGGCGGCGATACCAGCGGGCACGGTCACCACCAGCCCGTCTTCGAAGAGCATCGTGTTCAGCGCCGCCATGGGCTGCGCCTCGACCCGCGCGAGCGTCCCGATCCGCCCGTCGAGGCCGGGCAGCGCCGCCGCCAGGCTCTCGACCGAATAGCCGATGCCATCCAGCACCGAGAGGTCCGGCCGCACCCGGCCATCGACGAAGACCACGCGCGCAGCGCCATGTGCCGGCGGCAGGTCCGGCGCGCTGTCCACCGCGGTCAGCGCCTCGTCGAAGCCGGCATCGGTGACGGGGCGGAGGTCGGTGTATTTCCAGGCCTCGACGCGGCGCGTCGGAAAGCCCTGGGCACGGAAGGCCTCGGCCGCCTGCTCGCGCAGGCGCTCAACGAAGGGGATGCGCACACCGGGCAGGCGCGCCCGCAGCCCTTCGAAGCGATGGAGGAAGCCGGCCGCGCCGGCGGGATGCGCCGTCATGCCGCCGCCTGCACCGAGGCGTAGCCCGATTCCTCGAGTTGCTTCGCCAGCTCCGGCCCGCCGGTCTGCACGATGCGGCCGTTCATCAGGACGTGGACCTTGTCCGGCACGATATAGTCCAGCAGGCGCTGGTAGTGGGTGATGACCAGCGCCGAGAAGCCCGGCGCCCGGAGGGCGTTCACCCCGTCCGAGACGATCTTCAGCGCATCGATGTCAAGGCCGCTGTCGGTCTCGTCCAGGATGGCGAGCTTCGGCTGCAGCAGCGCCATCTGCAGCACCTCGTTGCGCTTCTTCTCGCCGCCGGAGAAGCCGACATTGACGCCGCGCTTCAGCATGTCCTCGTTGATGTGCAGGGCCTTCAGCCGCTCCCGCGCCACCTTCAGGAACTGCATGGCGTCCAGCTCCGGCTCGCCGCGCGCCTTGCGCACGGCGTTGAGCGCGGTGCGCAGGAAGAGCGCATTGCCGACGCCGGGCAGTTCCACCGGGTACTGGAAGGCGAGGAAGAGGCCGGAGGCGGCGCGCTCCTCCGGTTCCATGGCCAGCAGGTCCACGCCGTTGAAGGTCACGGCGCCGCCGGTGATCTCGTAGCCCTCGCGGCCCGAGAGGACGTAGGAGAGCGTGCTCTTGCCCGAGCCGTTCGGGCCCATGATGGCATGCACCTCGCCGGCCGGCACCTCGAGGTCGATCCCCTTCAGGATCTGCTTGCCCTCGACCTCGGCGGTCAGTCCTTCGATACGCAGCATATCAACCAACGCTCCCTTCGAGCGAAATCTGCAGCAGCTTCTGCGCCTCGACCGCGAACTCCATCGGGAGCTCCTTCAGCACCTCGCGGCAGAAGCCGTTGACGATGAGGCCGACCGCGTCCTCCTCCGACAGGCCGCGCTGGCGGCAGTAGAAGAGCTGGTCCTCGGCGATGCGGCTGGTGGTCGCCTCGTGCTCGACCTTCGCCGTCATGCAGCGATTCTCGATATAGGGCACAGTATGCGCGCCGCACTGGTCGCCGATCAGCAGCGAGTCGCACTGCGTGAAGTTGCGCGCGCTGCTCGCGGTCGGCGCCACGCGGACCAGGCCGCGATAGGTGTTCTGGCCACGGCCGGCCGAGATGCCCTTGGAGACGATGGTCGAGGTCGTCCGCTTGCCGACATGGATCATCTTGGTGCCGGTATCGGCCTGCTGGCGGTTGTTGGTGATGGCGACCGAGTAGAACTCGCCCACCGAATCATCGCCGAGCAGCACGCAGGACGGGTACTTCCAGGTGATGGCGGACCCCGTCTCCACCTGCGTCCAGCTCACCTTGCTGCGCTTGCCGCGGCACTGGGCGCGCTTGGTGACGAAGTTGTAGATGCCGCCCCGGCCCTCGGCATCGCCGGGATACCAGTTCTGCACCGTGCTGTACTTGATGCTGGCATCGTCCAGCGCGACCAGTTCCACGACGGCAGCGTGAAGCTGGTTCTCGTCGCGCATCGGGGCGGTGCAGCCCTCGAGGTAGGAGACGGTACTGCCCTCATCGGCGATGATCAGCGTGCGCTCGAACTGGCCCGTGCTCTTGGCATTGATGCGGAAATAGGTGGAGAGCTCCATCGGGCAGCGCACCCCCTTCGGGATGTAGACGAAGCTGCCGTCGGTGAAGACCGCGCTGTTCAGCGCGGCGTAGAAATTGTCGCCCTGCGGCACGACGGTGCCGAGGTACTGCCGCACTAGGTCGGGATGGTTCTGCACCGCCTCGGAGATGGCGCAGAAGATGATCCCCTCCTTCTCCAGCCGCGCCTTGAAGGTGGTGGCGACGCTGACGCTGTCGAAGACCGCGTCGATGGCGATCGGCATGCGGCCGGCATCGGCCGGCGACTCGCCGGCGCCCTCGACGCCCGCCAGGATCGCCTGCTCCTTCAGCGGGATGCCCAGCTTTGCATAGGTCTTCAGCAGTTCCGGGTCGACCTCGTCCAAAGACTTCGCCTTCGCCGTCTGCTTGGGCGCGGCGTAGTAATAGGCATCCTGGTAGTCGATCGGCGGATAGGTCACCGCGGGCCAGCGCGGCTCCTCCATCTTCTGCCACATGGCAAAGGCCTTCAGCCGCCACTCCAGCAGCCACTCCGGCTCGTTCTTCTTCTTCGAGATGAAGCGGACGATGTCCTCGTTCAGCCCCTTCGGGGCGAATTCCATCTCGATCTCCGTCTCGAAGCCCCACTTGTAGGTGCCCTCGGTGACGGACTGGACGGTGTCGATCGTCTCGGTAACGGCGGGCATGCGGCGTCCCTATACGGCAGCGATGGAGGCGTAGGCGGCGGAGACCCGGGCAGCCGGGCAATGACAGGGGCCGGCCAGGTCGGCGACGGTGATCCCGTTGAGCGCGTTGCGGATGGCTTCGTTCACCGGGTCCCAGCGGCCGCGGACGGCGCAGACGCCCTCCGCCTCGCAGGTGCCCAGCGTGCCGTCCACGCAGGCGGTGAGGGCGATCGGGCCGTCCACGGCAGCGATGACCTCGGCCAGCGGCACCGCCGGCAGCGGTCGGGTCAGGCGGTAGCCGCCGCGGGCGCCGCGGACGCCCTCGACCAGGCCGGCCTGGCCGAGGATCTTCAGGACCTTGGCGACGGTCGGCTCGGCGATGCCGGTGGCAGTGGCGAGCCCCGGCGCGGTCTGCACCCGGCCATTCGGCCCCGCGCCATCCAGCGCGAGCCGGGCCAGGACGACCACGGCATAATCGGTCAGCTTCGACAGCCTCAGCACGGCATCCGTCCCTTTCGCTGCCGACAAATAGGACCGATTGGGTCCTCTTTGAAGGCATATCCTGTTCGCGAAGCCATGCAAATCGCTCGGGGCCGCCTTCCCGCCCCCGCGGCCCCCGCCTAGCCTGCGCCGGGACAGGCGGGAGAGCGGCCGATGCCGGTGGTCACGACGGATGACGGGGTGGACCTGCACTACGAGGAGGCGGGCAGCGGCACGCCCATCGTCTTCGTCCATGAATTCGCGGGCGATGCGCGGAGCTGGGAGCCGCAGCTCCGCTTCTTCGCCCGGCGCTACCGCTGCATCGCCTTCAATGCCCGGGGCTATCCGCCCTCCGCCGTGCCGCATGAGGCCGCGGCCTATTCGCAGGACCGGGCGACGGACGACATCGCGGCGGTCATCACCAAGCTCGGGTTGGGGCCGGCGCATGTGGTCGGCCTCTCCATGGGCGCCTTCGCCACGCTGCATCTCGGCCTCCGGCATCCGCAGCTCGCGCGCAGCCTGACCGCGGCCGGGGTCGGCTATGGCGCGGCGCCGGGCAAGCGCGACCAGTTCCGCGCCGAGGTGGATGCGACCGCCGACCGTATCGCCCAGGAGGGCATGTGGAAGATGGCGAAGACCTATGGCCGCGGCCCGACCCGCCTGGTCTTCGAGGAGAAGGATGCCCGGGGCTATGCCGAGTTCCTCTCCCAATTGTCGGAGCACGACACGGACGGCGCCGTGCTGACGATGCGGGGGGTGCAGCGCGAGCGGCCGAGCCTCTTCGAGCTCGAGGACCGCTTCCGCCAGCTCAAGCTGCCGACCTTCATCATCTGCGGCGACGAGGACGACCCGACCCTGGAGCTGGGCCTCTTCCTGAAGCGGACCATCTCCACCAGCGCGCTGCTGGTCATGCCGCGCTGCGGCCATGCCATGAACATCGAGGACCCGGACGCCTTCAACCGCGCCGTGCTCGACTTCCTCACCTGGGTCGATGCCGGCCGCTGGTGGGAGCGGAACCCGGAGACCCTGTCGGGCGGCATCATCGCCGGCAAGCCGAAGGGCTGAGCGGACCCGCGACCAGAGCCGGGCTCAGAAGGCGAGCTGTACCTTCATCGCCCGGCTGCGGTCGCCAGCCAGCTCGAAGGCGGCGACCGCCTCCTCCAGCGGCAGGCGCGCGGTCAGCAGCGGCATCGGGTCGATGGCGCCGCGCGCGAGGAGTTCCACCGCCAGCGGGAATTCCTCCTGGAAGCGGAAGGTGCCGCGCAGCGCGATCTCCTTCGCCACCAGCGCCGAGAGCGGCAGGGCGGCGTCGCCGCCGAGGCCGAGCTGGACGATGGTCGCGCCCGGCCGCGCCACCTCGATCGCCGTCCGGAGCGCGGCGGCGCTGCCGCTCGCCTCGAACACCACGTCGAAATGGCCCTTGTCCAGGGCATAGCCGCGCAGCGCGTCCGGATCCTCGGCGACCGCGACGGTGCGGTCGGCGCCCATGCGCCGGGCGGTCAGCAAGGGGGCGGAGAGCAGGTCGGTCACCACGATCTCCCGCGCCCCGGCATGCCGCGCGACGGCGACCGCCAGCGTGCCGATCGGCCCGGCGCCGGTGACCAGCACCCGCGCGCCCATCAGCGGCCCGGCCTGCTTCGCCGCATGCAGGCAGACCGAGAGCGGCTCGGCGAAGGCGGCGAGCGTGGTGTCCATGCCCTCCGGCAGCGGCACGGCGCGCGCCGCCTCGCAGACCAGGGTCTCGGAGAAGCCGCCCTGCACATGCGGCAGCCGCATGGCGCTGCCGTAGAAGCGCATGTCGAGGCAGTGGTTCGGCCGGCCGGCCAGGCAGTAGCGGCAGGCGCCGCAGGGCAGGCTGGGGTTCACCGCGACCGCGACGCCGGGGGCGAGGTCCGCGACGCCCTCGCCCAGCGCCTCCACCTCCCCCGCGACCTCATGGCCCAGCACCATGGGCTCGCGCAGCCGGACGGCGCCGAAGCCGCCATGCTGGTAGTAGTGCAGGTCGGAGCCGCAGATGCCGCCGGCGCGGATGCGGATGCGCACCTGGCCCGGCCCGGGCTCGGCCGGCGCGCGCGCCTCGACCCTGAGGTCCTTCGCGGCATGGATGACGACCGCGCGCATCACTTCACCTCCGTCGGCAGCGGGCGGCCGGCGAAGAAGGCATCCAGGTTGTCGCGCATCAGCCGGCCCATGGCCTGGCGCGTCTCCACCGTGCCGCTCGCGGCATGCGGCGCCAGCACGACATTGGGGAAGCCGGCGAATTCCGGCGCGATGGCCGGCTCGTTCCAGAAGACATCGAGGCCGGCCAGGGCGATGCGGCCGCTGCGGAGGGCCTCCAGCAGCGCCGCCTCGTCGCAGCAGGAACCGCGGGAGACGTTGACGAAGATCGCGCCGGGCCGCAGGGCCTCGAAGGCCGCGCGGTCGATCAGCCCCTGGGTGGTCGGGCCGCCCATGGCGCAGCAGACCAGGATGTCCACCTCCGGCGCCAGCGCGGCCGGGGTCGGGTAATGCGGATAAGGCAGATGCGGCTTCGGCGCGCGGCCGCTATAGGCGATGGACATCCCGAAGCCCTCCGCGCGCCGCGCCACCGCCTGGCCGATCCGGCCGAGGCCCACGATGCCCATGCGCTTGCCCCAGACCCGGGTGGTCAGCGGCATCGAGCCTTCCCGCGCCCAGGTGCCGTGGCGCACCCAGGCATCGGCGCGCGGGATCTCCCGCGCCGCGGCCAGGAGCAGGGCGAAGGCCATGTCGGCCACGTCCTCGGTCAGCACGTCCGGCGTATTGGTGACGGGGATGCCGTGGGCAGCGCACCAGCCCCTATCGATCGCATCGATCCCGACGCCGTAGCAGGCGACCAGGCCGAGCTTCGGCAGGCGTTCCATCAGCGCGGCGGAGGCGCCGATCTCGCCCTTGGTGACGATGGCCCGGATATCGGCGGCATGCGCGGCGAGGAAGGCCTCCGGGTCCGGCGCCTCGTAGAGCAGGCGCAGGGTGTAGCGCTCGGCCATCGGCGCCAGGTCCCAGTCCGGCAGGACACCCATCACCAGAAGCTCCGGCTTGTCCATGCCCGCATCCCCTGCTTGTCTCGGCGGCCTGTAGGGGATGGACGCATGTCGCTCAAGCTCTTCGACCTCTCCGGCCGCCGCGCCCTGGTCACCGGCTCCAGCCAGGGGATCGGCCTGGCGCTCGCCCGTGGCGTCGGGCTGGCGGGCGCCAGCGTGGTCCTGAACGGCCGCGACCTGGCGAAGCTGGAGAAGGCCGCCGCAGGCCTGCGGGCCGACGGCGTCGTGCAGGTGGACATCGCCGGTTTCGACGTCACCGACAGCGCGGCGGTCGAGGCCGGGGTGGCGCGGATCGAATCCGGGCTCGGCCCGGTCGACATCCTCTTCAACAATGCCGGGGTGAACCTGCGCGGCGCGCTGGACGCCATGCCGGACGAGACCTGGCACGCGGTGATCGCCACCAACCTGCACAGCGCCTTCTACTGCGCCCGCGCCGTGGCGAAGGGGATGATCGCGCGCGGCCGCGGCAAGATCATCAATACCTGCAGCGTGATGAGCATGCTCGGCCGCCCGACGACCGGGCCCTATACCGCGTCGAAGGGCGCGATCGGCATGCTGACCAAGGCCATGTGCGCCGACTGGGCGAAGCACGGCATCCAGTGCAACGGCATCGCGCCGGGCTATTTCAGCACGGAGCTGACGGCGCCGCTGCGGGCGAATGCCGAGTTCAACGACTGGCTCTGCAAGCGCACGCCGGCGGGCCGCTGGGGCGAGCTGCCGGAGCTGGTGGGGGCCGCGGTGTTCCTGGCCTCGGATGCGTCCAGCTATGTCAACGGCCACCTCCTCTATGTGGATGGCGGGCTGACCAGCGTGGTCTGACCGGCCCCGAAGGCCACGGCAGGGCCCGCCTGCCCCCGATTGTTGGCCACCTCGCCCCCTCGCCGGGACCCGCGGCGTGCCCGGCCGCACCATGTTGACGTTCCCGGAGCCGCATGGTCAGAGGCACCGGAAGACCTCCGGGAGGAAACCGATGATCTCGCGCAAGCACCTGTTCCGCGGCGCCGCGCTGCTGCCCGGCCTCGCCTTCCTGGCGACGGAGGCCAAGGCGCAGCAGGCCGGCCCGATCACCACCGCCGACATCGTCAAGCGCGGCAAGGTCCGCATCGGCGTCGTGACCGGAGCGCCGCCCTTCGGCATGGTGGATGCACAGGGCAATGCCGTGGGCTACGACCTCGACGTCGCCGCCCGCCTGGCCTTCTACCTCGGCGTCCCGGCGGAGGTCTCCCCCCTCACCCCGCCCTCGCGCATCCCGGCGCTCGAGGCCGGGCGGGTGGACTTTCTCTGCGCGACGCTCGGCGCGACGCCGGAGCGGGCGCGGACGGTGATGTTCACCATGCCCTACAGCGCCTTCCGCATGATGATCATGTCGAAGAAGGACAGCCCGATCGCGAAGATCGAGGACCTCGCTGGGAAGCGCGTCGGCGTCCCCCGCGGCACGCCGCAGGAGCAGGCGCTGGTCCGCAAGGCGCCGAAATCGACGCAGGTCGTCCGCTTCGAGGATGACGCGACCTCCGCCCAGGCGCTGATCGTCGGGCAGGTGGACGCGGTCGGCATCCCCGACACCATCGGCGCCGACATCGCCAAGACCCGGCCGGAAGCCGGCCTCGAGAACAAGTTCCTGCTGTTCAACCAGCCGAACTGCATGACCGTCCGCAAGGACCAGTTCGAGCTGAAGCAGTGGCTGCAGAACACCATCTACTACATGAAGACCAATGGCGAGCTGGACGACATCGCCACCAAATGGACCGGCAGCCCGCTGCCCGCCGACCTGCCGGTGTTCTGAGGGAGCATGGGCTTCCAGTTCCAGTTCCAGCCCGTCCTGGCGCGCATGGACGCGCTGCTGGACGGGCTGTGGCTGACCCTGCAGCTCGCCGGGACGGGCATCCTGCTCGGCGCGCTGCTCGGCATCCTGCTCGCCATGCTGCGGGGCCTGTCGCCGCGGCCGGTGCGCCTGCTGGTCGACAGCTATGTCGAGCTGGTGCGCAACACGCCCTTCCTGGTGCAGCTCCTCATCGTCTTCTTCGGCGTCCCCTCCCTCGGCCTGCGGCTCTCGGCCGAGCAGGCGGCGCTGGCCGCCATCATCCTCAACCTCGGCGCCTATGCGACGGAGATCGTGCGCGCGGGCATCGAGAGCGTGCACAAGAGCCAGATCGAGGCGGGCCTCTCGCTCGCCATGACCCGCTGGCAGGTCTTCCGCCACGTGGTCCTCGCCCCGGCGCTCGCGCGGGTCTGGCCGGCGCTGTCCAGCCAGTTCGTGCTGATGATGCTCTCGACCTCGGTCTGCTCCTTCATCTCGGTGCAGGAGCTCTCGGCCCAGGCGGCCAATGTCGAGTCCGAGACTTTTCGCAGCTTCGAGGTCTATATCCTCGTCACGGCGATCTATCTTGGCCTCGCCCTGGTGTTGCGGGGGGTGCTGGCCGGGCTCGGCCTCATTCTCTTCCCGCCGGGCTCGGGCCTCGGGCGGCTGCGGGGGCAGGCCGGCCGATGATCCGGACCTTCACCCAGTCCGAGTTCCTCTTCATCCTGGCCTCGGTGCGCTGGACGCTGCTGCTGACGCTCATGGCCATGCTGCTGGGCGGGCTGCTCGGCTTCCTCGTCGCCATTGCCCGCACCTCGCAATTCGCACCGCTCAGGACGCTCGCCGCCGGCTGGATCGGGGTGATCCAGGGCGTGCCGGTGCTGATGCTGCTCTTCCTCTCCTATTACGGACTCTCGCTGGCCGGCTTCGACCTGCCGCCGCTGATCGCGGCGACGGTCTCGATGGCGCTTTATGCCAGCGGCTTCCTCGGCGAGATCTGGCGCGGCTGCATCCAGGCGGTGCCCTGGCAGCAATGGGAGGCCTCGGCCGCCCTCGCCTTCTCCCGGGCGCAGCAATACCGCTACATCATCCTGCCGCAGGCCATGCGGATCGCCATCCCGCCGACCGTCGGCTTCCTGGTGCAGCTGGTGAAGAACACCTCCATCGTCTCGATCATCGGGGTGGTGGAACTCGCCCGTGCCGGCAACCTCGTCAACAACGCCACCTTCTCCCCCTTCAAGGTCTTCGGGACGGTGGCGGCCATTTACTTCATCATCTGCTGGCCGATTTCGCTGCTGGCACGGCGTCTGGAAGGGAAGCTGCATGCCCGTCGTGCAGGTTGAGGGCGTCCACAAGCGCTTCGACGCGGTGGAGGTGCTGAAGGGCATCGACCTCAAGGTCGAGCGCGGCGAGGTCTTCGCCGTCATCGGCCGCAGCGGCTCCGGCAAGTCCACGCTGCTCCGCTGCATCAACGGGCTCGAGCCGATCCAGGCCGGGCGGATCGAGGTCTCGGGGCATGTCCTCGACGCCTCGGGCAAGGGCTTGCGCGACCTGCGCAAGGATGTCGGGATCGTCTTCCAGAGCTACAACCTCTTCCCCCACCTCCGCGTCGGCGAGAACATCATGCTCGCGCCGCGCGTCGTCCTCGGCGTCTCGAAGGCCGAGGCGCAGTCGCGGGCGCAGGAGACGCTGGCGGAGGTCGGCCTGGCCGAGCGCTTCGAGGCCTGGCCGGACAACCTCTCGGGCGGGCAGCAGCAGCGCGTGGCGATCGCCCGGTCGCTGGCCATGCGGCCGAAGGTCATGCTGTTCGACGAGGTGACCAGCGCCCTCGACCCCGAACTGACCGGCGAGGTGCTGGCGACCATGGAGCGGCTGGCCGAGCACGGCATGACCATGCTGCTGGTCACGCATGAGATGGCCTTTGCCCGGCGCGTGGCGACGACCACGGTCTTCATGCACCAGGGCAAGGTATGGGAGATGGGGCCTTCGGAGCGGATCTTCGGCGACCCGCAGACGCCGGAGCTCCGGCAATTCCTCGGCAGCGGGCTGAAATAGCCCGCCCCCGCTTGACGCCGAGGCGGGCCGGGGGAAACCTTGCCCGCGTATAGATAGCCTGCGAACCAAGGGAGGGCCGCGACGCCCATGAGCATCAACGGCAAGGCCTATATCGCCGGGGTCTATGAGCACCCGACGCGGAAGGCCGACGACAAGTCTGTGGCGCAACTGCATGCGGAGGTCGCCTATGGCGCCCTGCAGGATGCCGGCCTGACCAAGGACGACATCGACGGGTATTTCTGCACCGGCGCCGCGCCCGGCCTCGGCCCGCTGAACATGGCGGACTATCTCGGCCTGACGAAGCTGCGGCACCTCGACAGCACGGATGTCGGCGGCTCCTCCTACGTGCTGCATGTGGGGCATGCGGCGGAGGCGATCGCGCTCGGCCTCTGCAACGTCGCGCTGGTCACGCTGGCCGGGCGGCCGCGGGCGGAGGCGATGGCGACCGGCACGGCGCCGCGGTCCTGGGGCGTGAACGTCCCGGACGACCCCTTCGAGATCCCCTATGGCCGCACCGTCGCCAATGCCTATGCGATGTGCGCCATGCGCCACATGTACGAGTTCGGCACGACCTCCGAGCAGCTCGCCTGGATCAAGGTCGCGGCCAGCCACCATGCGCAGTGGAACGAGCATGCGATGCTGCGCAAGGTCGTGACCGTGGAGGAGGTGGTGAACTCCCCCATGATCTCCGACCCACTCCACCGGCTGGACTGCTGCGTCATCTCGGATGGCGGCGGCGCGCTGATCATCACCCGGCCGGAGATCGCCAAGTCGCTGAAGCGTCCGCTGGTCAAGGTGAAGGGCCATGGCGAGGCGACCAAGAACCAGAATGCCGGCTATACCGACCTGACCTATTCGGGTGCGCGCTTCTCCGGCCCCCGCGCCTTCGAGGAAGCGGGCGTGACCCCGAAGGACATCCAGTATGCCTCGATCTACGACAGCTTCACCATCACGGTGCTGATGCAGCTCGAGGATCTCGGCTTCTGCGAGAAGGGCCAGGGCGGCAAGTTCGTCGCCGACGGCAACCTGATCTCGGGCGTCGGCAAGCTGCCCTTCAACACGGATGGCGGCGGGCTCTGCAACAACCACCCGGCCAATCGCGGCGGCATGACCAAGGTGATCGAGGCGGTGCGGCAGCTCCGCGGCGAGGCGCATCCGAAGGTCCAGGTGCCGGGCTGCACCCTGGCGCTGGCGCATGGCACCGGCGGCCTGCTCGGCACGCGGCATGGCAGTGCGACCGTGATCCTGGAGAGGGAGTGATCACCATGGCGACCCCGGCATCCAACCGCCAGCTTCCCGCCATCCAGGTGGACCCGACCAACAAGCCCTATTTCGACGCGGCGCGCGAGGGGCGGCTGCTGATCGGCCTCTGCAAGGACACCGGCAAGCATTTCTGGTACCCGCGCGGCTGCTCGCCCTTCACCCTGTCCAACAATGTGGAGCTGGTGGAGGCGAAGGGGACCGGCAGCATCTACACCTATACGGTGATGCGGACGAAGGAGCCCTACTGCGTCGCCTATGTCGAGCTGGACGAGGGCGTGCGCATCTTCACCAACATCGTCGATTGCGACCTGGACAGCCTGAAGATCGGGCAGAAGGTCAAGGTCGTCTTCAAGCCGACCCAGGGCGATGCGCCGCCGGCGACGATGTTCACGCCGGCCTAAGCCCGAGGCTATAAGACTCGGAGAAATAGAAGGGGGTGCGGGGGAATACCTTCCCCCGCACTTCTTCGTTCCGGAGGTCCCGATGTCCGTGCCGAACACTCCCGCGGTCCTCCGCGCCGACGAAGGCGCCGTCGCCGTCCTCACGCTGAACCGCCCCGCCGCCCGCAACAGCCTCTCCCGCGTCATGATTGCGGCACTGCAAGAGACGCTGGACGGCATCGCGGCCGATGATGCCATCCGCTGCCTCATCATCACGGCCGAAGGCCCCGCCTTCTCCGCCGGCCACGACCTGAAGGAAATCACCGCCCATCGCGCGGACCCGGACGGCGGCCGCGGCTTCTTCGCCGAAACCATGCAGGCCTGCGCCGCCGTCATGCAGTCGGTCGTCACCCTGCCGCAGCCCGTCATCGCCGCGGTGGAGGGCGTCGCCACCGCCGCCGGCTGCCAGCTTGCCGCAAGCTGCGACCTGGTCGTCGCCGCGGAGGGCGCGAAGTTCTGCACGCCCGGCGTGGATATCGGCCTGTTCTGCACCACGCCCGGTGTCGCCCTCGCCCGCGCGGTGCCGCGCAAGGCGGCCATGGAGATGCTGCTGCTGGGCGAGATGATCCCGGCCGCCGAGGCGCACCGCATGGGCCTGGTCAACCGCGTCGTCCCGCGCGGCCAAGCCCTGGAGGAGGCGCTGGCCCTGGCGCGGCGCGTCGCCGCCCGGTCCGCGGTCGCGCTGCGGATGGGCAAGCGCGGCTTCAATCAGCAGTCCGCCCTGCCTCTGGCGGAAGCCTATGCCGCAGCCGGTACGGTCATGGTAGAGAACCTGCTGGCCGGGGACGCCGCCGAGGGGATCGGCGCCTTCCTCGGCAAGCGCACGCCGGAATGGCGGCATCGGTAGGATTCGACATGGCCGATTTCGAGACCGGGCTCGCCCGCACCCCCGCCAACCACCAGCCGCTGACGCCGCTGCTGTTCCTGGAACGCGCGGCGCAGGTCTTCCCGGAGCATCTCGCCATCGTCCATGGCGCGCTGCGCCGGAACTACCGGGAGTTGCGGGAGCGCTGCGTGCGCCTGGCCTCGGCGCTGGCGGCGCGCGGCATCGGCCGCGGCGACACCGTGGCGGCGCTGCTGCCCAACATCCCCGAGATGCTGGAATGCCATTACGGCGTGCCCATGGCCGGCGCCGTTCTGAACACGCTGAACACCCGCCTCGATGCGGCGACCATCGCCTATATCCTCGACCATGGCGAGGCGAAGGCGATCGTCGTGGACCGGGAATTGGTCCCCCTGCTCCGCGTCGCGCTGGCCCAGTGCCGGTCGCAGCCCCTGGTGATCGAGGTGGACGACCCGGAGGCGGGCGAGCAGGCCCGCGCCAATACCCTCGGCGCCCTGGACTACGAGGCGCTGCTGGCCAAGGGCGACCCCGGCTTCGCCTGGCTGCTGCCGCGGGACGAATGGGACGCGATCACGCTCAACTATACCTCCGGCACCACCGGCAAGCCGAAGGGCGTCGTCTATCACCACCGCGGCGCGCAGCTCCTCGCCACCGGCAACGTGCTCTCGGCCAGCATGGCGCGGCACCCGGTCTATCTCTGGACCCTGCCGATGTTCCACTGCAACGGCTGGTGCTTCCCCTGGACGGTCACCGCCGTCGCCGGCACGCATGTCTGCCTGCGGGCCGTGCGTGGCGCGGCCATGTGGTCGCTGATGGCGGAGCATGGCGTGACGCATATGTGCGGCGCGCCGGTCGTCATGGCGACGCTGCTGGACACGCCGGCGGCGCAGAAGCGTGACCTCAAGGGTCAGGTGCAGTTCGTCGTCGCCGGCGCCCCGCCGCCGGAAGCGGTGCTCGCCGCCATGCGCGCCGCCGGCTTCGCCGTGCTGCATGTCTATGGCCTGACGGAATGCTACGGCCCCGCCGTGGTCAACGAGTGGAACAGCGCCTGGGACGCCCGGCCGGCGCCCGAGCAGGCGAAGCTCATGGCCCGCCAGGGCGTGCGCTACCAGGCGCTCGAGGCGCTCGACGTCATGGACCCGCTGACCATGCAGCCCGTCCCGCCGGACGGCGCGACCATGGGCGAGGTCATGATGCGCGGCAACGTCGTCATGAAGGGCTACCTGAAGGACGCGAAGGCGACCGACACCGCCTTCGCCGGCGGCTGGTTCCACACCGGCGACCTCGCGGTGAAATACCCGGACGGCTATATCCAGCTCAAGGACCGCTCCAAGGACATCATCATCTCGGGCGGCGAGAACATCTCCTCCATCGAGGTGGAGGACGCACTCTACAAGCACCCCGCCGTCGCGCTGGCCGCCGTCGTCGCCAAGCCCGACGACAAATGGGGCGAAGTGCCCTGCGCCTTCGTCGAACTGAAGCCCGAAGCCAGCGCGACCGAGGCCGAGCTGATCGCGCATTGCCGCCAGCACATGGCGCCCTTCAAGGCGCCGAAGCAGATCATCTTCTCGGAACTGCCGAGGACCAGCACGGGGAAGATCCAGAAGCACATGCTGCGGGGACAGGTGCGCGCGTAAGAGCAGGGGGCGCTGCCCCCTGCAACCCCCGCCGGGGGGCGGAGCCGCCCCCCGGACCCCGGCCTGAGTCAGCGGGCCAGCAGACGGCGCGCCAGCAGGCCGAGCAGGCCGCACACTGCAATGAGAGCGGCCATGGGCAGGGCCGTGCCGTTGTGCAGCGCGCCGACCAGTGCGCCAGTGATCGCGCCCAACCCGAATTGCAGCGTGCCGATCAGCGCGGAAGCGCTGCCCGCCGCCCGCCCCTGCGGCGCCATGGCCAGGGTCGTCGCCAGCGGCATCACCGCGCCGATGCAGGCGATGAAGCAGAAGAGCAGCGCAACCATCGCCCAGAAGCCGCCGAGGCCGCTCGCCACCACCGCCAGCAGCAGCACCCCCGCCGCGGCCATCCAGACCTGCACCCAGGCCAGCAGCCGCTCCGCCGCCACGTGTCGTGCCAGCCGGGCATTCACCTGCCCCACCAGGATCAGGCCCAGCGCATTCAGCCCGAAGAACCGCGCATAACCGCCCGGCGAGACATGGAAGAGCTCCATGTAGACGAAGGGCGAGCCGGCGATATAGGCGAACATGCCCGCCGTCGGCAGCGCGCCGGCCAGGGCATGGCCCAGGAACTGCCGGTTCCGCAGCAGCCGCGCATAGGTCAGCAGGATGCCGGCCAACCCCTCCCGCCGCCGCCGCTCGGCCTCCAGCGTCTCCGGCAGCAGCAGCACGACCAGCACTGCGAGACCGGCGCTGTAGGCCGCCAGCACCCAGAAGATCGCCCGCCACTCCGCCACCGACAGCAGCGCCCCGCCGAGCGAGGGCGCCAGGATCGGCGCGAGGCCCATGACCAGCATGAGTTGCGACATCAGCCGGATCGAGCCCGCCCCCTCCGACACGTCCCGCACGATGGCCCGCGCGACCACCATGCCGGCGCAGCCGCCCAGGCCCTGGCCGAGCCGCAGCCAGATCAGCGTGTCGATGCTGCGCGTCAGCGCGCAGCCGATGGAGGCCAGGGCGAAGACGAGGAGGCCCAGCAGCAGCGCCGGCTTCCGCCCGACGCGGTCGGCCAGCGGCCCGTAGCCGAGTTGCCCGATCGCCGTGCCGGCGAAGAAGGTGGCGAGCGTCACCTGCACCGCGGCAGGATCGGCCGGCAGGCCGGCGGCGATGGCCGGGAAGGCCGGCAGGTACATGTCGGTCGCCAGCGGCCCGAAGGCCGCGATGGCGCCGAGGATCAGGGGCAGGAACCAGGGAAGCGACGGCATCCCGGGGGATTACCACCCCATGCTGCACCGCACCATGCGGCGGATCAGAAAACCATGCCCTCCTCCCGCAACCGGTCCTGCACCAGCCGCTTCGGGATCTTGCCGTAGCCGGACTTCGGCAGCGCGTCCCAGACCACGACGCGGAGCGGCTGCTTGTAGCGCGCCAGCCGGTCCTGCAGATGCGCGAGCACCTCCGGCTCGGTCACCGCCAGGCCGGGGCGGGGCACCACGGCGGCGACGCCGCTCTCGCCCCAGCGCGGATGCGGCATGCCGACCACGGCGCATTCTAGCACCGCCGGATGCGTCAGGATCGCCTCCTCCACCTCCCGCGGATAGACGTTGCTGCCGCCCGAGATGTACATGTCCGAGGCCCGGCCGGTGACGTAGAGGAAGCCTCGCGCATCGAGGTGGCCGAGGTCACCGGTGTGGAACCAGCCGCCGCGGAAGGCCTTCGCATTGGCTTCCGGATTCTCGAAATAGCCGGCGAAGACCGCGGGGCCGCGGACGCAGATCTCGCCGGTCTCGCCCGCCGGCAGGCGCTTGCCGACATCGTCCAGGATGGCGATGTCCATGCCCGTGCGCGCACTGCCGCAGGAGCCGATGGGGAAACGCGCGTCGTCCTCGACCGTGTGCTGGTCCGGCCGCAGCACGGTGATGTTGCCGGTCACCTCGCCCAGGCCGAAATACTGGACGAGGCATGGCCCGAGCTTCTCGAGCGCCCGCTTCTGGTCGGCGCGGTACATCGGCGCGCCGGCATAGATCACATGCTTCAGGGAGGAATGGTCATAGCGGTCGACGCTCGGGTGCTCGACGAGCGCGGTCAGGATGGTCGGCACGGTGAACATGTTGGTCACCCGATGCGCCTCGACCAGCCGCCAGGCCTCCTCGGCATCCAGCCGCTCGGTCGGCAGCAGCACGGTGCGGGCGCCGCGCGCGACCTGGCCGAGCTGGTGGATGCCCGCACCATGCGAGAGCGGCGCGACCACCAGGGAGGCATCGCGCTCCGTCACGCCGGGGAAGAGATCCGCCAGGTGGTTCGTCACCACGAACCCCATCTGGCCATGCGTCAGCACCGCCGCCTTGGGCCGCCCCGTGGTGCCGGAGGTGAAGAAGAACCAGAGCGGGTCGGCATGCGCCACCTCCGCCTCGTGATCCGGCGGCGGCGGCGCGGCGGCCTCCAGCACCGCCTCGTAGTCCAGCTCGTCGCCGCGGGCGTCGCCTGTGGCCAGCACCAGCTCGCAATGCCCGGCCGCGCGCACCGCATCGGCATGGCCGGCGAAGCCGCGGTCCCGCAGCATGACCCGCGCGCGGGAGGTCTCGGCGAGGTAGCCGACCTCCGCCGGCGTCAGGCGGAAATTGGTCGGCACCCAGACGGCGCCGAGCTTGAACGTCGCCCACATGCTCTCGAACATCGCGTTCGTGTTGCGCGAGTGCACGAGGATCCGATCGCCTTTCCCGATCCCGCGGGCCCGCAGCGCGGCGCAGAGCCGGTCCACCCGCGCATCCAGGGCGGCGAAGCTCCATTGCCGCTCGCCCCAGACCAGAGCGACGCGGTCGGGCAGGCGGCGGGCCGTCTGCGTCAGCAGCCGGCCCAGATTCATGGCGGTGGCGGGACCCATGGCGTTTCCTCCGCCGCCAGGGATACACCAAGCGGCGGCGCGGAAAAGGGCCTCAGGCCGGCGCCAGGGCCCGCGGCTGGAAGCTATGGGCCTCCGCGATGTCCCAATAGGGCGCGAAGCGCGGGTCGCTCGTGCCGCGCAGCAACTCGCCCGGCGCCAGGGCCGGATAGAGCTCGGCGAAGCTCTTCACCTCCTGCGCCGAGACCCGCTTGCGGAAATGCTCCAGCCGGAAATCCCGCGGATGCGCGAGACCCGCGGCCGCCACCAACTCGGCCAGCGCCTCCAGCGTCGCCTCGTGGAACTGGAAGACCCGCTGCGCCTTGTCCGGCACGTTCAGCGCCCGCGCCCGGGTCGGGTCCTGGGTCGCCACGCCGGTCGGGCAGCGGTCGGTGTGGCAGGACAGCGACTGGATGCAGCCGAGGGCGAACATGAAGCCCCGCGCCGCATTGCACCAGTCGGCCCCCAGCGCGAAGGCGCGCGCCATGTCGAAGGCCGAGGCGATCTTGCCGCTCGCGCCCAGCCGGATGCGGTCGCGCAGGCCGATGCCGACCAGGGCATTGTGCGCGAAGGACAGCCCCTCGCGCAGCGGCATGCCGAGATGGTCCATGAACTCGAGCGGCGCGGCGCCCGTGCCGCCCTCCGCCCCGTCGATGACGATGAAGTCGGGCGTGATGCCGGTCTCCAGCATCGCCTTGCAGATCGACAGGAACTCCCAGGGGTGGCCGATGCAGAGCTTGAAGCCGGCCGGCTTGCCGCCCGAGAGCCGCCGCATCTCGGCGATGAAGCGCAGCATCTCGACCGGCGTGGAGAAGGCCGAGTGGCGGGAGGGCGAGATGCAGTCCTGCCCCATCGGCACGCCGCGCGTCTCGGCGATCTCCCGGCTCACCTTCGCCGCCGGCAGCACGCCGCCATGGCCCGGCTTGGCACCCTGGCTGAGCTTGAGCTCGACCATGCGGATCTGCGGCTGCGCCGCCGTCGCCGCGAAGCGCTCCGGCGAGAAACTCCCGTCCGGGTTGCGCGCGCCGAAATAGCCGCTGCCGATCTCCCAGATGATGTCGCCGCCGCCCTCGCGGTGATAGGGGCTGAACCCGCCCTCCCCCGTGTCATGCGCGAAGCGGCCGAGCTTCGCGCCGCGGTTCAGCGCCCGCACGGCATTGGGCGAAAGCGCGCCGAAGCTCATCGCCGAGATGTTGAGGATCGAGGCATCGTAGGGCTGGGCGCAGTCCGGCCCGCCGATGACCAGCCGGGGCGGCTCCTGGCCCGGGGCGGCGGCGAGGACGGAATGGTGCAGCCATTCGAATCCGGTGCCGTAGACCTCGTACTGCGTGCCGAAGGGCCGCTTGTCCAACTGCATCTTGGCCCGCTGGTAGACCACCGCGCGCTTGTCGCGGCTGAAGGGCGTGCCGTGCTTCTCGTCCTCGAAGAAGTACTGCCGCATCTCCGGCCGGATCTCCTCCAGCAGGAAGCGGAGATGCGCGGCGATCGGGTAGTTGCGCAGGATCGCGTGCCTGGTCTGCGTCAGGTCGCGGAGGCCGAGGCCGACGAAGCCAGCGCAGAGGACCGTCAGCGGCGCCAGCCAGCCCGCCTGGTCCCAGGCAAGCAGCAGGGACAGCAGCCCGGCGAGGGTGGCGATGACGAAGCCCGTGAGGGTCGCGAAGCGTGCGGTGAAGGCGAGGTGCAGCGGCGGCATGGCGTTCCTGTCCCGGCGCGGATCCCGCTCGCGCCGGCGCCAAGCTAGCCGATGCAGCCGTGGAACGGCGCCGTCCTTTGCCTGAAACCTCGATGACGGTGCCCGCGCGACGATGAACCGATCTCACGCAGATGTCGGGTGCCCTCCCTTCGCAGCCGCAGCATGGGCTTCGGTGCCATCGAGCGACCCGAGGATCGACCGCCATGCATCTCTCGCGTGCCGCGGGCGCGCCACCGCGCGCCGCCGCCACGGCCGCCTTGCCCGCCTGGGCCATCGCGCTCGGCGCCTGGGCCCTGCTGGTGCTGGGCATCGCGGGCGCCATGCTCGCCCTGCCGCATGGCGCGATCTTCTACACGCTGGATGATCCCTACATCCACCTGGCGCTGGCCGAGCGGATCGCGCTCGGCCATTACGGCATCAACCTGGGCGAGGTGACGGCGCCCTCCTCCTCGGTCCTCTGGCCCTTCCTGCTGGTGCCCGGCGCCGGCGAGCCCTGGCATGTCTGGCTGCCGCTGGGGATCGACCTCGCCTGCGGCGCGGCGACGGCGGTGCTGCTGGGCCGGCTGGTGGACCGGCTCCCCTGGGGTCCCGGCACGCTCTGGGCCCGCGCGGCGCTGGCGGTGCTGCTGGTGCTGGCGGGCAACCTCGCGGCGCTGGCCTTCACCGGCATGGAGCACAACCTGCAGGTGCTGCTCGCGGCCGCCTGCGCCTGGGGCGTGGCGGAGGCCATGCGCGGCCGGCCCGTCCCCCTCTGGTGCCTCGCCGCCGCGGCGATCGGCCCGGCGGTGCGCTACGAGATGCTCGCCCTGGTCGGCGCGCTGATGATCGCGCTGGCGGGGCAGCGGCGCTGGGGCGCGGCCGCGGGGCTGCTGCTCGCCGCCCTGGTCCTGCCGGTGGGCTTCGGCGCCTGGCTGGTCTCGCAGGGGCTGCCGCCGCTGCCGAACTCGGTGCTGGCCAAGGCCGATGCCTATGCCGGGTCGGCGGGGCTGGCGGGCAAGCTGGCGGAGCTTCTCGGCAATCTTGGCGCGCTCTTCGTCAATCCGCGCCGCTGGCCCTACCTTGCGCTGACCGCCCTGCTGGCGGCGCTCGCGCTGCGGGCGCCGCCGGTGCAGCGCTGGCCGCTGCTGGGCGCGGTCGCGGCGCTCGGCCTGCATGCGCTGGTCGGCAAGTTCGGCTGGTTCTTCCGCTACGAGGTCTATGCGGCCCTCTTCGGCGCCCTGGTGCTGGTCACCGCGCTCGCTGCCGCATCGCGCCCCTGGCGGATCGCCGGCGCGCTGGTCGTCCTCGGCCTCGGCCTCGCCCAGGCGCCGGCGAATCTCCTCTCGCCGCGCGCGGCGCAGAACATCCAGGACCAGCACTACCAGATGCACCGCTTCGTCGCGGAGTTTTGGAAGCAGGACGTGGCGGTGAACGACCTGGGCTGGGTCAGCTACCGCATCGACCCGCATGTCTACGTCCTCGACCTCTACGGCCTCGCCTCCAACGAGGCGCTGCGCGAGCCGAACAAGGATGCCGCCTGGCTGGCACAGGTGGTGGGCCGGCACGGCATCCGCTTCGCCATGCTTTATCCCTGGTGGTTCAAGGGGATCCCGGACTCCTGGGTGGTGGTGGGGCGGCTCTGGCTCTCCGGCACCCGCGTCGCGTCGAACGGCGACAACGTCACCTTCTACGCGACCGATCCCGCCGCGGCGCCCGAGTTGCGGGAGAAGCTGGCCACCTTCGCCCGGACGGTGCCGGAGGGCGTGCGGGTGGAAATCCACTGACGCCCAGGCCTTGGGCAATCCGGCGCCGGATGCCCAAGGCTGCCTCAGCGCATGGTCGCCCGGCGGCTTTTTGCCGGGAAGGACGGCATTCACACCCGCCCGGCGCGGGGCAACATGCAGCCCCCGACCCCGCACCGGAGCGGCTTCATGGACATCGGCGTCTTCCTCCCGATCGGCAACAATGGCTGGCTGATCTCCACCACCAGCCCGCAATACCGGCCGAGCTTCGACCTGAACCGGGAGGTGACACAGAAGGCGGAGCGCTACGGCCTCGACTTCGCCCTCTCGATGATCAAGCTGCGCGGCTTCGGCGGGCCGAGCGAGTACTGGGACCACAACCTCGAGAGCTTCACGCTCATGGCCGGCCTCGCCGCCGTGACCACGCGGATCAAGCTCTTCGCCTCGGTCGCCGTGCTGACCATCCCGCCCGCGGTCCTCGCCCGCATGGCGGTGACGATCGATTCCATCAGCCATGGCCGCTTCGGGGTGAACATCGTCTCGGGCTGGCAGAAGGCCGAGTACGAGCAGATGGACATCTGGCCGGGGGAGCGGCATTTCGAGCGGCGCTACGAATACTGCTCGGAATATGTCGAGGTGATGAAGCAGCTTTGGGCCACCGGCCGCTCCGACTTCCAGGGCGAGTTCTTCCGGATGACGGATTGCCGGGTCAGCCCGCAGCCCGGCGCGAAGATCGACATCATCTCGGCCGGGCAGTCCAACCGCGGCATGCGCTTCGCCGCCGAGCATGCCGACTACAACTTCATCAGCGCGGGCGGGATCAACGACGTCTCCCAGGTGCGGCCGCATACCGAGCGGCTGCTGGCCGCCAATGCCGCGGCGGGGGCGGACTGCAAGGCCATGCTGCTGATGATGATCATCGCCGACGAGACGGACGAGGCGGCGATGGCGAAATGGCACCACTACGTCGCCGGCACCGACCTCGAGGCACTCGCCTGGCGCGACGGCCAGGCGGCGGCCGACGTGAAGGCGGAGGCGCACAGCACCGTCGGGCGCATGGTCCGCTCCGACCGCGTGCCGACCAACATGCTGCGCCTGATCGGCTCCTACGAGACGGTGGCGCGGCAGCTCGACGCCCTGGCGGAGACGCCCGGCCTCGCCGGCGTCATGCTGACCTTCGACGACTTCCTGGTCGGCATGGAGCAGTTCGGCCAGCGCATCCAGCCGCTGATGCGCTGCCGCCGGCACCTGCGCCAGGCCGCGTGAGGCCGCCCCGCCATCCCGGCGGCGGGGACCGTTGCGGACCGCCGCGAAAGGCCGCATGACGCCTGGCTGTACGAGATGGTGATGAACCCGGCGCCGCTGCGCGCCGACCGCACCGCCCTGCCCGCCACGTGACGGAGACGAGGATGATCGATCAGGCCGCCCTGGACGCGCTGTTCCTCAATGCGCGCACTCAGAACAAGTGGACGCCCGAGCCGGTGAGCGAGGCCGAGCTCCGCCAGCTCTACGACATCCTGAAGATGGGCCCGACCTCGGCCAATTCCTCGCCGGCGCGCTTCGTCTTCGTCACGACGCCCGAGGGCAAGGAGAGGCTGCGGCCCGCCCTCTCCTCCGGCAACCTCGAGAAGACCATGGCGGCGCCGGTCACGGTCATCATCGGCTACGACACCGCCTTCTACGAGAAGCTGCCCTTCCTCTTCCCGCATGCCGATGCGCGGTCCTGGTTCACCGGCAGCGCGGCGCTGGCCGAGGAGACCGCCTTCCGCAACGGCACCCTGCAGGGCGCCTACCTGATGATCGCGGCGCGGGCGATCGGCCTCGATGTCGGCGCCATGTCCGGCTACGACAAGGCGAAGGTGGACGAGGCCTTCTTCGCCGGCACGACCATCAAGGCGAATTTCCTCTGCAACATCGGCCATGGCGACCCGGCGGGCGTCTACGGCAAGCTGCCGCGCCTGCCCTTCGAGGAAGCCTGCCAGATCGCCTGACCCGGAGGGGTCGCGGGGAAGGCCAGGCCCTCCCCGCCCCGCCCCGCCGTCAGGAGGCCTTCAGCGGCAGCGCGATGAAGGCCCGGCCGCCCTCGCGCTCGACCTGCAGCGCGATCGCCGCCTTGCCGTCGTGCCGCGCGGCGCCGACCGCCTCCACCACGTCGCGCGGGCCGCGCACCGCCTTGCCGCCGGCGCGGAGGATGACGTCGCCCGGCTCCAGCCCCTGCTCGGCCGCCACGCTGTCCGGCCGGACCTGGGCGACGACCGCGCCCTCGCCGTGCTCGTTCGGCGCCAGCGCCAGGCCGAGATTGGCCTGGGACTGCCGCTCCTCGCCATTCGCCCGCGCCTCGCGCGTATCGGGCGCTTGGCCGAGCGTCACCGATTGGGTCACCGGCTTGCCGTCCCGCAGCAGGTGCAGGGTCACGCTGCCGCCGGGCTTCACGCCGGCCACGGCCTCGGCCAGGTCGCGCGGCAGGACCACCTGGCGGTCGTTCACCGCCGTCACCACGTCGCCCGGCTGCACGCCGGCCTTGGCCGCGGGCCCGTTCCGCTCGACGCCGCCGATCAGCACGCCCTTGCTCTCCTGCAGCGACAGGGCGGAGGCGAGTTCGCCGTCCAGCTTCTGCATGGAGACGCCGAGCCAGCCGCGCTCCACCTTGCCGCTGGCGCGGAGCTGCTCCACCACGCTCTGCGCGAGGTTGGCGGGCACGGCGAAGCCGATGCCGACATTGCCGCCGGAGGGCGAGAAGATCGCGGCATTCACGCCGACGACCTCGCCGGCCGTGTTGAACAGCGGGCCGCCGGAATTGCCGGGATTGATCGGCGCGTCGGTCTGGATGAAGTCGTCATAGGGCCCGGCGCCGATGGAGCGCCCGCGGGCCGAGACGATGCCCGCCGTCGCCGTGCCGCCGAGGCCGAAGGGATTGCCCATGGCCAGCACCCATTCGCCGACGCGGGTCCGGTCGCTGTCACCGAACTTCACGGTGGGCAGGTTGTTGCCGGCCTCGATCTTCAGCAGGGCGATGTCGGTCTTCGGGTCGGTGCCGATCACCTTGGCCGGCAGGTCGCGGCCATCGGCCAGCTCGATGCGGACGCTGTCGGCCTCGCCGACCACGTGGTTGTTGGTCACCACATAGCCGCTCGGGTCGATGATGAAGCCGCTGCCCTGGCCCATGGTGCGGTGGGGCCGCTCGCCCTGCATGCGCTGCTGGAAGAAGCGCTCGAAGGGCGTGCCGCGCAGTTCGGGCGGCAGGTCCGCGACGCCCTGGACGCGGGCATGGCCGGTGACGGTCACGCGCACGACGGCCGGGCCGACGCGGGCGGCGAGGTCGGCGAAGTCTGGGCCGGCCGGGCGCGGCAGGGCGATGGCGGTGCCGGGCGCGGCCGGCGCCGCGGGCTGCGCCTCGGCACGGAAGCTCCAGGGCGTCAGCGCGGTCGTCGCCAGCGCGAGCGCGAGGGCGCCGGTGGCGGCAAGCTTCACGCGGCGAGTCGGGGTGGGCATGGCGTGCTCCTTGGCTGGGCCGCCCGACCGGGCGGCATGGGGCCATGGAACACCCCGCCGCTTGCCCCGATGCTCGCCCGAGGCATACCAATCCGTATGCTCGGAGGCGTGCGGTGAAGATCCTGGTCGTCGAGGACGATGCGGAGACCGCTGATTATGTCGTGCGCGGCCTGACGGAGGCCGGCCATGTCGTGGATCGCGCGGCCGATGGGCGGGAGGGTCTCTTCCTCGCCAGCGACGGCGGCTACGACGTGCTGGTGGTGGACCGCATGCTGCCGAGGCTGGACGGGCTCGGCCTGGTGCGGGCGCTGCGCGCGGCAGGCGTGCGGACCCCGGCCCTGTTCCTGACGGCGCGGGCCGGTGTCGGCGACCGCGTCGAGGGGCTGGAGGCCGGCGCCGACGACTATCTCGGCAAGCCCTTCGCCTTCGCCGAATTGCTGGCGCGGCTGAACGCCCTCGCCCGCCGGCCGCCCCTCTCCGCCGAGCCGACGGTGCTGCGCGTCGCCGACCTGGAGATGGACCTGCTGAAGCGCGTGGTGACCCGCGGCGGCCAGCGGATCGAGCTGCAGCCACGCGAATTCCGCCTGCTGGAATACCTGATGCGCCGCGCCGGCCAGGTGGTGACGCGCACCATGCTGCTGGAGGGCGTCTGGGATTTCCACTTCGACCCGAAGACCAGCGTGGTGGAGACGCATATCAGCCGCCTCCGCGCCAAGCTGGACCGCGACGGCGCGCCGCCGCTGATCCACACCATGCGCGGCGCCGGCTACTGCCTCCGTGCGCCGGACTGAGGTGCCCCGGGCCGAGCCCCGGGGCGGGAGGGGCGCCTGGTGGCGCACCACCGCCTTCCGCATCACCCTGCTGCACCTGGTCCTGACGCTGCTCGGGACCCTCGCGCTCTCGGCCGTTGCCTGGTGGGCGACGACCGGCTTCGCCCTGAGACAGTTGGCGCAGGAGGTGGAGCGCGACTCGGGCGTGCTGCTGCAGGCGGCGCGGCTGGGCGGCCCGGCCTCGGCGGCGCTCTCGATCGAGGCGCGCATCGCCGCCGACCGCAGCGGCACGCAGTATTTCCTCCTGGCGGGGCCGGAGGGCCAGCGCCTCGCCGGCAACCTGGCCCGGGCGCCGCGCGCGCCGGGCTGGGAGAGGCTGAGCCTCTCCGGCGCCGGGGTGCAGGCGGAGCTGCTGGCGCTCGGCACGGCGCTGCCGGGCGGCGGCTTCCTGGTGGTGGGGCGGGATGTCGCGCCGGTGCGGCAGTTGGAGGGATTCCTGCTCGCCGCCGCCGGCTGGGTGGGCGGGGCGGCGCTGCTGCTCGGCCTGCTGGGGGGCGGGCTGGTCGGGCGCGGCGTCACCCGCCGGGCGGCGGCGATGGAGGCGGCGCTGGCGCGGGTGGAGGCGGGCGAGATCGGCCATCGCCTGCCGCTGCGGGCGGGCGGCGACGAGTTCGACCGGCTGGCGGGCCGGATCAATGCCACCCTCGACCGCGTGCATGCGCTGATGGCGACGCTGCGGCAGGTGACCGACGACATCGCGCATGACCTGCGCACGCCGCTGACCCGGCTTCGGCAGCGGCTCGAGGCGGCGCTGCGGAGTGCCGAGGGCGACGCGGCCTGGCGGGCGGCGACCGAGGCGGCGGTCGCGGATTGCGAGCACCTCCTCGACATCTTCGCCGCCCTGCTGCGCATCGCCCAGGTGGAGAGCGGGGCACGGCGGGCGGGCTTCGCACCCTTCGACCTCTCCGCCGTGGCGGAGGCGGTGGCAGAGGTCCACCTGCCGGCGGCCGAGGCGCGCGGCCAGGTGCTTGAGGCACGCATCGCCCCCGGGATCGTCGCACAGGGCGACAGGGATTTGGTAACGCAGGCCGTGTCGAATGTGGTGGACAATGCCGTGAAGCACGGGCGGCCGGGCGGCCGGATCGTGGTGGAATTGCAGCCCGGCCCGGCGGGCGGGGCGGTGCTCACGGTGTCGGATGACGGCCCGGGCATCCCGGCCGGGGAGCGGCAGGCGGTGCTGCAGCGGTTCCACCGGCTGGATGCGGCGCGGGCGACGCCCGGGACGGGCCTCGGCTTGGCGCTGGTCGCGGCCGTGGCGGAACTGCACGGGATGGCGCTCAGCCTGGGCGACAATGCCCCGGGGCTGGTGGTGAGGCTGGACATACCGGGCGCGCCACCAGGCCCGCCCGGCAAGGACGGGAAGGCGGCGTGATGCGGGGTCTTTGGCGGGGCGGCATGGTGGGCCTCATGGTGGGCCCTGTGGTGGGTCTGGGGCTGCTGCTGGCGGCCGGGCCGGGGCAGGCGCAGGTCTGGCCGCTGCATGTCGGGCCCGGCCTCGACGCGGCGAACAACGCCATGGCGGAGTTCGACCTGCTCCGGCGTGGCGCGCCGATCCAGGCGCAGCCGCCGGTGGTGCCGCTGCGGGCCACCCTCCCCGCCGTGCCGGCCTGGACCCCGCCGCCGGTCCAGCAGCCCCGTATCCGCCGCGCCGCCGCGCCACGGCCGGCGAATCGCGAGGTGGCCCAGACGGCCCCGGCGCCCGCGGCCGCCCCGGCGACGGAGCCGCCGGCCCGCAGCCCCGATATCGAGGCGGCCGAGCGGCGCCTCGCCGAGCGCGAGCGGCTCCTGCGGGATCTGCAGCGGGACGTGGAAGAGGAACGACGCCTGGTGAACGAGCGGCGCGGGTCGCAGCGCGCGGCGCGCTGAAGGCCACCCCACCGCGGGGGGGCGGAATGGTCGGAGCGGCGGGATTTGAACCCACGACCCCCAGTCCCCCAGACTGATGCGCTACCAGGCTGCGCTACGCTCCGACGCGAGGCGGGATAGCACCCCGGACGCCGCGCCGCCACCCCCCTGCCCGGGCTTTGCAGCAATCACGCAGCGGATCCCGGCCCGCTATTCGGGGCTGAGGCCCATCTGCTTCACCACCGCCGTCCATTTGGTGACCTCGGCGGCGACATAGGCGCCGAAGGCCTCGGGCGGGCCGCTCTGCGGCTGGATGCCCTGCCGGGCCAGCGCGCCGCCCACATCCGGGCGCGCCATGGCGATCCGCAGCGCCGCGTTCAGCTTGCCGATGATCGGCGCCGGGGTGCCGGCCGGCGCGAGCACGCCGCCCCAGCTGACCGTCTCGAAGCCCGGGATGGTCTCGGCGATGGCGGCGAGGTCCGGCGCCTCCGGCACCCGCTGGAGGGAGGTGACGGCGATTCCCCTCACCCGCCCCGCCCGCACATGCGGCAACAGCACGGGGACGGTGTCGAAATTGACCGGGATCACCCCGGCGATCAGGTCGGCGGTGGAGGGCGCGCTGCCGCGATAGGGCAGATGCGTGAGCTGGATGCCCGTCAGGCTCTTCAGCAGCTCCATCGCCATGTGGCCGGCCGAGCCGACGCCGGCCGAACCGTAGCTGAGTTTCCCCTGCTGCTCCCGCGCATGGGCGAGGAAGCCCGGGAAATCCTGCACCGGCACGCCGGGATGCACCGCCATGATCTGCGGCACGATGGAGACGGCCATGACCGGGGCGAAGTCGCGCAGCGCGTCGAAGGGCGTGCGCGGGCCGTAGAGCGCCGGGCCCATGCCGTTCGGCCCGGCATTGCCCATCAGCAGCGTGTAGCCGTCCGGGGCGCTGCGGGCGACGAGTTCGGCCGCGATGAAGCCGTTCGCCCCCGGGCGGTTCTCCACCACCAGGGTCTGGCCCAGCATCTCGGTCATGTGCGGCGAGAGGAGGCGGGCGATGATGTCGCTCGCCCCGCCCGGCGGATAGGGGATGACCATGCGGATCGGCCGCTGCGGCCAGTCCGATTGCGCCCATCCCCGGGAGATCGGCGCCGGCGAGGCCAGCGCGACGGCCGCCCCGCCGAGGATGGTCCGGCGGGGCAGCGTCACCGGGTCAGCCTGCGCTGGCGACCGCGCGCTTCGCCATGACGGTGACGAGGTGCGCGCGATACTCGGCGCTGCCGTGGATATCGCCGTTCAGGCCATCGGCATCCTGCTTGATGCCGCCGACCGCATCGGCCGACCAGTTGGAGGACAGCGCCTGCTCCATGGCCGGCTGGCGGAAGACGCAGGGGCCGGCGCCGTTGATGGCGACGCGCAGGCCGGACTTCGTCTTGGCGACGAAGGCGCCGGCCATGACGTAGCGGCTGGCCGGGTTGCGCATCTTGGCGTAGCCGGCCTTCTCCGGGATCGGGAACTCGATGGCGACCAGCAGCTCGCCCGGCTCCAGCGCCGTGGTGAACATGCCCTGGAAGAAGTCATCCGCCGCGATGCGCCGCTTGTCCGTGACGACGGTCGCGCCGAGCCCGAGCACCGCCGCCGGGTAGTCCGCCGCCGGATCGTTGTTGGAGACGCTGCCGCCGATGGTGCCGCAGTTGCGGACCTGGGTGTCGCCGATGGTGGAGGCCATCTGCGCCAGCGCCGGGATCGCCGCCTTCACCTCGGGGCTGTTGGCGACCTCGATATGCTTCGTGAGCGCGCCGATGACGATCTTGTCGCCATCCCGCTTGATGCCCTTCAGCTCCGCGATGCCGGAGAGGTCGACGATGGCCGAGGGCTTGTTGAGCCGGTGCTTCAGCGCCGGCAGCAGGGTCTGGCCGCCGGAGATCGGCCGCGCCTCGGGATCGGCGGAGAGGATCTTCACCGCGTCCGCGACCGAGCTCGGCTTGTGGTAGGCGAAATCGTACATGCGACGGACTCCTCCAGTCGTTTGCCGGCCGGTTCGCGCCTCCGGACCGCCGGGGGGGGAATCACCCCCGGGGCCCTCCGGCGACCGGCCAGCCGGTCCCTTACTCGGCGGCCAGCTTATGGCTGCCGTGGATGATGTTCCAGATCTTGGCCGGCGTCGCCGGCATTTCGATATGGCGCACCCCGTAATCCTTCAGCGCATCCACCACCGCATTGATGACGGCGGGCGGGGAGCCGATGGCGCCGACCTCGCCGCAGCCCTTCACCCCGAGCGGGTTGTGGGTGCAGAGCGTGGTGTGGGTGGCGACGCTGACCGGGGGCAGGTCGTTCGCCCGCGGCATCTGGTAGTCCATGAAGCTGGCCGAGAGGAGCTGGCCGCTCTCGTCATAGACCGCCGTCTCCAGCAGCGCCTGGCCGATGCCCTGGCAGACGCCGCCCTGCACCTGGCCCTCCACGATCATCGGGTTGATCACGCGCCCGACATCGTCGACCGCGGTGAAGTTCACCACATCGACATGGCCGGTGTCGGGGTCGATCTCGACCTCGCAGATATGGCAGCCGCCGGGGTAGGTGAAGTTCTTCGGGTCGTAGAAGGCGGTCTCCTCGAGGCCCGGCTCGAGCTCCTCGATCGGGTAGTTGTGCGGGACATAGGCGGTCAGGCAGACCTCGCCCCAGCTCTTGGTCCGGTCGGTGCCAGCGACGCGGAAGGTGCCGCGATCGAACTCGACGTCCTCGACCGAGGCCTCCATCAGGTGCGCCGCGATCTTGCGCGCCTTGGTGACGATCTTGTCCATGGCCTTGACGATGGCGGTACCGCCCACCGGCAGGCTGCGGGAGCCATAGGTGCCCATGCCGAAGGGGATCTTCGCGGTGTCGCCATGGACGATGTCCACCTGCGCCATCGGCACGCCGAGCCGGTCGGCGATCAACTGGGCGAAGGTGGTCTCGTGCCCCTGGCCGTGGCTATGCGTGCCGGTCAGCACCGTGACGCTGCCCGTCGGGTGGACGCGGATCGTGCCCACCTCATAGAGGCCGGCGCGGGCGCCGAGCGCGCCGACGGTGGCGGAAGGCGCGATGCCGCAGGCCTCGACATAGGTCGAGATGCCGATGCCGCGCAGCCGGCCGCGCGCCTTGGCCTCGGCGCGGCGCTGCTCGAAGCTCTCCCAGCCCGCCGACTTCAGGCCCATCTCCAGCGTCGCCTGGTAGTCGCCGCTGTCGTATTGCAGTGCGACCGGCGTCTGGTAGGGGAAGGCGTCGGCGGGGATGAAGTTGCGGCGGCGGATCTCGACGCGGTCCATGCCCATCTCGCGCGCCGCGACATCCACCAGCCGCTCGAGCAGGAAGGTCGCCTCCGGCCGGCCGGCGCCGCGATAGGCGTCCACCGGCGTGGTATTGGTGAAGACCGCCTTCACCTCGGCATAGATGGTGGGCGTGGTGTACACGCCGGCCAGCAGCGTGGCGTAGAGATAGGTCGGGACGGAGGTGGCGAAGGTCGAGAGATAGGCGCCCATGTTCGCCAGCGTCCGCACGTGCAGCGCCAGGAACCTGCCGTCCTTGTCGAGCGCCAGCTTCGCCTTGGTCACGTGGTCGCGGCCATGCGCGTCGGTGACGAAGCTCTCCGTCCGGTCGGCGGTCCACTTGATGGGTCGGGCGATCTTCCCGGCCGCCCAGGTGACGATCGCCTCCTCGGCATAATGGAAGATCTTGGACCCAAAGCCGCCGCCGACATCCGGGGCGACGACGCGCAGCTTGTGCTCGGGAAGCTGCAGCACGAAGGCGCCCATCAGCAGGCGGATGACGTGCGGGTTCTGGCTGGTGGTGTAGAGCGTGTACTCGCCCGTCGTCGGGTCGTAGTCGCCGATGGCCGCGCGCGGCTCCATGGCATTGGGGACGAGGCGGTTGTTGACCAGCTCGAACTCGACGACCTTGTGGGCGTTCTGGAAGGCGGCCGCATTCACCGCGGGGTCGCCGATATGCCAGTCGTAGCAGAGATTGCCGGCGACGCCGTCATGCACCACCGGGGCGCCCGCGGCGATGGCGGCCTCCGTCGAGGCGACGGCCGGCAGGACGTCGTAGTCCACCTCGATCGCCTCGGCCGCATCGCGCGCCTGGGCGCGCGTCCCGGCGATGACGACGGCGACCGAATCGCCGACATGCCGGACCTTGCCCTGGGCGAGCACGGGATGCGGTGGCTCGGCCATCGGCGAGCCGTCCTTGTTGTGGATCTGCCAGCCGCAGGGCAGCCCGCCGATGCCCTGCATGTCCTCGCCGGTGAAGATGGCGATGACGCCCGGCATGGATCGGGCTGCGGCGAGGTCGATGCCCCTGATCCGCGCATGCGCATGCGGCGAGCGCAGGATAGTGGCATAGGTCTGGCCCGGACGGTTGATGTCGTCCGTGTACTGGCCGCGGCCGGAGAGGAAGCGCAGGTCCTCCTTGCGCCTCACGCTCGCACCGATGCCCTCGAAGGGTGTCACCACATTCATTGCAACGCCTCCCAGGCATAGGTCGGCCCTGCCGGGGCGGCAGATCCGCTCGGCCCCGAGCCTTCCCTGATCCATGCTGATGTCGGGCGGGGCGCGCCGCGTGACGCGCCCGGCCAGGGATTACTCGGCGGCGGGCGCCAGTTCCGCGCGGCGGCCGTGCATCACGTCCTGCGCCGCGGCGATCGCCTTGACGATGTTGTGGTAGCCGGTGCAGCGGCAGAGATTGCCTTCCAGCCCCTCGCGGATCTCCTTCTCGGAGAGGCCGGCGGGATGCTTCTGCACCAGGTCGATCGCCGACATCACCATGCCCGGCGTGCAGAAGCCGCACTGCAGCGCATGATATTCGCGGAAGGCTTCCTGCATCGGGTGCAGCGTGCCGTCCTGCTTCGCCAGGCCCTCGATCGTCGTCACCTGCGCGCCATTGGCCTGCAGGGCGAGCATGGTGCAGGACTTCACGCTGTCGCCGTTCACATGCACCACGCAGGCGCCGCACTGGCTGGTGTCGCAGCCGACATGCGTGCCCGTCAGGCGCAGCTTCTCGCGCAGGAGTTCCACCAGCAGCGTGCGGCCTTCGACCTCAACCGTGTGGGTGGTCCCGTTCACGGTCAGTGTAACCTGCGGCATACCGCGTCTCCCCCGGTGGCTGCGGCCGGACGGCCGCGTTTCGGGGGCAAAGGTCGCCTCGCCCCCGGCTTCCGTCAAGCACTGGCGCGTAACCCCTTGGACGAAAGAAGCATTGGACCAAAGGCGGGGGACGGCGTGGCCGCAACGGAAGCCCGGCGGCAGCCGGAACGGGCCGGCCACCGACGCTGACGGCGCATCCTGCGGCGCCCGAACCGGTCACAGCGGAGTGCCCCCGCGCAGCCGGGCAGGCATTGTCGCGTCGGGCCGCAGGCCCGGCGCCGCACCGCGGCGGCACGGTCGCCTCACAGGCATGTGCGGGGCTGCAGCGCCCCGCGCCGGGCTGGCGCGGGGGAGCCGTCAGGCGGCGACCAGCGCCGCGCCCTTGGCGACGGCCAGCGGATTCTCCGCCTCCGGCCGGTCGTGCAGGTGGCAGGCCGCGACATGCCCGGAGACGAGGGCGGTCGGCACCTGCGCCAGCTTCGGCTCCTCCACCCGGCAGCGGTCGAAGGCATAAGGGCAGCGGGTGTGGAAGCGGCAGCCCTTCGGCGGGTTGATCGGGCTCGGCACGTCGCCCGTCAGGATGATCCGCTCCCGCTGCTTGCCCGGCATGGGCACCGGCACGGCGGAGAGCAGCGCTTCCGTATAGGGATGCTTCGGCGCGGCGAAGAGGCTGCGCTTCGGCGCCACCTCGACGATCTTGCCGAGATACATCACCGCGACGCGATGCGTCATGTGCTCGACGATGGCGAGGTCGTGGCTGATGAAGAGCAGCGCGAGGCCGAGCTCCTGCTGCAGGTCCTGCAGCAGGTTCACGATCTGCGCCTTGACCGAGACGTCGAGGGCCGAGACCGCCTCGTCGCAGACGATCAGGTCCGGCTCCGCCGCCAGCGCGCGGGCGATGCCGATGCGCTGCCGCTGGCCGCCGGAGAACTCATGCGGCCAGCGGTTCACCGCGTCGCGCGGCAGGCGCACGGTGTCCATGAGCTTGGCGACCCGCGCCTCCAGGTCCTTCGAATCCTTCGCCAAGCCGAAATTGCGGATAGGCTCGGCCAGGATGTCGCGCACCTTCATGCGCGGGTTGAGCGAGCTGAAGGGATCCTGGAAGACCACCTGCACCCGCCGGCGCATCGGCCGCAGCGCCGTGGTGGAGAGGTCGTCGATCCGCTTGCCGTCCAGCACCACCTGCCCCGAGGTGATGTCGAAGAGGCGGAGAATCGCCTTGCCGACCGTGGACTTGCCGCAGCCGGATTCGCCGACCAGCGACAGCGTCTCGCCCTTGGCGATGGAGAAGGAGACGCCGTCCACCGCATAGACATAGCCGGTGGTCGAGCCGAGCAGCCCGCCCTTCAGCGGGAAGTGCTTCTTGAGCTCGTTGACCTCGAGAATGGCTGCGCTCATGCCGCGATCGCCTCTTCCTTCACGGCGTAGTGGCAGGCCGCCACATGGCCGGGCGCCTTCGCCTCCAGCGCCGGCGCCACTTGGCGGCAGAGATCGGTCGCGTGCGGGCAGCGGCCGGCGAAGACGCAGCCCGGGATCTTCTGCTTGAGACTGGGGACGAGGCCCGGGATCTCCGCCAGCCGCGTCTCCTCTCCGTGCAGGGAGGAGCCGAGCTTCGGCATGGAGCCGAGCAGGCCCTGGGTATAGGGGTGCTTGGGGTCGTTGAAGAGCGGGCCGACCGCGGCTTCCTCGACCTTCTTGCCGGCATACATGACGATGACGCGCTCCGCGACCTCCGCCACCACGCCGAGATCGTGGGTAATCAGCACGATGGCGGCGCCGACCGTGCGCTTCAGGTCGCGCATCAGCTCCAGGATCTGCGCCTGGATGGTGACGTCGAGCGCCGTGGTCGGCTCGTCGGCGATCAGCAACTTCGGGTTGCAGGCCAGCGCGATGGCGATCATCACGCGTTGCCGCATGCCGCCCGAGAGCTGGTGCGGGTATTCCCGCACGCGGCGCCGCGGCTCCGGAATGCCGACCAGGGTCAGCATCTCCACCGCCTTGTCCTCGGCCTGCTTCGCCGAGAGGCCCTGGTGCAGCCGCAGCGTCTCGCCGATCTGCCGCCCGACCGTCAGCACCGGGTTCAGCGAGGTCATCGGCTCCTGGAAGATCATGCTGATCTCGTTGCCGCGGATGTCGCGCATCTCGCGGTCCGAGAGCTTCAGCAGGTCCCGACCCTGGAAGCGGATGGAACCGGCGATCTTGCCGGGCGGCTCCGGGATCAGCCGCAGGATGGACATGGAGGTGACGGACTTGCCGCACCCCGATTCGCCGACGATCGCCACCGTCTCGCCGGCATTGACGTGGAAGGAGACACCGTCGACGGCGCGGTTGATCCCGTCCGGCGTGCGGAAATGCGTCTGCAGGTTCTCGACCTCGAGAAGCGGGGGCATGCGTCAGATCCTCTTCGCCATGCGCGGGTCGAGCGCGTCGCGCAGGCCGTCGCCGAGCAGGTTCACGGCGAGGACGGTGATGGACAGGAAGACGGCGGGGAAGAAGACGATGTAGGGCTTGACCTGCCAGAGCGCCCTGCCCTCCGCCATGATGTTCCCCCAGGAGGGGATGATGGGCGGCGTGCCGGCGCCGATGAAGGAGAGGATGGCTTCCGTGATCATCGCCGCGGCGCAGATATAGGTCGCCTGCACGGTGATGGGCGCCAGGGTATTGGGCAGGATGTGCCGCCAGATGATGGCCGGCGTGCGCGTGCCCGCGGCGACCGCGGCTTCCACATAGGGCTGCTCCCGCAGCGACAGCACCACGCCGCGCACGAGGCGCGAGACGCGCGGGATCTCGGCGATGGTGATGGCGATGATGACGTTCTGCACGGAGCCGCGGGTCAGCGCCATCAGCGCGATGGCCAGCAGGATCGGCGGGATGGACATCAGCCCATCCATCACCCGCATGATGATGGCATCAGCCATCCGGATATAGCCCGCGACCATGCCGATCGCGAGGCCGACGACGGAGGCGAGGATCGCCACCGAGAAGCCGACGATGAGCGAGACGCGGGCGCCGTACAGCACGCGCGAATAGACGTCCCGGCCCAGCATGTCGGTGCCGAACCAGTACATCGCCGAGGGCTCGCGCGTCCGCCGCGCCGGCGCCAGCGCCGTCGGATCGACGGTCCAGAGCAGCGGCGCGAAGATGGCGACCAGCACCATCAGCAGCAGCAGGAAGGCGCCGATCGCCATGGTCGGATGCCGGCGGATGAAGCCGAGGAGGCCCTTCCGCGGCCTCACCGGCGGCATCACGTCGGGCATCGGCGTGGCGGCCGCGACGTCCTGTTGCGTGGCGGCGGGCGGGGAGAGGACGGTCGCGGAGGCCATCAGTACCGGATCCTCGGGTCGAAGAGGGTATAGGCGAGGTCGATCAGCAGATTGACCAGCACATAGACGAAGCTGAACAGCAGCACGACGCCCTGGATGACCGGGTAGTCCCGCCGCAGGATCGCATCGACGGTCAGCCGGCCGAGGCCGGGGATGGCGAAGACGCTCTCCGTCACCACGGCGCCGCCGATCAGCAGGGCGATGCCGATGCCGATGACGGTCACGATCGGCACGGCGGCGTTCTTCAGCGCGTGCAGGAACAGGATGCTGGTCTGCCCCGCCCCCTTGGCGCGCGCGGTGCGGATGTAGTCCTGCTGCAGCACCTCGAGCATGGTCGCGCGGGTGATGCGGGCGATGAGCGCGATATAGACGCCGCCGAGGGCGATCGCCGGCAGGATCAGGTTCTCGATCCACGGGAAGAAGCCGTTGCTGAAGGCGGTGTAGCCCTGCACCGGCAGCCAGTCGAGCTCGAGCGCGAAGACATAGGCCAGCAGGTAGCCGACGACGAAGACCGGCACGGAGAAGCCGAGCACCGCGAAGGCCATGACCGCGCGGTCGATGATGGTGCCCTGCTTCCAGGCCGCCAGCACGCCCATCGGCACGGCGATGCCGACGGCGAGCAGCAGGGTCAGGATCATCAGCGACAGCGTCGGCTCGATCCGCTGCGCGATCATGGTGGTGACCGGCAGGTTGGTGAAGATCGAGGTGCCCATGTCGCCGTTGAGGATGCCCCAGACCCAGGCGCCGAAGCGCACGAGATAGGGCCGGTCGAGGCCGAGCGAGGCGCGGATGCGCTCGACATCCTGCGGCGTCGCCTGGTCGCCGGCGATCACCGCCGCCGGGTCGCCCGGCGCGATGTAGAGCAATGAGAAGACGAAGAGCGCGACCAGCGCCATCACCGGGATGGTGGCCAGCACGCGGCGGATGATATAGGCGAACATCGTGTCAGTTCCCCGCCTGCGTCACGCCTTGCTCACCCCCCAGGGCACCGGGAAGGGGCCCTTGGCGATGCCCGAGACGTTCGAACGCCAGGCCTGGTAGGTCAGGAAGAAGCCGGTCGGGACATAGAGCACGTTCTCGACCGCAGCCTTGTTCAGCCGCGCGATGGCGGCCTTCTCGGCCTCAAGATTCGGGGCGTCGAACCAGTTCGCCACCTCGGTCTCGACCGCCGGGATGTCGGGCCAGCCGAACCAGGCCTTCTCGCCATTGCCGCGGATGGCGATGTAGACGGCCGGGTTGATGCAGTCGGCGCCGGCATGCCAGGAGTGGAACATGCTCCAGCCGCCCTGCCCCACCGGGTTCTTCATGGCGCGGCGCTGGCCGGTGGTGCCCCAGTCGGTCGCCACGAAATCCACGTTGAAGCCGATGCGCTTCAGCAGGTCGGCGGTGACGTCGCCCTGCGCCTTGGTGATCGGCTGGTCCTGGGCGACGATGCAGGGCACCGGCTCGCCCTTGTAGCCGCTCTCGGCCAGCAGGCGCTTCGCAAGGTCCATCTTCGGCGGGCCCTTCAGCATCTCGCCGCCCTCTTCGGTATAGAGGGGCGTGCCGGGGGTGAAGTAGCCGCCGAGCGTCTTCCAGAGATTGTTGTCGTCGCCCACCAGGGCGCGCATGTAGTCCTCCTGGCTCAGCGCCGCCAGGACCGCCTGCCGTGCCTTCAGGGTGTTGAAGGGCGTGGTGGTATGGTTCATCCGGAAGGTGCCGATATTGCCCAGCGGATCGGCGATGTCGACGCGGATGTTGCGGTTGCGCTTGAGCGTCGGGACGAGGTCGGTGATGGGATTCTCCCACCAGTCCACCTCGCCGTTCTGCAGCGCGGCGGAGGCCGTGGCGGGATCGGGCATGACGAGCCACTCGATGCGCTCGACCAGCATGCGCTTCCCGCCAGCGAGCCAGCTCGCCGGCTCCTGCCGCGGCTGGTAGTCGGCGAAGCGCTCGAACACCGCCTTGGCGCCCGGCACCCATTCGTCGCGCTTGAAGCGCATGGGGCCGGAGCCGATGTATTCGTTGATCTGCTGGAAGGGATCGGTCTTGGCGATCCGCTCCGGCATGATGAAGGCCATGGGCGTGGAGTTCTTGCCCAGCGCCATCAGCATCTTCGGGAAGGGCTTCTTCAGCACCCAGCGGAAGGTCCGGTCATCGACCGCGACCAGGTCCTGCTGCAGCGCCTTCAGCATCAGGCCCATGGAATCGCGCGCGGACCAGCGGGTCAGGCTGGCGACGCAGTCCTTGGCCAGAACCGGGCTGCCGTCATGGAATTTCAGGCCCGGCCGCAGGCGGAAGGTCCAGGTCAGGCCATCGGCCGAGACCTCCTCGGACTCCGCCATCTGGCGCTGCGGGCGAAGCTGCTCGTCGAAGCCGTAGAGCGTGTCCCACACCATCACGGCGGCATTGCGGACGACGTATTGCGTGCCCCAGATCGGGTCGAAATTCGCCAGATTGGCCTGCGGCACGAAGCGCAGCGTGCGCGCGGCGGCGCCCTGGGAGAGCGCCGGCGCCGGCAGCCCACCGCACAGGGCCAGGCCACCGGCCGCGGCGCCGGCCTTCAGGAACGTCCTGCGATGCATCCCTCGTCTCTCCCAGCATCCCCCCGGGCGCCTCCTACGCGCCCGGTTTCGTGCCAGCCTGCCTCAGCCTTGGGCAGCGCGCCAGCACCCCCGAAGGGAGGCCAAGGGGCGGGCCGCGACCGGGCGAGGGCTGGCCCGAACTCGATGCCAGGACTTGCACGCGGCATGCCATCCATGCCGCGCTGCGGCATCAGCCGCGGCGGACGCTCCAGAACACCGCCGGGCCGCCGGTGACGATGCCGGTCAGGCTGCGGCGATAGGCCATGGGCGGCCGCAGCAGGCCGAGCGGGACGAAGGGCGCCTCCTCCCAGACCAGGGCCTGCATCTGCTCGGCGATGCGCTTCTCGGCCGCCTGGTCGGGCGCCTCGAACCAAGCCTCGCGCAGCGCCTCCCGCCGCGGGCTGCTCGCCCAACCGAACCAGCCCTCGGTGCCGTTGCCGCGCAGAGGTTGATGGCTGCCGGGGACGGAGACGTCGAGCCCTTCCCAGGTCGTGACGAAGATGTTCCAGCCGCCCTGCTCCGGCGGCTCCTTCTTCGCGCGGCGCTGCACCAGCGTGCCCCAGTCCATCACCTGCGCATCGACATTGAAGCCGATCCTTTTCAGCGTATCGGCCGCGACCTCCGCCATGGCGTTCAGCGTCGGGAAGTCGCTCGGGACCAGCAGGACCACCTTGCGGCCGTCATAGCCCGCCGCGCGCAGCGCGCGCTTCGCGGCATCGAGGTCGCGCGGGCCGGTCAGCGCCTCCAGCCCCGCCTCATTCGCCAGCGGCGTGCCCGGCGTGAAGGCACCGGCCGGCACCTGCCACAGCGCCGCATCCTCGCCGAGCGCGGCCTGCATGAAGCTCTTCTGGTCGATCGCGGGGAAGACCGCGCGGCGGATCTCCGGCCTGTCGAAGGGCGGGTGCAGGTGGTTGAAGCGCAGCATGCCGAGCGCCCCGGCGGAATTCACCACCTCCACGGCGATGTCGCGATTCTTCCGCAGCAGCGGCAGCAGGTCGGCCAGCGGCGTCTCCCACCAGTCCACCTCGTTGTTCTGCAGCGCGGCCGCGGCGGTCGCCGCATCGGGCATGATCCGCCACTCCACGCGGTCGAAATGCACCTGCTTGCCGCCGGCCAGGAAATCCGCCGGCTCGTCGCGCGGGACGTAATGCGCGCTCCGCTCATAGGCGGCGAGGCTGCCGGGCACCCATTGGCTGGCACGGAAGCGGAAGGGGCCGCTGCCGACATACTCCGTGATCTGCTGGAACGGGTCCGTCTTCGCGACACGTTCGGGCATGATGGCGCAGAGATTGGCGGAGGGCTTGCCGAGCGCCCAGGCGAGGCCCGGCCAGGGCTTCTTGAGGACGATGTCGAACTTGTTATCGGCAGTCGCCCGCATCTCCTCGAGCAGCGCGTTGAGCCGCTGCCCAAGCACGTCGCGCTTCGACCAGCGCGCGACGGAGGCGATGCAGTCCTGCGCCCGCACCGGCTCGCCGTCATGGAAGCGGAGATCGGGGCGGAGCGTGATCGTGTGCGTCAGGCCGTCGGAGGAGACCTCGTGCCCCGCCGCCATCTGCGGCCTCGGCTGGTAATCGTGGCCGAGGCCGAACAGCGTGTCGTAGACCATCAGCGCGTGGTTCCGCGCGATGACGGTGGTGGTCCAGATCGGATCGATATTCGCCAGGTTGCCCTGCGGCACGAAGCGCAGCGTGCGGGCGCTGGTCTGGGCCGAGGCCAGCCGCGGGGCGGCGAGCATGGCGGGGGCGGCTTGCAGCAATATGCGGCGGCGCATCGTTCTTCTCTCCGGCAGCGCCGCGGGTCCCGGCCGCCGCGCACCGGTTCCCTAGCCCCGCCGGGGCCGCCGGTTCAACCCTTGGCGATGTTCCAGAAGACGGTCGCCGGCGCGCGGAAGGCGCCGGTCACGGTCCGCCGCCAGGCCGAGGGCTGCCAGTAGAAGCCGAGCGGGATATAGGGCAGCACCTCCATGGCGCGGCGGTTCAGCGCTTCCGCGACCCGCTTCTGCCCGGCGAGGTCGGGCGCGTCGATCCAGGCCTGGCGCAGCCGCTCGATCTCCGCGTCGCGCGGCCAGCCGAACCAGGCATTGTCGCCATTCGCGCGCAGGAAGAGGTGATAGACCGGCAGGGAGAGCGACTGGCCGGAGGAGGTGGTGTGGATGATGCTCCAGCCCCCCTTCTCCACCGGCTCCTTGCTCACGCGGCGCTGCACCAGCGTGCCCCAGTCGGTGGAGACCAGTTCCAGGTTCATCCCCATGCGCGTCAGCAGGTCGGCGGTGACGAGCGAGAGGGCGTTGATCTGCGGATAGTCGCCGGGCGCGACCAGCACCACCTTCTCGCCGGCATAGCCGGCCTCCTTCAGCGCGGCGCGGGCCTTGTCCACGCTGCGGGTCTTCAGGATGTCGCTGCCGGCCTCGTTCGCCAGCGGCGTGCCGCAGGTGAAGACGCCCTCGCAGGCCTCCCAGCCGTCCTTCTCGTTGCCGGCGACCGCGCGCAGGTAGTCGCGCTGATCCACCGCCATGGCGAAGGCGCGACGGATGGCGGGATTGTCGAAGGGCGGCTGCAGGTGGTTGAAGCGGCAGATGCCGTAGGTGCCGTCCAGCAGGCGCTGCTCCACCACCACCTCGCGGCTGCGGCGCAGCAGCGGCAGCAGGTCGTGCAGCGGGTATTCCCAATAGTCCTGCTCGCCCGTGACCATGGCATTGGCCGCCGTCGCGGGATCGGAGATGATGGTCCATTCCACGCGGTCGAGGCGCGGCGCGCGGCCGCCGGCGAGGCCGTCCACCGGCTCCTGCCGCGGGACATAGCCGTCGAACTTGGTCCAGACCGCGCGCTGGCCGGGATTCCATTCGTTCGCCACGAAGCGGAAGGGACCGCTGCCGATGGCTTCGCGCACCTGCTGGAAGGCGTCGGTGCCGGCGATCCGCTCCGGCATGATGAAGCAGGGGAACTGCGTCTGGCCCAGCGCCATCAGCAGCAGCGGCAGGCGCTTGTGCAGGCGGATGCGGAAGCGCCGGTCGTCCAGCGCCGTGACCTCGGCGACGGAGGGCCAGAGGACCTGCGCGAAGGGATCGCGGCGCGACCAGCGCCGGATGCTGGCGACGCAATCCGCCGCGCGCACCGGCTCGCCATCGTGGAAGCGCAGGCCTTCCCGCAGGGTGAAGGTCCAGGCGAGGCCATCCTCCTCCTCGCGCCAGCCCTCCACCATCTGCGGCCGGATCTCGCCGCTGGCATCCTGGGCGCAGAGCTGGTCATAGACCAGGAAGGCGTGGTTGCGGGTGACGACGGCGGTGGTCCAGACCGGATCGAGGCTGGTCAGGTTGGCCTGCGGCACCACGCGCAGCGTGCGCGCGGCACTGCCTTGCGCGAAGGCAGGCGCGGCGAGCGCCGCGGCCAACGGGGCCTGCAGCAGGGTGCGGCGGTGCATGCGTCAGGCCCTCCGGATGCCCCAGAAGATGGCGAAGCCCTTCACCCGGTCGAGGAGCGTCCGGCGATGGGCGGTGATCGAGTAGTAGGCGCCGGTCGGGATATAGGGCAGGCCCTCCATAGCCGCGGCCTGGATCCGTCGCGCGATCGCCTGCCGCGCGGCGAGGTCCGGCGCCTCCAGCGAGGCCGCGCGCAGCCGCTCGACCTCCGGCAGGTCCGGCCAGCCGGGCGCCGCGGCATCGCCATCCGAGCGAAGCTGGAGGTGCGTGACAGGGTTGATGAAGTCCATGCCCGAGGTGGCGAAGCAGGCCAGCGACCAGCCGCCCTGGTCGAGCGGCCCCTTGTTCATCCGCCGCTGCGCGACGGTGCCCCAGTCCGTCAGCACGATATCGGCATTCACCTCCAGCCGCCGCAACAGGTCGGCCGCGACCTGCGCTTGGGCGGTGGTGGAGACGATGTCGGTGGTGCCCAGCAGGCGGATCGGCTCGCCCCTGTAGCCCGCCTCCTTCAGCGCCTGCCTCGCCCGCTCGATGCTGCGGGGGCCCTTCAGCGGGCCGAGTCCCTCGTCGCTGGCATAGGGGCTGCCGGGGGTGAAGAAGCCGACGCCCGTCTCGTATTTCGCCGGGTCGGGCCCGACGATCGCCGTCATGAAGTCCTCCTGGCTGATGGCATGCAGGAAGGCGCGGCGGATCGCGGGGTTGTCGAAGGGCGGCTGGCGATGGTTGAAGCGGAACTGCCCGGGCAGCGGCAGCGGGTCGATCGGCTCCAGCAGCAGCCGGCGGTCGCGGCCGAGCAGCGTCTGGATCTCGGCCGGCATCTGCTCCAGCCAGTCGATCTCGCCCGCCGTCAGCGCTGCCGCGGCGGTGCCGGCATCGGGGATGATGGACCACTCCACGCGGTCGAAATGCACCAATTTCGGGCCGGCGGTCAGGCCGCTGCCGCCGCCCGGGCTCGGGACATAGTCCGGGTTGCGCTCCCAGACCGCGCGGGCGCCCTGGCGGAACTCCGACAGGACGAAGCGGAAGGGCCCGCTTCCCGTCGGGTCGCGGATCTGCTGGAACGCATCGGTCGCGGCGATGCGCGCCGGCATGATGAAGGGCTGCGGGTTGGACGGCACCGCGAGCGCGTCGATCAGCAGCGGGAAGCGCGACGTCAGGCGGAAGCGGAAGCGCCGGTCGTCCAGCGCCGCCAGTTCCTCGGTGCGCGCCGCCAGCACCTGGCCCATGGGGCTGCGCCGCATCCAGCGCCGCAGCGAGACGACGCAATCCTCCGCGCGGACCGGTTCGCCATCGTGGAATTTCAGCCCGTCGCGGAGGGTGATGGTGACGCTGCGGCCGTCCTCCTCCTCCAGATGCCCGGCCGCCATCTGCGGATGCGCCCGGAACTGGTGGTCCACGCCATAGAGCGTGTCGTAGACCATGTAGCCATGGTTGCGGATGACGTTGGAGGAGATCGCGATCGGGTCGAGCCCGCCGAGATCCGCCTGCGGCACGAAGCGCAGCACCCGCGCCTGCGCCTGGGAATGGGCCGGGGCGGCGAGCGCCGCGCCGCCGGCGGCCAGCAGCGCGCGGCGTCCGATCATGTGCGCCTCAGGTTCCAGAACAGCGCGAAGCCGGGCACCCGCCCCGTCAGGTTCCGCCGCAGCGACGTCATGGCGGTATAGGCGCCGACCGGGATATAGGGCAGATCGTCGAGCGCGGTGAGCTGGATCTCGCGCGCGATGCGGCGCTGCGCCTCGAGGTCCGGCGCATCGAACCAGGCATCGCGCAGTTCCTCCAGCCTCGGCATGGTCGGCCAGCCGAACCAGCCGTTCAGACCATTGCCGCGCAGCGGGTAGTTGTTGGCGGGATCGGCATATTCGAAGCTGGCCGAGGCCGTCAGGAAGACGCTCCAGCCGCCCTTGTCCAGCGGCTCGCGGCTCGCCCGGCGCTGCACCACGCTGCCCCAGTCCGTCAGGACGAAATCGAGATTGACGCCGAGCCGGCGGAACATGTCGCCTGCCACCTGGGTGAGCGCCGCCGGAGCCAGGATGTCGGTCGGGCCGATCAGGCGGATGAGCTGGTTGTCGTAGCCGGCCTCCTTCAGCATCGCCTTGGCGCGGTCGATGCTGCGCGGGCCGGTCAGCACCTCCATCCCCGCATCCGTCACCAGCGGCGTGCCGGGGGTGAAGATGCCCATGGTCTCGTAGAGCGACGGGTCGGTGCCGACGATCGCCTGCATGAAATCCACCTGGTTGATCGCCGGCAGCAGGGCCTGGCGCATCCGCTTGTCGTTGAAGGGCGGATGCAGGTGGTTGAAGCGCAGCAGCGCGGGATTCTTCAGCCGGTCGATCGGCTCCACCGAGATCTGCCGGTTCCGTCGCAGCAATTGCTGGATCTCGGGCGGCGGCTGCTCGTACCAGTCGATCTCGCCGGTCTGCAGCGCGCCGGCGGCGGTCGCGGCATCGGTGATGATGTGCCACTCGATGCGGTCGAAATGCGCGTGCTTGGGGCCGGCCAGCAGGCTGGGCTCGCCCTGCTCCACCGGCCGGTAGTCCGGGTTGCGCTCATAGGCGATGAAGCTGCCGGAGTTGTATTCGCGTGGCAGGAAGCGGTAGGGGCCGCTGCCCACCACCTCGCGGACCTGCTGGAAGGCATCGGTGCGGGCGAGGCGCTCCGGCATGATGAAGGCGGCGGGGTTGGAGGGCGTGGCCAACGCCTCGAGCAGCCGCGGGAAGGGACGGCGCAGGCGCAGCCGGATGCGGCGGTCGTCGGGCGCGGTGATCTCCTCCAGCACCGAGGCCAGCTTCTGCCCCAGGCTGTTGCGCTTCATCCAGCGCTGGAGCGAGGCGACGCAGTCCAGGCCGCGCACCGGCTCGCCGTCGTGGAAGCGCAGCCCCTCCCGCAGGGTGATGGTGCAGAGGCGCCCGTCCTCCTCCATCACATGGCCGGCCGCCATCTGCGGCTGTGGCCGGAATTGCTGGTCCACGGCGTAGAGCACTTCATGGACCATCCAGGCATGGTTGCGCGTGACATTGGCCGTGGTCCAGATCGGATCCAGGCTGGTGAGGTTGGCCTGCGGCACGAATTTGAGCACGCGGCTGCCCGCTTGCTGGCCGATCGCAAAGCTCGGCAGCGCCGCCGCCGCGGCGGCGCCGGCCAACAGGTCACGTCGACGCATCGCCATCTCCCGGTCAGGCGGTCTTCTTCAGGCTCCAGAACAGAGGCATGCCCTTGGGCACGTCCACCAGGCTGCGCCGGAAGGCCGTCGGCTGGAAATACTGGCCGAGCGGCAGGGTCGGCGCCTCCTCGAAGGCCACCGCCTGCATCTCCCGTGCCACCGCCTGCTGCGCCGGCAGGTCCGGCGCGTCGAACCAGCGCTGCCGGAGCGCCTCCAGCCGCTCGGAACTCGACCAGCCCCACCAGCCATCCTTGCCATTGCCGCGCATCGGCTGGTTGACGCCGGGATTGATGTTGTCGAGCCCGGTCCAGAAGGTGAAGAAGAGGCTCCAGCCGCCCTTCTCCGGCGGCTCGCGGCTCGCCCGCCGCGCCACCACGCTGCCCCAGTCCGTGGCGACGAAATCGACGTTCATGCCGCAGCGGCGCAGCATGTCGTTGCCGACCTGCCCCAGCGCGTTCAGCGTGGGGAAGTCGGTCGCGGCCAGCAGCACCACTTTCTCGCCCTTGTAGCCCGCGGCCTCGATCTCCCGCTTCACCCGGTCGTAGTCGCGCGGGCCGCGCAGCACATCCAGGCCGGCATCGCTCGCCAGCGGCGTCTCCGGCGGGAAGAAGCCGACCTCGTCGCGCCAGAGGCTGCGGTCGGTGCCGGTGACCGCGGTCATGTAGTCGGCCTGGCTGACGGCGCCCATCAGCGCGCGGCGGATGCGCGGGTTGTCGAAGGGCGGATGCAGGTGGTTGAAGCGACCCCAGCCGAGCAGCCCGGTCGGGTTCGGCATGTCGATCACGATCTGCCGGTTGCGCTTGAGCAGCGGCATGAGGTCGGAGGTCGGCACCTCCCACCAGTCCATCTCGCCGTTCTGCAGCGCCGCCGCGGCGGTGGAAGGATCGGGCGTCACGATCCATTCGACGCGGTCGATGTTCACGCGCTTGGGGCCGGCGGTCCAGCTCGGCGTGCCGGATTCGCGCGGGGCATAGTCCGCGAAGCGTTCGTAGACGAAGCGGCTGCCCTGCACCCGCTCATCCGCCTTGAAGCGGAAGGGCCCGCTGCCGGTCATCTCCGTGACCGGCTTCGAGGCATCGGTCTGCGCGATCCGCTCCGGCATGATGAAGCAGCAGGGCGTCACCAGGCTGCCCAGCGCCTCGGCCAGCAGCGGATAGGGGCGCTTCAGGCGGAAGACGATGCGGCGGTCGTCCGGCGCCGACATCTCCTCGAGCCGTGCGACGAGTTCCTGCCCCAGCGGGTGCCGCCCGGCCCAGCGGCGGATGGAGGCGATGCAGTCCCGCGCCCGGACCGGCTCGCCATCGTGGAACTTCAGGCCCGGCCGCAGCGTGACGGTCCAGCGCCTGCCGTCCTCCTCCACCACATGGCCCTCGGCCATCTGCGGCGTGCTCCGGAACTCTGCATCCATGCCGTAGAGCGTGTCGAAGACCAGGAAGCCGTGGTGCCGGGTGACGTAGGCGGTGGTGATGTGCGGATCGAGGATGCCGAGGTCGGATTGCGGGATGAACTTCAGCACCCGCGTGCCGGCCGGCTGCGCCAGGCCGGGCGAGGCCAGCGGCGGGGCGGCCAGCGCAAGGCCCGCCCCGCCCAGGAGAAGATCGCGTCGCAGCATGGCCCAGGCTCCCGGCATCCTTGGCGGGAGTAGACCACGGGCCGCCGCCGCTTTCCAGGCGGGGCGGCGGCACCGTGGCGGGTCAGGCCTTCCGGACGCTCCAGAACAGCGGCATGCCGTTCAGCACGCCGCTGATGCTGGTGCGGTAGGCCCATGGCTGCAGGTAGCTGCCGACGGGGATGTAGGGCACTTCCCGGAAGGCCTCGACCTGGATCTCGCGCGCGATCCGCTGCTGCTCCGCGAGGTTCGGCGCGTCGAACCACTGGCTGCGCAATTCCTCCACCTTCGGCATGGTCGGCCAGCCCGGCCAGGCCGCGAGACCATTGCCGCGCAGGCCGAGATGGCCGGCCGGGCTGAAGAAGTCGAGCCCGGTGAAGAAGGTGAGGAAGATGTTCCAGCCGCCCTGGTCCGGCGGGTTGCGGTTGGCGCGCCGCGTGACGATGCTGCCCCAGTCCGTCGCCACGAAGTCCACGTTCATCCCCGACTTCTGCAGCATGTCGAGGCAGACCTGCCCGAGCGCGTTCAGCGACGGGAAGTCGGTGGCGCAGAGGAGGACCACCTTCTCCCCCTTGTAACCGGCTGCGGCGAGGTCGCGCTTGACCTTGTCGTAGTCGCGCTTGCCCTTCAGCGGCTCGAGCCCGGCCTCGGACGCGAAGGGCGTGCCGGGCGGGAAGAAGCCGACATTCTCCTTCCACATGCTCGGGTCGGTGCCGATCACCGCCGTCATGTAGTCCGCCTGGCTGCAGGCGCCGAGCAGGGCGCGGCGGATGGCCGGGTTGTCGAAGGGCGGCTGCAGGTGGTTGAAGCGGCAGAGGCCGAGCAGGCCGGTGGGGTCGTAGGTCTCGACCTTCACGTTGCGGTTGCGCTTCAGCAGCGGCAGCAGGTCGGCCGTCGGCTGCTCCCACCAGTCCATCTCGCCGGACTGCAGGGCGCCCGCGGCGGTGGAGGCATCGGGGATGACGGTCCACTCGACCCGGTCGACATTCACCACCTTCGGCCCGGCGGTCCATTCGGCAGTGCCGCCCGGGCGCGGCAGGTAGTCGGGGTTGCGCTCGTAGACCAGGCGGCTGCCCGGCACCCGCTCATCCGCCTTGAAGCGGAAGGGGCCGGAGCCGAGGTTCTCCTTGATGGCGGTATTCGCGTCGGTCTGCGCGATCCGTTCCGGCATGATGAAGCAGACCGGGCTGCCGGGCTTGGCCAGCGCGTCGAAGAGCAGGGCGAAGGGCTTCTTCAGCCGGAAGACCAGGGTGCGGTCGCCGGTCGCCGAAAGCTCCTCGGTCGCCGCCGCCAGGGCCTGGCCCATGGCGTCGCGCTGCCACCAGCGCCGGATGCTCGCGACCGCGTCCTTCGCCAGGACCGGCTCGCCATCGTGGAATTTGAGGCCCTGGCGCAGGGTGATGGTGACGCGCCGGCCCTCCTCCTCGACCAGATGGCCCTCGGCCATCTGCGGCTGCGGCTTGAACTGCGCGTCGATGCCGTAGAGCGTGTCGTAGATCAGGAAGCCGTGGTGGCGGGTGACATAGGCGGTGGTCAGGATCGGGTCGATCACCGCCACATCCGCCTGCGGGATGAATTTCAGCACCCGGCTTGCGGCGGGCTGCGCCAGGGCGGGCGCGGCGAAGGGCATGGCGGCGGCTCCCGCGCCGCCGATGAGGAAGCTGCGACGATGCATGATCCCGGTTCCGTCAGTGAAGCCGGGGAAAGGCAAGCCCGATACGCGCCGGTTGCGCAAGGGGGCGTGAGGCTCGCCCGTGCTTCGCGCGAGGGTCCCAGGGCTGCCGCATCGCCGTCACATCCCCAGGCCAGACTCGGCGGGGAAGGAGACCCGCGCATGCCGCCACCGCCGCCCTCCCGCGGCCCGGATTGCCGCATTCCATGCTGCGCCGCGGAACGTGACGCGTAACGTGCCGCGTCTGGCCGATAAGCGCCCCTTCGTCACCGCGGCGTGGTTTGTTCGCGCGCGGGGCGGCCGGTAGATCATTCGCTAACGAGATGCATGAGATGACCGCCCTTCCGCTCTCCGAACATCCAGCCCTGACGAGCCTGACCCAGCGCCTGGGGCCGGCGCGCGTCGCCCTCCTGCTGCAGTTCTTCCGCTTCGGCATGGTGGGCACCATCGGGTTCCTGGTGGATGCCGCGCTCCTGCTCGCCGCCCTCGCGCTTGGCCTCGGGCCCTGGCTCGGGCGGGTCCTGTCCTATCTGATCGCCGCCACCACCACCTACATGCTCAACCGTGCCTGGACCTTCCGGGGCACCAAGAGCGACCAGCCGGTGCGGCAATGGGCGCTGTTCCTGCTGGTGAACCTGGTGGGATTCGCCTGCAACTACGGCACCTATGCCGCACTCATCACGCTGGTCCCCTTCGTCGCCGCGAATCCGGTGCTCGGCGTGGCCGCCGGCTCGGTGGCCGGCCTGGCGGGGAACTTCGTCCTGTCGCGACGCTTCGTGTTCGGCCAGGGCGGCGGCGGCCGTCCGTCCCCAAGCTGAAGGACGGCGCCCATGCGCGTGCTGACCGCTTCCTGTGTCCCACCTCACAGCGCCGCCGGCGCGGGGCCTTATGTATGCACGGCATGAGACCCTCCGATCCCGCCCGCAAGGACGCGCCGCTGCTGCCGCCGGTGGCCGAAGCCGCCACCTGGCCCGGCTTCGTCGCGCACCGCCCGCCTGAGGTCCTGCGGCGGCAGGGCCGGCTGCCGCGCCCGGTCTCGCCGACCCTGCTCGCGGCGCTGGTGGCCGGGCTGGACGTGGCGGCGGTGGTGCTCGCGGGGATGGTGCTGCAGTATTTCCCGCTGGAGCGCGGCTACCCGCAGCCGCCGCTGCTCGCCTTCTTCGCCGCCCTGACCGTGAGCCTCGCCGGCTTCGCCGGCGGCTATTCGCATGCCGCGCTGTTCGGCGGCCGCCGGCCGATCGTGGCGGCGCTCGGCGGCCTCGTCAGCGGCGGGATCGGCCTGGCGACGGCGGCGCTGGTGCTCGGCGCCCCCATCACCTTCCGGCCCGGCGCGGCGCTGCTCTGGATGGGCATGGCCGCGCCATTGCTGCTCGCGGGCCGGCTCGGCTCGGCCGCCGCCATGCAGGCCCTGCCCCAGTACACCCGGCAGCGGGCGGTGCTGGTCGGCAGCGGGCCGCAGGCGGCGCGCTTCGCGGCGACGCTGACCGGGCGGCATGACCAGGGGCTGGCCCTGCTCGGGCTGGTGGACAACGACCCGGCGGCGGCGACCTCCAGCGGCGGCCTCGCCTATCTCGGCCCGGTCGCCACGCTGGACGGCATGATCCGGCGCGGCGAGGTCGACCAGGTGGTCCTCTGCATGCCCTGGGCCGAGGAGCGGCGCGTGCGCGACCTGCAGCGCAAGCTCTCGGACTATCCGGTGGACGTCACGCTCGCCCCGGACCTGATGGCCTATCGGCATGACGGGGCGGAGGCGCCGCGCCTGCTCCGCCTCGCCGACCGGCCGATTCGCGGCTGGGCGGCGGTGGTGAAGGCGGCCGAGGACTACAGCCTCGCCCTGGTCGCCCTGGCGCTCGCCGCCGTGCCGATGGCGCTGATCGCGCTGGCGGTGAAGCTGGACAGTCCCGGCCCCGTGCTGTTCCGCCAGCGCCGGACCGGCTTCAACAACCGCGACTTCTCCGTGTTCAAGTTCCGGACCATGTACCACCACGCCGCCGACCATACGGTGCAGCGCCAGGTGGTCGCCGGCGACCCGCGCGTGACCCGGGTCGGCGCCATCCTGCGGCGCACCTCGCTGGACGAATTGCCACAGATCTTCAACGTCTTGAAAGGCGAGATGTCCTTCATCGGCCCGCGGCCGCATGCCCCGGGCACCCGCGCCGGCGGCCGGCCTTTCGAGGAGGTCATGGCGCGCTACGCCGCGCGGCACCGGGTCAAGCCGGGCCTGACCGGCCTTGCCCAGGTGCGCGGCTGGCGCGGCCCGACCGAGACGGAGGACAAGCTGATCAGGCGTGTCGAGAGCGATCTGGAGTATATCGAGACCTGGTCGCCCTGGCTCGATCTCGTGATCCTGGTGCGCACCCTGCTGGCCGTCGCGCGCATGCGCAATGCCTGCTGAGCCCCTGCCCCGCCGGAGACTCCGCGTGCCCGATACCCTTCCCCAGATCCTGCCGGGCCTCGATCCGGACCCGCGCGCCGCGGCGCCGCGGATCGCGGTACTGGTCCCCTGCTACAACGAGGAAGTCGCGATCCCCCGCGTGATCGCCGCCTTCAAGGCCGCCCTGCCGGACGCGGTGGTCTATGTCTACGACAACAACTCGAAGGACCGGACGGTCGAGGTCGCCCGCGCCGCCGGCGCCGTCGTGCGGACCGAGTCGCTGCAGGGCAAGGGCCATGTCGTGCGCCGGATGTTCGCCGATATCGAGGCGGACATCTACGTCCTGGTGGACGGCGACGACACCTACGAGGCCGCGGCGGCGCCGCGCATGGTGGCCAGGCTGGTCGAGGAGCGGCTCGACATGGTCACGGGGATCCGGATCAGCCGGATCGAGGAGGCCTACCGGCCCGGCCACCGCTTCGGCAACCTCATGCTCACCGGCATGGTGCGGACCATCTTCGGCAACCGCATCACCGACATGCTCTCGGGCTACCGGGTCTTCTCCCGCCGCTTCGTGAAAAGCTTCCCGGCGCTGGCCGGCGGCTTCGAGACGGAGACCGAGTTCACCGTCCACGCGCTCGAGCTCATGCTGCCGGTCGGCGAGGTCGAGACCGCCTACAAGGAGCGGCCGGTCGGCTCGGCCAGCAAGCTGCGCACCTTCACCGATGGCTGGCGCATCCTGAAGGCGATCCTCGGCCTGGTGAAGCGGGAGAAGCCGCTCCCCTTCTTCACCGCGATCGCCGGCGCCCTGCTGGTGATCGGCATCGGCCTTGGCATCCCGCTGGTCTTCACCTTCCTCGAGACCGGGCTGGTGCCGCGCTTCCCCACCGCCATCCTGGCGACCGGGCTGGTCCTGCTCTCCTTCCTCTCCTTCACCTGCGGGATGATCCTGGACACGGTCACCCGCGGCCGGATGGAGGCGAAGCGCACCGCCTATCTGGCGATCCCCGCCCCCGACTTCGACGGATACCGCCCCGGATGAGCCTGCCTGCCTATCCGGTGCCGGAGCACGTCGCGGGCGCCGCCGGCCCGGCCGGGCCGGACTACGATGCCGATGTCATCATCCTCGCGCTCGACCGGGCGGAGGAGACGGTGGCCGCGATCGCCTCGGCCCGGGCCCAGGCGGGGCTGGCGAAGCATGTCTGGATCGCGGACCAGGGCAGCCGGCCGGAGAACCTCGCGCGCCTCGCCGCGGCGGTCGAGGGCGCGGCGGACGCCACCCTGGTCCGGCTCGACCGCAACTGGGGCGTCGCCGGCGGCCGCAACCGGGCGACCGCCCTCGGCACCGGGCGCGTCGTCTTCGCCCTCGACAACGATGCCGAGTTCGGGACGGAGGACACCCTCGCCCGCGCCGTCCGGGCGCTGGAGGCGGAGCCGGACCTCGCTGCCATCGCCTGCCGCATCCTGGTCTTCGATACGGGGGCGGACGACCTCTCCTCCTGGGGCTATCCGCCCAGCCTGCTGCCGCGCGCGGCCGAGAGCTTCGACACCATCACCTTCGTCGGCGCCGGCCATGCCATCCGGCGGGCCGATTTCGCGGCGGCGGGCGGCTATGACGACGCGCTCTTCTTCTGCTGGGAGGAGTACGATTTCGCCCTCCGCGCCATCAATCGCGGCCGGCGCATCCGCTACCGCGGCGACATCGCGGTGCGCCACAAGGTGAGCGGCGAGCGGCGCTTCGCCTGGTCCGGCACGCGCTGGTTCCACTTCGTGCGCAACCGCCTCTACATCGCCATGAAATACGGGGACTCCGCGGCGGCGCTGCTGCCGCGCTTCCTGGCCTATCAGGTGAAGGGCGCGCGCAACGGCGTGCTGGCCCAGGGACTGCGGGCCGGGCCGGCGGCGCTCAGCCTCGCCCGCGCCTTCCGGCCGCGGCCGGAAGAGGCCGCGCTCTATCGCCTGACCCCGGCCGCGCGCGACTACATCGCGCGAAACGATGCCGGCCATCGCGGCGGCCTGCCGAACCGCGTCCGCGCCGAGATCCTGGCCGCCCTGCCCGGCACCGCCGCGCGGTAGGAAGCTTCGCCGCCAAAGGTCCATCACTCCGGAGGATTGCCGCAGGCGCCAGCGGCCTGGTGGTGCTGCGGCCTGTCGTCCGATGTCGCGCCGCCCGGTCGGCCAGGGTGCGTGCCGCGCGAAGGACGCGGGGCAGTTTTCACGCCAAACTAGTAACGATCTGCCCGCGCGAGGCGGCGCTGCCGCGCATCGTCCCGGATCAGCAGGAACATCCGCGGGCTGTCCATGAGGTAGCGGCGCGCCAGCCTCTGCGGGTCCTGCGCCAGCCGCCAGGCCCATTCCAGGCCGGCTCGCTGCAAGGCCAGCGGCGCCCGCCGCTCATGGCCGGAGAGGAAGAGCAGGCTCGCCCCGATGCAGAGCCCGGTCCCCGTCGCCCGGCCGCGCCGTGCCACCGCATTCGCCACCCGGCATTGCCGCGGCGAGCCGACGGCGAGGAAGTGGAAGCGGGCCGGATTGTCCTCGATGAAGCGGATCGCGCGCTCCATCTCCGCCGGGTCCTGGTCGAATCCCATCGGTGGATTGTAGTGCGCGATGTTTCGCAGGCCGCAGCGCTCGGCGAGCGCCGCCACGGCCTCCTCCGTCATCCCAAGGATGGTCACCGGCTCCTCGGGCCGGAGGATCCGGCGGACGATGAAGGCCGTCAGGTCGCTGCCCGGCAGCACGGCCGGCACCGGCAGGCCCGCGAGCCGGGCCGCACCGGCGGCCACCCGGCTGTCGAGCAGGCGGAGCATCGCGGCGGTGTAGAGTTGCCGCATCTCGGGCATCCGCTGCATGCGCGCCAGATGATCGGCGTTCGGCGTGACGACATAGCCGAAGCGGGCACCCGCCGGCCGCGCCGCCAGCCAGTTGACGACCGCCGGCAATGGCAGGTTGGCGAAGTCGAGGCCGAAGAGCGGCAAGGTCGGGACCGGGGGCGGCTCCGGCAGCGGCCTTGCGCCGCCGGGCCCCTTGCCGCGCGCCCCGGATGCCTGCGCGGCCCCGGGCTGCGCCAACCTCTCGTCAGAGCGCAACACGTAGACGCAGCAGTACGACGTTTCGATCGTATTCGGGGAAGCTGGTGCTCGCCTGGAGCCGATTCGTGTAGGTGTAGGTGCCGATCACGGACATATTCCGGTTTAACAAATAGCGTGCGTTCAGGCTGAACAACGCGTCAAAGGCCGTCTCGTTGGGATTTTGGTACTCACGATAGTCGGCGCGGAAATCGGCCGAGACGATGACGTTCCGCAGGAACTCGTGGTCCACGCCGAGGCCGCCCTGGGTGCGGTTGAAGCTGACGGCGTTGTTGCGGATGGATTCCTCGATGGTGCGGGAGACGTTGAACCGCATGGTGGTCAGCAGCGTGGGCGCCCAGGTCACCGCCCCCTCGACCGCCGGCCCGCTCAGGGCTTTGAGGTTGGGGTCCCGGTAATTGCGCTCACGCCAGCCGATCGCCAGCCTGCCCTGCCAGACGCCGTCGAAGTCGTAGGTGAGGCCGCCCAGCAACTCCCAGGTGAAGCTGTCGCGCGGATTGGATATCTGCTTCTGGTAGGCGATGTCCTGCACCCGGAAGATCAGATTGGCGTAGCGACCGGGGGCGAAGGCATAGCTGGTGGCGAGGGCGCCGATCACCGTGTCGAAATCGTTGACCGAGACCCGGTTGGGCTGGCCGTTGATCACCACGTCCTCGAACCGATAGGTCCGGTAGAGCACGGTCCCGAGCACCCCGAACCGGCTGAAGGCGGTGTTGCCGGTAATCTGGGCCTCGTCCGAATTATAGGGCACGGGCCGGTTGATGCCAGCGGACTGCACATCGACGCTGTAGACGTCCAGGTGGTCCCGGTAGTGCCGATAACGCCCCTCGACATTGGTCACCGAGGAGAAGTCGTAGCGGCCATAGGTGCCGAGGTCCCAGTCGACCCAGTCGAATTCGCTCCGGGTGAAATGCTGCCGGCTGTCCATGTTGCCGGTGATGCCGAGGGCGTGGCTGGTCCAGTCGCTCTCGAGGCCGGTGGTCACGGACTGGTCGGTGAACCCGTCGGTCTGCCGCAGCCGGTTGTTGCCGAGCAGGTTGTCGTCATAGCCAATGCCGAAATCGCCCTGGGCATTCAGCTTGAATCCCCCCAGCCGGACGCCCGGCGGCGCATAGTCCTGCCGGCTCCGCGATTCCACCGTCACGCCGCGCTGGACGTCCGATGGCGTGATGCCCGGGGCGGACTGCGCCCGGGACTCAGCGACGGAGAACGCTCCCAGCAGGAGTGTCCCAACAGCCAAGACCGGAAATCTCTTGGTCACTTTGATCCCCCAAGTCTGCCCCTCGCGGGGTGCTACCATAGAGAGGGTGCAGCCCGCGATAAAACGCAACGATCACGTTCGGTCGCGCGGTGACCGGGAATTCGCCCTTTATGGGTCTTTGAGAACACATCCTCGGTCATCAGCGGCAGGTTACACTCCGCTAGAGTTGGCGGGTTTAGGCTTGCAATTGATCCCTGCGCACGGGCGTATTCCCCGGGCTGGCACCCGCGCAAGGGTATCATGTGTCCAGCCTTTTTCGCCCCGGACGGGCTGACCCGATCCGCGGCGCAGAGCCGGCCGTCCCGCGGGACGGCTCGAATCGGAGCCTTGTGATGGCCACGACGACGACCCTCCGGCCGGAAGCCTCCGGACCGCCCGAGGCAACCGCCGCAACCATGCTGCCGGATCGTGATCTCGCGAGCTTCCGTGTCGGCACGACGAGTGACGAGAGACTGGTCGATCTGCTGGCCTTCGCCCTCGCGGCGGAGCGGCGGCAACCGGCGACCGAGGACGGCATCGTCACGCTGCGGCAGGAGGCCTCCCGCCTGCTGAGCGAGCATGCCTTCCGCTACCTGCACAACGCCGTCGACCAGATCCGCCGCGACGCGGTCAGCGAGCATCTCGGGCGGTCCGCCCGCCCACCCGGCTTCGGCACGCTGCTGCTGGCGAACCTGCTCGCCCTCGTCGTCGCAGGACTGGCCGCCTTCTGGCTGGCCCTGCACCCCGCAACCCTGGCCGGCCTCGCCGGCCTCCTGTCAGGCTGACGCATGTCCTTATCAACCACTAGCCTTGCCGGGCCCTCGGCCGGGTTCGCGCCGGCGGGCAAGACGCCGCTGACCAAAGCCATCGCCGCCTGCCGCTCCCAGTTGCTGGTGGTCGGCATGTTCAGCGGCGTGGTGAACATCCTGCAGCTCACCACCTCCGTCTACATGATGCAGGTGTTCGACCGGGTGCTGGCCAGCCGCATCCTCGATACGCTGTACTACCTCTCGGCGATCGCGATCGGCGCCACCCTGGTGCTTGCCCTGCTCGAGGCGGTGCGCGGCCAGGTCATGCAGCGCCTCGCGAGCTGGGTGGAGCAGCGGGTCGCGCCCGAGAGCTTCGTCCGGGCGATCGAGAGCACGCTGCGGGGCCGGCCCTACCGGATGGAGGCGCTGCGCGACCTCTCGGTCTGCCGCGGCTTCCTGAGCTCGCCGAGCGCGCTCTCGCTCTATGACGTTCCCTGGGTGCCGATCTACCTGGGCTTCATTTTCCTGCTGCATCCGATCATGGGCTACATCGCCCTCGGCGGCGCGGTGGTCCTCTTCGGCCTGACCCTGGCGAGCGAGTTCACCACCTCCCCCCTGCTGAAGGAGGCGAGCACCGCGGGCATGACCTCGCAGCGGCGGGCCGAGAGCATCACCCGCAATGCTGAGGTCATCGACAGCATGGGCATGCTGCCGGCGGTCATCGGCCGCTGGCGGGAATCGGTCGCCGCCATGGCCTTGCCGCAGCAGCGCGCCGCGGACCGCGCGGCGGTGCTGGTCGCCGCGACCAAGTTCTTCCGCATCGCGGTGCAGATCGCGATCCTCGGCGTCGGCTCCTACCTCGTCCTGAAGCAGGAGCTAACCTCGGGCGCCTCCATCGCCGGCTCCATCATCATGGGCCGGGCGCTGGCGCCGGTCGAGCAGATGATCGGCGGCTGGAAGCAGCTCGTCTCCGCCCGGCAGTCCTTCCGCCGGCTGCAGGCCTTCCTCGCTCTGCCGCGGCTCCGCCCCGCCGGCCTGCCGCTGCCCGAGCCGACCGGCGCCGTCGCGGTCGAGCGCGTCTCCTACGCCTTCCCGGGGCAGAACGCGGCGCTCATCAAGGGCGTCAATTTCTCCCTCGCCCCGGGCGACAGCATGGCCGTGATCGGCCCCTCGGCCGCCGGCAAGACCACGCTGATCCGCATGCTGATCGGCACCCTGCAGCCGAGCGCGGGCACCGTCCGCCTCGACGGCGCCGATGTCTACAACTGGCTGCGCGAGGATTTCGGCCGCTATGTCGGCTACCTGCCCCAGGACGTGGAGCTGTTCGACGGCACCGTCTTCCAGAACATCGCCCGCATGCAGGAGGCCGAGCCGGACGCCGTCTACGAGGCCGCGAAGCTCGCGGGCTGCCATGAGATGATCCTGCGGCTGCCGAACGGCTACGAGACGCAGATCGGCGATGGCGGGCAGTTCCTCTCGGGCGGCCAGCGCCAGCTCGTCGGCCTCGCTCGCGCCATGTTCGGCCGGCCGAAGCTGGTCGTGCTGGATGAGCCGAACAGCAACCTCGACGGCGATTCCGAGGCGCGGCTCTCCCAGGCCATCGCCAGGCTGAAGGAGATGGGCACCACGGTGATCCTGGTCTCGCACCGCCCCACCCTGGTGCAGGTCGTGGACAAGGTGATGCTGCTCAAGGACGGCGCGATCGAGATGTTCGGCCCGCGTGCCGAGGTGCTGAAGCGACTGATGACCCCGCGCCCGGCCGAGGTGGCGGCCGCGCCGCAGCCCGCGGCCCGGCTGGAAGGGAGCGCCGCCTGATGAGCGTGACGACGAACACCGAGACCGCCCTCGCCCCGGCGCTGGCGCCGCGGTCGGTCGCCCTGGCCCGGCCGGGCACGGGCCTGCCGCCCATCCCCTTCCACCCGCTGCTGGATGCGCCGAAGCCGCGCACCCGCGCGCCGCTGCTCTTCGGCCTGGTGATCTTCGTGGTCTTCGTCCTGGGCTTCGTCGCCTGGGCCGGCTGGGCCCCGCTGGCCGAGGCCTCGGTCGCCCCGGGCACGATCAAGGTCGAGGGCACCCGCCGCACCATCCAGCACATGGAAGGCGGCATGGTGCGCGAGCTGCTGTTCAAGGAGGGCGACAAGGTCCGTGCCGGCGACGTCCTCGCCCGGCTCGACATCGTCCAGGCCGACGCCAACCTCGAGACCTTCCGGGCGCAGCGCTGGTCGCTCCTGGCGCAGGACGCGCGGCTGGAGGCCGAGGCGACCAATGCGCAGGAGGTCCATTTCCCGGCCGACCTGCTCGCCAGCACCGAGCCGCGCGCCATGGAGGCGGTGACCGGCCAGCGCGCGCTCTTCGAGGCGAAGAAGGCGAACCTGAACAGCCAGGTCCAGGTGCTGCAGGCCCGCATCGACCAGCAGAACGCCGTCATCGCCGGCGCCCGCGGCCAGCTCACGGCCACCCGCCAGCAGCTCGCCTTCGCCAGGCAGGAGGAGCAGATGCGGCGCGAGCTGGTCGGCAAGGGCCTCGGCCGCCTGCCGGAACTGCTGGCGCTGCAGCGCGCGGTCGCGGCCCTCGAGGGCACGATCCAGGACCTGAACGGCCAGGTGGAGCGCGCCAATGCCTCGATCCTCGAGGCCCGGAAGCAGATCCAGACCACGCTCGACCAGCGCGTGCAGGATTCCTCGAGCGAGCGGCGCGACATCCGCGCCAAGCTGGCCGAGGCCGAGGAGCGGATGAAGGCGGCGAACGACGTGGTGACCCGGCGCGACATCGTGGCGCCGGAGGACGGGACCCTGGTGAACCAGAAGGTCTTCACCATCGGCGCCGTCCTGAAGCCCGCCGATCCGATCGTGGAGCTGATCCCGAGCCACGACCGCTTGGTGGCCGAGGTGAACGTCCAGCCCATGGACATCGACGTGGTCTATCCCGGCCTGCAGGCCGAGGTGCGGCTGCCGGCCTTCAAGCAGCGCCTGGTGCCCTACCTCCACGGCCATGTGACCTGGGTCGCCGCGGACGTGACAACCAACGAACAGTCGCGCCAGCAATACTACCGGTCCTATATCCTGATCGACCCGGACCAGCTTGCGCACCTTCCCAGCGTCTTCCTCACCCCCGGCATGCCGGTGGAGGCCCATATCCAGATCGGCCAGCGGACCTTCTTCCGGTACATGGTCCAGCCGCTCATCGACAGCTTCACGCGGGCCTTCAAGGAGCAGTAACCCCGGTCTCCGTGCCGGCCGCCCCGATGCGGCCGGCACGCCCAGCCCCGTTGCGCTATCCTGGCAGCGGCCCCGGCACCGTCCGGGGCCGCTGCGTCATGCCGGAGATCCATTCATGACCGCTGGACCCACCCTCTTCGCCGACGGCATCCTCGATGCCAGCGTCACCGCGGGGGTCGCCCGCCTCACCCTCGCCCAGACCGCGCCCGACGGTAAGCCCGCCGCGGCCGGCCAGCTCATCATCCCGCTCGTGCAACTGCCCAACCTGGTCAACGGCATGGCCGGCCTGATCAAGCAGGTGGAGGCCAGGATGCGCGAGCAGCAGGCGCAGCAGGGCGGCAGCCCGGGCGACGCGGCCGCGCCCTCCGCCTTCCGCTTCGGCTGAGGGCCAAGGTGCAGCCGGGCGCCCTCCCCCTCTCCCGCCGCGGGCTGATGGCGGTGCCGCTGCTCGCGGCCGGCCAGGCCGCGGCGCAGGCGGCGGATTTCCGCACGCGGCTCGCCCGGCTGCGGGTGGGCGCCAACCTGGAACGCTGGTTCCCCGTCACGCGGGACAACCATGCGCGCCGCCTGGGCCGCGCCTGGTGGCGGGAATTCCGGGCTGCCGGCTTCGACCATGTCCGGTTCATCGTCCCGGCCGACGGCATCGAGCTGTTCGAGATGTTCCATGACGCCATCGCCGATGCGACGGCGGCTGGCCTGCCGGTGCTGCTCGCCCTGCAGGACATCGTGCACCAGGGCTCGCCGGAGTCGCGCGACATCGACGGCCTGGGCCGGCGCGCCCGCTGGTTCGCGGCGCGGACCGACCCGGAGATGGTGGTCTTCGCCCCGGTGAACGAGCCGGCCTTCCAGACCACCGACACCTGGCAGCCGATCCGCGACCGGATGCTGGGGGCGATCCGCAAGGAAGCGCCGCGCCACCTGCTGATGTGGGGCGGCAAGGAGTGGAACAGCATCCGCTCCCTCCCCGAGATGGCGCCGCCCGCCGATCCCTGGACCATCGCCGAGGTGCACGACTATGGCGGCGGCAGCCCAGCCGAGGTGCGCCGCCGCTTCGCCCCGGCCATCGCCTGGCGCGAGCGGTACAACCTGCCGGTGCTCTGCGCCGAGTACAATGCCAGCGGCGACAAGCAGGAACGGCGCGAGCGCTGGATCGAGGACCTGCGCGCCGGCCTGCCCGTGCTCCGGGAGTTGAACCTGCCCGCGACCCTCTGGTCCTACAGCCATGGCGGCTGGTACCGGCTGCAGCCGGAGGACGGGCCGGCGCCCTATCCGGAGGTCCGCCGGCTGCTGGCCCAGTAGGGAGTTCAGTAGGGCGTGCGGTCGGCCTTGGTCAGCCAGTCCGCGAAGGGCTGCTTCCCCTCCTCGGGCAGCAGCGGCCGGGTCGGGACCTGGCGCTGCTCGAGCGGCGCCGCGACCTCCCGGTACAGGAGCTCGTCGTCGAAGCCCGCCGCCGCCGCATCCCAGCGGGTGCCGGCGAAAAAGGCGCCGTCGAGCCGCGCCCAATGGATGGCGGCAAGGCACATCGGGCAGGGCTCGCAGCTCGAATAGAGCGTCAACCCGCGCAGGTCGAAGCGGCCGAGTGCGCGGCAGGCCTGGCGGATCGCCGTCACCTCGGCATGCGCGGTCGGGTCGAGCTCGAGGGTGACGCGGTTGTTGCCCTCGGCCACCACCTCCTCCCCGCGCGCGATGACGGCGCCGAAGGGCCCGCCGCCGGAGGCGACGGAATCGCAGGCGAGGCGGAGGGCGCGCCGCATGTGGCGGATGGCGACGGGATCGGCTTCGGTCATGCGGCGGCCTTCGTGCTGCGGTGGTCGGCGCCGGGCAGCCTGCAAACGGCGTACCGGCGCCGCTGCGACCGCCCTACCCCTCCCCGCGCATCTCGGCAAAGAGGTCGCGGGCGACCAGCAGCGCCTCCCGCACCGTGGGCAGGCCGACATAGCCGCCCATGTGCAGCAGCGCCTCGGTCAGCTCCTCCTCCGTCCAGCCCATGTTGCGGGCCATGCGGAGATGGATCTTCAGCTCCGGCCAGGCATGGATGGCGGTGTCGGAGACGACGCAGACCAGCGCCCGGGTCTTCTTGTCGAGGCCCGGCCGGCCCCAGAGCATGCCGAAGACGGCCTCCGAGGCGTAGTCGCCGAATTTCCGCATGATCGGGTCGTTGTAGACCGTCTCGTCGATCCGCTTCACCGCAGCCTCGCCGATGAGCTCGCGGCGGATCTCCCGCCCCTTCTGGTAGGTCGGGCTCTTCTCCATGGATGCTCTCCTCCCCCGGACCGTGCCGGCCGGGGAGGCTACGACGCCCGCGTCGGATGCGCACGCGGCGGGGTGGCGAGACGGGAGGCGGCCGGCGCGCGGCGCCCCGCCGGCGACATGATCCGGTCCGGCCCCGCTTCACGGCCCGCCCCGGCGGCGCTACGGTTAGCAGCCTACGCATTCATGGGAGAGGAACGCCATCATGGGCATGCTGGACGGCAAGGTCGCGGTCGTGACCGGCTCGGGCGGCGGCATCGGCCGCGAGATCGCGCTGCACATGGCGCAGGCCGGTGCCAAGGTCATCATCAACGACATCGGTGCGAGCCTCTCGGGCGAGGGCCAGTCCGCGACGCCGGCGCAGCAGACCAAGCAGATCATCGAGCAGCGCGGCGGCCAGGCCGAGATCAATACCGACAGCGTGTCCTCCTGGGAGAGCGCCGGGAAGATCGTCCAGTCCGCGCTGGACCATTTCGGCCGCATCGACATCGTGGTGAACAACGCCGGCATCCTGCGCGACCAGATCTTCCACCGCATGACGCCGGAGGAGTGGGACGCGGTCATCGACGTGCATCTCAACGGCTCCTTCTACGTCTCCCGCCATGCGGCGACGCATTTCCGCAAGCAGGAGAGCGGGTCCTACGTCCACATCACCTCGACCTCCGGCCTGATCGGCAATTTCGGCCAGGCGAACTACTCCGCGGCCAAGCTCGGCATCGCCGCGCTGTCGAAGTCCATCGCGCTCGACATGAAGCGCTACAACGTCCGCTCCAACTGCCTCGCCCCCTTCGCCTGGAGCCGCATGACGAGCTCCATCCCGGCGGAGACGCCGGAGCAGAAGGCGCGGGTCGAGAAGATCATGCGCATGGGGCCGGAGAAGAATGCGCCGCTCGCGGTCTTCCTCGCCTCCGACGCGGCGAAGGAGGTCAACGGCCAGATCTTCGGCCCGCGGATGAACGAGCTGTTCCTGTTCAGCCAGAACCGCCCGATCCGCGGCATCCACAGCGGCGAGGGCTGGACGCCGGAGAGCATCGCCGAGCACGCGCTGCCGGCGCTGAAGAGCTTCTTCATCCCGCTCGAGCGCTCGGGCGAGGTGTTCTCCTGGGATCCGCTCTAAGCCGAAGGGCGGGGAGGAGGAGAACCTCCTCCCCGAACCCCACCACCCTTCTTCTGTGAGTCTGACACTCGCCGTGCGGCAGTTCCCGACTCACGGAAGACGGTGAGTGGGGGGCTTGGGGGGGGTGAGCGCCGAAGGCGATCAACGGTCGCCCTCTCTCCCCCCAAGAAGGATCGAACATGCAAGACCTGCATAGGGCACTCTTCCAGCCGCGCCGCATCGCCCTCATCGGCGCTTCCTCCGACCCGAAGCGCCTGACCGCGCGGGCGCAGCTCTACCTCCGCAAGCACGGCTATACCGGCGACATCCTGCCGGTGCACCCGCGCGAGGCCGAGGTGCTGGGCGCGCGGGCCTACCCCACGGTCACCGACATCCCGGGCGAGGTGGACCTCGCCTATATCCTGCTCAACACGCCGCATGTCGAAGGCGTCGTGGACGCGGTCGCGGCCAAGGGCATCCCCGCGGCCTGCGTGCTCGCCGACGGCTTCGCCGAGGCCGGACCGGAGGGCGCGGCGCTGCAGGCCAGGCTGCTGGCGACGGCGCGGCGCGCGGGCCTGCGCATCCTCGGCCCCAACTCCATGGGCGTGGTCAACCTCAACGACCGCATCGCCTGCTCGGTCAATGCCGCGCTCGAGGCCGACTCGCTGCCGGCCGGCCGCATCGCGCTGGTCAGCCAGTCCGGCTCCATGATGGGCGCCATCATGTCGCGCGGCGCATCGCGCGGCATCGGCTTCTCCCACCTCGTCGGCACGGGGAACGAGGCGGACCTGAGCGCCGGCGAGGTCGCCGGCCTGCTGGTGGACGACCCGCAGGTGGACGCCATCCTGCTCTTCCTGGAGGCGATCCGGCAGCCGCAACACTTCGCCGACCTCGCGCGCCGCGCCCATGAAGCGGGCAAGCCGGTGATTGCCTACAAGCTCGGCCGCTCCCCCTATGGCGCGGAACTCGCCACCAGCCATACCGGTGCCCTCGCCGGTTCCGACGCCGCGGCGGAGGCCTTCTTCCGTGCCCATGGCATTCTCCGGGTTACCACACTGGAGGCCCTGATCGAGCTTCCTGCGCTCGCCCGCAGCCGCCGCCCGCCCGCGCAGCCGCATCGCGCCGTCAGCGTGACGACGACGACGGGCGGCGGTGGCGCCATGGCGGTGGACTGCCTCGGCGTCGCGGGGATCGAGGCGCGCGCGCCGGATGCCGCTGCCGGCGCGAAGCTCGACGCCGCCGGCATCCACCATCACGGCCGCCTGCTGGACCTGACGCTGGCCGGCGCGAAGCCGGAGCGCGTGGCGGCCGCGATCGACGCGCTGCAGAACGCGGCCGATACCGACCTCGTGCTCTCCGTCATCGGCTCCTCCGCCCAGTTCCGGCCGCAGGATGCCGTCGCCGGCATCCTCCGCGCGCGGGATGCGGGCGGCGCCAAGCCGGTCGCCGCCTTCCTCGTGCCGCAGGCCGATGCCTCGCTGCGCCTGCTGGCCGAGGCCGGCATCCCCGCCTTCCGCACGCCCGAGAGCGCCGCCGACTGCATCCGCGCCTGGTGCGACTGGCGCGCGCCGCGCCCGGCACCCTCGCTGCCCGCCATCGACCACGCCCTCCCGGCGCGCCCGGACGAGGCCGATGCCCGCCGCCTCTTCGCCGCGCTCGGCCTCGCCAGCCCCTTCGCCGTCCTGCGCCAGCCAAAGGACGCGCCGCCGGACCTGGCCTTCCCGGTCGCGCTGAAGATCCTCTCGCCCGACCTCGCCCACAAGACGGAGGTCGGCGGGGTCCGGCTCGGCATCCCCGATGCCGCGACCCTGGCGCAGGAGGCCGCCGCCATGCAGGGCCGCGTCGCCCGGATGGCGCCGCAGGCGACACTGACGGGCTTCCTCGCGCAGCCCATGGCCAGGGGCCTCGGCGAGGCCATCCTCGGCTTCCGCCGCGATCCGGAGGTCGGGCCGGTCGTCCTGCTCGGCACCGGCGGCGTCACGGCGGAATTGTTCCGCGACGTCACGCTCCGCCTCGCGCCCGTGGACGAAGCCGAGGCGATGGCGATGATCGACGAGGTGAAGGGGCTGCGGCCCCTGGCCGGCTGGCGCGGCCTGCCCCGCGGCGACCTGCCGGCGCTCGCCCGCGCCGTGGTCGCGCTATCGCGTCTTGCCGCGCGCGCCGATATCGCGGAAGCGGAGATCAACCCGCTGATCATCCATGCCGAGGGCCAGGGCGTGACGGTCGCGGATGCCTGGGTGGTGCGCGCGGCCTGATCGGGCGAGGATGACCCGTGGCGGCAACCCTGCGGCCACGATTCGCTGATGACGTCGCAGGCACCCCGGCAGGCGGCCGCCTCGACCAAGGACTTCCCGCATGCGCGCCACCATCATCCCCACCCTGCCCTACCGCGACGCCGCGGCGGCGGTGGACTGGCTCTGCCGCGCCTTCGGCTTCACGCGCCGCCGGCTGCAGACCGATGCGGCGGGGACGGTGGTCTTCGCGCAACTCACCTTCGGCGAGAGCATGATCATGCTCGGCCCGGCCGGCGAGGAGGGAACCGGCGCGATCCAATTGCCCCCGCTCGGCCATGTCACGCAGAGCGCCTATGTGATCGTCCCCGACGTCGACGCGCATATGGCCCGCGCCCGCCGCGCCGGCGCGGAGATCGTCGCGCCGGTCTCGGACGAGCCCTATGGCGGCCGCAGCTATTCCTGCCGCGACCCGGAAGGGCATCTCTGGCACTTCGGCACCTACGACCCCTGGGCGCAAGGCGCCTAGCCTGCCATGCTGCGCGCGCGATGCCCGAGAACGATCCAGACCGGCTGATCCGCGGCCGCTACGGCCTGCGGCCGGAAGAGCCTCTGCCCTTCGCGCCGCCCGCCGAGGTGCCGCCCGGCCTCGCCGCCATCCTCGACCGGCGCGTGACGCGCCGCTACGCGCCGGACCCGGTGCCGGAGCCCCTGTTGCAGACGCTGCTCGCCGCGGCGCAATCGGCGCCGAGCAAGTCGGACCTGCAGCAATACGCCATCATCGTCATCCAGGATGCCGGGAAGATCGCCCGCATCGCCGACTGGATCGGCGGCATGGACTGGATCAGGCAGGCGCCGGTCTTCCTGCTCTTCTGCGGCGACATCCGCCGCGGGCGGCGCGCCTGCGAGATTCACGGCCGCGCGCATGCCAACGACAACGTCGATACCTTCGTCAACGCCACGGCCGATGCCGCGCTCGCCCTCGGCTTCACGGTCATGGCGGCGGAGGCCGCGGGGCTCGGCACCTGCCCGATCTCCTATGTGCGGAACCATGTGGAGAAGATCGGGCCGCTCTGCGGCCTGCCGCCCGGCGTCTATCCGGTGGCAGGGCTGACGCTGGGCTTCCCCATGGGCGAGCGCAACTGGCTCTCGCCGCGCCTGCCGCAGCATGTCGTCGTCCACCGCGAGCGCTACGACGACAGCGGGCTGGCGGCAGCGCTGCCCGCCTACGACGCCGCGCGCCCGCCGGCCAAGCCCCGCTACCCCGAGATCCACGGCGCGAAGCCGGAAGGCTGCGGCTGGTCGGAGAATGCCGCGCGGCAGCTTTCGGTGCCGGAGCGCTTCGGCCTGCGCACCTGGCTGAAGCTGCAGGGCCTCTCGCTTGACTGACGGCCCGGCCCGCCACGAGCCGCCGACCGAGGACAATCCGGGCGCCGAGGCGGATGCGAAGCGCACGACGCCGCAGCGCGTCACGCCGAAGCACGCGGCGAGCGTCATCCTCTGGCGCCAGGGCAAGGACGGGCCGGAGGTGCTGATGGGCCTTCGCCATGCCCGGCACCGCTTCATGCCGAACGCCCTGGTCTTCCCCGGCGGCCGGGTGGACCGCGCCGACCACCGTGCCACGGCGATGCGCGAGTTGCCGGAATTCACCCTCGCCTGCCTCCGGCGGCAGGCGCCGCCCTCCCTCGCCCGCGCCCTCGGCATCGCCGCGGCGCGGGAGCTGCACGAGGAGACCGGGCTGGTGCTCGGCCGGATGGAGGGGCATGCGCTGCTGCCCGATCTCGGCGTGCTCGAGTATCTCTGCCGCGCGGTGACGCCGCCGCGCCTGCCGCGCCGCTTCAATGCCCGCTTCCTCATCGCGCCGGCCGAGGCCGCACATGGCACGCTGCGCGGCTCGGGCGAGCTCGAGGAACTGCGCTTCTTCGGCTTCGAGGACGCCTTCCGGCACCGCATCGCCAGCATCACCGCGAAGGTGCTGGCGGAATTCCGTGAATGGCTGGCGATGACGCCCGAGGAGCGGCTGGCGCGGGAGCTGATCTGCTTCCGCGGCCAGGACACGCGGCTACCGGAGCGCTGAACTGGCGCCATGGTGAAGGCGGTATTCACGACCAAGGTCAACCCCACCTACGACGACCTGCCTACATTCCGGTATCATTTCCCGCGGACCTACCTGAATCAGGCCCGTGCCGCGGTCGGCGATTGGATCGTATATTACGAGCCTCGCCGTAGCAGCGGCGATGAGGATAGCCGTGGCGGCCGGCAAGCGTATTTCGCGACGGCGCGTGTCACGACGATCGAGCCGGACGAGGTACGGCCCGACCACTTCTACGCCTTCGTCACCGACTACCTCGACTTCGATCTGCCTGTCACCTTCAAAGCTGGCAGCCACTATTTCGAGTCAGCGCTGCAGCGCGAGGATGGCGAAACCAACAAGGGAGCCTTTGGCCGCGCCGTCCGTTCTTTGCCCGAACGAGAATTCGATTCGATCCTGCGCGCTGGATTCGCACCGGTGCTTTCGCCCGCACGGCCCGACTTTGTCGTTCCGGGACTGGCGGAGGAACAGGAAGCTTTCGAGCGCCCTATCATAGAGCGCGTCACCAAGCGTTCCTTCCGTGACGCGGCATTCGCTGCCGCGGTAAAGACGGCCTATGACGACACCTGTGCCGTCACGGGCCTACGCCTGATCAATGGCGGAGGCCGTGCGGAAGTCCAGGCTGCCCATATCCGGCCTGTGGCCTCACAGGGCCCTGATACCGTGAGGAACGGCATCGCGCTCTCCGGCACAATCCACTGGATGTTCGACCGGGGCCTTATCTCGATAAGCGAGGACTACTCCATCCTGACGGCCGATCGCCTGCTTCCGGCGGGTGCGCGCGGCGTACTGACCCTAGCACGATCACTTCGACTGCCGGCACGACCGGAATGGCGGCCGCATCCGCAATTTCTGAAGCACCACCGTGAATACGTCTTCAAAGGCTGAGTGGATCCGTCAAAGCGGGCGCCAATTCTCCCCCTCCGCCCGCGCCACCTGTCCTTCCTGTTCCAGCTTGATCAGGTGGCTCAGCAGGCTCCGCCCCGCCGGCCTGACCAGCCGCGGGTCGAACGGCCCGTAGACCGGCCCGACCAGCGCATCCGCCGTCGCGGTGCCGGCCTCGCGCAGCGCCGCCAGCACCCGCGCCTCCCGCTCCTCCCGATGCGCGTGCAGGCCCTTGAGGAAGGGCTTCGGGTCGCGCAGCGCCGGGCCGTGCCCGGGCAGCAGCACGCGGTCGTCGCGCGCCATGACCCGCCCGAGGCTCCGCATGTAGTCCGCCATGTCGCCATCGGGCGGGCTGACCACGCTGGTTGACCAGCTCATCACATGGTCGGCGCTGAACAGCACACCGTTTCCGTCCATGGCGAAGCAGAGATGGTTGGCGCAATGCCCCGGCGTGTGCAGCGCGGTCAGGCGCCAGTCCCCGCCTTCCACCACGCCCCCGTCGGGCACCGCCACGTCAGGCCGGAAGCCATGGTCGCCGCCCTCGCCGCCGGCCTCGGGCGGCGTCATGTGCGGTCCGAAGCCATAGGTCCGCGCGCCCGTTGCCGCGACCAGCGCGGCAGCACCCGGCGAGTGGTCGCGGTGGGTATGCGTCACGATCACATGCGTCACCCGCTCGCCCTCGGTCGCACGCAGGATGGCGGCGAGATGCGCCGCATCCTCCGGCCCGGGGTCGATCACCGCGACCTCGCCGCGCCCGACGATATAGGTATTGGTGCCGCGGAAGGTGAAGGCGGAGGGGTTGTTGCAGACCAGGCGCCGCACGCCGGGCGCCGTCTCCTCCACCGCGCCATGCAGCAGCGGATCGTCCCTGAGGAAGGTCAGACCCATCAGCGTTTCCCTTTCCGGACGAGCTCCCGGTGCAGGATGTACAGGCCGGCCACCACGATCAAGGCGGACCCGCCCAGCATCGCCACCCCCGGCAGGTCGCCGAACACCATCCAGCCCAGGCCGATGGACCAGAGCAGCGCCGAATAGGAATAGGGTGCGACGGCCGAGACCTGCGCGCTCGCCCAGGCCTCGGTCAGCAGCCATTGCGCGCTGCCGCCGACCAGCCCGACCAGGACCAGCAGGCCCAGTTCCGTCCAGCCCGGCGTCACCCAGACGAAGGGCAGCAGCAGCGCCGCATAGGCGCCCATCAGCAGGGACTGCCAGAGCGTGATGGTGGTGCTGCTCTCGGTGGCCGAGAGCTGCCGCACCAGCAGCGTCGTCAGCGCCGAGAACATGCCCTGCGCCACGCCCGCGACCGTGCCCTTCACCAGCTCCGGCGAGACCGCGCCGAAGCCCACCCCCTGCCCGGCCGCGATCAGCAGCACGCCGCAGAAGCCGAGCACGACGGCGCTCCAGCGATGGAGGCCGACCTTCTCGCCGAGGAAGGGGATGGCGAGGATGGTGACGAAGAGCGGCTGCGTGTAGCCGAGCGCCACCTGCTCGGCGAGCGGCAGGACGCCCAGCGCATAGAAGCCGAGCGTCTGCGCCGCGATGCCGGTGCAGGCGCGCAGCGCGTGGCCGCCGAAGCGCTTCGTGCGCAGCGTCGCGCCGCCGGAGCGCGCGCAGATCAGCAGCACCACCGGTAGGGCGAAGGCGCTGCGGAAGAACATCAGCTCGATGACCGGGACGGTCTCGGCCAGGGACTTCACGATCGCGCCCATGGAGGTGAAGAGCGCATGCGCCGCCAGCATGCAGAGGGCGCCGCGGCGGATGTCGTGCCGGAGCGCCATCAGGCGGCCCTGTCCCGGGCCGGCACCGGGCTGCACGGCCCGGCCGCTGCATCGCGCTCCGCCCGCGCCCTCTCCTCGGCGCGGCGCACCCGCTCCCGGTGCACGTTGTAGAGCCCCGCCGCGATCACCACCGTGGCGCCGCCGAGCGTCGTCCAGGCCGGCACCTCGCCCCAGATCAGCCAGCCCAGCGGGATGCCCCAGAGCAGCGGCGAGTACTCGAAGGGCGCGATGGCCGAGACCGGCGCCAGCGCATAGCCGCGGCCGAAGAGCATCTGCGCCAGCGCGTTCAGCGCGGCGAAGCCGGCCAGCGTCGCCAGCGCCCAGGCCGGCGGCAGCAGCGGCGGCGGGCCGCCCGGCGGCCACATGACCGGCCAGGCCAGCAGCGCCGCGCCCACCGGCGCCTGCGCGATCAGCACCCAGAAGGCCATGCTGTCCGGCGTGTCCGTCCGGGTCAGGATGCGGGTCCAGATCCGGCTCAGCGCCATGACCGCGGTCGCCGCCAATAGCAGCGCCGATTCCCAGCGCCACAACTCGCCACCCGGCTGCAGCATGAAGAGCACGCCGGCGAAGCCGACCGCGGTGCTGCACCAGCGCCGCCAGCCCACCGTCTCGCCGAGCAGGGGGATGGCAAGCAGCGTCATCAGCAGCGGCGAGGCGGCGGCGACCGCATAGCTGTCGGCCAGCGAGACGCCGAGCGACCAGGCGAGGTACCAGGCGGCCGAGACGCCCGCCTGCAGCAGGCTCCGCAGCGCCAGCAGCCGCCGGTTCACCGCCCGCAGCGCCCGGCCGCGCGTCAGCAGCAGGACCACCGCGCCGCCGAAGAGCCCGCGCCAGACCATGGCGGCGGCCGGGCCGATCGCCGGCAGCACCCATTTCACCGTGGCATCCGCGACCGAGATCACGGCATAGCCGAGCGCGACCAGGGCAAGGCCCCGGAGCGCTTCCTCCCCCGTCGGCACCGCGCGATGCGCGGCACCCATGCCAGGCGCGTCGCGCATCAGCGCCGCCCGGCCCATTCTTCGGTCATCAGTCCTCGCGGCGCAGCAGCCGATAGCCCTCGATCTCGGCCGCCGGGCGGTAGCGCCGCAGCGTCTCGGCAAAGAGCGGGTGGCGGGAGAAGTATTCCAGGAAATCGAACTCCCGGCCACAGACCGGAATGCCCGGCCGGGTCGAGACCAGGATGGCGGCCGGCGGGGCGCGCGAGATGTCCTCGGCGACGGTGCGGTAGACGTAGAACTCGGTCCGCGACATCTCCCAGGTCTCGCGGTAGCGCGCGCCATCCGCCGGGCAGTCCCGGTAGACGCCCTCGAGCAGCCAGAGATTCATGGTCCTGAGCGTCGACTGCGCATGCGCGTAGTTCAGCGCCGGGTAGACCGGGAAGATGTCGGGCGAGAGGACCAGCAGGCGCTCGCCATAGGCCTCCCGCTTCAGCAGCGCCGTCACCTCCCCGCCGCGGGACCAGGACCAGGTGATCTCCCGCCAGGGCGCCTCGGCGCCGGCGAAGTTGTGGATGCCGATGCCGAAGGCGGCGACCAAGGCGAGCGTCGGCGCCGCGTGGGCGGCGCGCGGCGCCGGCAGCGCACGGTCCAGCCAGCGCGCGGCCATGACCACGGCCAGCAGCCCGGCCAACAGCCGGACCGGCAGGGCGTGGTAGGACCAGCCCTTGTGCTGCACCACCGCCGAGAGCGTGGCGCCGAGCGCCGCCACGGCGATGACCTTCGGCAGCGCCCCCCAGCTCGGCCGCGCCGCGGCAATCGAGAGCGGCAGCAGCAGCATCAGCGCGGTGCCCAGCCGCTCCGTCAGGATCACCTGCCACCAGGCGAAATCCCCGAGGCCGAGATAGTAGTCCCAGACCAGCGGCAGCACCTGGTCGAGATATTCGGGAAAGAGCAGCGGCAGGCTGGCGAGGTAGGCCAGCCAGATCCCGGCCATTGCCCAGGGCACCGGATCCGCCGCCGCCCGCGCCGGGCCGCGCCGGAGGAGCAGCAGCGCCTCCACCAGGGCGGGGATGGCCAGGAAATGCGGCTTCAGCGCGAAGCCGAGCGCGGCCAGCAGCACCGCCCCGCGGCCGAGGCCGGGCGGGGTCGCCTCCCCCTCCATCCGGCGGGCGGCATGGACGAGGTAGGGCAGCGCCGCCACCGCCATCAGGTGCTCCCGCTGGCCGAAGTCGTAGCCGGCGGCGAGCGTCAGCAGCGGCAGGGTGACGGCGAGGCTCGCCGCCTCCACCGGGCCGGGCGGCCGGGCGATGCGCAGCGCCAGCCAGGCCGAGAGGCCGCAGACCGCCAGCAGGCAGAGCAGCAGCCCCTGCACCGCATCCAGCGGCGTCCAGGCGCCGATCGCCGCCGGCAGGAGGTTCAGCACGAAGATCAGCGGCGGGTTGACGTCGATCAGGTCGGCATAGAGGCGTTCGCCGGCCAGCATCCGCTCGGCGAAGTTCAGCACCGCCGCCACATCGTGGTTCAGCGGCGGGGAGAGCGCGACCAGCAGGAAGGCCGCCGCCGGCAGCAGGGCGAGGAGCCGCAACAGCCGCGTGCCGGCGCGCCCGGCCGCGGCCGGCAGGGCGGCGGTCCCGGCCAGGGTGGTGGCGAGCGGCGCGCCGCCGGACCGGCGCGGAGGGGGATCGGGCTGCGTCATGGCCTTCGCGCCATCCTTGAACCGCCGGGGAACGAACCGCAATCATGTGACCAGCCGATTGTGACGGTCCTGCGGCCGCCGCAGGCGCCGGCCGGGGGGATGGTTGCGGAGACGCGCCTTGTTCCCGCCGGTGCCGCCATGCCAGAAGCGCCGCGTGGAACCCGCCGAATACGATCTCATGGACGCGGCCGAGGACGGCATGTGGTGGTATCGCGCCCTGCATGCCCAGGTCCTGGATGCGCTGGACCGCGCCGCGCCCTGGCACGGGCCGCTGCTCGATGCCGGCTGCGGCACCGGCGGCTTCCTCGCCCGGCTGCGCCGGCAGCGGCCGGACCAGCCGGCCGCGGGGGTGGAGTACCACGCGCGGGCGGCTGCCCGGGCGGCCGCCAAGTCAGGGGTCCCGGTCGCGGTCGGCACGGTCAATGCCCTGCCCTTCGCCGATGCCAGCTTCGGTGCCGTGGTCAGCCTGGACGTGCTCTGCCACGCCGCGGTGGAGCCAGGGCGGGCGCTGGCCGAGATGCTGCGGGTGCTGCGGCCCGGCGGGGTGCTGGTGGTGAACCTGCCGGCCTTCGACTGGCTGCGCTCCACCCATGACCTGCGGGTGCAGAACGCACGGCGCTACACCGCCCGCAGCGCCGCCGCGCTGCTGGCCGAGGCCGGCCTGGTCCGGGTCCGGCCGCATTACTGGAACAGCCTGCTGCTGCCCCTGATGGTGCTGCAGCGGAAGGTCTTGGCCCGCGCGCCCGAGGGCCGCTCCGATGTCGCCCCCTTTCCGCCCTGGATCGACCGCAGCCTGCATGCCGTATGCCGGCTGGAAAGGCTCCTCCAGCACGGCGGACTCCCCTTTCCCGCCGGCGGATCGGTGCTCGCCACCGCCCTCCGCCCCTGACCGCGAGGCCTGCCATGGATTCCCAGCCGATGGACGTCGCCGTCCCGCCCGCGGTCGGGCTCAGCATCGTCGTGCCGGTCTATCGCGGCGCCGCCACCGTCGGCCGGCTGGTCGAGGCGCTGTCGCGGCTCGAGCCCGCCGGCGGCATCGAGATCGTGCTGGTCAATGACGGCAGCCCGGACAATTCCGGCGATGTCTGCCGCGCGCTGGCGCGCAACGCGACCGTGCCGCTGACCTATCTGGAGCACGCGCGGAACTACGGCGAGCACAATGCGGTCCTGACCGGCCTGCGGCACGCGCGCGGCGCCTATGTCATCACCATGGACGACGACCTGCAGAACCCGCCGGAGGAGGTGCTGAAGCTCTACAACCACGCCCGGCTCGGCGGCTGGGACGTGGTCTATACCCGCTATGCCGAGAAGCAGCACGAGGGCTGGCGGAACCTCGGCAGCCGCTTCGCCAACCGCGTCGCCGACACGCTGCTCGACAAGCCGAAGGGGCTCTACCTCTCCTCCTTCCGCTGCATGAGCGCGCTGGTGGTGCGGGAGGTCACGAAGTACCGCGGCCCCTACCCTTATGTGGACGGGCTGATCATGCAGGTGACGCAGCGGATCGACAGCATCGAGGTGCTGCACCTCGCCCGCGCCGAGGGGCGGTCGAACTACACGCTGAAGCGGCTGGTGCTGCTCTGGCTGAACCTGGCGACCAATTTCTCGGTCCTGCCGCTCCGCCTGGCCATCGTCGCGGGCGTTGCCATGGGCATCCTCGGCTTCGTCCTCGCCATCCTGGTGATCGCCGAGGCATTGATCACCGGCACGCCCTCCGGCTGGGCCTCTTCCATGACCACCATGCTGCTGATCGCCGGCGTGCAGTTCCTCATCCTCGGCGTGCTCGGCGAATATGTCGGCCGCGCCTTCCTCTCGGCCAATGGCAAGCCGCAGGGCGTGGTGCGGGAGATGCTGGCGCCGCGCGTCGAACGATCCGCGGCCCGCCGGCCGGAGGATGCCCTGCGGTGACGATCCACTGGCTCTCCCTTGCCGCGGCGATCCTCACCTCGCTCGGCGGCCAGGTGCTGCTGAAGACCGGCGCGATCGGCGAGGGCAATTTCATCGTCCAGGTCTTCCGTCCCGCGACGATCATCGGGCTCATCGCCTATGGTGGCGCCGCCTTCCTCTACATCATCGCGCTGCGCAAGATCCCGATGAGCGTCGCCCTGCCCTGCACCGCCGCCAGCTACGTGGCGGTGGCGCTGATCGGCCACTTCATGTTCGGCGAGGCGCTCTCGGCACAGAAGCTCGCCGCCATCGGGCTGATCTGCGGCGGGGTGCTGATGCTGGCGACGGCGTAGCGCGATACGGGCAAGGCCGGGAAGGAAGAGTATATCCTCCCCCTCCTTCTTGTGGGTCGGCTGTTGCCGCGCGGCGGGTGCCAAACCCGGAAAAATAGAAGAGGGGTCCGGGGAGAATACCTTCTCCCCGGTCCTACCATTCGCCGACGGGCGCTCAGAGTACGAGCCGCGCCTCCATCACCTCCTCCTCCTCGGCCGAGCGCTTCAGCGTGAAGCCGAGCGAGCGCACGAAGGCCAGCATCGGCGCGTTGTCCGCCAGCACATGGCCCAGCACTTCCCGCACGCCGTTGGCGCGGCCCCATTCGAACAGCCGCTCCATCAGGTGCCGCCCGAGGCCCTGGCCCTTCATGGCCTTCAGCACGATGACGGCGAACTCCGCCGAGGCCGGCTCGCCCGGGTCGCGGATGAGGCGGGAGACGCCGACCGTCTCCTCCCCCCCGTCCGGCGCCCGCCGCACCGCGACGAAGGCGATCTCCCGGTCGTAGTCGATCTGGGTCAGCCGGGCGACCAGCGTCGGCGCCATCTCCTTCAGCGGGGAGAAGAAGCGCCAGCGGACATCCTCCGGGTCGAGCTTGCGGAAGGCCTCGGCATGCGCCGCGGCGTCCTCGGGACGGATCGGCCGCACCTCCAGCACCTCGCCCGACCGCGTCCGCCAGGGCCGCGCCAGCTCCGCCGGATAGGGCGGGATGGCGAGCACGCCGCACTCGCCCTCCGGCCGCAGCGTCAGGTGGGCATCGACCGCGAGCACCCCGAGCGAATCGGCGAAGAGCGGGTTGACCGTCAGCGTCTCGATCTCGGGGAAGTCCACCGCGATCTGGGAGAGGCGCACCAGCGCATCGGCGACCGCCGCCTGGTTCACCGGCGCATGGTCGCGCCAGCCGCCCATCAGCCGCGCGGTGCGGGAGCGGCCGATGAGCTGCCCCGCCAGCGTCAGGTTCAGCGGCGGCAGGTCATGCGCCTCGTCCTCCGCGAGGTCGGCGGCGGTGCCGCCCTGGCCGAAGCCGATCCAGGGCCCGAACATCGGATCGTCGCCGAGCCGCATGCGGAGCTCGAGCGCGCGGGCCGCCTGGCGCTGCACCAGGAAGCCCTCGATCCTTGCGTCAGGCCGCCTGGCCGTCACGCGGGCCAGCATCGCCTCCGCCTCCGCCTTCACCGCGGCGGTGGAGGAGAGGCCGACAGCGACGCCGCCCACCTCGCTCTTGTGCCGCAGGTCGGGGCTGAGGATCTTGAGGACCACGGGGAAGCCCAGCATGGCGGCGGCATCCGCCGCCTCCTGCGGGCCGGCGGCGAGCCGGCCGGGCACGGTCGGCAGGCCATAGGCCGCGAGCACGCCGAGCGCCTCCTCCTCGGTGAGCGCGCGGCGGAAGCCGGCGCGCGCGGCCTCGAGGATCCGGCGGACGGCGGTGCGGTCCGGCGCCAGCTCCAGCACCTCGCGGGAGGGCAGCTCGGCCGCCGCGGCGCGGTTGCGCCGGTCCCGCGCCAGGTGCAGGGCGCCGCGCACCGCCGCCTCGGGCGTCGGGAAGACGGCGAGGCCGGCCTGCGCCATGGCCTGGCGCTGCCGGCCGGCGGTCGCCTGCCCGGTCCAGGCGACGAAGACCGGTGCGCTGCGCTGGCCGCCGGTGCGGGCGGCGGCGATCATCGCCTCGGCGGCGACGTCGCCGGCCTCCTCCGGCGCCGGGGCATGCACGGCGACCACCGCATCCACCTCCGGCAGGGCGGCCAGCATGGTCGCGGCCTCGGCGATGCGCGGCCCGGTGGCGGGGCCGAGGGAGAGCGGGTTGCCCGGCCGCCAGCCCTCCGGCAGCAGCATCTCGAAGGCGGCCAGCGCCTCGGGCGAGAGCTGCGCCAGCCGCCCGCCGCCCGACAGCACCGCATCGGCGGCAAGCTGGCCGAGGCCGATGCCGTTGGTGACGATGGCGATGCGGTCGCCGCGCGCCGAATCCGGGCCGCCGCCGAGGCGCGGGCGGACCCGCGCCAGGGTCTCGGCGGCGGAGAGGACGTCGTCGAGGGTCGAGACGCGCAGCACGCCGGCGCGGCGCAGCGCCGCTTCCATCACGCAGTCGCCGATGCCGCTGTGGTCGGCGGTGCGGCCGCCGGCGCGGATCGCCACGACCGGCCGGGTGCGGGCAACGGCGCGGGCGGCGGAGACGAAGGCGCGGCGGTTGCGGATGCGCCGGATGTCGAGCAGCACGGCGCCCGTCGCCACGTCCCGCGCCAGCCAGTCCAGCGCCATGGCGAAGCCGATGGTGGCATTGCCGCCGATGCCGATGACATGGCTGAAGCCGACGGATTCCGCCGCCGCCCAGTCCAGCACCGTCCGGGCGAGCGCCGAGGACTGGGTGACGAGGGCGAGCTTGCCGGGGGCGGGCGCGATATGGGCGAGCGAGGCGTTGAGGCCGATCGAGGGCACGCAGAGGCCGAAGCTACCCTGGCCGAAGGCCCTGACCCCGGTGCGGGCGGAGATGGCGGCGAGGTCCGGCGCGGAGCCCGGGACCACGGCGGCGAGGCAGCCGCGGGCGGCAAGCTGCGCCATCGCCGGCTCGAGCAGCGCCGGCGGCAGGCAGAGCACGGCGAGGTCCGGCGCCTCCGGCAGCGCCTCGACGCTCGCGGCCGGGATCAGCCCCTCGGCCGGCAGGCCGATGGCGTAGAGCCTGCCCTTGAAGCCGCCCGCGGCCAGGTTGCGGGCGATGATCGCGGCCTCCGGCGCGGCGGGATCGGCCATCAGCACGACGCTGCGGGGCCGGAACATGGCGGCCGCCCGGAAGCTGGCGGTACCGCGGATGGCGATCATACTGGGCATGGTGCACCGCACAATGCGGGGAATGGCATCGCCGCCGCAAGCATCGGCGCGCGACGATCCGGAGTCTTGCGGCGGAAGCCGGACCCGTTTCCAGTAATTGCCGCTTAGGGGAGGTTGGAATGGCGGACCCGCGACTCGATCCGGAGATGGCGGCCTTCAACGCGATGATGGAGGCCCGGGCGGCGGCGCTGCCGCCAATCCGCCTGACCCTGCCCTTCGACGGCCCGCGCGCCCTGACCGAGGCGCTGAACCTGCCGCTCTCGGAAGGCGGGCCGGTCATGGCCGAGAGCGGCGACCGCTGGGTCTGGGTGCGCGGGCGACGGGTCCAGTGCCGCTACCATCGGCCGGATCTACCCGGACCCCTGCCCCTCCTCCTCTACCTGCATGGCGGCGGCTGGGTCTGGAACAGCATCGACACGCATGACCGGCTGATGCGCGAATACGCCGCGGCCGCCGGCTGCATCGTGGTCGGGCCGGACTATGCGCTGAGCCCGGAGGCGGTCTTCCCGCAGGCGCTCGAGGAAAGCGCCGGCGTCCTCCGCTGGCTGGCCGGGCACGGTGCGGACTGGGGGATCGATACGGGGCGCATCGTCCTCGGCGGCGATTCGGCGGGCGCCAACCTCGCGGCCGGCCTTGCCCTCTGGCTGCGCGACGGGGGCGCGCCGGTGCCGCTGCGCGGGTTGCTGCTGAACTACGGCGTCTTCGATTCCCGCCTCGACACGCCGAGCTACCGGGAATTCGCCGAAGGCTACGGCCTGACGCTCGAGCGCATGCGCTTCTACTGGAGCGTCTATGCCCCGCGCGAGGCCGACCGGCTCAACCCGCTGGCCGCGCCGCTGCGCGCCGATCTCGCCGGCCTGCCGCCCTGCCTGCTGCACGTCGCGGAACTGGACGTGCTGGCCAGCGAGAACCACGCCATGGCCGAGAAGCTGCGCGCGGCGGGCGTGCCGGTGGAGACGCGGCTCTTCCCCGGCACGGTGCATGGCTTCCTGCGGGCGCTTGGCCATGTCGGCCAGGCGCGGGAGGCGGTGGCGGCGGCGGGCACCTGGCTGCGGGCGCGCTTCGGCGAAGCGCCGTAGCCCGGCACGCAGGCTGCGCGGCCGGATTTTCCCGTCCTGACACGGATTGACAGGCAGCGGCCGGCGCGCCGCGGCATTGCCCAGGTGGCGGGACAGGCAGGGAGGGACCCGCCCCGGCGCGCGGGACCGCGCCACCCCCATTGCGAGGACCAGGGACATGCCAGAGAAGGCCCAGGAGCGCATGGCGGAACGGCCGCCGCTGGAGGCCCGGCCGCAGGAGAAGGCAGGCGCGGAACTGCCGGGCCGCCGGGGCACCTTCGAGCGCCGCGCGGCGGAGGCGGTGCCGCGCGCGGAGCCGCCGCAGCCCGCGGTGCAGGACGAGATCGCCCGCGGCATGGCGGCGCTGCTGCAGGAGACGACGCGCGGGATGCGGGCGGCGATGCTCATGCCGGTCGCGCCCGGCGCCGGCTTCGCCGAGTGGCAGGAGGCCATGGGTGAGCTGATCACCGGCATGATGCGCAACAACCTCCACCTGATGCAGGAGGTGATGCGCATCTACGATCCGCAGGAGCATGCGGCGCTGCTGCAGAAGGTGATGCAGCAATGGTTCGATGCCGTCTCGCAGGGCCAGACGGCGGTGCTGCGCATGGCCTGCGAGGGCACCGGCCAGGTGCTGAAGCCGCTGGAGGCGATGGCGGAGCGGCAGGGCGCGACGACGCACTGAGCCGCGCCGCGCCCGGTCAGCGCGGCCGGGCCATGAAGCGCGCGCCCTCGCCGTAGCTGGCGAGGGAAGCCCGGTCGGCGCAGGGCGCGTCGCGGAAGCCGTGGCGCGCCCAGACCTCGCCGGTGCCGGGGATGGCGACCAGCGTCGCCCGCGGCAGCGGCGCGGCGGCGAGCAGCGCGCGCAGCACCGCGGCGGCATGGCCGGCGCCGCGCGCCGCTTCGGCGAGCGCGATGTCGTGGATGTGCCAGGCGACGGGCGCCGGCGGCAGCGCGCCGAGCAGCGTGTCGAGCGCGGGAGGCGCCGCGCCGGTCCAGGGATGGCTGACGGCATAGCCGAGCAGCGCCGCGCCCGTTGCCAGCACGCGGCAGCCTGCGGGTGCCAGCGCCAGGCGCTCGGCGAAGACGGCGGGCGATTCCGGGTGGTGCAGGTGGATGCGGTCGGCCAGCGCCTGCACGGCGGGCAGGTCGGCCGCGGTCATCGGGCGCCAGGCGGGAGAGGTGTTGCCGGGATACATCGCCCGGCGGATAGCGCGGGCGGCCGCGGCATGCGAGCCTGCCGCGCATGAGCATCCGACCCGGCCCGCGCAACCTGATCACCGATGTGGACGGCATCCTGGTGGGCAATGCCGAGGACGACCGCGTCCGCACCGGCGTGACCGTGATCTACCCGGAGGCGCGCTGCGCCGCCGCCGCCGATGTGCGCGGCGGGGCGCCCGGCACCTGGAACATCCAGGCGCTCGACCCCACCAGCCTCGGCAACCAGGTGGACGCCATCACCCTCTCCGGCGGGTCGATGTACGGGCTCGAGGCCGGCTGCGGCGTGGTCGCGGCGCTCGGCGCCCGCGGCCGCGGCGTGGTCTTCGGCGGCGCGGTGGTGCCGGTGGTCCCCGGCGCGATCCTCTTCGACCTGATGAATGGCGGCGACAAGGCCTGGGGCGAGGCGCCGCCCTATCGCGCCCTCGGCCGCGCGGCGCTGGAGGCGGCCGGGCCCGACTTCGCGCTGGGCAATGCCGGGGCGGGGCTCGGGGCGCGGGCCAATGCGCTGAAGGGCGGCCTCGGCAGCGCCAGCACCGTCACCGCGGACGGGGTGCAGGTCGGCGCCATCGTCGCGGTGAACAGCTTCGGGAGTGCCGTCATGCCCGGGACCGACCGGTTCTGGGCCTGGCCGCTGGAGATGGAGGGGGAGTTCGGCGGCCTCGGCCCGCCGCCCGCGGACTGGCGGGGCGAGCCGGAGATGCCGCTGCCGCCGAACTACGCGCTGAACCCGATGGCGAACACGACCATCGCCGTCGTCGCCTGCAACGTGGCGCTGTCCAAGGGCGACCTTCAGCGCTTGGCCATCATGGCGCAGGACGGGCTGGCGCGGGCGATCCGGCCGATCCACACGCCCTTCGACGGCGACACGGTCTTCGCCATGGCGACGGGCAAGCTGGCGCTGAGCAACCCGGCGATGCTGGCGCGCCTCGGGCACCTCGCCGCCGATACGCTGGCGCGCGCGGTGGCGCGCGGGGTGTACCATGCCGAGAGCCTGGGAGATCGGCCGGGGTGGCGGGCGTGGCGGGATGCCGGCTAGCGGCGGGGGGTCTGCCCGGGCGTCAGCGGCCACCGGCAGGCAGGCACGGAGGATTGCGCGCGGCCTGCCGCGGATCATCGCCGCAAGCGAACGCCCTGCCGCCACGGATCGGTGTTCCCAGGGCCGAGCCTCCCCGTGAACCGATCGCGTCCCTCCGCCATCGCCCCGGAGCATTCTCACGCTGACCGCGCAGCGTGAGAATGCTCCAGGCTTTTGATCTGAAGAGCAGATTCACGCCTCCGAGCGTTTCCACTTTGCGGCGATCTGCGTTAGCCGCGGGCCTCCAGCACCATGTTGAAGGGGGTCTCGGCGGCCCGGCGCACGGTCCTGAAACCACCTGCGGCGATGACCTCGCGCAACCTCGCCTCGCCCGCCTGCGCCCCGAGTGCGGCGCCCACCTCCTGCGACAGCGAGGTCGGCACGCAGACCAAGGTCGATGCGGCGTAGTAGAGCCGCCCGACCGGGTTCAGGTTGTCCTCCAGCCGGTCGCCGGCCATCGGCTCCACGATCATCCAGGTGCCGTCGGGCTTCAGCATGCGCCTCACCTGCGTCGCCGCGCCGGCCGGGTCACCCATGTCGTGCAGGCAGTCGAAGAAGGTCACCAGGTCGAAGTCGCCATCTCCGATGTCCTTGGCCGCCCCGACCTCGAACCGCGTATTGGCCTCGACGCCGTGCTCGCGCGCATGGGCCCTCGCATGGTCGATGGACTCCGCATCGTAGTCGTAGCCGACGAAGCGGCTGTTTGGGAACGCCTGGGCCATGATCACCGTGGACCAGCCCCAGCCGCAGCCCACATCCGCCACCGCGGCACCACGCTCGAGCTTGCCCATCACGTCGTCAAGCGCGGGAAGCCACTGCTGGACGAGGTTGTTCAGGTAGCCGGGGCGGAAGAAGCGCGCCGTGGCGCATGCCGCGCATTGCAGGTTTCCCCATGGCACGCCGCCGCCGGTCCGGAATGACCGCTCGACCTGGGCTTGGTTCGAATGCCATGCCTCCATGATGTCGAAGGCCCCCATCAGGTTCACGGGGCTGTCCTCGACAACGAAGACCATCGCCTGCTCGGGCGGAAGCTCGAAGCGACCGTTGGTGGAATCGTAGGACAAGTAACCCGCGGCCGCGTTGTGGGCGAGCCATTCGCGCAGGTAGCGCTCGTGCAGGCAGGTCCGGCCGGCCAGCTCGCGCGGCGTCATCGGGCCGCCTTCGTGCAGCGCCTTGTAGAGGCCGAGCGTGTCGCCGAGCCTGACCATCGGCACGCTCGCCGCGCCGCCGAGGTCGCCCAGCATCCTGCCGACGAACTGGTTCAGCCGATCGGTATTGACTGTCATGGCACGTCTCCCTTCGGGACGGACGCGGCCGGATCGTGCTTCAAGGCACCCTCCCCGCCTTCCCTGCAGGCCTTCCCGGTCGCAATCAAGGGAAGCACAAATGCAGCTTGGCAAATTCCGAAACTTCGCCGAAAATCCCGCCATGGGGGCCTGACGCGCCGCCCTCAGGCGCGTGCGGCGCAGAGGAGGTCGCGCTCGTGACGCGGCGGAGGGTGTACCGTTTCGGCGCCTTCGTCCTCGATCCCGCTGGTGAGGCGCTGCTGGCCGCCGGCGGGGGACGCGTACCGCTCAGGCCGCGGGCCTTCGCGCTTCTGCGGCTCCTGCTCGAGAACGCGGGATGCGTGGTGACACGCGAGGACATCCTGGCGGCGCTCTGGCCACGGGTCTTCGTGACGGATGACAGCATTACGCAATGCGTCCACGACATCCGCCGCGCGCTCGGGCCCGGCGCGGTGGGTGCACTCCGCACGGTGCATCGGCGCGGCTACCTGCTCGCGGCTGACGTCGTGGAGAAAGCACCCCAGCCCCGCACCGAACCCGTGCCTGGGGCACGCCGGAGCACGCTGAGCCTGATGGTTTCCGACGTCAGGGGCTTCACCTCGCTCTGCGAGCGCCTCGCGCCCGCGGCGCTGGCCCGGATCACGGCGGCGTATTTCGACGCGCTGACGGGCGAGTTGCGCTCCGCGGGCGCGACCGTGGTGCGGTGCGTCGGGGACACCGTCGTGGCCTATTGGGGTGGACCCGACGACGATCCACGGCACGCGGCGCATGCGTGCCGTGGGGTGCTGCGGGCACACGCGGCCACCGAGCAACTCGTCGGGCAGTTTGCCGAACGTGGCTGGCCGCCGATGCCGACGACCTTCGGAGTCCATACCGGGCGGGCGGTCGTGAGCGAGGCGGGCCCCGCGGGACGTGCCGTGCTGGGAGCGGCGGTGAACCTGACGGTGCGGATCGAGGCGCTCAACAAGCGCCACGGGACCGCCATCCTCGTCAGCGACGCCACGCGGGCGGCGGCGGGCGCGGCCTTCGTGTTCCGGCAGGTCGGCCTTGTCGCGGACGACGCGGAGGGGTCGGTCCCGGCCTACGCGCTGCTCGGACGACGCTCCGCGGCGGCGGCTCGCCCGGACCTGCCGTGACGGCAGAGGGGCGCGGATCCACGGGGCACATGCCGCATCGCGCGGCGCGGCATGCGCGCCCTCCACCCCGGGCAGGTCGGGCGGTCCGGGCCGCGGCGCCTCGGGAGGCGGACCTCGCCGCCGGTCACCCCCCGCCCAGCGCCCGCTTCGCCACCGCCGCCAGGAACCCGCTCGCCACCGGCAGGATCGCGTCGTTGAAGTCGTAGTTCGGGTTGTGCAGCTCGCACCCGCCCTCGCCCGGCCCGTTGCCGATCCAGACGAAGGCCCCCGGCACCTCGTGCAGGAACCAAGAGAAGTCCTCGCCGGTCATGGCCGGCGGGATGTCCCGCCGCACCGCCGTCACCGTGCCCGCCACCGTCGCGGCCAGGTCACGCTCCGCCGCGTGGTTCGCCGTCACCGGCACGCCGACCTTGAACTCCACCTCCGCCCGGAGCCCGAAGGCGGCGGCGATGCCATCCGCCACCCGCCGCATCCCGGCCTCGATCGCCGCCCCCGTCTCGTCCGATAGCCAGCGCGCCGTCCCCTTCAGCACCGCCCGGTCGGCGATCTGGTTCTGCGCCGAGCCCGCCTCGGCGACCGTGACGCTGACCACGCCCGCCTGCATCGGATCGACGTTGCGCGCCACGATCGTCTGCAGCGCGACGATGCAGTGCCCCGCGCCCAGCATCGGGTCGCGCGTCAGGTGCGGCAGGGCGGCATGGCCGGCATGGCCCTCGAAGCCGATCTCGAAGCGCGCCCCGGCGGCCATCACCGCCCGCTCGTGCACCGCCACCGTCCCGGCCTCGAGCCCCGGCCAGTTGTGCCAGCCGAAGATCCGCTCCATCGGGAAGCGCTGGAACAGCCCATCGGCGATCATGGCGCGGGCGCCGCCGCCGCCCTCCTCGGCCGGCTGGAAGACGAGTTGGACGGTGCCCGACCAGCCCTTGTCCTCAATCAGCAGCGCGGCGGCGCCGAGCAGTGCCGTGGTATGGCCGTCATGGCCGCAGGCATGCATGACGCCGGGCACGGTGGAGCGGTGCGGCAGCCCCGGGTTCAGCTCCTGGATCGGCAGCGCATCCATGTCGCCGCGCAGCCCGACGCTGCGGTTGCCGCCGCGGCGGATGGTGCCGACCACGCCATGGCCGCCCACCCCTTCCGTGACCTCGACCCCCATCTCCCGCAACCGCGCCGCGACGAAGGCGGCGGTCTCGCCCTCCTTCAGCGTGAGTCCCGGATGGGCGTGGAGGTGGCGGCGCCAGGCGGTGAGCGATTGGGCAAGCGTATCATTCATGGCACTGTGGTAACCCGACCCCACCTCCTTCGCCATCCTCGGCGGGAACCGAGCCGCAGGAAACTGCTTCCGCAACCGTGCCAGCACGCTTCCGCCGCCTGCCGCTGCTGCTCCTGCTGCTCGCCGGCTTCGCGCTGGCGCAGGAACCGGCGCCGGCGCCCGACACCCTCCCCTATACGGTGGAGATCGCGCCGACCGGTGACGGGCGGCTGGATGCGGCGCTGCGGGCGGTGTCGCAACTCGTCTCGCTGCGCGAATCCGCCCCCACCACGGCGGGCGGCGTGCTCGGCCGCGCCGATGGCGACCGGGAGAGGCTGCAGCGCGCCCTGCAGTCGGAGGGCTATTGGGCCGGCACCTCCCGCATCGCCATGGCCGGCACGGAGGTGGGCGATCCCACCCTCGGGGAGCGGCTGGACGCGGTGCGGCAGCGGCCGCTGCCCATCCGCATCACCATCGACAAGGGCCCGCAATACCGCATCGCCAGCATCGCGCTGCAGGCCGACACGCCGGCGGGGCAGCGGGCGGTCGATGCCGCCGCGGCGACGCCCTATGGCCTCGCGGTCGGCGACCCGGCGCGGGCCGAGCCGGTGCTGGCGGCGGAGCGGACCCTGCTCGACCGGCTGCTCGCCGCCGGCCATCCGCTGGCCACCGTCGCCGGGCGGCAGACCACGGTGGACCATGATCGGCGGGTGATGGACGTCGCCTGGCGCTTCGCCCCCGGCCCGGTCGCGGTCTTCGCCGCGCCGGCGGTCGAGGGCATGACGCGGGTCAGCGGGGACTTCCTGCGCGCCCAGGCCGCGCGCATCGAGGGCGAGCGCTACAGCCCCGAGGCGCTGGAGAAGGAGCGGCAGAGCCTCATGGCGCTCGGCGCCTTTGGCTCGGTCCGCGCCCGGGCGGCGGATCGGCTGGACGAGGCCGGCCGCCTGCCGGTGACCTTCGCGGTGACCGAGCGGCCGCGGCACGCCCTCGGCGTCAACCTGGCCTACGAGACCAATTACGGCCCGAGCGTCCGGGTCTACTGGGAGCACCGCAACCTCTTCGGCCGGGCGGAGCGGCTGCGGCTGGAGGCCGAGATCGCCCGGCTCGGCACCAATGGCGGGCTCGACCAGTCCACCTACCGCATCGGCGGCACCTATCGCGACCCGGCCGTCTTCGGGCTGAACATCGGCCCGGACTGGGCCTTCATCGGCAGCCTCTACGGGCTGCGGGAGCGGCTGGAGGCCTATGACCGCGACGCCGTGACCTTCTCCGCCCTGCTGGAGCGGCGCTTCTCCGAGCGGCTGACCGGCAATATCGGCCCGGTGCTGGATTTCGGCAGCAGCGGCCCGCCGGGCGGCACCCTCACCCCCTACCAGATCGCAGGCGTGCAGGTCGGCGGCCGCTGGGATGCCGCCGATAGCCTGCTCGACCCGGCGCGCGGCTGGCGGGTGAACGGCACCCTTACCCCCTCCTGGTCCTTCCGGGAGAGCACGCCCTTCGCGCCGCTGCGCATCACCGGCAGCACCTACTGGGACGTGCTGGGGGACCGGCGGACGATCCTCGCCGCGCGCGGCAGCCTCGGCTCGCTGCTCGGCGCCGACCTGCCGAACGTGCCGCGGCACGTCCGCTTCTATGCCGGCGGCGGCGGCTCGGTCCGCGGCTACGACTACCAGTCCATCGGCCCGCGCGATGCGCTCAACCGCCCCTCGGGCGGCGCCAGCCTCGTCGAGGCGAGCCTCGAGCTCCGCCAGCGCATCTGGGGCGATATCGGCGGCGTCGCCTTCGTCGATGCCGGCTCGGTCGGCACCTCCTCGGCGCCGGACACCTCGAACCTCCGCTTCGGCGCCGGCCTCGGGCTGCGCTACTACACGGCGATCGGGCCGATCCGGGCGGATATCGCCGTCCCGCTGGTCAAGCAGCGGGACAATTCCGCCTTCGGCCTCTATGTCGGCATCGGCCAGGCCTTCTGATGCGCCGCGCGGTCCGATGGCTATTGGGCATCCTGCTCGCCCTCATCCTGCTGCCCGTCCTTGCGGTCGGCGCCGGCCTGGTCTGGCTGAACAGCGCCGGCGGCCGGGCGACGGTCGCGCGCCTGGCCGGGGAGCAGGTGCCGGGCCTCACCATCGAGGGGCTGACCGGTCCCATCCCCGGCCATCTCGGCGCCGCGCGGATCACCATGGCGGACAAGGAGGGCGTCTGGCTGACCGTCGAGGAGGCGCGGATCGACCTCGACCTCCTCGCGCTCGCCACCCGCACGCTCCGGATCGAGCGGGTCGAGGCGGCGCGCATCGCCCTGCCCCGGCTGCCCGCGTCGGACCCCGCGGCGCCGGCCGCGCCCGAGCCGCCCTCCGACAAGGTCCTGCCGCAGCTTCCCTCCCTGCCCGTCGCGGTCGCGCTGGAGCGGCTGGCGGTCGGGCGGCTCGAGATCGGCGCGCCCATCCTGCAGCAGGACGCCGCCTTCTCCGTCGCCGGCCAGGCCGCGCTGCAGGCGGGCGCGCTGCGGGCGACGCTCGCGCTGCATCGGCTCGATGCCGAGGGCGGCGCCGACCTCGCCCTCTCCCTCGCGCCGGCCGAGGACCGGCTCTCGGCGAAGCTCGCCCTGCGGGAGGGACCGGGCGGCATCGGGCCGACGCTCGCCGGGCTGAAGGACCAGCCGCTCTCGCTCGACCTGGTGCTGGAAGGACCCGCCGCGGGCGCCGCGCTGGACCTGACGGCGGCGCTCGGGCCGGAGATCGGCGCGACGCTCGGCGGCACGGTCCGCGCCCGGCCGGACGGCGCGCTGGGCGCCACCCTCAAGGGCACGGCCCGCGCCGGGCCGCTACTGCCGCCCGCGGCCGCGCCGCTCGCCGTCCCGGCGAGCCTGGCGCTCGACGCCGATCTCGGCGCCGACCAGCGCCTCGCCCTCCGCGACCTGACGGTGGAGGTGCCCGCCGGGCGGCTGGCCGCCCAGGGCAGCGCCGACCTTGGCAGCGAGGCGCTGGATCTCCGGGCGACCCTCGCCCTCGCCGGCGCCGATCGCTTCGGTGCCCTGCTCCCCGCCGGCCTCGGCTGGGATTCGGTGCGGGCCGAGGCCGCGATCGGCGGCACGCTCGGCAAGCCCTCGATCGACCTGACCCTGGTGCCAGAGGGGCTGAAGACGCCCGTGCCGCAGGCCGATGCGGTGCTCGGGCCGGCGCCGCGCCTCGCGGTGAAGGCCGCGCTGCCGGGGCCGAGCCTCGATGCGACGCTCGACGGCGCCGAGGGAAAGCTGACCGCCACCGGCACGCTGGCCGAGCCCATCGCCCTCGATGCCCGCCTTTCCCTGCCGCGCCTCGCCGTGCTGGGCGGCGGGTCGGAGGGCGCGCTGGAGGCGCGGGTGCAGGCCAGCGGCAGGCTGGCCGATCCCGACCTGGTCGTGACGGCCGAATCCGGCCGCATCGCCGCCGCCGGCCATGTCCTCGAATCCCTCTCGCTGAAGGCCGATATCGCCACCCCGGCCTCCGCCCCGCGCGGCACCGCGACGCTGGACGGCAGGCTGGACGGCCTGCCCCTCGCCCTTGCCTTCCGCGGCCGGCCGGAGGGCAGCGCCGTCGAGGTCGAGCAGGGCGAGGCCCGGCTCGGCCCAGCGCGGCTGGAAGCCACCGGCCGGCTCGACCCCGCCGGCCCGGTCTTCGACGGCACGGCGAAGCTGGAGGCGACCGACCTCGCGCCGCTCGGCAGGCTCGGCGGCGTGACGGGCCTCGCCGGCCGGCTCTCGCTGGACGCGACGCTCGCGCCGCGGGACGGGCAGCAGGGCTTCGAGGCGAAGCTCGATGCGCCGCGCCTCGGCTACAACGGCACCGAGGGCAGCCTGCAGGCGACCGCCGCCGGGACCCCCGCCGCGCTCGACTGGACCCTGAAGGGCAAGGCGACCGAGGGCGCCATCTCCGGCCGCGGCCATGTCGAGCAGCAGAATGGCGGCTGGCGCCTCGACCTCGCGGCGCTGGAGGCGCAGGCGATGGGCGAGGCCGTGCGGCTGGCAGCGCCGACCCGCGTCACCCTCGGCGGCGATGGCGGCATCGCGCTGGCCCCGACCGCGCTCGCCATCGCCCGCGGCGGCCGCATCGAGGCGCGCGGGACCTGGGGCCCGGAGCGGGCGGACATCACCGCGAGCATCGCCGCCCTGCCGCTGGCGCTGGCCGAGCGCTTCGCCCCCGACATCAAGCCGCAGGGCACGATCAATGCCGATCTCCGCGCCACCGGCCCGGTGGCGAGGCCCGAGATCCGCGCCACCCTGACCGGCACCGGCCTCGGCGCCGGGGCGGACTGGGCCAAGGGCCTGCCCGCGCTCACGCTCCGCGCCGAGGGCAGCCTCGCCGGCGAGGCAGTGCAGCTTCGCGCCGACCTCGATGCCGGCGCCGCCGGCAAGCTCGCCGCGACGGCCCGGCTGCCCGGCGGCTTCGGCCCGCGCGGGCCGCTCGCCGCGACGCTCGATGGCGGGCTGAACCTGCAGCCGCTGGCCGCCCCCTTCCTCGCCGCCGGCGCGGACCGTGTCACCGGCCGGCTCACCCTGGCGCTGCGGGCGGAGGGCACGGTGGGCGAGCCGCGGCTCGGCGGCCGCGCCACCCTCTCGGGTGCCGAGTACCGCAACACCGCCCTCGGCCTCCGGGTCTTCGACCTGAACGGCACCGTCACCGGCGAGGGCACGCGGCTGGTCGTCGACCGCATCGCCGGGCGGACCGCCGGCAACGGCACGCTCGAGCTGCGCGGCAGCGTCGATGCCGGCGCGCCGGGCTTCCCGGCCGACCTGACGCTGACCGCGCGCAATGCGAGGCCCGTGGTCTCGGACCTGCTCACCGCGACCTTCGGCGCCGACCTCCGCGTCCAGGGGCCGCTGACCGGCGGGGGCAGCGTCGCCGGCACCGTCCGCATCCAGCATGCCGAGATCCGGGTGCCGACCAGCCTGCCCGCCAGCGTCCCGACGCTCGACAATGTCCGCCAGCGCGGCCGCCTGCCGCCGGGCGTCATCCCGCCCGCGCCGCCGAAGCCCCCCGCCCCGCCGGCGCCGCCGCTGAACCTCGCGGTGACCGTCAGCGCCCCGCGCGAGATCTTCATCCGCGGCCGCGGCATCGATGTCGAGCTCGGCGGCGAGGTGAAGGTCGGCGGCACCGCCGCCGCGCCGGTGCCGAGCGGCACGCTGAACCTGCTGCGCGGCACGCTCGACCTGGTCGGCCGTCCCCTGACCTTCCAGCGCGGCACCATCAGCTTCGCCGCGGGCACGATGCTGCCGCAGCTCGACCTGACGGCACAGTCGCAGGCCAGCAGCACCACCATCCTGGTCAACGTCGCGGGCTCGCCCACCGCGCCCAAGGTCACCTTCACCTCGACGCCCGAGTTGCCGCAGGACGAGGTGCTGGCGCGGCTCCTCTTCGACCGGCCGACGAGCAACCTCTCGCCCTTCGAGATCGCCCAGATCGCCGCGGCGGTGGCGCAATTGACGGGCGTCGGCGGCGGCGTGGCCAATCCGCTCGACAAGGTGCGCGGGCTGCTCGGACTGGACCGGCTGGGTGTCACCTCCGGCGCGCAGCAGCAGAGTTCGACGCCGGGGCAGACCGCGTCCACCACCGGCGGGCAGCAGGGCCCGACGGTGGAGGCCGGGCGCTACGTCGCACCGGGCGTCTTCCTCGGCGTGCGGCAAGGCACGCAGGGGGGCCAGACCGGCGTCGGCGTGCAGGTGGAGATCACGCCGCGACTGAAGCTGGAAGGCCAGACCGCGACCGGCCCGGCCGGCGACCGGCTGGGACTGTCCTACGAATTCGAGTATTGATCGGCCATGCCGACCCAGGGGATCGTCGAGGCGCTCGACCGCTACGATGCCTGGCTCGCCGGGCATTGCGAGGTCATCCCCGCCGAACTGGCGCGCAAGCGCCGGATGATGGCGAGCGACCCCTTCGTCCTGCTGCGCGGCACCGCCTTCCGCTACGCCGCGCGCTTCGCCGCCGCGGAGCCGGCGCTGACCGCGGCGCTGCGCGTGCCGAGTTGCGGCGATGCGCATATCGAGAATTTCGGCACCTGGCGGGATGCCGAGGGGCGGCTGGTCTGGGGCGTGAACGACCTCGACGAGGCCGCCATGCTGCCCTGGACCGCCGACCTCCTCCGCCTCGCGGCCAGCGCCCTGCTCGCCCGCCAGGGCAAGGCGCCGCGGGCGCGCGAGGTCGCGGCGACGATCCTCGAGGGCTATTGCGGCAAGCTCGCCGCGCCCTGCGCCTTCGTCCTCGATGCCCGGCATGCGGCGCTGCGGGCCTTCGTCGCGCCGGCGGGTCCCGCGCGGGCGAAGTTCTGGGCGATGATCGAGGGCCTCCGGGAGGCCACGCCGCCGGCCGCCTTCGACGCGGCGCTGCGGGAGGCGCTGCCGCCTGGCGCCAGCGGGATCCGCTTCGCCCCGCGCACCGCCGGCGTCGGCAGCCTCGGCCGGCCGCGCTTCGTCTGCGCCGCCGAGTGGGGCGGCAGCCCGGTGGCGCGGGAGGCCAAGGCACGGGTGCCCTCCGCCTGGATCGAGGCCGGCTTCCCCGGGGCGCTGGGGGTCGATGCCTTGGCCTTCCCGCCGCCCGGGCGGGTGCCGGATCCCTGGTTCCGGCAATCCGCCACGCTCTCGGTCCGGCGGCTGGCGCCGGACAGCCGCAAGCTCGAGGCGCCGGAGGGCGAGCCCGCCGCCCTGCTGCAGGTGCTCGGCGCCATGGCGGCGGAGCTTGCCAACCTGCATGCCGCGGGCGGCGCGGTGGCGGCGGTGGCGGCCGAGGCGAAGGCGCTGCCGCGGGACTGGCTGCGGGAGGCGGCGAAGCGCGAGGCGGCGGCGAATGCCAGGGACGCCGAAGCGCTGCGGTGAGCCCGGGCCGCGGCGCTCAATCGGACTCAACCGGGTAAAATTGCCATCCGGTCGGCCTCAAGACCGGTATTCGGTAGCAACCGCCACCACGCGGTCATTGTATAACCGGCCTATTCTCTCGACCATGGCGGGATGGAGAACGAGCATGTGTTGGCTGGCCTGATCCGCAAACGCGCGGAAGTGGATGGCGAACTTCGCC
>NZ_JAUTWS010000599.1 GCF_030657435.1 Paracraurococcus lichenis | reverse complement strand
GGCCGCGTAGAAGGACGACCGCGGGACCTCCCAGACCTGGCAGACCCGGGCGACACCGTAGCAGCGGCCGGTGGCTGGGGAAGTCGCCTGGGCCATCACCGCGACCTCCGCCGGACTAAAGGGCCGGGGCGTTCCATCTTGGCCCGCAGCAGCTCGACCTCCATCGAGAGCTCTCCGATCCGCTGCATGGCCGCGGCGAGCTGGCTGTCCGCAGGGTCGGTGTCGCGTTCTTTAAGGGCACCCTCGAGCGCGGCTTCGGCT
>NZ_JAUTWS010000598.1 GCF_030657435.1 Paracraurococcus lichenis | reverse complement strand
CTGCCGAGCTGGGATCGGGCGGTTGGCGAGGACTGGCTTGGCCGCTGGGCGATGAACCTGATGCTGCTCGGGGTCGCCACGCGCCGGTTCGGCCGGGCGGTTCGGCTGCCCGAGGGCGACGTGCCGGCTGGCCCGGGCGCGGGGGTGTCGAAGTCGGCGGCCTCGCGGCGGTTCGTGGCGCTGTCGGCGGAGCGGATGGCGGCCTGGATGGGGCAGGACCTGTCCGGGCTCGACCTGCTGGCGGTGCAGATCGACGGCATCC
>NZ_JAUTWS010000597.1 GCF_030657435.1 Paracraurococcus lichenis | reverse complement strand
CTGGCAGGTCGGTGCTGCTGGCCAGGCACCAGGGCTCTTTCATGTCCTTGGCCTGCACGCAGACGACGGTGGGGACGGGGTAGGCGTCGGCGGTGACGGTTGCACCGCGCAGGATGCGGGCGCGGCCGCCCTTGCCGACCCAGTCGGCGGCCGGTCGGGCCTCGCCGTCGTTGGCGGTGACCGTGATGTTGCCGCGGAAGCGGATGACGAAGTCGAACTTCAGCTCCTCGGTCAGCAGCCGGTAGAGCTTGCGGTCGCCGAAGCCG
>NZ_JAUTWS010000596.1 GCF_030657435.1 Paracraurococcus lichenis | reverse complement strand
GATCGAAGGCGAGTGGCCATATCTCTGGATTGACGCCACCTACGTGAAGGGGCGCGAGGGAGGGCGTGTTGTCTCAACGGCGACAATAATCGCTGTGGGCGTGAACACCGATGGCCGGCGCGAGGTGCTCGGCGTGGCCACGGGCGCGTCCGAGGCGGAGGTGTTCTGGAAGGGGTTCCTGCGCTCGCTGGCCGACCGCGGCCTGCGCGGGGTCAAGCTGGTGATTGCCGATGACCACAAGGGCCTGCGCGCCGCGGCCAGCAAGGT
>NZ_JAUTWS010000595.1 GCF_030657435.1 Paracraurococcus lichenis | reverse complement strand
CAGCGGCGAAATGCAGCATCTCGCGCACCAGATCGGTATCCGCACCCTTCTCGATCAGCTCCAGCAGCGCCATCTTCTCGTCGGTCATCGTCGTCTCCGTGCTCCGGGTTCTTGGTCGCACTCGAACCATAGTCGGAGATCGACGGTGGCCACCCCCCTCCGCGGGCGGCCCGCTGTGGATAAGTGGCCTGCCTGCGTTGACCCCTGATGGTCACTCCGGCAGGCCACTTACCCACAGCTCTGCTACACCACGGCCGGGGGCACAGCC
>NZ_JAUTWS010000594.1 GCF_030657435.1 Paracraurococcus lichenis | reverse complement strand
CGCTCACGGTGGCGGGTCCGGATCTTGTCCGGCAGGGGAGACACGGCACTGGGCAGGGTCGGGCTCATTGGCCGCCTCCGCGGCGCTCGTTGGAGCCGCAAGGCGCTGGCGGATCAGCCTGCCGATCAGCACAACAAGCCGGCGCTGCCGCTCCCGCGGCAGATCCTCCCAGCCGATCCCCTCCTGCCTCGGACCGCCCATGGCAATGCGCCATCCACCGAGCCAGCGCCCGCAAGGCCTCCAGGCCAAGCCGCGGCGCTACAAGAACGT
>NZ_JAUTWS010000593.1 GCF_030657435.1 Paracraurococcus lichenis | reverse complement strand
TCAGGTCGCCAATCGCCGCCTGCATGGTACCACCGGGCGGATCGTCGCCGAGCACTTCGCCGAGGAACGACCCTCCCTCAAGAGCCTGCCGGCCGGCCCCTACAACGCCGTGCTCCGCCTCGAGCGCCGCATTACCCGCGAGGGCATGGTCTCGGTCGGCGGCAACCTCAACTCGGTGCCTGACGGCACCCGCAAACGGCCCGTCGAGGTCCAGGTCACTGCCACCGCGGTGCAGATCCTCGAGGCCAGCACGCTGATCGCCGCCCACCCG
>NZ_JAUTWS010000592.1 GCF_030657435.1 Paracraurococcus lichenis | reverse complement strand
CGATGGTGCCGGCGGTGTGCCATCCGGCGTTGTCGAGCACCATGACCGCATGCTCGTCCTTGGGCAGCTTCGCGGCGAAATGCTCGAGGAAGGTGTTCATCGCCGCGCTCGAGACATGCGGCATGACGAGGGCGACGTCCTCGCCGGTGGCGGGCCTGACGGCGGCGAACAGGTGGACCCAGGTGTAGCGCTGGTCACAGAGCCCGGTCGGGCGCTCGCCACGGGTGAACCAGCGATGGCAGACGCGCCCCTTCTGGCCAAATCTGGCCTCGTC
>NZ_JAUTWS010000591.1 GCF_030657435.1 Paracraurococcus lichenis | reverse complement strand
CCCGACTTGAACAGTCCTGAGCGAACGATCCATGAACGGCGTGGCGTAAACCTTTGATCCGGTTGGGCCGGCTTGCGGACGCGATTTGAGGTGTGGTGCTAAATTCTGCAGCCTAAATGCCTGTTTCACTTGACCTAATCCGGCCAGTCAGGCTGCTAATGAAGCGTGTTCGTCCGCGAAAAGCACATCAACGGCTACACATATCTCTACCTGGTTGAGACCGTCCGCGAGGACGGCCGCACCAAGCAGCGCATCCTCAAAAATCTCGGCCGCAAGGA
>NZ_JAUTWS010000590.1 GCF_030657435.1 Paracraurococcus lichenis | reverse complement strand
AAGGTTCAGCGCCGTCTCGCCCGCAGGCCGGTGGTAGAACCCCGAGCGGCTGATCGAGACCAGCTCGCACTGCCGCACCACCGATAGCTGCGGGTGGTCCGGCTCGATCATCTGGCGCCGCCGCTCCAGGCTCATCGACCGGATGCTTTCGCCAAAAAATCCCGTTCCACCACCAGTTGCCCGATCTTCGCGTGCAGCTTCTCGACCTCCGCCTCGACCGCCTTCGCGCTCTCCGGCGCCGCCGCCTTGCCGGAGAATATCGCCGTCAGCCCCTCCATGGC
>NZ_JAUTWS010000059.1 GCF_030657435.1 Paracraurococcus lichenis | reverse complement strand
GCGAGAACCAGCCCAAGGTTTTCCAGGAAGGTCGGCCTGAAGTTGTCCATGCGAACGCAGCCGACGCCGAATTGCCCCTTCAGCGCGGCCCAGGAGATGGGTGTGGCGTGTGCTAAGGCGTGCAGGCGGTAGGCCAGCCAAGCGTAAACGTCGAGCGCCACTGAGTTGTTGCTGATGCGCTGAATGGCCGCCTCTTCCACCGGCACCGGATGGCTACGAAGTTGGTCGAAGAACACTTCGGAGAGCCGGGCGAATCCCGCAAGCGGTGCATGGTGGGCCGGATCACCGGTCGGCACGAACATGGCGGTGTCCAGCACGTTCTGGTTCAGCAGACCGATCCTGTTGCCTGCCTCGACGTGGAAGGTGAAACGGCAGCGCGCGATGCGTTCGGCCTGCTCACGGACGGCATACTGCGATCTGCCGCCGCTGCTGATGTTCATGCAGCCGAGCCAGTGCCGCAGGCTACTCCCGAGCGGGATGTCGCGCGAGTTGGTGCGCAGCGCCTCCGTTTGCAGGTAGAGCATGATGAGCCTTGCGCGGCTGCCATAGGGCACTCCCACGGGCACCAGATTGCCGGAGCCATCCCGGCGCCGGCCGGGCTCGACGGCGAGGGTCACGTGCTCGCTGCTGATCTGCCACGGCGCGTCATCTGGCAGGCGTCGGTGAGGGAGCGCCGCTTGGCACCAGCCTGAGTACAGGAAGCCGATCGCGGCGCTCTCGTCCGCCATGTAGCCCGCGGCCGCCTCGACCACATGCTGGTTGATGTCGGTCCGCAGCGCGGCCGCCTTGCCGTCGGCATCCAGGATGTCGTGGACCATTGCCATGGCCCAGGAGCATCGCACATATCCCGACCGATTGTCGCTGGGGACTTTGCCAGGAACAGCTACTAGGGAAGCTAATTGTAATTCTAATTGTAGTGGCTGGGCAAAGTCCCCGGGATAACTTTCTAACCTACTGATTTAGCATGTTCCGCCTCGGATGGGTCCCTGGCAAAGTCCCCACCAGCCCTGGTAAAGTCCCCAACCGGGCTGTGGACAGACCTCCTCGCGTCACGTGCCATGGTCGCCGTCCGTAGAGCCTAAAGTGGCCTTTGCCGTCCGGCGATTTAAGAGGTTAGCGCTCTCACGCCCACCCCTTTCAGGGTGTTGAGGCCGGACCATCTTTCGGCTTGCGATTGCAGGCAGGAACGGAAGCGACGCCATGCGGACCTCTGTCCTCGAGCGTTTTGAGCAGCGCGCGCCGGCGAGCGTGATGGCACGGATCGCGCTGGAGCACGCCCTCCCGAGCGAGTGGATCGACACGGTGTTCGAAGAGCATCGGCAGCGGCAGTACTCGCGCGAGCTGCTGTTCTCGACCGTGATCGAGCTGGTGACGCTGGTCTCCCTCGGCCTGCGCCCGTCCTTGCACGCGGCGGCGCGGAGCCTGGAGACGCTGCCGGTGTCGCTCGGCGCGCTCTACGACAAGGTCAATCGCACCGAGCCTGCCGTGCTGAGGGCGCTGGTCCGCGGCAGCGCCGAGCGGCTGGCGCCGGTGACCGTGGGCTGGGATGGCGGCGCCAGCCTGCCAGGCTGGCAGCTGCGCGTGCTCGACGGCAACCACCTGCCAGCCAGCGAGAAGCGCCTCGCCCCTTTGCGCGGGCATCGCGGCGCGGCGCTGCCGGGGCACACCTTGGTGGTCTACGACCCGGACTGCGGGCTGGTCACGGACATCCTGCCCAGTGAGGATGCGCACCAGAGCGAGCGCGCCGCCGTCGCTGGCTTGCTCGACAGCGCTCAACCGGGGCAGCTGTGGATTGCCGATCGGCAGTTCTGCACGCGAACGGTCCTGCTGGGCTGGCAGGCGGCGCAGGCCGGCTTCCTGGTGCGCGAGCATGGCCGTCATCCGAAGCTGGCGGCAGAGGGACCCTGGCGCGACTGCGGCCGCAGCGAGACTGGTGTGGTGCGCGAGCAGCGGATCGAGTTGGCCGGATCGTCCCAGCCTTGGCGGCGCATTGAGCTCACTCTCGACACGCCGACCGAGGCGGGTGAGAGCGTGATCCGGCTGTGGAGCAATCTGCCTGAGCGGGTTGACGCGCGACAGATCGCCCAGCTGTATCGTCGGCGGTGGTCGGTGGAAGGCATGTTCCAGCGGCTTGAAGCGGCACTGAACAGCGAGCTGCGCAGCCTCGGTCATCCGCGCGCCGCCCTGCTCGGCTTCGCTGTCGCCGTGCTCGCCTACAATGTCCTCGCCCTGCTGCAGCGCTGCATCGAGCAGGCGCACCTGGCCACTCACCCCGCCCTGCAGGTGTCGCTCTACCATTTGGCTCTGCAGGTCCGCGGCGGCTACGAGGGCATGCTCATCGCCCTACCCGACACGCCGTCGACATCCGGCAACCCCGACCCAGCTGCGGTCGCTGCGCATCTGCTACGGCTCGCCCGCAACGTCGTGCCACGTCAAGTCGCGGCCAGCCCGCGCAAGCCCAAACCGGTTGCGAAGAGAGGCTACGTCGACGGCAAGACCGCACGAACGCACCTCTCAACCGCCCGCGTCCTCGCCGAGGCCAAGGCAGCAACACCCTGAAAGGGGTGGCTCTCACGCCCGCGATTGGCCCGCGGCCAAACAAGGCGCCACTCCTATCGGTGTCAGCCATGAATGCCTCGGCGACGTCCCAGGGTCATTGGCATTCCGTAGGAGGCTGAGGACGCCCGCCCCCATCGAGCAGAGTGACCCCGCCGTATTCACGCTCGGGCGCATTGACGCCGTGTCGGGCGGCGTCAGGTGACGGGTGGGCCGCCGATGGCGGCGCGAAGCGCCTTTTTGGAGGGCTCGGCGTCTGTTGAGCGCGTGCAGGGGCTCTGCGGCAGCGTTGGCAGCGTGGTTGATGCGTGCTGCGAGCATGCGGGCTCGTCCGCCGAGGATGCTGGCGGAGTTTTGCGCGGCACGGCGTGTTGGACGGAGGTTGGCTTCAGGGCCCCGCCCAGGTGAAGCGCTCGAAGCGAGGCCAGAGGGCGCTCCAGAGGCCGGCGGCAGTCTGAGCGATGACAAGGGTGACGCGACGGGCATGGAGCAGGACGCGGCCGCCGACGCGCAGCACGCGCTCGCGGAAGCGCCGCAGGCTCCAGCCGGTTTGGGTGGCGAGTTCCATGGCGCGGCGGCCGGCATGCATCAGTTCGTAGGCCAGCAGGTGCAGCAGCAGGATGGCCTCGTTGCGGGCGGCGGCGTCGATGCCGGTGGGCAGCGCCGGCAGCGGGTTGTCACGGTAGCGGCTTTTGGTGCGCGGCGCCGAGGACAGCGCCGGCGCGAGGACGTCCATTAGCTCGCCGAAATGGCCCTCCGCTGTGCCCCGCTGTCGATAATGCGCCAGCAGATCTTCGGCAGGCACGGCGGCGGCACTGAAGCTGGTCAGCAGCCAGAAGTGGTCGAGCAGCAGGTCGTCCGGGCGCTCCTTGACCACCAGCACGACCCGGCGCGGGCGCGACCAGGGGCCGGCCTGGTACTCCAGCTCGTGCAGCCACAGCCGCGGCTCGGCCGGCGGTCGTCCCGGTGGGCGCCTGAGGTACAGCCCGGCCAGCCGATCGAGCGCGCGGTTGTTGCGCAGCCTGGCGACATAGGGCGTGCCACGCCGCTCCAACCCGGCGAGCAGCTGCTCCTCGGGGAAGCCGGCGTCCATGCGCACCGCCGCAACCTGGCACATGGAGCCTTCCAGGCGGTCGACGAGGTCGAGGACGAAGTCGAGCGCGTCCTAGGCGGTGTGCGCGTTGCCGGGCCGCAGCCGGGCATCGAGCAGGTCGCCCGTCTCTGCCGCGCAGGCGATGATCGGGTGATACATGCGCTGGTGATAGTGCCCGTTCCAGGCCGAGCCCGGCTGCTCACCATGCACCTCGACCGGCAGGCCGTCGACGTCGATGGTGAGGTAGCGCAGCTTGTGGCCTCCACGCTCGGCCCGCAGCCGCCGGGCGGCGAGCTCGCCGACCGCCTCGCGCAGCACGGGCCGGTTGGGCTCGAGCGTCAGGATGTCGAGCAGGCGCGACAGCGTCGGCTGCGAGGCCAGGTGTGCCCCCTCGGCCAGCGGCGTGGTGCTGCGCGTCCCGGCCGCGGCCAGCCGCAGCGCGGGATCGAGCCGCAGGGCATCGGCGTCGTCCTGGTCGCGCCAGCCCTGCGCGAAGAGCAGCAGCATGGTGCGCAGCAGGTCGGCCAAGGGATAGGTTACCAGATGCGGTTGGCGTGGATCGTGCAGCCGTTCGGTCAGCCAGTCGATGATCCCGCTGCGCTCCATCACCTCGCGCGTGATCACCGCGCCTGCGTCGCTGGTGAGGCGTTCGACACGAGCCTCGATCACCACGCCTGCGTTGAAGCTCGGATGGAAGGTCGATGGCGTTTCACCCATGGGTGGTTCGGCTCTCGCTGACATCGCAGCGCAAATGCCTGAATCAGAAACGCATCTCGCGCAAGAACCCGCTCAGAGCGCTGTCAGCGAGAATACGATGGGGTGACCGGCGGGTCGCCGCGGTCGAACCGCGCGGCCGCCCGCCAAGCTATGCAGCGAGCGGCCCCGACAGGGAACGAACCAGTGTTTCCTCTCGTGGGTCGAATTCTGCCACAGCATCGGCCAGGAAACCGAGGAAAGCCGAGATTCGGGGCGGCAACTGCGGTGTCCGACGGTATAGGGCGTAGACCGGAGGACCTGGTGGCAGCCGCCATCCTGGCAGGAGAGGCACCAACTGGCCTGACGAGATCAGGGCTGGATCGAACATGCCGATGCGCATGATCCCATCACCTCTGCATGCCATGGCGATCAGGCCCTCTCGGTCGTCCGTCACCACCGTGCTCGGAACCCGAACTCTCGGCCGCTCCGATCCGCGCTCAAACTGCCACTCGTCCGCCAAGTGAGGCAGATGTGGCGGTTTGTAAACCAGGCAGCGGTGACGCAGCAGATCCTCCGGATGCTCAAGGGCACCGGCCTCGCCGACGTAGGACGGCGACGCATAAAGGCCATGGCGAATGACACCGAGCCTCCGCGCGACGAGGCGGGTCTTCTCTGGCTCCTCCACCCGCAACAGCACGTCCATGCCGGCCAGCTGCATCTCGCTCGGCCGATACTGAGTGAGGATTTCCAGGCTCAAGTCCGGGTGCCGGCGCAGGAAACCACCGATGCGCGGAGTGACGAGGTGACGGTTCAGCGCCGCGCTCAGCCCGATGCGCAACGTGCCGGTCAGGTGCTCAGGATGCGCCGAGGTCTGCGCCAGCAGGTCCAGTTCTCCGAGCCGGTCCAGAATGTCACGGCCGCAGCGGTAGGCCGCCTGACCCTCGTCGGTCAGCCGAAACTGCCGTGTGGTGCGGTGAATAAGCCTGACACCGACCTGCCGTTCGAGCTCGGCAATGCCATGGCTGACGGCCGAGGACGTGACACGCAGCGTCGCAGCGGCAGCGGTGAAGCTGCCGGCCTCGGTGGCGCGCACCAGCATTTCCAGGTTGCGCACACGATTCATGACAACCCTCCCCGTACGCAGCCCTCCGCATTTCTGAATCCGGCTCAGGAGAGAAGTGCGAAAGGAACGGCTTCCAAGCAGCCTCTTGAAAAGTCTACCTTGCGCCAAAGCACTCGCAGGAGATGTGGACGTGCTTAGAATTTCGCGTCATGCCTCTGGCCGGCGGCGGACTGCGATGGGCATGGTTCTGGCTGCCGCTGCAGCCAACCTTGCTGGGGGCCCTTGGTGGGCAGGCTGGGCCGAGGTTGTCCAGGGCCGCCCGATACGAATCGTGGTGCCGGTGCCGCCCGGGGTCAGTTCCATTGACCTAGCCGCTCGCGCTGTCGCCCGGGTTATGCAGGAGACGCTCAATGCGCCCGTCTTGGTTGAAAACCAGCCGGGAGGAGGCGGAATCCTCGCTGCCGAGGCCGTCCTGCGCACACCGCCGGACGGGCACACGCTGTTTCTCGGCGGCGTCGGCTCGCTCGTCGATGTCTTCCTCGCTGCCGGTAGGCAGCCGCTCGATCCGCTGCGGGACCTGGTGCCCGTCGGTCGCGTCACACGCGACCATTGGCTCGTGGCCGCCGCACCGTCGCTCGGTGCCGCCTCGGTCGCCGAGCTCGTGGCGTTGGCACGGCAGCGACCTGGCGAGCTGACCTATGCCTCCTTCGGTGTCGGCAGCCCCTTCCATGTAGCCGCCGTCCGTTTTTGCCGCGGCGTCGGTATCGAGGCGACACACGTCCCCTATCGGGACAGCTACATGGGAGACCTGCTGGCGGGGCGGATCTCCTTCGTGGTGCAGTCGTCAGCGCCGGTGCAGCCGCACGTGGCTGCTGGGCGCCTGCGCGGTCTCGCCGTCTTGTCCGCGACGCGGCTCCCGGGGCTGCCCGAGGTTCCAACCATCGCCGAGACCGGGCATTCCGACCTCGACTACAACAGCGGGGTTGTTCTGTACGCGCCCGGCGGTACGCTCGCTGGCGCCGTCAGCAGGTTGAACGCTGCGCTGAACGAGGCCCTGCGGGTGTCAGCGCTCCGTGCACGCTTCGCAGAGTTGGGGCTGGAAGCGACGGAAGGTTCGCCGGCCGACGCCGAACGTTTCGTGCGATGGAACATGGCGGCCAACGAAGACGCCCGGGCCGCCATTTTGGCCGAACGTAATGTCGGAACGCCCGAAGGCAGGCCACGATGACAGGCGGCACACCCCGCTCCGCCATCGCTGAGGTGTTGCAGCTGGCAACCGCCTACCAGGGCTCGCGCGCCTTGCACGTCGCCGTCCGTCTTGGCATTCCAGACCTTCTGGCCAATGGACCAAGATCGGTCGAGGAACTGGCGGCCGCCGCGGATGCGCATGCCCCCTCGCTCCGTCGCCTGCTGCGCGCTCTCGTCGCGTTTGAGGTACTCGTAGAGGAGGCCGACGGCCGCTTCGGGCTCGGCGCCCTCGGTACCTGCCTATGCGCCAGTGCGCCCGATTCGGTGAGCGACTTGGTGACAATGTGGGGCGACGAGGACTTCTGGCGCACCTGGAGCGAGCTCGAGCACAGCGTGCGAACAGGCGAGACTGCGGCCACGCATCTCTTCGGGACGAGCAACGCCTTCGCGCGCTACGCCGCCGATGAGCGGCTCGGGAAGGTGTTCAATGCCGGGATGACGGCTCTATCCGCGTCAGTCGCCGCGGCTCTGGTGTCGAGCTACGACTTTTCCGGCGTGGCGCGGGTTGTCGACGTGGCCGGGGGCCAGGGACGATTGCTGGTCGAGATCCTTCGCTCGAACCCACGGGCCCGCGGCGTGCTGATGGATCTTCCGACAGTGGTGACTGGCGCTGCGGACCTTCTCCGGGCGGCTGGCATCGCGGAGCGCTGCGAGGTGGTGGAAGGTGACATGTTTGCCACTGTGCCGGTGGGCGGTGATGTCTATCTGCTGAAAAGCATCCTCCACGATTGGGACGACGAATCTGCCCTGGCCATTTTGAGGAACTGTCGCCGTGCAATGTCGGACGGCGCGCGCCTGCTGCTGGTCGAGCGGGTGCTGCCGGAGCGCGTCGCCTCGGGGTCGAACGTGCGCACCTTACTTCTGAGCGATCTCAACATGCTGGTGCGGAACGGCGGACGCGAGCGCACTGCCGCCGAGTTCAGCGCCCTGCTCGGCGCGGCGGGCCTGCGATTGACACAGGTGATTCCGACCGGCACGCCGTTCAGCGTGGTCGAGGCGCTCCCGGTTCCCAGGGACGCCGAGACGGTGCGGCAGCAGGGCCCGATGCTGGCGGCGGGATGCGGGCCCCATGAGTGACCGCCCGCAAAACGCTGACGACACAGGCCTCGCCGGACATGTCGAGGCTCCTCTCGTCCGATTGGCCTTGCGCCTGGATGCATTGACGGATGCGTACGAGGCAGCCATCGAGCTCTTCTACAACATCGAAATGCAGAGCCCGCCGAGCCCGTGGTTTCCGCGCTTGGCGGAGCGGGCAGACCGCCTGCTCTCCGAATGCCGCATCCGGGCCAGGCTGCTCGCCGAGACCCCAGCCAGAACCCTGCTGGGTGCGGTGCTCAAGAGTCAGGCGCTGAGCCGCTTCTATGACGCCGATAATGAGCGCGACCCGCAGAGCGTCCAGGTCATCCACTCCCTCAGTTCCGACCTGGAGCACTTGGCGGCAGAGCAGGGGTTACTTCCGACGGTGCAGAGCCTGAGGACTTCAGTAACCGCTGCTCGTTGCCCGCGGCACCACCGCAAGACCCGAGGCTAGGCGCCTCACCCGCCCGCTGTATCACCTTGCCCTGCGACGGGAAATGAACATCGCAATACAGCGCGGCCGGGACCATTCTATGCATCCGCATGGAGACGTCTAAAAACCCTATTGCCACTGAAAGAAGGACAATCCGGGCTCCAGGCGAGACGCTTTTTGCATACCTGGGGCAGTGACGGGCGGTCCCCATTCGTCGTACAAAATTATCCGCGTCCTGGATGTCACCTGGCCAAGCCGGGACCACGCCAGCCTACTCGGTAGGTTGGTCGCGATGCCGGGCGTAGACAGGAGGACGGCTCAGGATGGCGAGGCATTCGGGAGCCTCCAATGGGCCGCGCGCGGAACCGGACCCGCTGCTCCAGGCCATCGGTAGCCGCATCCGCGAAGCCAGGAAGCGCGCCGGCCTGACGGGCTCCCAGTTGGCCGAGACGATCGGGACCAACAAGACCTGGATCTACTCCATCGAGGACGGCCGGCAGAACGTCACCATCCAGGGCTTGCGGCGCTTGTTGCGGGCGCTCGGCCTGGAGATCCAGGAGGTCATGCCCTCCGGCCCTGATCTCTCGGAGGAGATGGCGCGGGTACGGCGGCTGCATAACACGTCGTCCGCGTTGATCCTCCTTCTCGTTCCTCTTCTCGACGAGCTGCGGGAACTGCAGGCCGCGACTGCCGAGGTGCTCGGGGCAGAGAAGAAGTAGGCGAGACCTGCGGCACAGCGCTCCGTTGACCTGCCTCGCTTCCGCAGCACCCTGAGGTTTCCTGGCCTGACCACAAGCGCTCCCATCCCGGTCCCTTCCGCTCGTCCTGGAACATCCCAGTAGGTCGCGCATCCGCGTCGGCATTCCTGTTCCGCAACCTCGCCATCCAGACTGATCACGGTGAGCTGATCCAGCTCTGACGAGGCTCCGTATATTCCCTCACGACAGGACCATTTGAGTGGGCTTAGGATATCGTTGATGGCCTGCCAGAGAGAGCATCCTGGCAGTCTGCCGGCACCCTGAACCGCACCGGTGTCGCATGGCGACGTCCCGTCCAGGCTGGGTTACCGAGCTTGCGAATGCCCGGCACGAGGCACGACCCGCGTCAGCTCGACTGCCGCCTGCGGGTTGGTACGGGCCTCCGGTGCTCGGCTCGACCTCCAGCCGCAGCGCGCCCTCGGGCGCTCGCAGTAGGAGGTGTTGGTCGCATCGCACGCCAAGTTCGGGCGGTCAGGACTCATTCTCGAGCGGGCTGTCCTCTTCGGCATCCGGCAGCTGGAAGCGAACGCCGCGACCGCCGGTGTTCCTGCCAATGAACTCGATGCCCGCCTCCTCGAGCGCACGTTTCATAGCTTCAAGGTTCTGTGGCATCGGCGACCGCCTGCCCTGTTCGAAGCTGTTGATCGTCGGCTTCGACACGCCGGCCGCTTGGGCGAGCCGGTCCTGGCTCCAACCCAACATCGCGCGAGCTCCCCTGCATTGTGCCGGGCTGAGTACGTCCATGCCGCGCTTGCCTTTCCTGCTGGGCATGCGCATTATGGTTAAACCTTTCACTGTAAAGAAGACCCAGGCAGGGTCGGAGGGACGGAGCGTGCCACCTAACACATTCCGGCAGAGGTTTGTCCCCCTGGCTCTCGCGCCCGCCGTCCTCGCCGTTTCGGTGTCGCCGCGACGTGTATCCAAAGGAGACGGCGCATGACCACGCCCGCCGTTGCTGCGAGTGCTATCTTGCAGCCTCTCGACCCACCGGCAGGCACGAGGGTTGTCGGCGTCGGTACCGGCCCGAACACGCTCGATCTGCACGTCAGTGGCACGCCTTATGCCGGGCTGATGCCGCAGTTCACCGTCTCTGTGGACGGTGTGCAGATGGGCGGGGTCTTCACCGTCTCTTCGCTGCACGGCCAAGCCTCGGACGCCATCGCGCTGCACGGCACCTGGGGACCCGGCGCACACGTGGTTTCGATCAACTACCTGAATGACGACTTCAACCGCGCTGCCGACTGGAGCAACCCGGCCGCGGTCATGGCGGTGTCAGGTAATGACCGGAACCTATTCATCGACGACGCAAGCTACGACGGGCAGGCCATCCCGGGTGCGGCACGCGGCATCTGGAACGCCGCCTACAAGTGGGGCGATTTCACCACCGCTTCCGCTCCGACCGGGACAACGGCAGCGGTGGGCACGACAGTGGCCCCGGACGCGACCGCACAGGCTAATAGTTTGACCGACAAGGCTGGCAGCGGCGCCTTCGACACCACCGATGCCGCACTGGCGCAGTATGGCATTACGCAGCAAGACCTCGCGGCCTACCAGCAGCAGGCGAACGAGGCACTGGCCGGCACCGGCCTCAATCCCGACATCTACGCCATGGGCAAGCCGGTGAGCGGCAGCGCTCCGGCCGTTGTCGATGATAGGACGCTCGACTTCAACGGCGGTCACTACGACATCCGGTACGTCGAGGACTTCGGCAACGGCCGGGGGCTCTTCACCAACGCCTGGGGCGATGCCGGCGTTGCTAATGGGGTGGGCTACTCCGCCGTGCGGACCGACGACGGCTTCTCCGGGCTGATGATCCCGGCAAACGGCCCGAGCGGCGGCCTCAGCTACGGTCTGCATGTCCTGTTCGGCAGCCTCACGCCGGCCTGGCACAGCGGCACCTACTTCTGCCTCTGGCCCGCGGACGATAAGTGGCCCGGGCCCGAGATCGACCTCGTCGAGATCAACGGTGCCGGCCAGCCGTACGGGACGCTCCACTGGGCCAAGAACGGCGTCGCCGGGGACGGCGGCTTCGACAACAACGGCTACGACAGCTTCGTCTACACCGGCGTGGATGCCTCGCAGCCGCACGCCTACTGGGTCGACTGGCAGCGCGACCACATCACCTTCGGCGTCGACGACCACGCCTTCAGAACCTTCACCACCCACGTTCCGCAGGCTTACGTCGACGGCGGCACCAACCAGAGCCCCGGCATCGGCTCCAAGTTCGAGGGCGTCGCCAACACTGGCACGCTCCAGGGCTACGTCTACGCGACGGAGAGCACCACGGGCGGCTTCTCGGCCGCGCAGCTGACAGGCGCTCTTGATCACCCGCTGATTTAGCAGGAGGACACCATGCCCAGCGGCGCCTCGTCCCTGCTGTCTCGCCTGCTGAATGTCATCGTGACCGTCTTCGCCGTCGCCCTCGGCGTGGTGGTGGCCGCCGCCTGGATCGTGCTGCGGGCCACGCTTTGGGTGGTGGGCGTGGTGGCGTCCTCGGTGGTGCGGTGAGCTGCGCCGCGGCCGCTGCGGGGATCGCGCTGTATCGCTGCCTCGCAGCTGATCCCGCCTGCCTGCCCCTGCAGTACCAACCCTACCGCCTCGACCTGGCCTCCATTGCGGAGCAGGAGAGCGGGTTCAACCCCTGGGCGCTCAGGGACGAGACCACCGGCGAGAGCCTGTTCCTGATCTCCCGGGACGCCCTGGCCGTCGAGGTCAGCCGGCGTATTGCCGACGGCCACGCGCTCGGCGTGGGCATGTTCCAGCTCACCGGACGGCAGACCTGGTCCCGGCACGGCCTGACGACCCTCGAGCGGCTGACCGATCCCTGTCTGACCATGGCAGCCGGCGCGGCGCATTGGGTTGCCGACCTCAGGGCCGCCGCCGACCAGCGGTACAACTCCGGTCGGCCCGACGGCGCCCCCGGCTATGCCCGGCAGGTCGCGAGCCGCCGGGTCCGTCTCGCGCCGCTGCTGGAGGCTCCCTCTCCTGCCCCGGTCCCGGAAGCCGCCACCCCGCGCACCCGTGCGACGGCCTTCGACCGCGCAGCCAGGGCAACCGCCTTCGAGCGAGGCGGCCGCCTCGCAACGAGCTCCCCCGTGCCGTCACCCGAGGCGGGCAGCACCGGGGTCTCCCCCCAGCGCCTCACGGACCGCACCCCATGAGCCTTCTGCCCAAGCGCGCTGCCGCGGCTGCCACGCTCGCCATGACGGCAGCCTCGCCGGCGCTCGCCCAGCTTTCCACGGGTGGCGTCAACATCACCGGCAACACCAACCCCACCAGCATCGTCTCGAACGGCATCAACCTGCTGCTGCTGGTGCTCGGCGCCCTCGTCCTCGGCTACTGGGCCGTGGTCGGCGGGATGCACCTGCGCGGCAATCCGGTGGAGGGTCGCTGGATCGTCGGTGGCGTCATCGGGACGATCTTCATTGCCGGCTGCGCCTATATCGGCCAGCGTCTGCTCAGCGGCGGCGCAGGCGGGATCGCCCTCTGATGAGCGCGCCGCCTGATTGGAACGACGATCCGCCGCACAGCGATCCCGTCTACCCGATCTCGCGCGCCGCGGCGCCGGGCGGCGTGCCCCTCGGCCTGAGCATCGCCGGCCTTGTTGCCGGGTCGGGACTGGCCGTGCTCTTGCATCCGTTCTTCCTTGCCGCGTTGCCGATCGCGTGGGCGGCGGCGCAGCGGTGGTTCAACGGCGACCTGAAGAAGCTGGCGACCCTGTGGCTGTACCTGTCGGGCGCCTGGATGACGCCGGACCCGGTCGTGACGCGGCCGGATGGCAAGCGGGGCCGCCTGTGGGGCGGCTCCACGGTCTCGGCGCTGCCCAAAGGCAACGTCGGCGGCCGGCCTCGCCACGTCGCTCTCCCTCGAGACTGACCCATGCCGCTCCGCACCTCGGACGAACTCCTGCCCTACTGGACCCACCACGACGAGCGCACGATTCTGCGTGATGGTGGGACGCAGGTCCGCATCTACCAGGTCTCCGGCCTGCCCTGGGAGCTGGAGACGAACCGCTCCATCGGCCGGCTGCAGGGCCGGCTCAAGGGTACGCTCGGCAGCGTCGCGCACCCGAACCTCACCATCGCCGTCCATGTCTGCAAGCTGCTGGAGCACGGCGTCCCCCAGGCCGGCGAGATGCACCACACTTGGCCGCGTCAGTTCGACCAGGATTATCGGCAGCACGTCCTCGGCCACGGCCTGACCCGGAACACAATCTACATCTCGGTCACGCTCCGTTCGTCCGGCTTCGGCCGGCTGTGGGGCGGCAAGACCGGCATGCCCACGCCGGAGGACATCCGGCGCATGGACGAAATCTGCGCCGTGCTGGAGAGCGATCTCGCCCTCTACGGCATCGCCCCGCTCGGCCTGCGCGCGGAGCGTCGGCGAAACGGCGTGCTGAAGTGGTACAGCCAGGTCGCCGAGGCAGTTGGCATCATCCTCTACGGCCGCTATGAGCGGGTACCCATGCCGGCCCATGGCAGTCGGATCGGCCGCGCCATCCTGCGCGACCGGCCGATCTTCACCCCGGGCGCCCGCACCATCGAGATCCGCACCCCCGGCAACGGCGCGGCCGCCCGCTACTTCGGGACCATGCTGGGCTTCACCGCCTGGCCCGAGGGCATGGAGCCCGGCATCCTCAACGGCCTGCTGAGCTTCCCGGGGACCTGCGTCGTCACCGCGACTTTCGGCTTCAAGAGTTCGACGATGGCCCGCTCGGCCATGAAGCGCCGCCAGGGTCACGCCAGAACGGCCGGCGAGGAAGAAGAGGACGACGTCGGCAGCATCGGCGCGGCGCGGAAGGAGTTCCACCGCAAGGAATGGGTCCTGGGCGCCATGCACCTGTCGGTCGCGGTCTACGCGCCGACCCGCGCCCGGCTGCACGACCTCACCAACCGGGCTGTCACCGTCCTCAAGGACGCGGCGATGAGCCCGGTGCAGGAGGACCTCAACCTGGAAGCCTCCTGGGCAGCGCAGGCCCCCGGCTGCTGGCACAAGATCGCCCGCCTGGACAACTTCACCAGCCTGAACTTTGCCGCGCTGGCGCCGCTGCACAACTACCCGCCGGGCGACGATGACCCGCTGTGGGGCGATTACGTCTGCGACTTCCGCACCACCGGAGGCACCCTCTACCGGCACAACCTCCACCGCGGCGAGGTCGGCTCGACCCTGCTGCTGGGCATGACGGGTGAGGGCAAGTCCGTGCTGGCCTGCGTGCTGTTGCTGGGCGCGGTGGAGCGTCTGCACGCCCGCGGGATCATGTTCGACAAGGACCAGGGCTCGAAGCCTTGCATCCTCGGCATGGGCGGCTCCTACCTGACCCTGCGCTACGGCGAGCCGTCCGGCCTCGCCCCGCTGAAGGCCGCCCGTGACACTCCGGACGAGCACGGCCATCTGGTCAAGCTGTTCACCGCGGCGATCAATGCCCGGGCGCCCGAGGGCTTCGCCTGGACACCTGAGGAGGTGGACCGGCTGAACCGGGCCATCGCGCAGCAGCTGCGCATGCCATCAGCCATGCGATCCTGGGCCGGCGTGCGGCAGATCATGGGCTGGCGGAACAACCGCGGCGCCGGCGCGTGGCTGGAGCCCTGGTGCGAGGGCGGCACGCTCGGCTGGGTCTTCGCTAACGACCAGGACGAGGTAGACCTGACCCGCCGCTGCGCCGGCTTCGACACCACTGCGCTGCTCGAGCACCCGGAGGTCTGCGGGCCAATCCTTGCCGACCTGTCCTGGCGGGTGCGGCGCCTGGCGACTGGCGAGCCGCTGTTCCTCTACTGGGACGAGCTAGCCATGGCGCTCAAGATCCCCGAGTTCGAGGACATCATCGGCGACAACCTGTCGACCATCCGCAAGAAGAACGGGGTCGTCGTCATGGCCTCGCAATCGCCCGGCGCGCTGCTCGCCAGCAAGATCGGCGACGTCATCCGGCAGCAGACGCCGACCAAAATCAGCTTCGCCAACAAGGAAGCCGATTGGGAGGAGTACCAGGCCATCGGCTTCACGCCGGTGATGTTCCGCATGGTCACGCAGGACTTCACCCGTCCCCCCAAACGGTTCGTCATCAGCCGCGCCGGCGCCAGCGTCGTCCTCGACTTCGACCTGTCGACGATTAGGCAGCACCTGTGGATGCTGTCCGGGCGCGCGTCCACCGGCGACGAACTGGATCGCATCATCGCCGAGGCTGGTCCCGACCCGGATGTGTGGGTGCCGATCTTCCTGCAGCGCGCGCCAATGGCCCATGCGCGCGCCATGGCCGAAGCCGCCCTTAAGGCGGCCGAGGACGCGGAGCGGGCCAAGCAACCAGTCCTGGAGGCCGCAGAATGACCCACCCCGCATTCCGCCGCGGGCCGTTGACCGGCTTCGTACTGTCCTCTGTCGCCTGCGCTACCCTGGCCTCCGGTCTCGCCGGAGCCGCGGGCATCCCCGTGGTGGATGTTGCTCTCAATGGCCTCGTGAGTGATGCCCAGAAGGAGACGATGGCCCGCTGGATCACCCAAGGAGCGCAGATGGCCAAGACCATCACCCAGGGAACCGAGATCATCCGCAACGGGGTGGAGCAGGTGAACCAGGGTGTCCAGCTCTACCACAACTTCACTGACCCGACCTACCTGCAGAACTTTGCCATGTCCCTCGTGCGGGCCAATGTCCGCGCGCCCCTGCCCGGTGACAGCAACCAGGTCCGCGACGCTCTCGCCGGCGCCCTCGGCTTCGACCCGTCCAGCTTCCAGCTGTCCAGCGTCATGACCGACTTCCTGCAACGCAACCTGGTCTACCGCCCCGAGGGCGAGGATCCGGAGGCGGTGCGGCTGCGGGAGGAGGCGTCCTCCAACGCCGCCCAGCTTGCCATGACACAGCAGGGCTACGAGGCCAATGCCCGGCGGATCGACGGCTTGGGCGAGCTTGCGGGACAGATCGGCAAGCAGGCCACCATCGCGGAGCGCGCCGACCTGCAGAACCGCCTTTTGGCGGAGGTGGCCTTCTCCCAGACCCAGGCCAACCAGTTGAAGGCCGTCGAGATGACGGCCAGAGCCGAGGAGGACCGGCGCCGGCAGCAGCAGGAGCAGCGCGACCGCAAGAGCGTCGAGGACATGGTACGCGATGCCGACGCGGCCATTGCCCTTCGTCGCGCGCGGTACATCCCGATCAACGCGAGCCTGATCCCATGAGGGGCTGGCTCGCCCTAACGGGGCTGCTGGCGCTCGCCTCCCCGGTCCTGGCGCGGGAGACCCGCCAGAGCCGTACCGCCGAGGCTCGGACCATGACGCGGCAGGCCGACGACTTTATCCGCGCCAATCCGCGCTCCGACCCGGGCAACCCGCTCTTCTACGCCGGCACGCCCTGGACCCGGGACTGGGTGCTGTCCCAGTGCAGGCGCTCCTCGGGCGGCCCCAGCCTCCGCGCCTGTGCCGCCGCCGCCCGCGCCCGGAGCCTTGACCCGCGATGAACTTCAACATCTCCAGCATCGTCGACTTCTGGAACCGCGCGATCGTCGGCGCTGTGGATCGGCTGCTGGAGGCCTTCGTTCGTGAGATGGCCGCGGCGGCCATCGTCTCCCTGACGGCCTGGTGCCTCGTCACCGGCTGGCGCTTCCTGACCGGCGAGAGCGAACAGGAGCTGAAGTCCCTGATCCGGCGCGGGGTGGCCATGAGCCTGCTGGTCTCCCTCGCCCTCTCGACGCCGCTGCTGAACCAGTACGTCCGCGACTTCTTCGGAGTGTCGCTGCCCGGCTGGTTCACCCGCACCCTGACCATCGCCGGCTTCTCAGGCGAGGAGGCCGCTTCGGCTGCGGCCCTCGGCCTGACAATGCCGGGCAACTTCGGTACCGACCTAGACGCGCTCTGGTGGCATGGCTGGAAACGCGTTGCCATCGTGTGGGGCAAGGCGGGATGGAACCCGGTCACCATCCTCGCCTGTGTGGCCATTGTCATCGCCACCGCCATGCAGATCATCGGCTGCCTGACCGGCTACCTCATTACCAGCGTGCTGCGTGGGCTGCTGATCGGCTTCGCGCCCGTGTTCCTCGTGCTGGCGCTGTTCGACTACACCCGATCGTTCTTTGAGCGGTGGCTCGGCAAGGTCGTAGCTCTGGTGCTGGCCGGGGTGATGCTCGTTGCCGTGACGCAGATGGCGCTGCAGAGCGAGCTCGTCATGCTCGACAGCATGACCGACCCGCCCCTGACCTCGCCCGAGGTTCCCGGCGCTCTGCAGCAGGCCAAGACGCTCTTCTTCATCGTCATCATCTGCTGCGTCGGGCTTCTGCTGATGGGCTACGCCGCCATGCTGGCCTACCAGATCGGTGGCTCGGGCCTGCCGCCGGCCACGGTCCCGAACCTTGTCACTGGCAGCGGCCGGGCCGCCAGCGGCGTTGCCCGCGGCGTCTATGGCCTTGCCGCGGGCACCACCATGGCCGTCCGCAACGCCATGCAGTGGGTTCACCGCGGGGGTGGTAGAGGCGTCCCCTCGGGGCACGGTCCCGGTCCGCAATGGCGCCCGCCGCATGCCTCGGGCGGCCCTGGCGGCGGCACCGCCCGGCAAACCTCCTCCCTGGCCCACCCTGCCCGTCCCCGTCCCTACGGATCCTGAGAGGCCCGACATGCGTGCCCTGCTGATCGCCACCAGCCTCCTGCTCGCCGCCTGCAGCGCGTCGAAGGACCGCCCCGCCCTGGTCACGCCAGGCGGGGCGTGGCGCCAGCTCAACGCTGGCCAGTGGGCGTGGCAGGGCAACGAGATCGCCAGCCCGCCGCTCGGCGCCGCAGCGGCCACCGGCCTCGGAGACGCCCGATGAGCGGCGCCCTACCTGCCGCCGGCGCTAGCGGCAACCAGATCGTGGCGGAACTGCCCCCGCCGCCTCGCGCCCTCTTCGCACCCTCGACCGACGAGATGGCCGAGCTGCGTCGGGACCTGGCCGCCGGCCGGCGCGATGCCCGCGACCGCGAGGCAGCCGCGAGAACCTGGCGGCGCCTTGGTGTCGGTGTGGGCGTGGCCGGCTGGTTATCGGCCGCGGTCATGGCCTGGGGGTGGAGCGCCACCTATCCGCTGCGGCGAAACGTGCACCATTTTACCGTACTGAATGACACCGATCACACGGCCGCAGTCTTCGAGAGCACCTGGAACCTCCCCGACAGCAAGCGCGAGGCGCTGATCCTCGGCACCGCCGCGCAGTTCGTTCGCGCCTGCGAGGGCTACAGCTGGGTGGAGGCGCAGTTCCAGTACGACTATTGCGCCGGACTCTCGGCCGGGACGCTGCGCCAGGACGTCGTCGCCGAGTGGGATCCGGCGAACAAGGACAGCGCGCAAGCCGTTTTCGGCACCAATGGCTGGAAGCGCGTTGCCACCGGCAAGCCGATCCGCACCGGTACCACGGCCATCGTTGTCCCGGCCATCATCGTCGCGGCCCGGCCGGGCGAGCAGCCGCAATGCGCCCGGCGGCTGATCCGGCTGTCCTACTCGGCCGTCACCAGGCTGCCGACCACGCTGCACCTTCAGTACCCCACGGCCGACATCATGTTCGTCGGTCGCAGCCGCGACGTCGACCCAACCCCCATTGACCCCGCCACCTGCCGCTGACGGAAATCCCATGCGCTGCCTGCTGCTCGCCCCTGCCGCCGCCATTCTCGCCACCCCGGCCCTCGCCGCCATCGATCCGCCGGCGTGCTCGGTCGCCGGCGACCCGCGGGTGCGCTGCGCTGCCTATGACGAGGTGCAGGTCTATCGCGTGCCGGCCCGCGTCGGCGCGCACGTCACCATCCTGTTCGCCGAGGGCAGTACCATCCTCGACCCCGCCGGCGCCATGATCGGGGCGTGCAAGGAAAGCGAGAGCCCACAGGACTGTCGGCAGCGGATCACCGAGTGGCAGATCGTGCCGGACGCCAACAGCCTGCAACTCCAGGTGTTACGCAACGACCTGGCCAGCACGGTAATGACGGTTCCGGTGCAGATGCGCGGCGGCAAGGTGCTGAACCACCTGTTTCAACTCGACACCGCGGCGCCGAACCCGGGCAAGGTCGGGGCGGCGCTGCTGTCCGAGCGGGACGAGCCGGACGAGGGCAAGCGCCGGGCCGCCAATGGCGACACCATGCTGCTGCTGCGCTTCAGCTATACCGCCCAGCAGAACCCACCGCCCTCGCCCGCTGCGCGTGCTCCGGCTGAAACCGCCGCGACCCCGTTCGCCGCGACGCAAGCTTCGAACCGCTTGGCCGGCACACTGCGGCAGGAGGCGTTCTATGGACCGCACGCCCGGAACTGGCAGTACATCGCCCGGGGCGACACCGAGACCCAGCCGCTCGAGATCTCCGACAACGGCCTTGATACCGTGGTCCGGTTCGATGTCGGGCTGCCGGTGCCGAACGTCTACAAGACCGAGACCGGCCGATGCAGCGGCGCCGAAGGCGAGGCCCTGGTGACGAGGGATACCCTGGGGCCCGGGCTGTTCCGCATCCACGGCACCTACCCCGTCCTGTGCTTTCGCCGCACCCCGACCAAGGCGACCGAGGTCCGCAACCTGGGCTTCGACCCCTACGGCGCCAATCCGGGCACCGGGACGATCAGCCCGGACATCGTCAGGACGGTGCGCCGTGCCCCCCGCTCCTGACCCACGTCATGACGAGGACGACGCGTTCGCCGGTCTCGACGAGGAGACCGGCGAAGCCGAGGCCTCCCGCGAGCGGCCAAGTCGGCGGGTGTGGCCGTGGGTGCTGCTCGGCACCGGCCTGCCCGTGGTCGCCACACTCGCCACCTGCAGCATGACCGGCCAGAAGGTGATGCAGGAGCCGGCGGCGGCCATCGTGACGACCCCGCCTCCGCCTCCGCTCAAGCCCGCCATGCCCGGGGTCGGGCCCAACACGTCGACTGCGGCAGCCACCAGCGGTCCGACCACACCCGCGCCGAATGGCACTGGAGTGGTTGTCGTCAGACGGGACGCCACCGTCCTCGCGGGCACCAGCCGCGCTGAGGCCGCCCGCACCAAGGCCGAGGACGCCGAGAAGGCCCGCACCAACGCCCGGCTTGGCGCCCAGCAGCGGGCCGCGCAGCGCGACGGGGAGCGGCCCGGGGTGAACCGGGCAAGACCCTGGGTGAACGAGCATCCCGAGTTCACCATCCCCAGCCACACGCCGATCAGCTGCACCCCCGACGGGCCGATCAACAGCGAGGCGCAGGGGCCGGTCACCTGCACCATCGACGCCGCGGTGCGCTCGGAGGACGGTACCAACTTCCTGCTGTGGCCTGGCGCGGTCATTGAGGGCTACCTCGGCAGCGGCCTGCAGTACGGCCAGCGGCGGCTCATGCTCGCCTTCGAGCGCATCCGCACCACCGACTATGTCCGCATCCCACTGCGCGGCATCGGCGCTTCGCCACTGGGCGAGAACGGCATCACTGGCACCTATGACAGCCACCTGTGGGAGAAGATCCAGGCCGGCGTGCTGCTGACCGTGATCGAGGGTGCCGTGGATGCCGGCGTGGGCGCGGTGAGCAACAGCCTGCAGAGCGGCGGCGGCAACCAGTTCCTCAACTTCGGCAACGTCGGCAGCCGCGCCCGCGGCACACTCGGGCAGACAGCCCTGCAGCAGGACTACAACCGCCCGCCCACCCTGCGGCGGGATCATGGTGACAGCATCACCGTTCGTACTGTCGGGGACCTGGACCTGTCCTCGATGTACGAACTGCGCGAGGTCCGCGATGCCGCGGCACGCGCGGGTGTCCCATCTCCCAGGAGACAGGCTCGATGATGACGGATGACCGTGCGCTGCGCTGGCTCTTGCGGCCCGTGGAGCGGTGGATGACCGACCCCGCCACCACCGACTTCTGCATGAACCAGCCAGGCGAGGCCTGGGTCAGGCAGCGGGGCACTTGGATCTCGGTGGAGACGCCCTACGACCTGGAGGACCTGGAGATGATCGGGCTCCATTCCGCCGGCCTGCGGCGCCAGGATATCTGGACCGACACCCCCCTCTGCGCTACGACCTCTCCCTGGGGACATCGGGTGCAGTTGATCCAGCGCCCCTGCGTTTTACCCCTCACCTACAGCTACAGCGCCAGGCGAGCCGGTGACTGGCAGCCGACGGTGGACGGGCTGGGAGCGGCGGGGCTGTTCGCCAACACCCGCCGGCACGATGACGCGGGTCGGCGACAGAACGCCTATGTCGAGCCCGCTCGCCACTACCGGGAGGGCGACATGCCCGGGTTCTGGAAGGCGGCGGTGCACAACGGCCTGACCATCATGGCCGGTGGCAAAATGGGCAGTGGCAAAACCACGTTCGTCCGCGCCCTCGGCGCCGAGGTGGATTCGGCGAAGCGCGTTTGCAGCATCGAGGACGAGGACGAGGCGCGGCTGACCCAGCCCAACCGCGTCGGCATGCTCTATAGCGAGGGCGGTCAGGGCGAAGCGGACGTGGGCCCGGAGAAGCTGATGGTGGCGGCGCTCCGCATGGCCGTGGAGTTCGCCATGGTGCAGGAACTCCGCAACGCCTCCGCCTGGGCCTTCCTGCGCATGGCGGCGACGATCCAGACCTTCACCACCAACCACGGCGACAGCTGCTACGGCATCTTCGACTCCACCCGCCTCATGCTGAAGACCAGCGAGGGCGGCAAGTCGATGAGCGACGTGGATATCTTTCGCCTGCTCAATCGCTACGTCGACGTGGTGGTGCACTGCGAGTTCACCCCACCGGCGGAGCCGAGCGGCAAGGGAACCTACGGCCAGGACGAGGTGTGGTTCCGCGGCGTCGACAGGCCGCTCGGCCTGACCGACGAACAGGCCGCCACGTGAGATACGGTCTCGGCACGCTGCTGCTGGCGCCGGCCTGGCTGGCAATGGCGTCCGTCGCCTTTGCCGGCTGGACCGGGCGCTTGCCCATCCTCGGACGGTCGGCGGCCTGGTGCTGGCTGGTCTTCCTCGCCCACGGCCTCGGTGAGGGCTTCTGGCCGGGTGATCGCCTCGCGCTGCTGCTCGCCGCTCTCGCCGCGACGGCGGGTTGCGGCCTGCTGACCCTGCTGCTCGGGCTCGGGCGCCGGCCCACGATCGAGGTCAGCCGGGACGGCATTGCCCGCGCGCGGGGGCGAACGCACGGCTCCGCTGCCTTTGCCACCGAGCGACGGGCGCAGGAGCGGTTCCCCGGCGTCTCGGGGGAAGGCTACGGCGGCATCCCGGTTGCCTGGAACTACCGCCGCGACCTGTCCCGCTGGGCCGGGGTGCCCTTCGAGCCCCGCCGGAGGGAGACCTGGGACGAGGCGCCGAAGGCGCGCATGCTGGTCGACCCCTGCACCCTCCGCTCGACCATGAGCGCCTGGGTGGCGGGATCCGGCGTCGGTAAGTCGCAGACCCTGCTGCAGACGCTCGCCCACCCCGAGTACCGCTGGCGCGGCAGCTACGTCGTCGGCGACCCGAAAGGCGAGCTGGAGGCGATGACCCGCCGGACCCGGGAAGCCATGGGCCAGCTGGTCTATGCCATCCGCCCTGGCGAGGACGGCATCAACGTGCTCGCCGCGATCGACCCCAAGGGCGAGGATTTCGAGCTCGATGTGATGACGCTGGCGCAGCGCATCGCGCCTGAGCCGGACCCCGGAGCGAGCGTCGAGACCAGCGAGTGGGCCACCTGGGCACAGCAGATCATGTGGGCGATGTTCGCCCACATGCTGGCCGAGCCGTCCTGGCCGGCCGACCGCCGGAATCTGCGGACTTTCAAGGCGGGCGCGAGCTGCGGCGAGGCGGAGCTCAAGCAGCTGCTCTTCGGCATCGCTGCGTACAGCCCCAGCAAGTTCGCCCGGATCAATGCCCGTAGCGTGTTGCTGGAGGCCGAGGACACCTGGACCGGGGTCTACGGCACCCTGCAGGCGCACACCGCCTGGCTCGGCGCCACGCCGCTGGCCGACATGGTCTCGGACGACTCCCTTCACCCAGCCGCGATCTGCACGCGCCCGATCACCGTCTTTGTCCAGGCCAAGCCGAAGGCGCTGAAGGCGGCCCCAGGCGTCGCGCGGGTACTCTACGGCGCGCTCATGGGCGCCGCCTACGACGCCAACGGCTTCATCCGCGGACGCATCCTGTTCGACGTGGACGAGGCCTACACGTTGGGTCGCATGGGGATCTTCGAGCTGGTCCGCGATCTCGGCCGCTCCTACGGCATCACCGTCCGCTGGTGGTTCCAGGCGCTCGGCCAGCTCGAGGTGCTGTACCGGCAGGGTACCAGGGCCTGGTACGCCTCACTCGCCTACATGGCCTATGCCGGCGTGGCCGACACCGACACCGCCAAGATGATTTCCGAGTATGCCGGAAAGTTCGGCGCGGTCGTGCGCAACCGCTCGACCAACCGGGGCAGCGCGACGACCGGCGCCTTCCTGCGCAGCACCTACAGCCGCGGCGAGGGTGACTCCGAGACGGAGGTTCACCGTCAGCTCCTGATGGAGCACGAGGTGCTGACCATGGCCGACAATGAGGTGCTGTTCCTCTCGCGCGGCATGCCGGTGATCCGCGCCTGCCTGCCGCTCTCCTTCCAGGACGAGAGCCTCAGGCCGCACCTCGACGACAACCCGCTGGACGCCGCGCGCCTGGCCTGGCGGTCCAGGAGGGGCAACCGCCGCCGACTGGCGGCCTAGCAGGAGGGAAGGATGCCGAGGATCAGCGACAAGGATCGGGCGGAACGTGACGCGCGGGAGCTGAACGCCTGGGAGCCGATGCGGGCCGCCGGCGAGGCATTGCAGCGCGAGCGGCGGTCGCAAGAGGCCGCGAAGCGACGCGAGGACGGCGTGGTGGAAACCGCCAAGGAGGAGCGCTCCCGCGTGCTGCGTCCCCGGATCTAGCCAGGAGAGCCAGGCCATGACCGAGAATGTCCCCTCGCCTTCCCCGCCGACCGGCTACGACACGGTCCTGCAGGTGCTGGCCGACATGCGCCGCGAGCAGATCGACCGTGATCTGGCACAGGCGGAACGCGACATCGAGACGCACCGGCTGCTGGAGGCGCTGATCGGGGCGATCGAGGCGCACGATGCGACGCTGCGCGAGTTGGTCAGCGCGGCACGACCACCGAAGGACGGCGGCAAGAGCCTGCGGGACACCCTGAAGGAGCTGTTCGGCGGCATCGAGGCGCGGCTCGACGGCCTCGGCGAGAAGGTGGACGCCCTGCCTGAGGAGGTCGCCGGCGAGGTCGGCAAGCTGGTCGAGGTCGAGACCGTGGAGGCCACACCGTCAGGAGGCTGAACCATGGGTGTCGCCCATGTTGATCTCGTCCGCACCCGGTCACCGGGCAGGATGGCAGCCCACCTGCTGCAGGCGACCGAGCCGGAGGCCGAACGGGACGCCGCTGCGGTCCTCGCCGGTCAGGAGATACCGCGACAGCGCGGATCCATCCTGCGGCCCTGGCCCGATATGCCGGCCGCGGTAGCGCAGGCGATGGGCGCTGATCCGCGCAGGCCGCTGACCGAACCGGAAGTGGTTGCGCTGGCGGATGGCAGGCGGGCGGATGGTACGGATGTCCCCCGCCCGGCGCGCGCCCGGCGCTTCGCCGGGGGTGACGCCGACGGCAAGCAGCAGGTCAAGTTCATCCACCTGACCCTTGCGCCCGACATCTCCTGGGCTGTCGCCCACGCCAACGCGAGGACACCCGCCGGCGCGGCGCTGATCCTCTCAGTCTTCGAACGCGCAGCCGACCGGACCATGGCCGATGTGGAAGCGCGAGCAGCCGTTGTCACCCGGCGAGTGGGCGGTACGCGAGTCGAGGAGCGCGGCCGGCTTGCCGCCTGGAGCGTAACCCATCACGCGACCAAGCCCTTCCGAGACGGCACGAGCGCACCGGATCTGCATCGGCAGTACGTGGTGCCGAACGCGGTCGTCCTGCGCTCCGGCGAGGTCCGTGCGCTGGACGGCCGCCGACTGCTGGCCATGCAGCGGGACCGCAGTATCGGCAGGCTGCTGTCCTACCACCTGCAGCAGGAAGGTCAGGCGGCGGGCCTCCGCGTCGAGCTGCGCCAGGGCGCCGCCGTGCTCTCGGATGTGCCGGAACGGGTGCGGGAGCATTTCTCGCGGCGGTCGCGCGAGGCGGAGGAGAATGCGCGGACCTTCACCCGCGAGAAGGGTGAGGACTGGATAGCCCTCACCGAGGGGCAGCAGCGCGCCCGCGTGCGGGCCGGGATGCGGGCGACGGCGAGCGGGCCTCGTGACGGTATGGCCGACCGCGCGGCATGGCGCCGGGCGTGCGAGAGCCTCGGCTTTCCGCCCGCCGACCTGGCCGGTCAGGAACGGATCGCCGCCGCGCCGTCGCGGCAATCGGTGGAACAGGACAGGGCAGGCCTGCAAGCCCGCGCCGCGGCGCTTCGCTCGGCTGCGGTGCAGACCCGCCAGCATGTCCAGCGGCTCCGGCAGGGCGCCGAGCTGGCCGTGACCTTCGGCCCGTCGATCGCCGTCAACGTGACCCGGCGGCATATCCAGGCCGCGCTGGACCGCCCCCGCACCCGGCGCGCGCTGCTGACCACGGCGCGGCTGCTCCGGGTCAGCGCCGTCGCCTTCTACCGGCGTTACCAGGTCCGCGCCGCTTATCGTACGGGCGTGCGGCTGCGCGAAGCCTTCGAGCGCAACCGGGTCGTCCAGGCGGGGCGGGCGGTCGCGCGGCAGCTGCGCCCCTCCGTGATGCGGCGTCGGGCGGAGATGCTGGCCGACGGGGCACGAACGACACTTGGGGCGGTGCGGGCCTTCCGCGACGCGCTCGGGGAGGGCTGGGACCGCCTGCGTGAGGTGCGCGAGGCGCAGCGCCTGCTGCCGCCGACGGCGGCCGACCGTGTCCGGCAGCGCGTGCGCGCCGAGGTCGTCCAGGGGCGGGCCATGAGCCGGTCCTTCGCAGAGGCCCGCGAGGCCGGGACGGCGATCGGAGCGCGGCGCGACGCCGAGTTGCTGGCTGCACAGGGGCAGAGCCGGATGCCCGCGGCAGCCGCGGTGCGGGGGCTGCGCGCGAGGGCCGAGGGGGTCGAGACAGCAGCGCGGAAGACCCCTCCCCCGGCGCTCACGGCCAGCGGCGGCGCGCTGGCGGAGCGGCGTGACCAGACCATCCTGGAGGCGGTGGCGCAGGCGAGAGGCTCCGGGATCCGGGTGCCCGAACCGCCCGGTCCAGCGGCCAGGGTGTCCGGCACCATGCTGGACGGGGCCGTGCCGGGGGCGACCGCTGGGCCGGCCCGGCCAGCAGCTCCGGCCCGGATGACGGCGCCGCAGATCCGCGCCGCGCACGAGGCCCTACGGACCCTCGCCGCCCTGGACGAGGACCAAGGGCAGACGCGGAACGGGGTCGGGTTCAATCGTGACGACGGCGAGCGGGGCCGCGAGCTGGCCGGCCGCAAGCGGCTGACCCGGGCGGAGGCGGTCGAGGCCCGCACGATGCTGCGGAAGTACTGGCGCCAGATCGGCGAGGAGGCCCTGGCCGCCATGGGCGCCCGGCCCCTCGCCCGCCCGGCGTCCACCAGTGTCGACCCGACGTCACCGACTGCCGCCAAGGTGTCGCCAGTCGTCGGCGAGCGGTCGGCGGCTGACGGCAATGGGTCAGCCATTGTCGTCAGGTCCGCGCCTGTCCGCCCGCTGGCGCGCGTCGAAGTCTCCCGGACCGAAGCGGAAGCGCAGCTGCGCGATGCCCTGCGGCAGTACGGGCTCAAGCCGGACGGGCACGAGATCCGTTGGGACAGCGGCATCCAGTACCTGCCAACCATCGACAACAAGCGCGGCGAGAAGTCCGGGGCCTACATCGCCCATTGGGAGGGGCGGGTCCCGGCGGCGGCGATCTACAACTGGAAGGCAACCCGGTCGGAGAGCGGCTTCGTCGGCACCTGGAGGGCGGACGGCGACACCAGGCCGCTCACACCGGCAGAGCGCGCCGCCATGGAGCGAGAGGCCGCAGCCCGCGCCGAGGCCGCACGGACCAGGCGCGAGGAGGGACTGGCGCGAGGAGCCGAGACGGCGCGGGCCACATTCGCCGCCGCGCGGCCGGCGCCGGCTGATCACCCCTACCTGGCGCGGAAGGGCCTGCCGGTCACCGGCGAGCGGGTGGACGCGCAGGGCAACCTGCTGATTCCGCTCTACGACGCCGCGACGGACCGGCTCGTCAACCTGCAGCACATCAGCCCGAATGGCGCCAAGTGGCCGCTGGAAGGGGCGCAGAAGACCGGCACGGCGGCGCTGGTCGGCACGCCGCAGGCCAGGCAGCCGATCATCATCGCCGAGGGCTACGCCACGGCGAAGCGGCTCAATCTGGCGCTGGGCCAGGCGGTGACCTTCGCGCTCGACGCCGGCAACCTGCTGCCGGTGGCGCAGGCGCTGCGGGCGCGGTTCCCCGACCGGGAGATCGTCTTCGCGGCGGACAACGACCACCACCTGCCGCTGCGTCCCGATGGTCCGCGCAGCAATGTCGGGATCGCCAAGGCGGAGCGGGCGGCGCAGGCGGTCGGCAACGCCCGCGTCTGGGCGCCTCCGGCGCTTGAGGAGCGGCAGCGGACCGCCACGCAGGACCACCCGGCGGGACAGGCGGTCGGGACCGACTGGGATGACTACGCCCAGGTCAAGGGCGGCGGCACCGTCAAGGCGCTGTGGGACCTGGAGCGCTCGTCGGCGCGGACACCGTCGCAGGCACCAGGCGCACCTGGGCTGACGTCAGACGGGGAGCGCACGCCGGCTGCGAAGGCAGCGAAGCCCCAGGCGACGCCCGCTGCCGCGCAGGACCTTGGGCCGTGGGCGGCGGCGGTTAGGCAGGGAACAACGGCGGCAGGCGACAAGGCGCCGGCGCGGCCGCATCGCGGCGTGAGGATCTAGACCGCCATGGAGCCGGCCCACAACGTCCGTCGTCTGCCCGCAGCCCATTCGGCTTCGTACGATGAGCCATTTGTCCTCTGCTGCCCTCCTGTCGCGTCCCTCCTGCGAAGGCGCTTCCTGCTCTCTTCTCCATCGACACTTTATCGACCGACCGTCGACAATCATCGACACCTATCGACGCTTCATCGACAGATCACCGACACCAAATCGACAGGCTGGCGACACTCCGCCGACGGATCGTCGACATCCTGTCGACAGGTTGGCGACATCGCAGCGACAGATCATCGACATCCCGTCGACATCCACATCGACAGGCTGCCGACACTCATCGACGGCGGATCGGCGGATACCGACAGGGAGCGACGACATGGCAGTACCGCCCGAAACTTCGCGGCCTAATGTTCAGAAGGAGTCTGGCACGGAGCAACAGTGCCTGACGGATCGGTTGCACGAGAGGCGGTCACGGGCAAAGGCCGGTGGAGGAACGGCAGTTGGCTGGGTTCGGCAGCGCTGGGACGAGCTCCTGGAGGCACGGCGCCAGCATCCGCCACCGACCTGGGCGGAGATCGCCGATCTCATGGCCGAGGATGGCGTGAGCTATCAGGACGGACGTTGTGCGGACGCGAAGCTCGCACGTCAGGCCTACGACGTGGCCAGAAGGAAGCACGATCGGGCGACCAGCCGTGCTGCACGCCCCGGCGCGGCGCCGGCCATAGGGTCCAAGTCCTCTGCCCCGGTGGCGATTAGGCCCCGCCGGGTGTTCCACCCGGCGGACAGCCGCGATGATGTGTAGAAGGAGGAGAGCGCCATGACAGCGACAGAGGCGGAGCGGCCCCCTTCCGATGTGGCGGGCGAGCCGGAGAGCTTTGACCTCCGGGCGGTGATGCGGGCTGGGCTCGGCAAGCGGCCGGTGCGACAGGTGCCGCTGCCACCAATGCCTTCCGTGCGAGCGGGAGAGCCGCTGGTGCTGCCGCGCGAGCCCGAGGTGCCGCCGCTCGCCGACCTGACCGGCCGGCGCAAGCTCCTGATCGTCTGCGGCCCGCAGAACGCCGGCAAGACGCTCGACATGCGCATGCTCGCCTCCGAACTGCGCGAAGCCGGGATGCTCAGCCGGGCAGTCTTCGCCGCGGTGGACCACGGCCCGCGCACCCTGGCGCGCTTCGTTCATGTCGAGCAGCCCGAGACGACGTCGCAGGAGGACAGCCTGCGCTTCATCCGGGACGCGCACGACTTCATGGCGCACGGCGGCGACGAACGGCCGCAGGTCTTCGTGCTGGACTGCGGCGGCAACAACACCGCGCTGCCGGCAGCGGTCGCGGCCAATCCGGGCTTCGTCGGCGACCTGGAGGCGGCCGGGGTGGCAGCGGTGCTCGGCTACTACTGGGTGCCGCGGGTCGGCGACCTGACCTTGCTGGAGCAGCACGCAGACATCGGTCTGGTCTCGCCGCATACCATGCTGGTGATGAACCTCGCCAAGAGCGGGCGGGGGCTGGAGAGCTTTGAGGTCATGCGGGCGCAGGAGCCCTGGCGGCGGCGGGTGCTGGCCGGCGCCGCCGAGCTGGTACTGCCGGCGCTGGCCGAGGAGTGGTCGCAGGAGGTGGAGAACCTCGGCCTGCCCTTCTGGGCCGCGCGGGACGGGATGATGTCCCAGGGCACGGGCGCTGATCCGCTGTCGGCTGATCCGCTGTCGGTAGCAGGACGGGTGGCGGTCGGCGAGTGGATGGCGAAGTGGCGCCAGGCGCGGGCGCCGGTGCGGTCCTGGCTGACCTGACGTGACGCGGCCGCCCGGCGAGTGGGTGGACGCGGGCGGGGTCGTCCACGGCGGCGTGCCGCTGCCGTCTGGGCTGGGACCCCGCTCGACCCCGGGGAACGCTGCGGCATCTCGTGAGGCAAGGGCACGGCCGGCTGAGGCCGGAGGCGCGGCCCAGGTAGTGTCGAGTGAACGTAGGGCACGCGAGGGAGGCGCCTTGGTACCAGAGGCGCCCCGAGGACGGCTGCTGCGGTTGCGGGCGGTGCGGCGCCCGGAGGCGATGCCACCGCCACCGCAACCTGTGGCGCGGGTGGAACCGCCGCCCCCGGTCAAGCCGGTGGTCCCAGGCGAGGCGGAGGCCTTTGCCGAGGTCATGCGCGAGGCGCAGCAATGGCTGGTCGGTGCGCTCGGGCGCGACGGCATTCGCGACACCGATGCCCGCTGGTTCATTGGTGCGCTGGCGGCGGCGGTGACGGCGGTCGAGGCACATGGCCGCCGGCTGGATCGGTTGGAGCGCGATCTGCTCGTGGCGTTGGAGCGCCTGCTGCAGGGGGCCGAGGAGCGGCTCAAAGCGCCCTACACGCCGGAGGAGCGCCGGGCGCTACGGGCGGAGGTCGTCCAGGCCGCGGCGGGGGCGATGCCCGGTCAGGAGGAGCGGGATGCGCTGGCACGAAGCCTGACGGCTGCGGTGGAGCGTGTGTTGACCCCGCTGGCAGAGCGGGCGCAATCGCCGGCGTTAACGGCAGCTGCGCCACCCTCGGCCGAGGAGCAGCGTCGGCTACTGGCCTCCGGGGCTCGGCTCGCTGTCGCCCAAGCGCTGACGCCGGCGGTGGTCGGGAAGGCGTTGCTGACATCGGCCGGCTGGGTAGCCGGGATCTTCTGCGCTGGTGGGCTGTCCGTCGTGTTGCTCGCCGGCTTGGCGCGAGCGGTCGGGTGGTGGTGATGTCGGGTCGGTCAAGTGGTCAGTGCGACGACTGGGTGCGTGCCGCAGGCCGCGGTGGACGGTGGCACCATGGCGCCGTTTCTGCTGGATCGCTGGACGGGAACCGTGATGGAGGCTGGCCGAGTGCGCTACACCCCCTCGCAGTGGGTAAGGAGCGGACCTGCCGTGCCGGGTGAGACGCGACGTTACCGCGGCAGGTACGTGAATGCGAGCGAGCTCGGCAGCTTCGCATTTTGCGAGCGCGCCTGGTGGCTGGAGCAGCAAAGGACGCCCTCGGCGCGCGCACCCGAGCGGGCCCGCGGCGTAACTTATCACGGGCAGTACAGCGAACGGGTTCGGTCGGCGGGAGCGGTAGCACGGCTGGCGAACGTCGCTTTTGGGCTCGGCCTCATGCTACTACTGCTCGGCCTGGCGCTGGCGTGGTGATGAGTGGCTTGCTGTTCGGGCTGGCCGCCCTCGCCCTGCTGGCCTGGTGGCTGCTGCGGCGCCGCGCGGCCGTGCTGCCCGGCGGGGTGGTCTACAGCGACGCACCGGACGCCCCGACACTGGTGTCCCATCGTCACCGGCTGGCGGGCCGGCCGGACTATGTCGTTCGTGGGGCACGTGGCCCGGTGCCGGTCGAGGTCAAGTCGCGCGGCTGCGGCAGGCACGGCCCGCACGCCGGCGAACGCGCGCAGCTGCTGGCCTACTGCCTGCTGGTCGAGGCGGAGTTTGGCGAGCCGGTCCGGGAAGGCCTGCTGCAGTACCGCGACCGGGCTGTGCAGGTGCCATTCGGCGAGGCCGAGAGGCGGGAGACTGCGGCGCTACTCGCGGCAATGGTGGGCAGGCAAGAGCGGCACCGCAGCCACCTGCAGGCGGCGCGGTGCCGCGGATGTGGCACGCGGGCCGCCTGCGGCGAGGCGCTGGGCTAGCGCCGGCCGGAACAACATAGGCAGGGGAGTTCGACTTACCGACGTGGTGCCCCCGTTTAGCCGGAGGGCTACAGCAAATTTCGGTAGGTCGGGACAACTTCAAAC
>NZ_JAUTWS010000589.1 GCF_030657435.1 Paracraurococcus lichenis | reverse complement strand
CGAAGCCGCGGTCGGCAACGAGGCAAACCTTGATCCCGATGGGCAGCGCCTCGGCCAGGCGGACCAGCGCCTGGTACTCGTAGCCGTTGCGGCGGTCCTTCAGGCTCGCCGTCTCGACGCTCAACCAGAACAGCGGCGTGGCCCGGCCATGGCGGCAGAGCAGCGAGAGCATGAGCGTGGCCTGGCCGTCGGCGGCGAACTCGGTCCAGTCCATCGCCACGGTGATCGCTGGGCGCTGGCCGACGACGTGGCGAACCCAGTGCGGCAGCAGGGCGTCGACA
>NZ_JAUTWS010000588.1 GCF_030657435.1 Paracraurococcus lichenis | reverse complement strand
CAGCGAGCTCTCCGTCGTGTTCATGGATACCACGTCCATCAGCTTCGAGGGCGCGGGCGGGGAAACACTGGGTCAGAGGGGCCACTCGAAAGACCACCGGCCCGACCTGATGCAGCTGATCCTGTGCGTGGTGATTGAAAACGAGGGACGACCGATCTGCACGGAAATCATGCCGGGCAACACAGCCGATGTCAGCGTCCTTCTGCCGACGGTAGACCGCCTGCGTCATCGCTTTGCCATTGGCCGGGTGTGCGTCGTCGCTGACCGCGGCATGATCTCGGCCC
>NZ_JAUTWS010000587.1 GCF_030657435.1 Paracraurococcus lichenis | reverse complement strand
GGTGCTGCCCGGTCACCGCCTCAAGCGTCACCTCCGGCCGTTCCAGCAAGCGGTACGCCGCCTTGGCACCAGCCCAGCTGCCCATCTGACCAGGCAGCCCAGCCGCCGGCTGCGCCGCCATCGCCGCGCCCATCGTCACCGCCCGCCGCGTCCGGCGATGGTTGCCCAAATCAACCTCGCCCCACTGCCGTTCCGCCCAGCTCCCCGCGTCTTCCATGACCTACAGTCCTGCCTGCCCGCAGGCCAAGGCCCTACGCCGAAGCTGAGTTGTGGGTAAGGTCAAG
>NZ_JAUTWS010000586.1 GCF_030657435.1 Paracraurococcus lichenis | reverse complement strand
GTGTGCAGCATGGTGCGCGTGCCCACGCCCGAGCAGGAGGATGCCAAGCGGCCCCACCGCGAGCGCGAGCACCTCGTCCAGGAAAAGTTGCGCATCGAGAACCGGATCGAGGCGCTGCTGTTCACACAAGGTATCCGGAAAAGACCGTCGCTGCGATCGTGGGAGCGCGACATGGCCGAGCTGCGCACGGGGGATGGCAGGGCCGTGCCGCCACTGCTGCGAGCCGAGCTTGACCGCCTGCGGCGCCGGCTCGTGTTGGCATTGGAGCTGATCCGGGAACTGGAA
>NZ_JAUTWS010000585.1 GCF_030657435.1 Paracraurococcus lichenis | reverse complement strand
GCGGTGGAGGCGGTTGGTCCGGCGCCCGAGGGCGCGACCTGGGTCAGCGTCGGCGACCGCGGCGCTGACGTCTTCTCTCACCTCGCACGAGCGCGCGGCATTGGCTGGCACGTGCTGGTGCGCGTCGTCCAGAACCGACGGCTTGGGGAGGGCGGCCACCTTGTTGACCGGCTGCGCAGCCTGGCGCCGATGGCACGACGGCGCATTCTGCCGCGCGGTGATGGCGGTCGAGGGCCGCGGCAAGAGACCTGGGCGGAGGTTGCCTGGACACAGGTAGAAGTGCGA
>NZ_JAUTWS010000584.1 GCF_030657435.1 Paracraurococcus lichenis | reverse complement strand
TTGCAACTCCGCGCCGAGGCAAGGCGCGATCCCGATGCACCGGCCGACGAGGACCCTGTCGCCATCGCGCTGCTGGCCAGCGCCCTCGGCGTGCCGCGCGAAGACCTCGTCACGCGGCGCGGCTTTCACCGCGGTGTTGCCCGCCTTGGCGGCTTTCTGGCCCGTCGTGGCGACGGCGAGCCTGGATGGCAGACACTGTGGCTCGGCGCTCGGCGCCTGGTCCTGATGCTGCTCGGCGCCGAGCTGGTAGGACCCAGGAGCGAAACATGATGTGGGTAACGTCAAG
>NZ_JAUTWS010000583.1 GCF_030657435.1 Paracraurococcus lichenis | reverse complement strand
CTGCAACACGCGCTGGATGAGCTGCTCAAGCTCGTGCCGGACAACAAGCCGGGACTGAAGCTGCAGCGCATCATCAAGCGCTTCCGGCAGAACCTGTTCGTCTTCCTCACGGACCGCGCGGTCTCTCCCACCAATAACGGCTCCGAACAGGCGCTGCGGCCCTGCGTGATCTTCCGCAAGGTCACCAACGGCTTCCGCTCCGTCTGGGGTGCTGACCTCTATGCCGATGTCCGCTCTGTGCTCGAGACCGCTCGACGACGTGGCCTCGGCATTCTCCAGGCCCTCCA
>NZ_JAUTWS010000582.1 GCF_030657435.1 Paracraurococcus lichenis | reverse complement strand
AGTACCTGCCAGGGACTGCACGCGCTTGGCATGTAGCTCCTGGCCGAACACGTCCCCGAGGAACTGCTCCACCGTCGCCAAGGAGATCTGCTTGCTCTGCATCCCGCCTCATCCCGCAGCGTGAGGCGGTGTCGAATCAGAGCCTGGACAAGAAGGCAACACACCGCCCGACGGCGTCAGAAGCGAACGGTGATCGGCTCCGTCCAATTTATTCCCTCAACTCAATACCGGCGGCCTGATTCGATTATTTCATTCCTTGCCGCCTCAGAATGAGGGGATTGCTGAGC
>NZ_JAUTWS010000581.1 GCF_030657435.1 Paracraurococcus lichenis | reverse complement strand
CCCGGCAGCCCGACCGCTCGTAAAATGCGGCCGATCCCCGCCTGGATCACGCCGGCAGTCTGGGTGCCCAGCGGCCGCCAGGGCGCCGGCTCGGCCAGTCCGTCCAGGCGTGCCGGATCACTGTAGGCCAGCATCTGCGTGAGCGCGTAGCCCACGCCGAGCAGGGTGACCCAGCGCATCAGTCCCTGGCGCGAGCGCTGCCAAGCGTCCTTCAGCCCCCAACCGTGCTTCATGTCTTTTGAACAGCGGCTCCACCGCCCACCTCTTGGCGTAAGCGGTGATGATCTCG
>NZ_JAUTWS010000580.1 GCF_030657435.1 Paracraurococcus lichenis | reverse complement strand
ACGGTGGAGGCGGTTGGTCCGGTGCCCGAGGGCGCGACCTGGGTGAGCGTTGGCGACCGCGGCGCTGACGTCTTCTCTCACCTCGCGCGGGCGCGCGGCATCGGCTGGCACGTGCTGGTGCGCGTCGTCCAGAACCGACGGCTTGGGGAGGGCGGCCACCTTGTTGACCGGCTGCGCAGCCTGACGCCGATGGCACGACGGCGCATTCTGCCGCGCGGTGACGGCGGTCGCGGGCCGCGGCAAGAGACCTGGGCAGAGGTTGCCTGGACACAGGTGAGGTGAGGTGCGG
>NZ_JAUTWS010000058.1 GCF_030657435.1 Paracraurococcus lichenis | reverse complement strand
TTTTTTTGCGACCAATGCATGAGACCTGCAGCACCGACCCGGAAAAAGGTTCGGCCTCGGCTGGTGCAGGGCCTGACCGCGACCGCACGGTCGAGCCCTGCGCCGCGGCCAGCGACCCTCGCCGCCGGCAGTCCGGATAGGGGCTGCCTGGAGGAATTCGGCCGTCGTCCCGGGGCGCTGCCCGATATCCGGACCGGCCACTCGCCCGTGGCAAGGCCGGGATGCCGGGCCGGACCGAAGACCGCAGCCAGCGGGATCGCATATTGGGTGACGCAGCTGGCCTCCGGCGCCGGTCGCCGCTATGCCTTTAGCCGCAGGCCGAGCAGGTCAGCAGGCCGCGTCCCTCCCGCTCCGCTTCGACCAGATAGCCGCAGCGGAGGCAGTTCGCGCCGTCGTCGCCCATGGCAAAGGGGTCGGCGAAGCGCCGCGCCGTGGCGTCGCTCACTCTGGCCTTCGATGTCCGTGGCTGGCGCCGCTCGGGCATTTCCGCATCTACCGGCACCGCATCCAGGGGCGCCACCGGCGCAGGCCGCGGTGGGGCCGGCTCCCACATCGGCATGACATGTGCCGCCGGTTGCACGGATTCGGACGGAATCTGCTGGTTGTCCGGCGGTGGGAGAGGCTGCGCCGACTTGGCGCGGAATCCCTCGGGCCAGGTCTCGGCGCGCACCCCCCAGGGTGCCGAACGCGGGCGATCCTCCACGGGCCGCGATCCCTCGCGCCGGACATGGACGACCTCAACCACGCGCGCCTTGCTGGATCCTGCGCCGCCTCGCCGTGGCGCGCTGAGGATCTGACGCCGTTCCGCATGGGGAGCCTGGTGCCCCTGCGGTTTCAGGGTGGAAAAAACGCGATCTGCTTCCGACATGGATTTCCATGATGGAGGGTGCCGGTATCCGGCCCCCCCGTTCGCTGTGACACCCGGCGCTGAGGAGATTTCCCCTGGCCCGCGGTTCCGGTGCACCGCCGGCCGGAGCGCTAACGCTGTTCGCCCCCCGCGCGTTCATCTCGCGGCACGGGTCGGATCGGCCGACCCTTGGACACTCGGGCGCGACCGACATGTAGGACGTGCGGAGCGCTTGTTCCAGCCCGGCCGCTGCAGGCGGCCTTGCATGGCCGGATACGGTCTCGGCCGCGTCATCGCAGAACGCCACCTTGCCATCGGCAGTCCTCGGCCCTGCCGGCGTCCACTACGGCCCGCGCTGCGACGCCTCCACCACGAAGGCGTGGCAGAAGGTGTCGACGGCGGCCTCGACCTGCTGCTCGATGGCGGTCGCGCTCGGCGCCTCGCCGAGGCCGAGCGTCGCCCGCAGCATCATGTCGCCGGTGAGCAGCGCGATGAACTGCTCCGCGGCCAGGGCGGGGTCGGCGCAGCGCAGCCGGCCGCGCGCCACCTCCCCCTCGATCCAGCCGGCCAGCCAGGCGCGCGTCGCCGCCGGTCCGTTGTCGTAGAAGGCGCGGGCAAGCTCGGGGAAGCGCGGCCCCTCGGCCACCACGATCCGTCGCACCGCGACCGCATGGCGATCCAGCAGGAAGCCGAGCCAGTGCCGCCCGAGGCGGCGCAGCGCCGCGCGCGGCGGCAGGTCCTCGGCGCCGGCCTCACCGCAGGCCAGGCCCCGCATGGTCTCGCAGGCCTCGGTGATGATGGCGGCGAAGAGCCGGTCCTTGGCGCCGAAATGCGCGTAGAGCGTGGCCTTAGAGACGGCGGCCGCCTTCGCCACGGCATCCATGGAGACCGCGCCATAGCCCTCCGCCATGAACAGCCGCGTCGCCGCGGCCAGGATGGCGCGGCGCTTGGGCGAGGCAGCCTCGGCGGGCTCGAGGAGGTCGGGGGCGGTCACATGGGTCATCCTGCATCCTCCCGGGCGGAACTGCACGACGCGCTTGGTCTGGGCCGTGGTGGGCCGCTGAACTGAACCGTTCAGTTCTCCATTGACGGAACGAAGGGATAGGACCATTCTGCCGGCGATGCAAGGCTGGACTGAACCGTACAGTTCAGCACGTGGGACGACCCGATGACCGCGCTTTCCGAGACCAGGCCCGCCCCTCCCCAGGTCACGCCCGCCGCGCCCCGGCGGTCCCGCAAGGGGGCCATCCGCTTCGGCATCCTGGCACTGCTCGGCGCCGGCGCGGCGCTCGGCGGTGCCTGGCAATGGCAGGTCGGGCGGTTCCTGGAGAGCACCGACAACGCCTATCTCCAGGGCGACATCGCCGTGCTCGGCGCGCGGGTGGACGGCCATGTCGCCGCCATCCGGGTGGCCGACAACCAGGCGGTGCGGCAGGGCGACCCGCTGGTCGAGCTGGACGGCGCCACCTGGCGCGCCGCCCTCGCCCAGGCCGAGGCCAGCCTCGCCGAGGCGCGCGCCGCCATCGGCACGCTGCGCGAGCAGATGGCGGCGCAGGAGGCGCAGGTCGCCGTCGCCGAGGCGCAGGCCGCCCAGGCCCGCGCCGAGCAGGAACGCGCCGCCGCCGATGCCCGCCGCTACGAGACGCTGTCGGGCCAGGGCTTCAGCAGCCGCCAGGCCTATGAGCATGCCATCGCCGACCAGCGGAAGGCCGCCGCCAGCCTCGCCGCCGCCCTCGCCCAGGCCACCGCCGCCCGGCAGCAGCGCGTGGTGCTGGAAGCGCAGTCGCTGCAGGCCGAGGCGAAGCGCGCCCAGGCCGAGGCCGCGCTGACCCGTGCCCGGGTGGACCTCGAGAACACCGTCATCCGCGCGCCCTTCGACGGCATCGTCGGCAACCGCGCGGCGCAGCTCGGCCAGTATGTCAGGCCGGGCCAGCAGCTCATCGCCGTCTCGCCGCCGCCGCAGCGGCAATGGGTGGTGGCGAATTTCAAGGAGACGCAGCTCCACCGTATGCGCCAAGGCCAGCCGGTGACCGTGACGGTGGACGCCCTGCCGGGCCTCGCGCTGCATGGCCGGGTCGAGAGCCTCTCGCCCGCGACCGGCGCGCTGTTCAGCCTGCTGCCGCCGGAGAATGCCACCGGCAATTTCACCAAGATCGTCCAGCGCGTGCCGGTGCGGGTCGCGCTGGATGCGGAGGCGGCGGCGAGGCTCGCGCTGCTCCGCCCCGGCCTCTCGGTCGAGGCCGAGGTGGACACGCGCGACGACCCCGGGGCGCCGCGCGGCCTCCTCTCCGGCGCGCTGCACGGCCTGCTCGGCGCGGCGGCGGCGGCCGTGCGATGAGCCCGGCGCCCGCCGTGCCGGCGCCGCCGCGGATCGGGCGGCGCGAATACATCGGCTTCATGGCCATGGTCTTCGGGATGTTCATGGCCATCCTCGACATCCAGATCGTCAGCGCCTCCATCGCCGAGGTGCAGGCCGGCCTCGCCGCCGGCGCCGACGAGGCGAGCTGGGTCCAGACCAGCTACCTCATCGCGGAGATCGTCATGATCCCGCTCTCGGGCTACCTCTCCCGCCTGCTCTCGACGCGGGTGCTCTTCACCGCCTCGGCCGCCGGCTTCACGGTCTTCTCGCTGCTCTGCGCCACGGCCAGCAGCCTGCCGGCCATGGTCGTCTTCCGGGCGGTGCAGGGCTTCCTCGGCGGGGCGATGATCCCGACGGTCTTCGCCACCTCCTTCCTGCTCTTCGCCGGGCCGCAGCGCATCCGCATGAGCGTGCTGATCGGCCTGACCGCGACCATGGCGCCGACCATCGGCCCGACGCTCGGCGGCTGGCTGACCGAGCAGCTCTCCTGGCACTGGCTCTTCCTGATCAACATCCCCGTGGGCGCCGCGGTCGCGGCCACGGTCTGGACCTGCCTCGACATCGACCGGCCGGACCATGGCCTGCTGCGCCGCATCGACTGGATCGCGCTTGCGGCGCTGGCCGGCTTCCTCGGCGGGCTGGAATACGTGATGGAGGAAGGGCCGCGCTGGGAATGGCTGGCGGACCCGACGGTGCGCGACTGCGCCGCGCTCTCCGCCCTCGGCGGCATCATCTTCTTCTGGCGCACCCTGACGCGCCCGGACCCGCTGGTCGAGCTGCGCGCCTTCGGCAACCGCAACTTCGCCATCGGCTGCGTCTCGAGCTTCGCCGTCGGCATCGGCCTCTACGGCTCGGTCTACCTCATCCCGCTCTTCCTCGGGCGCGTCCGCGGCTACAACAGCCTGCAGATCGGCGAGACGATGTTCGTCACCGGCCTGGCCATGTTCGCCGTCTCCCCGATCGTCGGGCGGCTGGCGCAGCGGCTGGACCTCCGGGTCATGATGTGCGCCGGCTTCCTGCTGATGGCGCTGGCCGTCTGGCTGACGGCGACGCTGACGAACCAGTCCTCCTTCTGGGAGATGGCCCTGCCGCTCGGCCTGCGCGGGGCCGGGACGATGTGCGCCATGATCCCGGTGAACCAGGTGGCGCTCGGCACCCTGCCGCCGCAGATGCTGAAGAACGCCTCCGGCCTCTACAACCTCATGCGCAACCTCGGCGGCGCGGTCGGGTTGGCGGCGATCAATACCCTGGCGCAGGACCGCAGCTTCCTGCACCGCGCGCAGCTCGGCGAGGCGGTGGGCTGGGCGCGCGCGGGCGCGGTGCAGGCGGTGGACCGGATCGCCACCGCGCTCGACGGCCGCATCCCGGGCGATGCCGACCTCGCGGCGCTCAGGCGGGTCTATGCCATGGTCCAGCGGGAGGCGCTGGTGATGGCCTATAACGACGTGCTGGTGGCGATGGCGCTGCTCTTCGTGCTGGTGGCGCCGATGGCCTTCCTGGTCGGCCGGCCGCGCCTGGCCGGCCCGGGCGGCGGGGCGCACTGACCCGCCGCGCTGCAGGGCCCGCGTCGGGGATGCCGGCGGCCACCCCCCGGCGCGGTCCCGGCACGGCGCGCCTCAGGGCCTCGGACTCGCCGGCGCAGAGGAGCGCGACGTCATCCACCTGGGCCCCCGCCCTAAGCAAACCCCTTCGGGTTTGCGCTGCAATAAAACCCTAAACAGGCTTTTGCTTAAGGGTTGGGCCGCACGAAGTGTGGCCCAACCCGCGAAAGTCTGCTTGGGGAGTCGCAGCCGCAATCCAACCCGTTCGGCCGCGTCCATGTCCTGCCTCCGGCCGAGCGCGTGGCGCGGAGGGCGCCGACGAACGCCCTGCTTTCCCGCAACAGCACGTTGAGCCGCGACGTCGAGACCATGATCCGCGCCTGACGTTCGGACTTCGCCTGCGGCCAGCATCACTCGAGCCGCGCGCCGGAGATGCGGACCGCCTCGCGCCACATCGGCCGCTCCTTCGCGGCGCGCGCCGCCGCCTCCTCGGGCGTGGTGCCGAGTGGCCGGTTGCCGGTCGGCGCGAAGCGCGCCTGCAGCGCCGGGTCGGCCGCAGCGGACCGCATCGCCTCCGACAGCCGCTCGACGATCGGGCGTGGCGTGCCGGCCGGCACCGAGACGGCGCCCCAGGAGGTCACCACGAAGTCGGGGATCCCGGCCTCCGCCAGGGTCGGCACCTCCGGCAGGTCAGGCCAGCGGGAGGCCGAGGTGACGGCGAGCGCCCGCAGGGCGCCGTCGCGGACCGCGGCCAGCACCGTGGGCAGGTTGTCCACGCTGAACTGCGTGTCGCCGCGGAGCAGCGCGGTCAGCGCCTCGGACCCGCCGCGGAACGGCACATGCGTGCCCTCGATCCCCAGGCGACGGCAGAGCAGCGCCCCGGAGAGGTGCACCGTGGTGCCGATGCCGGAACTGCCATAGGCCAGGCCGCCCCGCTGCGCCTTCGCCCAGGCGGCGAATTCCTGCACGCTCCGCGCCGGGACATGCGCGGCCGGCACCACCAGGACCAGCGGCGCCTCCCAGCCCAGGGAGACGGGAATGAGGTCGCGTTCCGGATCGAAGGGCAGCTTGTCGTAGACGAACTGGTTGATCGCCAGGCTGTTCACCGCCGTCGTGCAGAGGGTGGTGCCGTCCGGCGCGGCCTTCGCCGTGGCGGCGACGCCGATGTTGCCGCCGGCGCCCGCACGGTTCTCCACGACGACGGGCTGGCCGAGACGGTCGCGCAGCCCCTCCGCAATGAGGCGGCCGGCGAGGTCCACGGCGCCGCCGGGCGGGTAGGGGACGATCAGCCGCAGCGGCCGATCCGGCCAGGCCTGGGCGCTGGCCGGTCCGGCCCACCAAGCGGCGGCGCAACCGGCGGCGAGGAGGGTACGTCGGTGCTGCATCGGGTGTGCCTTCAGGAGGCTGGAGTTGGACGGGGCGACAGGTCGGGCGCGAGGCCGGCCGGCAGGTCGCGGAGGCGGTAGACGCGCGTCGCCGTCCCGGCGAAGAGCGCCGCCTTCTCGGCTTCGGAGGCACCCGCCGCGAGGCGCTTGAAGGCGTTCCAGAGCACCGGGTAGGCGCACATGCCCTTGTCCACCGGGAAGTTGCTCTCGAACATGCAGCGCGCCGCGCCGAAGAGCTCGATGCAGGTCTCGATCACCGGGCGCCAGGCGGAGGCGAGCCGCTCGGAGGTGGGCGGCAGCGGCTCGCGGTCGAAACCGTGTCCGCCGACGCGCATGGCCAGGCCGCCGAGCTTGACCACGACGTTCGGGCATGCGGCCAGGGTCCGCATGTCGGCACGCCAGGCCTTGAAGACCTCATCGCGTCGTTCGGCGAAGGGCCCGACGCCCAGCGGGCCGCCGCAGTGGTCGAGCACGATCGTGACCCCGGGGAGGGCGCGGGCGAGGTCGATGACCTCGCCGAGCTGGGTGTGATAGGCCCATATATCGAGCGAGAGGTCGAAGTCGCTGAGCCGCGCGGCGCCGCGGCGGAAGGCGGGCTCCATGAGCAGGCCGGGCGGCGGCGTGATCGGGTTGGAGCGCACCTCCTCCGAGGCATGCCAGGCGGTCGAGTTGCGGATGCCGCGCAGGCGCCCGCCCGCAGCCAGCAGATGCGCTTCCAGCACCGGCGCGACCGCATCGCCCAGCATCAGGGCGGCCATGGCGACTATGCCGGCGCAGGCCCGCATGGGCCCATAGAGCCCGCTGGCGCTCCGTGCGGCGACGCCGGCGACGAATTCCGTCTCCCCGACCGGGCGCAGCGCCTCCGGCCCCGCCGCCCGGAGCATGGACCGGCACTGCACGAAGACCGTCGCGCGGATGTCGTGGCCCGAGCCCGTGTCGGCGAGGAACTCTTCGAACAGGTAGCGCGCGCCCGGCCGGTCCCAGAGGTGGTGGTGCGCGTCCACGATCGGCAGGCCGGGCTCGAGGATCTCCTCCGAAACCTGGGCGAGCCAGGCCTCGCGGACCGGGGCATGCGGCGAGGTTGCCTGCTTCGGCATGGCGGGGATCCTCAGCGACCCGGGGCGGTCAGTTCCACGGGGTGGTCTCCCAGATCCGGCGGTAGCGGGCCTCCTGCGCCGGCATCTGCGCCTCCCACGCGGCGCCGGGCAGGTAGGCGAGCGGCAATTCGAGCTGCCTTGCCTTCTCCCGCCACTCGGGCTTCGCCATCACGCGCGCGACCGCCGCTTCCAGCCGGGCGGCGACGTCATCCGGGATGCCGCGCGGCGCGGCGAGGCCGCGCTCGCTGGTCATCACCACGTCGAAGCCCTCCTCGCGGAAGGTCGGGACATTCGGCATCAGGTCCCAGCGCGTCTCGCCCATGGCGGCGAGCGGGCGCAGCGGCGGGTCCTCCTGACCGAGGCTGCCGATCTCGCCGAGGTTGAGCCCCGCCACGTCGATATGGCCCGCCAGCACCGCGTTCTTCACCAGGCCGGCGCCGGCGAAGGGCGCGTGGATGAACTCGGTGCCGGAGGCCGCCTGCAGCAGGGTCAGGCCAAGATGATCGTCGGTACCGACACCCGAGGAGCCGACGCTGATCGTCCCGGGCTTCTTCCGCGCCGCCTCGACGAGGTCCTTCAGCGTCCGGTAGGGGGAGTCCCGACGCACCACGAAGGCCGTGGGGTCGTCCACCAGCCGGGCGATGGGGCGGATCTTTGCGCGGTCGTAGCGCACCTTCCGCTCGAGCGGAACGGAGAGGTAGCCGGGCGTGTTGATGGCGCCGATCGTATGGCCGTCCGGCTTCGCCGACTGCAGGGCGACGTAGGCCGTCTCGCCGCCGGCGCCCGGCCGGTTCAGCACGACGAAGTTCGCGCCGGGGATCTCGGCAGCGAGGAACAGGCCGAGCGCCCGCACCATGACATCGGTGCCGCCGCCCGGCGCGAAGCCGACGATCACCTCGACCGGCCGTCCGCCCGGCCACCCGCCCTGCGCCAGCGCGGGGCGTGGCAGGGCGAGGGCGGCTGTCCCGGCCGCGAGCAGCCCGCGGCGTCCGATTATCGTCTTGTCTCGCATCCTCACCTTGTCCTTCATCTTGTGTGACGGCGTGTCCGTGCCTGTTCAGGCCGAAGCCGTGACTTGCCGTCGCAGGGCGTGCAGCAGCGCCTGCGCCGGGTGCGGCAATGCAACCTCGTCGAAGCGCTTCACCTGGGACCGGCAGGAGTAGCCGGTGGCCAGGAGGTGTCCCGCCTGCCCCTCGCTGGTGACGTGGTGGCGCCAGCTCAGGCCGTAGATCCGCTCCGAGGTGTCGCGGTGCTCGGCCTCGTGGCCGTAGGTGCCCGCCATGCCGCAGCAGCCCGCCGCCAGGACCTCCAGCCGAAGGCCGTGCCGGGTGAAGACCGACTGCCAGTCACGCAGCGACGCGGTGGCGGTGGTGCGTTCCGTGCAATGCGGCAGCAGCCGGTAGTGCGCCGGTGCGGCGCGCGGCCCGTCCATCTCCTGCCGTGCCAGCCATTCCTGCAGCAGCAGCACCTGCGGCAGGTTTCGCCCGCCCAGCACCTCGGCATATTCGGCGCGGTAGGTCAGCGTCATGGAAGGGTCGATGCCGACCAGCGCGACGCCGGTCTCGGCCAGGGCTTGCAGCCCCGCGGCATTGGCCGCCGCCACCCGCCCGAAGGCGCCGAGGAAGCCATGCACGTGCAGCGCCTTGCCGTTCGGCCGGAAGGGCGCCAGCCAGGGCGAGGCGCCCAGCAGCCGCAGCAGGTCGAGCACGTCGAGGACGAGCCGCGTCTCGTAGTGGGTGGTGAAGGCGTCCTGCACGAGGATGACGGCCCGGCGCCGCTCCTCCTCGGCCAGCGCCCGCAGCGCCTCGGGCGTCGCCAGGGCCACGCCGCGCGCCGACAATTCGGCCCGCAGGTCGATGCCGGACAGGCCGGGCGTGTCCACCAGCCCCAACCGGCGCAGCACCGCGCGGCCAACGGTGCCCGCGGCGACCGCATTCGCGAGACGCGGGACCCGCGCCATGGCGGGCAGCAGGTGCTCGAGCGTGCCGACGAGGTGGTCCCGCGGCGGCCGCAGGTAGCGGCCATGGTAGAGTTCAAGGAACTTCGCGCGGAAGCCCGGGACATTCACCTTGATCGGGCAGCCGCCCACGCAGGACTTGCAGGCGAGGCAGCCGTCCATCGCCTCCTTCACCTGGTGCGAGAAGTCCGCCTCGCCCCGGCGCCGGGCGAGGGTATTGCGGAGGCGCGCGGGGAAGCTCCGCCAGCCCGCGGCGCCACGCAGGCGGCGCGTCTGCTCGACCGGGTCCGCGCCGGCCTCCGCCAGCCGTCGCAGCCACTCCTTCACCAGCATGGCCCGGCCCTTCGGCGAATGCCGCCGGTCGCGCGTGGCCTTCCAGGAGGGGCACATGGCCGCGTCCGGGTCCCAATCGTAGCAGGCGCCGTTGCCGTTGCAGTGCATCGCCTCATCGAAGGCGATGCGTGCCCCTGCCGGGATGCTGCGGTCCGCCTGGCCGCGGGTCGGCACGCCGTCCACCGTCAGCAACGCGCTGCCATCGGGTGTGGCGATCTTGCCGGGGTTGAGCTGGTTGCGCGGGTCGAAGGCCGCCTTCACTGCCTGCACCAGCGGATAGAGCGGGCCGAAGAACGTCGGGGAATACTCCGACCGGACGCCCTTGCCGTGCTCGCCCCAGAGCAGGCCGCCATATTTCCGGGTCAGGCCGACGACGGCATCGGTGACCTCGCGGACCATCGCCGCCTGCGCCGGGTCCTTCATGTCGATGGCCGGGCGGACATGCAGCACCCCGGCATCAACATGGCCGAACATGCCGTAGTCCAGCCCGCGCGCATCGAGCAGGCCGCGGAACTCGGCGATGTAGTCGGCCAGGTGCTCCGGCGGGACCGCCGTGTCCTCGACGAAGGGGATCGGTCGCTTCTCGCCCTGCATGTTGCCGAGCAGCCCGACGGCGCGCTTGCGCATTTCCCAGACGCGCCGGACCGCCGCCTCGCCGCGGGCAATGGTGTGGCCGAGGCGGCCGCAGGCGGGGCCCGCCTCCGCCAGCGCCGCCGTCAGCCGCTGCAGCGGCGCCTCGACCTCCGCTTCCGCGTCGCCGACGAACTCGATGAGGTTGACGCCGCGCGCGGGGCCGGAGGCATCGTCCGGGAAGAATTCCCGCACGCCTTCCCAGACGATGTCCTGCTGCGCCAGGATCAGCACCTTGGAATCCACGGTCTCGATGGAGGCGGGGCCGAATTCCATCAGCGCCTGGGCGTCGCGCAGCGCCGCGTCGAAGCTGGCGTAGCGCAGGTTCACCAGGGCGCTTCGCTTCGGGATGGGCAGGACATTCAGCTTCGCCTCGGCCAGGATGCCGAGCGTGCCCTCCGAGCCGCAGAGCACGGCGTTCAGATCGAAGCGGCCCTCGCGGGTGCGGATATGCGCCAGGTCGTAGCCGGTCAGGCAGCGGTTCAGCCGGGGAAAGCGGGCCGTGATCTCCTCGCGGTGCTCGCGTTCGATGGCGTCCACCGCGCGGTGGATGGCGCCGATGCGGTCGGCGCGCCGCTGCACCGCGCGCAGGTCCTCGTCGTGCAGCGGGTGGGAATGCCAGACGGTGCCGTCGGCCAGCACCGTGGTCAGCTCCAGCACATGGTCCCGCGTCTTGCCGTAGAGGCAGGAGCCCTGGCCACTGGCATCGGTGCTGACCATCCCGCCGATGGTGGCGCGGTTGGAGGTCGAGAGCTCCGGCGCGAAGAACAGCCCGTACGGCGCAAGGGCCGCGTTGAGCTGGTCCTTCACCACCCCCGCCTCGACCCGCACCCAGCGCGCCTCGGCATTGATCTCGAGGATGCGATTCATGTGGCGGGACACGTCCACCACCAGCCCGTCCGTCAGCGACTGCCCGTTGGTGCCGGTGCCGCCGCCGCGCGGCGCGATGCGCACCCCGGCGAAGCGCGGCTCCGCCAGCAGGCGCCCGATGCAGGCGAGGTCCGCGGTGCCGCGCGGGAAGGCGATGGCCTGCGGCACCAGCCGGTAGATCGAGTTGTCGGTGGCCAGCACCGTCCGGTCGCCATCGGCGGTCGAGAGCTCCCCCTCGAAGCCGGCGGCGCGCAGTGCCTCCAGGAACGCCGCAGTGGCCGCCCCCGGCGCCTCCGTCAGGGGCAGGCACGGGATCATGCGGCGGCGAGCCGGAGCCCGCCCGGCACCACGACCGCGCCCGGCAGCGCCGGCAGGCGGCCGGCGAGGACGGCGACGATGCTCTCCGCCGCCCCGGTGGACATGCCGACCGCGCCGCGCGGGGTATTGGCCGCGAGGTGCGGCGTCGGCAGCACGCGCGGGTGGGCCCGGAGCGGGCTGGCGAGGTCGAGCGGCTCCTTGGCGAAGACATCGAGGCCAGCCCAGGCCAGGTGCCCGCTGTCGAGCGCGGCCAGCAGCGCCGCCTCATCCACGATGCCGCCGCGGGCGGTGTGGACCAGGATGGCGCCGCGCGGCAGCCGGGCGAGCTCTGTCGCGCCGATCATGCCGCGGGTCGTGGCATCCAGCGGGCAGTGCAGCGACAGCACCTCGGACCGCGCCAGCAGGGCGTCCAGCGTCTCCACCCGCTCGGCCGGGCCGGGCAGCGGCCCGGGCGGCAACAGCGGGTCATAGGCGCTCACCGTCATGCCGAAGGCGGCCGCGAGCCGCGCAACCTTGGAACCGATGGCACCATGGCCGACGATGCCGAGCGAGACGCCGTCCACGTCGCGGGTCATGCGGGAGGTCTTCTCCCACTTGTCGGCGCGCATCCCCGCCTGAACTTCGGGCAGGTCCTTCAGCATGGACAGCATCAGCGCCATGGCGTGCTCGGCGACCGAGCGGGAATTGGCGCCGGCGGCGCGGGTCACCGTCAGCCCGCGGGCTTCGGCGGCGGCGAGGTCGATGCCGTCCAGTCCGGCGCCGTGACGGGCGATGACGCGCAGCGCGGGCGCGGCGGCATCCATCACCGCACCGTTGATGATGCCCTGGCGGTGCAGGATGGCGACCGGCTTGTGCGCGGCGATGGCGGCGAGGAGATCCGCCTCGGACGGGTAGGCGTTGACGCAGGGCACCGTGTAACCGGCCTGCTCCAGGATGGCGACGGCCTCGGGCGCAAGGAAGGCGGCGGTGACGAGGACGGCGGGCTTCGCGGCGTGGGTCATGGGGCGCTCTCTCGGAAAGGGGGTCAGGCCAGGCCGTCGCAGCCGAGGCGGCGCAGCGTGGCGTCCACCCAGGAGGCGTCGTGGGTACCGGCCTCGATATTCGCCATCTGCCGTGCCTCGGCGGCCGCCTTCTGGCTGGCCGCGGCGTGCACCGCCTCGACCGCGTCGAAGGGGACGCAGAGCAGGCCGTCATCGTCGCCGAGGATCAGGTCGCCCGGCTCGATCACCATGCCGTCGATGGCGATGGGGACGTTGATCTCGCCCGGGCCGTCCTTGTAGGGGCCGCGATGCGTGACGCCGGCGGCGAAGACCGGGAAACCCTGACCGCGGATCGCCGCGCTGTCGCGGATGGCGCCGTTCAGCACGACGCCGCCCAGGCCGCGGCGGACCATCTGCGCCAGCATCAGATCGCCCATCAAAGCGTTGGTCAGGTCGCCACCGGCATCGACCACGATCACGTCGCCCGGTTCGGCGAGCGCGATGGCCTTGTGGATCATCAGGTTGTCGCCGGGGCGGGCCTTCACGGTCAGCGCCGGGCCGGCGAGACCGCCGCCGGCATGCATCGGCCGCAGGCGCGCGCCGCCGGCGGTCATCCGCGCCATGGAGTCGCTGACATTGGCAACGGGCAGTGCGCGGAAGCGGGTGACCGCGTCCGGGGCGACCTTGCGGTTGCGCGGCAGGATCCTGAAACCGATGGCCATGGCGGCCCCTCTCCCCGGGTGATGCCGGTCCTTGATAGATGCCGGCCATATAAAACGCAATGCTATTCTGTTTTCACTCCTTCCACGGGTGGCGATCCCAGAGGGCGCGCAGCGCCGCCTCGCCCCCGAGCGCCGCCACGCGATAGGCGTCGCCCACCAGCGGATGCAGGATCAGCCCGGCCCGGGCGGCCGCCTCGGTCCAGGCCGGATCGGCGAAGATGGCGGCGAGGGCACCCTCGAGCGCGGTGCGGATCGGCTCCGGCAGCTTCGGCGGCCCGAACAGGCCGCGGCCGGCGGAGAAGACCAGGTCTGTCCCGCTCTCCCGATAGGTCGGGATCTCCGGCGCGGCCGCATCGCGTGCGGGAGCGGCCAGGGCCAGGGCTCGGATGGCGCGGTCCCGCAACAGGGGCAGCGCTTCGCTGAGGTTGAAGGCGCCGACCTCGAGCTGGCCGCCCAGCAGCGGCACGAGGAGCTGCGAGGTGCCGTTGAAGGGGATGTGGTTCAGCCGGACGCCCGCCTTCTCCTCCAGCAGCAGCGCGGCGATGTGGTCGTCCCCGCCGATCCCCGCGGTGCCGTAGGAAAGGTCACCCGGCGACTTGCGCGCCGCCGCCAGCATGCCCGGCAGGTCGCGCAGCGGGCTGTCCATGCGCACGAAGAGGCCGCAGGGGTCCTCGACGACCTGGGCGAGCCAGGTGAGCTCCGCCGCCCGCCAGCGGACGGGGCGCTCGATCGGCTGGCTCAGCACCGTCGGGGTGGCGCAGGCGCCGAGGGTGAAGCCATCCGGCGCGGCATTGGCCACCGCCTCCGTGCCGAGTTGGCCGCCGGCCCCGGGCCGGTTGGAGACGATGACGCGGGCGCCCGGGAGCCGGGCCGCGAGGAAGGGCGCGATGGCCCGCGCCATGGCATCCATGCCGCCCCCTGGCGCGAAGGGAACCACGATCTCGATGGGGCGGCCGGCGGGCCAGGGCAGGGCGGGCCAGGGCAGGGCGGGCCAGGGCAGGGCGGGCCAGTGCAGCGGCTGCGGCGGCGAGGACGGGACGGCGGCCGAGGCGGGGGTGCAGCATGGGTTCAGGTTCCTCCGAGGCGCGGCTTCGCTTGACAGACCGCACCATGGGCGCCCTATAACGAAACACTATTCTGAAATACAGCCCGGAAATGCCGCATCCGCGCCAATGGGAAGGAAGCCGCCCGTGTTCCAGCGTCGCCAGTTCCTCCATGCCACCCTCGCCGGCGCGGCCGTCGGCCTCGGGACCGGGCGCCGCGCCCTCGCCCAAGGGGATGCCTGGCCATCCCGGCCCGTGCGGATCGTGGTCGCCTGGGCGCCCGGCGGCGCGGTGGACACCATCGCCCGCCGCCTCGGGCAGAAGCTCTCGGAGCAGCTCGGCAAGCCGGTGGTGGTGGAGAACAAGTCCGGCGCCACGGGGACCATCGGCGCCGCCGAGGTCGCGCGCGCCGCACCCGATGGGCACACGCTGCTGGCGATGGACAATACCTATGCCATGCTGCCCTACCTGTTCCAGAAGCTGCCCTTCGACCACGCCACCGCCTTCCGGCCGGTCACGGTGAGCGCCTTCTCCCCGGTCATGCTGGCCGTGCACCGCGACGCGCCGTGGCGCGACCTGGCCTCCTTGGTCGCGGCGGCAAAGCGCAAGCCCGAGGAGATCACCTACGGCACGGGCGGCATCGGCAGCGCACCCCATTTCGCCACCGCCGCCTTCGCGCAGGCCGCCGGGGTGAAGCTCTTCCACGTGCCCTTCAAGGGCGCCGGCGAGGCGGTCACGGCTGTCCTCGGCCAGCAGGTGGACATGGTCATGATCTCGCTCGGCTCCGCCCTCGGCCATGTCCGCGGCGGGCTGCTGCGGCCTCTGGCGATGAGCGGGACAAGCCGCACCGCCGCCCTGCCGGACGTGCCGACCTTCAGGGAGGCGGGCCTGCCCGGCTTCGGCCCGCATGGCGAGGGCGTGGTGAACTGGTCCGGCCTGGCGGCCCCGGCCCGCACGCCGGATGCGGTGGTGACGCGTCTGCAAGCCGAGGTGGCGACCGCGTTGAAGGCGCCGGACATGCAGGAGTTCCTGGCCTCCATCGCCTCCGAGCCCGGCGGCATGCCGCCCGAGGCCTTCGCCACGCTCCTCACCGAGGAAACCGCGCGCTGGCGCGACGTGGCGAACGGCGCCGGCATCGAGAGGCAGTAACCCGGCATGTCCTTCTTCGCGCCGCCCCCGCGCCTCGGCACCGAGGTCTTCACCCGCCTGCCCGACCGCTTCCGCCGCCCGCGCCCGACCGAATGGGCGCGCTGGAACCGCGGCGGGCGGGAGATCGACAGCTTCCTGGAAGGGCCCTGCTGCGACGCCGAGGGCCGGCTCTATGTCACCGACATCCCCTTCGGCCGGATCTTCCGCATTTCGCCGGATGGGGAATGGGAACAGGTGGCGGAGTACGACGGCTGGCCGAATGGGCTGAAGGTGCTGCCGGACGGCCAGCTGCTGGTCACCGACTACCGGCGCGGCCTGATCCGCATCGACCCGGCGACCGGCGGCATCACCCCCGTCCTGGAGACGGCGCGCAGCGAGGGCTTCAAGGGGCTGAACGACCTCTGCCTCGGCGCCGACGGCAGCGTCTTCTTCACCGACCAGGGGCAGACCGGGCTGCACGACCCGACCGGGCGCGTCTACCGCCTGCGACCCGAAGGACGGCTCGAACTGCTGATCGGCACGGTGCCGAGCCCGAACGGTATCGTCGTCGCGCCGGACCTCTCGCACCTCCTCGTCGCCGTCACCCGCGCCAACCAGGTCTGGCGCCTGCCGCTGCACGGCGACGGCGCCGTCACCAAGGCCGGGATCTTCTGCCACCTGCACGGCGGCCCCGGCGGGCCGGACGGGCTGGCCTGGGACCCGGAGGGCAACCTGCTGGTTGCGCATACCGGCATCGGTACGATCTGGCGACTCTCGCCGCGAGCCGAGCCGACGCTCGGCATCACCTCCTGCGCTGGCGCCTCCACGACCAATCTCTGCCTTGGCGGCGCCGATCGGCGCGAGCTCTTCATCACGGAGAGCGAGACGGGGAGCATCCTGCGCGCCAGGTTGGAAGCGCCTGGGCCGGCGCGGTAAGTTCAGGTCGGGGCAGCAGGAGGCGTCGCATGGCCGAGGGATCGAAGGCACGTCCTGCGGTGGAAGGCGTCGCCTCGGCCGACCGGGCGCTCACCGTGTTGTCGGCCTTCCGCAAGGGCGACCGCGCGGTCTCCCTCGCGGAACTCGCCGCCCGCACCGGCCTGGTGAAGAGCACCATCATGCGCCTCGCGGTCTCGCTCGAGGCGCACGGCTTCCTCGCGCGGACGGAGGACGGTGAATACCGCCTCGACGCGGAGGTGCTGCGGTTGGGCACGATCTACACCCAGTCCTTTCGCATGGAGGCGCATGTCATGCCCGTGCTGGAGGAACTCGTCGCCCGCACCGGCGAGACGGCGGCCTTCTACGTTCGCCGCGGCGAGCAGCGCCTTTGCCTCTTCCGCGCGGACAGTCCGCACCTGCTGCGGATGCATGTGCGGGTCGGCGATGCGATGCCACTCGACAACTCTTCCATTGCACAGGTGCTGCGGGCCTTCTCGCCGCGGCCCTTGCCCGCCTATGTCGCCGCTCTCGACCTGCCGATCGTGACCATGGGGGCCACCGACCCGCATACCGGCGCGATGGCCATGCCGGTTTTCGGTCCTGGCGAGGCGCTTGCCGGCGCGCTTGCCCTTTCGGCCCCGGTCAGCCGCTGGACGCCAGAGGCGATCGCGGCCGCGCGCCCGGTGCTCGCCGAGGCTGGCACGACGCTGACGCGGCGGCTTGGGGGCGAGATGCCGGCGATACCGCGCGCCGCAGCGGAGTAGCGTCGCCTTTGCCTTGGCGCTCCGGATACATCCGACGCCTATCCCTGACCGCGGCGCATTTCAGGGTGGAGCGAAGCGGCCGACTGGCATGGGCGCATTGCCGAGCGGCGCCTGGAAGGGCTGCTCGATGAGCCCCGGCCGGGCGCGCCACCCACGGTCGACGCTGCCAAGCTCAGCGAGCTGGGCGATACCGTCGCGCGCTGGGTGGCCGGTTTCAACCGCGCTGGCCTGGCCGCAGTGGTGCCACAGCATGGAGGTGGCCACCAGATCCGCTACGGTGAAGCTGAGCAGCGACGCAGTCCGGGTGAAGTCGCCCGGGCACCGGAGCGGGCGCGGGATGGCACGGCGACGTGATCATTGACGACGCTGCGGGATGCGCTGCGTCGGGCCGAGGATGCCCTGCCCGGCATCGGCACCCAACGATCGGCCGCGCCCTGCACCCTGCGACGGGACACGTGCACCTCCAGCCGGTCAGCAGTTGCACCAATCCGGTGCTGCATGGCTGGCTGAAGACGCAGTTGGAGGTGATCCTGGCGGCGCAGCGGCCCGCCACCGCAGACCCAAGATCAGCCAAGCCCATCAATCGCCCACGAGAGCGGGCCCAAGCCGAATCCGGAAGTGCACGACCGGATCGGGCCGGATGCCCGATACGATCCGAGGCAGACTGCGGGAAAGGCGGCCCGGCCATCCACGCCTGCAGCCGTGAGAGCAAAGACCCACCAGCGGGGTCCCGATACGTCATCCTGGTCCGCTCAAGGAATCCGCCGCAGCGCGTCGGAGCGCGATGCGGTCGAGCTTCTGCGCCCCGGTCATCGGCAGCGCCTCGACGATGCGGATCTCGCCCGGGCATTTGTAGGCGACCAGCCGTTCCGCCAGATGGGCCGCGAGCTCCGCTTCGGTGATCGCCTCGCCCGCGCGCGGGACCACATAGGCCACCAGGGCCTCGCCGCCGGTGCGCGCATCCGCCACGCCCACCACGCCGGCGGCCGCGACCCGCGGGTGGGCATAGAGCACTTCCTCGACCTCGCGCGGGAAGACGTTGAAGCCCTTGACCAGGACCACGTCCTTCCTGCGGTCGGTGATGAAGAGGAACCCATCCGCATCCAGGTGGCCGATATCGCCGGTATAGATGAAGCCGTCCCGGATGGTCTCCGCCGTCTCCTGCGGACGGTTGCGGTGGCCGGTCATCATATGCGGGCCGCGCACCCGCACCTCGCCGCGCTCGCCGGCGGGCAGGATGCGGCGGCCGGTCTCGAGGTCGACGATCTGGATCTCGTTGCAGGGTATCGCCGGCCCGACCGAGCCCGGCCGCACGCCGGACAGCGCGGTGGTGCCGCTGATCGGCGCCATCTCGGTCATGCCGTAGCCTTCGTGCACGTCCAGCCCGGTGGCACGCTTCCAGCGCTGGTGCAGTTCCAGCGGCATGGGCGCGCCACCGGCGGGGCAGATGCGCAGGGCCGAGAGGTCGGCGCCCGGCAGGTTGGCGGCGGCGAGCAAGCCCGCATAGATCGCCGGCGGGCCGCCGCCGAAGACGGTCACGCGGTGCCGCGCCAGCATCTCGACCACATGCTCGGGCTTGAAGCGTTCGGGGATCACCACCTCCGCCCGGGCCGAGACCGGCGCCAGCACGCCCTGCAGGAAGCCATAGACATGCGTGAAGGGCGCGATGGGCAGCCAGACCTCGCCGCTCATGCGCGTCGGCCAGTTGTACTCCACGCAGCGGACCGCGGTGACCAGCCGCCCATGCGTGTGCTCGACCGCCTTTGGCAGGCCCGTGGTGCCGCCGCTGAAGAGCAGCGCGGCGACGTCATCCGGCGCCGCCGCGGGGCGGTCGAGGCGCGCCTCCGGCTCCGCCACGAGCCCGGCCAGCGTCACCTCGGCACCGAGGCAGATCACCGAGGCGATGCCGAGCCGGCCCGCCAGGCCGCGGACGAGGTCGCGCGTCGCGGGCGTGCAGATGACGGCCCGAGGCATGACCTCCCGCAGCAGGGGCTCGAGCTGCGGCGCGGGGTAGAGCGGGTTGAGCAGCGCGGGGACCGTCGCCGCCCGCAGCGCGGCGAAATAGGCGATGTCGAACTCGGCCGAGTTCGGCAGCAGCAGCGCGACCACCGCACCGGGTTCGGCATCCGCGGCCAGGCGCCGCGCCAGCGCCGCAACGGCGCGCCCCGCCTCGCGGTAGGTGAGAGTGGTGTCGAGGTGCCGCAGCATCACCGCTTCCGGCGCCGTGGCGACGGCATGGTCGAACATGGCGGACACGGTGCGCAGGTCCGGACGCGGCTCGCCGACGCCCCAGACGGGAAGAGCAGGCATGACCATGCGAGCCTCCGTCACGATCCGACCGCCCGCATCAGGGCAGGGTTCCCGCATCCGCCTTCAGCCGCAGCAACTCCAGCAGGACGGCGTCGCGCTGCCGGACCATCTCGGCCTGGTCGCGCCCGGACAGTTCCTGCGCGACGCCCGCCGCCACGTCCCCGCCCAGCGCCGCATCCACCGAGACCTCGCCCAGCTCGCGCCACATGCGTTCGGTGGCCTGCCAGAGCGGCTTGCCGAAGAGCGCGCCGATGCCGCCCGGCCCGCCCGAGAGGTGCAGGTTGAGGAAGGGCCCAAGCAGGGCCCAGCGCAGCCCCGGGCCATGCGCGATGGCGGCGTCGATCTCCTCCACGCCGGCGACGCCCGCCTGGACGAGGTGGAAGGCCTCCTGCCACAGCGCCGCCTGCAGCCGGTTGGCGACATGGCCGCGGATCTCCCGCCGCAGCCGGATCGGCTTCTTGCCGATGCCGGCATAGAAGGCCATGGCGCGGTCCAGCACCGCCTCCGCCGTCGCCTTGCCGCCCAGCACCTCGACCAGCGGGATCAGGTGCGGCGGGTTGAAGGGGTGGCCGAGCACGACGCGTTCGGGGTGGCGCGCACAGGCCACCTGCACCTCGCTCATCAGCAGGGTCGAGGAGGAGGAGGCGAGGATGACCTCCGGCCCGGTCGCCGCATCCAGCCGGGCATAGAGCTCGCGCTTCAGGTCCAGCCGCTCGGGCCCGTTCTCCTGCACGAAATCCGCGGCGGCGGCGGCTTCCTCGGCGGAGCCGGCGAACCGCAAGGCCTCGGGCGAGGCGCCGGGCGCGAGGCCCATCGCCTGCATCGCCGGCCAGTGCGCGGCGACGGCCGCCCGCAGCGCCGCCTCGGCGCCCGGCGCCGGGTCCCAGGCCGTCACCCCGAGGCCGCGGGCGAGGAAGCAGGCGGTCCAGCTCGCGCCGATGACGCCCGTGCCGATCACCGCGACCCGCTCGATCGAGGCTATGGTCATGCCACGGCTCCCTCCTCCTGGAATGCGACCTCGAGGGCGGCGTCCCTCGGCGCGCCACCCTCGGGCAGGCGCGTCACCCGGTGACGAGCGGGCAGCGGCCATCGGCGAGCGGGCGATAGGCCTGCTCCGCCGGGACGGTGCCGACCTCCTTGAAGAAGTCCCACTCGCCGCGGGACTCCGCCGGGGTCTTCGCCTGCATCAGGTAGACCGGGTGGATCTTGCGGCCATCCTGCCGCACCGTCCCCTTGCCGAAGATCGGGTCGTCGGTCGGGATCGCCTTCATGGCGGCGACGACGGCGCGGCCGTCCTCGGCGCCGCCGACCTGGGCGACCGCCTTCAGGAAATGCAGCGTGGCACCGTAGCAGCCGGCCTGCATGTCGTTCGGCATGAGATGGCGCGGATGCGCCGCCTGGAAGCGCCCGGCGAAGGCGCGCGTGCCCTCGTTCAGGTCCCAGTAGAAGGGCATGACGGCCAGCAGGCCCTGCGCGTCCCGCAGGCCGATGGGCTGGATCATGTTGATGTTCACCACCGGGCCGGCGACCTTCATCTGCCGGGTCAGGCCGAACTCCGCCGCCTGCTTCAGCGCCGTGGTGGTGTCGCCGCCGGCATTGGCCAGGCAGAGCACGTCGGCGCGCGAGGCCTGGGCGGTGAGCAGGAAGCTCGAATAATCCGTGGTGCCGAGCGGGTGGCGCACCGCACCGGCGATGCTGCCGCCCGCCTTCTGCACCGCGTCCGTGATGCTGCTCTGCAGGTCGTAGCCGAAGGCATAGTCGGCGACGAGCAGGAACCAGCGCTTGCCGCCGCGCTCGACCAGCGCCCGGCCGAGGCTGTTGGCCAGCGACCAGGTGTCGTAGGTCCAGTGCACGGTGTTGGGCGAGCATTTCGCCCCGGTGAGCTCCGAGGTGCCGGCGCCGCTGCCGATGAAGACCTTGTTCTTCTCGCGGCAGAGCTCGGCGACGGCCAGCGCCACGGCGGAGTTCGGCACGTCGAGGATCATGTCGACGCCGTCGAGATCGAGCCAGCGCCGGGCGATGGAGGCGCCGATATCGGGCTTGTTCTGGTGGTCGGCGAAGACGACCTCGACCGGCCGGCCCGCGACGCGCCCATCGCCGTCGGCGACGGCGAGTTCCGCCGCGACGACCGAGCCGCGGCCCTGGTAGTCGGAATAGACGCCCGACATGTCGTTCAGCACACCGATCCTGACCGGCTTGCCACCACCCTGCGCCCGGGCCGCCCCGGGCGCGGCGGCGATCGCCCCGGCCGCGCCGGCGAGGAGCATCCTGCGTTGGATCATGGTTCCTTCCTCCCTGTCTGGCGGCATTCGCGGCCGCGTCGATGTCCCTCTGTGCCGCGCTCAGCCCTCCCCGGGCGGCGTGACCGCGAAGCGCGCGGTCACCTCCTCCGGGATGGGGCGGGCCTTGATGCCGCCCGGCCGGTCGGGATCCGCGCCAACCCAGACCCGGGTCTCGAAGCCCTCGACCGCGAGGGTCCCGTCGGCCCGCAGCAGGCGGTGCCGCACGTCGAAGCTGCTGCGGCGGAACTCGGCCACCGTGCTCTCGATCCGCACCTCGTCGCCATAGGCGCAGGGCACCCGGAAGCTCGCGCGCGTGTCGACCAGCGGGATGCCGACGATGCCGTAGTGCTTCACCATGGCGGCCTTGGTCATGCCGAGGGCGCGGGCGAAGAGGCCGGCGGTGGCCGCGTCGAACCACTCGAAGTAGCGGGGATTGAAGACGATGCCGGCGGGGTCGCAGTCGCCCCATTCGATCGTCCGCTGGCGCGTGTTGGTGAACATCGGTCCTCCGCCGCGGGCCGCCGCCCGCCTGTCTTGGGGCGCCCCGGTCAGCCCTGCCCTGGGCCGGCCACCTTCGCCGCGCGCTTGGCGACGAAGTCGGCAAGGCGCTCCGCCGCCTCCGGCCCGGTCTGCGCGAGCGCCGCCATCACGCTCTCGACGAAGAGGCCGTCATCCTCGCTCATGTCCTGGATGCGCGGCAACGCCTGCAGCACGCCGAGGACGGTGAGCGGCGCCATGTCGGCGACCTTCGCCGAGAGCTCCGCCGCCTTGGCCGGCGCCTCGCCCTCCGGCACCAGGTACTGCACGAGGCCGGCGCGCTCCGCCGCCGCGGCGTCCAGCACGCGGCCGGTGAGCATCATGTCCATCATGCGCGGCGCGCCGAGCAGCCGCGCCACATGCACCGAGGCGCCGCCGCCGACATAGATGCCGCGCGTGCCCTCGGGCAGGGCGAAGAAGGTGGAGGCATCCGCCACGCGCAGGTGGCAGGCCGCCGCAAGCTCGAGCCCGCCGCCGACGGTCGCACCATGCAGCGCGGCAATCGCGGGGATATGACCGCGGCGGACCGCGGCGAAGACGGCGTGCCAGCGGCGGGAGTGGTGGAAGACCTCCGCCGGCTCGCGGGCGCGGTGCTCGGCCAGGTCGAGGCCGGCGCAGAAGCAGGGGCCATGGCCATGGACCACCATGGCGCGGGCTTCGCCCTGCGCCCGCCGCGCTGCCGCTTCGAACTCCGACAGGAGCGCGTCGTTGATGGCATTGCGCTTCTGCGGGCGGTTCAGGCCGACCCAGGCGACGCGGTCCCGGAGTTCGTATGTGACGGCGTTCGGGACGTCCATGGAGCGCCTCTCCCTCGAAACTGGGCTTGCGCCAGTTATGTAAGCTGCATAATAGTCTCGTCGGTGACCGCCGCAAGTGCCAATGCGGGGGCGGGGAGGGCGTTCAGCGATGCAGGAGTTTCCGCAGCAGCGCGACGAACTGCCTGCGCTCGGCCGGCGTCAGGGCCTCGACGAAGCGCGCATCGGTGTCGCGGTGGGTGCGCTCCATCTCTTGCCAGGCGCGGGCGCCGGCCGTGGTCATGTGGAGCATGCTGGCGCGCAGCTCGGCCTCGTCCACGGTCCGCTCCACCAGCCCCGCCGCCACCAGGGCGTTTACCAGCGCCGCCACGTTGGACGGCTTCACGCGCAACTCCTCCGCGATGGTACCGGGCCGCACGCCCGGATTGGCGGCGATGAGCGCGAGCACCGAGAAGCCCGCCGGCGTGACGCCGAGCCCGGCGAAATTGCGATGGAATTCCTCGAAGGCCCGCAACTGCGCCAGCCGGACGAGGAAGGCCGGGCTGTCCGCGAGCGGCGAGGCGATGGCGCCGTTCCCTGCGGCGATCCGCGGTCTTGGGGCAGCGGCGCCTTTGGCGCGAGGTAGCGAAGACATGCGCGGGATGTATCGCGTCATGCGTCGGACCAAAAGGCAAATGCGCGCAGGGCGGCGCCCGGCCATCCGCCCTGAGTGCCGCCTGAGGCTTGCCCGACCATGCGGCGATGCCTGAACGGACGTGACCCGGTTTGCTGCGGGGAGGAGACACCATGCTGCGCACACAGGTCGGAATCGTCGGGGCGGGTCCGGCAGGACTCCTGCTCTCGTTGATGCTGCAACGGCGCGGCATCGACTCCGTCATCATCGAGGCGCGGGACCGCGAGGCGATCGAGGCGACGATCCGCGCCGGCATCCTCGAGCAGAGCACGGTCGACCTGATGGCGGAGCTCGGCGTCGCGGACCGGCTGCGGCGCGAGGGCGTGGTGCATGAGGGGACCATCCTCCGCTTCGGCGGCCGCAACCACCGCATCGACTTCAAGGAGCTCACCGGCGGCCGCGTCGCCACGCTCTACCCGCAGCATGAGGTGCTGAAGGACCTGATCGCCGCACGGCTCGCCCAGGGCGGGCGGATCCTGTTCGGGACGAAGGTGAACGAGGTCGCCGATGTCGGCACGGCCGCGCCGGTGATCCGCTTCGCCGGCGCGGACGGCGCGGCCGGAGAGCTGCGCTGCGACGTGGTCATCGGCGCCGACGGCTCCTACGGCGCCTGCCGCCCGGCCATCCCGGCGGACCGGCGCAGGGACTTCCTGCGGATCTATCCCTTCGGCTGGTTCGGCATCCTCTGCGAGGCGCCGGTCTCCTCGGAGGAGCTGATCTATGCCCGGCACGAGCGCGGCTTCGCGCTGATCAGCAGCCGCACGCCGGAGGTGCAGCGGATGTACTTCCAGTGCGACCCGAACGATAGCGTCGAGAACTGGTCGGAGGACCGGATCTGGGCGGAGCTGCAGGCGCGCGTCGCCGGCGAGGACGGCTTCCGCCTGAAGCAGGGGCGGATTTTCCAGAAGAACATCGTGCCCATGCGCAGCTTCGTCTGCGAGCCGATGCAGTACGGCCGGCTGTTCCTGGCCGGCGATGCGGCGCATGCGGTGCCGCCCACCGGGGCCAAGGGGCTGAACCTGGCGGCGAGCGATGTCTGGCATCTCGACCGCGCCCTCGGCGCCTTCTTCGCCGATGGATCGACCGCGCTGATGGAGGGCTATTCCGCCGCGGCGCTGCGCCGGGTCTGGCGGGCGCAGCACTTCTCCTGGTGGATGACCTCCATGTTGCACAGATTCCCGGATGCCAGCGAGTTCGACGATAGGCGCCAGCTCGCCGAGCTCGAGCTGGTCACCGGCACCATGCCGGCGGCGACCTCCCTTGCCCAGACCTATGTGGGCATGCCTTTCGGCTGAACCCCGCCTGCATCAGCCCATGCTCGTCCCGGCTTCGCAGAAAGGCATGCCATGAACCCGGACCAGGAATTCGTCCAGCGCGACACCGCGGCGCATCCGCCGGCCTTCACGCCGATCTACAAGACCAGCGCCTTCCGCTCGCCGCGGCTGCCGCTCTGGTCCCTGCAGAACTCCCTCTCGGAGGTGACCGGGCCGGTCTTCGGGCAAGGCGAACTCGGCCCGCTCGACAACGACCTGGTGCGGAACTATGCCCGCGAGGGCGGCGAGCCCATCGGGGAACGCATCATCGTCCACGGCCATGTGCTGGACGGCAATGCCCGCCCCGTGCCGGGGGCGCTGGTGGAGTTCTGGCAGGCCAATGCCGCCGGGCGCTACCGCCACCGCAATGACCGTTACGAGGCGCCGATCGATCCCAATTTCGGCGGCTGCGGCCGCTGCCTGACGGATGCCGAGGGGCGCTACCACTTCCGCACCGTCAAGCCAGGCCCCTATCCCTTCCGCAACCGCGTCAACGACTGGCGGCCGGCGCATATCCACTTCTCCGTCTTCGGTTCCGGCTTCGCGCAGCGGCTGATCACCCAGATGTACTTCGAGGGCGACCCGCTCATCCCGCACGACGCCATCCTCGCCACCATCCCCGATCCGGCGGCGCGCGAGAGGCTGGTGGCGCGGCTCGACCTCAACGCGGCGCTGCCGCTGCACACGCTGGCCTATCGATGGGACATCGTGCTGCGCGGCAGCCGGTCTACCCTCTTCGAGAACCGGCTGCAGGGGAACTAGGCCATGACCGAGCACACGCCGTCCCTCGGCTACCTGCCCGAGACGCCGTCGCAGACCGCGGGGCCCTATGTGCATATCGGGCTGATCCCCAGGCAGGCCGGCTTCGACATCTTCGAGAACACCCTCGGCGAAAGCATGGTCGGGCCGGAGACGCGGGGCGAACGCATCCGCGTCGAAGGCCGCATCTTCGACGGCACCGGCGCCCTGGTCCGCGATGCGCTGGTCGAGGTCTGGCAGGCCAATGCCGCCGGCCGCTACGCCCACCCCGCCGACCGGCAGGAAGGCAAGGCAATGGACCCCGGCTTCCGCGGCTGGGGCCGGACCGGGACCAACTTCGAGACTGGCATCTGGGCCTTCGAGACCATCAAGCCCGGCGCGGTCGAGGGCCGGCGCGGCCACAAGCCGATGGCGCCGCACCTCAACCTCTGGATCGTGGCGCGGGGCATCAATCTCGGCCTCGCCACCCGCCTGTATTTCGGCGACGAGGACGCGGCCAATGCCGCCGATCCCGTGCTGAACATCATCGAGCAGCCGGAGCGCCGCAGGACGCTGATCGCCCGCCGTGAGATGCGCGACGGCAGGCCCGCCTATGTCCTCGACATCCGGCTGCAAGGCGAGGGCGAGACCGTGTTCTTCGACCTCTGACGACACCGACCCGCCGGCGGGGAGGATGCGACGCATGGACAGGGTCCGCGTGGAAGCCGGACTGGCCCCGGCGGAGCCGCCATGCGATGGCATCGCCACCGGGCACAGGCCGGCATGACACCATCACGACCAGATTGAGGAGGAACTCATGGCAACCAGCAAGGTCATCGTCACCGTCGCGCCGACCGGCGGCATGGCGTCGAAGCAGGCCAATCCGAACCTGCCGACGCAGCCCGAGGAGATCGCCGAATCCGTCGCCAAGTCCTGCAAGGAGGGTGCGGCAATCGCCGCGCTGCACGCCCGTCGGCCGGACGACCAGGCGACCTGCAATGCGGAGATCTACCGCCGCATCAACGGCCTGATCCGCGAGCGCTGCGACATCGTGATCAACAACTCGACCGGCGGCGGGTCGTCGGGCGACATGCTGCTGCCGCGCCCCGACGGCATGTTCGAGAGCAATTTCGAGGAACGCCTGAAGGGTCTCGATGCCGGTGCCGAGATGGCGACGCTCGACGGCTTCACCGCCGTCGACGTCTTCGGCGACAAGGAGATCCTGGTCGTCACCACGCCGTCGCGCTGCGAGGCCATGGCGAAGCGCTTCCAGGAGCGCGGGATCAAGCCGGAATGGGAGGTCTTCAATCCCGCGCACATCATCCAGGACGTCACGCGGCTCATCCAGAAGGGCTATGACAAGCCGCCCTACTACATCAACATGGTCCTGGGCACCGACCGCAACTTCCAGGGCGGCATGCCCTACAGCCACGACCTGCTGACGGCGATGATCAGGCTGCTGCCGCCGCAATCGATCTGGTGCCTCTCGGCGATCGGCCCGGCGCAGTTGCCGGGCACGACGCAGGCCTTGCTGATGGGCGGCAATGTCCGCGTCGGACTCGAGGACAACAACTACTACAGCCGCGGCGTGCTGGCGACCAACGAGATGCTGGTCGCGCGCACGGTACGGATCGCCAAGGAGCTCAACCTCGAGATCGCCTCACCGGCCGAGGCGCGCGAGATCCTTGGGCTGTCGCCGCGCCACTGAAGCTGAGGCCAATCTCGGGACCGCCATAGTGTGGCGAGGAAAGATCCCGATGCCGCCGGTGCGATGGTCCTCAGCTTCGATCCGCAGGCCGGGGGCAGGTATTGATCCGGTCTGGGTGCATTGAGCGCGTTCGCCGATGCTGTTGACGGTAGCAGCATCGGCGCGGCGGTCGGCGCAAGATGACACAAGCCAGCCCAATAGTTGCCGGGCCGGGCCTCGCACAGACCTCGGCCGGGCTCGCCTTCCACCCGATGGCGAGCGAGGCGTCTCTGCTCGGCATGGAGGCGCTCGACACGCTGATCGTGATCGGCGGAGAAGGCGCGCGGGAACGCACCGGGGACCGGTGGCTGCAAAGGCTGGTGCAGCACCTTGCCCGGAGGGCGGAACGCCTTGTCGGCGTCTTCACGGGCGCCTTCATCCTCGCCGCCGACGGCCCGCCCGAGGGGACGTCGCGTGACCACCCGCTGGCGCTACTGCGCGGAACTGGCGCGGCGCCATCCCGGCCTGGCGGTCGATCCGGAGCCGATCCTCATCCGCGACGGTCATCTCTCGACCTCCGCCGGGGTGACGGCGGACATGCACTTCGTGCTCGCCCTCGTCGAGGAAGATCACGGCCATGCCCTGGCGCTGGCCGTCGCGCGGGAGCCGATGCTCTTCCTCCGCCGCCCCGGCGACCAGACACAGTTCAGCCGCGTGCTGGCGGAGCAGAGCCAGGGCGGGTCGCGGCTCGGTGCGCTGACCGCCTGGCCGCCGTGGCCGAATGCTGCGGCTTCGGCACCGAGGAGACGATGCGCCGCGCCTTCACCCGCCAGCTCGGCATCTCGCCGGGCGACGACCGCGACCGCTTCCGCCGCGGCTCCGCCCACGGTGCAACCCAGGCCATGGACCTCCACGCATGCGACCTGCAGGGGCTGCGCATCAGCCCCGACGCCGCGACCGCCGCCTCGCCGCAGCCCGACCTGCTGCACAGTCCCGGTGGCTTCGCGCAGGAAGCGCTGACGGACGACGACAAGGTGCCTGGCTGGATCCGTCGGCAGGCGGAGGGCGCGCACAGTCTCTTCTCGGTTTGCACCGGCGCGCTGGTTTGCGGCGCGGCGGGGCTGCTGCGGGGGCGGCGGGCGACGACCCATTGAGCGTCCTTCCACCTGCTGCCCTGTTTCGCGCCTCGGCCTGCACCGCGATCCAGGCGCCTGCCACCGGCTGACGGCGCGCTCGCCGTTGCGCCGACCACGGCCCGCCGGATGTGGAGCGGCGACGGTCACGCGGCTGATTTCACAAGCCTCTCCATCTCTGCCATGCGCTCCCTGATGCGCTCGGGGCGCTGACTTCCCAGGTTCAATACAAGACGGTCGACACCCAACCCCGCGTACTCCTGCATGGCATCGACCGGCATCGTGGCCGGCGGGGTGATGATGATCTGGAAGTCCTTGCGGCGTTCACGCCCGGCCTTGGCGAAGGCTTCGTCGAGCCTGCGGATCATGTCCTTCGTGCCGGCAGGGTCGCGGTTGAAGCCATACCAGCCGGCACCGAACCGCACGGCGCGGCGGAGCGCCGGCTCCGCATATCCGCCGACGATGATCGGCACGTGCGGCTTCTGGATCGGCTTGGGATCCAGCCGGCAGGCCTCGAACGTCACCCATTTGCCTGCGAAGTCGACCACCGGCTCGGTCCACAGCCTCTGCATGACCTCGAGGAACTCATCGCAGCGCGCTCCACGGTCTTCCCAGCCATAGCCGCAGGCCTCGACCTCCTCCTTGTTCCAGCCGACGCCGATGCCGAAATCGATGCGGCCGTTGGTCAGCCAATCCAGCGTGCAGATCTCCTTCGCCGTGTAGAGCGGGTTGCGCTGAGGCACGAGGGCAACGCCGGTGCCCAGGCGCAGCTTGCTTGTCGCGGCGGCCAGGAAGCCGAAGGTGGCGACCACGTCCAGCAAGCCCCCGCCCTCCGGGACGGGAATGCGCCCATCCTTCGAGCCGGGATAGCCGAAGGTGTTCTTGTCGAAGAGGACGACATGCTCGCCCATCCAGATCGAGTCGAGGCCGATGTCCTCGGCGTGGCGTCCGAAGTCGCGGATCATCTCCGGCGTCGCCAAGGGCGACATGAAGGTGGAAAACACTCCGATCTTCATGCAGGCATTCCTTCCTGATCAATGCCGACTGGCCGGATGGCGACGCGTCCCTCCGAATGCAGGTCGGCATATATGCCGTCCATTGGCGCTCCGCTGCCCCGGGCGCCTCGACCCGCGGTACAGGCTAGTCCCGACCAGGAGCGCGTGGGTAGCCAATCGACGATCGCGGACCTGCGGATGGCTGCGGCTGCTTCGACTGCGCCCCGGGTCGGGGGAGCCTCAGCGTCGCTCGAAGTCCAGACGCTCGTCGGTGGGGAGGCCATGCAGGTGGCGGCGCAGGCAATCGAGCCCCATTTCCGCGGCACCGAGGCGCACCCACTCCCGACCGCCGACCAGCCGTGCCTCCCGCACGATCTCCGCCTCGGGACTGACCAGGCCAATGGTGATGACGCCGCCGGCGTCCGCCCCCTCCGCGCCCGCCTCCATCGTGACCAGCACGGCGAGAGCGTGCGTCGCGTTGCTCTGCTTCCGCAAGGCCAGGCACATCTTCAGGGCCGTCTCAGGCGAGAAGTCGCGTGCCACGGTACCGACGGCGGCCGCCAGCTCTTCAGGCTTGCGGCTGACCAGACCACGCCGAAGGACGTCCTCCGCCCCATCCACCTGGAGAAGCCGGGATGCGATGGCGCCGCCGGTCAGGGTTTCGGCAACGGCGAGCGTGCCGTCGCGGGCCCGCAGCGCGCCCAGCACCACCGCCTCCAGGGTCTGCCCGTCCTCGGCGACGATGAAGTTGCCCAGCCGGCGGCGGACCTCGATTTCGATGGGCGCCAGCTTGCGGTCGATTTCGTCCTGGTCGGCGCCACGCACCGCGAGCTTGGTTTCCAGCTCGGGGTAGTGTGCCTGGAAGCCCAGCTTGACGCCTCCGCCGGGCGCCAGGGCCTCGATGCCGGCCAGCATCTCGTCAGCGCGCGACTCGCCGATGCCGAAGGAATGAAAGCGCTTCAGCCGGGTCACGCCCTGCAGCCCCGCCTTGGCCAGGAGCCGGGGCATCACCTGCTCGTCCAGCATGCGCCGCATCTCGCGCGGAACGCCTGGCGTGAAGTAGAAGCGGGAACCCTCGATCGTGACGGCGAAGCCGCAAGCCGTGCCGATCGGATTGTCAAGGAACTCCGCGCCCTCCGGCAGCATGGCCTGCTTGCGGTTGTTGGGGGGCATCGGCCGGTTGCGCCGGGCATAGAACGCCTCCATGCGCGCCAGCCAGGGCTCGTTCAGGACGAGGGATACTCCGGCGGCATCGGCGGCCACCTCCTGCGACAGGTCATCGACCGTTGGACCAAGGCCGCCATTGACGATCACCGCGTCGGCCCGCGCCGCGGCCTGGCGGAAGGCCATGAGCAGGCTGGCGCGGTCATCGCCGACCGTCGTGCCCCAGCACACCTCCAGCCCGGCCTCACCCAGACGCTGGGCGATATGGCTGTAGTTGGTGTTGACCGTCTTGCCGGTCAGGATCTCGTCGCCGGTGCAGAGTATCTCGATGCGCATGTCGTTTCCCCAGAGCTTCCGGGCCGTGGTGAGGCTGTTCGGCCTGCTGATGGTCGCCGGCCCGCTCGCGATCATTCTCGTGTTCCGCTTTCTGCCGCCACCCGTCACGCCGCTGATGCTGATCCGAGCTGCCGAAGGCCATAGCTTGCGGCAGGACTGGGTTGCCTACGAGAGGATTGCGCCGGCGCTCGCGGAGGCGGTGATCGCGGCGGAGGACAACCTCTTCTGCAAACAGGCCATCGGCTTCGACTTCAACGCCCTTCAAGGCCAGATCGAAGCCTGGTGGGATGGTGAGCGGCCGAGAGGCGCGAGCACCATAACGATGCAGACGGCGAAGAACCTGCTGCTCTGGCCTGGTCGCGACCCGGTCCGCAAGCTGCTCGAGGCCTGGCTCACGCCCCAGATTGCCCTGCTGTGGTCAAAGCGCCGCATCCTCGAGGTCTATCTGAACATCGTCGAGTTCGGCCCGGGGATCTATGGCGCCGAAGCGGCGGCGCAGGCCTTCTTCGGCAAGTCGGCCCTGATGCTGTCCAGACGCGAGGCAACCCAACTCGCCGCGGTCCTGCCGAATCCGCTCGAATGGTCGGCTGCGATGCCCAGTCCCCATCTGCGGCAACGCGTCGCCGTCATCGAGCGGCGCCTCCCGCAGATCAGGCCGTTGCTCGCATGTGCGCGTTGAACCGCCGGAACCGCGTCGGGCCTGCGGCTTTCGAGGCCGGCCGCTGCCACACAGGGCTCAATGCCCGGACCGCACCGGGTTGATCGAACTGCAGCGCAGAATTCGGCGGCGCGCATCCCTGAACGATCAGGGCCATGCGTGAGAAGACCATGGGCCGCCGCCTGCCTCAAATGGCAAGGTCCTTGGTGTTGTAGTCGCGGATCACGCGGTCGAAGGTCTCGGGCGTGAAGCGGAATTGCTCCTCCAGCCCGGCGAAAGGCCGGTAGCGGAAGACCGGCTCCTGCGGGAAAGCCTGGTGCCGCGCGTCGATGGCGACCTGGATGACCGCGGAGCGTTCGAAGATGCGCCGCTCGTCATAGACGGCGTTGGTTTCCGCGATGGACAGCGCCGCCTTCTGGCCGAGCACCGAGCTGCGCCTATGGAAGCCGAAGGTCAGCGAGATCCGGATGTCGGGCGAGCTGTTGGCGAAGGAGCCATGCACGGCCTGGCGGTTCACCATGGTGACGTCGCCCGCCTTGCAGACCAGCGGCACCGCGCCGGGCAGTTGCTCGCTGCCGCCATTGGCCGCCACCATGGCCTTGATGTCCGCCTTGCCCAGCTTGTGCGAGCCGGGGATCACCCAGAGACAGTTGGCCGGCGTCGTCGGGTAGAGCTGCACCTGATAGTTGAAGCCGTGGATCCCCTCATCCCAGCTGGGCGAGTTCCAGTGCGTCACGCCGTCCTGGTGCCAGGCGACGGAGCCGCCAAGGCCGGGCTGCTTGACGAAGATCGCGTCGTTGAAGGGCACGAAGTCGGGGCCATTGATCGACTGCGCCGCGGCCAGCAGCTTCGGATGCCCATAGAGGCGCAGGCCAGAGGGCATCGCCTGGCACATGGCGTACATCAGGAACACCACATGCTCCGGCGCGCCTTCGTCCGGCGTCGGCTGGCTCATCTGCGCCGGGTGGCGTCCGCCGAGCAACTGCGTGCCGCCCCAGGGATCCGCGAGTGGCTTCGTGTAGCGGTAGGGGAAGCGCGCGTAGTCGAGGCCGAGCGCCGGGTGCCCCTGGGCATCGACCTTCGACTCCGGCCCGATCGGTGCGCGCGCGAGCATGGCCTGCGCATCCTCACGCAGCGCCTCGACCTCGGTCGGGTCGATCACGCCCTCGAAGATGTAGTAGCCATGGCGCCAATAGGCGGCCTGGATGTCGGGATGCAGCGCCCCTTCGTCGGTGAGGCGCAATGGCCCGCGGTTGCCGATCTCGGCGGCCCGCCGCTCCCCCGCGGCCTGATAGGTGGCCATCCCGGCGGCATGTTCCGCGCGGGAGAGGCCTCGTGCAGCCGTCGCCGGCCCGGCCATTTCGTTCATGGCGCGTCTCGCTCCCCTTGGCCCGGCCATCATGGGCGACAGGGCCGCAGCCGCACAAGCGGCCCGAGGCCGGCACCCCATGCTGGGTGCCTGTGGACGGCGTTGCTCGGCCGATCTGGCCGAGCCGCGATCCAATGCCGTGCCCTGCTCGGTCCACGCCTCGCGTCGAGGCCGGACCGCGGGGCACCGAGACACGGTCCGTCGTGACCAGTCTTGCCGGTGGCACGCCGCGGCGGATCTATGACGACCTCTACTGCGCCAGGGGACAGGCGGAAAATCATCCGAAGGCCTGGACGCGGTACCTCGCCGCCGACCCTAAGCAGACTTTCGCGGGTTGGGCCACACTTCGTGCGGTCCAACTCCTTGAAGCGAAAGCCTGCTTAGGGTTTTGTTGCAGCGCAAACCCCGAGGGGTTTGCT
>NZ_JAUTWS010000579.1 GCF_030657435.1 Paracraurococcus lichenis | reverse complement strand
TCGCCGCCTATCTCGGCATGCCGATCACCTCACGCGACGGGTACGCCCTCGGCGCCCTCTGCGGCATCGATACCGTGCCGCGCGACTGGACCGACCAGGAGGCAGAAGCGCTGCACGACCTGGCGCAGTTGGCTACGGACGAGGTGGCGCTGCGCGAGTTCGAGCGCGACCTCGACGCCCGCGTCGAGGAGGAAGTCGCTCGACGGTGGGGGGACATGGCCGAGCAAACGAGGACGCGGCGGTTGGAGGCGCTCGGGCGGCTCGCGGGCGGCGTGGCGCACGACATCAAC
>NZ_JAUTWS010000578.1 GCF_030657435.1 Paracraurococcus lichenis | reverse complement strand
TGCCAGCGCCGCCTCCGTCTCGGACAGGGCAACCGGCGGCGCGGCCGGCAGCGGCACGACCGGCGCCGGCGCGGCGGCCGGGGCCGAGCCCGTGACCGCGCCCTCGTGCAGGGCATCGAGCCGGGCGATCAGCGCCTCGTCGTCGCCCTCGCCCTCCGAGCCGGTGGCACCCAGATGGTCGACGATCGCCTTGAGCACGTCGATCGCGCCCAGGATCGCCGTCACCACCTCAGCCCCAACGGCCAGCCGGTCCTTGCGGATGGCGTCCAGCACGTTCTCGGCCGAGTGCGCT
>NZ_JAUTWS010000577.1 GCF_030657435.1 Paracraurococcus lichenis | reverse complement strand
CGCCAGCGCCGCCTCCGTCTCGGACAGGGCAACCGGCGGCGCGGCCGGCAGCGGCACGACCGGCGCCGGCGCGGCGGCCGGGGCCGAGCCCGTGACCGCGCCCTCGTGCAGGGCATCGAGGCGGGCGATCAGCGCCTCGTCGTCGCCCTCGCCCTCCGAGCCGGTGGCACCCAGATGGTCGACGATCGCCTTGAGCACGTCGATCGCACCCAGGATCGCCGTCACCACCTCAGCCCCAACGGCCAGCCGGTCCTTGCGGATGGCGTCCAGCACGTTCTCGGCCGAGTGCGCC
>NZ_JAUTWS010000576.1 GCF_030657435.1 Paracraurococcus lichenis | reverse complement strand
AGTAGTCATGGTCACGAGCCAGATGTGCTGGCCGCCGCGGGTGGCCAGCTTGCCGTGCAGGTGGCCCTGGCGCACCCAGCGATAGGCGGTGTGGCGATGGATCCCGAGGCGTTCGGCTGCCTCGTGAAGGGTCCACTCGGCCCCGGGCTGGCGCGGCACGGACCGGCTCCAGATCGGCCTGCCGGCGGTCATGCCGTGGCGGAACATCAGACGCTGGATCATCCCCGCCTCGAAAGCCGGGCGCTTGGGCGGGTGCCAGCCGGCGGCGTTCAGCGCCTCGGCGATGCTGGCGGC
>NZ_JAUTWS010000575.1 GCF_030657435.1 Paracraurococcus lichenis | reverse complement strand
GGGAGCGGTCGGTGGTCACCCTTGGGGAGCTTGTCATGATCCTGGACCTTGCCCGGCAGGGGCTGACCGTGTCGGCGATTGCCCGCCGTACCGGCCGCGACCGCAAGACCATCCGCAAATACGTCGAGCGCGGCCTGGAGCCGCCGGTCTACAAGCCGCGGGAGCCCAGCCCCTCGTTGCTTGGGCCCTACGAGGCGTTCCTGCGCGAGCGGGTGGAGCGCTTCCCCGAGCTGACCGGCCGGCGGCTCTGGCGCGAGGTCCGCGAGCTCGGCTTCACGGGCGGCTACTCCAGCA
>NZ_JAUTWS010000574.1 GCF_030657435.1 Paracraurococcus lichenis | reverse complement strand
ATCGTAACCAACCGGGTCGACCGACGGCCCCCCTTTTCCGCCGCCTTGACCGACTTGCTGTCAAGGATGGCCGCGGTGGGACTGGCCTCCTTGCTCGCCTGTTCCCGGCAGGCGACGTAGAGCTGGTGATGCACGGCCTCCAGCGTGCCGTCCCAATCCCAGCGCTGCAGATAGCCATGCACCGTGCTCCGCGGCGGCAGGTCGCGTGGCAGGTGACGCCACTGGCAGCCGGTCTCCAGCACATACAGCAAGCCGTTCAGCACCTCGCGCACGTCCACCGAACGATGTCGCCCA
>NZ_JAUTWS010000573.1 GCF_030657435.1 Paracraurococcus lichenis | reverse complement strand
CCTTGCACCGGTACCGCTGCCGATGCGCCTGGATCTCGTCGAAGCCGTCTCGGACCACGCCACTGCTGCCGCAGGCAGGGCAGTGCACCCCGTCCGGCCAACGGTGCTGGCGCACCAAGGCAAAGCACTTGGCGTCGTCGATCAGCGCCGAGAGGTTGACCAGATCTGGTGCAGCCATGATGCCGACGCTCCTGGGGAGGGTCGGTTCGCCGCCCCGTCGCCGCGCATCATCACCGACCGGCCCCAGGCACGCTACCCGGGCCTGAGCCCATCACCCCGGATCCCATCAAGAGCCT
>NZ_JAUTWS010000572.1 GCF_030657435.1 Paracraurococcus lichenis | reverse complement strand
CCCGGTTTCAAATCACGCCTGTGCCGACCCCCTCGGAATGCCGCTTGCCACCTCACGGAACTCGTCGGGCCGGATCGGCCGTGAGCACGCTGGACGGGCGGCGCACGGGCAGGTTCGGCAACTCTCGTGGCATCGACGGCCGAGTCAGCGGCAGCGCTGGACGTGGCGGCTTGGCATGCCGCAGCATGCACTTTAAGGTTGCGATCTCGCGGGTTCGCGCTACCACAGCCGGGCGGGCACTCCGATGTACCATCTCCACAGCGCTCACGATCCGGTGCTTGTCGGGCTCTCGGTCGCG
>NZ_JAUTWS010000571.1 GCF_030657435.1 Paracraurococcus lichenis | reverse complement strand
ACCGCGACCAGGTAGAGAAAGCCACGCCGCATTGGCAGGTAGGTGATGTCGGCGCACCAGACCTGGTTGGGGCGGTCGATCACCAGATCCCGCAGCAGATAGGGGAAGATCCGGTGCTCGGGGTTCGGCACCGTCGTCCGCGGCCGCTGATAGATCGGCGCCAGGCCCATCTTCGCCATCAGCCGCCGGATGCGCTTGCGGCCGACCACATAGCCCTCGCGCCGCAGGTGCCGTGCCATCTGCCGCGAGCCGTACCAGGGCGTCTCCAGGAACTGTACGTCGATCAGCCGCATCAGCTC
>NZ_JAUTWS010000570.1 GCF_030657435.1 Paracraurococcus lichenis | reverse complement strand
GCCCAAGGCCACAGCCCAGGCGCCACACCCGCGAACTCACATCCCATACCCATCCATCGCCGTCCGGCCATCCCACCAGGACCCACCAGGCACCAGGACCCCGCACAGGCCAACACCCACCCAGGGCCGAAACCCCAGGCAGCGCCGCCCGCGCATCCTACCCAGCCATCCCGCCCATTACCCACCAGGCAGAACACCCCAGGCAAAAGCCCCACCGCCCAGCCAATCCACACAAAGGACCAGCCAAACAGCAACGTTCATCCACTGAACGCGCTTCCAAAACCAGATAAAACTGTCAAGGAACA
>NZ_JAUTWS010000057.1 GCF_030657435.1 Paracraurococcus lichenis | reverse complement strand
TAAGGACGCCGAGGACCTGACGCGGGGCATCCTGCTGGAAGCCGAGGGCAACGACCCGCCGCCGGTGACGCTGCTGGATGCCGGCGGCGGCAGCAACGCCCTGGCGACGGTGCTGGAGCGCGACCGCGGCCTGTTCACCCGGCTGGAAGCCCGCGGGGTGGCCGTGGTGATGCTCTGGCACTGGACGCCGCGGGCGCACGACCTGGCGTTGCTGCAGGCCTTCGAGGCGCTGGGGGTGCGGCCCACGGCAACGGCGATGGTCCTGAACGGGGCGCATGCCCGCGAGGGGTGGGATGCCTACGACGGCCTGCGCGGGCAGCCGATCTACCAAGCGGCACTCCGGGCCGGCGCGGCCGAGGTGTGGATGCCCGCGCTGCGGCAGGACGTGGCGCTCGAGGTCGAGCGGAAGGGGCTGCTGTTCGGGCACGCGCGGCACGGCCGGGTGCCCGAGTGGCGCCAGGGCGTGGCGCCGGTGGATGGCGATGCAGCTACCGAACTCGGCCTGTGGATGGAGGATGTGGCCCCGGAGTGGGCGCCGATCGGCAGTTGGGTACGGCCGTGATCGCCACCGCGGCCGGCCGCCCCGATCTGCGCGACACGGTCCTGCGGCTGCGGGAGGCGATGCGGGCACGGCCGAGGTCGCCAGAGTCCCCGGCGGCCGCTGCGGTGGTGACCCCGGTGCCGGCGTCCGCTGGCCCAGCGGAGCCCAGGGCAATGGCCGAGCCCGAGACGGTGGAGGCGATTGCCGCCGAGGTGGAGACGCTGCTGCGGGAGGCGCTGGCCCACCCGGGCGTGCAGCGGGACAGCGTGCGGCTGGTGCTGGCCTGCCATGCCGCGGCGGCCCGGCTGGCGCCGGCGCAGGTGCGCGAGATCCGCGCGCTGGTGGCGGGTGCGCGGGAGCCGATGACGGCCGAGGAGCGCGAGACCTGGAAAGCCGACTTCATGGCCTTCGTGCGCGAGGGCCTGGCGCGGCTGGAAGCGGTGCACCGGCAGGGGGCGCAGGACTACGGCCTGGCGCTGCGGGATGAGACGCGGCGGCTGGTACGGGCGGCGGACACCGCTGCGGTGTGGCGAGCCGCGTGGGCCATGGGCTTGGCCTGGGTGGCGGGTGCGGTGGTGGGCGGGGCCGTGGTGGCCGCGCTCATGCGCTAGGCAAGGGAGGTGGCGATGCGGGTTCTGGCGCTGCTGATGGTGCTGGGCATCCTGGGCGAGACGCGCACAGGGGGTCTGAGCGGCTGGTCGGTGCTGGCCGGGGTGCTGGTGCTGTTCGTGCTGATGCGATCCGCCGAGCGGACGGGCTGAGGGAGGCGATGATGCGGATGCGGATGACGCTCGCGGGCGCCCTGCTGGCGGTCGCTTCCATGGGCCCGGCGCTGGCGCAGACCACCACCACCAACGGCCGGCCGCTAACGGCGGCGGAAATCGCGCTCGGGTTGCTGTCCGGCACAATCAAGCAGACCGCGACCTTCTCCGCGGCGGGCGGTGCCGCGGCGGGACAGAGCACGGTCATCGGATCCGGCCCGGACGCGCTGACGCTGCAGGTGAGCCAGCAGCGGTACCAGGGCGACGCCGTAGCGACGGTGCTGGTGGACGGCCAGCCGGCCGGGACCTTCGCCGTCAGTGCCCTGCGCGGGCAAGGCGCGGATACGGTCACGCTGCGCGGCAACTGGGGTGCCGGGCAGCCGGACGTGCAGGTGGTGTTCGAGGACGCCTTCGACGCGAACGCCGACTGGTCCGACCCGAACAAGGTCATGGCCACCGGCAAGCAGGACCGGAACGTCTTCGTCGAGGGGATGACCTACAACGGCCAGACGGTCAGTGGCGGCACGCTGGCGCTCTACAACAGCAGCAGTGCCAGCAGCGTCAGTTTCACCGGGGTGGCAGCCTACACGGCCAGCGGGCGCACTACCGTGGGCACGGTGGGCGGTAGCACCACGATGGCCAGCACCGGGGCCGGGCCGCAGACCGGTGGGGCGCCGCAGGCGGTGCTATCGGGCGATACGCCGGCCAGCGGCGGCATGACCGACGAGCAACTGGCGGCGGTGCGGCAGTATCTGAACGGCGGCCGCGGCGCCGAACTCACTCCGGGCCAAGCGGCGGCGGTGACGGCCGGCAACCCGCTGCTGGCGGCAGCTGCGGCGCAGGGCCACGACACCACTGCGGCTGCGGGGCAGGTTGTGGCGCAGGCGGCGGCCGGCCAAACGGCGCCGAGCCTGCCAGGATTCACGGTGCAATGGATGGAGGACTTCACCTCGGGCAAGTGCACGGGGTTGCTGTCCAACGTCTGGGGGCCGGGCGTGCGGTGCCCGGGGCCGGGCGTCATCACGCTGTCCAGCACGTCCGACAACCAGGACAGCGGCGCGATGACCCGGCCAGAGGGGTACGGCTCGCAGGCGCCAGGTGGCGGCTGGGGCTACGGCTTCTACAGCTTCACGCTCAAGGTGACGGGCGCGGCCAAGCCGGGCCCCTACGCGCAGGCTTGGCCCGGCACCGATGTGTGGCCGGGGCCCGAGCTCGACGTCATGGAGGTGCTCGAGGACGGCACACCCTACGGCACGGTTCACTGGAAAGGCGGCAGTGGCGACAACCAGTTCCGCTCGGTGCGCTACGAGGGCGTCAACGTCCTGGATGTGCACACCTATGCGATGTTGTGGCTGCCGGGACAGATCCGCTTCTACGTGGATGGCAAGCAGTACGGCGATGCGATCACCGAGAACGTGCCGGCCGATGGCGCGCATGGCGGCGAATGGCTGGCGCCGGGCGTCGGCATGCAGACCTGGTGGAACAGCGGCGCTGCCCACGGGGTCGGCATGGAGGTCTACAACGTGAGCTATGCCACGGTGGACGTCGTCCAGGCGGCGAAGTGAGCACGATGCGGACCAGGGCCGACACACGTTGAGGCTGGTGGTTTCAATGCCGGCAGAACAGACCTTCCACCGCCTCCGGGTTGCAGCGGCCCGGCTCGGACTGCCGGCCTGACAGCGTTTACCCGCTGCCCGCACTGTAGCGCCGCCTGCGGTGTCATGCGCGTGAGCGAGGCGCGGGCCGGCGGCTGGTTGGATGCTGTCCTCCGAGCCTGCGCCTGCGGCGCGCCAGCCTCCGCACTGGAGCCGCTGTCTGAGAACGAGGGCCGGCGCGCGGTGTCGCTCGGCATCGTGCTGCCGACCCTGGTCGTGCCGGACCGTTGGCCGCTTGGCTATGCTGAAGCGCGGAACCGGAACTGCCGAATTCAAAACGCTGTGGACAATCTCCCTTCCGCGAGGACCCGAACCGCGATCTCTGCTTCCCGCCTGCATGGAGCTATCAAATGCGTCGCTGCAGGAAGAGGCTGTCGGACGATGCCCGATGCGGCGGGAATGGCTCTCCTGCCTCGTAACCAGCGCGCCTGTACAGGGCCTGCGCCTCCGTGTTGCAGATGCCGACCTCCAGCATGAGCGCGCCGGCGCCGGCGCGTCTCGCCTCGGCCTCTCCCGCGCGGAGCAAGGTGGTGGCGATGCCCTGTCTCCACACTCGCTAGTCCACGATCATGCGCCGAAGCTCGGCCGTGCCGTTGCCACGTACAATCACGACGCCCAGGCCGACCGCTACGCCATCCCGACGCGCGACAAGGAGGCGGGTGTCGGGCGCTGTCACGGCCTCAGGCGTGGTCGGGCGGCGGCGTCCGCACGGGTAGAGCCGGGCCGCGACTACGTTCGAATGGGCCAGCAGGGCCGCGACCGCTGCCTGCAACGGGTCTTCCACACCGATGACCAACGCCTCTGCCATCACGCGAGCATGCCAGGGCAGACCAGTCGCGCACCAGCCTAGGCTGATGACGAATGGGTGCCGCCCGTATGGCTGTCGCCTCCGGCAGGCGCGCTACCGCGGCAGGCGATCCTGACCGGACATTCGTACTGGATTTCTGCACTACGTAGGCCGCTGACCGGCGGGCAAACCGCTGGTGGTGCGAAACTCTCGATTCCATTACACGAAACTCAATCCGGAACTGTGGGGTCCGACGTCCGCCTCCGACGGGCATGCCTCGGGCGCTACAGGAGCACGAACGAAATCGGGGACAGAATGCTACGACTGCTCTTTAAAAGGAGCGATTAGTGTTCGGCCTCGGGCTAACGATCGGCCAGCGGGAGGACAAAGCACATGTCAACAGGCAAGCCAGAGCTGGGCCTAACTGCGGCCGCAGTGGAAGGTCGGGGTGGGCTCAGGGAAGCCAGCGACCTGCCACCAGCGAGCGGTATGTCTGACTTGGTGATGCTGGACGCGGTAGAACTCTCACACGCGATCCATGCGAAGCGTGTCTCCTGCCGCGAGGTGATGGAGGCTCATCTTGACCACATCGGACGCATGAACCTGACCGCCAACGCCATCGTGTCGCTTCGGTCACGCGAGGCCCTGGTGGCGGAGGCGCGGGAGCGCGATGACCGTCTTGCCCGCGGGGAGCCCATGGGTTGGATGCACGGTTTCCCCCACGCGGTGAAAGATTTTGCCGCCACGGCAGGGTTGCGTACCACCTTCGGATCGCCGCTGTTTGAAGATCATGTCCCGCAAACGGATGCCATCATTGTCGAGCGGATGCGCGCCGCAGGCGCTATCATCATCGGCAAGACGAACACTCCAGAGTGGGCACTCGGGTCGCAAACCTACAATCCCGTCTTTGGGACGACGACCAACGCTTACGATCCCTCGCGGACAGCGGGCGGCAGCAGTGGTGGCGCCGCGGTAGCGCTGGCGCTGCGGATGGTCCCAGTGGCGGACGGAAGCGATGCCGCGGGTAGCGTGAGGAACCCGGCAGGTTGGAACAATGTGGTTGGCCTCCGCCCCTCAAGGGGCCGCGTGCCGTACGGGCCAACACCCGAGGTCTTCGTCCAGCAGTTCGGCACTGAGGGTCCGATGGGCCGCAGCGTCGCTGATACCGCCATGCTGCTCGCCGTCATGGCCGGCCCGGATGCGCGCAATCCGCTCTCGCTCGAGGAAAACCCTCGAATCTTTGCCCAATCTCTGGAGCGGGACGTTTGCGGCCTGCGCGTTGGCTGGCTGGGTGGCCTCGCCGAGCAGCTTCCCTTTGAGCCCGGCGTGCTGGACCTGTGTCGAAGCGCACTCGGCACTTTCGGGACGCTCGGCTGTATCGTCGAGGACGTCAAGCTGGACTTCCCACGCGAGCGGATCTGGGACAGCTTCGTCACGCTGCGCAGTTGGATGACCGCGGGCACGCTGCAGCCGCTCTACACCGATCTGGCGAAGCGCGCCCACTTGAAGCCGGAAGCAATTTGGGAGGTCGAGACGGGGATGGGGCTGTCCGGCAACGAGGTGTTTGCCGCATCGGTTGCCCGCTCTGAGCTGTACCAATCCGTCCGCGGATTGCTCGAGCGCTTCGACTACCTTGTACTTCCGACCGCGCAAGTGTTCCCCTTTGATGCCGAGACACTTTGGCCCAAAGAGATCAACGGCACGCAAATGGACTCTTACCACCGCTGGATGGAGGTGGTGGCTCTGCCAACGTTGTGCGGCTTGCCGACGATTGCCATGCCGGCTGGCTTCGACCCGCGAGGCCTGCCAATGGGCCTCCAGATTATCGGCAGCTGGCGTGACGATCTCGGGGTACTCCAGCTCGCCAAAGCATTCGAGAGCGCGGCTGACTGGACACATAAGGTGCTACCCCCTGTGCTGCAAAGCTCTTGAGTTTTGCGCCGCGCGCGGCCTCCTCGGTCCATCGTCGGCGATATCCGGCTTTTACCTTTCCGGCTGTTCTGCGGCCGTGTTGCAGCGCAGGCCGACTTGCGGCTGGAGCGGCGCGGGCAGGCCTCCTTTCCTGCCCACCCCCATGTCGCCTTGCGTCAGCCCGTCACGGCGTCGGCCCCCAGCGCCTCGACGAACAAGCCCTCGATCGCCTCCACGGCCGCGCCCTGGTCACGCTCGTCGCGCAGCCAGTCCGGCACCTCGCGGTTGGCGGCCAGCACGGCGTGGATCGTCTCAACCTTGGCCGCGGCGGAGAGCTTCGGGTGCCGCTCGACGGTGCGGATGCGGTGGGCGAACTCGGCCTCCCACAGGTCGGGATCGCCCATGTCGCGGCAGGTGCCGTCGCGGCTGCAGATCGGCCACGCCATAGCGCGCCAGCTAATCACGGCGGCGTTGTCGTTCCCCGGCGCCGCATCGCCGGCGGCGTCGGCCACTGCCGAGGCGGGCGGCACCGGGTTGGCCACGGCAGGCTCAGCGGCAGCCGGCGCTGCCGCCAGATTCGGCACATCCCTCGGCTCCGTCGCTATGTCGGCCGCCTCCTCGACCGGAATCACGCCGCACAGCGCGTCCGGGAAGGCGTCGCGAATAGCAAAGCCACGGGCGCGCAACATCAGCATTCGTTGGGGATACGTTACCCAGGGCGTCGGCCCGTTCGGCCCGGTCTTGCCCCACAGCCGGGCGCGCTTGGCATCGGCGACCGAGAACGTCCGCCGCACCGGCGGGTGACCCCGGCGCACGACCTCGCACCAGCCGTGGCAGTCGTCGCCCTCGCCTTCCACGCCTTCGCGTATGCTGGCGCAGGCGGGATGGGCGCGGACAAGGGCGAGTGCCGCGTCGCCCCAGATAGCAGGGCGGCCGTTCACGACGGCGATGCCCTGCAAAGCTTGCCGCGGACCGAGGCCGACCTCGTGACCCCAGAGCAGGGCGCCGAGTATGTCGGCAGCCTTCCCTCGGTAATCGCGCGGGATGAGGCTGGATTGCGCCAGCACCTCGGCGAGGCGCATCAGCTCTGTGACGGTGCTCGGCGTGTGCAGCACACCGCGGCTGAGCATGGGTGCGGTCATCAGTGCCGACCCTCCACCTCGGGCAGAACGGGGATGGCGAGCGCGGCCAGCGCATGCGCAGCCTGATGGCCGGCGCAGACGTGGCGGACGCCATGCGCCCGGCAGACCCGGATCAGGTGCTCGGCTTCCATGGTACGGCCGAGTTCGATGGCGACGAGGAGCCGGGCGCTGGCGCGCCCGGTCCCGGTGGTGAGGTCCACCCTGCTGGCTGCCGAGCGCAGGAAGTTGCTCGACAGCGTCACGGGCGGCAGGCTGGGAGTGGTGCCCATGGCCCTGCCCTCCCCTACGCTGCTGCTGCGCGGCTGAAGGTGACGCTGACGCCCGAGAAGGCCGCCAGCACCTCAGCCGCGGCCCTCCGCTCGGTCGCGTCGTGCGCCGGCGCGTAGTGCTGCGGTACGGTGGCGACCAGGCTAAGGAAGGCGAGCACGGCGGCGAAGGCCGCGTCCTCCCTCACGCCCTCGGCCAGCGGCAGCCACTCGCCGTAGCGCAGGTGGTACGCCGCCCGGAACGTGGCGCCGTCGGCGAAGACCTCGCAGCAGCGGAGCCCGGCCGTGACGAGCGCGATATCGCCCGGGTGGTGCGGCGAGGGGTGCTCAATGATCGTCACGCCCGGCATGGCGGCGAGACGGTCGCGGCTGGACTGGTCTATGGAGAAACGAGCCACGGTCCTGCTCCTGATAAGCGGGGTGGTGGTCAGGGCCGGGTGGGAAGGTGGAAGCTCCTGCTCGGCCCGCTTCGCCTCTTCTTGCGAAGCACAAGCATAGTACCATATAGTACTGAACAGGGTACATTAAGCTATGATACGCCGTCAATTTGTAATTTGTGCCGCTCTCGGAGTGTATTAATGCTTCTTTTATGAGCTGCGATACTGTATTCTCAATCGCGCGCAGGCCAATGAAAACCACCCCATACCGGCCTGTGTCTTTCAGCATGGCGACGCTTCGGTTCAGAGCCTGCTCGTTGCTTCAGGTCCAGCCGGCGCCGACCTGCCCAACCGCCGTGCCACAACAGAGCACCAGCCCGTGGCGGCGCGGTTCGCATCCTGCAACAAGGACCATTCGTTCTTGCGGCGAGTCAGCTGGAGCGGCGCCGTGCGGACCACCAACGACCCGGCCTCACTACCACTCCGCATCCAAACCGTCGCGGCTGGTGCCTCGGGAGGGTCGAGCTACAGCTATCGCGGCGCCACCGTCCAGTGCCCGCCGGGCGACCATGTTTGCAACTTCAACATGGATGGCCATCCGTTGTCCGGCGGGGGCACCTTCGGTGTCGCGGGCACGATCACGCCCTTGATCGCCTACTGGCTGGAGCACGAGGCGCTGCCGCCGTACCGGCAGCCACGGTGAGCGCCGGCGCCACTGCCGGAGTGTGGCCGGGGCAGCGGCGCCCGGCTCCTGCGCGACTACCCCGGCGCCGCGGTCCTGGACGACTGCCGAACCTGCGACAGGGTTGGCCGCTACAGCCTTGCCAGGCTGGTCGCCCGCTTCGGGCCGGACGCTGGCCTGCCCGTGTGCTCGACGCCTTCGCCGACGACTGCCTCCGTCTCGGAGGTACTGGGCACGACGGTGACCTATGCGGGGCAGGCTTCCCGCACCTGGCGCGGGCCGTCCGCCTCCGCCCGGACAAACACTGACCACGCCGGGGCCCGGTCGGAACATCTGACCGGCGCGTGCGAGAGCCCTTGCGGCGAGGGCGGGCGATGGCCTTGTCTGGGTGCATGACTCATTCCGAAGCCAACACCTTCAGCCCCGCCGAGCGCGAGCTCATCCGGCGTGAGTTCGGCCAGCGCTTCGGCAGCTTTCCGTCGCTCGCCGAGGGCATCTTTCTCCGCCGCTGGCGCACCGGCCCGCAGGCGGGCACGGCCAAGATCCCGAAGGTGGTGGCTGGCCTGATCGAGCGTGGCCTCGTCGCGCTCTCGCCCGAGCCGGTGAGCATCCTGGGCACACGCGCTTTCTTCACCCCGGCCGGCGTCGCGGCGCTGCGGGTGTTGCTGCAGGACCGTCGCGCGATGGACCCAATGCGTTACGGCCACCTGCGGCGCGAGCTCGGGCTCTACCCAATCGAGACCGATCACGCCGCGTAGCAGTCATGGTGTCAATTGGCCGGGCATGCAGAACCCATCGGAGGCGTGAGGCGAGCACGGCCCGCGACCGCAATTCCTTGACGCCGGGCTGCAGGTCCAGGCAATCAGCGGCGCCGCCGCATGGTGCGTCGGCGCGTGAAAGAGTTGCCCCTTGTCCAAGCGCTTACTAACCGATGTCATCGTTGAATCCACCGGCATGCCGGCCAGCCGGGCCGGCGTGCTTGCCGCCGACATCATCGGCGCGATCCGAGATGAGATCATCAGCACCGGCCGCTTTACCCTCCCAGAGTTCGGCGGGTTTGTTGTACGCGAAACCAAGGCGCACACCGCGTTGAACCCGCGCACCGGCTAGCAGGTCAAGGTCAAGGCGGGTGCGACGGTGAAGTTCAAGGCCAGCCCGTTACTGAATGAAGCGGCCCTCGCTGGCCTGAAGAAGGCCAGGCGGAAGGCGGCGCGCCAGGGCTGAGCATCACTGCCACACCGCAGCTCTGTGACATCATCTCCGGCGGGGCTCCACGATCTTCCAGTACGAGTCCTTTTTGACGACCTTGCCGTCACGAAACTCGAAGAAGTCGCAGCCGCGCACCTCGATCCGCTCACCCGTCGCCGCGACCGTGCCCCGGAGCGTCCACTTCGACATCCCGGTCTCCCCAGCGATGTAGTGGGTATCATCGCCGTAGGTTATGTCTGGAATGCCGTCAAAACGGCCGCGAAGGGCTTCGCGCACGGAGCCGAAGCCCTCGTAACGGCTGCCCCACGGATCCGGCCCGCGCGGCATCTCCAATGCGCAGTCTTCAGCGAAGAACGCCATCACGCGGTCCACGTCGCGGGTGTTGAAGGCGGCCAGGATCGCCTCGAGAAGTTTGACTGTGGGTGACTGTTGCATGCTGCACGCCTCTCTTCCCGTCGGACTCATCCCCCCTTAAACATAGCGCGAGGTGATCCAGCGGTACGCAAACAGCCCCGGATGTACGTGATCATGGCAGGGCTCACGAAGGCGATCAACCAGCGCTTTGATAACGAGGGTATTGCCACGTGATCCGCAGTGGGCGCGGCTCCGGATGCCGGCCTGATCGCGCTTGTGCGCTACCCGCGTTGTAGCACCGCTTGTGGGATCATGCGCGCGATTGAAGGGCTGGCTGGACGCGATGGTTTGGGTCCACACCTGCGGTGCGCCCGTCTCCGCGCCGAGGCCGCGGTCGAAAGCGAGGGGGAAGCGCGCGCAGGTTAATCCCCAATGCTGAGGGCACAAAACCAACTTCGGTAGCGATCGCCGTCTAAGCAGGGCTCGCGCCCAGCCCCTACGCCAGCGGCGACCGGCACCAGGAGCAGGGGATCTCGAAGGCCGGCAACCCGCTGCTGCGCAAGAGCATGATCGGGCGTGCGTGGCTCTGGCTGCACTACCAGCGTTAGCCCCAGCCAAGTTCCTTCATAGCCCAACCGGCATTCCAGATCTTGGTCATGTGACGGATTTTATCTCCGGCAAACTCAATGACATAGACATAGTCGGTGTGGGTCGTCTTTCCGGTGGGTGGGCATGGCTCATCCTTACCCGTGTGTGTGCCTGAGAACACGCCGAAGACCGACACATTCTGCCGTCCCTCATCGACTGCAAAGGACTTCACGACGTAGTGGCCGTCGGGCAGCACCTTCATCAGCCAGTTCATCCAGTTAGTGTACTCCTGCAGAGTGCGCAGGTTCGCAAGCGGTTCCGCCTGCGCCGTGAACGTGGCAGCGGGCGTGCAGTAGGCGCTGCACACCTCCCAGCCCTTGCCAGTATCGCACGCTTTGAAGAAGTTTTGAGCTACTTCGACAATCGATGACATGGATGTCTCCCCGTGTTTTGGTCGATGCCGCGCGCAGATCACTGCCTACAGATGCACGATGCTTCACGCGATGCAGCTAAGTCGAGAACTAAAGCGAGTTGGCCAGCGGCAGTTAGCAGTGTATTCGTAAAGCGCTACTAAGGATAGCCCGGAGGCACCTGGGGCAAATTCACGGGCGCCGCCGTGATGCGGGCGCTGCTGCAACGGTAGAACTTCCTGAAAAGCAGCGGTTTTCCGGGCCGGTTCAGCCGTTGCTGCACCTGCGTGCCCTGGAATTTGCCCCGGGTACAGCCCAGAGCAGAGCGCAGGTCGTGCTGCGAGGCTGCCTTGCGAAGATCCTCCCGCCTCAAGGTGTTGGCGACCTGCTTGACACTGACGGTTCTCTATGCGGGTTCAATGTCAATGCCCGCGCCGGCTCCTGAACGCCGCGGAGGTCGGTCCCAGGTCGTTCAGCCTCTCCAACCTTCGACAAGCATTTTCCCAAGTCGGCGTTTCGTCATCGTCCACCCACCACAGGACGTAGGCAGGCCACTCCGGCCTGCGGAACCACTCCCCACGCTTGGCGAGCGCCGCCTTATGTAGGCCGCTATAGGCAAAGCGGCGCGCCGCCTCGATGTCGCGCCAGAGCGAGAGGGTGCTGGCCTGGGTGACCTCGCCCGGCACGATCCCTCCATCGTAGAACCGTAGAACGGCGAAAAGACACCATCGCCCATAGACCTGTCCAAAAGCGGGGCGTGCAGGGTCTGGCTTTGCTGATTGGGCCGTGGCAATGAAGCCGTCCGAGCGCCCCGCCTCGGCGAAAACAGAGGGGAGCGCGGCGGCGAAGCCGCTCAGCATGTCCGAGCCCCAGACGCCCTTTCCTACGGCGAACGTGTAGAGAGCCAAACGCGGCATTGCCGCCTCCTTTGTTATGCCCCACGCACTGGAGGCTAGGGATGTGCGTTCGGCCAGGATCGCAGTACGCTTCGCGTACTTCTCAAAGCCCCGCATTGTTCCGTTAGCGCCGGGTGCATTCGAGCACCGCTAGCCCGGATCATTCACGCGGGCTGACGGGCATGGTGCAAGCCGTTGAAGCTACGTAGGATTCGGCTGCGACCCCAGAATCCTTCGCTCGCCGGAGACCATGCCCGCCAAGGTTGAGAATGCCCTGCCGCTGCCCGGTCTGTCACCGGTCGGCGGCAAGTCGCTGGTGGCCCGCTTCGACGGCGGGCGGTTGTCCTCCGATGGCGGCGTGCTGGCGCTGCGCGAAATCGAGCGCCGCCTCGGCATCGCCGACCGGCTCGCCGCCTGCCTCGACGATCCGCGGGCGCCCGCGCAGGTCACGCACCGGCTGGCCGACATCATCCGCTTCCGGCTGTTCATGATCGCCGCCGGCTACGAGGACGGCAACGACGCGACGGCGCTGCGGCATGACCCGGCCTTCAAGCTGGCGCTCGATCGGCTGCCCGGGGCGACGGCGCTGTGCTCGCAGCCGACCATCTCGCGGCTGGAGAACCTGCCGGACACGCGTGCCCTGCTGCGCATGGGGCGGGCGATGGTCGCACTCTACTGCGCGAGCTTCCGGCAGGTGCCGAAGCGGATCGTGCTCGACATCGACGACACCTTCGACCCGGTCCATGGCGAGCAACAACTCCGCCTGTTCAACGCCTACCACGACGGCTACGGCTTCCAGCCGCTGCTGGTGTTCGACGGCGAGGGACGACCGGTCACCGCCATGCTGCGCCCGGCCAAGCGTCCGACCGGTGCCGAGGCGCGTGCTTTCCTGCGTCGCCTGGTCCGCGAGATCCGCAGCCACTGGCCGCGCGTTGAGATCCTGCTCCGCGGCGACAGCCATTTCTGCACGCCGGAGGTGCTCGACTTCTGCCGCCAGGCCCGCCTCGACTTCATCCTCGGCGTCGCCACCAGCAGCACGTTGCGCCAGCACGTCCTGGCGCTGGAGCAGAGCACTGCGGTCCGGCAGGCGGCACACCCGGGCGACGGCAAGCTGCGCCGCTACAAGGCGTTCCACGACGGCGCCCGCAGCTGGTCGCGGGTCGAGCGGATCGTCGCCCGCGTCGAGGCCGGACCGCTCGGCACCGACACGCGGTTTGTCGTCACCAGCCTGACGGGCGGCAGTCCGCGCACACTCTACGAGGACCTCTATTGCCAGCGCGGCCAGGCGGAGAACCACATCAAAGCCTGGAAGCAACATCTGGCCGCCGATCGCACCTCGTGCTGCCGGGCCACCGCCAACCAGTTCCGCCTGATGCTGCACACCGGAGCCTACTGGCTGCTCTGGTCCATGCGCAGCCTGATGCCGAAGCGCTCGGCCTGGCGCGTCGCGCAGTTCGACACGCTGCGCCTGAGGCTGATGAAGCTCGCCGTGCGGATCGTCGAGCTGAAGACCCGCATCGCGCTACACCTCCTCTCGGCCTGCCCGGACCAGGCCATCATCCGCCTCGTGCTGGACCGCCTGCCGCGGCTCATCTGCTGAACGGCGGGGCATCGTGCCCCGCCAGAGACCAAGCCTCGCAACCCGCCAGACCCGCGATCCGCATCCCGACGCCCGGCATCAAAACCGGCGTCGCGCAGCCGTGGCCGCACAACCGGGCCGCAACCTACCCGGCCGCCGGAATGAAGCCGCTGGGAACGCCGTGAATTTTCCCCGCTAGCACCCCAGGCATAAGGCTTTGACCATGGAAAACTTTTAACCTCAGCCGAAAAATATCTCACGTCCTGACGACCTCAGCGCAAGTGTCGTCGTAGAGTCGTTCAACGGAAGTAGCTCGGCGCATCAGAATGGCACGGACATTCAGCGAGCCTTTGTCCGTCATCTCTCCGGCGTCGAGCGAGGGCGGTTCCGAAAGCAGCAGGGCTCGCCCGATCTTGCGCGAGGTAGCGCCCTTTGCTGCTGCGTTCAGCTTTTCCAATCCCACCCGCAGCTCGCCCGTCAGATCCTCATTACGTCGATCATCGCGTAGGAAAACAAGTAGTCCTATTTCGTCACGGTCCTGACCGGTCACCACCACGTCTCGCGCGAGTGGGGCAAGCACCTCGAGTGCACGAAGACGAATTTCACCGGCGTAGACGCGTGAACCTGTGCTCAGCTTGAAATCCTCGGCAAGCCGTCCGTCAAAGACAAAGCCGGCGGAGGGCTCCGCCGCATCAATCCAGCGGACAGCGTCGCCGGTCAGGAGGTAGCCCTCGTCGTCAAAGGACGTAGGTGCATTGTTGCCTCCGTCGCGCCAATATCCCGGCGTGACGTTCGGGCCCTTCACCCGCGCTTCGAACTTGTCGTCGGCGGGCTGCAGCTTCAGGACGATCCCAGCGAGCAGCGTGCCTATCGCACCTGGCGGAGTACCACGTGTTGGGCCGATCGTAATGCCAGGAGCGGTCTCGGTAAGACCCCAACCAGAGACGACCGGCACATCTCGAGGCGCATACGCGTCTGCCAAGGCCTCGAGTCGCCGCCGGTGCGTTTCGGGTAGCGCAGCTCCGCCGTTGAACATCAGGCGCAGCCGCTTAAAGAAGACATGCCGCAATGCCGCATCAGCCTCGAGATATGGCAACAGCAGAGCCCAGCCTCGGGGGACGTTGAACGACATGGTTGGCGAAACCTCGCGCATGTTCCGCAGCGTCCTCTCCAGGTCGGCACCTGGCATTGGCCGGCCGTCGTCGATCCAAAGCGTTCCACCATAGCGCAGGGCGACGTTGAAGTTTGCACACCCGCCGAAGACATGGTGCCAGGGTAGCCAATCGAGCAGCACTGGCGGCTCGCGTTCGAGAAATGGCCAGATCTGGAGGAGTTGCTGCTGGTTGGCTGCCATCATTCGATGCGTGGTGATCACACCCTTCGGTGTGCCGGTCGAGCCCGAGGTGAAGAGGATCTTTGCAGCCGCGTCTGGGTCAACAACGACATTGCATGCAGCCTCGGGCCCCTGCTTCATCAGATCTGAGAAGGGCCGCGCTCGAGCCAGTCCTGTCGGGTCGGAAGCAATAATCTCAACCGCGGCTTCGTCCAAAGCAAGAGCACGCACGAATGGCTGGGCTGTGCCGACATAGATCAAGCCAGGTTGCAACAGGCGTAACACGTGGCGCAGCGTACCAAGGTCCGCGCTCGCCAAGCTGTAAGCGGGCGACACCGGCGCAAGCGGCACACCGACAAGCTGTGCTGCAAGGGCCAGCAGTCCATGGTCAACCGAGTTGCCCGACAGCACAACAACCGGTCGTTCAGGCCCCAGACCCTTGGCGAGTAAGGCCCCGCCGATCCGTCGAACACAGCTAGCAGTTTCAGCATAGGTGACACCCCGCCAGGTCCCTCCTGCGCGTTCCTGCAGGAAAGGACGATCAGGAGCCTGGTCTGCCCATCTGAACAAGTGGCTCAAAATGTGCGGTATATATTCCCCGAGTGGCTCACTCGAACGAGCGATGCATGCACCGCTCGGGAGAGGTTCTGCTTGCATGGTGGGCACGAAGAACGCCGGTGGCTCAGCGGTGCCAAGCTGCGGTTCCATGTGGGTGCTCTCCGATTTCAGCGCTGAGGGCTGCTGCCTTCCGCCAGATCCAGAACGATGTCGGCGGGGTAGTCAGGGAACAACGCTGCAAAGGCATTATCGAGGTCGGCACGGGTGCAGCGCGCAACGAGCAGTGCGGCGCGCGCTTCGGCCTCTGCCCCATGGAAGGCTGCTAGCGCCGCGTAGCGGCCAGCTATAGGGCCCGCACGACGCGCGGCTCGCTGCAGCAACCCGTCGGCGCAGGCGAGGCCGAGCAGCTTGAGAAATGGAACTGCCGCAGCTTCCCGCGCCCGGCGTGAGGCTCCAGCCAGGTAGGACGCTACGTCCAGGACCGCTTCTACCAATGCTGGATGAGGCTCAAGATTGTCGAGGAGGTCTTGTAGCGAAGCTATGCCATCCGCGGACAACACACGACGGAACAGCAAGTCGATTCCCTGGATCGCAGTTGTACCCTCAACGATCGACAGTGCACGGCAATCCCGGAGCAATTGCTCCACCTTCCCCTCTCGCACCAAGCCCACCCCGCCCAGCACCTGGATGGCATCGTCGGCGTTGACAAATGCGGCCTCAGCCCCGAGTGACTTGGCAAGCGGAAGGAGCAGCGCAGTCCGCGCTGCGGCAGATTTATCTCCAGCGTCGGCAGCGTCGAGCCACGCGGCGGTTTGGAGGGCAATCAGCCGGGCCACCTCCGCCCTCGTTTGCATGGCAAGTAGCAGCCGTCGAACCTCGGCGTGTATGATGATGGGCACTGGCGGCGTGCCGGGATCACCGCCCTGGCGACGCTCTCGCGCGTAAGCCTCAGCAATTTCGGCAGCACGCCCTGCCACGGCTGCACCCTGGGCCGCGACGCCCAGGCGCATGGCCGCAATCATCGCGAATAATGTCGGTAGTCCACGGCCCAACGGCCCGACCTGCGTGGCCACCGCGCCATCGAAGACTATCGAGCAGGTCGGGGCGCCGCGCACGCCCAGCTTGTCCTCCAGCCGGGTCGCGGCGACGCCGTTTCGTACTCCGCCCTCGAGCGTATCCGACACAAGGAAGAGCGTTAGTGCCCGAGTACCGCCGGTGACCTTTTCCCCGTCCGGACGGGCCAGGACAAGATGGCCGATGCGGTCGGTCAGGTCGTGATCGCCATATGAAATCCAGCACTTCTCACCGAAAACACGCCAGGATCCGTCAATCTGTTTGGCCGCTCGGGTATGGATCCGCCCAACATCCGAACCCGCCTGTGGCTCGGAAATGCAGATCGTCGCACTCCAGGATCCGTCGACTAGTCGCGGCAGCCACAGCGCTCTCGTCGCCACGTCGCCATGGATAGCCAACAGTCGAGCGGCACAGCGGACGTTAAGGGCGAGGATGCCGAAGGCTGGATTTGCGGCATCCATGAGCATCTGGACTGCGGTTGCCGTGGTCAGGGATAGTGCTTGGCCGCCAGCAGCCTCGGGTACAGTGAGGCCCGTCCAACCTGCCAAGGCATAGGCCCTCCACGCCTCGGCATGGCCGGGAGCGGTATGAACTCGCCCATCCTCAAGACGGCAGCCTTTGCGGTCAAGGACTGTCGCCAGTGGCATGAGACGTCGTTCGGCAAAGCGGGCCGCGCCATCGAGGATCTCCGAGCGCGCCTCAGCACTGCCAGGAACATCTGCTTCGTCCACCACCCGATCGATTAGGAGCGTCAGCGTCGCAGGGTTCATGGGGCCGCCACTTTATCCAAATGTATGGAGCTGGCTGCCAGCGACGTCGCAACATCAGAATCGCCGGCATGCCTAGAGGAACCTTCGAGCATCGCGAAAGGCAGGGCTTTGATCATGTCTGCCTTGGCGACCGCTTGGCAGCGATCGCAGCAAGCCTCTCCTAATTGGCGTCGAACAACATCATTAGAGACGAGAGCCGCTTGCCTCAGTCCAGCCATGTTGCCGAAATCCTGCCATGTCCAATCCTGCCTACACATGCGGAACCGGCCGCCGTGGAGCGAGTGGAAAGAGTTGAACCGTCACCGCGTTCTCGATGGCTGCGGCGACAATGACCGGAGATAAGCTACGAGATCCTGCTTGTCGCTTTCGGTCAGCCTTGCCCAGATAGGCGCGCGGCCGCTCATTGGCGGGGCAAGCCGCCGCCCATCAGCTGAGATACCTTGTGTTATGGCGCGCAGGATTTGCTCATCTGACCATCGACCTATGCCTTGCTCCAGATCAGAAGTGATGTTCGCCCCAACCACCATCCCCCAGGGCCCCTCGAAAGGTACCCCTCCAGCGCCGATACGTGACCAGTCGCGGCCCTCGTTCTGCAATGGCGGCGTGTGGCAGTCCATGCAATGCGCTACGGGCCCAGCGAGATAAGCGCCGCGTGCCACGGCATTGTTGCTAGGCGGATCAGGCACTCTTGCCGCTGGTGGGCCAGATGGGGCGAGAGTAAAGGGGTAGGTGGACCGCTCGACCACCGCGTGTCGGATCGCTGGCACGCTGCGGAGATAGGCCACCATGGCCGACACGTCGGTGTTCGACAAGCCGCGGTAGAGCTCGACGGGCATGGGCGGCCCGATGCGCGAGTTGTCCGGCCTGCGTCCCTCCCGGATGGCGGTGGCGAGCTCGGAATCCGTCCAGCGCCCAACACCAGTCTCCGGGTCAGGAGTGATGTTCGGTGCGACCGCACGAAAGCCTCGCTCGGACATCACGCGGCCACCAGCGAGTTCCATTCCTACGACGATGCGCCCGTCCAGCCCGCGCGTGCCGTGGCACGCCGCGCAATAGGCGGCGATCTCTACAAGGTAGCGTCCGCGCTCGAGGAGCGCCGTCCCAGGCGTACTTGGCAATGTTTGTGCCCGGGTAATACCTGTGCACGCGAGAGCCAAGCTGATTGCCGCAAGAATGATGCGTGACGTCGCCATCCTCAACCTTCCAGATTTGCCTGACCGCGTCTTGGCTACGCTCGCCAATGCCACCCAAAGATCTCTCACATCACCTTGCGCAACTTCCCGGACGAAGCCTGCTCAGATCTGGTAGGCGATGTTTCATTACCCGTTCCGGAGGCGTCTGCCGCATCTGCCATCCGACCTGCTCCTCAGTTCTCGCGTAACGTGCCGGCGACCAGCAACTTGTGCCCTGCTTTCTTAAATGCGCGGGCGACCCGCAAGCTGGCGGGCTGCGGTGTTGTTAGGTTCTTCTCGAGAGGTTCCATGGAAAGCAGGTCGCTGAAGTCGGCCTTGTCAGTTCCCAACCACACTGGAGATTGAGGAGCTTGGATAGGCGTTTTAAGAAACTTCGAAGATGGCGTCGATCTCGACGGTGATGCCGAACGGGAGCGACGCCATACCCACGGCCGAGCGCGCGTGACGTCCCCGATCGCCGAAGACCTCGATGAATAGATCCGAGCAGCCATTGATGACCTTCGGATGGTCGGCGAACTCGGGTACCGCATTCACCATCCCCAGTACCTTCACCGCACGTGTGACCTTGTCTAAGCTTCCCAAGCCTGTCCGCAGCACGGCGAGGAGCGCCAGCCCTGTCAACCTCGCATGCTGGTACGCCTCTTCCACCGTCACATCCCGCCCCACCTTGCCAGTGAACAGACCGCCTCCGGGCTTGGCAGGTCCTAGACCGGATAGGAAGATGAGGTTTCCTGTGCGCACTATTGGGACGTTGTTCACGCCTGCAACGGGAGCCACTTGCGGCAACTGGATACCATGGTCCCGTAACCTCTGTTCCGCCGAGGCATCTCCGGACGTTTGGGCCGACGTCCGGCGCCACGGCAAGAAGGCGGCCGAAGCTGCTAGCCCGGTGGCCAGGGCAACCCGGCGATTGAGAGCCTCCACGCATTGTTCTCCTCGTGGCGATGGTGGACCGTGAGCCGTGGCATCCGGCATCACACAGCGGCGCAGGGCTACGGCACAGGACACCGGTGCGCGTGAGGGGGCGTGATGCGGGACCTCCAATCGGGAACAGCCAATGGCGGCCGTTCGGCATCCGGCGACAGCTCAGGATTCGATGTTTGGCCTTCGAACCGCGGATGGTAGGACCCTTCGGCACGCCGGTCGTGTCCGCAGTGTACAGGCTGGTGCAGGCGTCCTGATGCGTGGCACGGCGCAGGGAACCCAGAGAGCGTTCCTCGGGGGTGGCCCGCTCGTAGGGGCGGCCCGCTTCGCCCCGGACGAGCTGGTGTGTGATGCCGCGACGCCTCACTAGTGGCTCAGCCTGTTCAGCGAACCCAGCGTCGTGGGCCATCACCACGTGTGAGCAGTCGGCGACGATCGTGGCCAGCTCGGGCAACACTAACCGCCAGCCGAACGAAACGAAAGGCTCGCCCAGGCGGAAGCGTGCAATCTGGACGTCCAGGATCTTGGTCGTGTTCTGCGCCAGCACCGCTATGCGCGCGCCCAGTGCCGCGCCGCCGGCGCGCCCAAAATGTCCCGCAAATGCGGCAGCCCGGCGTTCGAGTTCGCAATAGGTGAGGCGGCCGGTCGCCAAGTCGATGGACGCCGTGGCGTTGGGCCGGCGCTCGGCATGAAAGGCAATCCAGTCTTCATAGCAAATGGTCATCCGGATTCTTCCAACGGCGCAGCCGGCGCTTGCGGTGGGGCCCAGCAGGGCATTCGATGCCCGCGTCGCTCTGTGACCCAAGGCTAACGATGCCTGTCGCCACGGTCGTCGGCCGTCAGCCGATCGGACTACGTCCGGCGCCATTATGCGGAACAATCAGCATGGCCGAGAACCGCCCCGGCGGACCGCACCACGCAATCCACCGAGTGTGCCTAGCGCGACAAAGCCCTTGCATCTGCACGGAGCCACGGGATCCAATTCGTGAACGATAGCGCCTCGGGCGGAGGCAGGAGGATGTGATGGTCTCCGTCCGTGCATCGGACACGCTGCTCCAGACCTTTTACGACGCGGCTCTGGACCCCGCTGCCTGGCCCGCCGCCTTTCGCGGGCTGGCTGACGCGCTCGGGTCGACAATGTCGGGGATCGTGGTGCGCGACGCCGATACAGCCATTGCGATCGGCGGTGCCGCGACCGACACCGACCCCGAGACCCTGCGCGCCTACCTCGAACACTTCAGGTGGATTGACCCCATTGTTCCGGCGCTCGTGCGAACCAGACCTGGCGGTGTGCACGCCGACCACGACCTAGTCGAGCGCCATGCGTTCGAACGGAGCGAATTCTTCAACGATTGGGCGCGGCCACATGGGCACGATCACAGCCTGATGGTGCTGCTCCCTCCCGGAGCGGTTATGGGCGCCGCGCCGATGGTCATCGCCACGCGAAGGCGAGGCACTGCGGACTTCGACGCGTCTGACAGGGCAACGCTCACCTGGGCAACGCCGCACCTCGCGCGGGCGGTCGAGATGCGGCGCCGCTTGGCCCCTGCGCCGGCTGCGACGACGGCAACTGCGCTCGCGCTCGACCGGATCGCGGCCGGGGTGATCGTCGTGGACGCAGCCGGCCGGCTTGCATGGGCTAACCGCACGGGTGAGGCGCTGCTGCATGCGGGGGATGGCATGGCTCTGGGCCATAGCGGTGCCCTGCGTGGGGCCACACCGGCGGCCACGGCCGGGTTACGACGTCTCGTGGCAGTGGCCGCGTCAGATCCCGGCGAGAGCGGAGCGCTTGCACTGGAGCGTCCAGCGTCCGGCCGCGCCGCGCTGCGCGTCTTGGTGTCCCCGCTGTCGGAGCGGGCCGCGGCGGCTTCTGATATGGACCGTGCCCTGTTGCCGCGGACGGCCGCCTGGGTGGTCATCGTAATCCATGATCCCGAAGCGGCCGCGGCAAGTGGCACGGCCCGATTCCCGGAGCAACGTTTGCGCGCGCTGCACGGGTTGACCGCCGCCGAGACGAAAGTCGCTGTACTCCTGGCGCGTGGTGGCGGGCTACCGTCAGTGGGTGCCACGCTCGGCATCGCGCAGGCGACCACCCGTACCCATGCTGCCCGCATCTTTCGTAAGACCGGGACGTCGGGCCAGGTAGAGCTGGCCCGGCTAGTCGAGGCGCTCTCTATCCTGCGCGGGGACGATCCCGAGTGATTCATGTGCGCAGGCAAGTCGCCGCACCACGCACGGAAGTGTTCGCCGACACTATGCAGACCTGGGAGCGGGCGTGGAGTAGTTCGATACTGGGTCACACACGAAGCCGGGTTGCTGGTACCGAGAGAGATGATGACCGCTGCGGGACGTCACCGAGAAAGCGGCATGAACCGAGGTGTTGGCGCGTCAGTCAGATCGCTGGCCAAGAGCGACCGCAAGATCACGCATAGATGGAGCAGAGCGGCATGAGCAAGGTGAGCCACTACGCTGGCATGGACACTAGGCTCAACAGGGCGATTGCCTACATCCAGCGCTGGACAGAATTCCAAACTAGGTTGCGGCGGCAGCCTGGCTGCGCTGTGTCGGTCGTTCAAGGCGGGCGCGTCCTGCTGGAAGCAGCGTTCGGGGTTGCGGACGTGGCAACCGGTGAGTCGTTGACGCCGCGCCATCGCTTCCGCGTTGCCTCCCACTCCAAAGCCTTCACTGCCGCCGGCATCCTGCTTCTGCGCGAGCGGGGCGCGCTGCGGCTCGACGATCCCGCTGGGCAGTTCGTCAGCAATCTTCACTCGGCCGTAGCCAGCACGACCCTTGGTCAGCTCCTTGCGCATGCGGCCGGGCTGCCCCGGGATGGCGTGGACGGTGGCGCAGCTTTCACTGATCGGCGCCCCTTCGCGGACGCAGCTGGGCTTCTTGCCGACTTGGCGCTCCCGCCTCCGTTGGAGGCCGGATTGCGGTTTAAGTACTCGAACCACGGCTATGGCCTGCTTGGCTTGGTAATCGAAGCAGCTACAGGAGAGCCCTACACAGCATGGATCGGCCGTGAGGTCGTGGCCGCGGCCGGCCTGGAAGAAACCTCGGCGGATATCAGCTACGTGCCGGAGGGAGTCCCGTTGGCGCGCGGGCACAGTGCGGAGCTACCCCTTGGGCGACGGCTTGTGATCCCCGGCGACAACCCCACTGGCGCCCTCGCGCCTGCTACTGGCTTCGTAGCCACCGCCTCCGACATGGCGCGCTTCTTCGGTCAGCTCGCCCCTGGTGCCACCACCAGCATTCTCTCGGTCTCCAGCCGGCGCGAGTTGGTTCACCGTCGCTGGCGTGACGAGAACGCGTCGGTTGAGCGATACTACGGGTACGGCGTCGTTGCGGGGCCACCGGGCGAATGGGAGTTCTTCGGCCACCCCGGAAGTTTCCAGGGATCCCTCAGCCGTACGGTGGTAATGCCGGAGCAGGACTTGGCCGTTTCCGTGCTCACCAATGCGGTCGACGGCTTCGCCTGGCTTTGGGTGGATGGGATTGTGCACATCCTCAAGACCCTCTGCGACGGCGTGCCGGGGGCGGAGGCGGCAGACTGGTCGGGGCAATGGTGGAGCCTCTGGGGAGCGATCGATTTGGTGCCGGCAGGCGATGCACGGGTGCTCATGGCCAACCCGGCTGTGCTCACGCCCTTCCTCGACGCCTCCGAGCTGGAGGTGACAGGCCCTGACACGGCACGCGTCGTCCGTGCAGGTGGGTTTGAGCGGTATGGCGAAGCGGTGCAACGGGTCCGCGCCGAAGATGGCGAGGTCTGCGCCCTCCGAATTGGCGGCACAATCCTGGTAACGGAGGCTGCGCTAGCGCGCGAGCTCATCGAGCGATATGCAGGCAGTTCCGGACCTACATAACTATGGCAAGCGCCTTGGTAACCGGTATGTAGACCGCGGTGCCTGCTTCGTCCGGCTGGGACGGCCTTGGTGTCCCGGCGTATGGTGCGACCATCCGGGACGAGGGGCACCGGGAGCACGCAGAGTGGGCAGGCCGATGTACATGATGAGCTGAGAGCTCGCGTTAGTAGCTGGCCGCCCCCGCGACCTGCCCGGTTGCGCCGAGAGCGCGGATCCGTAGTTGTCGTGTTGCCCACCGCTCCCGTCGACCGTGTTGAAGGAGGAGCAGGATGCGACGTGTCATCGGCATGGACGTCCACCGCACCTTCGCGGAGGTGGTAGCCTGGGAAGAGGGGCGATTGCGCTCCCTCGGGCGGGTGGACATGACCCGATCAGGGTTGGAGGGCTTTGGACGAACGCTGGCCAAGACCGACGAGGTCGTGGTCGAGGCGACCGGCAACGCCATGGCGGTGGTGCGGCTGCTCGGCCCGTACGTGGCGCGGGTGATCATGGCCAATCCGCTGCAGGTGAAGGCGATCGCGCACGCCCGGATCAAGACCGACAAGATCGACGCCGGCGTGCTGGCGCAGCTGCAGGCGGCCGACTTCCTGCCGGAGGTCTGGCTGCCGGACGCGGAGACCGAACGCCGGCGGCGGCTGGTAGCTCGGCGCAACCAGGTCGTCCGGCACAGGACGCGGGTCAAGAACGAGGTGCATGCCATCCTGCATGCGCACCTGATCCCGCCGTGCCCGCATGCCGACCTGTTCGGCAAGCTGGGCCGTGCCTGGCTGGAGCGGCAGGATCTGCCCGAGGACGAGAAGGCTGCCATCGCCCGGCACCTGCGGGAGATCGATCGCCTCGGCGAGGATCTGGCCACGCTGGATCGGGAGGTCGCCGAGGCGGTGATCGACGATCCGGCGGCGAAGCGCCTGCTGACCATCACCGGCATCAATCTGACCGTCGCAGCCGGTCTCGTCGCCGCCATCGGCGACGTCAAGCGCTTCTCCGAACCGGAGAAGCTGGTCAGCTACTTCGGGCTGAACCCGCGCGTCCGCCAGTCCGGTCTTGGTCTCGCGCAGCATGGCCGCATCAGCAAGCACGGCCGTGCGCATGCACGGGCCATGCTGGTGGAGGCAGCCTGGGCAGCGAGCAAGGCGCCTGGTCCGTTGCGCGCCTTCTTCCTGCGGATCCGTGCCAAGCGAGGGCATCAGGTCGCCGCTGTGGCGGTCGCCCGCAAGCTGGCCGTGATCTGCTGGCACCTGCTGACCAAGGAGACCGAGTATCTCTGGAAGCGGCCGGCGCTGGTGGCCCACAAGGTCAGGTCGATGGAGCTGCAGGCCGGACAGCCCATGCGCAAGGGCAACAAGCCCGGGCCGAGCCGTGACTACCACGTCAAGGAACTCCGCGACCGCGAAATCGAGGTCGCCCAACAGGCCGAGCGTGCCTACGAGCACGCGGTCAAGAATTGGCAGCCAGCGCGGCCGGCATCAGGGCGCACGGGCGCCGCAAAGGAGGCGCGACGGTAAGGCTGCGCGGCGGGGCTTGCACCTCCGAGCCCCGCTCTTCGCCGCGCGGTCACCCGTGCCAGGGGAGGATACCCGATCAAACGCAGGAAAGTCTTGTCGATCTCATCCGTAGTGTTGACGCACGTAGCCCTACCCGCATCTATACCGGGACTGCCGCAGAATTGGGGGTCTGCCACCGAGAGCGGGTATGCTCTGGCTCGTTTTCCCCACGGAGGTGGTGTCGACGTGGCCTGGATCGTGAGACTGGTGGGTGTCGAGGCCGACGGGACGGAGCACAGCACCGACGTCCTGCATATCCCCAGGCCCGACACCCTCGCCGACCTGGCCAGCCTGGGGCTGACCCTGGCCGAGAGCAAGCAGCTCCTGGCCGGCGTGCAGCAGGAAATCGTCGCCGCGCAGGCCCGTCTTCATGCCGCGCTCCGCCCGGAGTGCCGGACCTGCGGCACCCCGTGTCGGATGAAGGACTATCGTCAGCATGAGGTCGCAACACTGTTCGGCCAGGCGTGGTTCAGAATCGGTCAGTTTTGGGTCACACGGGCGCACAAAGAGCGCCGGCCTGTGAGGGCCGGATGTCGACGTCTGATGTGCCCAGTGCGGGAGGCGACCAGCCTACCTCGCGTCAAGCTCGCCGGGGCTGAAGCGGTCCCAGGCCGAGCAGGGTGAGCCAGTGCGGATGGCCCTGGCCGGTCATCAGCTCCCGCGGGCTTTTGCCTTGGCGCTCGGCATGCCGGCTGCGCAGGAAGCGGCGGTGGTTCAGGAGGAACCGCAGCAGGTCCAGGTATGAGCCGCCGAGATGACGACGCAAGGTGAAGTAGGTGCGCAGTCGCGAGTTGAGGTTCTCCACAAGGGAGCTGCTGCGCAGAGTGCTGGCCATGGCCCGGTGCACGGCGTTGAACAGGATGTGGAACTTGCCCCGCATCTGTGCGCGTAACTCGCTCCACCCCTGCCAGTATGCGGTAGAGGTGGTGGGCACACGATGCAGCATGCACGCCTCGCGCACGAGGGGCTCGGGGACGGCGTGAGCGCGTGCGATGGCGGCCAATTCGACGTCGAGCACGCCGGCGAAGGCAAGCAGGTTGTCGCGCTGGTTCTGCAGGGCGACACGCACCGGGCGGATGCGTCGCGGGTCCTCGGGCTCGCGGGCCATCAGCTCGGCGACGGTGAAGTCGAACAGCTCTCGCCGGGTCGCCAGGTCAGGGCCGGCCAGGGCCAGGATGTCGTGGCGCAGCCACTGCACGAGTGTTCGGACGTCGCGGGCGAGGCATGATGCCTGAGCTTCTGCGTGACGGGCCTGCTCGAGCTGGACGTCAAGCTTGCCTTCTGGATCCCGCTCTCCGGCGCGGCTGGTCCCGGCCTGCAGCACCTTGCGCCGGGTTGTGGCGCCCGTGGCGAGGCGCGATAGCGTGTTGGCCAGGCCCTCGCACTGGCGCTGGATGTGGAACACGTCGCCGTGGCACGGCGTGTCGCCCCAGGCCGCCTGCTGCCCGGCGCGCAAGCCCCGCCCGGCATCAGCGATGGTGTAGTCGGGTCGCAGCCCCCGCTCCGCAGCATCGAGCAGGTGCACGCCCCAGGTGTCGGCATCACGGTGCTGCTCCGCCACAAGCAGGTAGCAGTACGTCGACCTGGCATCGACGCCGGCCAGCACCGGCGTGGCGCCCTGGAAGATCTCATCGTGCAGGCCCACCCGGATGCCCGACAGGTCTGGCTCATCATTGACCACGCTCGCCTGCCGCGTGGCGGCCTGGAGCACATCGTGGACCTGGCCCAGGCTGACGGGCAGACCCAGGAGGTCGCGCAGGAACTCGACGACGCCGCGGCACGAACTGCGGCAGATCAGCGGCAGTGCGACGATGACCTGACGCAGCCAAGTTTTGGTCACCGCCAGCTCGAACAGCACGTCGTCGTCCCGCACGGCGGGCGAGAAGGCGTCATCCAGCGCCGCGCTGGCCTTGTGCGCCTGCTGATAGACGAACTTGCGGCTTACCTCGTGCTGGGCGGCCAGGTCGCTGACCGTGTCGGTCCCGGCCAGGGCCTGGATGGCGAGGACCTTGCGGCCGCTTTCGGGCAGCGGCCTGACTGCCGCGCCGACACCTCGGTCCATGCTCGCCCCACCGGTGAAAATCCGAGGATGCCATCACCCGTTCCGGCAGCGCCAACCTAGCTCCGCGTGTGACCCGGTTTCGAACCACGCCTGGCATCCCAACCCAGTCCAGGTGATCCGAATCGACCGTGTCCGGACCGGATCTCGGATTGGTTTGAGCCTCAATCGAGCGCTCAGGCCACGGCACGCCACCTGGTCCCAATACCTCAGTGGCCCAGCCCGGGGATGTCGAGAAGCTGTTCCGCCTTGCCGTCCCGCTGCGGTCCGTCCTGCAGGCGCTTGCAGGCGGCAGCATCGCCGCTGAAGCAGCGCTGGTGCAGCGTCCGATCGCTGACCGCTTCGGCCGCATGGCCGCTCTGCCTGCGGACGCGGATTGCTTTGTGGAGGCTGCAGGCTTGCTGCTGACCCCGCTGGCACGCATTCCCGATGAGGGGCAACACGGCATTGCACGCCGACATGTTGCCACGCTCGCAGGACAGCACGAGCAGTGAAACGCTGCCGGTCTGCGCCTGTGCCCAGGCGGGCAGCGCCGAGACGAATGAGACCGCAATGAGAAGACCGATTATGAATCGCATGGCAACCGTGTAGCGAGGTGGGCACCCGGCCCATGTGGCTTGGCTCACAATCCACCCTGCCGTGCTCGCCATGAGGCTGCGAGGGCGCAGTTCTCGCCTCTGCCCGTGGCAGCTCGGGACGCTCGTCGATGGCACCCCTGCCATCGACGCAGACCGGACGTGGTGCAGGCGGGAGGTTGGTTGTCCCGGTGGGCGTCGTTGCGGGCCGGCTTGCTCCCGTGCCCCGCGGCGCGCCGGCAGGCTGATGCCCGGTCAAGGCGCCGCGGTTAACTTTCGGCTGCGATTGCATGCTAGCGAACCGGCATCGACCACGGCCGCCGCATTCACGTGCAGCGGCCCCGAGAGCGGCAGCAGACAACCATGTCCGTCCAGATTGCCTTTGGCAGCGCCAGCTATGAATTGCAGAAATACCTGCCAGGCACCGATCCGGACCTGCTGCCGGACTCCTCCGGCCTCGATGCCCCGCCACGACCGAATGCCATCGCCTCGCCGGTGTACACCCCCGGCAGCGATGGCAGCGACACGCTCTTCGGCGGGCACGTCATCGCCACCACGGACAGTGATCCCGTCGCGCACACGGTCCTCGACGTCGTCGGACCCTGGAACAGCGTCAAGAATGCCGTCGCAACGGGCGATGACGCGGCAAGCCTGACGTTCAGCGGCTTCGTGCATGTGGACGCCATCGTCGGCCGCACCTCCGACGCACGCTCGGATGTCGAGCTTCTGGGCGCCAAACGCGGGAACGTCGTGACGGGCGCCGGTGATGACCTGGTCAACATCCAGTTCGTCCAGAATGACGATGACTGGGCAACGCCATGGTCGAGGGAGTTCCGCGTCGCCTCCGGAGAGGGCAACGATACGGTCCACCTCTCGCCGCTTGACGTCGACGCCGCGGCGGCGACCGACCCCACCTTCGGCTCGGCGGTCGCGGCAAGCCTGACCCGCGGCTACGCGGGATGGTCCAGCAGCGCCTGGGTCGATCTCGGTGGCGGCGCCGACGTGTTCTCGGTCGGCGGCGAGATCCGGACCACTGTCGCGGGTGGAGACGGCGATGACTGGATCGCCGGTGGCCAGCGCAGCGATGTGCTCGCCGGCGGGCCCGGGGCGGACACGCTGTCGGGCGGCGCGAGCAGCCCAGACATGTACGCGTCGGATCAGCTCGACGGCGGTGCCGGAGACGACCTTCTCCTGGCTGCCGAGGAAGCGAGTGGTGCCCTCAACGGCGGCGATGGCAATGACACCCTGTATGGGAGCCATCTCAGTGACACCATCACCGGTGGGGCCGGTGATGATGCCTTGTTCGGCGATGGAGCGGGCGGGGCGCCCGGCGGTGGCGACCTCCTCGAAGGTGACGCGGGCAACGATCAGCTGACCGGCAGCGGCGGCAGCGATACCGCCCTCTATGCCGGCCGCGCCGCCGACTACGAAGTCCTTCGCCTCGAGGACGGCCGAGCGGCGGTGCGTGACCTGAACCCGGCGGACGGCGACGAAGGCACCGACGCGCTGACCGACGTCGAGCGGCTGCGGTTCAGCGATCGCACGGTCGAGCTTCGGGATCCGACCGCGCCGCGCTTCATGTTCAACGGCCGGCAGGAACTATGGGTCAGCGACGGCACCGCCGCGGGAACCTGGATGGTGTGGCACCCCAGCACCTATGGGCAGTACGAAGACACCAACCTCGCCAGCCTCGGTGCCGGGCGGGCTCTGTTCGGCACCAGAGAAGGCAATGGCTCCGCCCTCTGGATCACGGACGGTACCGCCGACGGCACCCGGCTGGTGAGGGACACCAGCGCGGGCTTTCAGCCTCGGGCGGGCTCCTGGAGCAGCGGACCAACCGCCGATCCTCCCCACAACATCACCGATCTTGGCAACGGGCATGCCGTGTTCGGCGTCCAGCATGACCAGGGCGAGGTGGGATTGAGCCTCTGGGTGACCGACGGCACGACGACGGGCACCGAGCTGATCAGATCCTTCGCTTCGGTCGCCGGCGTGCCGCCGCTTCTCGCCTTTGTCAGCCTCGGCGACGGGCGCGTGCTGTTCGCCGCCGAGGACACCACCCTCGGCCGAGAGCTCTGGGTCACCGATGGCACCGCCGTGGGCACGGCACTGGTCAAGGACATCAATCCAGGCTGGAGCGGCAGCGACACGTTCGGAACCGACAGAGACGACCGCAACTTCGTGGCCCTCGGCGACGGTCGGGCCCTGTTCTCGGCCAAGGATGCCGCGCACGGCCCCGAGCTCTGGGTCAGCGATGGCACTGCCGCGGGCACCCGGCTGGTCGCCGACATCTACCCGGGCTCCGCCGACTGGGCCGGTGGGCCGCACGACTTTGTCGCGCTGGGCGATGGGCGAGCGTTGTTCGTGGCCTACGATGGCGCTCAAGGCAAGGAGCTCTGGGCGAGCGACGGAACTGCCGCGGGTACCCGGCTGGTGGCCGACATCAATCCGGGCGGCTCGCCTGGATGGCCGGCCTGGAGCAATCCGCACGACTTCGTCGCGCTTGGCGGCGGGCGAGCACTGTTCGTGGCGGATGACGGGGTGCACGGTCCCGAGCTCTGGGTCAGCGACGGCTCCACCGTGGGCACCCGGCTGGTGAAGGACATCGATCCGCGCATCGACGGCTACAGCGGCCCCGGAGGTCTCGTCGGCCTCGGCAACGGGCGGGCGTTGTTCGCGGCCGGCGATGGCGCGCACGGCAAAGAACTCTGGGTCAGCGACGGAACCGCCACCGGCACCGAGTTGGTGGGCCATGTCGATCCGTTGTACCTCACCGGCCTCGGCGACGGGCGGGCGGTGTTCAACGTCCATGGGCGGCCCGAGGATGGCTCCGAGGCCTTGGGATGGTGGGCCTGGGTCAGTGACGGCACTGCCGTGGGCACCGTCCCGTTGGCGCCCGTATACCCCGGCTATGGTCATGGCGTCATCCTCGACCCGTTCGGCTGACACCCTGTGCGCACCGATGCGTTAGAGGCCATGGAGCGCCCATGGCATGCCGAAGGTTTGCATTGTTATTGCGAATGACACCCTTGCCAATGACCATGCTGCCGCGGATCCGCCGGTAGTTCCGCCCGGCGGCATAAAGCTTCCTATCCTGGACGGTTTCTCCGCGGCCAGCCTGAGCGGCTTTGTCAGCGTTCGCGCCAAACCTGGCGGCGTGAATTGACGCTCGAGTTCCTTTCACGCTGCTTCGAGACCGCGGTGGCATGCGCCGAGCCTGGCTGCGCGGGCGCGAGAACCTGCACAGGCGCTATCCGATCCACGTCGCCGGCTACAACCTCGGCCTGATCATGCGGCTGCTGACGGGGGCGGGGACTCCTCGAGGCTTCCAGGCCAGGGTTTCGACCTTGCTTACTGCGATCGACACGCCGGACGATGGCCTGGTCATCATTCTGATCGTCGTCGCTGGCGATCAGACCACGGCCATCGCCTTCAACATTGCGCCAGGCCCGCTCGACTGACCGACGGCTTTCTCAACGGGCCGAGAAAGGAGCGCTGCGACGGTGATGTTAGAGATGGCGTCGTAGAAGGTCTGGTCGGTAGGGTGCCTGAAGACGACGCTCTCCCCGCCATAACCGGCAGAGACGAGCATGCCGCGAATGTCCTCGGGGACCGCCTGCGGCGCAGGTTCTCCATCCCGGCCTCATTCGCGGACGGCGCAGGACATGAACGCGGGCCTGCGCGGCGGCGATCTCCCGCTGCACGCCAGCCAGGAGCCGCTGCCTTCGGCCAAGGTGAGACCCAGGCTGGCCAGCTCGGTAAGCTCGTCAGGTCTGGCGATCTGCATGACCTCAGTGCTGTGTTCTCCGCCCGCGGCTCCGACGCTCACCAGCTTCACAATCCAGGCCACGCGCCTCTACCTCGACGGGAACACTGACCCGGCACTACCCCATCCAGCTCGCACCCAATCTCGTGGCGGTCCCCACCCCCGAACTGCACGCGTCGGCATCGTCGGCGAGATTGACGGTGACGCCGAGGCCCGTGCCCGGCACCATCGCCAGCGTGACGCCCTTCGTACAGCTCTTCTGCAGCACGCGGCCACCTGCGGTGCAGACCAGCGTCGCCGTGGGCGCGCCATGGCCGGAGAGGTGGTCGGGATGAGCTCGCATCGTCCAGGCAGGGTGGACCGCTGCCATGGCGGGTGCTGCCTATGGCCGCCACGGCGCCGCGTCATGCCGCGGTGTGCGCCACCTCGCCGATGCGGTCAGCTGGCACCGGTCGGCGTCGTACCGAGCGCATGCCTTGCTGGCGAAGCCGAGGCGTCACGCATAGGCTCGGCACAAGCCCCCCAAGGAAACGGCAGGACACGCATGACGCCCCTCGCCCGCCTCGCCGCCGCACTCCTCCTTGCCGGCCTCGCCAGCCCTGCCGCGGCCAAGGTGACGCGTCTCGAGATCACCACGAAGCAGCCCTATGGCAGCTTCCGCGCCGGCGACTACCAGCGTTGGGACGGCCGCATCCATGGCGAGCTGCCACCCGATGCCGGCACCATTCCCGACCTCGAGAAGGCCACCCGCAACACGCGCGGCATGGTCGAGTATGCCGCCCGCATTATCCTGTTCCTCCCGACCGATCCGGCCCGCGGCAACGGCGCCCTGCTGCTCGATGTGCCGAACCGCGGCAAGCCCTATGCCAACGCGCTGTACAACAGCCCACGCGGCCTGCCCTCGCAGTCCGGCAATCTCGAGCCCGGGACCGGCTTCCTCGAGGACCAGGGCTTTGCCATCGCCGAGGTGCACTGGGAACTCGGCCAGGGCGCCGAACTGCCCGCCTTCACCGATGCCGAGGGCAAGCGGCGCTTCGTCGAGGGCGTCGGCTTCGCCATTATCCGCGATGCCGGGGATTTCCTGGCGCATGCTGCAGCCGACGCCACAGGCACGCCGAACCCGCTGGCCGGGCGGATCAGCCGGGCGCTGGCCAGCGGCAAGTCGCAGGACGGCCGCTTCCTGAAGACCTTCCTGCTGCACGGCTTCAACCAGGCCGAGGGCCGCCGGGTCTTCGACGGCATGCATGTCTTCGTCTCCGGCGCTGGCCTGCTGCCGATCCTTCGCTCCGGCACCGGCCCGGGCTCCAGCGCTGATGGCGCGCCGAGCTTCGCCCAGCCCGAGTTCCCCGGCGTGCATGACGGCCCGCTCACCATCGGCGAGATCGTCGCCAAGGCCGAGGCGCGCGGCGAAGTGCCGCCGAAGATGCTGCTGATCAACACGCAGGTGGACTACTATTCCATCCGCGCCTCGCTCGGCCGCACCGGGGCCCGGGGTACCGCCGACCTGCCGCTGCCCGCCAATGTCCGGATGTACGACGTCGCCGGCGCGGCGCATGCGACCGTGCCCAGGGCGGAGGGCTGCAGCCTGCCGCCCGGGCGTCTCGACTGGGCACCGGTCGCCCGCGCGACGCTGCTGCACCTCGACCGCTGGGTGACCGGCAATGTCGCGCCACCACCGACCACGCTGATGCCGCTGGAGCCCGCACCGGAGGATCCGACCGTGCTGCAGGCCCCGAAGGCCCTGCCGGAGGCCGTGGTGCAGGTGCCCCGCCGCGACGCCGACGGCAACGCCGTCGGTGGCATCCGCCTGCCGGACATCGCCGTGCCGCTCGGGGTCCATGGTGCGCAGAACCAGCCGCCGAGCTTCAGCTGCTCGCTGGTCGGGACCTATCTGGCCTTCCCGCAAGGCCGGGCTCCCGGCTCGCCGGGGCCGGCGAGCCTCGCGGAGCGCTACAGGGACAATGCGGATTACGTGAACCGTATCCGCACCGCCGCCGCTGCTGCGGTCCAGGAAGGCTTCCTGCTGCCGGAGGATGCGGCGGTCATCGTCAACGATGCCGCGGCCTCGCCGATCTTCGCCCGGGCGCCGGCCGGCCCGCCACGTTGAGGCAAGGCGGGCCCCACGGGAGACGAGAGCAGCGGTGCGAATGCCTCTGGCGGCGGAGCTGGCAGGGCATGGTCGACCGGAGTTCGACGGCGCTGACCGGGGCGGCCAAGGATCGGGGTAGGCGGGGCAGCGGTCCTTACCCGAGCGGCTTCGCCATCTCGATGATGTCGAGTGTGCCGAACCGGCTCTCCCTCCGGGCGACTTCGGCATAGCCGAGCGCGCCGTAGAACCGCCGCGCAACGTGCGTGCTGAAGAGGACGACCTGTTTCACGCCGCGGTCGCGCAGGTGGCGCTCCATGTGCGCCATCAGCGCCTTGCTCACCCCGCGGAACCGCGCCTCGGGCGCCGCGAAGTTCAGCAGGATCTCGCCGCGCCAGGCGACCATGCCCACCGCGGCGATCTGCCCGTCCTCCCACACTGCGACACAGACGGCCCGGTCGGCGCTGCCGATCCAGCGACGGAAGTCCGCCGGCGTCTTGTCGGCGAGCCAGCCGGCGAGGACCAGCGGGTTACCCCGGTATTCCGCTGTGCAGAGTTCGGCGATCGACCGGCGGGTGACCTCGGATGCTTGCGCCGCGTCGCGCTCACAGGCGCAGCGGACGAACATTGCAGCGTCTCCTGGTGGGAGCGTAGTCGCACCCTAGGCGATGCCCCGCTCCGCGCCCAGGTTCCACGACCGCTTCGGCTCGCCTGCGGCAGTAGCCCGCGCACCCGCGCCTCATCGTCGGGATGCACGCGGCAGTTTGGCTGGGCCCAACGCGTTCCCAAGTTCTGGTGTCAATGCTGGTCGAAAATTCCCCAGGAGTGCTGGACGAAAATTCCCCAGTTGTT
>NZ_JAUTWS010000569.1 GCF_030657435.1 Paracraurococcus lichenis | reverse complement strand
TGTCATGAACCCCGCCCTAAAGGACGGAGCTTGCAGGTACCGTTTCCGGCCCCGCGTCTGGCTGCATGACGGCGGCCCCGCGCGCAGCGATGTTGCGCGCGGCTACGAAATCGGCGGCGGCGGAGTAGCCGCAAGCGATACAACGAAAGCGGTCCCTGTCCGGGCGGTTGCGCTTGTCGATGCAGCCGCATTCCGCGCAGGTCCGCGAGGTGTTGCGCGGGTCAACCGCCACACAGACGACCCCGGCGAGGGCCGCCTTATGAACTACCGCCGCCAAGCCGCTCACGCGGCTCTGGCGACGGTTTC
>NZ_JAUTWS010000568.1 GCF_030657435.1 Paracraurococcus lichenis | reverse complement strand
CATCGTCCGCCGTGAGACCTGCGGGCCGCGGCGCTTCGCCATCATCGACGACACGCTGGCGCCACGTGGCTCGGCCAAGGCGCCTGGTGCTGCCGTGCGGTTCGACCATGCGAGGAAGCCGAACCGCCCGAGCTTCCTGCTGTGCCAGGCCTTCGTCACGCTGTGCGCCGTCGTGCCTTGCCGCGACCGGCCGCGCGCGGTTCCGATCCTGACCGGCCTGTGCCGCGGCGTCGGTCATGTCGGGAAGACTGCCCTGGCCAAGACGTTGCTGCGGGCGGTTGGCGATCGCCTCGGTCCACTGTGCCT
>NZ_JAUTWS010000567.1 GCF_030657435.1 Paracraurococcus lichenis | reverse complement strand
ACGCGCATGCGCGAGATCCTCTGCGCCTCGGTACGGCTGTTTGCTGACGAGACCTCCATGCCGGTGCTCGACCCCGGTCGGGGCAAGACCAAAAAGGGCTTTGCCTGGGCGATCGCCCGTGATGACCGGCCCTGGGGCGGCACCGACCCACCGGCCGTGGTGTTCCACTACGCCCCGGGCCGCGGTGCCGAACACGCCCGCGACCTGTTGGCGGGCTACAGCGGCCTGCTACAGTGCGATGGCTACACCGCCTACAAGAGCCTGGCCGCGCCGAAGGACGACAGCGCGGGCCCGACACTCGTCTACT
>NZ_JAUTWS010000566.1 GCF_030657435.1 Paracraurococcus lichenis | reverse complement strand
TTCGGCATCGAGAGCTCGCCCTCCTTCGTCCGCCAGCCCGAGGGCAACGGTGTCGCCGAACGCTTCATCCGTACCCTGAAGGAGAACTTCCTCTGGGTGCACACCTTCGACACCATCGAGGACCTGCGGCAGGGGCTGCAGGAGTTCGTCGCCCACTACAACGCCACCTGGCTTGTCGCCCGGCACGGCTACCGCACCCCGAACCAGGTCCGGGCCGAGCAACGCAGCCTTGCTCAATGCCCACCAGCCACCCTACCCTTGGCCGCCTGATTAGCGCAGCCGACTGTCTCAGCATCCGGGCGCACTACA
>NZ_JAUTWS010000565.1 GCF_030657435.1 Paracraurococcus lichenis | reverse complement strand
TGTAGTGCGCCCGGATGCTGAGACAGTCGGCTGCGCTAATCAGGCGGCCAAGGGTAGGGTGGCTGGTGGGCATTGAGCAAGGCGGCGTTGCTCGGCCCGGACCTGGTTCGGGGTGCGGTAGCCGTGCCGGGCGACAAGCCAGGTGGCGTTGTAGTGGGCGACGAACTCCTGCAGCCCCTGCCGCAGGTCCTCGATGGTGTCGAAGGTATGCACCCAGAGGAAGTTCTCCTTCAGGGTACGGATGAAGCGTTCGGCGACACCGTTGCCCTCGGGCTGGCGGACGAAGGAGGGCGAGCTCTCGATGCCGAG
>NZ_JAUTWS010000564.1 GCF_030657435.1 Paracraurococcus lichenis | reverse complement strand
GGTGCCGTCGCAAAGGCTGTAGGAAATCGCGTTCAGCGTCTCCGGCGCGATGACGGTACCGCCTCAGGCAGCGAGGTCAATCATGCTCTTGGCAGGCGGCTGACTCAGGGTCTGCCAGCCGTCGACCTTGCGCATGCTGATCTGGCCTGAGGCGAGCAAGGCCCAGAACAGCATCGCCGCGGTCTCCGCCGAAGGCAGCACGGTCTGGGTCTTGATGCGGCGCTTGAACTCCTCATGCAGACGCTCGATCGCGTTGGTGGTCCGTGCCGACTTCCATTGGCCGGAGGGCAGCCGGGTGAAAGCGAACAGCGCCTC
>NZ_JAUTWS010000563.1 GCF_030657435.1 Paracraurococcus lichenis | reverse complement strand
GCTGGCTCGAGCGCGGCGGGACGCGCCCGCCACTGCGCGCCGCGCTGGTGCGGCGCTGGGGCGCGGTGGGCGTGCTCCGCGCCCCGCTGCCGCTCACCGGGGCGGCCGCGCTCGGGCCCGACCAGCCCTGGGAGCCGCCGCTCTGGATCCCGGCATTCCTGCGAGCGGTCGCCGCCGAGGCGGGGGCGGCGCTCGACCTGCTGATCGAGATGGAGCGGCGGTGGCTCGCCGCGCGGGCGGCGGTGGCCGCGGGGCGGCGCAGCACCTCGCGCGCGCCCGCGGCGGTCGACCTGCTCGCGGCCGTTCCGCTGGTCTT
>NZ_JAUTWS010000562.1 GCF_030657435.1 Paracraurococcus lichenis | reverse complement strand
AGGGCTGTTCAACGCTGTGCGGTGGCGGGGGTGAGTCCTCGCTGCCACAGGTCGGATGCGAACGGCGCCGGCGGGGTGATGACGGGATTCCCGCACCGCCAAACCTCTGCCTCATAGGGCGGCAACCGAGGGGGAGGTTGCCGTGACCGCGTTCGCGCCGCTGCTGGGTCTGCTGGAGGAGGTGCCTGATCACCGCCGGGCGGAGGGCAAGGTCTACCAACTGGCGTACGTCCTGCTGTTCTCCATCCTGGCCATCGTCAGCGGCGGCAACTCGTATCGCAGCATCGTCACCTTCATCGAGATGCACCGTCTCCGT
>NZ_JAUTWS010000561.1 GCF_030657435.1 Paracraurococcus lichenis | reverse complement strand
GTAACCAAAGCATAGGCCAACAGGATTGCCGTAGGCGGCACCACCGCTCGCGGCGACACGGGAAGCGCGACCGTCTTCTTCTATGGTGGTGCAGAGCCGCCGCGTTTCAGGTGGGTCGCGCTTTACTGGGGCAACGCCTCGTGCATGAGGCATTATGGTTTGGGACCACGCCACTGGCCCGACCGCATGTAAGGTGATGCAGCTGTCGCTGCAACGTAGAACCGCCCCGGGCCCAACAGCTTTGCCGAACCCCGCTTTGACCCTACTGGAAGTTCCGCATGTAGAAACGCCGTTGACAGCCGAACCCTCATGTAAG
>NZ_JAUTWS010000560.1 GCF_030657435.1 Paracraurococcus lichenis | reverse complement strand
ACCGCCTAAACGTCACGACCGCTGCAAGCGAATTCGGCAGGACCCGGATCAGGTTCTGACGGATCCAGGTGGGTGAACCGAGCAGTAATATGGCTTCAAAAGCCGACATTGAAGAATGGTTTCACCCGCTTGAGCCCTATCCGCCGTATGCGGGATAATGGTGCGGCTGCTGCGTGCGCCGACCGGATGTGAGTTGGTTTTGGCTAGGGAATACCAAAACGTACACGGGCTCGAACCTGGACGCCGTTTAGACGCCGCAGCTGGAGATCATGCCATGTGCTGCTGATTTGGCTGTTGACCGCACGGCGCCCCATGTGA
>NZ_JAUTWS010000056.1 GCF_030657435.1 Paracraurococcus lichenis | reverse complement strand
CCAGAGCGAGGTGGTTCGCGCTGCTCTTCGACTCCTGGAGGAGCAGGAGCGGGGAAGGGATGAGGTGGACCCACTGGCAGCCGCAGGGAAGGCCCGCGTTGCGCGGTAAGCGGCGATGCTGAGGTGACGCTGTTGAGCAGGGTACGGAACTCGCGCCTCGGACGTGGCCTCCGGGCGGAAATGCCGTCGGAAGTCAGTGGCGGAGCACGTTCGAGGTGAAACTCGCTACGCGCCTGAGACTGCTGATCGCGCTTGCCCTGCTACCTCCGCTTGCCGTCCAGACTTGGACTGGCCTCCAGCAGTGGCGCCGCCGTGACGCAGAACTCCAGGCCGAGGCCGTGGCGTACTCTCGTGCCCTGCAGGCGGACCTGGTCCGCACGGCCGAAGGCGTGCGACAGCTCCTGGTAGCGCTTGCCGAAATACCGGCGATCCGCAATGCCGATGTCCAGGCATGCACCACCTATCTGCAAGCAGTGGCACGGCAATTCCCGAGCTACGCCCTGCTGGCCGTCAATGATGCGGACGGCTCCATCCTGTGCAACAGCGGTGGGGCTGCACCGGGCGCATACAGCAACGCCGCCCGCGCCTACCATCAGCGTGCGATGACCTCCGGCGGCTTCGCCGCGGGCGACCTCGTCACCGGGGTCGCTACCGGCCGGCGCAGCCTCCATTTTGCGCTGCCCTTCCGGCGGCCGACCGGGGAACTCGGGGGCATCGTCCTGGCCAGTTTGGACCAAACCCGGCTTGCTGCGCAGCTCGCAGCCGCGGCGTTGCCTTCCGGCGCGCTCGCCGTGTTGCTCGATCCCTCAGGGACGGTCGCGGCGGGCGTTGAGGACGGCCGTCCCGTCCTCAATGATTGGGTGGGCCGCCCAGCGCCTGCGGTGTTGCGCGCTGCGTTGCAGGTGCCCGCGCCGATTGCGGTCGTGGCAGCCGGCCCCGACGGCGTGGCACGTCTGTTCGGCGCGGTACCGCCCGACCCGGCGCTCGGCGGGATCGTGGTTGCGGCAGGCCTTGATCAGGACCGTGCCCTGGCCGACCTGCGCCAGCTCACCGAGAGCACCGTCCTCGCCCTGTCTTTCGGTGCCGTGCTGGCGCTCGGGGCTGGCACCCTGGGGGCGCGCCGGTTTGTGCTGGTGCCCCTTGCGCGGCTTATGGCGGCTGCCGACCGCGTCGGCGGTGGCGATTTGGCAGCACGGTCCGACCTCGGTCGGCATGCGGGCTCCATGCGCGACCTCGGGGCCGCCTTCGACCGGATGGCGGCTGCCCTTGCCGAACGGGAAGGAGACCGCGGACGGGCCTTGGCCGCACTGGGTGAGGCCGAGGACGACCTGCGGCACACGGTCGCGCTGAACCCGCAGATCGTACGCGTCGTGACGACCCCATCTGGCGACACGCCCCGGCCTTGAGGGCGTGATGTCGGTCTCTGGCTGACGGAGGCAAGCATGGAGGCGGACGTAGAGACCACGAGTGCGCATAAGAGTGCGCGTATGGGTACTCGCAGCGAGGTAGTGGAGGTGGTGACCCGCGGCGAACGGCGCCGGATGTGGTCGGACGAGCAGAAACAGCTGATCGTGGCGGAGGCTATGCAGCCTGGAGCGCTGGTGACCGAGGTGGCCCGGCGCTGGGGTATCGGCACGGGGCTGATCTACGCTTGGCGGCGGCAAATGCAGCGGGGCGAGCTGGGCGGCATGCCAGTACCCGCCTTCGCGGAGGTGACGGTAGCGCCGTCTTCGCCCATGGCCGAGGCGGAACCACTTGCGCCACCGCCGGAGATGTCAGCCGCGACGGATGATCACAGCGCGGGGCGGATCGAGGTTGCCCTGCCCTGCGGCGCGACGGTTCGGGTCGGGCGGGACGTCGACGAGGCCGCGTTGCGACGCGTGCTGTCGGCGGTGCGGGCGCCATGATCGGGCCACCTCCCGGTACGCGGGTCTACCTGGCCTGCGGCGTGACGGATATGAGGGCTGGGATGGACCGGCTTTCCACGCTGGTGCAGCAGTCGCTCGGTACCAATCCATTCGATGGCGCGGTCTACCTCTTCCGCGGCCGCAGGGGTCGGTCGCTCAAGGCGCTCTGGCATGACGGCGTCGCGCTCAGCCTGCTGGTGCGGCGGCTCGAGCATGGGCATTTCCCCTGGCCCATGACGTCGACCGGATCCGTCACGTTGTCGCCTGCGCAGGCTTCCTTGCTGTTGGAGGGCCTGGAATGGCGATCGGTGCAGCGGGAGTGGCGACCTACGGCAGCGTGATGCCGTAGCGTGCTGCTTTTGCTTGGTCCGACGCGGGCAGGTCGGCGACAATTTCGGCGTGCCCGAGGATCATGCCAACAGCAGCGGTGATGCAGCGGAGGAGGTCGCGCAGCTGCGCGCCTCGCTCACCGCAGCTGAGGCGCGCATCGCGGCGCTGGAGCAGATCATCCACGACCTGCGCCGGGACCGCTTCGGCCAGAGTGCCGAGCGGGTCGATCCCGGGCAGCTAGCCTTGGCTCTCGGCGGGGCGCCATCCGCTCCACCGCCGGCGAGCAACGACAATCAGCCGCCACGTGACCATAAGCCGCGCTCCGAGCGGCGTCGCAACCGTGGCCGCCTGCCGGCACACCTCGAGCGGATCGAGCAGGTGCTGAACCTTGCCGATCGTCACTGCCCGTGCTGCCGCGAGGAGATGCGTTGCATCGGCGAGGACCGCGCCGAGCGGCTTGACGTCGTGCCTGCCCAGCTCCGGGTGGTGGTGACTGTCCGGCCTCGCTATGCCTGCCGGCGCTGCGAGGATGGGGTACACCAGCAGCCGGCGCCAGCGCGCATCGTCACCGGTGGCCTGCCTACCGAGGCGCTGGTGGTTCAGGTGCTGGTGGCCAAGTACGGCGACGGCCTCCCGCTCTATCGCCAATGTCAGATCCTGGCCCGGCAGGGCATCCAGCTCGACCGCGCCACGCTGTGCGACTGGGTCGGTCAGGCCTGCTGGTGGCTGCGCCCGCTGCGTGATCTCATCCTCGACCATGTGGTCGGGCACGCCCGGGTGTTCGCTGACGACACGCCACTGCCCACCCTGGAGCGTGGCCTCGGCCGAACGCGCGAGGGCCGGCTCTGGTGCTACGCGGCCGATGACCGTGCCTCGCTCGGACATGGCCCGCCGGCCGTGGCTTATATCTATGCCCGCGATCGCAAGGCGGCCAGACCGGCGGCCCATCTTGCTGGGTTCAGCGGCACCCTACAGGTGGACGGCTATCGCGGTTTCCGCAGGCTCGCCAACCAGCGCCGGGGCGGCGCGGTCACGCTCGCCTTCTGCTGGAGCCACCTGCGCCGGCGCTTTCACAAGATCCACGCTCACAACGGCTCGCCGATCGCCGCCGAAGCCCTGCTGCGCATCGGGGCGCTCTATGACATCGAGCGCGAGATCCGCGGCCAGGCACCCGAGGCACGACGGGCGGTGCGTCAGGCCCGCAGCGCACCGCTGGTCCAGGCGCTGCGCCCCTGGCTGGAGGCGCAACTGGACAAGGTCAGCCAGGGCTCGGCCCTGGCCACCGCGATCCGCTATGGTCTGCGGCACTGGGAGGGGCTCTGCTGCTACCTCGAGGACGGCCGGCTGGAGATGGATACGAACACGGTCGAGCGGGAAATCCGGCCGGTGGCCAAGACGCGCCGCGCCGCGCTCTTCGCCGGCAGCGAGGGCGGGGGCGACACCTGGGCGATCGCCACGACCCTGGTCCGCACCGCCATTCTGAACGGCGTCAACCCGCAGGTCTGGCTCACCGACGTGCTGGAGCGCATGGTCCGCAGCGAGGTCAGCAGCAAGGCGCTGCACACCCTGCTGCCCTGGACCTGGCGCGACGCCCAGCCCGCCGCCGCGGCATGAGCCGACGCCGCAGCCGCAGCCCGGCCCTCTCGCTCGACGATCTCGACACCTGGCTCGCGGACCAGCCCGACATCGCCCGCCGCAACTGGACCGTGACCTCCATCGACGGCTTCTGCGCCGCCCTCCTCGCCGGCCCCGAGCGCATCGAGACCGAGGCCTGGCTGCGGGTGATCTTCGGCCCGAACCTTCCAACGACACCGATGGGCCTCGCCGCTGTCCAGGCCGTGCTCGACCACCACGAGGCAGTCCGCCGCATGCTGGCGCTCGATGGTGGCCGACGCTGGCAGCCGCTCTACCTACGCACCGACGACGGCACCGTCATCGCACAGCCCTGGGCCGCCGGCTTCATGTTCGCCGTCAAGCGCTGGCCGACAGCCTGGCGACCCATGCTCGAGCGCGAGGACCTCGTCGGGCTCATGCTGCCCATCATCACCTGCGACGCCACCGAGACTGTCGAGCGCCTCCTTGAGGGCCAGCCCGAGAAGCTGGCGCATGCCGCCCAGGCATACCACCACATCCCCGAGGCCGTCCGCGCCATCCGCGCCTACTGGCGCCAGCACGCGTCGTAGTCGCCCGCCGCACCCGCAAACTCCCCGCCAGCGTCAAGCACCCAATGCCGTGGGGTCGTCACGACGCGTACCGCAGATCCCATGGACGGCTGATCCGCAAGGCCGGATCATCGGCTTCAGCCAACGCTGGTTGGAGGCGACCGGGCTGACACACCAAGCGGCACTCGGCGAGGGCTGGCAGCAGGTGCCACATCCCGAGGATCTGCCGGTAATGGCCGCGGCCTGGACGCAGTCGGTCGCGACCGGCGATCCATACGACGTAGTTATACGGCTGCGCATGGCTGATGGCATGTACCGCTGGTGGCGAGTGCGCGCCTTCCCCCGCCGGAACGCCGCCGGACAGGTTGTACGGTGGTATGGCACGATTGAGGACATCCACGATCGCATACAGGCCGAGGCGCGCCTCGCTGCGCTGGTCGAACTGGGCGACCGCCTGCACAGCCTTCGAGATCCTGCCAGCATCGCACAGACGGCAGCCGAGGTGATCGGTCGAGCGCTCGGCGCAGCGCGGGTCGGCTATGGGCGGGTGGACAACACTGAAGAGATGGTGCGCATCGAGCGTGATTGGACCGCGCCCGAGGTGGCGAGCGTGGTGGGCGAATGGCCCCTGGCCGAGTTCTGGACAAACTTCGCCGATGCGATGCGGCGCGGCGAGGCGGTGCTCGTTGCCGACGTGGTCGCCGACCCTCGGACGGCAGCCTACGCTGCGGCGTACATCGCTGTTGGGGTGCGTGCCTCGTTGCAGGTTCCGGTCGTTGAGGGTGGGCGAGTCACTGCGCTCCTGTTCGTTCACGAAGCAGCACCCCGCGCCTGGACGGAGGAGGAGGTCGCGTTCGCGCGAGGCGCTGCCGAGCGCGTTTGGGCGGCGGCTGAGCGGGTGCGTGCTGAAGCGCGGCAGACACTGATGGCGCGTGAAGTGGACCACAGGGCGAAGAACGCCCTGGCGGTGGTGCTGGCGGTGCTGCGGCTGACGCCGAAGGACGACGCGGCGGTATACGCTCGAGCGGTGGAGGGGCGCGTGGCGGCGCTGGCGCGGGCGCAGACGCTACTGGCCGAGGACCGCTGGCACGGCGCCGACCTGCATGCACTGCTCCGTGGCGAGCTTGCACCGTTCCTGGTCGCCGCTGCCGACGTCACGGATTGCGGCCCGGGTTCCGGGGCCGATCTGAATGGCCCGTCCGTGGCGCTCCCCCCCGGTGCCGCCCAGCCATTGGCCATGGCGATCCATGAACTGGCGACGAATGCGGTCAAGTACGGTGCGCTCTCGGTGCCTGCCGGCCGTGTCGCCGTGTCGTGGTGCCTGGACCGGAACGCCGCTGGTGAGACGCTGCGGCTGCGCTGGACGGGGACGGAGACTGATGGACCACCCGTCCGGCACGCGCCGGTGCGCCGAGGCTTCGGCAGCCGGGTTCTGGACAGCACGGTCCGCTCTCAGCTCGGCGGACGTGTGTCCCTCGCCTGGGAACCGTCCGGCTTGGTCTGTGAGATGGAGGTGTTGCTCCGACGTGAACCGGCACTGCCGTGCGGGAGGGACCATGTCGCAGCGGCAGGTTGATCTACCCGAAGTGCTGTCTTGGCGATTTGAGCTCAGGAAGACGGGATCAATCTGGCCGTTGATGATGGCTGAGAGACGCGCGGCGGGGATAGCGCCAGCGCGACGGCTCACCTCTGATAATGCGGGCTTTCCGCAAGCCAGCGGCGGATCCCACAATCCCCCAATGCATCGACCGTACCTCGGGCGTGGTTCAGAAGCGGCCATTTTTGGGTTACACGGGCGCACGAAGAGCGCCGTGCCTGTGCGGGCCGGATGTCGACGTCCGATGTGCCCTGTGCGGGAGGCGACCAGCCTCCCTCGCGTCAAGCCCGCCGGGGCTGAAGCGGTCCCAGGCCGAGCAGGGTGAGCCAGTGTGGATGGCCCTGGCCGGTCATCAGCTCCCGCGGGCTCTTGTCCTGGCGCTCGGCATGCCGGCTGCGCAGGAAGCGGCGGTGGTTCAGGAAGAAGCGGAGCAGGTCCAGGTATGCGCCCCCGAGATGGCGGCGCAAGGTGAAGTAGGTGCGCAGCCGCGAGTTGAGGTTCTCTACAAGCGAGCTGCTGCGCGGAGTGCCGGCCATGATCTGGAGCACAGCGTCGAGCAGGACGTGAAACTTGCCTCCCATCCGCGCGCGTAGCTCGGTCCAGCTCTGCCAGTATGCCGGTGAGGTGGTGGGCAGACGATGCAGCATGCACGCGCTGCGCACGAGAGGCTCGGGGACGGCGTAGGCGCGCGCGATGGTGGCCAACTCGATGTCGAGCACGCCGGCGAAGGCGAGCAGGTGGTCGCGCTGGTTCTGCAGGGCGACGCGCACTGGGCGGATGCGTCGCTGGTCCTCGAGCTCGCGGGCCATCAGCTCCACGACGATGAAGTCGAACAGCTCTCGCCGCGTTGCCAGGTCTGGGCCGGCCAGGGCCAGGACGTCGTGGCGCAGCCACTGCACGAGCGTTCGCACGTCACGGGCGAGGCATGACGCCCGCACCTCAGTATGGCGAGCCTGCTCGAGCTGGACGTCAACCTTGCCGTCTGGATCCCGCTGACCGGCGCGGCTGATTCCAGCTTGCAGCGTCTTGCGCCGGGACGTGGCGCCCGCGGCGAGGCGCGACAGCGTGTTGGCCAGGCCCTCGCTCCGGCGCTGGATGTGGAACACGTCGCCATGGCACGGCGTGTCGCCCCAGGCCGCCTGCTGCCCGGCGCGCAAGCCCCGGCCGGCATCGGCGATGGTGTAGTCGGGGCGCAGGCCCCGCTCGGCAGCATCGAGCAGGTGCACGCCCCAGGTGTCGGCGTCACGATGCTGCTCTGCCACCAAGAGGTAGCAGTAGGTGGACCGGGCATCGACGCCGGCCAGCACGGGCGTGGCGCCCTGGAAGATCTCGTCGTGCAGGCCCACCCGGATGCCCGACAGGTCTGGCTCCTCGTTGACCGCACTCGCCTGTCGCGTGGCCGCCTGGAGGACGTCATGGACCTGGCCCAGGCTGACGGGCAGGCCCAGCAGGTCGCGCAGGAACTCGACGACGCCGCGGTACGATCTGCGGCAGATCAGCGGCAGGGCGACGATCACCTGGCGCAGCCAAGTCTTGGTCACCGCCAGCTCGAACAGCACCTCATCGTCCCGCACGACGGGCGAGAAGGCCTCGTCCAGCGCCGCAGTGGCTTTCTGCGTCTGCTGGTAGACGAACTTGCGGCTGACCCCGTGCTGGGCGGCCAGGTCGCTGAGCGTCTCGGTGCCGGCCAGGGCCTGGATGGCGAGCTCCTTGCGGCCGCTCTCGGGCAGCCTGACCGCCGCGCCAACACCTCGGTCCATACTCGCCTCACCGGTGAAAACCCGAGGGTGCCATCACCCACCCCGGCAGCGCCAACCCAGTTTCGCGTGTGACCCGATTTCGAACCACGCCCACTGTTGGCGCTAGACCGCTATCTGGTCAGCCAGGCCGACTGGACCGTCAACTACGCCGAGCGTCACCGTGCCGGCCTGCGGGTCGGGACCGCGATCACCGAGGGGACGGCCAACTTCCTGGTGAACCGTCGAATGAACAAGTCCCAACAGATGCGTTGGAGCCGACGGGGTGCCGATCTCCTGCTGCAGGTCCGCTGCGCTGTGTACAACGGCACCTTCGATTCCGCCTTCGGGCAGCGGTTCGCGCCAGCAAACGACAACGAACCGACCTTGGCTGCCGCCGCCTGACCCCCAAACGTGAGGCAGTCCCGGAGAGGCTGGGCTAACCTATTGTCCCGAAACGATCTTTCCGAAGGCACTGTTCAAGTCGGGTGAGAGTGGGACACCGCACCACTGCGGTCGGCCGAACCGGTCCTGTGCCGAAAGCGTTGTGGCGTGCTGCAGGCCCTCAGCCAAGGTGGGACTGCTATCGGGAACGATGGCTTCGTGAACACTCCGTCGCCTTCAGGCGCCGGAGTGTTCACGCTGCTGGTCGGCAAGGCGGCGGGCCGCTTTCGCGGCTCCGCAGCCTGACGCTGTCCTAGATTTTTCGGAAGTCGCCAGCACCGGCGGTTGTCTCGCAGTGAGTGCTGGTTTCGCTCTGACGCTGGCCGTTCGCGGCCTTCACGTCCTCGCGGATGGTGCGGCACTCGCCCTGCTTTGCGGTCGCCGCGGTCGCGCTGATTATCGTTACTGTGCCGCTCGCGTCAGAATGGTCTGATACCCATTGCTGGTTGGGCGCGCGCGGCACACCCGGCAACCGCCCGCCGCCTCCGGTGGCCGGTGCGGGCGCGGCGTCGCTGCCGGTCGCGGTGTCGCGCGAACGGCTGGGCGGCGTGACGCGTGCAATGGGTCCAACCGGTAGGGAACGGTCGTAGGCGGGCGTTTGGCTGTAGCGCGGTGCGGCGTTGTAACTCGCCTGATAGAAGGCGGGCGGCAAGGGCTGGCGCAGCATGGCAAGTTGCGCCGCCTGGGCGCGCTCACGGTCGCGGGCGTCCAGCAAGGCACCGATCCCTGGCCCGGCCTGTGCGCCCGCACCGCCGCTGATGGCGGATCCGCTGCCCAGACGGTTGCTTTCACAACCTGCCGTTGCCAGCAAGGCCATATACCCCGCCGCCAGTACGATGTTCCGCACCTGTCCGCCTCTCAAGCCGATTTATCCACAGTTTGCAATGTTGTTCGCCAGCCTGTCGAGCGGTAGCGGCGGCAGTCTCATGAACGTGGACCGAGGCCCACTTCAGGGATGCCACGGATGCAACAGCCTCCGCTCCTGTGGGCGTTCAGGCGTCAAGTTTTACAACCACGTGCGCCCGCGCGGCGCCTTGGGCGGGCTGACACTCGTCGGGGCCGCCGTGCGTACGCGCGCCCGTCAACACGAGCACAACCACCACGCCGGCCTCCAGCCATAATCCGAGGAGATCCAGGGGCTCTCGTCAATATATCCTTTACGAATCGAGTTTATGGTCCGACCCGTAGCACAGGCGTGGACAACGGCTGAGAGCTTCCGGGCACCACGGTACCCGCTTCTACAATCTCCAGGCCGTCCACGCGGCCCCGGGCAAAGGGTATTCTCGCTATGATCCTGCTCACCGGATCCACGGGCTTCCTCGGTGGCGCCTTCTATTTGGAAGCTTTCCGGAGGGGCGAGGCGGGCAAATACCTGCTTCTGGTGCGCGGCGCGAATGAGGAGGCCTGCCGGACGCGGCTGGCGCGCAACCTGACCAAGCACAGCGACGGCGCGACCGCCGAGCTGGCCGCCAGCGCCTGCGGCATCATCCCCGGCGACCTGGCCTCGCTGGCGACCAGCATCGATCCCCGCCTCGACCAGGTGACGCGGATCGTGCATGTCGCCGCTGACACCTCCTTCGACAGCCGCACCTCGGTCTGGCACATCAATGTCGACGGCACCCTGGCTTTGGCGGCGCGCGCCCGCCGCATGCCCGGCCTGACGCGCTTCCTGCATGTCGGGACCGCCTTCTGTGTCGGCGAGAGCCGCCATTACGAGATGGTGCAGGAGGGGCCGCCCCCCGTCCACGGGGCGCCGCACATCAACGAATACACCCGCAGCAAGGCGGCGGCCGAGCGCGCGCTGCTCGCCGGCTTCCCCGACATGCCGATCATCGTCGCCCGCCCGTCGATCGTCGCCGGTCATAGCCGGATCGGTTGCCAGCCAAGCTCCAGCATCTTCTGGTTCTTCCGCCTGGTCGACGCCACCGGCATCGTGCCCTGCAAGAAGGACGGCTTCATCGACATCGTGCCGGTCGACTGGACGGCTTCCCGCCTGCACGACCTGCTGAACAAGCCGGACCTGAAGCACAAGCTGTATCATGTCTCGGCTGGCCTCGGCTCCCGCACGACCTGGACCGAGTTCGCCGACGCCTTCGCTGCCGTCGGCCACGACAGCATTGCCCGCCCCTACGCGCACTTCGACTATCGCGCCGAAGAGGGCTGGGCGCCGTTCAACGAGGCCTTCAGGCGCGCCTTCCCGCAGCGCACGGCAATCAACCGCTCGATGGCGATGGGCGCCCGCAAGTACCACCGCTTCACCGCCCAGGACGTCGCCTTCGACAACAGCCGTTTGCTGGAGGAAGGCTTTGAGGCGCCGCCGCAGCTGCGTGATTACGTCGGGGTATGCATCAGCAACCCCGGCGTCACCATCGCCGAGCAGTTCATGGAAGATGCCGAGAGCCTCGGCGTCGCCGCCGCGCCGGCGCCCGTGCTGAACGCCGCCGCCTGACGCGGCCGAGGAAGGAGCGCGAGCGATGCCGCTGCTGGTGGACGCCGTCCTGAGGTCCAGCCCCATTCACGGGCTGGGCCTGTTCGCCCCGGCCCCGGTCGCGGCCGGCACTCCCGTCTGGCAGTTCGACGATCGGGTCGACCGGATCATCCCGGAGGATCCCGAACTGCTGGCCCTGTATCCGGTGCTCGCCCGGTTGGCCACGGAGCATGTCTGCGCCGTCGAGGACGGATTGCTGATCTTCGGCGACGATAGCCGCTTCATGAACCATTCCGACCAGCCGAATGTCGAGCCGGTGACGCCCGGCGACTATCGGCGGTTCCGCGCCAGGCGCGACATTGCGGCGGGCGAAGAGCTGACCTGCAACTATGAAGACATTTGCGGCGCGGTACGCGAACAGGGCGCCGCGACCTATCTCGCCGCCCAACCCAGGCCATGAGCCTGCCGATTGAAGATGCCGGAAGGATCACCATTCACGTCGTCCCCACGGCCTCGCTGAGCGAAGACCAGTGGGAGACGCTCTACGGCATCTGCCTGATCTGGTTCACCGGCTACGGGCTGGACTTCTTCAGGGAGGAGTGCGGCAAGAGCCGGCATTGCATCCTGATGCACGATGACGCCGACGGGCCGATTGTCGGCTTTGCCAATCTCTATCAGCAGGAGGCCGTCATCGCAGGGCGCCGCGTCGGCCTGTTCTATACCGGCCACTGCTTCGCCCTGAAGGAGCATTGGGGCAGCTCGGCGCTGATTCGTGGCCTCATCGCGCTGATGGGGCGCGAGATGCGGGGCGCCGATCCGGACATCACGTGGTACTGGCATTACAGCGCGATCGGGTTCCGCTCCTATCGCTACATGCCGCTCCTGTTCCGACATTTCATCCCGCAGGTCGATCACGCAGCCGATCCGTTCGATCGGGCCCTGCGCGACCGACTGGGCGAGGAGATCTTCGGCGATGTCTATGAGCCGGGCTCCGGCCTGATCGACTGGAACTGCGAAGGCTATGCCTTGTCCAGCTTGGCGTCCGAGATCTCGGATGCCAAGCTGGCCAACAGCACAATCTCGGTGATCGATCAGCTGAACCCGCGCTGGGCGGAAGGCGTCGAGATTCTGTGCCAGGCCAGGATGTCGACCGACAACCTCACGCGCCTCAGCAGCCGCTGGATCAAGGCGGAGCTTTGAGCGGGACCATCTCGCTGCCGCCAGAGGCGCTGGAACGGCTTGTCACCGGGCTGGCCGAGGGCACGCCGGCCGAAGCGCTCGCGGCCATCCGGGCGGAGATCGTCGGGCAGCTGGGCGGCGACACCGACCAGGCCTCGGTGGTGGCCGACCGCTTCCTGCACGACGTTGCCGAGGCGCTGGCACGCGGAGTTCGCGCGGAAGAGGCTTTCGCCTCGACATTGAGACAGTTGCAGCAGCACATGGCGGCCGAGGAGGCAAGCGCGGCGGACAACGGTTATCCGCTGATAGCCGCCCTGAGCAACGGCAAGGGAGCTGCCAAGGCGATCGAAGCGGCAGCCGGCGTCGGTCCGGCGGTCAAGGCGGCCTTCGCCGACGCGCTCGCGGCCGAACTGGCGAAGGGTGATCGCGGCATCTGCGAATCCGCCGACGGCGCGTCCCTGGCCTGCGCCCTCGCCCTCGGCGAGAAGGCCGGCGACGCCGCCAAGGCCGCTGCCGCGGAGACCTCGGTCCCGCTCACGTCCGGCGCCGCGCTGGCGGCAACCCTCGCGGCGGGCGGCGACGCAGCGGATGCGGCGCTGCAGGCGCTGGTCGGTCATCTTCCTCAGGATCAGGCGGCGGCCATGCTGGCCGCCTTCCAGGCCGCCGTCAGCAATGGCAGCGACGCCGGCGAGGCCTTGGCACTGGCCGAGCAGGCCGCAGTCCGCCAAGCCGAACAAACGGCGGCGGCGGGCCATGGGGTCCAGGCGGACGCGGTGGCTGCCATCCTGGCGGCGGGCGGCAATGTGACCGCCGCCCTCGCCGCCGCCGGGGTGACCGGCACCGCCGCTGGCGCCGCTCTGGCCGCGGCTCTGGCGGGCGGGCAAGAGATGGCTGCGGCGGCCGCGAGTGCCCAGACGGCCGAAGCGGCCCAGTCCAGCCAGGATGCAGCGGCCGCCAGCCCCAGTGCCGAAGCCGCCCTGATGCAGGCGCTCGCCTCGGGCGAGAACGCGCAACAGGCGATCGCCGGCCAGGGTGAGGCTTTCGCCGCCTCGTTGAACCAAGCCTTGGCCAAGGGCAGTGGATTGGCCGCAGCCCTGGTGCAGGCGAGCCAGGCCGATCTGGCGGCGAACAGCCAAACTCATTCGGCTGGGGTATCTTCCGGGCCGTCCAGCGAGTTGCTGTTGGCTCTGGCCACGGGCGCGAGCCTGAGCGCGAACGGGGACTTCGCCGAGGCGCTGAACGCCGCCCTGGCGAGCGGGAAGGATGTGCAAACGGCATCGGCAGCGGCGTCGCTGGCTGTCGCCGAACTGGCCATCCAGAGTGCGGCGATGATGGCCGAGCCTGCGGACGCATCACCTGTTCAACCGTCGCCTCCTTCCCTGGTGGCAGGTGCGATGGTGGCCGATCTTGCGGACGCATCACCTGCTCAACCGTCGTCTCCTTCCCTGGTGGCAGGCGCGATGACGGAAGCGTCGGCAGCGCCCATCGCTGCGGCCCCAACTGCATCACCGCCGGCCGCCAGCACCCCCGTGGTGAGTGCTCCCGCGGTGCAGGCGCCCACCCTGACGGCGTTCGACAGCGTCCTGCTTCAGTCGGCGCTCAACACCCTTTCGCCGGCCGCGGGCCCTGCCCCGCTGGCGCCGCCCATCCTGCTTGCGTCCTTGTCGCAGACGCTGCCGGCCAATACGACGGCTCCCGTCGCGGTCCTGGCGCCGGTGGTTCCCCACCTGAACGTTGCGCCGGTGGCCGGCAAGGTGGCCGGGCAAGCCGCCGTTCAAGACAAGCCGTTCAGCTTCTCTCTGCCGGCCGGCGCGGTCACGGACGCCGATATTGCCTATGGCGACCGGCTGACCCTGTCTGCCACGCTGCGCGACGGCTCGCCCCTGCCCGCCTGGCTCAGCTTCGACCCGGCGACACGCGCCTTCACCGGAACGCCTGGGAATGCCGGTGTCGGTCCGCTCCACATCCTGGTACGCGGAACCGACAAGGCCGGCCTCAGCGCGGTCACCGGCTTCAGCCTCGACGTCGCCAATGTCAACGACGCGCCTGTCGTAACAGGGCCGCTTGCGGCCCAATTCGGCGTGCAGGACCAGGCCTTTCACTTCGTCCTGCCGGCCGGGACGTTCAGCGATCCCGATCTGGCCTACGGCGACCATCTGTCCCTGTCCGCGACCCTGTCCAACGGGGCGCCGCTGCCGAACTGGCTAAGCTTCGACGCCGCGACCGGCACGTTCTCCGGCACGCCGGGCAACGCGGAGGTCGGCAGCCTGACCATACGGGTCACGGCAACGGATTCGCATGGCTTGAGCGCAAGCTCCAATGTCGGCCTGACCGTGCTCAACGTGAACGATGCACCGGTCTTGGTCACCGCCCCGTCGAACCAGTCCGCGACGCAGGACCAGTTTTTCACCTATACCCTGCCGGCCGGGACGTTCAGCGATCCCGACCTGGCCCACGGCGACCATCTGTCCCTGTCCGCGACCCTGTCCAACGGGGCGCCGCTGCCGAACTGGCTAAGCTTCGACGCCGCGACCGGCACGTTCTCCGGCACGCCGGGCAACGCGGAGGTCGGCAGCCTGACCATACGGGTCACGGCAACGGATTCGCATGGCTTGAGCGCAAGCTCCAATGTCGGCCTGACCGTGCTTAACGTGAACGATGCACCGGTCTTGGTCACCGCCCCGTCGAACCAGTCCGCGACGCAGGACCAGTTTTTCACCTATACCCTGCCGGCCGGGACGTTCAGCGATCCCGACCTGGCCCACGGCGACCATCTCACGCTGTCCGCCACGCTGTCGAACGGGTCCGCCCTGCCGTCGTGGCTGAGCTTCAACGCCGCCACGCGGACCTTCAGCGGCACGCCGGCGAATGGGGATGTCGGCTCCGTCCAGGTTCGGCTGACCGCGACCGACGATGCCGGGCTGACCGCCAGTTCGAACTTCACGCTCAACATTGCCAATGTGAACGATGCGCCGATTGTCGTATCGCCCCCGCCTACGCAATCCGCCACGCAAGATCAGGCATTCACCTTCACTCTGCCGGCCGGGACGTTCAGCGATCCCGATCTGGCCTACGGCGACCACCTGTCCCTGTCCGCCACCCTGTCCAACGGGGCATCGCTGCCGAGCTGGCTAAGCTTCGACGCCGCGACCGGCACGTTCTCCGGCACGCCGGGCAACGCGGAGGTCGGCAGCCTGACCATACGGGTCACGGCAACGGATTCATATGGCTTGAGCGTAAGCTCCAATGTCGGCCTGACCGTGCTCAACGTGAACGATGCACCGGTCTTGATCACCGGCCCATCGAACCAGTCTGCGACGCAGGACCAGTCTTTCACCTATACCCTGCCGGCCGGGATGTTCAGCGATCCCGACCTGGCCTACGGCGACCATCTCACGCTGTCCGCCACGCTGTCGAACGGGTCTGCCCTGCCGTCGTGGCTGAGCTTCAACGCCGCCACGCGGACCTTCAGCGGCACGCCGGCAAACGAGGATGTCGGCTCCGTCCAGGTTCGGCTGACCGCGACCGACGATGCCGGCCTGACCGCCAGTTCGAACTTCACGCTCAACATTGCCAATGTGAACGATGCGCCGATTGTCGTGTCGCCCTCGCCCACGCAATCCGGCGCGCAAGATCAGGCGTTCGCCTTCACTCTGCCGGCCGGGACGTTCAGCGATCCCGACCTGGCCTACGGCGATCACCTGTCCCTGTCCGTGACCCTTTCCAACGGGGCGCCGCTGCCGAGCTGGCTAAGCTTCGACGCCGCGACCGGCACGTTCTCCGGCACGCCGGGCAACGCGGAGGTCGGCAGCTTGCCCATACAAGTCACGGCAACGGATTCGTATGGCTTGAGCGCAAGCTTCAAGTTCGGCCTGACCGTGCTCAATGTGAACGATGCACCGGTCTTGGTCACCGCCCCATCGAACCAGTCCGCTGCTCAGGGTCAGTCGTTCACCTATACGCTGCCGGCCGGGACGTTCAGCGATCCCGACCTGGCCTACGGCGACCATCTCGCGCTGTCTGCCGCGCTGTCGAACGGGTCTGCCCTGCCGTCGTGGCTGAGCTTCAACGCCGCCACGCGGACCTTCAGCGGCACGCCGGCGAACGGGGATGTCGGCTCCGTTCAGGTTCGGCTGACCGCGACCGACGATGCCGGCCTGACCGCACACTCGGCTTTCACGATCGACGTGCGCAGCACGATCACGAATGTCAGTCTGTCGCCCGATGCCGGCCAGACGATCGGCTACAGCCTGGCGCCGGGCCATGGCCTAGTCGGCGGGCTTGGTGGCGCCGCCGGCTATGGCGAGACGATATTGGCCAAGGCGGACGATTCCTTCACCAGGGTCGATGTCGCAGCAGCCTTCGCCGACGGCTTTCACCTGGGCAGCTCTACCTACACCGGCGCCAGCGACTTCTATGTCGGCACCAACGGCTACGTCACCTTCGGTACCGGCTCGTCCGGCTTCAACTCGCAGGGAATCCAGGCGGTGACCCTGCCCATGGTGGCGGCGCAGTACACCGACGTCGACACGCGCCAGGGTGGAGACATTTATGTCGACGTCACCAGCGACGTCGTCACCGTCACCTACCTGAACGTCCGCGCTTACAACACCAGCATCACGACGACCAACTCCTACCAGATCCGGCTGCATGATCTGGGCGCTGGCGATTTTGCCATCGAGCTTCGTTACGACACGCTGAATTGGGGCGGGTCGAGCGGCTTTGCCACCGCGGGGTGGACGGCCGGGGTCGCCGGAGGGTCCGATTATGGCGAGGTGCAGGGGTCCGGCACCGCGCAGTTCGCCCAGAACACGACCTTCAGCAACGTCAACCAGCCCGGCGTCTATGCCTGGGAGGTCCACGCCGGTAACATCGGCAGCGCGGTGTCGGTCTATGAGCACAGCGCCAACGGCACCGTGGTGGGCATGCTGTCCACAACCGATAAGGAGAGTAGCAGCAGCTTCACATACAGCCTGCTCGACGATGCCGACGGGCGCTTCGCGCTGCAGACGGTCAGTGGCAAGACCCAGATCGTTGTCGCGGACGGCGCGCATCTTGATCACGACCAATCACCCAGCCACACGGTTCAGGTCGAGACGGTCGACTCCGGTGGCAATAGCTTCGTCAAGAACTTGACCATTCTGGTGGTGCAGCAAGCACCCAGCAATGGGTTCGTGCCAACCTTCTTCAGCAGCGCCGCGATGGCTGCCGAGCCCACTCTGGCGCAGGATCCGGCAGCGGCTTCTCTGCAGGACGGTGGCGCCTACCGCATGCTCGTCGAGGCCGCCACCGGCAGCGTCACAGCGGCGCATACCTCGACAGAGGTGCAGTCGCCGGGCGAGTTCAATATTTCGTCAACCAGTCTGCCGAATCATGCTGCCGTGCTGCCGGATGCGGAATCGCATTCGCATCCGGTGGTGCAAGATCATTCGGTAGATCAGCTTCATGCGTGATCGCGTCGCCATCGGTACTGTCTCCACCAAGCCTCATCACTGGCTGAGGACCGCGTCCAAGCGCGATGTATTCCTGGCCATGCTGGCGGGGGCATCCCTGTTTGGGATCGTCGCCTTCCTCGGCCTACAGCGTTTCCTGCTCACCGACCCCAGCGGCGATGCCCTACCGATTGTCGTGGTGGCGCCGCTCAGCGGGCCAGATGCCGGTCAGGGCGAGGCCATGCTGCGGGGCGCGCAGCTCGCGATCGAGCAGCGCAACGCGGCGGCGAGCGGCACGGCGCGGCGCCTGGTCCTGACCCCGATCGATGAGACTCTCGGGGGCGCTGCGGTCGCCAAGGCGGTGGCGGCGAGCGGAGCCGTGGCCGCGATCGGCCATTGGTCCGACCGCTCGGCGGAAGCGGTGTCGCACAGCTACGCCGACCTGCGATTGCCAGCCCTGATGACGGCTGGGTCGAGCCCGGCCAGCGAGAATCCGTGGGTATTCCACACCCTGGCCGACCAGGTTCAGGAAACCCGGTTCCTGGCGAACTATGTTCGCAACATCGTCGGTGAGAAGGCCGTCAACATCGTCCTCGAGGACGACGCCCGCGGTCGCGCCCTGGCGGATGCGTTCGACGAGACGTTGCAGCGCTTCGGCACCAAGGTGCTCTTCCGCTGGACCTACGCGCCGCAGGGCGCGGACCGCCGCACCCGCCTGGAAGAGATCGCGCGCGACATCACCGGCCGCAATGTTGCCGGCACGCTGCTGCTGCTCGGTCGCGATGCCGAAGCCTCGGCCGACCTCGTGGCGACGCTTCGTATCCAGGGTGTCCGCAACCGCTTCGTTGCCCTGCGCGATTTCGGCACCGCCGCCTTTATCGACCAGTTCCAGCGCCGCTGGAACGGCGCCGGCACCGCGCAGGCCGCCCTCAACGGCACGCTGATCACCACCCCGCTGCTCTACGACACGGCGGGGCCCGTGGCCCAGAATTTCCAGGCCGCCTACACCGAGAAGTACCAGGCCGCCCCGGATTGGCTTGCTGGCGAGGCTTTCGATGCCGCCCGTCGCGCTGCTGAAGCGGTCAGCCCTGCCAAGTCGCTGGAGGAGATGCGCCGCGCCGTGCGCAATCGGCTCCAGGCGCAGGATCGGGCCGACGCCGTCTTCGCGACGCTGGCCGGTCCCGCTTTTTTCGACAAGTCCGGGCGCACCAGTGCCCTGCCCTTGCTCGGCAGCTATGACGGCACGGACCTGGTTGCCGCGATGACCCAGCTGTCGCCGATCCGCGAGGAAGGCGTCTCGAACTATCTGGGCGAGATCACCGCCGGTCGCGCGCTCTATGTCAACGACAGGTTCATGTACAAGACCAACGTCGTCTATACCGGCGTGAAGGTGCATGAGGTCGCGAATCTTGACCTGAACGGCAACACGGCCGCCATCAAGTTCACCGTATGGTTCCGCTGGCGCGGCAATGCCGAGCCGCAGAACGTCGTTTTCACCAACGCCGTCGAGCCGATCACACTCGACAAGCCGGAACGGCAGGCGGTGGACGGCGACATGAACTATCGCGCCTACAAGGTGAAGGGCCGCTTCTTCATCAACACGGCCGACGTGGCGCGCAGCTACGGCACCCAGTTGGTGGGGCTGTCTTTCCACCACGCCACGCTCAGCCGCAACAACCTGATGTATGTCAGCGACATCCTGGGCATGGGCATCAGCCAGCGTCGCCAGTTCGGCGACCAGCTGCGTGCCGACCGGATCGGCGCCGATGCCGGCGTGCCGGCGAAGGACGGCGCCGTCGGGACGGTTTCGGACATGCTCAAGGGCCTGAACCTCGGCGGCGAGGACAGCCCATTGCTGGCCGCGCTCAAGCAAGCGCAGGTGCTGGCGCCGCTGACCGGCTGGCTGGTCGACCGCGCCTGGATCTCGCAGGAAGTCCGCATGCGCGGCTCGGAAGGCGACCCGCTGTTCGTCGGCTTCGGCCGGCCGGCGCCCGAGTTCTCGGTGCTGGCCATGGCGATCATTCTTAAGCCGGACGCTTTTGCCGCCCGCGACGTGCTGTCGCACGATGCCTTCCTACTGATCGCCGTCTTTGCCCTGGTTGGATCGGTGCTCGCCGCCCTGCTGGACCGCAAGGATCGCGGCCAGTTCTGGCGCCAGCAGACGCTTGGCTTGCGCATCGTGTGCTGGCCGCTGCTGCTGATGGCGACCGCCAACCTGGCGCTGGACTACAGCCTGCGCAACTTCACCGGCGCCGTGACCGGCAACATCGTGCTGTGTTTCAGCATGCTGTGGTGGATCGTCCCGGCCCGGCTGCTCGCCGTCTCGCTGGAGCGCTTCCTGTGGGTGCCGCTGGAGCGGCGCACCGGGCGGCGCATCCCCAACGTGGTGCGAATGGCCAGTGCCGGCGTGATCTATGCCTTCGCCGCTTTCGGCATCATCGCCTTCGTGTTCGACAAGCCCGTTACCAGCCTGCTGGCGACTGGTGGTCTCACGGCCATGATCATCGGCCTCGCCGTCAAGGGCAACATCGCGAATATCTTCTCTGGTATCGTCCTGAACATCGAGCGGCCGTTCGACATGGGCGACAGCGTCTCGATCAATAAGATCTCGGGCGAAGTCATCGACATGACCTGGCGCACCACCCGCATCCAGGATCCAGCCGGCCAGATCATCTCCCTGCCCAACGACCGCGTGTCGGAGGCCGAGATCCAGAACATGAGCCGGGCGCGTGCCTTCCGGGTCAAGGGCAGCATCTACCTCGACCCGAGCTACGATCCGGCGACGGTCCGCGCCATCGTCATGGAAGCGCTGGCGGCCAATTCCCACGCCATCTGCGAGATAGCGGACGACGATCCGGTCGTGAACTTCGTCGGGATCGAGTGCGTCAACGGCCACTGGGTTTCGCATTTCACCGCCGCACTCTCGGTCAAGAAAGGCCCGCACCGCACCCCCGCACTGCAGGAACTGTGGCTGGCCCTGTGGCCCAGGTTTCGTGCGGCCGGCATCGATTGGAAGCAGTTCGAAGCCGCCCAGCCGGCGCCTGCCCGCCCCGCGATCCAAGCCGCAGCCTGACGGACCGGACCGATGAAAGCGTTGCTGGCGCGGCTGAAGCGGACGCGCACGGGCACGGCCTGGCTGTTCGCGGCCGCCTTCCTGGTCAACCTGCTGGGGCTCGCCTCCTCCACCTACTCGATCCACGTCCTCAACCGCTATGTGGCGCAGGGGATCAGCGGCACGTTGGTGGCGCTCACCAGCGGCGTGCTGCTCGCGCTACTGGGTGAGCTGGCGCTGCGCCATGCCCGTTTCCGGCTGGCGGAGGACATTGTCGGCGATGCCGACCGCTCGTTGCAGACCGGTCTCTTCGGCCTGCTGCTGACGGTCCGCTACGACGCCCTGTCGGGGCTGCCGCCGGCGCGGCGGCTGGAGATGATGGCGGGCGTGATCCAGGCCGAAGCGGCCTTGGGGCCGGGCGCCATCGCCACTCTGTCCGATGTCCCGTTCAGCCTGCTCTACCTCGGAGTGCTGTTCCTGCTGTCGCCAGCGATCGCCGCCGCGGCCGCGCTCTGCGCCATCGCCATGTGCCTCTATGTCCTGCAGGCCGGCAAAGCGCTGACCAGGCCGGTGCAGGAATCCGGATCGCTGTCCGAGCGGCTGACCGGCCTGACCGCCGCCGCCAATGCCGGGGCGGAAACCCTACGCATGTTCGGCGGCGGCGCCGCGCTGATGGCGCGCTGGAGCGAGACCCTGGCCCGCCGTGCCGGTGTCGCGGCCGGCCTCGCGCGGCGGCAGAACGCCGATGGCGCGCTGATCTACGCCATCCAGGCCTTGACCGGCATCGCGGTGATCGGCATCGGCGCCATTCTGGTCGTGACTGGCGGGTTGACCACCGGGCTGGTGATCGGCGCCAATCTCGTGGCCGGCCGTGCCCTGGCGCCACTTGCCCGCGCCATGCAGCTGGTGGCGGGGCTGCGCCGCGCCGAAGCCGCGCTGGCCAATGCCGCCCGCCTCTCCGCCCTGCCGGTCGAGGGCGGCACGGGGACACTGCCCTCCGTCGCCGGTCGGATCACCGTGCAGGACGTCGAGTGGCACGACCGCGACTACCCGGTCGCCCTGCTGTCCGACCTGAGTTTCGAGCTGCCGGCGGGCGGTGTGCTCGCCATAACCGGGGCCAACGGGGCCGGAAAGAGCACGCTGCTGCAGATCCTGCTGGGACTCCGCCAGCCGCACAAAGGCCAGGTGCTGGTCGATGGCGCCGCCCTGTCCCAGCTTTCGCCGGCCTGGTGGCGGTCGCAGGTCTCCTACATGCCGCAGGAGCCTTGGTTCTTCGAGGGTACGCTGCGCGACAACATGCTGGCGGCCCGACCGGGTGCCGGCGCGTCAGCCCTGCGTGGGGCGCTGGAAGGCGCCGGCATTGCGCGCTTCGTGGATACGCATCCCAAGGGACTGGAGCTGCCGCTCCTGTCCGGCGGAACGAACCTGTCGCCGGGCGTGCGCCGCCAGATGGCCCTGGCGCGCGCGCTGCTGGTCGACGGCCAGATCGTCGTGCTGGACGAGCCGACGGAAGGCCTGGACCGGACGGCCGCCGAGGCGCTGTACCGTTGCCTCATCGACCTTGGGCGGTGTGGTCGCACCATGATCATCGTTAGCCACGACCCGAACGTCGTGCGCGCGGCACCATGGTGCCTGGATCTGAGCGCCGCGACACCGGCGATGGTCCGCAAGCTCGAGCTGGGCGTGGCCGCATGAGCGCGCTTGCCCGAACCCTATCCCCGCAGCGGCTGACGGTCGTCACGGCCGGCGCCGTGCTCGGTGGACTGACGCTGTGGGGCGCCATCGCCCGGCTGGACGTCGTCAGCAACGCCGTGGGCGAGGTCATGCCGGTGTCCGGTTTGCAATCGGTCCAGCATCTGGCCGGCGGCATCGTACGCGAGATCCTGGTGCAGCCGAGTGCCAGCGTGACACGCGGCCAGCCGCTCGTCCTCCTCGACACCGTCCGCTCGCAGGCGGAGCTGCAGGAGCTCAGCCTGCGGATGGACAGCCTGACGATGGACATCGCCCGTTGGGAGGCGGAGGCGGAGGGCCGCGAAGCCTTCGTCCCGCCGGTGCTGGCCAATGCCAACCCGGCGCTCGCCGCCACGGCGCAGGATATCTTCAAGTCCCGGCGCGAACGGCTGGCCCATGACGTGGCGATCCAGAAGAACCTGGTCGCCCAGCGACAACAGGAGCTTCAGGAGGTCCGCACACGCGTTTCCGGCAACACGAAGGCGATCGGCGTCTTGCAGGATCAGGTGAAGATCAGCAGCGAGCTGCTGCAGCGCGGGCTGAGCAGCAGGCTTGCCCACTTGGACCTGGTTCGCCAGCAGCAGATCCTGCGCAGCCAACTCGATACCGACACCGCCTCCATCCCCCGCCTCGAGGCCGCCATCGCCGAGGCCCGCGAGCGGCGGTCCGGTGTGGAGGCCAGCGACCGGGAGGTTGCCCGGCGGGAGCTGGCGAAGGCGCGCCAGAGCCAGGACGAGCTGGGTCAGCGGCTGCTGGCGCTGAAAAGCACCGACGAGCAGACGGTCCTGCGCGCCCCGGTGGACGGCATCGTCAAGACCGTCGCCGTCTCGACCCTCGGCGGCGTCATCCAGCCCGGCCAGATGGTGGTGGAGCTGGTGCCCGCCGCGGACAAGCTGGTGATCGAAGCGCGTCTACCGCTGCAGGACATTGGTTTCATCAATGAGGGCCAGGACGCCCGCGTCACGCTCAACAGCCCGGACGCCGCCTTGTTTGGCCATATCGGTGGGACGGTAGACACGGTCAGCCCGGATGCCACGGTGGTGAAGGACGGCAGTGCCTTCTACCGCGTGCGGATCGTCTCGGACAGCAGCAGCTTCCACGCCGGGGATCACGCCTTCAGGCTCTACCCCGGTATGTCGGTGATCTGCCGCATCCGAACCGGCAGCCGCTCCATCCTCAACTATGTCCTCGGTCCCTGGGCCGGTTCCCTGCGCTACGCCTTCCAAGAACGCTAGCATCATGAAACATGTCAGATACTTGACCCTCGTGGCGATGCTGGTGGGAACATCGGCCGGTTCCGCACTGGCGCTGGAGCAGGCGGATGTGGAGCAGTTGCGCCGACTGGTGACGAACCATGCAAGGGTGGGCGCCGCGCAAGCCGATCTGTCCGCGGCTGAAGCGTCAGCGGCCAGCGCGAGAGGGCGCTGGTATCCGGAGCTGCGGGCCGGCGGCTCCGCCGGCTATTCTAAACGCGACAACACCAACGGCGTGAGGGACACCGGCAGCTATCCTCGGCAGGGCGCCCTGACGCTGACCCAGCCGGTGCTCGATTTCGGCCGCATCAACAGCGCGGTGAACCGGGCCGAGCTGTCCCAGGCCCGGGCCGCCAATGCCGTGACTGCGACGCAAGAGGACCTGCTGCTCGAAGGCCTGACCGCCCGCATCAACCTGTACAGGGCGGCCCGCACCGTGGAGTTCGCCCAGCGTTCGGTCGACAATATCCGCAAGCAGACCGGCATGGAGCAAAGCCGCGTCGACCTGGGCGGCGGCCTGGCTACCGACGTCCTGCAGACCAAGAGCCAGCTCGCCGGTGCAGAGGCCCGGCTGGTGCGTTCGCGCAGCCTGTATGTCAATGCCCGAAACCGCTTCCGCGCCGTGTTCGGCGAAGAGGCTGCGGCCCCGGCCAGGCTGTCCGCCATCGCGGTTCCTAAACCCATGCTGCCCGCCACCCTGACGGAAGCGATTGCCCGCGCCCGCAGCGATAATGCGACGCTGCGCAACGCCGCCCTGACGGTCGACGTCGCCAAGGCGGACATCCGCATCGCGCAGGCGGAGCTGGGGCCGCGGTTGAACCTGGTCGGCGAGACCCGGCAGAATGTCGACATCATCGACCGGCCCAACACCAGGGGTGAGCACACGGTCCGCCTGGAATTCTCCTATAGCCTCAATTCCGGCCTTTCGAGCTATCGCAACGTGGATGCGGCGAGAGGCAGTGCCCGCGCCGCCGAGCAGCGCCTCGACGATGCCCGGATGGTAATCGAGGAGCAGGTGAGCAATTCCTGGGAGGGTTATGCGGCTGCGCGCGAAACCGCGGATTATCTGAAAAATCAGGCCCGCATCGCTGAGGAGTTCCTGCGGCTGGCCCGGGAGGAACGGCAGCTCGGCCGCCGCTCGCTGATCGACGTGCTCTCGGGCGAGACCGCGCTGATCAACGCGCAGAGCGACGCCGCGGCGGCGGAGGCTGACATCGCGATCGCCGGCTTCTCGCTTCTGCGCAGCCTGGGCCGGCTGCCGGCCGCAATCTTCCCCAAGGGTCTCTCCAAATAAGGGACATGGCAGGCGGTCACCATCTGCTCGGGCTGGCGGAACGGACCGAGCACACGGCGAAGCAGGGGCGCGTGCGGGATGACGGTTGCCGGCTGCCGGCTGCACTGTGGATCAGAATAGAGTGGCTGTTGCCGCCACGGCCGGAGCATCCGCCGGGCTGCCGCAGCCCTCGGGTGCCGGACCGGGCAACGGTGAGCACGTCGCCGGGTAAGCCCGGCGGCGTGCTCACTGGCCGCAGCGCGAGCATCGAAAGCCGCCAACCGCCGCCGACCACGTTGATCCAGGGGCTCCGAAAGCTCCAGGACGCGCGCCCGGATCGCGTCGACATCGATCATCCCCGAACGCGACGGCGCCACGATCGCGAGGAGCATTCCGGCTCGCCGCTCCGGCCACGAGCCGATGCAGGTACCAGCGGACAGGCCCTGACGGCCCGCTGGATGCGCAACAGGCCAAGGCGGCCATTGTCACGCGGCGTCGACCAAATCGGTGACCCGACCAAGCCGCTCGTCAGCGGCCGAAGCGATCGGCACCTGTCCCGGCGGCAGTGTTCTCCACTGGAGGTTGTTGTTTTTTGGGGCGCAATGCCTACACCTGGGTTAACCATTCATTCAGCGACTAGCCGTTATAGATCCGATATCGGGATGCACCCGCCGATCGACGCGTTCAGCCTTGTTCAATGGCGTTCCAATAGCGGCTGCCCTTGAAAGGCACAGGAGAGAGTTTCATGGATAATCGTAAGCAGGAAGCCGCGAAGCTGGTCCGCAACCACGCCTACGCGGGTGCCGGCACCGGGCTCATCCCCGTTCCGGGCCTCGACGTGGCCGCCCTGACCGGCACCCAGATCAACCTCCTGCGCAAGCTTTGCAAGCTCTATGGCGTCCCCTTCAGCTCCGAGCAGGCGCGCGGCCTGATCGCGGCCCTGATCGGCGGCGTGGCGCCGGCGGCGATCGGCACCGGCATGGTTGGCTCGCTGGTGAAGGCGATTCCGTTCTTCGGCACCGTGATGGGCTTCGCCATCATGCCGGCCCTGTCCTGGGCCTCGACCACGGCCGTCGGGCACGTGTTCATCCAGCATTTCGAGACCGGCGGCACGCTGCTGGACTTCGACGCCGACAAGATGCGGGACTTCTACAACCAGCAGCTCGCCAAAGCGCGTGCTGAGACGCCGGCCGACCTGAGCGCCGAGAAGGCCGCCTGATTCAAACCTGGCAAAGGCAATGACTCAGGCCACTTCAGGCGAACCGACCCCCCGGCCGGGGAGCCACCTGCTGCGGCTGCTGGGCCTCATGGACCGGCAGCTGCAGATCCGGATCCTGGTGGAGGGCGGTATCGCCGCCCTTGCCAGCGTGATCAGCCTGGTCAGCCTGAGCAAGGGTCTGAGGTCCTGGTTCGAGAACGGCTCGGCCGACCTGCCCTTCCTTCTCTGCTGCGCGGCGCTGGTGGTGAACTATGTGTTCAGCCAGCGCTTCGTCGCCCGCTTGCTGGACACCGCCGTGACATCGATCACGGCGGCCCGCCGCGACCTGCTGGCGCGCGCCACACTCGGCCCATGGTCCAGCATCCAGGAGCGTCAGCGCGAGCGCTCGTTCGAGCATTGCCAGCGCCTGCTGGAGCAGATCGGCGTGCTGCTTCCCGGCCTGTCGATCGCCGCCAACATGCTGATCCTGACGGTTGTCGCCTACGCCTACTTCTGGACTGTGTCGGTCTCCGGCGCGCTGCTGATCCTGCTGGGCATCATGGTCCTGGCCAGCCGTCACGTCCATCACATGGCCGTCGCCCGGCGCTATCTGCGCCAGGCCGAGATCGCGGCAGAGCGCAATGCCGGCGGGGTCGCCGAGATCCTGCGCGGCAGCATCGAGATCCGCCTCGGCAAGGCCCGCCGCGACACGATGCTGACCAGCGTGGACGGTGCGATCGCCGACTGGGACACACTGCGCCGTGCGCATGGTGGCAACGTCGCCGAGCTGTTTTCCTGGATCAACGTCTTCCTGGTGATCCTGTCGGCGCTCGTCGTCTTCATCTTCCCGCGCCTGGGCATCGTCTCAGCGGCCGAGCTGCCGACGCTGACCATGGTGCTGCTGTTCCTGATCCGGCCGCTGGCCAAGTTCCTGAACACCGTCCCGGACATCGTGGCGGCGGAGGATGCGGCGCGTCGCATCGCCGAGATCCGCGCCGCCCTGCCCTCGCCCGAATTCAGGCCGATGCCCTCGACGGACGCCGACATGCCGTTCGAGACAATCACCCTGGCCGGTGTCGAATACAGCTACACCAACGCGCGCGATAGCCGCGGCTTCTCGGTCGGCCCGGTCGACCTGACGATCCGCGCCGGCGAGGTGGTGGGCATCTTTGGCCGCAACGGCTCCGGCAAGTCCACCGTGCTCAAGATGATCCCGCTGCTGGTGCGGCCGGAGAGGGGCGAGGTGCTGCTGGACGGCCTACCGGTCGGCTCCGAGAGCCTGGAGGCCTATCGCAACCTGTTCTGCGGCGTGTTCCAGGACGATCATGTCTTCTCGGCCCTGCCGCAGGGCGGCGGCTTCGACCGCGACCTGTTCTACGACATGCTGGACTTCCTCGATATCGCGCATCTGGTGCAGGTCGAGGCGGACGGCCGGCTGGATTACACCTTGTCGCGCGGCCAGCGCCGCCGCCTGGCGCTGGCCATCGCCGTTGCCGAGGGCCGTCGCATCATGATCCTGGACGAGTGGACCGCCGACCAGGACCAGTCGTACCGCCAACGCTTCCGTGGCGAGATCCTTTGGCGGCTGCGCAGTCACGGCCTGACCGTGATCCTCGTCTCGCATGACGAGCACGCGGCCGATCTCTGTGACCACACCCTTTTTCTCAGCAAGGGCCGCATGCAGGCGGCCCCCGTCACGCTTTCAGAGGTCGCGTAATGAGCGCCACGTCCCTCAATTCGACGATAATCGACGCGGCCGCACCGAGGCGGCCCTGGTACAGCGTCATGGACCTCCGCCGCAGCGTACTCATCGTCCTGATGATCGCGATGATGGTGTTCTTTTATTTCCTGCCGTCAATTGTGATTTTCATCCCGGCCGGCCATGGCGGCGTGCTGTGGAAGCGGTTCGATGGCGGCACCCAGATGACGCCGGCCCTGCCGGAAGGCGTCCACCTGGCCTTTCCGTGGGACCGGATCGAGATCTACGACCTGCGCCTCAGCGAGGACACACGGGTCTATACCGCCATCGCGAATGACGGCCTGCCGGTCGATGTCGAGATCACGGTGCGGTATCGCCCCTATGCCGAGACGCTGGCGCAGTTGCACAAGAATGTCGGCCCCGACTACCTGAACGTGCTGCTGATTCCCGAGGTGGGATCGGTCTCGCGCGAGATCATCTCGCGCGTCAAGGCGGACGAGCTCTACGCCCACCGCCGCCTGCGGGTCCAGGTTGAGGCTTTCGAGCAGCTGGCCGACAAGATCATGCAGTCGCGCATCGTCGGCACCAATCCGACGCCGGGTCCGGGCCAGCAGTCGGGCTATCTGCTGATCCACGATGTGCTGATCCGCGAGGTGCGCCTGCCCGACGTCGTTGTCGGCTCGATCGAGAAGAAGATCCAGCAGGACCAGGCCGCGCAGGAATACCAGTTCCGCCTTCAGCGCGAGATCTTCGAGAGCCAGCGCAAGCAGATCGAGGCCCAAGGCATCCGCGCTTTCCAGGAGACGGTGCAGTCCAACCTGACCGACGCCTATCTGCGGTGGCGCGGGCTGGAGGCGACGTTGAACCTCGCCAATTCCAACAACAGCAAGGTCGTTGTCATCGGCAATAGCCAGACCGGCGGCATGCCGCTGATCCTGGACACCAAGGGCGAACCGGAACAGCCGGCGAAGCCCGCCGACGCCGCGCCTTCCCCTGCGCCCGCCAATTCGCAGCAGAATCCGCCCGCCGCCAAGGGTCAGCCGACCGCCAGCTTGCGCCAGCCCGCCGCCGAAACGCAGGCCGCCCAGGTGCCCGATCGCGGGGTAGAGCCGCCGCTGCCAGCGGCGACCATCCTGAAGCAGACCTTGGCACCGTTGCGGAATGCCCTGCGCTGACCGGCGGCGGAACGGGAGACCGACGTGACCCATCTCGGGCAATTGCTCCGGCAGGACGTGCTGCGGGCCATGCGACCGCTGCTCGCCATGGCCGTTGCCACAGCGATCGCGCACGTGGCCATCCTGACCACGATGAACGAGGCAGTGGCACGTCTGACCGATGCGGATGCCGTAAGCCGGCTGCTGCTGATGTTCGTCGCGGCGAACATGCTCTACAGCCTGTTCCAGGTGCAATACATGCGCATGGCCAGCAAGCGCATCGAGCGGGCAATTGCCGAGTTGCGCAACCGGTTGGTCACCCGCGTCTGCGCGGCCGAGATGCTGGACGTGAACACGATCGGCCATGCCCGCGTGACCGAGGCGTTGGGCTCGGAGTTCCAGACGATCTCCCAGGCAGTCCCGACCATCGTTGTCGGCAGCCACTGCCTGGCGGTCGTGTTGCTCGCCTCACTCTACGTCGTCACCTTTTCGGTCGAGACCTTCTGCCTCCTAGTCCTGATCGCAGGGCTGCAGATCGTCATTACCTGGCGCGCCGGGCGGAAGATGGATGACGGCGTTGGCGACGCCCATGACTCGACGATCGAGCTGGCTGACCGCGTACGCGGCCTGATGGCTGGCTTCCGGGAGGCCAAGATCAATCCGGTTCGTGCCCGCCGCATCCAGGAAGACATCGCCGCGACGGCGCACAAGGTGATGAAACAGCGCGCGGCGGCGAACGTCCGCTATGCCCGCGACTACACGACGGCCGAGAGCATGTACTACATCTCCGTCGGCGCGGTGATCTTCCTGCTGCCGGCGATTGCGACCGTGCGCCTGGACACGATCACGATGGCGGCGAACGCGATCTCGTTCATTGTCTATCCGCTGCACATCCTGATGGCGTCGCTGCCGACCTACCTGAACGCGGAGAACGCCGCCCGTACCGTGCTGAACGTCGACGGCAAGCTCAACATCGCCGCGCTGAAGCCGCCGGCGGAAGCCTGGGCGAACTTCCGGTCCTTGTCGCTCGAGAAGCTCGGCTTCCGCCATTCGATGGAGGCGGGCAGCTTCAGCGTCGGGCCGCTGGACCTGACCGTGCGGCAGGGCGAGATCGTCTTCGTCACCGGCGGCAACGGCTCCGGCAAGAGCACCATGATGCACATGCTGCTCGGCCTCTACCCGGCCTCGCGCGGGCATATCCGGGTTGACGGCAGGACGGTAGATGCCGACACAGTGGCATCCTATCGCCAGCTGTTCTCCGTCATCTTCTCCGACAATCACCTGGAGCGCGAGATCATCGGCGTTCCTGCGGTGGATGAGCCTTTCGCGGACGAGCTGCTGGAATTGCTGGAGATGAGCGACAAGGTGCGGATCGAGAACGGCGCCTTCTCGACCGTCGCCCTGTCCGGCGGCCAGCGCAAGCGGCTGGCCCTTGTGGCCGCGCTGCTCGAGCGCAAACCCATCCTGGTCCTGGATGAATGGGCGGCGGACCAGTCGCCACAGTTCCGGGAGACCTTCTATCGACGCATCCTGCCCTGGATCCAGGCACAAGGGACGACGGTGATCGCGGTCAGCCACGACGACAAGTATTTTGACGTGGCCGACCAGCTGATCCAGGTCACCAATGGCCGCATCGTCACTCTCGAAGCATCGGCCGTCTCCCTGGCGCAGATGTCGTGACCAGCCTCGAACAAGATTGTCGGCCACGCTTGGCAAACAAGAAAGCCCGTTGAGTCTGAGGAATTCCCGATGTTCGAACTTGTCTATTTGACCATGGCTCTGCTCGTCGGGACGCTCGCGATCAACATGCGAGGCGGCTTCCTGTTGTACTTCGTGATGGCGCTCGTGCTGACGCCGCCCGGCGCCTTGCTCGTCATGATCCTGATGACCGGTCGGCGCCGCCGGGTTCTGCCGACATGACCCGGCGTTCTGCCCTTCTCTGCGGCGCGCTCCTGGTGTGCCTGTCGCTGTCGGCGGACCCCGCCTGCGCTCAGGGCGAAACCTGGACGGTTACCTCGGAGGACAGCTTCCCGCCCTACAATTTCTGGATGAAGGGCCAGCGTACCGGCATTGACGTCGCCATCGTCAATGCGATCCTGAAGGAGATCGGCGCGACGCCCGTCCACCAGGGGCTCAGCTGGAACGAGGTCGTTGAGGCCATCGACAAGAACAGGGTCGACCTCGCCTTCCAATTCGTCGCAACCCCGCAGCGGTTGAAAAGCTATCACATGGTCGGGCCGCACCGCACGGGATCGACCGTGCTGGTTGCCCGAGCCGATTTCACCGGCAAATTCGAGAAGCTGTCCGACCTGCGCGGCCTGCGCGTCGGTGTGGTCGAGGGCTTTTCCTATACGCCTGCGTTCGACGCCTCCGACGTGTTCGAGCGTGTCGTCGCCAGCAGCAACACGACGAATTTCCGGCGGCTGATGCTGGGGCGGGTGGATCTGATCGCAGGCGACCTGCAGGCGATCCAGTACCTTGCCGAAAACGACGGCATGAAGTCCCGCATCAAGGTCCTGCCCAAGGCCCTTGGCCAGGTGCCCCGCTATCTAGCCCTTCCATTGGCTCGCGACGAAAAGGCCGCCCGTTTTCAGGCTGCTTATGAAAAGCTTAAAGCTGATGGCACCATCGACCGCATCATCCGCGATTGGCAGCCTCCTTGATGCACTGAGTGTCCGTCCGGGAACATATTGGGTGATTTGAGTTGGTTGTGACTGGCGTGTGGTGGTGGATAGTGGGCGAAGTGGCGGGATGTGGACGCCGGAGAACCGCGCTCGGTATGACCGCAGCAAGCTGCGCTACCCGAGTGATCTGACCGACGCAGAGTGGGCGCTGGTCGAGCCGCTGATCCCGTCAGCGAAGCCGGGCGGCAACAAGCGCACGGTGGCGGTGCGGGCGGTGGTGGATGGGGTGATGTACATCCTGTCGACCGGCTGCCAGTGGTCGGCGCTGCCGAAGGATCTGCCGCCGAAGAGCACGGTGCATGACTACCTGCGGCGCTGGGACGCGGACGGCACCTTGGAACGCATCCACCACGCGCTCTACGTGCTGTGCCGCGAGCAGGCCGGGCGCGAGGCCAGCCCGACGGCGGCGATCATCGACAGCCAGAGCGTCAAGGGCGCGGAAAAAGGGTGGCCCGCATCGACCCGCCGGGCTACGATGCGGGCAAGAAGATCAAGGGCAAGAAGCGCCATGTGCTGGTCGACACCCAGGGGCTGCTGATGCAGGCGCTGGTGCACGCCGCCGACATCCAGGACCGCGATGGCGGCGTGCTGCTGATGGGTGCCCTGTTCGGCCTCCACCCTTTCCTGCTCAAGCTCTACGCCGACAGTGGATACCAGGGCGCCAAGTTCCAGGATGGCCTAAAGAGCGTCTGTGGCCAGATCAACCTCGAGATCGTTCGACGCTGCGACCGCCACCGCTTCGTCGTGCTGCCGAAGCGGTGGATCGTCGAACGCACCATCGCCTGGCTGAACCGCTGTCGTCGGTTGGCCAAGGATTGGGAGTGCCTGAACCGGTCAGGCCTGTGCTTCCTGCGCTGGGCCTCCATGCGCCTGATGCTCCGAAGGCTCTGCCAAACAAACAAATGATTCCGGATGGACACTGAGAGGTCTCTGCCGGCTAATGCGGACTGAGCCCTTCCAGGCTCTCCGGAGACAATGCCGCCTGATCAGCTTAGCGGCGGCGCGCAAACCTGTTTCTTGCGATGGAGGTAAGCGCCGCGCGCCGCAGAGCGGCGCATGGAGAATGGTCACCGCGACACGAGTGGAAGTTCTGGCTTTGTGCTCGCGCAAGCCCTGAGTGGACGCGTCGGGTGCTGATCGCTAGCCGCGGAGTGGGATACCGCGGTCCTGCTATCCATTGCGACGCATGAAGGCGCCGGCGCTCAGAAGCCGAAGGTGAGCGAAGCGGTGATGCGGTCGCCGCCGAATCCAGGCAGGCTTGGCCGTGTGGTCGTGTATTTCACCTGCAATGTCGCTGGTTCCCAAGTATACGCAACGGTGGCGTTGAAATCGGAATAGTCGTTGGACATTTGGTATATCGAGCGGCCGACACCCGCCGACACCTCGAGCCCGTCCACGACAGTATAGGCAAGGCCACCATTCAGATAGTAGCTGCGCCCGCCCAGTGGGCCAGATGTATTAGGACTAAGATAGGTTTGCGCTGTGAACTTCAGCTTGTCCCACGTGTAGGCGCCGATTGCGCCGAATTCAAAGAAGCTGATTTCGGAGCCGCGGTCCTGCTGCGGATAGCCGTAGTGGTTGAGCATCACCGCGTAGCGTAGATTTCCAATCTCCTGGGTGAAGCCCGCGCTTGAGGCGATCTCGATATAGCCGCCGCCATCGAGGTTCACATTGGAGAGGGAAACGCTGGCGAACAGGCCCGTTTCATGCTGGACGGTCAGACTGCTCTGAATAGCCGGGCGCCCCTTACTGAGGGTCAGGCCGCGATAGACATAATCGGTTGTGGCGGCCACGGTGCCTGAAAAGCTGAAGGCTTCAGTCTTGGCCTCGGCGGACTTTTCTTGAGCCCAAGCAGAGCCCGAAAGGAGCGCCAGCGCAGCAACACAGGATCTGGCGAGGAAAAAGTCCATGACGGTGCCCAGCTCTCGAGTGAATACAACCGGATGGCAGCCCGGGAGATCGACTGCGATGACCGTCGTCAATCACCTACAGCGTTAATAAGACAAACCAATTAACAACCTATTGAGAAAGCCGTTGGTCAGCCGAGCGGGTTTGGCGCGATGCTGACGGCGACGGCCGCGAGTTGATCGCAAGCGACGGCGATCAGGATGGCAATCAGCGGCGTGGTTCAGAATCGGTTCTCCCGCATTTTCGATACTGCTGGCGAAGTCAGTGCACTGCTTGGGCTCGAACCAGGCGGGAGAAGTGCGACTGCCTAGTGGGGGCCAGCGCGTTGCCGGTGACCCAACGAACAAAGCGCATCAGGTTCATGGCGGCCGCAGTGGCGACATGCTGAAGATGCGTCTTGGCCCAACTTGAACAGTCTCGAGCGAACAATCCATGAACGACCTGGCATAAGCCATTGATCGGGTTGGACTGGCTTACAGAGGCGCTTGGAAGTGTGGTGCTAAATTCTGCAGCCTAAACGCCTGTTTCACTTGACCGAATCCGGCCAGTCAGGCTGCTAATGCAGCGTGTTCGTCCGCGAAAAGCACATCAACA
>NZ_JAUTWS010000559.1 GCF_030657435.1 Paracraurococcus lichenis | reverse complement strand
GGCCGCGGATGGCCGCGTCGGAGGAGTGGTAGATCGGGCGTGTGCGGAGCACGCCTTTGGTTTTGCGGAACAGGGTCTCGACGGCCAGGAGCTCGCGGTATCTCAGCATCGCCTGCAATGGCGTGACGCGGGCGTTGGTGCGCAGCACGAAGATGCCGTCGTACCTGGCCTCCTCGGCCAGCTTGCCGGCGTCGATCTCGAAGGCTGGCCCGGGCCTGGCCTTGCCGCCTTTCGCGCTTGGTGCGGCAACGCGGCGCAGATAGCGGCGGAAGGCGGAGTTACCGATCAGCGCCTTGTCGCCGCGCTGCAGCTGCTGCTC
>NZ_JAUTWS010000558.1 GCF_030657435.1 Paracraurococcus lichenis | reverse complement strand
CTCGACGACCAGGAGTTCGCGGTATCTCAGCATCGCCTGCAACGGCGTGACGCGGGCGTTGGTGCGCAGCACGAAGATGCCGTCGTATCTCGCTTCCTCGGCCAGCTTGCCGACATCGACCTCGAAGGCCGGCCGTGACCTGGCCTTGCCGCCCTTCACGCCTTTTGGGGCGACGCGACGCAGATAGCGGCGGTAGGCGGAGTTGCCGATCAGCGCCTTGTCGCCGCGCTGCAGCTGCTGCTCGAAACCGGCGATGATGGCCTGTCGGTCGGCACGTTCCTTCTCAGCCTCGGCCTCGTTGCGGCACACGATGTAGCGCCG
>NZ_JAUTWS010000557.1 GCF_030657435.1 Paracraurococcus lichenis | reverse complement strand
CCCCGCCGAGTATTGCGAAGCCGCAATCAGGATAGACTTCCAAGACGGATTTGTCGCGACCCTTGTGGGGTTATTCGGGCACGCGTGCTCGATCCCGAGAACCGACCATTTGCAGGACGACCAGCAGGGCCCGCGCTAGCGTCGGGCGAGGCACGGTCAGGGGCGGGCGTCCCTGACCTTGTTCGCACCGGCATCATGGTGGACCTCTTTGGGCGAGCCGGGCAGGACACGGGCAGCGCGCGTGTCGTTGACGACACGCAGCGCAGGAGGATCAGCACTACAGGCGGCTTGTTCCAAGGCCGAGAGGTCGAGCGTGTCGTCGACG
>NZ_JAUTWS010000556.1 GCF_030657435.1 Paracraurococcus lichenis | reverse complement strand
TCAGGCGTGGCCGAAGCGGGCTGCCAGGATTGCGTCGGCGATGGCCGGATTGAAGTCCTCGGGATCAAAATCTTCGCCCAACCACTCAAGGCGTTCGGCGTGCTCCGGATGGGTAGGATCGGCGAGGATGTCGAGCAGCTCACGATAGCCCCAGGGGCCGCCACAATCCTCGGGCGGACATCTGCGCTTCCCGGTGGTGCAGACCGGACGAGACAGAGCCTCAACAGCGGGCGGGCTCTTCTCGATGACGACGGCATGTTGCCAGTTGTCGCCGAAGTCGTAGGTGTAGGCGAAGCGGGTGACGCCTGACTTTGTCAGGCCGTTCAA
>NZ_JAUTWS010000555.1 GCF_030657435.1 Paracraurococcus lichenis | reverse complement strand
CCCGCCCATGCTCGCCTTCACCAGCGAGAGCATGAAGCACAGCGCGACGAATGCGATTGCCACCGGCGAGTTCGTGTTCAATCTTTGCAGCCGGCCGCTCTTCGCGGCGATGAACATCTCGTCCGACACGCTCGGCAGGGGCGTCAATGAGTTCGAGGCCGCCGGGCTGGCGACCGCGCCGAGCCGCATCGTAAAGGCGCCGCGGGTTGCCGCGTCGCCGGCCTCGCTCGAATGCCGCGTAGTGCACTCGATGCGCTTTCATGATGTGGACGGCCAAGCGCTCGATGGCTGGATGATCATCGGCCAGGTCGTCGGCGTGCACATTGACGATGC
>NZ_JAUTWS010000554.1 GCF_030657435.1 Paracraurococcus lichenis | reverse complement strand
TAGTAGCCGATCCACTTCGCCAGCCCGGCCCGCAGTTCCGAGCCGGTCTCGAAGGCATGCAGGTAGACGCACTCGTACTTCAGGCTGCGCCACAGCCGTTCAATGAACACGTTGTCCATCCAGCGGCCGCGGCCGTCCATGGAGATTCGTACCCCGGCCTGCTGCAGCAGGCCGGTGAACCGCGGCGAGGTGAACTGGCTGCCCTGGTCGGTATTGAAGATCTCCGGCCGCCCGAACCGCGCCATAGCTTCCTCGAGCACCTCCAGGCAGAACTCCACCTCCATGGTGTTCGACACCCGCCAGGCCAACACCTTGCGCGTCGCCCAGTCCATC
>NZ_JAUTWS010000553.1 GCF_030657435.1 Paracraurococcus lichenis | reverse complement strand
CCACAGCCGGATGATGTGGGCCCGCTTCGTTGCCCAGCAGGACCTCGCCACCGTGCTGCGCTGCCATGTCGCTGCCTTCGAGGCCCTCGACGGCGTGCCGGAGCAGATCCTCTACGACCGGATGAAAACCGCTGTCCTCGGCGAGGTGGACGAGCGCGGCATCGTCTACAACGACAAGCTGCTGGCGCTGGCTGCGCACTACGGCTTCATGCCCAAGGCCTGCCGGCCCTACCGGGCCAAGACCAAGGGCAAGGTGGAGAGGCCCTTCCGCTACGTGCGCGAGGACTTCTTCCTCGCCCGCAGCTTCCGCAACCTCGATGACCTGAACGCCCA
>NZ_JAUTWS010000552.1 GCF_030657435.1 Paracraurococcus lichenis | reverse complement strand
ACGGGGCCAAGGCGCTGACCAAGGCCATCCGGCGCACCTTCGGACGCGACACCCCGATTCAGCGGTGCCAAATCCACAAGGCCCGCAACATCGCCGAGCGGCTGCCCAAGGCGCTGCAGGCGCCGGTCCGCCGGGCGTTGCGGCAGGCCTGGGAGCTGGACGATGCGGTCAGGGCCGAGCGGCTGCTGCGCAATCTGGCGCGCACCCTCGAGCCCCGGGCACCCGGCGCCGCGGCGTCGATCCTGGAGGGTCTGGACGAGATCCTCACTGTGGTTCGGCTGCGGCTGCCGCGCGAGCTGCGTCGCTCGCTGGCTTGCACCAACATCGTCGAGAAC
>NZ_JAUTWS010000551.1 GCF_030657435.1 Paracraurococcus lichenis | reverse complement strand
CCTGGCTCGCCGCCGCCCGGCTGCCTGGCGCCGAGAAGTTGCGGCTGCACCGCATCGAGGGTGGCGACACGGCCGGGTTGCTGGCGCTGCTGACAGACCTCGGTAAGCAGGCATCGACCAGGCTGGGCCGTGCCGTCGGCGTGACGTGCTGCTTCGAGGCGGGCCGGGACGGCTTTTGGCTGCATCGTTTGCTGACAGCGCACAGCGTCGCGGCCTACGTGCTCGAGCCGACCAGCATCCTGGTGAACCGGCGGGCGCGGCGGGCCAAGACCGACCGGCTCGACGCGGAGGGCATGCTGCGCGTGCTGGCGGCTTGGCTGGGCGGCGACCACCAA
>NZ_JAUTWS010000550.1 GCF_030657435.1 Paracraurococcus lichenis | reverse complement strand
TCTGGCTCGTCGCCGCCCGGCTGCCTGGCGCCGAAAAGTCGCGACTGCACCGCATCGAGGGTGGCGACACGGCCGGGTTGCTGGCGCTGCTGACAGACCTGGGTAAGCAGGTATCGACCAGGCTGGGCCGTGCCGTCGGCGTGACGTGCTGCTTCGAGGCGGGCCGGGACGGCTTTTGGCTGCATCGTTTGCTGACAGCGCACGGCGTCGCGGCCTACGTTCTCGAGCCGACCAGCATCCTGGTGAACCGGCGGGCGCGGCGGGCCAAAACCGACCGGCTCGACGCAGAGGGCATGCTGCGCGTGCTGGCGGCTTGGCTGGACGGCGACCACCAG
>NZ_JAUTWS010000055.1 GCF_030657435.1 Paracraurococcus lichenis | reverse complement strand
ACGCTGCGCCGCCACTGTGCGCTCGAGCTCCGCCAGCTTGGCAAGCAGCTCGGCAAGCAGCGCCTTCAGCTCGGCCGGCGACAGCGCATCAGGAGGCGTGGTTCGAAACCGGGTCACACGCGAGGCTGGGTTGGCGCTGCCGGGGTGGGTGATGGCACCCTCGGGTTTTCATCGGTGAGGCGAGTATGGACCGAGGTGTTGGCGCGGCGGTCGGGCTGCCCGAAAGCGGCCGCAAGGAGCTCGCCATCCAGGCCCTGGCCGGCACCAAGACGCTCAGCGACTTGGCCGCCCAGCACGGGGTCAGCCGCAAGTTCGTCTACCAGCAGACGCAGAAGGCCAGCGCGGCGCTGGACGAGGCCTTCTCGCCCGCCGTGCGGGACGATGAGGTGCTGTTCGAGCTGGCGGTGACCAAAACCTGGCTGCGCCAGGTCATCGTAGGGCTGACGCTGATCTGCCGCAGTTCATATCGCGGCGTCGTCGAGTTCCTGCGTGACCTGCTGGGCCTGCCCATCAGCTTGGGCCAGGTCCATGACGTGCCCCAGGCGGCCACACGGCAGGCGAGCGTGGTCAACGACGAGCCAGACCTGTCAGGCATTCGGGTGGGCTTGCACGATGAGGTCTTCCAGGGCGCCACGCCTGTGCTGGCCGGCGTCGATGCCAGGTCGACGTACTGCTACCTCCTGGTGGCGGAGCAGCATCGTGACGCTGACACCTGGGGCGTGCACCTGCTCGACGCCGCCGAGCGGGGACTGCGACCCGACTACACCATCGCCGATGCTGGGCGGGGCCTGCGCGCCGGGCAGCAGGCGGCTTGGGGCGACACGCCGTGCCATGGTGACGTGTTCCACATCCAGCGCCGGAGCGAGGGCCTGGCCAACACGCTGTCGCGCCTTGCCACGGGCGCCACGTCCCGGCGCAAGGCGCTGCAGGCCGGGATCAGCCGCGCCGGTCAGCGGGATCTAGAGGGCAAGGTTGGCGTCCAGCTCGAGCAGGCCCGTCATGCGGAGGTGCGGGCGTCATGCCTCGCCCGCGACGTGCGAACGCTCGTGCACTGGCTGCGGCACGACATCCTCGCCCTGGCCGGCCCAGGCCTGGCGACCCGGCGAGAGCTGTTCGACTTCATCGTCGCCGAGCTGATGGTCAGGGAGGCCGAGGACCCGCGGCGCATTCGCCCGGTGCGCGTTGCCCTGCAGAACCAGCGCGACCACCTGCTCGCCTTCGCCGGCCTGCTCGATGCCGAGCTGGCCGCCATCGCACGCGCTCACGCCGTCCCCGAGCCCGTCGTGCGGGAAGCCTGCATCCTGCACCGCCTGCCCACCACCTCACCTGCATATTGGCAGGAGTGGAGCGATCTGCGAGCGCGGATGGGAGGCAAGTTCCACATCCTGTTCGACGCCGTGTGCCGGGCCATGGACAGCACGCCGCGCAGCAGCTCCCTCGTGGAGAACCTCAACTCGCGGCTGCGCACCTACTTCACCTTGCGCCGCCATCTCGGCGGCTCATACCTGGATCTGCTGCGATTCTTCCTGAACCACCGCCGCTTCCTGCGCAGCCGGCACGCCGAGCGCCAGGGCAAGAGCCCGCGGGAGCTGATGACCGGCCAGGATCATCCGCACTGGCTCACCCTGCTCGGCCTGGGCCCGCTTCAGCCCCGGCGGGCTTGACGCGCGGAGGCTGACGCCTCCCGCACCGAGCACATCGCACGTCGACATCCGGCCCTCACGGGCCGGCGCTCTCCGCGCGCCCGTGTGACCCGAAACTGGCCGATTCTGAACCACGCCCACGGGACGAGCAGATCATGGCCCACACCCGCCACCGCGACCTGAAGACGATGCGCGGCTATGTCCGCCGCGCCAAGCTGCTGACCGAGAGCCCGGTCAAGCTGCTCGGGCTGTGACAGCTGCAGCAGACAAGGCAGGGGAGGGGAGCGAGCTTAGCCCGGTAGCCGAGGTACTGGCCCTGCCGCATCCCGACTGGCTGTACCACCACCTGCGGGTTACAGGGGATCCGGCCGCGGTCGCGGCCTTCCGGGCCGCGGCGGCCGGCCCCGGGGTAATCCCCTGGACGGACAGCCCCGGCAGCGCCGCCGAGGACTGGTTCCACCTCCTGGCCGCGCCACCCGCGCCGCACCGGCGCAGCCTCAGCCTGGAGGGCTGCCGCATCCTGGCCGGCCAGTTGCGCGATGCTGCCGAGGCACGCAAGCGCTTGATGGCCGAGCGGGCCGCCGCCAGCCGGGCCTGCCCGCTCTGCCTGCACCGGCTGCTGCCCGTGCCGGCGCGGCTGCTGCGGCTCGGGCCGGAGGCACCGGAGAGCCGCGTTTGGCTCTGGGCCACCTGGGGCACCACGCAGGCGCTGCGCGGCGTGGTGGACCTGCCGGTGCCAGGCCGGGGTAGGCCGCGACCGCCCGACCCCGGGCTGTTCTGGTTGGGCTTCTGGGCGGCCGACTGGACGCCCTGGCGCGCCATCCTGGCGCTGCGCACCCGCTGGCCCGGCCTCTCGATCGAGATCCGGCCGCTTTACGATGACCCCTGAGGCGGAGGACATCGCGGCGCCGCGCGCGGCGGTCGGCAACAGCGGCGCGCCGGTGCTGCGCTTCGAGGCCTGGGAAGGCCCGCTCGACCTGCTGCTTGAGCTCGCCCGGGCGCAGCGGGTCGACCTGGCGCGGATCTCGGTCACTGACCTGGCCGCGCAGTTCGTGGTGGTGCTGGACACGGCCATCTTGCGCCGGGCGGTGCCGCTGTCGCGCCTGGCCGAGTGGACCATCATGGCGGCTTGGCTGCTGCTGCTGCGCTCGCGCCTGCTGCTGCCTGCCGGCACGCCGGAGAGCGCCGAGGCCGAGCGCGAGGCCGCCGACCTGCGCCGGCGGCTAGCGGACCGGGAGGCGGCGCGGCGCTTGGCCGACTGGCTGGAGCGGCGGCAACGGCTCGGGCGGGAGGTCTTCGCGCGCGGGGCGGCGGAGCCGGAAGCGACAGCCGAGCCCGCGGCGGACGTGACCGAGCTGCTGCGGGCTTGCTTCAAGCTGCTGCAGGTGCCGTTGCGGGAGCGGGTGTACCGGCCGCGGCCGCCCCAGCTCTGGCGGGCACCGGAGGCTCTGGCCCGGCTCCGTGCCTTGCTGCCCGGCTTGCCCGAGGGTGTCCCGCTGGAGCAGTTGCTGCCGCCCGCGCCGGCCGAGGAGGGGGCCGCCTTGTGGCGGCGCAGCGCCCTGGCCAGCACGCTGCTTGCCGGCCTTGAGCTCAGCCGCGACGGCGCCATCGTGTTGGAACAGGACGCGGCCTTCGAGCCGATCCGGGTCAGCCCGAGCGCGATGCCGGACGTCTCGGCTGCCGAGAGCGCCGCCGCATGAAGCCGAAAGCCGAGACGCAGGGCGCTGACAAAGCTGTCGTGGCCGCACGGCCCGAGACAGCCAGTGGCGGCGAGCCCGGCCCTCTTCAGGCCGGCGCGGGAACCCGGATTGGGCGATGGCCATTAGCGGGCATGGCCTCCACCTCCCTGCTTAGGCTCTTGCTGATCGCGGCCCTGGCCCTGACACCGGCACCGTTGGTCGCCGCGGATACCGCGCCGTCCAGTCCGGACCCAGTCTACGGCGCTGAACTGCAGGGCTTCGACTACCCGTTCCCAGTCTCGACCTTCCGGTTTGAGTCCCAGGGCAGGCCGCTCCAGATGGCCTACATGGACGTGCGGCCTGCGGCACCGAACGGCCACACGGTGGTCCTGCTGCATGGCAAGAACTTCTGCGCTGCGACCTGGAAGGGCACGATCGACGTGCTGGCCCGGGCGGGGTACCGCGTCGTGGCGCCCGACCAGATTGGCTTCTGCAAATCCACAAAGCCCGCGCACTACCAGTACAGCTTCCAGCAGCTCGCCGCCAACACCCGCACCCTGCTGGCCTCTCTGGGCGTCAGCCGCGCGACGGTGATCGGCCATTCGACAGGCGGGATGCTGGCCGTCCGCTACGGGCTCATGTACCCGCAGGAGGCCGAGCAGCTCGTGCTGGTCGACCCGATCGGGCTGGAGGACTGGAAGGCCAAGGGCGTGCCCTGGCAGAGCGTGGACGCGTGGTACCAGCGCGAGCTGCACACCACGGCCGATGCGGTCCGTCGCTATGAGCAGGCCACCTACTACGCCGGAACCTGGGATGCCGCATACGAGCCCTGGGTGCAGATGCTGGCCGGGATCTACCGCGGCCCGGGGCGCGAGCTCGTCGCCTGGAACTCGGCCCTGCTCTACGACATGATCCTCACGCAGCCGGTGTTCTACGAGTTCGAGCGCCTGACCATGCCCGTCCTGCTGATGGTCGGCGAGCGCGACACCACGGCGATCGGCAAGGACCTCGCTCCCCCGGAGGTCCGCGCCGGCCTCGGCAACTACCCGGTTCTCGCCAAGGAGGCTGCGGCGCGGATCCCTCGTGCGAGGCTCGTTAAGTTCCCGGATCTCGGGCATGCGCCCCAGATCCAGGCGCCGGATCGGTTCCACGCAGCCCTCCTCGACGGCATGCTGGAAGTACCCGGAAAGTGAGTCCCCGGCGCGAGCCGCTCCGGAGAGGGTGTTGGGATCGCCCGGCGGCGCGGTGGGCGGACGGGTCGAGGGTTGGTCAGGGCGAGGCGCGTTGCTTCCCCGCTCCGGTTTCGGCGCCTCGCTCAAGAGCCCGGCGGCGCGGCCTTGCCGGTCTGCTCCGCCACGAGACGTGCAAGGTGCGGCCCCGCCAGCAGGACCGCCAGGAAGCGTGCGGTCTGCACGGCCATGACGAACGGCAGGTCCACCGGATTGGACGCCGCGATGACGGCGATGGAGTCCACCCCACCCGGGCTGGTGGCGAGATAGGCCGTCAGCGGATCGACCCCTGCAGCGAGCACCAAGCCCGCGGCGAGGCATCCGCAGGCCAGGAGCAACGCCAGGATCGCGCCGAACACCCGCGGCAGGGCGCGGGCCGCATGCAATAGGATCGGGCGGGTGAAACGCAAGCCGACGCTCCAGCCCACGACCGCATAGCAGGCCGCGAGCAGCCAGGGCGGCAACTCGATCCGCAGCGGGCCGAGATCCTGCAGCAGGATGCCGAGCACCATCGGCACCAGCAGCGGCCCGGCCGGCAGCCGCGACCGCTGCGCCAGCAGTGAACTGCCCAGGGCCAGCGCCAGGGTCGCCAGCAGCGGCCCCCAGGCCACGGCTGGAAAGGTCGCGGCGAGCCAGGGCTGGTCGGCTGCCGCCGCCGTCGGGTTGGCTGCGATATGCGCGACGCCGGAGGCAACCGCCGCGACCATCACCACCCGCAGGTACTGCATGAAGGCAACGAGCCGGGCGTCCGCGCCGTGCGCATCGGCCATCAGCACCATCACCGAGGCAGCGCCGGGAAAGGAACCCCAGATGGCCGTGCTGCCCGGCAGCACGCGCCTGCGGGCGAGCAGCCAGCCCAGCGCCATGCTGGCCGCCACCACCGCCGGCACGGAAACCAGCAGTTCCGGCCAGGCCCCGAGCATGGCGGCCAGGGTCGGCGTGGTGAGGCTCCGCGCGATCATGCAGCCGATCACTCCCTGAGACGCGGTGAAGGCGGGCGAAGGTACCCTTACCGCGCCGTCCGCCGTGGCGAGCAGGACCGCAGCCAGCATCGGTCCGAGGAGCAGGGCGGCGGACAAATGCAGCGCCTCCAACACGAGCACCAGCAGGACCGAGAGGACGAGGAGCAGAACCCACCGGACGCCCTGACCGACGCCGTGCAGCGAAGGAAGGCCGGCGCGCTGGAGCATGGGGATGGGTTGACTCCTGATCGAGACGGGGCGCGCCGCTGGTTCCTGGCCCGCAGCAGCGGGCCTCCGGCTTTGTCAGAACTCGTGCCAGAGACAACGCCGTGAGGCGAAAGCCAAGGTCAGATTACGCCGCTTCGAGAGACATGAGGACGCGTACAGGAAAGTGCGTGATTGCACCCAGAAAGCGGATACGCTTCAGTTCTACTGAAGAAGTCCGAGAAGCCCCGGGAGATCATGCACAGCCCCGTGACGCCGCCCCAACGCGCCTTCCTCACCATTGTCCCGGAAGCGGACCCGGAGGCCGTGCGTGGCCTAGCCTCCCCCGTGCGGCTGGACATCCTGCGTATCCTGCGCCAGCGCGGCCCGATGAACGTCAATGGGATCGCCCAGGCGCTGGGACTGCCGCAATCCACCGTCGCAACCAATGTTCAGGTACTCGAGGAGTCCGGCCTCATTCATACGGAGGCGCAGCGGGCCAGCAAGGGCCAACAGAAGGTCTGCTCGGTCCGCTTCGACGAGATCGTCATCCGATTGGACGGCAGCCCGGTCCAACGGGAGCCGGACGTCGTCGAAGTGGCCATGCCGATTGGCCTCTACACTGGCTATGAGGTCACCGCCCCCTGCGGCCTCTGCTCGGCCGAGAGCGTGATCGGGCTGCTCGACGTGCCGGACTACTTCCTCGACCCTAGCCGCATGCGCGCCGCCCTGGTCTGGTTCGGACGCGGCTTCGTGGAATACAAGTTCCCCAACAACGCCAAGGTGCTGAAGGCCACCATCGCAGCCCTGGAGTTCAGCCTCGAACTCTCCTCCGAGGTTCCCGGTACCAACACGAACTGGCCCTCGGACATCAGCCTCTGGGTGAACGGCGTCGCCCTCGGCATCTGGACCTCGCCCGGCGACTACGGCGACAAGCGCAGCCGCTTCACGCCAGGCTGGTGGAAGCTCGGCGGCTCGCAATACGGCACCCTGACCACCTGGCGGGTTACCGACCGTGGCAGCTTCGTCAACGGCAAGCGGGTCTCCGACGTCACGCTTGGCACGCTGGAATTGGACCACCACCATTCTATCAGGCTGCGCGTCGGCATCGCGGAGGGGGCGCGCAACCCAGGGGGCATCAATATCTTCGGCCGCGGCTTCGGCAATCACAATCAGGACATCGTCATGCGGCTGACCCTGCGCCGGTGAGCTGCCTGTCTGTATCCGCGATTCTGATTTAAATCAGAATTAGCGTTGACGCGTCCAACAGGACCCGCCTAGCCTCCCGACAATCGTCGGCTGGACCGACACTCGGGAGCAAACGGCCATGCAGATCACGCGTCGCTCTGCGCTACTTTCGCCATTTGCGCTGTCGCTCGCCGCTCTGCCGGCCTCGGCCCAGGGCGTCATCGCCGGCCTACCGCGGCGGGAGACGCTGATCCTCGAGAATCCCGAGGGCACGATCCGCAACGCCGGTTGGTTCAACATCTGGGCCATCAATGCCGGCGGCCAGTCCACGGGCCTGCACCAGCTAACTATGGACACGCTTTGGTACATCGACCCGGAGCGCGGCATCGACGGCCATGCCTGGGACAACTCGCTGGCCGCGGCGCCACCCGAGTACAATGCCGATTTCACCGAGATGAAGGTGCGGCTGCGTGACGGGATCGTCTGGAGCGACGGCACGCCTTTCACCTCCGCGGATGTCGTGCACACGGTGGAGACGCAGATCGCCAATCGCGGGATGCGCTGGAGCGCGGTGCTGGCGCAGAATGTCGCGCAGGTGACTGCGCCCAACGCGCATAGCGTGACCTTCACGCTGAAGAAGCCGAACTCCCGCTTTCACGCCCAGTTCACTACTCGCTGGGGCGCCATCTGGATCATGCCGAAGCACGTCTTCGAGAAGGTCCAGGACCCCGTCCGCTTCGATTTCGCCAACCCCGTCACGCTCGGCGCCTACACGCTGCACAGCTTCGACCCAAACGGGAAGTGGTACATCTGGCAGCGGCGTGAGGACTGGCAGCGCACCACGCTCGGTCGCTTCGGCATGCCGGGCCCGCGCTATGTCGCCTATGTCGATCCGGGCCCACCGGACAAGCGCGTCATCGCCCAGATGAACCATGATCTGGACGTGGTGCACGACGTGGCGCCGGAGGGGATGTTCACCCTGGCGCGGCAGTCGCAGACCTCAAAGGGCTGGTTCCCGCGCTTCCCCTATGCGCATCCCGACCCGACGCTGCCCTCGCTGATCTTCAACAACCAGAACCCTCTCTTCCAGAGCCGCGACGTGCGCTGGGCGCTGGCGCTGCTGATCGACATTAAGGCGGTTTCCATGGCCTCCTACCGCGGCGCGGCGACCATCTCAGCCATCGCTGTGCCGCCGACCGGGACGCACCCGGCGGACTATCATGCGCCGCTGGAAAGCTGGGTCGAGGCCTTCGAGATCGACACCGGCAAGCGGAAATTCCGCCCCTACGATCCCGCCATGGGCAAGCAGATCACCGACATGCTGCGTCCGACGCTGAAGGACCAGATCCCGACCGACCCGGAGCAGATCGCCAAGTCCTTCGGCATGGGCTGGTGGAAGCCCAACGCGCAGGCCGCGGCAGAACTGCTGGAGCGCGCTGGCTTCCGCAAGCAGGGCAGCGCCTGGCATACGCCCGACGGCAAGCCCTTCAGCATCCGCGTCATGGTGGAAGGCGAGAGCCGGCCGGTGATGACCCGCGCCGGCACCATGATCGCGCAGAACTGGCGGCAGTTCGGCATCGACGCCAAGGTCGATGTCGCCCAGGGCACGCTCGTCGATCGCCGCGCTGCGGGCGACTTCGATACCTTCATTGGCTGGAGCGTCGAGACCTATGGCGGGCATCCCGACCTCGCCTATTTCCTCGACAGCTGGCATTCGCAATTCGTGGCGAAGGCTGGCAGCCCGCAGCCTCTGCGCAACTGGCAGCGCTGGGCCAATCCGGAGCTCGACCGGATCATCGAGCAGATCCGCACCATCGGCTTCGACGATCCGCGCAGCCTGGAGCTCGGCCGCGACTATGTGAAGCTGATGGTCCGCGAGATGCCGATCATCCCGCTGATGGCCTACAATGTCTTCACCACGGTGGACGAGCAGTACTGGACCGGCTACCCGAACGCCGAGGATCCCTACACCAATCCCGTCACCAACTGGGGCAACTCGCGCTACATGTTCCCCCGCCTGAAGTCGCGCGCCTGAGGCGCGCGGCATGCCGGCCTATGCCCGTTACCTGCTGAAGCGCTTCGGGCAGTTCACCCTGGTGGTCTTCATCGGGGTGAACATCACCTTCCTGATCAGCCATGCGACGCCGATCGATCCGGTCGAGCAGACCGTGGCCGCGGCCACCGCCTTTGGCGGCACCAGCCCGGAGGCGGTGGAGGAAATGCGCCGGTCGCTGCGCTCGCTCTACGGGCTGGAGGGCGGGCTGCTGCAGCAGTATATCGGTTTCTGGGGCCGAGTGGTGGTCGGCGATTTCGGCCCCTCCCTCTCCGCCTTCCCGACGCTGGTCTCGACGCTGATCGCCCGGGCGGCGCCCTGGACAGTGGGGCTGCTGCTGGTCTCGACCCTGCTCTCCTGGGTCATCGGCAACCTGCTGGGCGGCCTCGCCGGCTATTACCGTCACAACCGCGCGCTGAAGCTGGTCGGGCTACTGGCCATGGCCGTGCACCCCATCCCCTACTACATCGTTGCCTTAGTCCTGCTCATCCTATTCGGCTATGTCTGGCCGGTGCTGCCGATCAGCGGCGGGTCTGGGATGAATGTGGAGCAGGGTTTCAGCCTCGACTTCGCCCTCAGCGTGCTGCGGCATTCCATCCTGCCGGCGCTGTCGCTGGTGCTGATTGGTATCGGCAGTTGGTTTCTCGGCATGCGCTCTCTCGTCTCCAACGTGGTGACGGACGACTACGTGACCTATGCGGAACTCGCCGGCGTGCCGCGGCGGAGGATCCTCGTCGCCTATGTCATGCGCAACGCCATCACGCCGCAAATCACCGGCCTCGCCATGTCGATCGGCGCCATCTTCAACGGTGCTATCATCACCGAGCAGGTCTTCGGCTACCCCGGCATCGGTACCCTGCTGGTCGAGGCTGTGCATAAGGGCGACTACAGCCTTGTGCTCGGCGTCGCCACCATCTCCATAGTCACCGTTGCCACTGCGGTACTGGTCATCGACCTGCTGCACCCGCTGATCGATCCGCGCGTCCAGGCGGCGGAAGGGGGCCACTGATGCTCGCCATCCTGCGCGACCTACTGCGGACCAATTGGGAATTCGCCCTCGGCCTGCTGCTAACCGGTATCGTGCTGGTAGTGGCCGCGCTGTCCTTCGTCTCGCCCTACCCGCCGCTCGACGTCTACGTCGTGCCGCCGGACGTGCCGCCCTCGGCCGAGTACTGGCTCGGCACCAATTCCCGCGGCCAGGACGTGTTCTGGCAGCTGACCGTCGCCGCCCGCAACACGCTGCTCTTTGGCATCACCGTCGCGCTCATCAGCCGCGTGCTGTCTTTGACTGTCGGGCTGCTCTCGGGCTACCTCGGTGGCGCTGTGGACCGGGTGCTGATGTCGGTGAACGACACCTTCATCGTCGTCCCGCTCTTCCCCATCCTGGTCCTGTTCTACTTCGTGCTGCGGGACAGCATGTCCTGGGGCCTGCTCGCCGTCGTCATGGCCTGCCTCGGCTGGTCTTACGACGCGCGGCTGATCCGCTCGGTGGCAATGAGCCTGAAGACGCGGGAGTTCACCCGCCAAGCCGTCTTCTCCGGCATGGGCACGCCGAGGATCGTGCTCCAGGAGCACCTGCCCTACGTCCTGCCCATCGTCTTCTCGACCACCATGAACAACCTGAACTGGTCGATCGGTCTGGAGGTGACCCTCTCCGTCCTCGGCTTCACCGATGTGAACACGCCGACCATCGGCGGCATGGTCTACTGGGCGAACCAGCACACCGCCATGGTCGCCGGCATTTGGTGGTGGATCGCGGCACCAGTCGCGCTGGTGGCGATGCTCTTCATCGGTCTCTTCCTGCTCTCGGTCTCGATGAATGAGTATATCGACCCGCGCAGCCGCCTCGCACGCATCGGCGGGGGAGCGGGCTGATGCCCCCGCAGCAACTCATGGAGCCCATGGCCACCACCGCGCCGGCCGGCCGCCCGGCGCTCACCGTCAGCGGCCTCCGCGCCTACTACCAGGTAGCGCATTTCGGCGTGCGGCGCGAGGTGCGCGCGGTGGACGGCATCGACCTGAACGTGGCGAAGGACGAGATCTACGGCCTTGCCGGCGAGAGTAGCTCGGGCAAGAGCAGCCTGATCAAGACCATCGCCCGCGCCATCCGGCCGCCTCTGAACCATGTCGGAGGCTCGGTGGTCTTCGACTTCAAGGGCATCGGCGAGCGCTCGCTCTATGATCTCGCGCCGGCGGAGCTGGTTGCGATCCGATGGCGAAACCTCTCCTATGTCATGCAGGCATCGATGAGCGTGTTGAACCCGGTGCGCCGGGTCCGGCACAGCTTCCGCGATTTCGCCTTCCCGCATATGGACCTGGCGGAGCCCGCCTTCTGGCAGACGGTGGAGGCGCATCTGGAGCGGCTGCACCTGCCCGCCTCCGTCCTCGGCGCTTACCCGCACGAGCTTTCAGGCGGCATGCGCCAGCGCGTCACCATCGCCCTCGCAACGGTCTGCCGTCCCGATTTCGTCATCATGGACGAGCCGACCACGGCGCTCGACGTCGTGGTGCAGAAGGGCGTGCTCGGCATGATCCGGGAGGTGCAGCGGGAGATCGGTTCCTCCGTCCTCTTCGTCACGCATGACATGGCGGTGCACGCTAACCTTACGGACCGGCTAGGCATCATGTATGCCGGCCGCATCGTCGAGGAAGGCCGCACGCCAGACGTCTTCCGCGCGCCGCGCCACCCCTATACCCGGCACCTGATCGCCAGCCTGCCGCGCATCGGCGACCGGGCGCCGAAATCGGGTTTGGAAGGCAAGCCACCCAACTTGGCCGCGCCGCCGCCCGGGTGCCGCTTCCACCCGCGCTGCCCACTCGTGCGCGAGATCTGTCGGCGGGAGAGCCCGCCGCTCGATCCGATCGCACCTGACCATCGGGTCGCCTGCCATGCCGCGCAACCCGGAGGCTGGGCATGACCGCGCTGCTCCAGGTGGACCATGTCGGCCGAAGCTTCAGCGGTGGCCTCTTCTCCCGCCGCCGCACTCGCGCCGTGGCGGATGTGGACTTCACGCTTTCGGCGGAGCAGCCAGAGGTCTTCGCCGTGATCGGCGAGAGCGGCAGCGGCAAGACCACCCTGGCTCGCATGGTGCTGGCCATGACCGCACCGAGCGAGGGCGCTATCCGCTTTCAGGGCCGTGACCTGCGCGAGATCCGCTCCCGCCGCGACCGGCTGGACTTCATGCGGCACGTCCAGCCGATCTTCCAAAATCCCTTCGAGGCCTTCAACCCGCTGAAGCGCGTGGACCGTTATCTCTACGCCGCCGCCGCCCGCTTCCGCGGCGCCGCGACGCGGGTGGCGGCCGAGGCCATGGCCGACGAGGCGCTGCACCAGGTCGGGCTTTCGCTGGCCGAGGTCAAAGGCCGCTTCCCGCACGAGCTCTCGGGCGGGCAGCTGCAGCGCACTGCCATCGCCCGCGCCCTGATCCCGCGCCCGGCGCTAATCGTGGCGGACGAGCCGGTCTCGATGATCGACGCCTCGCTGCGCATGACGGTGACCAACCTCTTCCGTACGCTGCGGGACGAACTGCGCGTCTCAATCATCTACATCACCCACGACCTCGCCACTGCCTATTACGTCAGCGACCGCGTCATTGTCATGCGGCAGGGCGAGGTGGTGGAGAGCGGCGCGGCCGAGCAGGTGCTGACAGTGCCGCGGCATCCCTATTCCAAACTGCTGAAGGATTCGGTGCTGTCCATCGACGGCGCCTGGGCCGGCGATGCCCTTCGGTCCCACGCAATTCCCTGACACGAGGAAACCCATGCGCAAGGTAGAGGCCCTGGTCGACCGTGACTTCGCGATCGGCGAGACCGACCGCCGGCTCTTCGGCGCCTTCGTCGAGCATCTCGGCCGCTGCGTCTATGGCGGCATCTACGAGCCGGGCCACCCGACGGCAGATGCACGCGGCTTCCGCGGTGATGTCCTGGCGCTGGTGAAGGAGCTCGCGCCAACCATCATGCGCTACCCCGGCGGCAATTTCGTGTCGGGCTACAATTGGGAAGACGGCGTCGGCCCGGTTGAGCAGCGGCCGCGTCGCCTCGACCTCGCCTGGATGTCCACCGAGACCAACCAGTTCGGCACCAACGAGTTCATGGACTGGTGCCGCGCCGCCGGCATCGAGCCGATGATGGCGGTCAATCTCGGCACCCGCGGGCCGGATGCCGCGCGCAACCTGCTGGAATATTGCAACCATCACGGTGGCACCGCCTGGTCCGACCTCCGCCGCGCGCACGGCTGGGAACAGCCGCATGACGTGAAGTTCTGGTGCCTCGGCAACGAGATGGACGGGCCGTGGCAGATGGAGCGCAAGACTGCCGAGGAATATGGCCGCGTCGCCGCCGAGACGGCGAAGCTGATGAAGTGGCTCGACCCCTCCATCGAGCTGTCAGCTTGTGGCTCGTCCTCTCGCACCATGGCCACTTTCGGCGCCTGGGAGGACAAGGTGCTGGAGCACACCTTCGACCATGTGGACTACATCTCGCTCCACACCTATCTGAACAACTACGCCCAGGACACCGGCGCTTTCCTCGCCAGCCCAGACATGATGGACTGGTTCATCGAGGAGGTGGTGGCGATCGCGGATTCGGTCGCGGCGCGCCGCCGCTCGCGCAAGCGGATCATGTTGAGCTTCGACGAGTGGAATGTCTGGTACCGCACCCGCCGGCGGGCCGCCGACCGGGTGAAGCCGGGCTGGCCCGTCGCGCCGCATATCCTGGAAGAGGTTTACACCATGGAGGACGCCCTCGCCTTCGGGGGCGCCTGCATCTCGCTGCTCAATCATGCGGACCGGGTGAAGTCGGCCTGCCTGGCGCAGCTCGTCAATGCTATCGCGCCGATCATGACGGAGAACGGCGGCCCGGCCTGGCGGCAGACCATCTTTTTTCCCTTTGCCGACTTCAGCAATCTCGGCCGCGGCCGGGTGCTGCAGGCGCGGCTCGACAGCCCAACCTATGCCGCGACCTATTACGACCCGCGTGGCTCCGACGACCACCGCTTCCCGCTGCCGGAGACGCCCTATTGCAAGCTCTCCGTCGTGCATGACGCGGCGGGTGGCCATCTCACCATCTTCGCCCTCAACCGCCACCTGAGCGAGCCGATGCCCTTCGAGACGGTGGCGCGCGGCTTCAAGGGCCTCGTGCTCGAGAGCGCGCACCAACTCAGCCATGATGACCCGCAGGCGGTGAACACCAGGGAGGCACCGGACCGCGTCGCGCCGGTGAGGCTGGGCGGCGTGGAGATCGCGGGCGAGCGTGTCGGCGCCACGCTGCCGCCGGCCTCCTGGAACGTCATCCGCCTGCGTGCCGCAAGCTGAGGCGGCCGGGCGACCGAAGCGTCGCGGGGCGCTACCCGGCGAAGGGGTGCGCTTGCAGGCCCGGCACATCGACGGCGAGCTCGAGCAGCGCGCCGTCCGCCGGGCCGGGCTGCGCCATGCCGACACGGGCCGAGGTGATGTAGAGCGTCCGCAAATCCGGCCCGCCGAAGACGCAGGAGGTGGGCTGCGCGCAGGGCAGCGGCACCTCGCGCTCGACGCTGCCGTCGGGGCGGTAGCGGATCAGCCGGCTCGCGCCGAAGCGGGCATTCCACAGGCAGCCCTCGGCATCCATGGTGCCGCCGTCCGGCACGCCGGGCCCGCCCTCGACGAAGCGGCGGCGGTTGGCGAGCGTGCCGCTGGCCGGATCGACATCGAAGATGTCGATGCGGTTGGCCTCGCTGTCGGCGAAGGTGAGCCGCTTGCCATCGGGCGAGAAGGCCAGGGCATTGGTGATGCCCACCCCCTCCGCCCAGCGCGTGACGGTGCCGTCCGGGTCGATGCGGAACAGCCCGCCGGTGGCGCGCGTCACCGGCAGGTCCTCCTTCTGGGGGCCGATATTGTTCTGCATGGTGCCGAGCCAGAGCCGGCCCGCCGCGTCGCAGCGTGCGTCATTGGCACGGTTGCCCGCAACCGGGTCGGGAGCCACCCAGCGTTCCACCGCACCATGCTCCGACAGGAAGGCGATGCCGCTTGCCAGCGTCACCAGCAGCCCGCCGCCGCGCCGCGGGAAAACAGCGGAGACGCTTTCCGGCAGCGGCCAGACGCACCGTGCGTCACTTGCGGGGTGCCAGCGCCAGACCTGCCGCTCGACAATATCTACCCAGTACAGTGCGACGGCTGCAGCGTCCCAGTGCGGCCCCTCACCGAGCGTGTTGCCTGCCGCTACCGCGATCCTCGCCGCCATGCGACGTCCCTCCGCGTCATGCTTGCGGCGCAAGGTGGCAGCCCAGCGCCGCTGCGGCAACGTCAACACCAAAGGGAGATAACCGATGCCCGCCTGGGCCTGCTATCGCAGCCTGGCTGGTCGATCCGCCACCGCAACTGGCGGCGGCTCCGACACCGGCGCGCAAATCGTCCGCCGTTTCTGCGAACAGGGCAGCCGCGTCGCCTTCCTCGACATCGACCGCGCGGCGAGCGAGGCCCTGTTTGCGAGGCTGGTGTAGGAGGGGCCGCCCACACCGCTCTTCCTCCCCTGCGACCTGCGCGATATCGCGGCGATGCGTGCGGCGATCGAGGATGCGGCAGCGATGCACGGGCCCGTCAGCGTGCTGGTCAACAACGCCACCCGCGACGACCGCCATCCAGCTGAAACGGTGGCGCCCGAGTATTGGGACGAGCGCTTTGCGGTGAATCTTCGCCATCATTCTTCGCGGTGGAGGCCGTCCACCCAATGATACGCGCGGCGGGCGGGGGCTCCATCGTCAATATGGGCTCGGTCTCCTGGATGATCGGGCAGGGCGGAATGGCGGCCTATAGGGCAGCGAAATCGGCGGTGCTCGGCCTGACCAGCCCCTTCGCCCGCGACTGGGAGCCGGACCGCTTCAGGGTCAATTCCGTCGCCCCCGGCTGGATCATTACCGAGCGCCAGGCGCAGCACTGGCTGCCGCCTGAAGGCGAGCGGGAGCTGATGGCTCGCCAGTGCCTGAAGCGAAAGCTCGATGCGGACGACGTCACCCGTCTCGGGCTGTTCCTGGCGGCGGAGGACAGCGGCGCTATGACGAAACAGTGCTACATCGTCGATGGAGGCTGGGTCTATGCCAATGAGCATCACATGCAAGACCTATGGCGGCATCGTCGCCGCGCTGCGAGTTCCCGACCGGGTTGGGCACCTGGACAACGTCGTCCTCGGCCTGCCGCGGCTGGAGGATTATGTCACGCACAGCCCGTATTTCGGTGCGCTGATCGGCCGTTATGGCAACCGCATTGCTGGAGGGCGCTTCAGGCTGGACGGCGTGGACTACCGGCTCAACGCCAATGACGGACCGAACTCCCTCCATGGCGGTAGGGCCGGCTTCGACCGGCAGGTCTGGTCGGCCGAGGCGATACCTTCCCAGCAGGGGCTTGCGGTTGCCCTGACCCGCCAAAGCCCGGAGGGGGAGGAGGGCTATCCCGGCACCCTCGATGTCCGCGTGACCTACACGCTGACCGAGACCGACGAGTTCCGGATCGACTACGAGGCGCGTACGGACCGCCTGACGGTGCTCAACCTCACCAGCCATGGCTACTTCAACCTGGCGGGCGAAGGCCGCGGTTCCATCGAGGGACACGAACTGCGGCTGAATGCCAGGGCCTACACACCGGTTGACGCCACGCTCATCCCGACAGGCGCCCTCGACCCGGTCGCCGGCACGCCCTTCGACTTTACCCGGCCGACGCCGATCGGCGCCCGGCTGCGGGAGGGGCATCCGCAGCTCCTCGCGGCCCGTGGCTATGACCATAACTGGGTGCTGGACAAGGCGCCGGGCGAGTTCGGCCTTGCCGCCCGGCTGCGCGACCCGCTCTCCGGACGGGTGATGGAGATCCACACCGACCAGCCCGGGCTGCAATTCTATAGTGGCAACTTCCTGGACGGCACGCTGGTCGGCTCATCCGCGCGTCCCTACCGGCAGGGCGATGGCCTCTGCCTGGAGACCCAGCATTTCCCGAATTCGCCAAACCTGCTTGCCTTTCCCTCGACGGTGCTGCGGCCGGGCGAGGTGTTCCGCTCGGCCACGCTGCACCGCTTTCTTGCCGAGTGATCAGCCTGCGGTGATGTGGTTCGCTTTCACCTGTAGAAGTATGGACTTGATCTGACGGTCATTTGACCGGCGGGTGGGCATGTCCGATCTGGTGTGGATGTCCGAGGCCTATGGTGCCTGCAGCATCTGGTCACTGAACTGGCGGCGTAATTCGCCGTCGTGCGGACGTTGGCTTTCCGCTCGGCGATGTGGCCACACGCTATTGGAGGAAGCCGATCCATCGCCCTGCGACCACCGCCCCAAGCCAGACGACCATCGAGACAAAGGCCGCAACCCGCACCGAGCCATGCACCCCAGCGCCGGCGATGGTCTGGCGCCAATGGCGGTTGTAGCGCAGCGTGAGGACATTGAGCATGCCGAGCCCGATCAAGCCGAGTTTGGCGAGGAACGCAGGGTTCGCCGCGTAGGTCAGCGGCCGTGTGCTGAACAGCAGGAAACCCGTCGCCAACGCGAGGACGAGGCCGCAAGTGGCGACCCGCCAGAGAGGTGGTCCGAGATCCGCAAGCGAATGGTCCCGAAACAGCCCGAGCAGCCGGAGATCCAACGTCACAATAGATCCGAGCAGCATGCCGATCGATGCGATATGTGCCGCGTTCGCCAACGGGTAGGCGATCCTGGACTGACGCAGCGAAGCCGCGACCGACCATTCCGACAAAGCTTGCAGCGCTTCCAAAGCGAGGACGCTCAGTTGTCCCGGATGCGATCGGGATAAATGTCGTAGGTTCTCTCGCCGACTGTAATTCGCACCGCCTTCATTCGCCGCTCGCCTTGGGTCAGGGAGCGGTTCCCGATGGCGACGACCCGGTCACCAGCCCGCGCCGACGCATCGGAGAACCCGGCCCTTGCCGTCTGACCAGGGTTGGACAGCTCTACCGTCCAGATCCCGTCGGTGGGCGTCTCGACCCGCAGCGTGGGGTGGGGGTAGCCGACGTAAACCTCGCGCACCGTCCCGCGCAACTCACTCTGCTCGCCCTCGGCCCACGACCAGCCATGGTGAGCGGCAGCGCTTGAGGCGCCCAGCAACACGGCAAGGAGGCCTGCTCCCACCGCATCCATGAATCGATGCGCGCCCATGCTGCCCTCCCGTTCGCTGCTTGGATACAGAGAAATTGGGCCGCGGCGCGCATTTGTCGACCTCCGACGTGCAGCCGGGGCGTCAGCCAAGCCGGCACTCCGTACCAGCCCGTCGCCACCGCGCCACAAGGTGTGCTGGTGATGCCAAGTTTGTGGTCTCTAACCGCAACGAAGTGGTTGCGGCAGGTTGATGGGATGGCGACCGAGCCCAGCACCCACCGCGGATACCGCTTCCCAGCCACCCGCGTGTAGGATCCCCCCTTTTTCGGAACAAAAGTGGCCCTTGTCGGGATCCGGGGAGATGGAGGACTGGCCGGCCTGACCGGGATCTGATGGGATGCGGGACGGGTGCGGTCCGGTGCTGGAGGCCCTGTCATGGTCGGCGCAGAGCTGGTCAACTTTGCTGGACGACGCCAAGTGCTTCGCCATGGTGCGGCAGCATCGGTGGCCGGAGCAGGTGCAGTGTCATGGCTGCGACAGCAAGGCGGTGGTGCGCGATGGCCATGATGATAGCCAGCCACATCGCCAGCGCTACCGGTGCAATGCCTGCGGCAAGCGCTTCGATCACCTGACCGGCACGGTCCTGGCCGGGCATCACCAGCCCCTGCGTGTCTGGGCGCTGTGCCTCACCTTCATGGGCCTGAACCTGTCGAACCGACAGATCGCCGCGGAACTGGGCCTGTCTGTCTCGGACATGCAGATCATGACGGAGCAGCTGCGCAGCGGCTTTGCCGCCAAGACCCCGCCCGTGCGGCTGGAGGGCGACGTCGAGGTGGACGAGGTCTACGTCGTGGCCGGCCACAAAGGCCAGCCTGCTGCGGTCGCAAAAAGGGGCGGCTCGGGCGCCGGCGCCGCCTGGCGGGTGCGCCGGGACGCGGCACAAACCACCAATCCTCGGGTTGATCCAGCGTGGCGGCCAGCTGGTCATGCGCATGCTGCCCAATGTGCAGCAGCGGACGATCCAGCCGATCATCACCGCCACGGTCGCCCCGGGAAGCCAGGTCTACACCGACGAGTATGACATCTACGCCCGCCTCGAGGCTTGGAGCTATGGGCACCAGACGGTCTGCCACGCTCATGGCGAGTACGCCCGCGACGATGATGGCGACGGCTTTTGCGAGGTGCACGTCAACACCATGGAGGGGGTGTGGTCGCTCCTGCGGTCGTGGCTGCGGCCGCACCGGGGCATCTCCCAGGAGAAGCTGCCGCTCTACCTCACTTTCTTCGCGTTTGTGCATAACGCGCGCCGCCGCGGCAGAGCCCTCCTCGGGCAACTCGTCGCCGCACTGGTGGCCTGACATGCCCCTCCGCGCCGTCACCCCGGATCCCGACAAGAGCCTCAGACGTTACGGCAAGGGCGGATGCGCACTGGACGTCCGCTCCAGAGGAGTGACTCAATCACGGCAACCTGCAGCAAACTCAATGCGGCTCACATAAGACCGGTTGTATCAGGCTGACCGGTGACCTCCCCAATGCCATCACTTACCCAGAGTTTCTCCACTCGTGTCCTTCAATTTGCGCTATCACTGCGGCGACGGCTCTGAAGAATGCGGCTTGCGTCCAAGCCGAACGTGAGCCTCTCGATCGCGGAAAGAACGGTCTATCGAGATCCTCCACCTTTGTTCCGCTTCGGAATGCCCGATTGTCCCTATTCGCCGGAAGAAGCAGGCTGTGGGATGCGCTCCTCCCCGACGGGCCGATGCCCTGGCGAGAAGAGGGGTCGGCAGGAGGAGGATGGTTCATGGCGAGATCCCGGACCGGTCGGCGATGGCACGCCGTCCAGGGCTCAAAATCTGTGAAGACATTATCGCTGTTCTGGCTTGGCACGGCGCTGTTCGCCCTCGGCATGAGCCGGACCGCGGCAGCAACTTCCTGCACCGACCTCGCCGGCCTCCAGCTTCAGGACACCACCATCACCACCGCTGCAGTCGTGCCGGCCGGTAGTTTTACGCCGACCGGCGCCACCGCGCCCATCACCAACCTACCCGAGTTCTGCCGGGTGGCCGGCGTCATCGCACCGACGCCCGATTCCAGCATCGGCTTCGAGGTCTGGCTGCCGACAGGATGGAACGGGCGCTACCTGCAGAGCGGCAACGGCGGCTTCGCTGGCGCCATTCCCTACACCGCGCTGGGCAAGGGCATCGCCCGCGGGTACGCCACCGCCGGGACCGACGACGGCCACCAAGCGGGCGGTCGGGACGCCTCCTGGGCGCTCGGGGATCCGGAGAAGATCATCGATTTCGGCTATCGGTCGCTGCACCTCACCGCACTGCGCTCCAAGGAGGTGGTGGCGGCCTTCTATCAGGCGGCACCGCGCCGTTCCTATTTCGAGGGTTGCTCTGACGGCGGGCGGGAATCACTGATGGAGGCGCAGCGCTACCCGGATGACTTCGACGGCTGGGTGGTCGGCGCGCCGGCCTACAACTGGACCAATCTCCTCACTGCCCACGCCTGGAACCAGCAGGCCGTGGCAGCTGACCGTGCGAGCGCGCTCACACCCGAGGCGCTGCAGACACTGAGCCAAGCTGTCATCGCGCGCTGTGACGCGCGCGACGGCGTGGTCGACGGCATCATCAGCACGCCGCAGCGTTGCAGTCCCCGTCCGCGCGATCTCGTTTGCCAAGCGGATGAGACCGCGAACTGCCTCACGCCGTCCCAGGCGGAGGCGGCGGAGGCGATCTATGCCGGCGCTGTGACACCCGAAACTGGCCGGATTTACCCCGGCTGGCCGGCTGGCCACGAGGCAGAGCCGGGCAACTGGCCCGCCTGGATCACCGGGCCCGACGCCGCACAACTGGCTTTCAGCACCAACTTTTTTGCCTACATGGTGTACGACAACCCGAGCCTCAGCGTGAGCAGCATCAACATCGCCGACGCCTTTCAGGCGGCTGAGGCACGGGTCGGGCCGATCCTCAACTCCACCGACACCGACACCGACACCGACCTCGGCCGGATCCGCGCGGGCGGCAAGAAGATTATCCACTATCATGGCTGGGCGGACGCCGCGATCTCCACCCGCGGCTCGATCGACTACTACCGCAACGTGGCGACGCGGCTCGGCCGGGCGAACCAGGATTTCTACCGCTTGTTCCTGCTGCCTGGCATGGGCCACTGCACCGGCGGCCCCGGCCCGAACAACATCGGCCAGCTCTCCGCACCGGCCGGCTCGCTGGCCGACCCGGAGCATAACGTACTCGGTGCTTTGCAGCGCTGGGTGGAGGACGGTGTGGCACCCGACTCCATCATCGCCACCAAGTACGCCAGCGACGATCCTGCGCAGACTGTCCTGCGCACCCGCCCGATTTGCCCCTATCCACAGGAGGCCGAGTACAAGGGAGACGGCAGCACGGATGACGCGGCGAACTTCATCTGCGTGCGCCGCTAACTTTCCGGCCGCCAGACTCCCTTGCCAGTTCTGCATGGCGTGTTCTGGAGTGACGGGCTGCCCAGGTGACGCCCAGGATCAGGGCCGTGATTGCCAGGAGCACGGACACTGGGCGTAGCGCCGGCCTGACCGGCGGTGCCGCGCTGGATGACAAGATGGACGGCGATGGCCGATGGAGGGCTGACTCAGTTTGCCTCGTGCCGCGCGCAACGCCGTCCACGGCGCCACCTTTCACCGCTGAAAGGGGCAGGCCACTGGCGCGAGGAAGTGGGTCTGCCTCAAGCGTCTGAGCTCGGGTCCAGAACTCAATATCCTTTCCATCCGGACAGCCGGCCTCCAGCCATAGAAAGTAGGCGCGCTCGCGAATGCGCCGCTCTCGCTCAACATCGATATCCGACATAAAACCCCTCCCTATTCATGCTGACGGCTCTCTGAGCGGGCTCTTGCGGGAGATGCGTTGCCGATTCAGGCATTTGCGCTGCAATGGCAGCGAGAGCCGAACCGCCCATGGGTGAAACGCCATCGACCTTCCATCCGGGCTTCAACGCGGGCGTGGTCGTCGAGGCCCGCGTCGAACGCCTGACCAGCGACGCAGGCGCGGTGATCATGCGCGAGGTGATGGAGCGCAGCGGGATCATCGACTGGCTGACAGAACGGCTGCACGATCCACGCCAGCCGCACTTGGTGACTTATCCCTTGGCCGACCTGCTGCGTACCATGCTGCTGCTCTTCGCACAGGGATGGCGTGACCAGGACGACGCCGATGCTCTGCGGCTCGATCCCGCACTGCGGCTGGCCGCGGCCGGGACGCGCAGCACCACGCCGCTGGCCGAGGGGGCGCACCTGGCCTCGCAGCCGACGCTGTCGCGGCTGCTCGACATCCTGACGCTGGGGCCCAACCGGCCGGTGCTGCGCGAGGCAGTCGGCGAACTCGCCACCCGGCGGCTGCGGGCCGAGCGCGGTGGCCGTGCGCTGCGCTACCTCACCATCGACGTCGACGGCTTGCCGGTCGAGGTGCACGGCGAGCAGCCGGGCTCGGCCTGGAACGGGCACTACCACCAGCGCATGTATCACCCGATCATCGCCTGCGCGGCAGAGACGGGCGACCTGCTCGATGCCCGGCTGCGGCCCGGCAACGCGCACACCGCCGAGGGCGCGCTCGACTTCGTCCTCAACCTCGTCGACCGCCTGGAAGGCTCCATGTGCCAGGTTGCGGCGGTGCGGATGGACGCCGGCTTCCCCGGGGAGCAGCTGCTCGCCGGGCTTGAGCGGCGTGGCACACCCTATGTCGCCAGGCTGCGGAACAACCGCGCTCTCGATCGGCTGGCCGGGCCGTACCTCAGGCGCCCACCGGGGCGGCCACCGGACGAGCCGCGGCTGTGGCTGCACGAGCTGGAGTACCAGGCCGGCTCCTGGTCGCGCCCGCGCCGGGTCGTGCTGGTGGTCAAGGAGCGCCCGGACGACCTGCTGCTCGACCATTTCTGGCTGCTGACCAGCTTCAGCGCCGCCGCCATGCCCGCCGAAGACCTGCTGGCGCATTACCGGCAACGCGGCACAGCGGAGGGCCATTTCGGCGAGCTGATGGACGTCCTCGCGCCGGCGCTGTCCTCGGCGCCGCGCACCAAGAGCCGCTACCGCGACAATCCTCTGCCGGCGCTGCCCACCGGCATCGACGCCGCCGCCCGCAACGAGGCCATCCTGCTGCTGCACCTGCTGGCCTACGAACTGATGCACGCCGGGCGCCGCGCCATGGAACTCGCCACCCACACCGGCTGGAGCCTGCGGCGCTTCCGTGAGCGCGTGCTGCGCGTCGGCGGCCGCGTCCTGCTCCACGCCCGCCGCGTCACCCTCGTCATCGCCCAAACGGCCGCGGGCTTCTGGAGCGCCCTCTGGCCGCGCTTCGAGCGTTTCGCCTGGGCGGGATCCTGAAGGCAGCTTCCGTCAAACACTCTGTGTCGCGCCCATGCCCGCCAGCATTCCTGGCGGACGAGGCCGCATGCCCGCAGCATGCACCAACTGCGCCGCCAACGTCGCCGCGGAGGTCCTCGCCCCCGTTCAACGGAAGCCGCGCCCTTCAAGACAGCGCTTCGTACGACTACCGAGCGTCCGCTTGCCGCTTGACGCAGCATGAAGCGGTATCGACGCGGGCCAGTGTGAATAAGGCGGGAAAACCTCACCCCGGCTGTTGGCACATCGATCCGGCGCTCGTGCTCGGAGGCAGTGGCTGTGCCCTACTGTCTTTGCTCGCGCAGGTGCGGCCGGCGACATTTGCATAGTGCGTTTACAGGGCCGTGCATCACCCTCAGGGCGTTATGCTACGGACAACGGCATGGGCGTACACCCAGGGCGGCATGGCTTCAGAATACCCGCGCATCTCGTCCCGGGCCTCGCCGCACGCACGACCCCGGTTCTGGCGGCTTCGCTGATGGAGTTTTCAATGTCGAAGAAGTGCCTCACCGGCACCATCCTGCATTCCGTCGAGATGCCGGCGAGCGCGGCCGGCCGGCTGGCCGGCGGCATCGTCGCGGCGATCAAGGCGAAGATCATCGAGACCGGCCGGTTCACCATCCCTGACTTCGACGCCTTCGTAGTGCGCGGGACGCCGAAGCGGACGGCGCTGAACCCGAGGACCGGTGAGAAGGTCGCGGTGAAAGCCGGCGCGACGGTGAAGTTCAGGGCCAGCCCATCGCTGAAGGAAGCGGCCGTTGCCGGCCTGAAGAAGGCGAAGCGGAAGGCAGCACGCCAGGGCTGAGCACCACCACGCGGCGGCCACGCCGACCGATGTTCCTTTGAGTCCAGTATGCCGCCTGCGGAGCTTGGACGTGAGGCTGGGCAGTCAGCCGGAAACTCTATCGGCTGCGCGTTTGGAAGCCCTGTTGCTGCAGGGTCAGAAGCGCCGCCCTGGCATCGTCGAACCACACGTCCAGGGCGCGGCCGATCTCCTCGTCCGCCTTTGCCGCCCAGGCATCCCGCACCGCCTGGAGCGCGTCGCGGTTGGCGGCCTCGAAGGCGTCACGCCCAGCCCACTCCCGACCCTTGCTGAGCAGATAGTCGACACCGGTCCCGAGAGCAAAGCCAGCGACCGCCCCGCCCACCGTGCCAATGCCGGGCAGGACACTGCCGAGCGTGCCGCCGCTGCCGGCGGCTTCGGTCTGCAGGATCGCCCTCGCCGCAATCCTCGTGGCAGCCGGTGCGAAGGCCTCAGCGACCAGTCGGCTGATCACCGGCCCGAGCGCTGAGCCCATCCAGGTGCTGCCGCCGACCGTCAACAGGGACTGCAGTCCCTCCGCACCTTTGTCTTCGATGAGGAAGGTAGGCGCCTTCCAACGCTGTGCGTCCCAATCGAGCCGGACCGGCCCCGTGCCATGGGCCGTCAGGTGCGAGGTGTGCGTGGCCAGGAAGCGCGCCAGTTCGCCATCCTCGCGGGTCACGGCGGCCGCGAAGCGCTGGTGCGCGCCGGTGATCGCGTCGCGGATCGCCTCCTGCACCAGCCAATCCCGGTATTCGGGCCGCAGCACCTGCTCGGTGAAGTGCCGCCGGTAGTAGTCCGTCATGTCGCGCCGGACCGCCTCGTCCAGGGTCTCGACACCCGTGCCGGCCGCATGCCGGGCAGCGGAGCTGGCCGCCTCCCACAGCAGCGCCCAGGACCGGCCCCAGGCGAAGTACCAGTCGGCGAAGGCGCGGATGCGAAGGTCGCCGTCGCTGAAGGCCTCCGAGAAGCGTTGCCGCACCTCCTGCCGCAAGGCGGCTGCCGCGGCTGCCCGGTCGGCCTCCAACCCGGCGATGCGGTCGGCAACAAAGGCGGACAGCTGAACACGGTCGATCTCCAGCCGCCGCACGTCGCCGGCACTGTCGCGGACGGTGAGGGTCACCACGTCAGCCACCTGGCGCGCAGGTGGCGGCAGCATCACCGAGCTATCGGCATGCACGGGCTCGGCGTAGTCGGCGTGCCGCAGCCAGCTCCTGACGGTGCCCGTGCCCAGCCAAGCCAACCCCAGGATCAGCAGGAGGAGGGCCAGCACGAGGCCGACCGGCTGGAGCACGAAGGCCAGCGGTCCCACAGGGCGCCGTCCGGAGAATGCGCGCAGTGCTGGGCGGTCGGGCACCTCCGTCCCGGGACCGCCTGGCTGAAGCCGGCCCGCTCCGGACGTCACAGCCCGACCCAGGAGGGAGGTCAGAGGATGCGCCATGAGGTCTCTCCGACAGGAAGCGTTTCGCCTGGACTGCAACCCTCGCCGAACATTGGCCTGATCCGACCAGCGGCGGCCAGGGTATGACGTCCGGTGGGGCCGAAAAAGGGCAGCAAGCTGATGAGCTTGCGGACCTTACGCGGCCCGGTCCTCACCGAGCGAGTCGAGCCCCAGCTCGCGCCGGAGGTGCCCGAACCGCGCCGGATCCATCGCACGACGGTCCTGCAGCAGCGCCCGCAACGCCGCCAGTCCGGCTGAGGTGAAGAAGGCGCGGGTGCCCAGGACCGTTGGCGCCTCGGGCGACACCGCGACCAGCCCGCGGGCGATCAGGCCCTCCCCCTCGCGGAGCGTAGCACCGGCCCTCAGCCGACCTCCCGCCCGCGATTACGCCATGTCCCGACCTGCCGTCCGGCAGAGCGCCGCGCGCAAGCGCCGTCCAGGAGGCCGCGCAGCGGCCCCGGCGCTGTGCGCCGGCGCGCAGCGTCCTGGACGGCGCGAGCACGGTGCTATGCTGGAGTGGTCGGGAAGGCTCCGCTCACCCTGCCGCAAATGTCGCTTTCGGCTGCCTTTCCAGCCTTGACGGCAGGTAGGAAGTCCAACCATGAGGCGGTCCCCAGCAGCAGAGCAGGGAAAGCCCCGGATGTCCTCACGGTAGGCCGCGTAGGTTGTCGCCAAGCCGAGGCCGTAGGTATCATGCGCGTGGTAGGCCTAAATGGTGACTTGCGGGCAGCAGGTCAGGCGGGCAGGGCGATGCCGGACAGCGCCTCGCACCGGGCGAGCAGCCGGTCCTGGACGGCGGCATCCCGCGCGGCCGGGTTCGGGTCGCGCCTGTGCCGGTGGTAGAAGTACTGCCCCGTCACCCGGGCCTCCAGGTCGTCGCTCGCTGCCAGCCAGGCCTGGGTGCGGTGCGCGTGGTCCATGTCGTCGGGCGCGCTCGGACCGCCCATGCGGGTCGGCACCCAGCCAGGCTCCAGCGCGTTGGACAGCACGCCCGACCAGCGGCGGGCCATCGCGAAGGCCAGCATGGCGTCGTACAGCTTGCTCTCGGCGTAGGCCGTCGCACCGTCCCAGCGGCGCCGCTGCCACAGGCAGTCGTCCAGCTGCGCCACGGCGCCGTGATGCATGCCGGAGCTGAGGTAGACCAGCCGATCCGGCCGCTCGATCGATGCCGTCAGCACATAGGGTGCCATCACATTGACCGCGAAGACGTGTGGCAGCCCATCCACCGTCTCGACACGGCGCGGTTCGCGGTAGCCGATGCCGACGTTGTGGATGACGGCGTCGAACCGACCGAGCCGGTTGGCCTGTTCGGCCACGTCGCGCGCACCGGCGATCGTGGTGACGTCGCCCTCCACCACCGCTTCCGCCGTCGGCAGCGCCGCGCGGGCCACGGCCGCGCGCCCCGGGTTGCGGGCGTGCAGCACGACGTGGTGCCCCTGCCCGGCGAGGAGCTGGCCGGCCATGAGCCCTAGCCCATCCGACGACCCGGTGATGAGGATGCGTGCCATTGTTCGCCTCCGATGTTGCGGTCAGCCGCACGCGACGAGGTCGCTCAGCACCGTGCCGATCTCAACCGTGCCGGCGCGGTGCTCGGTGCCGTCGCGTTGGAAGTCGATCCAGCCCTCGTTGAAGCCGTCCAGCATGCGGATGCGCGCCTCCGGGTGCCGCATCCCCTCGCTGCGGAACTGCCGTCCCCAGCCCTCGCGCGGCACCGCGGCCGCCTCCACAGAGGGGCCGAGCGCCCGCCGCCAGGTCGTTCGGTCTGACCTTATGTGGCCCTGACAGCTCCACCACGCGCGCCACCTCACATAGAGCATCGGGCCACAGATTATCGCGCATCTGTTCCGTCCCCTCAAACATGAGGCAGTCCCCCTGGGGCGTAGCCGCTTACGCTCAGTCGCACCGAAGTTATCGACGGGCGCCTGCAACCGTTCGAAAGTAGTTCACCTGCGTTTCTGCCTAAGGGTTATATTTGGACTAGCCGGACCTTCACAGCGGGAACGGCGCTTTAGCCAAGCAAACTAAATAATGGTCAACAAAGCGAGCGGCGAGTGGATTCAATCGATTAAATAATAGTCGTTCGTTATAAAGCGGAAGTTTATTCATCAAAAATACAACAAGGATTTTCTAAATGATTGACGGCAATAGTACTGGGGCGCCGAAAACGGTTGCACAACAGGCGGCGCAGGCCCGCGATAGTAATACAACTCCGGTATTTGTTGTGGGCGAGCAGCAGCCGCAAGATCTGGCACAAGCACAAAACCTTCTCGTTGATGGCCGCGAGGGAGAGCGCGCGCAAGACCTCCCTGCAGCGGGGGATAAAGTCACCAAGCTCCACACAACCAAGCCAAATCCAGTGGCCGACGGGGCGGTGCAACCTTCCAGCCCGCTAAATTCCCTGCCTGCGACCGAACAAAATGGTGCTCCCCCGTCAAACAATGCAGCACCTAATCCTGGCTCCCCGAAAGCTCTTTTCCGGGTCAGCGGTCTTGCACTTGGCCAGCCGGACGAGCTGGGACGCACGGTTGAAGCGATCTTCGCGCGCCGAGCTCCGTATTACGCGGTTTACAAGGTTCGCCGTGGCCCCGTAGCAGTCCAGTTTGCTGACAACGATGTCACAGACATTGATCATGCAGCCCAGCGTGCCTTGATCCAATCCGTCTCAAGACTCAGGATTGAATACGACGCTCTGGCAGACCGGTGGATCGGGGGCGGCGGCGATCCCTGTCATCGGGAACTTGGGCTGGCGCTTGTGGATGCTCTGGAAGGGGAACCAGATCTCGCGGCCTTCCGCATGCAGCAGGGTATCGATCGCCTTAAGGCGATCCGACTTAAGTCAGGACGCGTACAGTACGCCTTTTTCACGGCAATCTGGTGTGTTGTCTCTCTCCTAGCGCTCTACTTAATTGCTCCGCACATCATCCAATTTTCACTCCCTGCCGACAATGTCTGGCTGGTCGCCAAGGCGGCCGTGCTCGGCGCGGCCTTTTCGACCGCAATGAACATCCGCGAGCGCAAGGTGGCACCGGACCAAGACCCCATCTCCAACCTCATGGACACTGGCCTTCGGATCGCAACTGCGGTGCTCGGCAGCGGGTTCCTGCTGATAGCGCTTGGGTCCGGGATGATTTCCCCGCTGGTCATGGGCGATTTCAAAGCCAACACCACAGCCACGTGGCAGGCAGTGATTTCCTTAGGCTTCATCTGCGGCTTCCTGGAGAGATTGGTCCCGAGCCTGCTGGAGCGCCCTTCCAGCGCCACCAACGGAGACGAGGTGGTCGGGACCACAATCCGTTCTGGGACTTCGGCAGGATCGAGCGCCAATGCGGGTAAGGGGGCCCTGCTTAACGGAGCCCCCGGTATCTCCAAGCCCGCTGATGGCAAAGGCAAAACTTCGGAGGGTGCGGAGAAGGCTGCCTGACGCTCCCACCGCGGCCCTGCTGCGCAGGTCAAGACGCAGCAGGGCTTTCTCTAAAAGCCGCGAAGCTGCTTGTATGGGGGCATTCCGGTGTCAACGAATTTCAGATGGCATTGCTCCTTCCGCCTGGCGGCATGAGCGGGTGCCGATACCCGTCCATGAGGTTCGTCGGCAGGTTCTTGTCGTTGTTCGATCAGAAGGGTTCTGTCAGAACTCGTGCCAGATCCGATGGCGTGAGGTGAAGGCCAAGGGCAGCCTACGCCGCTTCGAGAATGGCGAGCACACTGCTGGCTCGACGGAGATGAAGCAGGCGACGGCGGCGAGCAGAGACGGGCGTGGTTCGAAACCAGGTCACATTGGGAGCTGGATTGGCGCTGCCGAGGTAGGTGACGTGGGCATCGATGTCTACGACGACGATCTGCATCTGGGCGGCGATCGGGGACTGAGGCACTACGCCGCTTTGGTCGCCACCGGGAAGCCTTTCGGCATGACGGAGTTCGGACAGTATTACGATGTCACGGTGACTGGTCTCGGCGCCGCGTCTTGGGATGCCCGCACCTTGGCGGCGCGCGTCCGCGACAGCTATCCGCGGACGGCGCTCGCCGCCGCTTGGTACTCGAGCGTGCAGAATGCGGCATCTTATGTCCTCGCTCTCGCGGATGTCGCGCACGCGAAGGAATTGTTCGAGGATCCGCTGGTCGAGACCCAATAGGGCTAGAGCATGGTCCGCGAGAACGGCGAAGCAGGGCCCCCGCGGCGCGATCGGAAGCGCGGGGGCCGGCCGAGAAGCAACCTTTATGCCCATTCTTCTCACGCTCAGTGTCGGTGGACGTGCGGACGCAGCCAGCATGATAGGGATGGCTGCGCGTAAGAACTCGTGTGGCGGCTACGCTACACCCGCCAGGGGACCCGCAAGTCGACCGCAGCGGCCCGAATTCGGGGCTTCATGATGAGCTAGGGACGCCGAATTATGCACGGAGCGTCTCGTGCGCGGAATGGCAGCGCTGAGGGCGTCGTTTACGGGAGGAAGAAGGTGAACAGAACCCATGCGGTGCTTGCGGTGTCGCTGCTTTCTACAGCGCTCGCGGCCTCCGCCACGGCGCAGGGCACAGCCCCGGTCGCCAATGCAACAGTCCCACCCGGGGCGAACACCTCGGATCCATCGGCCCCGTTCTACATCGATCTCACCGGGCTCGATCTGCAGACGATGCCGCCCACGCGTGACCCGACGAACTCTAACTACCCACCAGCAACCGAGTTACCTGATGGGGCCGTGCCGCCGAGGCGTGGATCCGGCAACTTCATCATCGGCCCCACCCACACCGCCGCGCCTGAGACTGCCGAGCGACCGGACAGGCCGAAGGGCCAAGTCCATTCGTTTACGCTGACCTCGGCCGACAGCGTGATCTACAAGCCCGGTCGAGTCCGCGAAGAGAGTTCTCTCAACGCCACCGTCTACACGGCACCAACCGCGCCGGGCGATCCCTCCAACCTGATCATCACATCGAGCCACGCTGGGTCTTGGACCCGCACCGTCACCGTTTACGTTCCGCCGGGGTACTCGCCGGGCACCGAGGCGCCCCTCCTCGTTGCCGGTGACGGCGATCTGCCGCTTCCCACGGCGGGACAGCAGCTGTTCACTGTCCTCGACAACCTGATCGCCGAGCACCGGATCCCGCCGGTGGTCGCCGTCACTATCGGCTCCGGCGGGCAAGACGCGCAAGGCAGCGAGCGCGGGCGCGAGTACGACGAGGTATCGGGCACCTACGCCGATTGGGTGGAATCGGAGGTCCTGCCGGCCGTCGAGCAGAAGGTTGGGATAAGGCTGACCCGCGACCCCAACGCACGGGCGACGATGGGCATCAGCTCGAGCGGCGCCGCGGCGTTCACGATGGCCTGGTTCCGCCCCGACCTGTACCGGCGGGTGCTGGCCTATTCGCCAACCTTCGTGAACCAGCAATGGCCGCACGACCCCGCGCTGCCCGGCGGTGCCTGGGAATACCATTCTCCATGGGCCGGACCGGCGCGGCCGAACCTCGTCGCCAGCGGTTTCACCCCCCCGGCATTGACAGACGCCTCCACCGGCTCGCCGCTTGTTCCGAACAGCCCGCGCAAGCCGATCCGCTTCTGGTTTGAAGTGGGGGACCACGACCTGTTCTACCCGGCGGTCCCGTTGGCAGACGGGATGCACGATTGGGTGCTGGCGAACGAGAACATGGCGCGGGCACTTGCTGCCAAGCGGTACCAGTATCAGTTCGTCTTCGCGCGCAATGCCAGTCACGTGGACGGGCCGACCACGCTGCAAACGCTGCCGACAGCGCTCGAGTGGGTCTGGGCCGGGTACCCGCAGCCCGTGAAGTAGGAAGGGCGGAACACGGCTGAGGGCAATGACCGAGCGTACAAAGTCCGCTCGGCCAGCCCGGTCATATAGCTCGGGCGGAGTTCCGCTGGCCGGCACCATCCGTTTGGTTCGCGCCACTTGGCTTGGCTTTGCAGGTGCTGTAACAGCGGGGTGGCGCTGGCGCAGAGGTCCTTGGCTTGCTGATGCAGGGTGGGCTGGTTGTCCTTGACCTGTATGATCAGGTTGGCTCCGGCCTTTGCGGTGAGCTCGAAGGTTTCCTCTGGCAGTGCAGGGCGTCGAGCGTGATCAGGTGGCCAGCCAAGCCGAGTTCGGCGAGCAGCGCCTGGGCGGCCGGGATCTCGTTGGATTTCTCGTCGACCTCGCTGTGCGCCAGCACCAGCGCCGTGTCGGTGGCGAACATGCCGAGCAGGTGCGCGGCGGCGCGGTCACGGAACGCGTCGAAGCTGCCGCGCAGGGTCTTGCCGTCGATCGCTAGACTACCCCCGTCCGGCTTGGCGTGCGCCGCCTGCAACAGCTTGGCGTGGCCACGGAAGGCTGCCTCCACCGCGTCACTGTCCAAGCCTTGCAGGATGTAGCGGATGGCGGTGTGCGCCGGCGCTCGCCGCCAGGTCAGGCCGAACACCTCGTTCAGCCGGGGACGGTGCATCTCGATGAAGGTGACGATGCTGCGATACGAGTTGATGCTCCTATGTCTGTCAAGGGCGATCGGAGCTGTCCGGCGGTTGTGAATGTCAGCATGATTTCCGGCTCCCTCTCATGACAAGGCCGCCCCTCCGATTTGCTTCCGCCTGCGGGTTGGCCTCCCGACGGCGAGTGAGGCTGCCACGGTGCTCGCGGCGGTGAAGGTGCGGTGCTCGCCGGCCTCGCCATGCTCGCTGTGCTGCGCGTGGCTGCGGCCGGCTGCGCGCCTCCCATCACCGCCACTGCGCGCCGTGGCCGCGAGTTCGCCAGGTCGGGACAGGAAAGCAGGTCCGCCGGTCGAACCGGAAAGCAGGGAATAGGTGGCGGCCGCCACTCCGACGGCACGGGTTTGACTCCGCATGCCGGTGCGCCTCGGCGCCGGCATCGAGGCTCCTGTGCCCTGTTAAGCGGCAGTAGGAGCCGTTTGCCTGGGTCTGCACAAGAGGCCGAAGATTTCGCGCGCAACGTAGCGCTTCAGACAGCGCATGATCTCCTTCATGGCCATCCCCTCCTTGGTACGACGCGCGACATAATCGATGGTGGGCTGATGGCGGCGCATGCGTGTGACGACGACGCGGTGCAGGGCGGCGTTGGCCTGCCGATTGCCACCTCGGTTGAGTCTATGGCGGTTGGTCTGCCCACTGGACGCCGGTATGGGGCAGACGCCACAGAGCTTGGCGAGCGCTCCCTCCGAGCGGATGCGCTCGGGATTGTCGCCGACCAGCAACAACATCTCGGCCGCCGTCACGGTTGCTATACCGGGTGCGGCGATGAGATCGGGCGCGGAGGCCGCGACCAGGACATCGAGCTCGCGGTCGTGGTTTCCGATCTCTGCCTTCAGGGCAAGCCAACGTCGTGCGATCGCTTTGAGGGCCGCTTTAGCAGACGCCGTTGGCGATGTGATGCGTCCAGGCCTGAGTGCCGCCAACTGGCGGGCGAGCGTCATCTCGCCGCTGATGCTCTCGAGCTGCTCGCGCAGCTCTGCCGGTGCGCTGACGATAATGGACTTGAGCGTAAGCATGGCTTGGGTTTTCGCTTTGACCGCGGCATCGCGTGCCACCGTGAGGTGGCGGATCATCTCGACCGAGCCGGTGCCAGCTTTGGGCTCTGCCGTTGCCTGGCCACTAAGCACAGCACGCGCGGCGGCTTCGGCATCGAGGGGATCGTCTTTGCCGTGGCGGCGGCGCGCACTTCGATCAGGTCGGTTCACCTCGAGGACACGGTACCCGGCATCCCGCAGGACGCGCGAGAGACCTGCCCCGTAGCATCCTGTACCCTCGATGCCGAATGCCCTCACCGCGCCGAAGGTACGTGCCCAAGCTTCAAGTTGCCGATATCCCTCCCGGCTTACCGGAACAGTCGTGCTGCCGAGGCGAGCGCCGAGCGAATTCAGCGCAACTGCAGTGTGGGTCCGCTTGTGGGTGTCGATGCCGACAACGATCTCGGTAGCTGGTGTAGTCTTCTCCATGGCGGCAATCCCCTGCCCGAGTGACCGCTGACGATCGCGGGACGGACAGGACTGTGACGGGATCCGTCTTCAAGCTCCTATCAGGTCACGTTCCACGCGGCCGGCGGGTGCTGCCCCAGCGGCCGACAAGTCAACTCGATGGCACGAAGCCAATCGCCAGCTAGGGTCAGGCCCCTCGGAGCAGCAACAATAGTCTCACAGCCGCCGCTGACGATGGCCAGGATGGAGAACAGCAGGACGTACGCCAGCTGGTAGACCTTGCCCTCCGCGCGGCGGTGATCAGGCACCTCCTCCAGCAA
>NZ_JAUTWS010000549.1 GCF_030657435.1 Paracraurococcus lichenis | reverse complement strand
GTTGCAGCAGATGCTTCATGCCGGGAGCAAAGCCAGCATCGCCGGCGTCGATCGCGTACTGGACGTCACGCAGCAGATGAGCCAGGCAGACCTGATGCTCCCGGCTGGCCCAGCCTCTCTGGGCACCGAGGCGGTCAGAGATCCAGACTGCCGGGCGGACCTCGCCGAGGAACTCGCGTACCACTGCCTTGCCGCGGGAGGGACGGATCAGGAAGCAGGCGCTGTCGGCATGGTGGAACACCCAGGTCCAGAAGGTTCTTTTGCCAACCCGCATGCTGGTCTCGTCGGAGGCCAGCACCGTGCTGGCCAGCAGCCGCTGCTTGATCAGGCCGGTCTG
>NZ_JAUTWS010000548.1 GCF_030657435.1 Paracraurococcus lichenis | reverse complement strand
CCTTGCCGATGGCGGCATGACCCGGCTTGCCTGCCACCACCCCATCACGCACAGGATGGGCGCGTGATGGCAGGAGGCGCTGATGGTCAAGACCGCCCAGTCGATGAGCAGTGTCAACCGGAAGGTGGTCAGCTTGAAGGTGACGCTGCGCGACACCAAACCACCCGTTTGGCGCCGGCTCCTGGTTCCCGGTGCGACGACGCTCGGTGACTTGCATCGCGCCATCCAGGCCGCCATGGGATGGGAGGATTGCCATCTCCACACGTTTGACATCGAGGGCCGGCAGTACGGCGACCGGCGCACCGTCGACGATGTCGCCGACGAGAGCCGCGTCACC
>NZ_JAUTWS010000547.1 GCF_030657435.1 Paracraurococcus lichenis | reverse complement strand
CCATGATGGCCGCCACCATTACGGCGGCGGACTCCTACACCACACCCCGGGGCACGACCACCACCTGACCAATTCTCTATCAGAAGCGCACCCGCTCCAAGACCTCTAGCGTATACTCGCGGTGGATCATGCTAGGCTTCTCAGCCTATGCGAGGCGCCGGGGACCGCCGCCGCCTGCTCCCAGGTCTGCGGCGGTCCCGTAATTCGGGTGGGGTCCGACTTCGGCGGTGAAACACATGAATGGTTGGGCTCTCGCTGACACTGCGGCGCAAATGCCGGTAGTGCCCGTCGAGCTGGTGTAATTTCCTGCAGGGCCTGAAGCGGTCACGGCTCAGGCA
>NZ_JAUTWS010000546.1 GCF_030657435.1 Paracraurococcus lichenis | reverse complement strand
TGATGACCTGGCGCAGCCAGGTTTTGGTCACCGCCAGCTCGAACAGCACCTCATCGTCCCGCACGGCGGGCGAGAAGGCCTCATCCAGCGCCGCGCTGGCCTTCTGCGTCTGCTGGTAGACGAACTTGCGGCTGACCTCGTGCTGGGCGGCCAGGTCGCTGACTGTCTCGCAACCGGCCAGGGCCTGGATGGCGAGGACCTTGCGGCCGCTCTCGGGCAGCCTGACTGCCGCGCCAACACCTCGGTCCATGCTCGCCCCATCGGTGAAAACCCGAGGATGCCATCACCCATCCCGGTAGCGCCAAACCAGCTTCGCGTGTGACCCGGTTTCGAACCACACC
>NZ_JAUTWS010000545.1 GCF_030657435.1 Paracraurococcus lichenis | reverse complement strand
CGATCGTGCCTTGATCGAGGCTGACATCTCGCGTTGGAAGCGCGTCATCGGTGACGGACTCCGATCGCAAACAGACGAGCGTCAGGCCACCGAGGTCGCCATCGCTGCCAGTGTGCTGAACCGTATGCTTGAGCTCGGATGTCCGAAGTATGTCCGCGTTGCATAACCCCGAATGCGGGTAGGGCTACGTGCGTCCACACCGCTGATCCGTGCACCACACTGCAGAACAGGGCCTCGGCCGCGCGGCGCAACAGCAGCGTCGCCGGCGCCTCGCCGGCCTTCCCCATCGCGGCATGCACGGCCATGCCCTCCATGAGCAGCTGCACGCCGCGCGTCAGGTGATT
>NZ_JAUTWS010000544.1 GCF_030657435.1 Paracraurococcus lichenis | reverse complement strand
TCGAACGAGGGCTCGCCCCCACCCGAGCCTACCCGACGCCGTTCGATCCGACGATCCCTGCACCAACACGCATTGCCTCACCTGATTTGCTCCTGAGCCGGGTCCGTTGCCTCACCTGAGACGCTCCCGAGCAGCGCTGAGCTGCGAGGGCTGGGATGAGGCGGGTGAGCATGACGACGCGGAACGAGTTGGTAGCTGCCGTTGCGGAACGGTACGCCCGGTCGAGCCGGCTGGATCGCGGCCGGATCCTCGACGAGTTTGTGGCGGTGACGGGGCACCACCGCAAGCACGCGATGCGGCTGCTGCGGGGCAGTGGGGCCGCGCCGGCGGTACGGCGAGGACACCGC
>NZ_JAUTWS010000543.1 GCF_030657435.1 Paracraurococcus lichenis | reverse complement strand
CCGCTGCTCGTCAAAGGCATCAATGCACCGTCGAATGCCCGGGTGATCCATGGCATGGGCCTGCCTGAGGCGGTGGCAAGGCCGACCAGTGGATGCATAGGTCGCATTCACCTGCGGCGGCGGCCAGGCGCGTCGCCAGTGTCAGGGCCGGCATGACGGCAGGCTGCTCGAGCCAATCTGCCAGCACCTCCAGGGCGCTCAGGGTGTCGCCTTCTTGCAGTGCCCCGAGCAGGGTGAGCAGGAGCCCCTCGTCACGGCCCAGTTGCGGGCACGGGCAACATCGAATGTCGAGCGGGCGCCGCATGCCCCGGTGAACGGCACGGAGGAACGCATCGGATCGTGTCCCT
>NZ_JAUTWS010000542.1 GCF_030657435.1 Paracraurococcus lichenis | reverse complement strand
CGGAGGGCCTGGAGAATGCCAAGGCCACGTCGTCGAGCGGTCTCGAGGACCGAGCGGACATCGGCATAGAGGTCAGCCCCCCAGACCGAGCGGAAGCCGTTGGTGACCTTGCGGAAGATCACGCAGGGCCGCAGCGCCTGTTCGGAGCCGTTGTTGGTGGGGGAGACCGCGCGGTCCGTGAGGAAGACGAACAGGTTCTGCCGGAAGCGCTTGATGATGCGCTGCAGCTTCAGCCTCGGCTTGTTGTCCGGCATGATCTTGAGCAGCTCATCCAGCGCGCGTTGCAGCCGGCCATGGTAGGCGGCCAGGGTGGCATCGGCGAGCCGCGGGCGGCGATGCGCGATGCGCACGGT
>NZ_JAUTWS010000541.1 GCF_030657435.1 Paracraurococcus lichenis | reverse complement strand
CGGCCCGTGTCTTGCGGATCGCCGCGTCCACCGCCTGCATCGCCGCCTCCAGGTCGCCGTAGTCGAAGGCCCGCCGCTCAAGCGGCCCGGCGCGCGGCGGCGGTGCCGGCGCCAGGATCTCGGGCGGCACCTCCACCGCCGCCGGCACCTCGCGCGGCCGCCCCCTCCCCCGCCCGGGCAGCGGCCGGCGCGGCGGCGCCGCCGCCTGCCGCAGTGGCGCAAGGCCGGCGAGGCCGAACAGGCGGCGGCTGTGGCGGTGCGTCACCTCGACCGCGACCTCCAGCCGGACGAGCTCGTCGAGGATGGCGCAGGCCGCCTTCACCGACATCCCCAGCGCGGCGGCCAGCGTCGTGGCC
>NZ_JAUTWS010000540.1 GCF_030657435.1 Paracraurococcus lichenis | reverse complement strand
AGGTCACGGTTCTCTCCGCGGTCGAATAAGTTCGCCGCAACATCTGGTCCGAAGCGCAGGCGCTGCAATGTCCACAACGAGCTCACATGCGCTGCACGTGGCTCAAGGCCCTCCCTCGCAGCCAGCCTGCACCTTCGCCCCGGCGGGCAACTCTCACATCCAGCGTTCAGCCCGGATGAAGCTCAGGTATCGGTCAAGCGGCTTGCACCTGTTCCTGTTGCTTGTCCTCCGACCAGCGGAACGGCTCGCCCGAGCGCCAGATGCTGTGCAGGATGACCGAAAGCTTACGTGCCAGAGCCACGCGTGCCTTGCCGATGCCCGATCGGCGTGCAATCGCCAGCGCCCAGTCCTTCAGGCC
>NZ_JAUTWS010000054.1 GCF_030657435.1 Paracraurococcus lichenis | reverse complement strand
CCATCGACATTGTGGTGAACGGCACGGGCATCGGCGGCGAGACGAGCTTCGTCGACACCAGCGTTGCCGCCCGGGACCGGATGATGGCGGTCCACCTGCGCGGCACCTTCCTGGTCACTCGCGCCGTCTTCCCCGGCATGCTCGAGCGGGGCTGGGGCTGGTCATCAACCGGCATTGTCGGATTCACCAGAGCCCTCTCCTACGAAGGCGCCCCCCGAGGGGTGCTGGTCAACTCCAGAGCGCCGGGGCCCGTCGACACCGACCTGCTCGCCACCTTCGGCGAGGAATGGCGCGCCATGAAGCAGGCCCAGCTGCAACTCGGGCGCTTCGGGAGGTGGATGAGATAGCCCCGGTTGCGTTGCTGCTCGCCAGCGACGAAGGGAGCTTCTTCGTCGGCCAGACCCTCTCACCCAAGGGCGGCGACGTGATGCTCTGACCGGTCCCCCCGGCAGCGCCGCCCCGGCGAACTCCGGAGGTCCATTCTGTTGCACCGATCATCGGTATGGACGCAGGTAGCCCCAGGGTTGTTCAACACTGTGGAATGTTGAGGAGGTAGGAGGTAATCGACGCCACCGATGGCGGCGCGTAGGCGGTCCTGCGGAAGTGAGCTTCGGCGGTTAGCCCTGAGGGTGTTGAAGGCGAAGCTGCGGAGGCGGGCGAAGAGACCCGGATTGCGGCGAATGCGAGAGCGATCCTCACCGATGGTGACGTCGCGGATATAATGCGAGGTGTTCTCGACCTTCCAGTGGTCCCGGATGGCAGAGGCGGCGCGGATGGCTGGAATTGCGGCGGTGGCAAGGTAGAAGGCGGTCTTGGAGGAGCGGGGCCAGAGACCGGTCCTGGCGCTGCGGGTGAGGGCGGCGCGCTCGACGCGGATCACGGCACCGATGAGGGACGCGCACTCGGTGTCGGTGAAGGCCGTGGCTGCATCGAAGGCGGTCACGCTGCGCTCCTCCTGGCGGTTGCGCCCCCGATTACAGCTACCGGAAGTGGAAAGCGGAGCAGCGCTGGCGCAGAGATTCTTGGCCTGCTGATGCAAGATGGGCTGGTTGTCCTTGACCTGTATGATCAGGTCGGATCCCGCCTTTGCGGTGAGGTCGAAGGTTTCCTCTGGCAGCGCAGAGCGTCGAGCGTGACCAAGTGAGCTGCCGCGCAGGGTCTTGCCGTCGATCGCCGGGCTATCCCCATTCGGCTTGACCTGGGCCGCCTGCAACAGCTTGGCGTGGCCACGGAAGGCTGCCTCCACCGCGTTGCTGTCCAAGCCTTGCAGGGTATAGCGGATGGCGGCGTGCGCCGGCGTTCGCTGCCAGGTCAGGCCGAACACCCCGTTCAGCCGAGGACGATGCATCTCGATGAAGGTGACGATGATACGATACGAATTGCCGCCGCTGATGATGGCCAGCATGGACGACAGCAGGACGAACGCCAGTTGGTAAACCTTGCCCTCCGCCCGACAGTGATCCGGCACCTCCTCCAGCAGACCCGGAAGCGGCGCGAAGGCGGTCACGGCAACCTCCCCCGCGCGTACCGCCCTATGAGTCAGAGGTGTGGCGATCCGAGAATCCCGTCATCAGCTCGCTGGCGCTGTTCTCCCCCAACTTGCGGTAACGAGAACTCACCCCCACTACCGCACAGCGTTGAACAGCCTGCTGGGATGGTGGGTCTGGATTAGCGACGGCACCGCCGCGGGCGCCGTGCCGTTGGCGCCCGTCTACCTCGGCTACGGTAATGGCGTCGTGCTCGACCCGTTCGGCTGACACCCTGAGCGCGTAGCTGCGTTGGACCTCACGGAGCGCCCATAGCATGCTGAAGGTCCACGCCGCTGTTGCGAATGCCACATGTGCCGAGGACTAAGCTACCGCCAAGCCGTGCGCCCGCCGGCTGTTCCGTCCAGCGGCATAACGCTTCCGGTTCCGGACGGCTTCTCCGTGACCATCTTGCTTCGCCACATCAGCTTTGGCACCAGCCCAGTTCTATTGGTTCCGGACCTGCGACATCATTCGTACTGACGCGCATCAAGGGAGGATAGAAGAGCGATGACCCTTTACCGACGCACCCTGCTCGGAGCAGCAGCCTCGACGACGCTGGTTCGTAGTCGCGCTTCAGCGCAGAGTCCGACAATCCGCATTGGCGTCCTGAACGACCAGTCAGGTCTCTATCGTGACGATGGCGGCCCAACCAGCGCAATTTGCGCCCGGCAGGCAGTCGAGGAGTTCCGTGCCGCGAACCCCGGAATCAATGTCGAGTTGATCGTTGCCGACCATCAAAACAAGCCGGATATCGGCGCCGGGATCGCGCGACAGTGGTTCGACCAGGGCGACGTGGATGCGGTCGTGGATGTGCCGACCTCCTCTGTCGCGCTTGCCGTCAACACGGTCTGCCGCGAGAAGAACAAGGTGATGCTGAACTCGGGTGCGGCAACCACAGACCTCACCGGTGCGCAGTGCAGCCCGAACACGGTCCACTGGACCTACGACACCTACATGCTGGCCAAGTCCACGGGCGGCGCGACGGTGCGGTCCGGTGGCGATACCTGGTTCTTCATTACCGCGAACTACGTCTTTGGCCAGCAGTTGCAACGCGACACCGCGCGCTTCGTGACAGCGGCCGGCGGCCGAGTGCTCGGCGCCGTCGCCTACCCGTTCCCCGAGACCACCGATTTCTCCTCGATGCTGCTGCAGGCACAGGCCTCGCGCGCCAAGGTGCTGGCGCTGTGCAATTCGGGTGGCGATACCATCAACTGCATCAAGCAGGCACGCGAGTTCGGCCTGACCAAGACCATGCGGGTCGCCGCCATGCTCATGTACAACAGCAATGTGCATGCCCTTGGCCAGGACGTGGCGCAGGGCCTGGTCATGACCGAAACCTTCTATTGGGACCTGAACGACCGCACCCGTGCCTTCATGGACCGGATCAGGCCGAAGACGCCGAATCAGTGGCCCAACATGGTGCAGGCGGGCTGCTACAGCGCGGTGCTGCACTATCTCAAGGCGGTGGCGGACATGGGCCCGGCCGCGGCGAAGGCGGATGGTCGTGCCGTCGTGGCGCGCATGAAGGCGATGCCGACGGACGACGACTGCTTCGGCCCGGGCCGAATCCGCGAGGATGGGCGCAAGCTGCACCCGGCCTATCTGCTCGAGGCGAAGAAGCCGTCAGACAGCAAGGGGCCCTGGGACGGGCTGAAGCTGGTCGCGACCACACCCGCCGATGAGGCCTTCCGACCTTTGAGCGAAGGCGGCTGCGCCCTGATAAAGACCTGACAGGCCGCGCGCCGCCCGTCCAGGTACCAAGGTTCACCCAGTGCGATGACCATCGCGATGCTCTGCATGGCTCCCGCGTCAAAGCCGTGGCACTCGGACCGGGCCGTGCATCGCCTTCCGTGACCTATCGCCGAGCGCGGTCGCATGGGCTGGCAGCGAGCGTCGGGATACAACTCGCGTACTCCGGTGGAGGCTGCTGTTTCGCGCTGGAAACGCGTCATCGGTGACGGGCTACGGTCGCACACCGACGGTCGGCAAGCGACCGAAGCGGCCATCGCCACCAACGTCCTGGATCAGATGCTCGATCTCGGATGGCTGGAGTACATCCGGATCGCATGACCCCACACCCGGCAGGGATCGATGCGTCCATACCGTTGACCGATGCAACACGATGCCGGGCGGCCGCACCCGGGCGCGCCGCGGCCGCCACCCGGTCAATGCGCCGTCGGTGGCGCCGGCAAGCCGAGATTCTCGCGGAGGGTGCGAGCCTCGTATTCCCGCCGGTAAAGGCCGCGGCGCTGCAGGACCGGCACCACCTCATCGACGAATTCCTGCACGCTCAGCGGCGACAGCGCCGGCAGCAGGTTGAACCCGTCGGCGCCGCGGCCGAGGATCCACGCCTCCATCACATCCGCCACCTGCTCCGGCGTGCCGACGACGGTGTTGTGGGTGTTGCCGATCGCCGTGCTCTCATAGAGTTGGCGGATCGACCAGTTGTTGCGCCGCGCCAGGTCGAGGATGAGCTGCGCGCGGGTGGCGAGTTGCTTGTCCTTGCGCAGCTCCGGCACCGGCCCGTCGATCGGGTGTCCGGACAGGTCGCCGAAGATGGCGCTGAGATAGCGCAACCCGACCAGCGGATCGATCAGCTCCTGCATCTCGCGGAAGCGCCGCTTCGCCTCGGCCTCGGTTCCGCCCAGCACGGGCAGCAGGCCGGGCATGACCTTCAGGTGGTCGGGGTCGCGGCCGTACTTCGCCATGCGACCCTTGAGGCCGGCATAGAAGGCCTGGGCGGTCTCGAGCCGCGGCTGCACCGAATACACCACGTCGGCGGTGCGGGCGGCGAGCTCCTGCCCCTCCTCCGACGCACCGGCCTGCACGACCACCGGGCGGCCCTGCGCCGAGCGCGGCGTGCCGAGCGGCCCCTTCACCCGGAAATGCCTGCCGACATGGTTCAGGGTGCGCACCTTCGCCGGGTCGAACAGGTAGCCCGACTGCCGGTCGCAGACATAGGCATCAGGCGCCAGGCTGTCCCAGAGGCCGAGCACCACGTCGACGAACTCCTCCGCCCGGTCGTAGCGCGAGGACTTCTCGAGGATTGTGGCGGAGCCGAAATTCGCCGCCTCCTCGTCCTGGAAGGAGGTGACGACGTTCCATCCCGCCCGGCCGCTGCTGAGCATGTCGAGCGAGGCGAAGCTCCGCGCCACGTGGTAGGGCACCCCGAAGGTGGTGGAGGCGGTGGCGACCAGCCCGACGCATTCCGTCTGGGGCGCGAGCGCGGCGAGCAGGGTCAGCGGCTCGAAGCTGCCGCGGCTCGACCGCCCCAGCACGCCCTTCGGGACGTCGACCATGCTGAAGACGACGAAGTCGGCCAGGAACACCATGTCGAACAGGCCGCGCTCCGCCGTGCGGGTCAGGTCCAGGTAGAAGCCGAACTCGTTGATGCCCTCGGGCGGCACCGAAGGGTGCAGCCAGGCGCTGTGGTGGTAGCCATGGCCTGCAATCGACAGGCCGAGCTTGATCTGCGGCTTCCGCTCGCTCATCGCCCTGGTCGTCCCCCGGATGCGCTGCTGGCCGGAGACTAATCATCAATTGCTTTCTTGCAAAGGTATTCGGGCGCCGTCGCCGAAGGATGATTGCTTCCTTAGAAACCTAGTTTACCATGCGAATCGCGCGCCCCGGCGCGCCGACCCGCGCAGGGAGAGCATGGGATGGCAGCGGAACCGGCATCGGCCCCCGGCTGGGAGGAGCATCGCCCGAATGCCCGGCTGGCAGGGCGGCGCATCCTGGTCACCGGCGCGGGCGCAGGCATCGGGCGCTGCACCGCGGGCCTGTTCCGCGCCGAAGGTGCCGCCGTCGCCCTGCTCGACCGGGACGCGGCGGCGGTCGAGGCAGCCGCAGCCGCCTGCGGCGGTGCGCCGGTGGTCGCCGACGTCACCGACGCCGTCGCGGTCGATCGGGCGGTCGCATCCGCCGCAGCCGCGCTCGGCGGCCTCGACGACCTGGTGAACTGCGCCGGCATCTCCCGCCCCGGCCGGGTGGAGGAGGTCGACATCGCGGCCTTCCGCCAGGTGATCGAGGTGAACCTCATCGGCGCGCATGCGGTCATCCGGGCCTGCCTGCCGCATCTGCGCGCGGCGCCATGGGCGACGATCGTCAACCTCGCCTCCGGCCAAGGCTTGGTGCCAGCCGGGCCGAGCAACGCCGCCTATGCCGCCTCCAAGGGCGGGCTGATCACGCTGACCCGCTCGCTCGCCCAGGAATTCGCCCCGCTGATCCGGGTGAACAGCGTCTGCCCTGGCATGGTGCCGACCGGCATGACCGCCGGCCGCAGCGGCGATGGCCGCCAGTACGCGCTGAAGCGCAACGCCACGCCGCTCGAGGTCGCGCAGGCGATCCTGTTCCTTGCCGGGACCGACTCCGCCTTCGTCACCGGCATCGCCCTGCCGGTCGATGGCGGCCGCACCTTCCATTGATCCTGAGGCCGCGATGTCCCTGCCCACCCTGCTGATCCCGGGCCTCAATTGCTCGGCGACGCTGTTCCGCCACCAGATCCCGCTGATGTGGCGCTTCGGCGCGGTGATGGTCTGCGACCACCGCGGCGCCGACAGCATCGCGGGCCTGGCGGAGCTGATCCTTGTCCAGGCGCCGCCGCGCTTCGCGCTGGCCGGGTTGTCCATGGGCGGCTTCATCGCCTTCGAGATCATGCGCCGCTGCCCGGAGCGGGTGACGCATCTGGCGCTGCTCTCGACCAGCGCCCGGCCGGAGGTGCCGGGTGGCCCGGGCGCCGCGCTGCGCGCCGAGCGGATCGCGATGGCGCGCAGCGGACGCTTCGCCGAGCTGCCGCCGCTGCACTACGCGAACAACGTTCATCCCTCGCGCCAAGCCGACGACGCGTTGCGCGCCACCCATCGCGGCATGACCGAGGAGGTCGGACCCGAGGGCTACATCAACCAGCAGACCGCCAACATGAATCGGGTCGATTCGCGGCCCGTGCTGGCGACCATCCAATGCCCGACCCTGGTGCTGGTGGGCGATTCCGACCGGCTCTCGCCGCCCGACCATGCGGCCGAGATGCAGGCCGGCATTCGCGGCAGCACGCTGGTGGTGTTGCCGGAGTGCGGCCACCTCTCCACCCTCGAACGGCCGGAGGCGGTGGGCGAGGCGATGCTCGCCTGGCGGGGGCGCGCGGCATGACCGGGCTCCCGCGCCGCGGCCTGCTCGCCGCCGCCCTGCTGCCGCGACCGGCCCTGGCGCAGGCCTGGCCCGACCGCCCGGTGCGCATCGTCGTCCCCAACCCGGCCGGCGGGGCGAGCGACATCCTGAGCCGGCTGCTGGCGCGTGAGCTGCAGCCGCGGCTCGGCCAGCCCTTCCCGGTCGAGAACCGGTCCGGCAGCAACGGCATCATCGGCCTCGACGCCGTCGCCAAGGCGCGGCCGCCGGGCAGCGCGCTGATCGTCGCGACCGTGACGCAGTATCTCTGCAACCCCTTCGTGTATCGCAGCATCCCCTACGACCTGGACGCCGATTTCGTGCCGGTCGGGCTGAGCTGGGAGTACTACAACATCGCCGTCGTGCCGGCGGCGCTGGTGCCCGCCCGCAGACTGCCCGATTTCGTCGCCTGGGCGCGTGCGCGGCCGGCCGGCCTCGCCTATGGCTCGAACGGTATTGCTACCTCGCCGCATCTCCTCGGGGCGCTGTTCATGGACCGTCATCGTCTGGACGGCGTGCACGTGCCCTTCCGCGGCGCGGCGGAGACGGCGGCGGCGCTGCTGCGCGGCGACGTGCAGTTCACCATCACCGACATCGCCTCCCTCCTGCCCTATATCCAGAAGGGCGACCTGGCGCCGCTCGCGGTGACCGGGCCGGAGCGCTGGCCTGGGCTCCCCGGGGTGCCGACCATGGCGGAGGTCGGAATGCCGGAGCTGCAGGCGACGATCTGGACCGGCTTCTGCGGTACGGCGGGGATGGCGCCGGACGCGGTCGCGCGCCTGGTCGCGGCGATGGACGAGGCCCTGGCCGACCCGGCCCTGCAGGACCGCATCCGGACCGCCGGGGCCCTGCCGCTGCGGCCCGACCCGGCGGCGCTGTCCCGCCGCTTCGTGGAGGAACGGCCGCGCTGGGGCGAGATGGTGCGCCTGGCCGGCGCGCGGCTCGACTGACCCGTCGGCCCGCTTGCGATAGCTTCGTTTGTTAGCTATTAGAGGGGCGAGGACCTCGCCCGGCGCGCGGCCATTGGGCCATGCGGCGCGGCGCATCCAGGAAAGGACGACAACGGGATGAGCAGCTCCGGCACCGGCGCCTCGGTCAAGGACGGCGCGCAGCACATCAGGGCCGTCCGCGACGGGCGGGCTGTCTACCTCGACGGGCAGCTCGTCCACGACGTCACGACCCACTCCGCCTACCGCAACGCCGTCGCCTCCGCCGCCCGCATGTACGACCACCAGGCGCGGCCCGAGAACCTCGAGCGCATGACCTTTGACCTGGGCAATGGCCGCCGGGTCAGCCGCGCCTGGCAGCTGCCCGGCAGCTACGCGGAGATGGTCGAGCGCCGCAAGGCGCTGGTCGAGTGGGCGGAGCTGTCCTGCGGCTTCCTCGGCCGCTCGCCGGACCACGTCGCCTCCTCGGTCTGCGGCCAGTACATGGGGATCGAGGTCTTCGAGGCGCACGACCCGAAGCGCGCCGCCGCCTTCCGCGACTGGTTCGAGCAGGTCCGGCGCGACGACGTCTTCCTGACCTACGTCATCAACAACGTGCAGGGCGACCGCTCCAAGGCCTTCGGCAGTCAGGGCCCGGGCGCCGAGGACATGATCGCCCGCATCGTCGACGAGGACAGCGGCGGCATCACCATCCGGGGCGCCAAGCTCTTCGCCACCAGCGCCATCATGGCGAACGAGATCTTCGTCGGCTCCGGCCAGCCGCTGCAGCGGGGCGAGGAGCACCTGGCCTTCTCCTGCGCCCTGCCGATGAATGCCAAGGGCATGAAGATGCTCTCGCGCAAGTCCTTCGAGGCGACCGCGACCAGCGAGTACGACAACCCGCTCTCCTGGCGGTTCGACGAGAACGACGCGCTGATCTTCTTCGACGACGTGAAGGTGCCCTGGGAGCGGGTCTTCCACTACCGCAGCACCGACATGTGCCGCGCCCAGCTGCACGACACCCCGGCGCATGTCTACCAGAACTACCAGGCGCAGATCCGGCTGTCGGTGAAGCTGCGCTTCCTCGTCGGGCTCGCCCGCGGCATCGCCGAGACGATCGGCACGGTGAACTTCCCGCCGGTGCGCGAGACGCTCGGCAAGCTCGCCTCCCAGGCCGCGGTGATCGAGGGCATGGTGCTCGGCATGGAGGCGGGCGGCTACCACCGCGGCCCCTACTGGCTGCCGAACAAGCACCTGCTCTACGCCGCGCAGGTGCAATCGCAGGAGATGTACCCGCAGGTGATCACCGCGATCCGCGAGCTTGCCGGCGGCGCGCTGCTGATGCTGCCCTCCTCGGCGCGCGACTTCGGCAACCCGGAGCTGGAGCGCATCATCGACCTGACCCAGGTCTCGCCGGCGATGAGCGGGCGCGACCGGGTGAAGCTGCTCAAGCTGTGCTGGGATGCGGTCGGGTCGGAATTCGCCTCCCGCCATCTGCAGTACGAGATGTTCTATGCCGGCGGGCAGTATGTGACGCGCGGCCATTCCTACCGCACCTACGACTGGGAGCGCGCGACCGGCCTCGCCGCCGCCCTGACCGACCTCTACCGCCTGGAGGACAGCGTCGCCGCGCCCGGGCGCGCCGCCTGATGTCGGCCGCCGCCTGCCCCTTCCAGTCCGCCACGCTGCCGGACTACCCGACCCGCCGCGCCTGGCCGCTCGACCCGCCGCCCGCCCTGGCCGAGATGCGCCGGGCCGCCCCGCTGGCCCGGGTGAGGCTGTGGAACGGGCAAGAGGCCTGGCTGGTCACCGGCTATGCCGAGCTGCGCGCGCTGCTGACCGATCCGCGCGTCAGCGCCGACAACCTGCGGCCGAATTACCCCGGCGCGAATCCCGGGATGACCATCGTCCGGCGGAAGTATCCGACCTTCATCGCGATGGATGCGCCCGAGCACCTGCAGCAGCGACGCATGCTGACCGCGGAGTTCACGGTGAAGCGGATCGAGGCGATGAAACCGCGGCTGCAGGCCATCGTGGACGGGCTGCTCGACGCCATGGTCGCCAAGGGGCCGCCCGCCGACCTGGTGCACGACCTGACGCTCGCCCTGCCGATCACCGCGATCTGCGACCTGCTCGGCGTGCCCTATGCCGACCAGCCCTATTTCCACGACATGGCGATGGTCATCGCCTCGGCCCATACCCCGCCGGAGCGGGCCGCGGCGGCCAGCGAGGAGCTGTGCGACGGCTATATCGGCGGGCTGATCGACCGCAAGGACGCCGATCCCCAGGACGACCTGCTGAGCCGGCTGGTGGTGAACCAGATGCGGCCCGGCCATCTGACGCGCCACCAACTGATCGGCATGGCCCGGCTGCTGCTGGTCGCGGGCCACGAGACCTCGGCCAATACCATGGCGATGGGCGTGCTGGCCCTGCTGGAGAATCCCGGGCAGAAGCAGGCGCTGATCGACGACCCGGCGCTGCTGCCTGGCGCGGTCGAGGAGATCCTCCGCTACATCGATCCCGCGCATGCGGGGCGCCGGCGGACCGCGCTGGCGGATATCGAGATCGCCGGCGTGACCATCCGTGCGGGCGAGGGCATCATCGCTCACAACCCGGCGGCCGACCGCGACCCTGCGGCCTTCCCGGATCCGGACCGCTTCGACATCCGCCGCGATGCCCGCCACCACGTCGCCTTCGGCTACGGCCCGCACCAGTGCCTCGGCCAGCCGCTCGCGCGTGCGGAGCTGTCGGTGCTGCTCGGCACGCTGTTCCGCCGCCTGCCCGGCCTCGCCCTGGATGTGCCGGTCACCAGCCTGACCTACCGCGAGCAGAGCTTCGTCTATGGCGTCGAACGCGTGCCGGTGCGCTGGTAGGAAAAGGGGAGGGAGATCGGGATGCGCATCGTCATCGAGCCGGAGAAGTGCTGCGGTGCCGGCCAGTGCGTCATGGCTGCGCCGGCGGTCTTCGACCAGGGGGAGGCTGACGGCATCGTCGTCCTCCTCGACGCTACGCCGCCGGAGGAGCAGCGCGGGGCGGTCGAGGAGGCGATCCTGCTCTGTCCCGTCGGTGCGATCCGCCTGGAGGCGGATTAGCCGCCACGCCGCCTGCTCCCCGCCGGTTTCGGCAGCGGCGCGGGCCCGGCGGACTCGGAGAGGTAGCGCTGCAGGGCCACCGCCTTGTCGCTCGACTCGACCAGCCGCTCCACGATGTCCAGTAGCTGGTGGAACTCCTTCGCGTTGAGGCAGCCGAACTGCACGTCGTTCACCTGGCGCTGGGTCGGCGCCAGCCGGTCCAGCAGGTCACGCCCATGCGCCGACACCAGCAGGCAGACGCGGCGGCGGTCGAGCGGGTCCACTTCCTTGGTGATCAGCCCGCGCGCCGACAGCTTGTTGGTGATGGTGGTGACGAAGGCCCCGCTCAGGTGCAGGTGGTCGGCCACCGTCCGCACGCTGACATCGCCCTGGTGCGCGAGGTGGTTGATCGAGATCAGCACCGTGTATTCGATGCCGGCCAGGCCGATGACCGACCCATGACCCTCGCGCACGGCCTCGTGCCGGGCGAGGAAGGCGAAGAGGCCGTGCACCAGCTTGCGGAAGGCGAAGTCGGAGCCGTCGACCAGCAATTCCGGGCGGGTGATCGTCAGGGCGACGGGACGGGACGCCGATGCGGCGGTGCTCGCCTTGCGTGCGGCCGGGCGGGCGGCCGCGGTCTGTCGGGGCATGCGCGTGTGACCTTGTCTCAGGACCGGCGAAGGCGGCGCCGGCCATGGCTTGTTTGCCGTCGCATCTGGCCGTGAAGGCGGTGCGCGTCAACCTGCGCCGGAGCTGCGTGGGAAAAAATAGCTTTGAAGAAAAGCTAACAGGCGATATTCCGGCATCCGGGAGTCATCCAGCGGGCGGGCCGACATGGCAGCAGCAGCACTCGAGGACGATCTGGGCCCGGCCTTTCGCCAGGCGATGCGCCAGCTTGCCGGCGGCGTCTGCGCGATCTCCATCGGGCAGGGGGAGGAGCGCGGGGGGCTCGTCGCCACATCGGTCACCTCCCTCTCGGTCGAGCCGCCGACGCTCCTCGTCTGCATCAATCGCCAGGGTGCGAGCTGGCCGCTGATCCGGCGCTACCGCAGCTTCGCGGTGAACCTGCTGGCGGACCGCCACCTGGGGCTGGCGCAGCGCTTCGCCGGCCAAGGCGGCGTCCACGGCGCCGACCGCTACCTCGGGGCCGAGTGGCGGACCGGCGTGACCGGCGCGCCGATCCTCGCCGACGCCATGGTCGCGGTCGACTGCGAGGTCGAGGAACTGATCGAGCGGCACACCCATGGCATCGTCATCGGTCGCGTCCGGGCCGTCAGCACGGTGCGGGAGGAACAGGCCCTGGTCTACCTGCGCGGCGCCTACGCCGCCTTGCCCGCGCCTTGAACTCGCCCCCGGCTTGCGGCCGGTCGATGCTGGCGCGATAGTTATTCTTGATAGCTTCTAAAAGCAGAGGAACGCTCCCGGTGCCGCCGGACTTCGGCGCCGGACCGTGTCCGATGGAGGCCTTCCCGATGATCCTGACCCGCCGTTCGCTTGCCCTGCTCGCCGCAGGAGCCGTCGCCGCCCCCGGCGCGCGCGCCCAGTCCGGCCGGCTGGTGGGGCGGGAGGTCAGGATCGGCGCCGTGGTGCCGAGCAGCGGACCCTTCGCCGAATGGGGGCGCAGCAACACCGCGACGCTGCGCATGATCGAGGAGCAGGTGAACGCCGCCGGCGGCGTGGAGGGCGCGAAGCTCCGGCTCTTCGTCTACGACGACGCGGCCCGCCCCGCCCAGGCCGCCAACCTGGTGCGCAAGCTGGCCGAGGACGACAAGGTGCTCGGCATCGCCGGGCCGCTGACCAGCAGCGCCTGCGAGGTCGCCTTCCCCGTCGCCAACCAGGCGCGGGTGCCCTGCATCTCCCAGGCCTCCTCCAAGCCGGGCGTCGCCGCGGCGAACCGGCCCTGGGCCTTCCGCAACACGATCGACGAGGCGGTGCTGATGCGCACCGCGCTGCCCTTCCTGAAGGAGGCCTACCGGGTCGCCAAGGTCGCCATCATCTACGACGCCAAGGACGCCAATTCGGTCGCCCTCGGCAGCCGTATCATGCCGGAGCTGCTGGGCCAGGGCGGCATCGCGCTCGCCAATGCCGGCGGGCTCGCCAGCTTCAACACCGGCGACATCGACGTCAGCGCCCAGGTGACGGCGCTGAAGGCGCTCGACCCCGACGCCGTGGTCTGCGCCGCCGACTACAGCCAGGCGATCACCGTGCTGCGCGAGATGCGCCGCCAAGGGCTGACGAAGCCGGTCATCGGCGGCACGCCGCTGATCTCCTCGGCCATCCTGCGCGCCGTGCCGGAGCTGCCGATCGTCTCCTGCGCCACCTACTATGCCGGCCAGCCCGGCGAGGCGGCGCGCCGCTTCACCGAGGCGCTGACCCCGATCCTGCGCCGCACCTCCGGCCTGCCGGCGACGATCGAGCCCAGCATGTACGACGCGAACATCCAGGAGATCCTCGGCATCTTCCTCGACGCCGTGCGCAAGCAGGGCCTCACCCTCGCCGAGGCCGACCTGGCCACCGACCGGGAGCGGATCCGCGCCCATCTCGAGCACCTGACCGGCTTCGACGGCCTGTCCGGCCCGATCCACTTCAACCCGGACGGCGACGCGGTGAAGACCTTCCTGGTCGTGGTCGGCCAGAACGGCGCCTGGACCGAGAAGCTGCGCGGCTGCTCCACCGCCGGCGCGCTGACCTGCTGACCGCCGTGCTGCTGCAGCAGGCGGTGAACGGCCTGACCCTCGGGGCCGTCTACACCCTGGTCGCGCTCGCCTTCTCCCTGGTGATGGGCGTCCTCGGCGTGCTCAACCTGGCGGTGGCAGAGCTCTTCATGCTCGGCGGCTATATCGGGCTGAGCCTCGTCCTCGCGGACTGGCCGCTGCCGGTCGCGATCGCCGCTGCGGCCGCGGGCTGCGGCGCGCTGGCCGTGGCTGTGGAGCGCATCGCCTACCGCCCGCTGCGCCGCGGGCCGCCGATCCTGCCGCTGCTCTCGACGCTCGGCTGCTCGGCGGTGCTGCAAACCGCGGCGGTGAATCTCTGGGGCTCCGACCCGCTGCAATTGCCGCCCGACCTGCTGGACGGGCGGGTCGCGCTCGGCGGCGCCTCGATCGGGGTCGCGCAGATCTTCATCCTCGCCGCGACGGTCCTGCTCGTCGCCGGCCTCGCCTGGCTGGTGCAGCGCAGCCGCTTCGGATTGGGGCTGCGCGCCATCGCCGAGAACCGCGACGTCGCCCGCCTGCTCGGCGTCCCGGCGGATCGCGCGACCAGCCTCGCCTTCGGGCTCTCGGGCGGGCTGGCCGGGATCGCGGGCGTGCTGATCGGCCTGCACTACGCGGCGCTCACGCCCTATGTCGGGGTGGAGACCGGGCTGAAGGCCATTGCGGTGATGGTGATCGGCGGCGCCACGCGCGTCTGGGGCGTGCTGCTGGCCGGGCCGCTGGTCGGCCTGGTCGAGGTGTTCAGCGTGGTGGAGGGCGGCGCGGGCTTCCGCGACGTCGCGGTCTACGGGCTCATGATCCTGATCCTGCTGCTGCGCCCGCAGGGGCTGCTGGGCGGCCGGGCCGCCGTCGCGCAGCGCGTCTGATGTCGTCCTACCTGGCGGGCCTTTTCGCGGAGATCGGCATCGCCGGCATCGCCGCGCTCGGCGTCTACGTCATCCTGGCGAGCGGCCAGCTCTCCCTCGGCAATGGCGCCTTCATGGCGATCGGCGCCTATGCCGCGGGCTGGCTGACGGTGGTCGCCGGCTGGCCGCTCGCCGGGGCGCTGCCGGCCGGCGCGGCGCTCGCCGCCGGGGTCGGCGCGCTGGTCGGCTTCCCGGCGCTCCGCCTGCGCGGGATCTACCTGGCGATGGCGACGCTCGGCTTCGGCGAGATGACGCGCAGCATCCTGCAGGCCTTCGAGCCGCTGGGCGGCGCCGCGGGCTTCAGCGGCATGCGCCGGCTGGAGGTCTGGGTCATCTGGGCCTGGCTGCTCGGCATCCTGCTGGCGCTCGGCCTGCTCGCGCGCTCGCGCCTCTGGCTGATGCTGCGGGCCGTGCATGACGACGAGGTGGCGGCGAACCTGATCGGCCTGTCCGGCACCGCGCTGAAGGTCGGCGCCTTCGGCACGGGCGCGGCGCTCTCGGGGTTGGCGGGCGGCCTGTTCGCGCATTGGCACCTCTTCATCGAGCCCGGCAATTTCGGCTTCGAACGCTCGACCGAGCTGGTCATGGCGGTGGTCCTCGGCGGCTCCACGGTCGCGGCCGGGCCGGTGCTGGGGGCCGGGCTGCTGGTCCTCCTGCCGGAATGGCTGCGCGTCGTCGCGGACTGGCGGCTCGCCGCCTATGGCGCGCTGCTGGTCCTGGTGCTGCTGGTGCGCCGGCAGGGCGTGCTGGACGCCGCGCTGTTCCGCCGCCGCGCGCCCGGCCCCGCATGAGCCCGCCGCTGCTCGAACTGCGCGACGCGACCATGCGCTTCGGCGGAGTCACCGCCCTCGGCGACGTCTCGCTGTCCCTGGCGGCGGGCGAGATCCTCGGCGTCATCGGGCCGAACGGCGCCGGCAAGACGACGCTGTTCAACGTCATCACCGGCGCCTATCGGCTGACCTCCGGCGCGGTGCTCTTCGAGGGCCGGCCGATCCAGGGGCTGCCGCCGCACCGCATCGCCCGGCTCGGCCTGGCCCGGACCTTCCAGAACATCCGGCTCTTCCCGTCCATGACGGTCGCAGAGCACCTGCATGTGGCTCAGCCATCCGGCTTCGCCGCGAGCCTGCTTCCGGGCGGCGGGGACGCCGGGCGGGCGCGGGTCGCGGCGGCGCTCGAGCGCTTCGGCCTCGGCCCCTGCCGCGACCGGCTGGCGACGACCCTGCCCTATGGCGTGCAGCGCCGCGTGGAGATCGCCCGCGCCTGGATCGCGCAACCGCGCCTGCTGCTGCTCGACGAGCCGGTGGCCGGCATGAACCCGGAGGAGGCGGCGGCGCTGGCCGGGCTGATCCGCAGCCTGCGCGCCGACGGGATGGCAGTGCTGCTGATCGAGCATGACATGCCCTTCGTGATGGGGCTGTGCGACCGGCTGCAGGTGCTCGACTTCGGCACGCTCATCGCGAGCGGCCCACCGGAGCGGGTGCGGCAGGACCCGCGGGTGCTCGACGCCTATCTCGGGACCGCCGCCTGATGCTGGAGGTTCGGGAGCTCGAGGTCGCCTATGGCCCGATCCGCGCCGTCCGGGGCTTGGGCTTCGCGGTGCCGCCCGGCCAGGTGGTGGCGCTGATCGGCGCGAACGGCGCGGGAAAGAGCAGCACGGTGCGCGCCATCGCCGGGCTGCTGCCGCGGCGCGGCAGCCTCCGCTTCGAAGGCAAGCCTCTGCCCGCCGCGCCCGAGGCGGTGCTGCGGGCCGGCATCGCGCTGGTGCCGGAGGGGCGGGGGATCCTGCAGCGCCTGACGGTCGAGGAGAACCTGCTGCTCGGTGCGGCGACGCGGCGCGACCGGGCGCGGATCGGCGCGGAGATCGCGGCGCAATACGAGCGCTTCCCGATCCTCGGCCTGCGCCGGCACGGCCTGGCCGGGCTGCTCAGCGGCGGCGAGCAGCAGATGCTGGCGATCGCCCGCGCCCTGCTGGCGCGCCCGCGGCTGCTGATCCTCGACGAGCCCTCGATCGGCCTGGCGCCGAAGCTGGTCGAGCAGGTCTTCCGCCTGGTCGAGGAGCTGCGCGCGACCGGCCTCGCCATCCTGCTGGTCGAGCAGAAGGCGCGGCAGACGCTGCGGATCGCCGATCACGCCGTGCTGCTGGAAACCGGACGGCTGCGCGCGGCGGGGCCGCCGGCGGCGCTGACGGCCGACGGTCTGCTGGCCAAGGCCTTCCTCGGCGAAGGCGGGGCTGCCGGCTGACGCGCTGGAATACCAAACTTTCCAAGCAAAGTTGACAAGCTATTCGTCTCCGCGTGAGAGTGCTGTCAACCCGCCGGCCGAGATGCGGGGTTGGGACGCCGTGTCATGACGCTCCATCTCGCGAGGGGTATCCCGCATGAGCCAGCGCCTGTCCTGCCTTCGCCTGTCCCGGCGTGCTCTGCTGGCCGCGCTTGCCGCGCCGTCGGTCGCGCGGGCGCAGGACTATCCGGACCGGCCGCTCCGGCTGATCGTGCCCTTCGGCCCCGGCGGCACGGTGGACCTTGTGGGACGGTTGGTCGGCAACAGGCTGTCGCAGACCATTGGCCAACCCGTGGTGATCGAGAACCGCGGCGGGGCTTCCGGCGCGATCGGGTCGGTCGCCGCGGCGCGCGCCGCGCCGGATGGCTACACCTTCCTGGTCGGCTCGACGACCACCATCAGCATCTACCCCCAGCTCGAACCCAATGCCGGCTACGATCCCGCCCGCGACTTCATCGGCCTGAGCCAGGCCGCCTATGTTCCCCATGTGCTGGTGATCAATCCGCAGATCCCGGCGACCAGCATCGCGGAACTGCTGGCCTGGACGAAGGCGCGGCGGGAGCCGCTCGCGCTCGGCGATGGCGGCGTCGGCACGCCGCACTCACTGGCCGGGGAGATCCTCGCCCAGGCCGCGGGGATTGAGGTGCTGCACGTCACCTACAAGGGCGGCGGGGAGGCCCATGCCGCCCTGATCGCCGGCACGGTCAACGCCGCCTCGGTCGAGCTGTCCGTCGCCTCGCCCTACATGCGCAATGGCCAGATGCGGGCGGTCGGCATCGCCGCGCGCGAGCGGGCGCCCGGCTTCCCCGATCTGCCGACCTTCATCGAGCAGGGCTTCCCGGACTACGAGATCACCTCCTGGTTCGGCTTCTTCGCGCCGAGCCATACGCCGGAGGCGATTGCCGCGCGGCTGGAGGAGGCAGTGGTGCGCGCGACGCTCGACCCCGAGGTGAAGGACAAGCTGACCGCCGCCGGCGCCACCGTGGTCGGCAGCGGCCGCGGCCCGTTCGAGGCGCATCTGGCGCGGGAGCGAGCGAAATGGGGCGCCGCCATCCGCCTGGCCGGCGTGACGGCGACCAATTGAGATGAGCTCGAAGCTGCTCATCACCGGGGGCGATGCCGCGGCCTTCGCGGCGGCCTTCGCCTCCGGCGCGACCTCGATCGCGCTCGACCTCGAGGACACGGTGCCGGACGACCGCAAGGCGGCGACGCGGGCGCTGGTGCCGGATTTCCTGGGACAGGGCCGCGCCGCGGGCTGCCATGTCGGGCTGCGGATCAGCCCGCTCTCGACACGGGACGGGATCGAGGACATCCGGCTCCTGCTAGACGCCGCGGTGCAGCCGGACTCCCTCGTGCTGACCAAGGTCGAGAGCGCGGCCGAGCTGCGGCTGCTGGACGAACTGCTCGGCGGCCCCTGCGCTGCCCTGCCGCTCAACGTGATCATCGAGACCCCGCGGGCGATCGCCGCGGTCGAGGAGATCGCGCGCGCCAGCCGCCGCGTCGAGGCGCTGTCCTTCGGCGGCAAGGACCTGTCGAAGGCCCTCGGCGCGATGCGGGCCTGGGAGCCGCTGTTCCATGCCCGCGCCATGGTGGTCAATGCGGCGAGGGGCGCGGGCCTCGGCGCCTATGACGAGCCCTTCCATCCCCGCGACGACCTCGAGGGCCTCCGGCAGAACTGCCTGCGGGTGCAGGCCATGGGCTTCACCGGCAAGTCCACGACCGATCCGCGCCATCCCGCGGTGATCAACGCGGTCTTCGCCCGGCCGCTATAAGCGCCCCGCGGCGGGCTCAGTGCCCGCCGCCCGAGAAATCCATGGGCAGGCGGCACTCCGCGACGCGTACGCCGCGGATGCCCGCCGGGGTATTGCGGCTGCGCCCGACGAAGCGCGGCACGCCGGCGGTGAAGGCGGCCGAGACCGCTGGCACGTCGCCATTCGCGATGGCCGACAGCGCGTCGTCCTTTGACCCGCCGGCGCAGGCATCGACCAGCAGCACATCGGCATCGCGCCCGACCGCCAGCATGCCGCTGTTCAGCCCGTAGACCCGGGCATTGTTGCCGGTCGCTGCCGCGATCGCGCGCTCCGGCGGCATGCCGCCGAGGCTCGCCAGATGGGTGATGGTGTAGAACATGCCGAGCGGCATGATCCCGCTGCCGGTCGGCGTGTCGGTGGCGATCAGCAGGCGCTCGGGCTGGCCGGCCTCGTCCAGCAGCCTCGCCGTCAGCAGCGCGGTGCGCAGGTTGCCGGCGGTGCAGAGCTGCATCGCGACCGAGCTTTCGTGCACGAGGCGCGCGAAGCCCTCCTCGGGCATCGCCACTGGCCCGCCATTGACGTGGAAGGAGACGGTGGGATCGGCGGCCAGGACATGCTCCGCCCAGATGCCCGAGGAGCCGGGGATGGAGGAGCCGCCGGTGTGCATGGTGGTCACCATGCCGAGTCGCCGGGCGGCCCGCATCAGCGGCGCGTAGTCGTAGGGCGTCGGGAAGGCGCCGAAGCCCGCCTTGGCGAGCCAGATGCCCGCCGATCTGAGCTCCGCGAGATCAGCCTCGGTCAGTCCGGGCTCGAGGATGATCGAGCCGGCATGCACCCGCATCCCGCCGGGACGGTAGTCGCGGAAGCAGGCGGCGGCGGCCAGCGCCAACGCCTTCACCCCGGCGGGATCCTTGGGGCGGCCAGGCACATGCACCTCGGACGCCGTGATCGCCGTGGTGGTGCCGCCATGCAGGTAGCTTTCGAGGAAGCCCACCACCTTCTGCCGTGGCGTGTAGTCGCCGAAGGTGATGTGCACATGGCTGTCGATCAGCCCCGGCATGGCCGTGGTGCCGGCCGCATCCACGACGACGTCGGCCGCCGCGACCTCGGCTGCGGTGAGGCTGCCCAGGGCGGCGATCTTCCCGCCTTCGAGCAGGATGGCGTCCCCTGTGGCGAAAGGCGCGGCGAGGTCGCCGGTGACGATGCGGCCGATATTGACCAGGGCGACCCGCATCTCAGCGCAACCCGTCGCGCGCGGCGATCCCCGCCGGCGTCAGGCCGCCGACGCGCGCGTTCAGCCGGCCGCGATTGGCCAGCACGATGATCAGCGCGACCTCGTCCGGCGCCGGCGCCTCCGGCGGCAGCGTGACGGTGACGCCATCGTAGTGGGAGCGGACATAGAGCGCGTCCTTGTGCGCCAGCGGCACGTCGATGGTCGCGCCCGGCGCGGCGAGCTTGGTGAAGGAGGGGATCCAGGCCAGCGCGCCGCCGAGGGCGAGGCGGAGCGGCTCGGCGAAGGTGGTGGTCAGCAGGGCGTTGGCGTGCTCCTGCTCGCCGTTCAGGCCGACCACGCCGCCCTTGCCGTAGCTCTCGACGGGATGGCCGCCCATCGCCTCCAGCCCGGCGCGCGCCATGACATCGCCGATCGCGGCGCTGGCCGCGATGCCCTCCGTCAGGTCGGCGGCATAGCGGCCGGCCCAGGGATTGGCGAGGATGGCGGTGATGGCGACGCGGCGCAGCGGCGTCTCCGCCGCCTGCCCGGCCTCCCAGCCCTTATGGTCGATGGCGGTCAGGAGGCGGCGGATGTCGAGCTTCATGGCGTGTCCTCGCGGTGGCGTGCCGCGTAGAATAGCTTCGCTCGATAGCTTATCCAATAATGGTCTTGTCCGGACGGGAGCCGGAGACGACCCGGGGCGACGCGGCGCCCCGGTCGGCGGGCGAAGGAGGACAGCGGCACCTGCCGAGCGGTGATCAGCGCGATGGCAGCACCATGGGTCCCCAGGCTCTGGGCAGTCTCGGAGAACAATATCCTTGCGCGCTTCCCGCTTCGCCGTCGCACCCTGGCGAGCACGGAAGACGATCATGTTCTCGCCCGGAGCCGAGGGTGAAGCACCCGTCAATAGCCGATCAGCAGCATCACGTTCTGCCGAAAGGCCGCGATGTGGTCGTTCATGGCTTGCGCCATGCTCCTGGAGAACGCTGTCCTGCAGCACCTCCTGGTCCAACGAGATGAACCAGAAGCGCACGGCTCGGTCATGCAGGTTGCTCAGGACGTCGAAGAACACCGGGTTGCCAGAGGCGCGGGCGATCGCGCTATGGAAGGCGTTGTCCAGCAGCATCTTGGCCTCGGTGTCGTGCCGCTCAGCGCCGCCGCGGTGTCGTCCAGCACCTTGTCGAGCGCTGTGACATCCTCGGCGCTGAAGCGGTGGGCGGCCAGGCGCACGGCATGGCACTCGTTCACCGTACTGACCTCGATGATCTGCAGCAGTTCCGCCGGGTCGATCCGCCGGACCTCGATCCCCTTGCGCGGGCGGACGGTCACGAGCCCTTGCAGCCGCAGCCGCAACCGCGCCAGGGCGTTCCGCACGGGCATGCGGCTGAGGCCGAGCGCCTCCGCCACCTGCGCCTCATTCAGCTTCTCGCCCGGCGCGAAGCGGCAGATGATGATATGGTGGCGGATGATCTCCTAGGCTTGGTCCTTCAGCGGGACGGCGCGCGCCCGCTCCGGACAGCCATTCGGCGCCTGCCCCGCGCCGCGGGCCAGCCAATGGGGGCTCCTGCCCATCGGCGCGCGTCATTCTTTCTCCCTCCACGTCTTCCTGGCCGCTCTGCCCCCGCGGCGGCTGGATGAACCAGGCATGCGGCGAGGGCGCATTGCGTTCGACGCTGCACGCGGTCTGCGTCGGGTCATTCCCCGTGAAGCGGATTCACGCCCGTCCGCGACCTGCTCCAGGCTTTTGCCGTGCCGAGCAGATCCACGCCTCCAAGCGCTTCCACTCTGCGGCGATCCGCTCTAGTCCAGGCTCGCGCCGGAAATCTGCACCGCCTCCTGCCAGATCGGCGCATCGCGCCGCATGGCCTCGGCGAAGCCTTCGGGCGTGCTGCAGACCGGGGTGGTGCCCAGCCTTTCCAGCGCGGCACGGAAGGCCGCGTCGCCGCACGCCTTGCCGAGCGCCTCACCCATGCGGCGGATGACGACGGGCGGCGTGCCGGCCGGGGCGGCGATGCCGTTCCAGGTCTCCGCGCGGAAGCCGGGGAATCCCTGCTCGGCCACCGTCGGCACCCCGGGCAGGCCTGCCAGGCGCTCCGGCCCTGCCACGGCCAACACGCGGATGCGCCCGCCCTGCAGGTGCGGGATCATGTCGGACGGGTTGCCGAAATAGGCGTCCACCTCGCCCGCCAACAGCGCCTGCACCGCCGGGGCGCCGCCGCGATAGGGGACGTGCTGCATCTCGATCCCCGCCCGCTGCAGCAGGAGCGCCATCGCCAGGTGCGTGGAGGATCCATTGCCCGCCGAGGAATAGTCGAGCCTGCCGGCCCGCGACCTGGCCAGGGCCAGGAACTCCGCCAAGGTGGAGACCTGCAGCGAGGCGCTGACGGCCAGCACCATCGGGTTGCTCGCCACGATGGAGACAGGCGCGAAGTCGGTGGCGGGGCTGAAGTTCAGCCGCGTCAGCGCAGGCAACATCACCATCTGCGAAGCGCTGGCGGTGAACAGCGTATAGCCATCCGGCGCGCTGTGCGCCACGGTCTCGGCGGCGATCGCGCCATTGGCGCCGCTGCGGTTCTCGACCGCCACCGGCTGGCCCAGGGACTTGCCCAGCCATTCGGCGCTCAGGCGGCCGATGCTGTCCGTGACCCCGCCCGGGGCGAAGGGCACGATCATGCGGATCGGCCGGCCCGGCCAACTATCCTGCGCCACCGCCAGGCCGCTCGTCCCAAGGACGAGGACGGCCATGGCGGCCAGTGCCGCGCGCTGCCCGCGTGCCGCCGCGCTGCCCGTCCCAGTTCCCGTTGCACGCATCATCGTCAGCCTCCATGAAAACCATCGGTCAGCGTCGCGGCGGAACTCTGTGGCCCCTTGCCGCGCAACTCGTATGACTGGCCTTCCGGATGGACACTTCTCTGGCGCGGGTGCCAGGGCGGGGTCCGCGCTCCTCAGGTGGCGATCGCGGCTTCCGCCGCGGCCGCGATCGCCAGCGGGCGCCGGTCCCTGCCGCCGGCGGCAGCCAGCATCACCCCGACCGGCGGCTCCGGCGGACGGGCCGCGGGCACGGAGATGGCGCAGCCCTCCATCATGTTGACCAGGATGGGGTTCCGCAGCGCCGCCAGGTTTGCCGCCGTGTAGGCAACTTCCTCCCCCAGCGCCGCGGTGCGCGGCGGCAGGACGTGGGCGGTCGGCATCACCAGCGCGTCGAAGCCCTCGATGCGGACGGAAACACGGCTGATGACGTCGCGCCTGGCCTGCAGCCGGTCCAGGTAGTCGGCCGCGGACATCCCGGCGCCACGCCGGATGCGGCTGCTCGCGCGCGGATCGTAATCCGCGCCGCGCCATTTCATGCCGATTGACAGGCACGCGTCCATGGGTCGGATCGCCTCACGCGCCGTGCTCCGACGTCATGTAGATCTCGGCGATGCCGGTGCGGATGACGTCGACAATTTCATTGTAGCGGCGACGTATCACCAAGCTGCTGTCCGTCAGGCAGGCCGCGATGTCGCGCTTCCGGAGAAGCTGCGCGAAGCGGATATGGGCCGCCATGTCGAGCTTCTCGTGCCGGCGCATGTCAATCCAGCGGACGAAGTGGATCCGGCTGTTGATGCCTTCCAACAGGCGGACGAACTCCGCGTTGTGCGTCATGCGCGCGATCCGGAGGTGGAACTCCTCGTCGTGACGAAGCGCCTCGAGGCTCTTGCCGTTGTCCTGCGTCGGTCGGGAACGGGCGAAGGTCTCCAGCGCCTCGAGTTCCTCATCGCTCGCGCGTTCGCAGGCGAGACGGATGATGGCCTCCTCCAGCGAGGCGCGTACCTCGTAGAGATTGTGGATCTCCTTCGCGTCGAGCAGACGCCCGAAGAAGCCTCGGCCCGGCACGACGGTGACGAAACTCTCCGAGACCAGGCGGTTCAGCGCCTCGCGCAGCGGCGTCCGGCTTACCCCGAGCTGCTCCGCGAGTGCGAGTTCATTGATCCGTTCCCCCGGCCGAAACTGGTAGGCCATCGCCATGAACTTGATGCGCTCGTAGACCCGGCTGGCCGAGGCAGGGCTGTCAGCCGGCATTCTGGCCATGTTCATGTCGACGCTCCCCTTGGGCCCGGACCGGACCTTCCCTTCTCCCGCGCCCGATCCAGCCTTTCCCGCACGGGTCTGTCTGCTCCGGACGGCGCCGGGAGTCCATAACACAGTTCTGAATACAGAGTTGCATTGTAAATCGATGGCTCCCTACACTGCTGCTTGGCCGGATGGGTCTGGCATACCGGCTGGCCTTTCGCCGAGGCGGAAACAGGGAGAGATGGCATGGGCTCGAAGCGGATGATGCGGCTCGGCATGTCGATGCGAGGCCTGGGCTATCACCCCGCGGCCTGGCGCCACCCCGACGTCCCGGCGAACGGGACCGTCAGCTTCCAGCACTACCTGCGGAACGCGCAAACCGCCGAACGCGGCCTGTTCGACATGATCTTCTTCGCCGACGGCATCGGCATCCGCGAGCATGACGCGCCGCGCGGCGCACTCGCCCGATCCGGCTATGAGATCATCGAAATGGAGCCGTTGACGCTGCTGCCGGCATTGGCCGCACGGACGAGCCGGATCGGCCTCGTGGCCACCGCGTCCACCACCTACAACGAACCCTATCACATCGCCCGCAAGTTCGCGACCCTCGACCTGATCAGCGAGGGACGCGCGGGATGGAACGTCGTGACCTCCTGGTCCGAGGCGGAAGCGCGCAACTTCAACCGGGAACACCACCTGGACTACGCCACGCGCTACGAACGCGCGGCGGAGTTCGTCGAGGTCGTGACGGGCCTCTGGGATAGCTGGGAGGAGGGGGCCTTCCTCTACGACAAGGCGGCCGGCCGCTTCTATGACGAGAGCCGTGCGCATGTGCTGAACCATCGCGGCAAGCACTTCCAGGTCCGCGGGCCGCTGAATGTCGGCGAGATGCCGCAGGGCCGTCCCGTGCTGTTCCAGGCCGGCGCTTCGGAGCAGGGGAGGGAGATGGCAGCAGCCTCGGCCGACGTGATCTACGCCGCGCACGACACGATCGAGGCTGCGCGCGCCTACTATGCCGACGTGAAGCGGCGCCTGCCGACCTATGGCCGGGACCGGGACGACCTGAAGATCATGCCGGCGCTGCGGCCGACCGTCGGGCGCACGGCGGCGGAGGCGCGGGCGAAATTCGAGGAGCTGCAGGCCCTGCTCGATCCCATGGTGGGGTTGCAGCGGCTCTACGGCACCTTCGGCGACCTGACCGGCCACGACCTGGATGGCCCTGTGCCGCTGGACCGCCTCGGCCCGCAGGAGCTGAAGAGCTTCTCCGACCGCTGGGTGCGGCTCGTGCGCGAGAAGAACCTGACCATCCGCCAGCTCTACGAGCACCAGGCCGGGGCCGGCGGCTTCCACCTGGTCGGGACCGCCGCGGAGATCGTGGACGTGATGGAGGCGTGGATGGAAGCGGAGGCCTGCGACGGCTTCAACATCACGCCCTCCATCCTGCCTGGCGGCTGCGACGACTTCGTGGCGCTGATCACGCCGGAGTTGCAGCGCCGCGGCCTGTTCCGCACCGCCTATGAGGGGCGGACATTGCGGGAGAATCTCGGCCTGAAGCCGCATGTGAACCGCTACAGCCGGCAGGCGGTGCCCGAGCCGGTCTCTGCCTGAGCGGCGGGGTCGTCCGCATGGCAGGGAACGAAGTCCTGACCGAGGCGCCGGCGGTGGATCCGGTCACGCCCGATGCAACACTGCCGGCCGCGGTGGATGTGGTGGTGATCGGCGGTGGGATCGTCGGTGCTAGCACGGCGCTGTTCCTGGCCGAGAAGGGCCTCCGCACGGCGCTTTGCGAGAAGGGGCAGATCGCGGGCGAGCAGTCCAGCCGCAATTGGGGCTGGTGCCGCAATACCGGCCGCGACATCCACGAGGTGCCGCTGATGGCCGAGAGCGCGCGGCTCTGGGAGGGGATGAATGCCCGCCTCGGGGCGGAGACGGGCTACCGCCGCAAGGGGATCATGTATCTCTGCGGCGACGAGGCGGAGCTGGCCAAGATGGCGCGCTGGCTGGAGAGGGCGCAGCCCTTCCAGCTCGGCACCCGCCTTCTGTCCACGGCCGAGGTCGCGGCGCTGATGCCGCAATCGGAGCGGCGCTGGGCTGGCGCGCTCTACACGCCGCAGGACGGGCAGGCGGAGCCGCAGCGCGCCGCCCCTGCCATGGCCGCTGCCGCGCGTGCGAGGGGAGCCGCGGTGCTGACGAACTGCGCCGTGCGGGGCGTGGAGACGACCGGCGGGCGCGTCGCAGGCGTCGTGACGGAGCGCGGGTCGATACGCTGCGCCGCCGTGGTGCTCGCGGGTGGGGCCTGGTCGTCGCTTTTCTGCGGCAGCCTCGGGCTGCACCTGCCGCAGTTGAAGATCCTGGCTTCCGTGATGCGCACCGCGCCGCTCCCGGGTGCGCCGGAGATCGCGGCGGGTGGCGACGGCTTCGGCTACCGCAAGCGGCTGGACGGGGGCTACACCATCGCCAATCTCGGCGGAGAGGTGAGCGAGATCGTGCCGGACACCCTGCGGTTCCTGCCCGATTTCGCCGCCACCGCGCTGACGAGCTGGCGGCGGCTGCGCATCCGGGCCGGCCGCCGTACGGTGCAGGAGGCGCGGATGCCCCGGCGCTGGCGGCTGGACGCGCCAAGTCCCTTCGAACGGATTCGCACCCTGGATCCGGCGCCGCATGGGCCGGGGCTGAACGATGCCCTGCGGCGGCTGCAGCGCGCCTTTCCCGTCTTCCGGCAGGCCATGCGCGTGCAGCAATGGGCCGGTCTGATCGACACCACGCCGGACATGATCCCGGTGATCTCCGCGGCGGAGACGCTGCCCGGGCTCTTCATCGCAACCGGCTTCTCCGGGCACGGATTCGGCATCGGGCCCGGGGCGGGGCGGCTGATGGCCGAACTGGTGAATGGTGACAGGCCGGTGGTCGACCCGACCCCCTTCCGCTTCGCCCGCTTCGCGGAAAGCCCCCGGCCCGGCCCCTCGGAAACGGCCCTCTAGCGACACCGCGACGGGCCATGCCGCGGCAAGCGAGAGCCCGGAGCGGCCTCGAGGTGTCCTGTCGGTCTGGCGAAGTCGCGGGCATGACGAACGAGGCGGGACGTTGGGACCACTCGCCAGCCGCTCCTAAAGCGGGCCGATCCGTGCGGCCCGAGTATGGTCGGACCGGAACAGCAAGATCCTGGTGCGCCCGGTCCGGGTCGGCATCATCCTGGACTTCGGGCTGGCGGGATCCGCAGGTGCCTGGGCAGGCCCGAAGCAGCCCCGCCAACCGGTCCTGGCAGGAGGTACAAAATTGCCCAGCCGCTCTGAATACAGGGTTGAATGCAGCGCGGAAACGGGATTGAATGCGTGCATAAACAAAGCGAAACGCACGGCACGGGCAAGTTGTCAACGCGGGGAAGATCCTGTCCCTTCCTTACCCGGAGCACCGACCCATGACCTTGTCCCGCCGCACCGTGCTGGGTGGTGCTCCGTTGCTCGCGGCCGCAGCAGGGGGGCTGCGCCCCTTCGCCGCCATGGCCGCACCCGATGCGGGCCCGTTGCGCGCGGCGATGACCGGCTTCACCCTGATCAATACGCTCGACCCCGGCAAGGCGGCTGCCAATCCCGAGTTCTTCATCATCTGGGGCATCTTCAACACGCTCGTGAAGTTCGATGCCAAGATGAATGTGGTCGGCGACCTCGCGGAATCCTGGAGCAATCCCGATCCCACCACCTGGGAGTTCAGGCTGCGCAGCGGAGTCAAATTCCACGACGGCAGCGACCTGACTTCCGATGACGTGGTCTTCACCTTCCAGCGCATCGCCGACGAGAAATTCGGCTCCCCCGTGCGCCGGAAGATGGCACCCCTCATCAGCGTGGAGGCGATCGACCCGCAGACGGTGCGGATGAAGACCGACAAGCCTTTCGCACCGCTGCTGACCTACCTGAGCAACACGCGCACCAGCACGCAGATCGTCTGCAAGAAGGCGGTGCTGGCCATGGGGGACGAGCAGTACGGCCGCACCCCGGTCGGCTCCGGCCCCTGGAAGCTGACGGAGTGGCGGCCTAACGAGAAGCTGACCTTCGCCGCCCATGCCGACTATTTCGAAGCGGGGCTGCCCAGATCCCCGGCGCTGGAGGTGATGCTGATCCGCGACGACAGCAGCGCCATCAACGCGCTGGCCGCCGGCGGCCTGCACTTCGTCAATGCCGTCCCCTACGGGGATACCGAGCGCGTGAAGCGGATGGCCTCGGTGGGGTTCTCCTCCATGCCCGGCCTCAACGCGCGATTCGCGCATCTCAACATCCAGCGCCCGCCCTTCGACGACGTGCATTTCCGCCGTGCCGTCTCGATGTCGATCAACCGGCAGGCCTTCGTGCAGGCGGTCGTGTTCGGCCAGGCCGTGCCCTCGCAGGGTTATATCCCACAGGCGATCGGCTGGGCCCATGACAAGGAGCCGCGCCCCTACGCCCAGTACAATCCGCAGGCGGCGAAGGCGGAACTTGCCAAGTCGAAATACGGCGCGGATGTCGAGGTCGTGGTCTATGGCCTGCCCGATGCCTGGTGGAAGCGCATGTCCGAGGTCTTCGTGGACATGGTGAACCGCACCCTGGGCACCAAATTCCGCGTCGAGTTCATGGACAGCCGCACCCACTTCCAGCGCTGGATGGCCAATGACGGTCAATGCTGGCCGAATGGCTGGATCGCGCTGTGCGACCCGGACGAATACCTGTTCGACTGCTTCCACAGCACCGGCTGGCGCAATTTCAGCAAGTACAGCAACCCGCAGGTGGACAGCCTGCTGGAGCAGGCGCGCCAGGAACTGGACCGCGAGAAGAAGGGCGGCCCGCTCTACATACAGGCCGAGCGCCTGATTGCAGAGGACTGCCCCAGCGTGTTCCTGATGAACACCTATTCCAACAGCGCGGTGCTGAAGAAGGTGAGTGGCTTCGACCATACCCCGTTCGATGGGTTCGGGGCGCAGCTTGCATCGATGACCGGCGGCTGAGCCGCGGTGGTACCGTTGGATGGGGCAGGGGCACGCAGGGCCGCGGCGCGGCGCCGCGGCCTCTCCGGGGGCGGCTGCCGATGCGCGTCCTGACCTGGCTGCTGGTGCGGACAGGCAGCGCGGCCTTCATGCTGCTGCTGGGCTCGCTGGTCGTGTTCCTGCTCATGCATGCCGTGCCGGGCGATGCGGCCCTGGCCGCCCTGGGCGACCAGGCAAGCCCGCAGGCCATCGCCGATTTCCGCCGGCTGCATCATCTCGACGATCCGCTGGCGGTGCAGTTCCTCGCCTGGATGCGCGGGGCGCTGCATGGCGACCTCGGCACCTCGATCTCGCTTGCGGGGGGCTTCTCGACCGCCTCCCTGGTCGCCCGCGCATTGCCGAACACGCTCTTCATCGGCGCCTATGCGCTGGCCCTCGCCCTGGCGATCTCGATCACCGCCGGCAGCATCGCTGCAAGCCGCCATGGGCGGGTCGAGGACGTGCTGGCCACCTCGGGCGCCATCGTCACCATCTCGATGCCCGATTTCTGGCTAGGCTACGTGCTGGTCCTGGTCTTCAGCCTGGAACTGGGCTGGTTCCCGGCCTATGGCTTCACCCGCCCGGGCGAGTCCGTCGCCGGCGCGCTCCACAGCGGCTTCCTGCCCGCGCTCGCCATCGCGGTGCCGATGGCGGGGATCTTCTCGCGCATGCTGCGTGCGACGCTGCTCGAGACCTTCCGCCGTGCCTATGTCACCTCCGCGCGCGCCATGGGGTTCGGCCGCTTCTTCGTCTTCTGGCACTACGTGTTCCGCAATGCGCTGATCCCCTATGTCACCGCCGTCGGGCTGCAGGCGCGCTACCTGCTGGGCGGCGTGGTGGTGGTCGAGCGGGTGTTCGGCGTGCCCGGCATCGGCTCGGTCATGGTGGACGGCGCCTTCGCGCGCGACATCAGCGTGGTCCAGGGCTGCGCGGTGGTGTTCCTGCTCATCGTGATCCTGGTCAACCTGGTGGTCGACCTGGTGTGTGGCCTGCTCGACCCGCGGACGGCGGCATGAGCGGGGCCGTCACCCGCCCCGCGCGCCGGCGCGGGGCGCTCGGCGTGTTGGCGCGCAATCGCGTCGCCCAGGCCGGCGCCTTCATCATCCTCTCCACCCTGCTGCTGATCCTGGCGGCCGTCCTCTTCTCGCCCTACGACCCGAACGACAAGGACTACATGGCGATCCTGCAGCCGCCCTCCTTCGAGCACCCCTTCGGCACCGATTCCTTCGGCCAGGACGTGCTGACGCGCGTCGCGCATGGGGCGCAGGTCTCGCTGCTGGTCAGCATCGCCGGGCTGGTGATGGGCGGGCTGGCCGGCACGGTGCTCGGCATGACCGCCGGCTATCGCGGCGGCTGGCTCGACGCCGTGATCGTCCGGATCGTCGAACTGCTCTACTCCTTTCCGACCTACGTGCTCGCGCTCTGCCTGATGCTGCTGCTGGGCTATGGCGCGACCAGCGTGGCGCTGGCGATCGGCTTGGTCTACGTGCCCAATTTCGCCCGCCTCGCGCGCAGCATGACGGCGCAGGCGCGGGCCGAGAACTATGTCGTCGCCGCCCGGCTGATGGGCCAGTCCGCGCCGCGCATCCTGGCGCGGGAGATCCTGCCCAATATCGCCGCGCCCCTTCTGGTGCAGTTCTCGGCCGGGCTCGGCTTCGGGATCATCATGGAGGCCGGGCTGAGCTTCGTCGGCCTCGGCGTGCAGCCGCCCACCCCCTCGCTCGGCGTGATGATGGCGGACGGCAAGGACTATTTCCAGAACGGTCCCTGGGTGCTGACGCTGACCGGCCTCTCGGTCGCATGGATCATCCTCGGCCTGAACCTGCTGGGCGATGGGCTGCGCGATGCGCTCGACCCGCGCCTGCGGAACCGATGAGCGGCGGCCCCTTCCCATGACCGAACTCGCCCTCGAGGTCCGCGGCCTAGACCTCACGCTCGATCCCGACGGCCGCCGGCTGCACGTCGTCCGCAACCTCGACCTGGAACTGCGCCGCGGCGAGGTGCTCGGCCTGATCGGTGAAAGCGGCTCGGGCAAGACCATGACCGGCATGTCCCTGCTGCGGCTGGAGCCGGAGGGCGCGCGCCTCACCGCCGAGGTCATGCGTGCCGGCGAGGCGGACCTGCTGCATGCGACCGAATCCCGGCTGCGCGCGCTGCGCGGTTCTGCCGTCGGCATGATCTTCCAGGACCCGGTCGGCGCCTTCAATCCGGCCAAGCGCATCGCCTGGCACGCGCAGAAGGTGCTGGGCCGCAGGGGCATCACCGATTGGCGCCCGGCCGCCGAGCGTCTGCTCGCCGACGTGGATATCGCCGACAGCGCCCGCGTGCTCGGCTCCTATCCGCACCAGCTCAGCGGCGGCATGCTGCAGCGGGCGCTGATCGCGCTGGTGCTGGCCGCCAACCCCGCCGTGGTGGTCGCCGACGAGCCCACCACCAACCTCGATAATATCGTCGAGCGGCAGATCCTCCGCCTGTTCCGCCGCCTGCGCCGGACCGAGAATGCCGCCTTCCTCTTCATCACCCACGACATGACGGTGGCCGCCAGCCTGTGCGACCGCATCGCGGTCATGTATGCCGGCGAGGTCATCGAGATCGGCACCACGGCGCAGCTCTTCGAGAACCCCGGGCACCCCTATACGATGGCGCTGATCGCGACCGCCCGTGCGCTGGAGGGCGGGACGGAGCGCCTGCCCGAACTGCCCGGCGAGCCGCCCTCGATCGCCGCGCCCCGCAGCGGCTGCGCCTTCAGCAGCCGCTGCCCGCGCCGCATGGCGGCCTGCACCCGGGCGCCGATTCCGATGATCGCCCTCGAAGGGGAGCGCCGCGTGCGCTGTTTGCTGCATGGCTGAGGCGCCCCTGGTCGACGTGCAGAATGTCTCGGTCCGCTTCCGCCGCCGCCGCACCGGGCTGGCCGGCCTGTTGGGCCCGCCCGCCACCTTTCGCGCCGTGGCCAATGCCGCCCTGACGGTGGCAAGGCGAGAGGTGGTGGGGCTGGTCGGCGAGTCCGGCAGCGGGAAGACCACCCTGGGCCGCACGATCCTGCGCCTGGTCGAGCCGTCCGAGGGCAATATCCTGTTCCAGGGCGAGCCCATCACCCATCTCAGGGAAGGGGCCTTACGCCGCGTCTGGGGGCGGATGGCGCTGGTGTTCCAGGACCCCCTCTCCTCGTTCAACCCGCGCCGCTCGGTCGGCGCGGCGCTGGCGACCCCGCTCATGCTCGCCGGCCTGCCGAAATCCGAACGGCAGGACCGCGTCGCCGCCTCCCTGCAGCGCGTCCGCCTGCCGCGAGAGGTCGCCGAGCGCTTCCCGCACGAGCTCTCCGGCGGCCAGCTGCAGCGGGCGGCACTCGCCCGGGCGCTGATGCTCGATCCCGCTTTCATCGTGGCCGACGAGGCGGTTTCCAAGCTCGACGTGTCCGTCCGCTCGCAGATCCTGAACCTGTTCAAGGACATCCAGCAGGAGCTGGAGACATCCTTCCTCTTCATCACCCATGACCTGCATGTCGCCCGCTTCCTGTGCGACCGCGTCGCGGTGATGTTCTTCGGCCGCATCGTCGAGGTGGCGCCGGCGGCCCAGCTGTTCCGCATGCCCCGGCACCCCTACACGCGGGCCTTGCTGGCGACGCTGGACGACGCCGGCGAGCGCACCGGCCAGCGCAGCGCGGTGGACCAGGAGGCGCCCGGCTGCATCTACCGCAGCCAGTGTCCGCGCCGGATCAAGCGCTGCGACGAAGCCCATCCGCCCACGCTGATGGCCGGCCCCGGTCACGCGCTCGCATGCCATAACCCGGGGTAACCGACCCGGCTTGTATCAGGAGTTCGGACATGACCAGGCAGATCAAGCTCGGCCTTTCCATGCGCTATCTCGGGTACCATGCCGGGGCCTGGCGGCATCCGGAGGTGGATCCGGAAGGCGCCTCCAAGCTCAGCCACTTCGTGCGCATCGCCCGGACGGCGGAGGCTGCGAAGCTCGACATGGTCTTCCTGGCCGACGGCATCGGCATCCGCACCAAGGATGAACCGCCGGGCGCCCTGTGCCGCAGCGCGCAGACGGCGGAGATGGAGCCGCTGACCCTGCTCTCGGCGCTGTCCGCGGTGACCAGCCATATCGGCCTGGTCGCGACCGCCAGCACCACCTACAACGAGCCCTTCCACATCGCCCGCAAATGGGCCTCGCTCGACCATCTCAGTGGCGGCCGCGCCGGCTGGAACATCGTCACCTCCTGGTCGGATGCGGAAGCGCGGAACTTCAATCGCGATGAGCATCTCGACTATGCCACCCGCTACGAGCGGGCCGCCGAATTCGTCGAGGTGGTGAAGGGGCTGTGGGACAGTTGGGACGAGGATGCCCTGGTCAACGACAAGCAGACCGGCATCTTCTTCGACCCGGCGAAGCTGCATGCGCTGAACCACGTCGGCAAGCACTTCAAGGTCAAGGGTCCGCTGAGCGTGAAGCGCACGCCGCAGGGCCGGCCGATCCTGGTGCAGGCCGGCGCATCGGACCAGGGCATCGACATCGCCGCCGAGAGCGCCGACGTGGTCTATTCCGTCTCCCAGGACATGGAGCAGGGAAGAGCCTATTACGCGAAGCTGAAAGGCCGCCTGGCCAGGCATGGCCGCAGCCCGGACGAACTGCTGATCATGCCCGGCATCACCCATTTCATCGGTGCTACGCGGCAGGAGGCGCAGGACAAGTACGAGAAGCTGAACGCGCTGGTCGACCCGATCCTCGGTCTCTCCTACCTCTATGGCCAGATGGGCGACCTGTCGGGCTACGACGTGGACGGTCCGGTGCCGGAGCCCAACAATCCCCAGGTGCGCAGCATCGCCAAGGGCCTGTTGGAACTGGCGCATCGGGAGAACCTGACCATCCGCCAGCTCTACACGACGATCGCCGCCGGCTTCGGCACGCGTCTGGTGATCGGCACGCCGCAGGACGTTGTCGACGACATGGAGGCCTGGGTCGAGGCGGGGGCGGCGGATGGCTTCAACCTCTGCCCTCCCTATCTGCCAGGCGGCATGGACGACTTCATCCAGCTTGCCCTGCCGGAACTGCGTCGGCGCGGCATGTTCCGCACGGAGTACGAGGGTAAAACACTGCGCGAGAGTCTTGGCCTGCGGAAGCCGCGCAGCCGCTACGAGGGAAAAAATTCTGGTGCAATAAAATGATTATGAGAGTTGAGGCATGGCGACGATCTGAGGTAGATGCCGCATTTGGCTGTTCCGCAGAATATGTTGCTGTATGGCCGCAGTCTCCGCCGAGGGCAGCACGGTCTGCGTCTTGATACGGCGCTTGAACTCCTCATGCGGATGCTCCGGCGCGTGGGCGAGGAGATTCCTGTGCTTGTGAACCGTACACCGTTGCGATGGCACCGCCGCCAGGGCGCGGCCAGCGCCTTCTCGGGGCCAGCCGCACCGTCGGTGATCAGGAACTCCGGGGCTCGTAGCCCGCGTGCGACCAGGTCATCGAATACGGCCCGCCACGTTGCTTCGCTCTCCCCGCCCATGCTGCGGATGGCGAGTAGCACCTTCTGCTCGTCCCGGCGGACGCCCAACACCACCAGCAACGAGACCGAGGTCGCCTTGTGGTCCAGCCGGACCCGCACGACGGTGCCGTCGAGAATGAGCCTGACGATGTCCTCGTTCGCCAGGTCGCGCCGGCCCCGTTGATCCCCTTCGGGGCTCAACCCCAGTCCGCCTTCACC
>NZ_JAUTWS010000539.1 GCF_030657435.1 Paracraurococcus lichenis | reverse complement strand
TTTGCGACTCAAGACCAGGGGCCTGATGGCGCGTTCGACCACGTTCGAGTCTATGTCGGCGCGGCCGTCTGCGAGGAACTGTTCGAGGCCGTCGCGGTGGTTCAGCGCGTAGCGGATGGCCTGTGCCGTTGGGCTGCCGCCCGACAGTCGCCCCAGCTGCTGCTCGAGCCAGGCGAACAGATCCTCGACCAGCGGCCGGCTCCTGGCTTGCCGGATTGTGCGTCGCAGGTCCGGTGGCTTACCGCGGATGGTGTCCTCGACGGCGTAGAGCGCAGCGATGCGCTGCAGGGCCTCCTGGGCGATCGGCGCGGTCCCATCCTTGGCGATGTCGAAGAACTCACGGCGCACATGGGCCCAGC
>NZ_JAUTWS010000538.1 GCF_030657435.1 Paracraurococcus lichenis | reverse complement strand
TTCTTGAAGGCGCTGGTCCGATGCACGACCCGACGGCCGAGCGTCGCGGGGATCGCCCGTGGGTAGGAACCGTGCCCGTCGGTGGTGACACGCTCGGGGGTGATGCCACTGGCAGCCTTGGCCGAGCGGAAGAACGCTTGGGCCGCTGCCATGTCCCGGTGCTCGCTCAGCATGGTGTCGACGAGATTGCCGTCGCGGTCGATGGCCCGATACAGGTACGCCCAGCGGCCACGGACCTTGATGTACGTTTCGTCGGCGTGCCAATGCCGGCCGTGGGCACCACCCTTGCCATGCCGGCGCCGGCGGAGTTCGTCCGCCAGCAACGGTGCGAGCTTTGCTTCCCAGTCGCGGACGGCTTCC
>NZ_JAUTWS010000537.1 GCF_030657435.1 Paracraurococcus lichenis | reverse complement strand
TATTGAGCCGGCGGTGGTGTTCTTGAAGGCTGCGGCTGCTGTACCCAAATAGCTGACATCATGAAGCAGGTGGACATGCGGAGCCTGACGCCGGCGGCGCAAGAGGAGCGCCGGCGACAGGTGATCGGGCTGCGTCAGGCGGGGCAGACCTATGCCGCGATCGCAGCCCAGGTCGGGCTGACCCAGACCGGGGCTTTCGACATCTGCAAGCGCTTCGCCGAGCACGGCCCAGCGGGGCTGAAGAGCAAGCCGCGCGGGCCGGCGCCGGGGCATGGCAACCTGCTGACGGCAGAGCAGGAAGCCGAGGTCCAGGCGCTGATGCGCCAGCAGATGCCGGACGAGCTGGGGCTGGACTTCGCG
>NZ_JAUTWS010000536.1 GCF_030657435.1 Paracraurococcus lichenis | reverse complement strand
GGGCGCGTCAGGAAGGCGTTCACCCGGCCGTCGATCTCCTCGATCAGGCGGCTCACCTCGCTCTTGGAGATGCCCGCCCCGCCCATCGCCTTGACCAGGTCGTCCACCGCCCGGGTGGAGACACCGTGGATGTAGGCCTCCTGAATGACCGCGGTCAGCGCCTTCTCCGCCGTCCGCCGAGGCTCCAGGAAGGACGGAAAGTAGGAGCCCCGGCGCAGCCGCGGGATCGCCAGCTCGATCCGCCCCGCCCTGGTCTCCCAGGCCCGCTCACGGTAGCCGTTGCGCTGCACCTGCCGGCCCGGATCCCGCACCCCGTGTGCCGCCCCGGTACAGGCCTGCACCTCGAGCTCCATCATCCGCC
>NZ_JAUTWS010000535.1 GCF_030657435.1 Paracraurococcus lichenis | reverse complement strand
AGGTCGAAGGGCTTGCGCAGGATCGGCCAAGTGGAACTGCGATAGGTGCTGTAGCCCGTCACAAAGATCACCTTGACCTTGGGTCGCAGCAGGAGAGCCCGCTCTGCAAGACCGGGGCCGTCCAGCCCTGGCATCCGGACGTCCGTCACCAGCACCTCGATCTCCGGGTGCGATTCGATGGCGCCGAGGGCGCGCTCGCCGTCGGCCGCGTCGTACACCTTCATGCCAAGCGACATGCAGTGCTCCGCCATGATCTCCAGGATCATCGGCTCGTCATCCACCACCAGCGCGACCCGGCCCGCGAGTGTGCTGTCGGCCGGCGCTCCAGCCAAGCCAGGTGCGGCGGTCGTACCGGCCTGCAC
>NZ_JAUTWS010000534.1 GCF_030657435.1 Paracraurococcus lichenis | reverse complement strand
GCTCTTCGGCGGCACTCACCCACCGTGGCCACTTGGGCCGTGACGATCCCGGCCTGCAATGCCGCGGTGAGATGCTTCACCTCCTCAAGGCTGAGCCCGAGATCGGCCAGCCCGCTCGCCTCGCTCCGCTCGATCCGGGCGAGTTCGGTCTCCGTCGTCCCTTCAGCCTCCTCGGCCACCAGTGTCAGCCGCCATACCCGCTTTGGCACCGGCGTCGCTCCTTCGCCCCCACACTCGCGGAGCTTACCAGATAGGCGCCCTCGCGGCCCTCCCCCCACAGCTTTGCATGCTCTCGCGGACCGTCCGCAAGGAAGGCTTCCCAGAGGTCGCCAGCCGCCTGTGGGGCGACCACTTCTGGTCGC
>NZ_JAUTWS010000533.1 GCF_030657435.1 Paracraurococcus lichenis | reverse complement strand
TTCCACAATTTCGAGGCGTTCCGCCTTCTGCCCGCAACACGCGCCAAATCGGGACCGCTCCGTGACACCGGACCGCCTGGGCGCGCCGCCGCCGCATGAGCGTCGCTCAATGGCTGTTTCTGACCGCCTGCAACCGACCCGAACAGCCCGATCAGACCGCGGCCATTGCCGGAGCACGGTCAGATGAACTCGAAACTCCAGCCGGGTTCATAGTGCGCCTTTCGTTCCTGGGTCGTGACTCCGGCGGTTTCATACCGTGTCCGACTGTTCTCACAGCCCATGCCTGTGCGCCTAGCCGGAGCCATCGAACATGCCCCGCGCTCGCGCCTGGGTGGCCGCTGCAGGCGAGTGCGGTACGTCAGG
>NZ_JAUTWS010000532.1 GCF_030657435.1 Paracraurococcus lichenis | reverse complement strand
GACGCGGGTGGTCCTGCACGGCGGCGTCTGCCCCTGCTGCGCCGGGCGCTTCAAGGCAGCCGCGCCGGCCGGGTTGGAGCCGGGCTCGCCGTTCGGCCCCAACCTGCGCGCCTTCGTGCTCTACCTGCGCTTTGGCCAGGCCATTCCGTTCGAGCGCCTGGCGCGGCTGTTACGTGACCTGTTCGGGCTGGAGATCAGCGAGGGGGCGCTGGCCAATATGCTGCAGGACAGCGCGCCAGCCTTCGCGGTGCAGACCGGCCTGATCAAGCAGCGGCTGTTGGCCAGCACGGTGCTGGCCTCCGACGAGACCAGCGTGCGGGTTGGCAAGAAGACCTTCTGGACCTGGGTGTTCCACCACGCCGACA
>NZ_JAUTWS010000531.1 GCF_030657435.1 Paracraurococcus lichenis | reverse complement strand
CCGCGCGCCTGGCTGGCCGATGTCCTGGCCCGCATCGCCGACCACCCCGCCTCGCGCCTGCACGAGTTGCTGCCCTGGAACTGGACCCGGGCGAGGGAGGGAAAGGCGGCGGCATGACCAGCAGCATCGCCCGGCTCAAGATCACCCTCGACGACGTCAGGCCCGCAGTGGCGCGACGTGTCGAGGTGCCGCTGACCATCCGGCTCGATCGCCTGCACTTGGTGCTCCAGGCCGCCATGGGCTGGACCAACAGCCATCTCTACGAGATCCGCGCCCGCGGCGTGGGCTGGGGCGTGCCCGACCCGGACTGGGGAGACGGCCCGCTCGATGCCCGCAAGACGCGCCTCCTCGACGTCATCGAGGACAC
>NZ_JAUTWS010000530.1 GCF_030657435.1 Paracraurococcus lichenis | reverse complement strand
ATGTTGAGGAAGAGGAGGCGGCGTTGCCCGCCCTGAGCCAGTAGGCTCGGGGTGTCGAATCCACGAGGGGCAAGCAACGCCATGACGAGGAATAGCACATCGACGGGCGGGGCGCTGCCATCGCCTACAGGTCGGACACCGGAGGCAATGACGGAGAGCTTCGAGCGGCTATGCCTGAGGGCGGGGCTGGAGGCGCTCGGGGAGCTGCTGGAGGCCGATGCGGCGGCGCTGTGCGGCCCGCGGCACGGCCGCGGCGACGGACGGCAGGCGCAGCGCTGGGGCCGGACCCAGGGCCCGATCGGCTTCCATGGTGGCAAGGTCTCGGTGGCGCGGCCGCGGGTGCGCGAGCGTGGTGGCCGGGAGGTGGTG
>NZ_JAUTWS010000053.1 GCF_030657435.1 Paracraurococcus lichenis | reverse complement strand
TAGACCCAGGCCTCCGGCGAGCCGGGGCGGGGCGCCCCGGTATCCGCGCTCAGCGGCCCGGCGGCGCCGCGGCCGGCAGGGCCGGTGGCGCGCTATAGGCGACGACCTGCGCCGCCTGCCAGCGCAGATCCGCCATGGCGGAGGTCACCTCGGCCGCGGTGCAGCCGGACAGCAGCAGGACGGTGAGCATCAGGCGCAACGACATGGCCGCGGCACTCCCTCTCGCCCGGCCGCCCGCCCCTCCGGCGGACCAGACCCGGGCCGGCGTCATCCTGCACCGGGCCGGCGCCGCCGCGCTACAGCCCGACCGGCTGCCCCGCCACCACGACCGCCAGCGCCTCGGGCGCCAGCACCCGCGCCGCGACCCGCGCGAGGCGCTCGGTCGGAATGGCCCGGAGCCGCGCCGCCCGGCCGGCCAGCCAATCCACCGGCCGGCCGTTCTGCCGCAGCGTCAGCAGGGATTCCGCCACCCGCCGGCTGTCGGTGAACTGCAGCGGCAGGGAGCCGGTGAGGAAGGCGACCGCATCGGCGCGCTCCGCCTCGCTCGGCCCCTCGGCCGCCATGCGCCGCCATTCCTCGCGCGTCACAGAGAGCGTCTCGGCGACCCGGGCATTCTCGGTGGCGACCGAGCCGACGATGACGCCGCGGCGGAACATGACGTCGAGCCCGGCGCCGATGCCATAGGCGAGGCCGCGCTGCTCCCGCACCGAATGCATGAGGCGCGAGGCGAAGCCGCCGCCGGCGAGAATCCGCAGCATGACCTGCGTCGCCTCCCAGTCCGGGTCCTCGGCGGGCAGGCCCTCCTGCCCGAAGACCACGGCGGATTGCGGCGAGGCGACCGGCAGCACCTGCTGGCCGAAGGCGCGGAAGGCGGGCAGCGGCGGGACGGCGGGCGGCGCGCCGGCCGGCAGGCCGGCGAAGAGCTCGCCGAGCAGGGTCCGCAGCGCCTCCGGCGTGATGGCGCCGGCGGCGCAGACCAGCAGCCCCTCGTGCCGGAGCTGGCGGTCGAGCGCGGCGCGGATGCCCTCCGCCGTCACCGCGGCGAGGCTCTCGGCGGTGCCGTTGGTCGGCCGCCCGGCCGGGTGGTTCGGGAAGGCGGCCGCCCAGAAGGCGCGGCCGGCCTGGCCGCGCGGCGTCTCGAGCACGCGGCGGGCGCCGGCGATGGCGCGCGCCTGCACCCGCTCCACCGCATCCGTGTCGAGCCGGGGCGCCGTCATGGCGAGGCGGGCGAGCCGCACCGCCTCGGGCAGGGCATCGGCCAGCGCCCGGAAGCCGCCCTCGAAACTGTCCCGCTCGGCGCCGAAATTCAGGCTGATCGCCTCGTCGCGCAGCGCATCGCCGAACTCGACCGCGCGCAGCGGCCCGGCGCCCTCGGTCAGCAGGGCGGCGGCCATGGCAGCCGTCCCCTCCTGACCCGCCAGGTCGAGCACGGCGCCGCCGCCCCAGGACCAGGAGAGCGCGACCACCGGCACGGCATGGTCCTCGACCAGCCAGGCGGTGATGCCGCCCGCCTCGATCACCTGGATGGGCAGCGAGAAGCCGGCCGGCGCCGCCCCCGACGTGTCCCTGGGTGGCGCCTGCCGCGGGCCCTCCGCGGTCACAGCCGGCGCTCCGGCGCCGACGCGCCCTCCGGCAGCAGCCAGCCGGTGGTCCCGGGCGCGCCGCCCAGCACGGCCCGCGCCGCCTCCGTCACCTGCCCGAGCGTCACCGCCTTCAGGTGCCGCGGCCAGAACTCCACCAGCTCGAGCGGCAGGCCGGAGGCGAGCGCCGAGCCCAGCATGCGCGGCGCTGCGCCGATGCCGTCCAGCGCCAGCAGGGCGCCGGCGGTGATCTGCCGCTGCGCCCGCGTCAGCTCGGCCTCGGCCGGGCCGTCCTGCAGCAACGTCGCGACGACCTCGTCCACCGCCGCCTCGACCCGCGCCGGCTCGATGCCCGGGCGCGGCGTGGCCGAGAGGGTGAAGGCGGTCGCGCCCACCGCCTCCCCGTCGTAGGAGGCATTGGCCGAGGTGGCGAGGCCGGTCTCGACCAGGGCCTTGTGCAGCCGGCTGCCCGGGCCGCCGCCCAGCAGATGTGCCAGCGCCTCCAGCGCCCAGGCCTGCTGCCGGTCGCCCCAGGTCAGGCTCGGCGCCATGGCGGCGCGGAGGAAGCTCGCCTCCCGCACCGCCGGGTCCTGGCGGACCAGCCGCGCCTCGGCCGGCTGCGCCGGCGGCGCGGCGCGGTCGCGCGGCGTGACGGCGCGGCTCGGCACCCCGCCATAGAGCTCCTCGGCGAGGCGGCGCACCTCGGCCTCCCGCGCATCGCCGGTGACGACCAGCACGGCATTCGCCGGCGCGTAGCGGTGGCCGTAGAAACCGAGCAGGTCGTCGCGGCTGATCGCCCGGACCTCCTCCTCCCAGCCGATCAGCGGTCGGCCGCGCCAGTGCTGCGGGCCCCAGAGCGCGGCCTCGAACCCCTCCCAGAAGCGGGCGCGGGGGTTGCTGTCGGTGCGCTGGCGGCGCTCCTCCAGCACCACGGCGCGCTCGGGCTCGACCGTCTCGGGCGGGATCAGCGGGCCGGCGAAGCGGTCGGCCTCCATGCGCATGACCAGCGGCAGGCGGGAGGCCTCGACGGTCTGGTGGTAGGCGGTGACGTCGCGCGAGGTGAAGGCATTGTCCTGCCCGCCCTCCCTTGCCACCACCAGGGAGAGCTGGCCGGGCGGGACGTTCCGGCTGCCCTTGAACATCATGTGCTCGAGGAAATGCGCGGTGCCCGATTTCCCCGCCGGGTCCTCGCCGGCGCCGGCGGCGTAGAAGAGGTAGTGGCCGACCACGGGCACCCGCCGGCTCTCGGCGAAGGCGACGCGCAGCCCGTTCGGCAGGGTCCAGGTGACGGCGCCGAAGAGCGGGCGGTCGCCCGCGAGCTTCGCCTGGTCCTCGGGCGCCGGGACGACGGCGGGGGCGGCCAGGCTCTCCGGCGCGCGGCCGAGCGCGGCGGGGAGGATGGCGGCGGTGGCGATGGCGGTGCGACGGGTCACGGGCGGCATGTCCAGGCATGTAGGGGGTGCGCCGCGCGGCGCAAACCCGCCATCCGGCCCGACCCCGCCCATCCGCCCCGGGCGGCGCTCAGAAGATGCTCTCGAAGAGGCGGGTGACCGGGTTGCCGCTCTGGCTGCGCTGGATGATGGGCGTCTCGCCTTCCGTCGCCTCGCGGCCGAGGGCGGCATTCTCGCGCAGGCGCTGGCTCTCCCGCTTCGCGTCAAGGGCGATGCCCGGCGGTTCCGGCGCGCGCCAGAAGATCAGCCGGTCGGTGAGGCCGCGATCGGCCTGGTCGAGCTTCAGGCTCTCCTCGTCCACCCGGCGCCGGATGTCGGGCCCGGTGGGGCGGCCGGCCTGGGAAAGCAGGGCACTTTCGCCCGAGCTCTGCCGGCCCTGGGCGGGGGTGCCGAGCGCGGCGCCGGGGACCAGCGTGGTCTCGGCCGCGAGGCGGGCGGACATCTCCTGCGGGCGATTCGCGCCCGGCCGAGGCACCGGCAGTTCGCCGAGCGAGGGCGGCATGGAGAGCGGCGCGCGGGTGGTCACCTGGAACTCGTCCGGGGCGTCGCGGGTGAAGCCGAAGGTGCGGGCGGTGTCCGGCCCGCAGCCCGCGAGCAGGCCGAGGGCAAGCAGGCCAAGGGCGACCGGGATGGCGGCAGGCAGGGGGCGGCGCGGGCTCATGGCGGGTGATTAGACCATATCGTGGATGGCCGGAACGGGCGATCGCATGGCGGGGCCGTCATGCGGCGGAGCGGCGCGCCCCCGATGGGGGACGCGCCGGCCCGGGGGTCACCCCCCGCGCGCGGTCTTCACCGCGGCCTTCGCGGCATTGACCATCAGCCCGACCTCGTTGCTGATCGTCACCAGCTTGAAGCCCATCTGGATCATGCGGTTGGCATAGGCCGGGCTGCCGTTGTGCAGGCCCGCGGCGATCCCGCGCTTGCTGGTCTCGGTCAGCAGCTTCTCGTAGATGCCGAGGATGAAGGGGTCCTCGACATCCAGCTTGGGTTCGAGCCCGTAGGAGAAGCTGAGGTCGGAGGGCCCGACATAGATCCCGTCGATGCCGGGGACATCGAGGATCGCCTCGATGTTCTCGATCGCGGTCTTGGTCTCGATCATCGGGATGACGAGGATGTTCTCGTTCGCCGTCTTCTGGTAGCCGCCGGCCTCGCCGTACACGCCGGCGCGGATCGGGCCGTTGCTGCGCGTCCCCTGCGGCGGGTACTTGCAGTACTGGACGAGCCGCGCGGCCTCGTCGGGCGTGTTCACCATCGGGCAGATCACGCCATAGGCGCCGGCATCGAGCACCTTGCCGATGATGCCCGGCTCGTTCCAGGGCACCCGGACCATGGGGGTGACGCCGGAGGGCTGGATTCCCTGGAAACAGGCGACGCAGGAGAGGTAGTCCTGCACGCCGTGCTGCATGTCCACCGTGACGCTGTCCCAGCCGCACTGGCTGTACATCTCGGCCGAGAAGGCATTGGGGATGGCGAGCCACCCGTTCACCACGGCCTTGCCGGCCTTCCAGGCGTCCTTGACCTTGTTGGGCATGTCTCGCTTCCCCCGCTGGGTGGCTGTCGGAGCGGTGACGCTAGACCAGAAGGGCGAGGGCGGAAACCGGGGGCGGCGGGAAAGCCGCCGCGGCCGACGACGTCACCGTCGCAGGATCGTCATCGCGCCGCAAGGTGGGCGTCACCGCGCCGCAAGCCGGGACGGTGCAGCATGCGCCGCCGCCTCGAAGGACCGCGACGATGCACCTGCGCACCCTCATCATCGAACGCGACGACCCGGAGGAGCCGGGCCTCCTCATCCGCCGCTATGCCCGCATCGGGGTCTGCTGGGAGCCGACGCTCGGCGACTGGGGCTGGTTCCGCCACAATGCGCGGGGTCAGGTGCTGAGCCCCATGGTCGGGCCCTTCCCCGCCGCCGAGGCCGCCTTCGAGGACGCGCTCGCCCGGCTCGGCGGGCGGTGGGAGGAGGCGGAGGACGCGGTCAGTTGAGGCCGGCCAGCGCCAGCCGGATGCGGCGGCGGGCGAGGCCGGCGCGCAGCGCCGCGTAGAGCGGCAGGATCGCCAGCACCAGCGCCGCGGCGAAGCTGGGCGCCGCCATCGGGCTGCCCGCCAGGTCCTGCACCCAGCCGGCCAATGCCGGCAGGCCGGCATGGCCGACATAGAGCCAGGCATAGAAGACCCCCATGCCGAAGGCCCGGTCCTCCGGCCGCAGCGCCTGGGCGGGCTGCGCCATGATCACCCCGACCGGCAGGCCCATCAGCAGCCCGGCCGCGACCATGGCCGCAGCGGGCGGGCCGAGCCGGGCGGCGATGGCCGCGAGGCAGGCCGCCCAGGCCAGAACCCCGGCCGCCATCAGCAGCCCCGGCCGTCCCCAGCGCTGCGCCGCCAGGCCGCCGGCCTGGATGGAGAGCACGACCAGCCAGGTCGCGGTGCCGGTCAGCAGCGCCGCCTCTGCCGGGGCGAGGCCGGCGGCGCCGAGATAGGTGGGCGCGAAGCCGGTCATGACCGCGAAGGCGCCGTTGTAGAGGCCCCAGATCGCCCCGGCGAGGCTGACCAGCGCGGCATCCGCGGCCGGGATGCGGCCGACCGCCGCATCCGCCCCGGCGCCGTCCCGCGGGTGCTTGCGGTAGCCCAGCAGCAGGAGCAGCAGCGCCGCGAGGGCGAAGCCGGTGCTGGCGGCGAGCGCCGCCGGCCAGCCCGCGGCGGCCGAGACCCAGCCGAGGAGGACGACGGCGATCCCGATGCCGACGGGGAAGGAGTTCACGAAGACCGCCATGGCGAGCACGATCTCCCGCCCGGCGAACCAGTCCGTCACCATCTTCGACATCAGCACGTTCAGCAGCACCGCCCCGATGCCGGAGAGCAGTCGCCCGGCGGCGAGCCCGGCGAAGCCGGTGGCGAGGCTGGCGACCACCCCGCCGAGCGCCATCAGCAGCAGCCCGGCCAGCACCACCCGGCGGTCGCCGAAGCGCCGGCCGAGCGCCCCGCCCGGCAGCGCGATGACGATGCCCGGCAGGAAGTAGAGGCCGATGAGGGTGCCGAGATCGGCATAGGAGAGGCCGAGCTCGCCGACGAGCTGCGGCGAGGCGGAGGCGAGCGACTGGAACTGCACGCCGAGGCTGGTGCGGGCGGCGGTCAGCACGGCCAGGGCCTGCCAGCGTGCGTCCATGGTTGCCACTGTCTCCCGTGCATGACTGCGGTCAGGCGATGAACTGCGGATCGAAGGTCGACAGGCGATCGCGCGGCACCTGCAGCTCGGGCTTTCCGATGCCCGTCAGCCCGGTCCTGCTGCCATGGCCATTGCAACCGGTCCAGTGGCTGTCCGGCTCCTCCTCCGGGTAATGGTCGAACTCCGCGTTCGGGGCCCGTTCGGCCAGCGCCTTCACCAGGCTGTCCAGCAGGCCACTGTCGGTCAGGGCAGACCGAGGATCAGCCGGAAGGAGACGACCGGCCGCTATCGGAGCAGCGGGTCTGCCGCACCCTCCTGCGGCATATCGCCCCGCCCCGGCCGCCGCAGCGCCAGCGGCAGCGTCAGCAGGCCCAGCACCACCGCGAACCACAGCGTCGCCAGCCGCACCAGGATGGTGGCGACGATCGCCCCCGCCTCCGGCATGCCGATCAGCCGCAGCAGGCCGAGCAGGCCGAGATCCGCCGCCCCCAATCCCCCCGGCAGCAGCGAGACCGCCCCCGCCACCGCCGCCAGGCAGAAGACCAGCATCGCCTCCCCGAGCCCCGCGGGCGTGCCAAGCTCCCGCACCACCACCAGCAGCACCAGGCACTCCGCCAGCCAGCCGAGCAGGCTGAGCGCCAGCACGGGCAGCAGCACTCGCGGCCGGCCGATGGCCGGCAGGGTGGCGCAGACCTCCCGCGCCCGGGCGAAGAGGCCCGGCGCGCGCCGCACCCGCCGCTCCGTCCAGTCGAGCAGCCGCAGCAGCAGCCCGGCCTGGCTCAGCGCCCCGAGCAGCAGCAGGCAGGCGAGGGCGAGCGCGGCCGTGACCGCGATGTAGCGGCTGGTCAGCGCCGCGCCGGCCAGCGCCAGCAGGCAGATCGCCACCATGTCGAGCACCCGGTCGCCCGCCAGCAGCGGCATGCTGCGCGTATAGGGTACGCCGTGGTGCCGGTGCAGTAGCCAGAGCCGCACCACCTCCCCCAGCTTGCCCGGCGTCACCGTCAGGGCGAAGCCGCCGAAGAAGTACAGCATCTGCCGCCCGGCCGGCGCCGCCACGCCGAAGGCGCGGCCCAGCACCACCCAGCGCAGCCCGCGCAGCAGGTAGTTGCAGAAGGAGAGGGCGAGGCAGGCGAGGACCGTCGCGGGCGAGAGCAGCGCCGCCGCCGCCACGGCCTCGCTGTCCCGCGCCAGCCAGAGGGCGAGGCCGCCGGCCGCGAGGAAGAGGACCAGCATCGCCAGGGTGCGCAGCAGGGCGCGGCCGAGCCGCGGCGCGGCCTCGGCGGCCTGCGGCGCGGCCGGGCGCACGCGGGCCGGCGCGGCCCGGAGGGTTTCGGAGGAGGACATCGGCAGGGCAATCTCCCGCAGCGGCTTCGGTCGATGCCCTCCATGGCCGCCCTGGCGCGCCGGGGCTCTACACACTGGCGTCACGACCCGATGCCCGACCGCCGGATGCCACGTGGAAGCCGCCCGGCGGAGGGGGTCCGCGGGCGGCTCCGCGCCCTGGACGTGTCGGCCCGGGCGGGCGGCCGGGCGAGGGATACGCCCTCGCCACGCGGACAGGAGGCACTCCTGCGGTGCCGCGGGGATAGGGCGCCCCGCGGATCGCCTGGGCCATGGATAGCGCGGCGGCTGCGGACCGGCTGTGGCGCATGCCACAAGACCGTGCATCCTGGCCCACCGGGCCACGCAGCGAGGACGGGGCGGCGATCCGCCCGTCACGATTGATGCCGGCCGCGGCGCATCCCCCTGCCGGACGCGGCGGCAAGGGATCCGCTGCAGGGGGCGGCGCGTGGCGACATGGCCGATCCGATCACAAGGTACCGGGACGGCAGCCCTTTTCCGAACTGGAACAGTATTGCCACACCCCGTGGCCTGCCCGGTGAATAAAGTGCGTCGAACAATGGAATGCAGGGAGATCGAAAACGGGTCTGTGAAGCGCCGGTGCCGCGTTTTCCATTGTCTCACCTCGATCGAAGCGTAGCCTGCATCTTCACCCGACTGGTCATGGCGCCTCGATTCCGATGCCGGCCAGGCGGGACAAGCTCCGGGCACGCCGATGGCGGAGACCTGGGGCAGAGGGACGAGGTCAGGTTGCACGGCGGCGCGGGGCGTCGCCGCGCCCGGCATGGCCGGGCATTCGCGGGGAGGTCCCGCGCGACCCACGGGTACGCGCGGAGCAACTCGGCCGCATGGTCTCGAAGGACTTTCTCAAGGCGGGGCATCCGCCGACCCTCTTTGCGGCCTTCTTCTATTTCGACATGAGCTTCATGGTCTGGGTGATGCTGGGGCCGCTCGGCGTCCAGATCGCCCAGGACCTGCACCTGGATGCCGCGCAGCGCGGCCTGATGGTCGCGGTGCCGCTGCTCTCGGGCGCGCTGCTGCGGGTGGTGAACGGCGTGCTGGTGGACCGCATCGGGCCGCTGCGCACCGGCATGATCGGCCAGGTCGTCGTCATCCTCGGCCTGCTGGTGGCCTGGTGGTTCGGCGTGCACGGCTTCGCGGAAGTGCTGGCGCTCGGCGTGGTGCTCGGCCTCGCCGGTGCCTCCTTCGCCGTCGCGCTGCCGCTCGCCTCCCGCTGGTATCCGCCGGACATGCAGGGCATCGCGCTCGGCATCGCCGGCGCCGGCAATTCCGGCGTGGTCTTCGCCGCGCTCTTCGCCCCGGGCCTCGCCGCCGCCTATGGTTGGACCAATGTGCTGGGCCTCGCCGCCCTCCCGCTGGCCGTTGCCTTCGCCACCTACCTGCTGCTGGCGCGGGAGAGCCCGGAGCGGCCGCCGCCGAAGAGCCTCGCCGAGTACATGGCGGTGTTCCGCACCGGCGATGCCTGGTGGTTCATGTTCTTCTACGCCGTCACCTTCGGCGGCTTCTCCGGCCTCGCCTCCTCCCTGCCAATCTATTTCCACGACCAGTACGGGCTGGATCCGAAGCTCGCCGGCTATTTCGCCGCGGCCTGCGTCTTCGCGGGCTCGCTGGTGCGGCCGGTGGGCGGGACGCTCGCCGACCGCATCGGCGGCATCCGCGCGCTCTCCGTCATGTACGCCACCGCCGCCAGCGCCATCGCCATCGTCAGCTTCGGCCTGCCGCAGGCCTGGATGGCGCTCACGGTCTTCATCCTCGGCATGCTCGCCTTCGGCATGGGCAATGGCGCGGTCTTCCAGCTCGTGCCGCAGCGCTTCCGGCGGGAGATCGGCGTCATGACCGGGCTGGTCGGCATGACCGGCGGCATCGGCGGCTTCTGGCTCGCCTCCTCGCTCGGCTATTCCCGGCAGCTCACCGGCAGCTACCAGGCCGGGCTGCTGGTCTTCGCCGTGCTCGCGGCCCTCGCGCTGGTCGGGCTCTCCGGCATCAAGGCGCGCTGGCGCACCACCTGGGGCGCCGTTGCCGGCCTCGGGCGGATCTGATGCCGCCGATGGACGGCGTCCACGCCCCGACAGACCCCACCTCCGGCACCCATTGCCCCTATTGCGCCATGCAATGCGCCATGCGGCTGGAATGGCGGGACGGCCGGCCCGAGGCCGTGCCGCGCGATTTCCCGACCAGCCGCGGCGGGCTCTGCCGCAAGGGCTGGGCGGCCGGCGAGATGTTTGCCGCCGAGCGGCTGACCACGCCGCTGCTGCGCGCCCATCGCGGCGCCCCGCTGGAGCCCGCGAGCTGGGACGCGGCGCTGGAGCGCATCGTCGCCGGCATCCGTGCGGCGCGCATGGCGGGCGGGGCGCATGCGGTCGGCGTCTTCGGCGGCGGGGCGCTGACCAACGAGACGGGCTATGCCCTCGGCAAGTTCGCGCGCGTCGTCCTTAGCACCCGCTTCATCGACTACAACGGCCGCTTCTGCATGGCCTCGGCCGCCGCAGCCGGCAGCCGTGCCTTCGGCCTCGATCGCGGCCTGCCCTTCCCGCTCTCGGACATTGCGGAGGCGGAGGCGATCCTGATCGCCGGCGGCAACCCGGCCGAGACCCTGCCGGTGATGCTGCAATACCTGGAGGCGCAGCGCGCCCACGGCGGCAGGCTGATCGTCGCCGATCCGCGGCGCAGCGCGACGGCGGCCATGGCCGATCTCCACCTGCAGCTCACGCCTGGCAGCGACGCCGCGCTCGCCAACGGCATGCTGCATGTCGCGGTGCGCGACCGGCTGCTGGACGAGGGCTTCATCGCCGCGCGCACCACGGGCTTCCCCGCCGTGCGCCGCGCCGTCGCCGCCTGGTGGCCGGACCGGGTGGAGCGCGCGACCGGCGTGCCGGAGCGCCTGCTGGTCCGCGCCACGCATATGCTGGCCGAGGCGGCGACCGCCATGATCCTCTCCGGCCGCGGGCCGGAGCAGCAGGCGAACGGCGTCGCCAATGCGCTGGCCCATATCAACCTCGCCCTCGCGCTGGGGAAGGCGGGCCGGCGCGGCTGTGGCTGGGGCACGCTGACCGGCCAGGGCAACGGCCAGGGTGGGCGCGAGCACGGCCAGAAGGCCGACCAATTGCCGGGCTACCGCAGCCTCGCCGACCCTGCGCATCGCGCCGCGGTCGCCGCGGTCTGGGGCGTTCCGCCCGAGAGTCTGCCCGACCCCGGCGTCTCGGCCTGGGAGTTGCTGCAGCGCTGCGGCGCGCCGGACGGCATCCGCGCCCTGCTGGTGCATGGCTGCAACCTGCTGGTCGCGGCGCCCGACCTGACGGCGCTGCGGCGGCATCTCGCCGGGCTGGACCTGCTGGTGGTGGCCGATCCCTTCCTCTCCGAGACCGCCGAACTCGCCGACGTGGTCCTGCCCGTCGCGCATTGGGCGGAGGAGGCGGGGACGCTGACCAATCTCGAGGGCCGGCTGCTGCTGCGCGAGCGGCAGGCCGCGCCGCCGCCCGGGGTGCGGACGGACCTCGAGATCCTCGCCGCCATCGCCGCGCGGCTCGGCCGCGGCAGCCTGGTGCCCGCCACTCCCCGCGCCGCCTTCGAGGAGTTGCGCCGCGCCAGCGCCGGCGGGCCCGCCGATTATGCCGGCATCACCTGGGAGAGGATCAAGGCCGAGCAGGGCGTCTTCTGGCCCTGCCCCGCGCCCGACCATCCCGGCACGCCCCGCCCCTTCGAGGATCGCTTCGCCACGCCCGACGGCCGCGCCCGCTTCCATGTCGCGGAGCACCGGCCGCCGGCCGAGGAGGCCTCGGCCGACTACCCCATGATCCTCACCACCGGCCGGGTGCTGGCGCATTACAACTCCGGCACCCAGACCCGCCGCACCGCCTCCCTGGCCGAGGCCGATCCGGCGCCCTTCGTCGAGATCAACGGCCAGGCCGCCCGCAGCCTCGGGATCGCGGAGGGCGATGCGGTGCGCCTGGCGACGCGGCGCGGCACGGCGGTGCTGCGCGCGCGCCTCGTCCCCACGCTCCGCCTCGATACCGTCTTCGTGCCCTTCCACTGGGGCGGGCGGGGCGCGGCGAACCTGCTGACCAATCCTGTCCTCGACCCGGTTTCGCGCATCCCCGCGTTCAAGGCCTGCGCCGTCCGCGTCGAGCGCGTGACCCCCGCCGAAGGAGACGACACGGCATGACCATGGAATCGACCCCGCGCTTCCTCAATGGCGTCTTCCGCTTCGAGGGACGCGGCTTGGCGGCGCCGGCGCTGCTGGACACCTCCCTCCGCTACACCGTGCCAGCCGACAGGCGGGCGCAACTGATCTACCTGCGCGCCGGCAACTCCGCCGACGGGCTGGTGAACCTGGTGCTGATGCGCGCGGGCAGGCCGATGCGCATGTTCCCGGTAGGAGCACGCGGCGCGATTCACGTCCCGCTCGCGGTGGTGGAGGACATCTTCCCCGAGACGGTGCTGGAACTCCACATCGCCGCCCCGCCGGGCATCGCCGGCGAGGTCGTGGTCGATCTCGGCCTGATGGAAATCTGAGGGGGAGGCGCGGCGCATGGCAAAGCGGCAACTGGTCGTCATCGGCAATGGCATGGCCGGCGCGCGGGCGGTGGAGGAGGTGCTGGCCCGCGGCGGCGCCGACATGTTCGACATCACCATGTTCGGCGAGGAGCCCTACGGCAATTACAACCGCATCCTGCTGTCGAACATCCTGAGCGGCATCCAGGACAGCAGCGAGATCTTCCTCAACCCGCTCGACTGGTATGCGGAGAACGGCATCATCCTGCATGCCGGATCGCCGGTCGTCGAGATCGACCGCTATGCCAAGGTGGTGCGGGCGGCGAACGGCAGGCGGGCCTCCTACGACGTGCTGCTGATCGCCACCGGCAGCCGTGCCTTCATCCCGCCCATCCCCGGCATCTTCCTCGGCGAGCGGCAGCTCAAGCCCGGCGTCTTCGGCTTCCGCACCATCGACGATTGCGAGGGCATCGCCGCGGCCGCCGGCCGCGACCGCAAGGCGGCGGTGATCGGCGGCGGGCTGCTCGGGCTCGAGGCCGCGCGCGGCCTGCTGCACCATGGCTGCGAGGTGCATGTCATCCACCTGGCCAGTCACCTGATGGAGCAGCAGCTCGACGCCCAGGGCGGCGCCATCCTGAAGAAGACCATGGAGGGCATGGGCATCACCGTCCATGTCGGCAAGTCCACCGCCCAGGTGCTGGGCGAGGAGCGCGTCACCGGCCTCGCCTTCAAGGACGGCAGCACGCTCGACTGCGAGATCGTAGTGGTCGCCGCCGGCATCCGGCCGAATGCCGAGATCGGGCTGCGCGCCGGGCTGACGGTGGAGCGCGCCATCGTGGTGGACAACCACATGCGCGCAGTGGACGACATGCACATCTATGTCGTCGGCGAATGCGCCCAGCATCGCGGCCGGGTCTATGGCCTGGTCGCGCCGCTCTGGGACCAGGCGAAGGTCTTCGCCGAGCATGTGACGGAGGCCAACCGCGACGCCGCCTATCACGGCTCGAAGCTCGCCACCAAGCTGAAGGTGATGGGCGTCGAGCTCGCCTCCATGGGCGTGACCGAGCCGTCCGAGGAGCGCGACGAGATCATCCAGTTCAGCGAGCCCGCGCGCGGCACCTACAAGAAGCTGATCGTGCGCGACGGGCGGCTGATCGGCGGCATCCTGATGGGCGACATCAGCAAGGCCGCCTATCTCATGCAGGCCTTCGACCGCGACAGCCCGCTGCCGGAGGAGCGGCTCTCCCTGCTCTTCGACCTCGGCGCGCCGCCGCAGAAGGTGACGCTGGACGAGATGCCGGCCGAGGCGCAGGTCTGCAACTGCAACGGCGTCAGCAAGGCGGCCATCGGGCAATGCGTCGCGGGCGGGCAGCGCAGCCTCGCCGCCGTCATGAATGCGACGCGGGCGGGCAAGGGCTGCGGCTCCTGCAAGGGGCTCGTCTCCGACCTCGTCGCCTGGTTCGCGGGCGGGGAGGTGGAGGAGGATCCCTCCGTCCATTGGTACGTGCCGACCATCCCGCTGCGCAAGCCCGAGCTGATCGAGGCGATCCGCGCACAGGGGCTGAAATCGGTCTCCGCCGTCTTCCGCGCGCTCGGCGGCGGGCTCGAGGATGCCGGCTCGAAGCCGGCGCTGGCCTCGCTCCTCGCCGTGGTGTGGAAGGGCGAATACCTCCCCGAGCCCGACGCGCGCTTCATCAACGAGCGCATCCACGCCAATATCCAGAAGGACGGCACCTTCTCCGTCGTGCCGCCCATGCCGGGCGGTGCGACGACGCCGGCCGAGCTGCGCCGCATCGCCGAGGTCGCGGAGCGCTTCAAGGTCCCGCTGGTGAAGGTGACGGGCGGGCAGCGCATCGACCTGCTCGGCGTGCGGAAGGAGGACCTGCCGGCGGTCTGGGCGGCGCTCGGCACCGTCTCCGGCCACGCCTACGGCAAGACCTACCGGACGTGCAAGGCCTGCGTCGGGACGGATTTCTGCCGCTTCGGCCTCGGCGACAGCATGGCGCTGGCGCAGAAGGTCGAGGACCGCTTCAAGGGCATCGACAGCCCGCACAAGATGAAGCTGGCGACCGCGGGCTGCCCGCGCAACTGCTCCGAGGCGCTGATCAAGGATGTCGGCTTCGTCGCGGTCGGCGACGGCAAATGGGAGATCTATGTCGGCGGCGCCGGCGGCTCGCATGTCCGCAAGGGCGACCTGCTCTGCACCGTCGCCTCGCAGGAGGAGGCGATCCTGATCGGCGGCCGCTTCATGCAGTACTACCGCGAGGAGGCGAAGTACAAGGAGCGCACCTATACCTGGATCGAGCGCATCGGCATCGAGCGCGTCCGCGCCGTGGTGGTGGAGGACAGCGAGGGCATCGGCGCAAGGCTGGATGCGGCGATGCAGGAGTCGGTCGACGCCTATCTCGATCCCTGGGGCGCGCTGATCGAGGCGGAGGAGGCGACGCGCTTCGCCTCCCTCATCCCGGCAGGAGAGTGAGCATGCAGGCAGAGCGCATCCTCGGCCGCCTGGCGGATATCCCGCCGGGCGAGGGCCGGACCTTCGAGCTGGATGGCGAGCGCATTGCCGTCTTCCACACCCGCGCCGGCGCGGTCTTCGCCACCTCGGCCGCCTGCCCGCACAAGGGCGGGCCGCTGGCCGATGGGCTGATCGGCGGCACGACCGTGATCTGCCCGCTGCACGAAAGGGTCTACGACCTGGCGACCGGGCGCGAACTGACGGGCAGTTGCGACATCCGGACCTATCCCGTGCGGCTGCGGGAGGACGGGACGGTGCTGCTCGCCGTGACGGACGCGGCGCTGGCGGGCTGAGCCTCCGGGCGGCGTTCCGGCCGATCCTCGGGCGACGCGTCCGGCGCGCCGCGGCCGGCAGCGTCATCCCGGATGGCGGCGGATGTCCCGGGACATCGCCTGGCCGCGGCTGCGGGCGACCGCCATACCCTATCAACATGCGTGCATTCCTCCAATGGACGATTGTCTTCGCCATATTCCGACCTTAAAACTACACGGCTTGTGGTATTCATGCCGCAAGCCGGCCCTACCGGCGCCTGTTTCCCGCGTTCACCGCGCGGCATCGGCCCTGGCCGGCGCGGCGGAAGGAGAGGCGGATGAGCGAGGCGGCGCTTGCAACGGGAGGGGCGGAGGCCGCGGCGGCGCGCCGCCCCCTGCTGACGGAGGACTGGCTGGCCGCGCTGCTCGGCCTGCTGGTCTTCGCCATGGCCCTGGCCGGCCTGACCGGGCCCGACCTGCTGGGCTGGGTGGTGACGACGAGCCTCTGGACCGATCCGGCCGGCGCCCTCGCCCCGGTCAACAAGGCCTATGCCTGGCTCGGCGGGGCGGGCGCACTGCTGGCGACCTGGGCGGCGCTGCTGGTCGTGCTCGGCGCCGGCGTCGCGGCGCTCGGCGGCCATGCCGGGCGCTTCGCCCTCGCCTTCACCCTGGTCTTCGCCCTTGCCTACGGTGCCTGGTTCCTCGGCAGCAACGCCCATGTCGCCGCCGTCACCCCGGCCGAGTTCGCGCGCTTCGGCATCGGCTGGTCGCTGCGGCTGACCAATGAGGGCGGCTTCATCCTGGCGCTGGCCGCCGGCCTCGTCATCGCCAATGTCTTCCCGCGGCTGGCGGCCTGGCTGCAGGAGGCGATCCGGCCCGAGCTCTTCATCAAGATCGCCATCGTCATCCTGGGCGGCTTCCTCGCAGTGACCGTCGCGGGGCGGCTGAACTTCGCCTCCGCCATCCTGCTGCGCGGCGTCGCCGCCATCATCGAGGCCTACCTGATCTACTGGGCCGTCGTGTACTACGTCGCCCGGCGCTGGTTCGGCTTCACCCGCGAATACGCGGTGCCGCTCGCCTCCGGCATCTCCATCTGCGGCGTGGCGGCGGCGATCGCCACGGGCGGGGCGATCCGGGCGCGGCCGATGGTGCCCGTCCTCGTCTCCTCCCTCGTCGTCGTCTTCGCGGTCGTCGAGGTGCTGATCCTCCCCTTCCTCGCCCAGGCCTTCCTCTCGCATGAGCCGCTGGTGGCCGCGGCCTGGATGGGCCTCGCGGTCAAGACCGACGGCGCCGCGGTCGCGGCCGGCGGCATCACGGAGGCGCTGCTGCTGGCGCGCAACGCCGCCGAAGGCGTGCGCTACGAGCCGGGCTGGATCCTCGGCACCACGGCGGCGGTGAAGATCTTCATCGATGTCTTCATCGGCGTCTGGGCCTTCATCCTCGCCTATATCTGGACCAACCACATCAACAAGGTCCCGGGCGAGCGGGCGCGGCCCATCGAGATCTGGCAGCGCTTCCCGAAATTCATCCTGGGCTTCCTCCTCACCTTCGCCATCGGCCTGGCGCTGGCCTTCGGCCTCGACCCCGCGCTGAAGCCGCGGCTCGCGGCGAGCATCGCCGAGGCCAATACCTTCCGCGTCCTCTTCTTCATCCTGACCTTCTTCTCGATCGGGGTGCTTTCGGATTTCCGGAAGCTCTGGGCGGCGGGCATCGGCCGGCTGGCGGCGGTCTATGTCGTCTGCCTCTTCGGCTTCGTGATCTGGGTGGGGCTGCTGATCTCCTGGCTCTTCTTCGGCGGCGTCACCCCGCCGCTGGCGGCCTGACCGGAGGGCATGGACATGTCGGACAAGGACCTGCGCGAGGGGTTGGCGCACGAGCCGCTGCTGCCGATCGAGAAGAAGCTGATCGGCTGGAGCCTCGGTATCGGCATCGGGCTGCTGGCGGTGCTGGCCGTGGTCAGCCGGCTCTTCCCGGTCGGCTGACGCGGCTTGCCCCGGGCGGTCCCGCATCCCAGCTTGACGGGCGGGAGGATCGCCCGATGGAGCAGACGGTCACGGCGGACCATGCGGCGGGCATCATCGCCGCCCGGCCGGGGCCGGCGCCGGAGCCCGGCGCGCGCTGGCCGCTGCCGCCGGGCCAGTATCCGCTCGGCCTGGGCGGCGGCCGGGATGGCCTGCTGCGCGTGCCGGCGGCGGCCGCGCCGGGCCCGCTGCCGCTGATCGTCATGCTGCACGGCGCGACCGGCGATGCCGCCCGTGCGCTCCGCCGCATCGCCCCCATCGCCGATGCCGCCCTGGTCGTGCTGCCGGACAGCCTCGGGCGAAGCTGGGACATCCTGGACGCGGGCTACGGCCCCGACGTCGCGCGGATCGACGCGGCGCTGGCGCGCGTCTTCGCCGCCTGGCCGGTGGACCCGAGGCGCGTCGCCATCGCCGGCTTCTCCGACGGCGCCTCCTATGCGCTCTCGCTCGCCCTGATGAACCGCGACCTCTTCACGCATGCCCTCGCCTTCTCGCCCGGCTTCGTCGCGCCCACGCGGCTGGAGGGGCGGCCGCGGCTCTTCCTCAGCCACGGCACGCGGGACCGGGTGCTGAACATCGATGTCTGCAGCCGCCGCTTGGTGCCGAAGCTGCGGCAGTCCGGCTACCCGCTGATCTACCGGGAGTTCGAGGGCGGGCACGAGGTGCCGGAAGACATCGCCGTCACCGCGCTGGCCTTCCTGATGGCGAACTGACGGACGCAGCGCGCCCGGTTGAGCGCCCGCCCCGCGAATGCGACCATCCCTCCAACCCAATGGAGGAGGAAACGCCCATGACCGGCATCGCCGAGGACCTGAAGGGAAAGGTCGCCATCGTCACCGGCGCCGGCTCCCGCCCCGGGGAGGGCGTGGGCAATGGCCGCGCCGCCGCCATCCTGCTGGCCCGCGCCGGCGCCCGCGTGGTCTGCGCCGACAGCATGGTGGACTGGGCCGAGGAGACGCGGCGCATGATTGAGGCCGAGGGCGGCGAGGCGATCGTCGTCGAAGGCGACGTCACGAAGCCCGCGGACTGCCGGCGCATCGTCGAGGCCGCGACCAGCCGTTGGGGAAGGCTGGACGCGCTGGTGAACAATGTCGGCATCGGCGGCCCCAAGGGCACCGCCGAGGATGTGGACCCGGAGGAATGGGCGCAGGGCCTGCTGGTGAACGTCACCTCCATGATGCTGATGGCGAAATACGCCGTGCCGGCCATGCGCGCCGCGGGCGGCGGCGCCATCGTCAATATCGGCTCGGTCGCCGGGTTGCGGGGCGGACATCCTTCGCTGCTCTACCCCACCAGCAAGGGCGCGGTGGTGAACATGACCCGCGCCATGGCGGTGCACCACGCCAAGGACCGCATCCGGGTGAACTGCATCTGCCCCGGCATGGTCTATACGCCCATGGTGCAGCAGGGCGGCATGTCGGCGGAGAAGCGGGAGGCGCGGCGCCGGCGCAGCATCCTGCAGGTGGAGGGCAGCGGCTGGGATGTCGGCGCGGCGGTGGCCTTCCTCTGCGGCGGCAACAGCCGCTGGATGACCGGCGCGATCGTGCCGGTGGATGCCGGGGCGACGGCGATCGCAGCCTTGCCGGAGGGGGTGCAGTAGCCGGCAGCCGGCGCTTCAGCCATCCCGGGGCGCTGCCCCGGACCCCGCGAAGGGGGCGAAGTCCCCCTTCGAGACCCCCCTTCTCTATCCCCGCGCGTCCTCGTGGATCAGGTCCGCCGCCTTCTCGGCGACGCTCAGGACCGTCGCGTTGATGTTGCAGACCGGGATGTCGGGGAAGACCGAGGCATCCACCACCCGCAGCCCGGCGACCCCGCGCAGCCGCAGCCGCGCATCCAGCGGCGCGAGCGGGTCGCCGCCCATCCGCACGGTGCCGCAGGGGTGGTAGACCGTCCCGCCGGTCTCGCGGGCGAAGTCGAGCAGGTCCGCATCCGTCTCGGCCCGCGGGCCCGGCCGCGTCTCCCCGGTCACGATCCCGGCCAGCGGCGCCGCCGAGAGCCAGCGCCGCGCCAGCCGCAGGCCGCGCAGCACGCAGGTCCGGTCGCCCTCCGTCGCCAGGTAGCGCGGCGCGATGCGCGGCGCCGCAGCGGGGTCGGGCGAGGCCAGCGTGACCGTCCCGCGGCTCTCCGGCCGGCACTGCCAGACGCCCAGCGTCAGGCCCGGCTGCGCCTCGGGCAGGCCGATCCGCAGGGACGGCCAGCGCCCGCTGCCCGCCTCCTCCGCCCAGGAGACCGGCCCGCCATTGATCTGGATGTCCGGCGCCTCCAGCCCAGGCGCGGTGCGGGCGAAGAGGCTGAACATGCCCGGCGACCAGGTCAGCACGCCGTCGCCGCGCGCCGCCCAGCGCAGCACCTCCAGCGGCAGGCGCCAGCCGGCGATGCGCCGGTTGGCCGACCAGCGATGCTCCGCCAGGCGGTAGCCCAGGCGGACGATGTAGTGGTCCTGCAGGTTCGCCCCGATCCCCGGCATGTCCCGCAGCACCGGGAGGCCGAGCGCGGCGAGGTGCCCGCCGGGCCCGATCCCCGAGAGCATGAGCAGTTGCGGCGACCCGATGGCGCCCGCGCTCAGCACCACCTCCCGCCGCGCCCGCACCACCTCCTCCGCCCCGCCGCGGCGGATGGCGACGCCGGCGGCGCGGCCCTCCTCCACGATGATCCGCAAGGCCAGCGCATGGTCGATCACCCGCAGGTTCGGCCGCCGCATCGAAGGCACCAGATAGGCGCGCGCCGCGCTGACCCGGCGGCGCCCCTGGCGGGTCTGCTGGAAGGTGGAAAAACCCTCGCGCTCCGGCCCGTTCATGTCGGCCTGCACGGGCAGGCCGATCGCCCGCACCGCCTCGGCCAGCTTCGCCACCACCGGCGGCACCTCGGCCAGGTGCTCCACCGGTTGCGGCCCGCCGGTGCCGCGCCCTTCGCCGCCCGCTGCGAACGACTCATGCTTCCGGAAGTAGGGCAGCAGATCGTCCCAGCCCCAACCCGTACAACCCTTCTGCGCCCAGAGGTCGTAGTCGCTGGGATGCCCCCGCACATGGCCGAGGCCGTTGATCGAGGAACTGCCGCCCCAGACCCGCCCGCGCGGATAGTCCAGCGCCCGGTTGCCCGTGCCGGCATCCGGCTCCGTCCGGTAGCCCCAGGTCAGGCGCGGATGGGTCAGGATCTTCGCATAGCCGGCCGGGATGTGGATCCAGGGATGCCGGTCCGGCCCGCCCGCCTCGATGAGCGCGACGGTCGCGCCGCCCTCCGACAGGCGGCTCGCCAGCACGCAGCCGGCGCTGCCGCCGCCCACCACGACGTAGTCGAACTCGCTCATGCCGGCGGCGGCTCCAGGTTGGCCGGCGCCACGTCCCGCGCGATGGCCAGGATCAGCCGGCGCAGCCAGGCATGGCCGGCATCGGCCTCGAAGCGCCGGTGGAAGATCAGCGACAGCCGCGTGTGCTTCGTCTCGATGGGCGGCTCGCGCAGCACCAGCCGGTGCACCAGCGCAAGCTGCGAGGCGAGGCGGGAGGACAGCGTGATCACCATGTCGGTCCGCTGCAGGATCTCCGGCACCGCCGAGAGATGCGCGACCACCGCGCCGAGCCGGCGCGGATGCCCTGCCTCCCGCAGCACCGCATCCAGCGCGCCGTCGCGCGAGCCGTTCGGCGAGTGCAGGACATGCGGCACGCTGACGAAACGCTCGAGCGTGAGATCGCCCGTCGCCAGCGGATGGCCCGGCCGCATCAGGGTGCAGAAGGCCTCCGGCAGCAGGCGCAGCCGCGTGTAGAGCGCCGGCGGCTCCGGCAGCACGCCGACCGCGAGGCTGGCCTGGCCGCTCTCGAGCAGCGATTCCCAGTTCACCCGGTCGGCATGGGCGATGGCGAGCAGGCAGCCCGGCGCCTCCCGCGCCATGGTCTGCAGCAGCGGCGGAGCCAGCACGGCCTCGGCATACTCCGAAAAACCCACGGCGAAGACGCGCTCGGCGGTCGCGGGGTCGAAGGGCGCGCGGGCGGCCAGCGTGTCCTGCAGCCGGTCCAGCGCCTCGGCGATCGGCCCGGCCAGGCTCTGCGCCAGCTCGGTCGGCTCGACGCCGCCGGGGCGGCGGAGGAAGAGCTCGTCGCCCAGCGCCGCGCGCAGCCGCGACAGCGCGTTGGACACGGCGGGCTGCGAGAGGTGCAGCCTCTCCGCCGCCCGGGTCACGTGCCGCTCCCGCGCCACCGCGTCGAAGACGCGCAGCAGGTTCAGGTCCAGGTTGCCCAGCTCGGCCATTCGCCCGCCCGTGCGTCATTCACCGGCGTGATGATCGCCGTTCCGGAGCCGCGTTGGAAGCGGGCCGGCGGCGCCGGCACTCTCCCCGCATCGCGGCAGGGATGCCGCAGCGGACCGAAGGAGAGCCCCATGATCGACGAGAAGACGACCACCCCCTATGCCGCCCTGCTGCTGCGCCTCGGCCTGGGCACGCTGGCCCTGGCGCATGGCGCGCTGCTGAAGCTCGGCACCTTCGGGCTGGCCGGCACCATGGGCTACTTCGCCTCCATCGGCTACCCGCCGGTCTTCGGCGCCGTCGTCGCCTTTGCGGAGGTCCTGGGCGGCATCGCCCTCATCCTTGGCGTCTGGGTGCGGCCGGTCAGCCTGCTCTTCCTGCCGATCCTGCTCGGCGCGACGCTGCAGCACAGCGGCAATGGCTGGATGTTCGCCGGCAAGGGCGGCGGCTGGGAGTTCCCGGCCTTCTGGACGCTGGCCCTTCTGGTGCAGGCCGGGCTCGGCGCCGGCGCTTACGCCCTCGACCCGCGGCGCCTGCTGGGCAGCCGCCGCGCCGTCGCCACTGCCTGATCCCCGGGCGGGCACCGTGCTGACCGGCGGCGGTCAGGCCGCCGCCGCCCTGGTCATGCGAGGCGGAACCGCTTCGCCGCCGCGTCGTAGTCGCCATAGCCGAGCGTCGCGCGCAGCTCGGCCGGCGGCAGGGCGCTCTCGGACTCGGACTTCCCGGCCTGCAGCGCGGCGAGCCCCGCCTTCATGCCGGCGGCGGCCGGGGAGAGCATGCCGGTCGGGAAGGTCCCGATTTTGAAGCCCAGCGCCGCTGCCTCCGCCGCCGTCGGCGTGGCGCGGGCGCCGCCGGGCGAGAGGACGGAGAAGGAGGGCCTGCCGCCCGTCGCCTCGACCGCGCGGCGCATCTCCGCCTCGTCCTGCGGGCTGTCGAGCAGGAAGATGTCGGCGCCCTCCGCCGCGAAGGCCTCGATGCGCGCGACCGCCTCGTCGATCCCCTGGGTCGGGCGGCAATCGGTGCGGGCGAGGATCAGGATGCCGCTCTCCTTCGCCGCCTCCACGGCGGCGCGGATCTTCATCCGCGCCTCCTCCCGCGGCAGGCAGGGCTTGCCGGCCGCCGTCAGCTCCCGCGGGGTGATCTTGTCCTCGATCAGGATGGCGGCGGCGCCGGCGCGGCCATAGGCGCGCACCGTGCGCTGCACGTTCATGGCATTGCCATAGCCATGGTCGCCATCCGCCAGCACCAGCGTCTCCGGCGCCGCGTTGCGCACCATTGTGAAGCTGTCGAACATCTCGCCGAAGGAGATGAGGTCGAGGTCCGGCCCGCCCAGCCGGCTCGCGGCGACGCAGGAGCCGGAGAGGAAAGCGGTGCGGAACCCGGCCGCGGCGGCGAGCTTCGCGCTCAACCCATCCCAGACCGCGGGCATGGTGACGAAGCCTGGTTCGGCCAGCAGCGCGCGCAGGCGGTCGGGCGGGGTCATGGCGGTCCTCTCGATCTCGTTCCGGACCGCAGGATAGGCGACCGGCGCCGGGTGGCCAGGGGCCTCGGTTGAACCGGGGCGCGGAAGGGGTCTAGCCTCCCCGGGTCCAAGCAAGCGCGGCCGCCATCAGGCCATGGCAGGCCCCGGAACATGGGAGAGACGTGCCATGGATGTCGGCATGATGATGATCTTCTCCAGCTATGGCTGGGAGGGTGTCTCCGACAAGGAGGTCTGGGAGGAGGAGCTGCGCCTCGCCTCGCTGGCCGCCGATCTCGGCTTCGACTGCCTCTGGTCGGCCGAGCACCACTTCGCCGACTACTCCTTCGTCCCCGACAACCTGCATTTGATGACCTGGCTGGCGGCGAAGCACCCGCATATCGATGTCGGCACCGCCGCGGTCATCCTGCCCTGGCACGACCCGCTGCGCGTCGCCGAGAATGCCGCGGTGCTCGACATGCTGAGCGGCGGGCGCCTGCGCTTCGGCATGGGCCGCGGCCTGGCGCGGCGCGAATTCGCCGCCTTCCGCCTCAGCATGGACGAATCGCGCGAGCGCTTCGACGAGGCGGCGCCGATGATCATCAACGCCCTGAAGACCGGCTTCATCGAGGGCGAGGGCAAGTTCTACAGGCAGCCGCGGACCGAGTTGCGGCCGCGGCCGCAGCACAGCTTCGACGGCCGGATCTATGCCGTCGCGTCCTCGGAGGATTCGGTGAACTCCGCGGCCAAGCTCGGCGCGCATATGGTGATGTTCGCCGACCGGCCCTGGGAGATGCGGCTGCCGGTCATCGAGCGCGGCCGGGAACTCCACCGCCAGTACCACGGCACCGAGCCGCCGACCCTGATGATGACGGAGTTCGTCATCTGCGGCGAGGACGATGCGCGCTGCGAGGAGGAGGCCACCCGCTACCAGGGCAAGTTCGTGGAGAGCAATTTCCACCACTACGAGTTCCTGGGCGAGCATTTTGCCAGTGTGAAGGGCTATGACTCCTACCAGCAGAAGGCGGATCTCGCGCGCAAGGCGGGCGGCCTGGAAGGCGCGGTGAAGGGCTTCATGCAGGCGGCGAGCTGGGGCACGCCGGAGAGGATCCTGCGCGGCCTCGAGAAGCGGCGGGAGCTTCTGGGGACCTTCGAGCTGAACGTCGCCTTCCGCTTCGGCGGCACGCCGATGGCCGTGGCGGAGCGCGGCCTGAAGCTCTTCGCCAAGGAGGTACTGCCGGTGCTGAAGTCCTGGGGCAAGCCGAGCGCGCGGCAGGCGGCGGAGTAGCCGTCGCTCAGCGCCGGCCGAGCCGGACGCCGAGCGCGCAGATGCCAGCGGCGGCGAGCGCGAAGGCCGCCGGCGCGCCGAAGCCGCCGATGGCGAGGCCCACCAGCACCGGGCCCAGCGACTGGCCGCCGAAGAAGTGGCAGGCATGCAGTGCGACCGCGGAGCCGCGCGCTTCCGGCGCCACCTCCGTCACCCGCGTCTGGATGCTGTTGTGGATCATGTAGAAGCCGGTCCCAAGCACCAGCCCGGCGGCGATGAACAGCACCGCGAAGGGCGCGACGGCGAAGCCCAGCAGCGCCAGGCCGGCGATCACGCCGCCGAGGCGCACCATGCGCGACTGGCCGAGCCGCGCCAGCATCGGCCGGGCCAGCGCGGCATAGACGAAGCCGCCGCAGCCGAAGGCCGCCACCGCCAGCCCCGCTTCCAGCGTCGCACTGGCCGCGCCGCCGAGGCCGCGCGATTCCAGCACCGGCGCCAGCCAGGGGAAGGTGCCGAAGACCAGCAGCCCCTCGATGAAGACCGAGGCGTAGAGCAGGCGCGCCGCCGGCAGGCGCAGGATCATGCCGTAACGCTCGATCGCCTTGGCCGGGGCGAAGCGCCGGCGCGGCTCCGGCGGGCCGCCGAAGGGGATGAGGAAGAGCAGCGCCGAGGCCGCCAGCGCGACCGCGCCGCAGAGCCCGAGCACGCCCCGCCAGCCGAGGAAGGGCGCCAGCACGCCGGCCAGCGCGCCGCCGCCGATCTGCCCGGCGATGGCGAAGACCACCACGCGGCTCAGCGCCACCTGCCGCTCGGCGATCGGCACCGCATCCGCCACCGTCGCCAGCGTCAGCGGCATCACGCCGCCGGCCGCCATGCCGGTCAGCGCCCGCAGCAGCATCAGCGTGCCGAGATCGGGGGCGAGCGGCGCGAGCAGGGCGAAGACCGAGAGCAGGAGGAGGGCGACGCGGATGATGCGCTTCTTGCCGAGCGCATCGCCGACCGGGCCCAGGATGGGCTGGATGGCGGCGAAGGGCACGGCGAAGACGGTCGCCAGCAGCGCGGCCTGGTCCGCCGTGGTGGCGAACTCGGCCGCGATGGTGGTGACGAAGGGGTCGGTGACCCGCCCGCTCAGCGCGCCCGAGAAGGAGGACAGGCCGAGCAGGAGGATGAGCCGGCGGGTCGAACCCGCATCGGCGCGCGGCCCGGGGCCGGCGGGATCGGAGGGCATCTGCGCGGTATGCGGCGCGCCGCCCGCCCGGGCAACCGGGCCCGGCGCGTCAGGGCAGATCGCCGCAGAGTGGAAACGCTCGGAGGCGTGAATCTGCTCTGCAAATCAAAAGCCTAGAGCATTCCCACGCTGCACGGTCAGCGTGGGAATGCTCTAGCGCCGCGCCTGGCCGCGCTTGATCTCGCGCTCGACAGCGCTGCGCTCGGAGGAGCCGAGGCGGCGGATGATCTCCCGCACGATGGCGGGGCTGATGCGGTGCCGCTTGGCGAGGTAGGCGACCTCCTCCTCGACGCGGGCGGCATCGGCGAGGGTGGTCGTATCGGTCTTGGTCGGTGCGTGGGCCATGGGGGAATATCCTGCGGTTCCGGCCCCGCGCGGGGCCGGGCCGTGCCATAAACAAGCGGTCTCGAGGGGAGAACCAGCGACTCCCCCCATGTGGGAGCGCGGGCGGCCAATTGCCGTCCAGCCTTCGGCACCGTGTCCCGCGCCGGGCGCAGGGGTGGGGTGCGCCGACGCCATGGCTCAGCGCGGGCCGGGAACCGGTTCCGGCGGCAGCGGCGCGGCCCTCGGCTGCGACGGCCGGCTGAGGACATAGGCCGCGACCGCCAGCAGACAAGCGCCGGCGAGGCCGGAGGCCAGCAGGTTGCGGAAGACCAGCGTCACCATCAGCCAGCCCGCCGCCATGCCGAGCAGCGCGGCGCGCTTGGCGCGCGGGCTGATGCTGCCGTGGTCCTCCCAGTGCCGCAGCGTCGCGCCGAAGCGGGGATGCGCGCGCAGCCGGGCGCGAAGCTGCGGGTTGGCACGGCCAAAGGCCCAGGCGGCGACGATCAGGAAGACCGTGGTCGGCATCACCGGCAGCACCGCGCCGATCGCGGCCAGCACCAGGCACAGATAGCCGAGGCCGAGCAGCATCCACCGGTTCGGCCCGCGCGAGGGCGGCCCTGCCGGCGGAGTCCGGGCGTCCTGCATCCGGGCGGTCAGGCCGCGGCCAGCCGGGCGGCGACGCGGGCGACCAGCGCCTCGCGCTCCGCCCGCATGCCGGCGCCGCGATCGCGCGCGGCCTCCAGAACCGCGGCGGGTGCGATGGAGGGGTGCCCGGCCGCGAAGGGCGGCGCCGGTGCATATTCGATGCCGAGCTGGATCGCCTGCGCCGCCGCTTCGCCCGCGATCTCGGCCGCGATGGTCAGCGCGAAGTCGATCCCGGCTGTCACGCCGCCGCCGGTGAGCAGGTTGCCGTCGCGGACCACCCGCGCCTGCACCGGGATGGCGCCGAGGACGGCGAGGAAGTCGTGGCTCGCCCAATGCGTGGTCGCGCGCCGGCCGCGCAGCAGCCCCGCCGCGCCCAGCACCAGCGCGCCGGTGCAGACGGAGGTGACCCAGCGCGCCCCGGCCGCCTGGCGCCGGAGGAAGGCCAGCACCTCCTCGTCCTCCATCAGCGCCGCGACACCCGGCCCGCCGGGGACGCAGACCAGGTCGAGCTGCGGGCAATCGGCGAGCGCCGTATCGGCAAGGATGACGAGGCCGGTATCGGACCGCACCGGCCCGGCCTGCTTCCACAGCGTCCGCACCTCCGCCCCCGGCAGGCGGCCCAGCACCTCGAAAGGCCCCGTGAAGTCGAGCTGGGTGAGCCGCGGGAAGAGCAGGAAGCCGATACGGAGCGGGCTGGTCATGCGGGCGGTCCTCCGGACACGGGCGCGGATGCTGCCATGGCGCGGCGGCGGGGCGAAGCCTCCCGGCGGCACCGGGCAAGGCTGGTCGCCTCCCGGGGGATGCCAATGGCGGCTCCGGCATCGCCTTGTGCGGTCGCGCACAGGTTTCCCTGAATCATTCCTTGTTACTCATTTCCCCGCGAGGCACGGTTCGCCGGACGGCGCCACCCCTTCGATGGCGCCGGGCGGGAGGACCCCGATGTCGAATATCGCCGGCAAAGCCTATGCGATGAACGTGCTGACGCCGATGAAGCCGCGCTGGACCTGGGTGCAGGTCGCGCTCTTCATGCTGTCGCGCAGCCAGCCGACGCAGCTCCTGGGCCTGCTCGGGCTCAAGCTCATCCATTTCGCGCGCTGGGTCATCATCCGCCGCGACCAGTGGCCGGATCTCGGCCAGCCCGAGCTGAAGCAGAGCATGCGGAACGACTACATGCTCTTCCTCAGCAACTTCAACGGCACCTGGGACCAGTACATCGACGCCTTCGCCGACGGCATCCCCTCCGGCCTCGACCTCTTCTGGTATGCCAGCACGAAATACCCGCATTCGATCCCGATCGCCGATTTCAAGGCCTACATCACGCACAACCAGATCGACACCTCCTACTACTACAACGCCACGCCGGGCGCGGCGCAGCGGGACATCAAGCGCGCGCTGCGCATCCAGTCGGCGATCGCGGACCTGACCAAGGTCGCCGAGGGCAACGACGCGGCGGCCTTCGCCGCGGCCTATCGCCGCGCGATGATCGAGGGCGACCTGCAGAATGCGCTCGGCAGCCATGGCTATGCGCCCTCCGCCTCGGTCGCCACCGAGCGGGCGGATGCGCGCAAGGCCGACTTCCTCCGCAAGTCGAAGGACCCCGCCTGGGCCGCGCCCTTCCCCGGCGCGCCTTCCACGCAATCCGCGCCGCCCGACCAGGCGGCGGCAGGCTGAGGAGGCACGTGCCATGCCCGATATCGAGACCGGCCACTACTTCCTGACCATGCTCGCGCCGGTGAAGGTCGGCGCGGTCGAGGGCGAGTTCGGCTGCTCCTACCGGCAGCGGTTGCAGACCGTCCTCTCCTCCTTGCCCAATTCGGAGGTCACGGCGAATTCGCGCGGCGTCGCGCCGGGCAGCCCCTTCGCGCGCAACACCATGACTCATCTGGCGCGCTTCGTGATCATCGACGACCAGCCCTATAATGGGCGGGAGAACGGCGACACGCTGGTCAGCAAGCTGGGCGGCGTCGACCCGCTGGTGCACCAGCCGGTGGACCGGCTCACCATGCCCTACCTGCTATTCGCCGCGGATTTCGACGTACGGCAGGTGCCAGGGCGCGGCGGTGCCCTGGTGGACCACCCGGACCCGCTGCAGGACATCACGCACACGCTGTGGAACACGATGCAGGCGGAGCTGCGCGACGTCTTCTCAAACTGCCACGGCTTCGAGGCGGTGAACTCGGCCGAGGGCTTCGAGGCCTATGTGCGGCTGTGCCGGGTCGAGACGACCATGCCCTTCAACGACTACTACCCCTACGAGCCGGCCGAGCTCGCCGGGGTGCTGGCGAAGCTGCGGCCGGACCTGCCGGTGCCGATCGGCGCGATCAAGACCGGCGCCAAGCTGCTGGCCGGCCTCGTCGGGCTCTGGCTGGTATCGATCCTCGGCGCCGCCTTCCTGCCGGAGGGCGGGGTGGAGCGGTTCCTCGGCACCGTCTCCCGCTGGGGCCTGCTGGTGGTGCCGCTGCTGCTCGCCGGCGCCGCGGCCTGGCTCTACAGCCTCTACCGGAAGATCATGACGCAGGGGCCGAAGCCGCTGCCGCGCAGCGCCGGCCTGCCGGAGGTGCTGAAGGCGCTCTATGTGCAGCAGCGCTTCGTCGATTTCGCCATCGCCAACCAGGGCGCCGAGCCCGCCCCGCTGCTGGCCGCCTTCAAGGCCTTCCTCAGGGACGAGAAGCCCGCCGAGACCGCCGGCCCGACCCAGGCGCCCGGCCTGATCCGCCTGCCCGAATACGCGCTGCCGAAGGGAGCCAAGGCATGAGCGAGCTCGACCTGCACGACATCCAGGGCAACATCACCCGCCCCTATGGACGCTACGGCTTCCCCTATGCGCGCTACTTCCTCTTCCATATCGAGGAAGGCGAAGGCGATGCCGGCCGCTGGTTCGTCGACCAGCTCCGGGCCTATGTGACCACGGCGGAGCCCTGGAAGAGCAGCAAGACCGAAAACAGGCCCGGCGTGACCAAGGTGAAGCCGCTGGTGACGGTGAATGTCGCCTTCACCTATGCCGGGCTCTGCGCGCTCGACCTGCCGACCGCGACGCTGCGCGGCATGCCGGACGAGTTCATCGAGGGCATGGCCTGCCGCAAGCACATCCTGGGCGACCTGCATGGCAGCGACCCCGCCGAATGGGATCCGGTCTGGCGCGACGCCAACCTGCCGCATGGCAGGCGGACCCATATCTGGGTGGCGCTGAATGCCCAGGCCAAGGAGATCGAGGGCACGCCGGTCGACGAGCTCGAGGTCTGGACCACCTGGCTGAAGGCGTTGACGGAGAACCCGCACGCCAAGGACAAGGTCCTGCTGCTGAAGGGCCATGGCCGCGATGGCCAGGGCGAATGGCAGGACAGCTGCACCAGGATGGTGCGCGACCCCGTCACCGGCCGCCCGATGCCGACGCCGGACGAGCATTTCGGCTTCATGGACGGCATCGGCGACCCGGTCTTCACCGGCCAGTACGAGGAGAAGGAGGAGGCGGTCGAGGTCATCGGCGACGGCAAGCTGATGCCCGGGCCCTATGGCCAGGCAAGCTGGAAGCCGCTCGCCGCCGGCGAATTCCTCTTCGGCTACCCGAGCGAGGGGCAGGAGGAATCGATGGCCTCCGTCCCCTATCAGTTCATGCGCAACGGCACCTTCATGGCGCTGCGCAAGCTGCACCAGAACACCGGCACCTTCCATCGGCAGATGCGGGACTACGCCGCCCTCTACCGGCGCGTCGCCAACCTCGCCTCCGAGGAGGAGGCGCTGGAGACGCTGAAGGCGAAGATGGTGGGGCGCTGGCGGTCCGGCGTGCCGCTGACGGTGGCGCCGACCTACCGGGAGATGCTCGACATCCTGAAGGACTACCCGATGATGCTGAAGCGGCAGAAGGGCGAGGTCCTGCAGGGTCCGGCGGAATGGCTGGCCTACAAGGCCGAGCTGGCGCGGATCGACGGCACCGCCGTGCTGCGCAATTTCCGCTACACCGACGACCCGCAGGGCCGGAAATGCCCGCTCGGCGCCCATATGCGCCGCGCCAATCCGCGCGACATGCTCGACCCGCAGCCCGACCGCGACGCCAAGGGGCAGGTGACCTCCAGCACCTCCACCCTGGTGAACCGCCGGCGGATCCTGCGCCGCGGCCTGCCCTATGGCGAGTGCAGCGAGCGGGACGAGGACGAGCACGGCGTCTTCATCATGGCGCTCTGCACCAGCCTGTTCCGGCAGTTCGAGTTCATCCAGCAGCAATGGGTGCAATACGGCCTGGACTTCGAGAGCGGCAACGACACATGCCCGATCGTCGGCAACCGCGACCAGGCCGCGAAATTCGTGATCCCCGCGGACGGCACGAATGGCGCCATGCCCTTCGTGGCGCAGGACATGCAGCAATACGTCGTGGTCCGCGGCGGCGACTACTTCTTCATTCCCAGCATGAACGCCCTGCGCATGATCGCGACGGGCGAAATCGATCCGACCTGAGCCGATGGACGCCCGGGTCGCGACCGCGCCGAAGAGCAGCGGCTCCAAGCTGCTCGACGCGCTGAAGAGCAAGATGGACTGGGGGTTCCTGCTGCTCAGGAACACCCTCCCCATCCTGGTGGTCCCCTGGAAGGGGCGGACCTATGCGCTGGTGACGCGCTACGACGACGTGCAGGAGGTGCTGCAGCGCCCCAACGTCTTCAACGTCACCTATGCGCCGAAGATTGCCGTCATCATGGACGGCGACAACATCTTCCTCGGCATGAAGGACGAGCCGAACTACACCCGCGACAGGACCAACATGCGCATGACCGCCCCGCGCGGCGAGGCGCTGTCGCGGGTGAAGCCGGAGGTCGCGCGGCTGACGGCGGAGGCGGTGCAGCGCGCCCTGCCGGGCGGCCGGCTGGACCTGGCGATGGAACTGACGCAGGACGTCACCACCCGCTTCTTCGGCGCCTATTTCGGCACGCCGGGCCGGTCGGTGACGCAGTTCTCCGACCAGGTGCGCTGGCTCTTCGGCTGGATGTTCGCCGATATCGCCAACGACCCGGCGAAGGCGGCGCCGGCCGCGCGGCTCGCCGCCGACCTGCGCGCCTATGTCGAGGAGGCCATCGCCGCCCGCAAGCAGGCGCGCGGACAGCAGGACGACATCCTGGAGCGCTGCCTGCGCTTCCAGGACATGGGCACCGAGGGCTTCTCCGACCGCGAGATCCGCAACAACCTCATCGGCCTGATCGTCGGCGCGCTGCCGCAGGCGCCGATGGTCATCCCGCAGCTCTTCGACATCCTGCTCGACCGGCCACAACAGTTGCGGGAGGCGCAGGCGGCGGCGCGGGCCGATGACGACGCAGCGGTCTCCCGCTACGTCTTCGAGGCCTCGCGCTTCTTCCCGCTCACCCCCGGCCTGTTCCGGAATTGCGAGGAGGATTACCGGGTCGCGGCCGGCAACTGGCGGGCGCGGACCATCCCGAAGGGCGCCTTCGTCATGGCGGCCACGCGCTCGGCCATGTTCGACGGGCGCCGGGTGCCGCGCTCCTGGCAGTTCCGCACGGACCGGCCGGACTACAGCTACATGCATTTCGGCTACGGCATGCATGAGTGCTTCGGGCTCTACATGAACCGGGTGATGGTGCCGGAGATCTGCAAGGCGGTGCTGAAGCTGCCCAACCTCCGCCGCGCCCCGGGGCCGGAAGGACGCCTCCGCATGGACGAGGAGTTCGGCATCTTCCCGATGAACCTGACCGTCGCCTTCGGCTGACACGCCGCCCGGCCGGCAGGGCCCACCCGTGCCGGCCTTTTTGCGGCGAAGTTACTTGCATGATGATAGTGACCCCGCCTAGCCTGCCGCCATGCGCCGGACCAGCTTCGCCGACATGCCCTGCCCGATCGCCCGCTCGCTCGACCGGGTGGGGGAGTGGTGGAGCATCCTGATCCTGCGGGACGCCTTCGCCGGCATGACCCGCTTCGAGGAATTCCAGGAGAGCCTCGGCATCGCGCCGAACATGCTGAGCCGCCGCCTCGCCGCCCTGGTCGAGGCCGGCTTGCTGGAGAAGCACCCCTATTCCGAGCGGCCGCCGCGCCACGAATACCGCCTGACCGCGCGCGGGCGGGACTTCCGCCCGGTGCTGCTCGCCATGCTGGCCTGGGGCAACCGGCATTTCGCGCCGGAAGGTGCCGCCGTGCAGATCGTCGATGCCCGCACCGGCGCGCCGGCCGAGCCGGTCCTGATGGACCGCGTCACGCTTCGCCCGATCGACGGGCCGGACTTCACCCTCGCCCCCGGACCGGCCGCGGGCGAGCGGACCCGCCGCCGCTTCGCGCGCCCCCGCCAGCCGGCCCCGGAAGGGAAGACGCCATGACCGCCGAGACGCCGATCCGGCCCGCAATGCCCGCGGCGACGCCGGCCCCGACCGCGCCGGCGATGAACCCGCGCACGCGGCTGCTGCTGCAGGGACCGCCGCTGCGGACGCTGCTGCGCCTGGCCTGGCCGAACACGCTGGTCATGCTGGCGCAGGCCTCGGTCGGGCTGATCGAAACCTGGTGGGTCGGGCATCTCGGCACCGATGCGCTGGCCGGCATGGCGCTGGTCTTCCCCGGCTTCATGATGATGCAGATGCTCTCGGGCGGCGCCATGGGCGGCGGCATCGCCTCGGCCATCGCCCGCGCGCTGGGCGCGAACCGGCGCGAGGATGCCGATGCGCTGGTGCTGCACGCCCTCGTCATCAACGGCGCGCTCGGGCTGCTCTTCTCGGCGCTGGTCATCGGCTTCGGCCCGGCGCTCTACCGCGCCCTCGGCGGGGAGGGCGCCTCGCTCGAGGCCGCGCTCGCCTATTCCGACGTGGTCTTCGCCGGCGCCGTGCTGGTCTGGCTCTACAATGCCTTCGCCAGCGTGCTGCGCGGCACGGGGAACATGATGCTGCCCTCGCTCGCCGTGGTGCTCGGCGTGGTGCTGCTCGTCCCGCTCTCGCCGGTGCTGATCTTCGGCTTCGGGCCCGTCCCTGCGCTCGGCGTCGCGGGGGCCGGCTGGGCTGTCGTGCTGACCTCGCTGCTCACCACGGCGCTGCTCGGCTGGGCTGTCGTGACGGGGCGCAGCATCGCGCGGTTCCGGATCGCCAGGCTGCGGGCGGCGCTGTTCCTCGACATCCTCAAGGTCGGCGCGGTCGCCTCGCTCTCGACCTTCCAGACCACGCTGACGGTCATGCTGACCACCGCCGTGGTCGGCGCCGCCGGCGGGCCGGATGCCATCGCCGGCTATGGCACCGGCAACCGACTGGAATACCTGCTGATCCCGCTGGTCTTCGGCCTCGGCGCGCCGCTCGTCGCGCTGGTCGGCACCAATATCGGCGCGGGGCAGAACCGGCGGGCGCTGCGCATCGCGCTGACCGGCGGCGCGCTGGCCTTCCTGCTGACCGAGGCGATCGGCCTCGCCGCCGCGATCTGGCCCGCCGCTTGGCTCGGCCTCTTCGGCGCCGACCCGGCGATGATCGAGACGGGCAGCGCCTATCTCCGCGTGGTCGGGCCGGCCTATGGCTTCTTCGGCCTCGGCCTGTCGCTCTACTTCGCCTCGCAGGGCGCGGGGCGGCTGCTCTGGCCGTTGCTGGCCGGCGCCCTGCGGCTGGCCATCGCGGTCCTGGGCGGCTGGGCGGCGCTGGTCCTGACCGGCTCGCTCGCCTGGGTCTTCGCCGCCCTCGCGCTCGCCCTGGTCGCCTATGGCACGCTGATCGTCAGCGTCCTCGCTTCCGGCGCCTGGTTCCGCCACGCCGGGGGTTCCGCGTGAGCATTCCGATGCAATAGCCTGCCCCCCGTGCAGGCGGCCCGACAGAGAGGCCGCCAATGAGGGAGGACAGGCGATGACGGAGCTCGACCGCAGGACCGTGCTCAAGGCCGCCGCGCCGGCGCTGGGCGGCCTGCCCTGGCGCAGCGCCAAGGCCCAAGGGACGAACAGTCCGACGAATACGATCAGGCTCGGCGTGCCCGTGGACATGTCCGGCATGTACCGCGACGTCACGGGCGCCGTCTCGGTCGCCGCGGTGCGGCAGGCGATCCAGGATTTCGGCCCGCGCGGCTTCAACGTCGAACTCGTCGCCGCCGACCACCAGAACAAGCCGGATGTCGGCCTCAGCATCGCCCGGCAGTGGTTCGACCGCGACGGCGTCGATGCCCTGGTGGATGTCGCGACGTCCTCCGTCGCCCTCGCGGTCAACGACCTGGTGCGGGAGAAGAACAAGGTCCACCTGAACAGCTCCGCCGCCAGCTCCGACATGACGGGCAAGGGCTGCTCGCCCAACATGGTGCACTGGACCTACGACACCTGGATGCTGGCGAACTCGGTCGGCGGCGCGACGGTGCAGGCGGGCGGCGATAGCTGGTTCTTCATCACCGCCGACTATGCCTTCGGCCATGCGCTGGAACGCGACACCTCCGGCTTCGTGCGCGCGGCGGGCGGGAAGATCCTCGGCAGCGTGCGCACGCCCTTTCCCGGCACGCAGGATTTCTCGTCGTTCCTGCTGCAGGCGCAGGCGAGCCGGGCGAAGGTGATTGGCCTGGCCAATGCCGGCACCGACACCACCAACTGCGTGAAGCAGGCGGCCGAGTTCGGGCTGACGCGGAGCGGCATCAGGCTCGCCTCCCTGCTGCTCTTCATCTCGGAGGTCCACTCGCTCGGCCTCAGGACCGCGGCGGGGCTGATCGTGACGGAGAGTTTCTACTGGGACCTCAACAACCGCACCCGCGCCTTCACCGCGCGGCTGCGGCAGCAGGTCGGGCCGGCGCCGGCCATCGCCAGCACCCATGCCGGGACCTATGCCGGCACGCTGCACTACCTGAAGGCGGTGCAGGACATGGGCGTCGCCGCGGCGAAGGCGAGCGGCGCCGAGGCGGTGGCGCGCATGAAGGCGATGCCGACCGACGACGACGCCTTCGGCCACGGCCGCATCCGCGCGGACGGGCGCAAGCTGCACCCGGCCTACCTATTTGAAGTGAAGCGGCCGGAGGAGAGCCGCGGCCCCTTCGACTACTACAAGCTGCTGCAGACCACGCCGGCGGAGCAGGCCTTCCGGCCGATAGAGCAGGGCGGTTGCCCGCTGGTGCGAGCGTAGCGCAAGAGGAACGCCGCCGCCAGATGATTGGCTTGCGCCAGGCCGGCCCGACCTATCCGGCCTGACCTGTGGTGAGATCGCCGCCCAGGCCGGCCTGAGCGCGACCGGGGTGTTCGACATCTACCATCGCTATGCCGAGCGTGGCGCGGCCGGGCTGACGAGCGGCCCGCACGGGCCCGAACCGGGACATGGCCGGCTCCTCACGGCTGAGCGGGAGCTTGGTGATGTCTATACCCGCGTCGGCAACCCGACAATGGGTGTGCTGGAACAGCGCATCGCCGCGCTGGAAGGCGGCGCCGTGGCGCTGGCGGCCGCCAGCGGCGAGGCGGCCTCGGCCTTTGCGGTGCAGAACCTGGCGCATGCCGGCGACAATATTGTGTCCTCCACCGGTCTCTATGGCGGCACCTGGAACCTGTTTGCCAACACGCTGCGCGACCAGGGCATCGAGGTCCGCTTCGTCGATCCTGCCGACCCGGCGGCCTTCCTGCGCGCCAGAGACGACCCGACCCGCGCCTGGTATGCCGAGACCCTGCCCAACCCGAAGCCGGAGCCATTCCCGGTCGCCGAGGTGGCGGCGCTCGGCCGGCCGCTCGGCATTCCGCTGATCGTCGACAATGCCGCCGCACCGCTGCTGGTGAAGCCCTTCGAGCACGGCGCCGCGATGGTGGTGCATTCGCATCGGCGGCCACGGCACCAGCATCGGTGACATCATCGTCGATGGTGGGAATTTCGACTGGGCGACCCATCCCGCATGCCAGCCGGCGCTGCACCGCCCGGACCCCAGCCACCACGGCGCGGTCTGGGTCGAGGCCGCCAAGCCACTCGGCCCCATCGCCTATATCTTCAAGGCGCGGACCACGCTGCTGCGCGACCTCGGCGCCGCGCTGTCACCCTTCAACGCTTTCCTGGTTCTGCAAGGACTGGAGACGCTGCTGCTGCGGATCCGCGAGCACAGCCGCGATGCCGAGGCGGTGGCGGATTGGCTGGCGGGGCGGCCGGAGGTGCCCCCGGTGATCCACCCGAAGCACCTGGCCGGCCAGGCGGCGGAACGGGCCGCGCGATACCTGCCGCAGCACAAGTGCGGCCTGGTCGGCTTCGAGCTCTCCGGCGGCGCCGAGGCGGGGCGGCGTTTCATCGATGCCCTGAAGCTCTTCTACCGCGTCGCCAATATCGGCGATTCGCGCAGCCCGGCAATCCACCCGGCGAGCACCACGCATAGCCAGCTCTCGGTGGCCGACGAGGCCGCGACCGGCGTCTCGCCCGGCGATGTCCGCCTTTCCGTCGGCATCGAGCATATCGACGACATCCTGGCCGATCTTGGCCAGGCGCTGGATGCCGCCGGCGACAGCCTGCGCGCCGCGGCGGAGTAGCGCCTTGCGATGACGTATTCCCGGACTGAGATGTCCGGACTGCAGCGCCGCCCGTCGCCGGCGGAGGCGCCTGCCGAGGCAGGCGTGATCAGGCGACAACATGACCGGCGTTTCCTCCCCTACCTCGGCCGGGGCCTAACGGTCCGGCCATCTATTCTCGCGGCCATGCACTCGCGCAGCGCCCTCTTATTTCACGCTCAGATTGTGCTTGAAATTATGAATACTCAGTTTTCACGGCAAGAACGCACGTTGCCTCGAGGAGCCAGAATGCCGCGGCCCACCATCGCCATCGTCGGCGCCGGATTCAGCGGCACCCTGCTCGCGCTGCACCTGCTGCGCTGCTGTCCCGAAGCGATCCGGGTCACCCTGATCGAGCGCAATTCGGCCTTCGGGCGCGGCCAGGCCTATGCCACCGGCAACCCCAGCCACCTGCTGAACGTGCCGGCGGCGCGGATGATCGCCTTCCACGACCAGCCCAACCATTTCGTCGACTGGCTGCGGCGGCAGCCGGATGCCGAGGCGCTGCTGGCGCAGGGTTTCGTGCCGCGCCGCCTGTTCGGCGCCTACTACGGAGGCCATCAAA
>NZ_JAUTWS010000529.1 GCF_030657435.1 Paracraurococcus lichenis | reverse complement strand
ACCTACTTCTGGTTCCTGGAGCGCGGTCGCTGGTCCTGGCTGCAGGTCTGGGACGCCCTGCTCGAGCTGTTGCCCAGCGTGTTCACGCCGGCGGTCTGGCATGTCGTGCTCGACGACAGCCTGGTCGAACGCGTCTCCACCCAGGCCCCGGGCTCGATGGTCCACCACAACCACACCGCCAAGCCGAACCGCCCGCGCTTCCTGCGTGGCCAGGGTTGGCTGTGCCTGGCCGCGGTGCTCGAGCGCAACTTCAAGGTCGGGGCCGTGCCGCTGATGCTGCGCCTGGTGCGGCGCGGGGCCAACCGCGGCAAGCTCAAGAGCGGGCGCTTCCTGCTGCGCCTGCTCGGGCGACGGCTGGGGCGGGTCCGGGTGT
>NZ_JAUTWS010000528.1 GCF_030657435.1 Paracraurococcus lichenis | reverse complement strand
GCCTACTTCTGGTTCCTGGAGCGCGGTCGCTGGTCGTGGTTGCAGGTCTGGGACGCCCTGCTCGAGCTGTTGCCCAGCGTATTCACGCCGGCGGTCTGGCATGTCGTGCTCGACGACAGCCTGGTCGAACGCGTCTCCACCCGGGCCCCGGGCTCGGTGGTCCACCACAACCACACCGCCAAGCCGAACCGCCCGCGCTTCCTGCGTGGCCAGGGCTGGCTGTGCCTGGCCGCGGTGCTCGAGCGGGACTTCAAGGTCGGGGCCGTGCCGCTGATGCTGCGCCTGGTGCGGCGCGGGGCCAACCGCGGCAAGCTCAAGAGCGCGCGTTTCCTGCTGCGCCTGCTCGGGCGACGGCTGGGGCGGGTCCGGGTGC
>NZ_JAUTWS010000527.1 GCF_030657435.1 Paracraurococcus lichenis | reverse complement strand
CGGCGAGATTTGGATTGCACGAGGGGCTGGAACGTGGGTCAACCAGCCTGTGGCCCTGTCCGTCGACCCTGCCGTGCTATCGTCCCCGGAGAAGGACGACCTGATTGCAACGCTGTTGGCGCAGGTCGACGCGTTGGTGGCCCGAGTTGCCGCGCTCGAGGCGGAGAATGCGGCCTTGCGGGAGAAGCTGCAGGCGCCGCCAAAGACGCCGAACAACTCTGGCACGCCGCCCTCGCAGGGGCGCAAGGCGAATGGTGACGGCAAGCCGAGCCCCAAGACCAGGGTGCACGCCGGCGCGCATCGGCCGCTGCATCCCAATCCGACGCGTTGCGAAGCGATCCGGATGGAGCACTGCCCGCACTGCCGCGCCGACTTGG
>NZ_JAUTWS010000526.1 GCF_030657435.1 Paracraurococcus lichenis | reverse complement strand
CCGCTCACTGTTCGGCGCGGTGCCGGTCCGGGTCCGGCGGCTGTTGGTCTGCCCCTGCCATGGTCCGGGCAAGCCGAAGAGCTTCGCGGCCCTGGAGCTCGGCGGGGGTACCGTCGCGCCCGAGCTTGCCTGCGTCACCGCCCGGTATGCGGCGCTGGCGCCGTTCGGCAAGGTCGCGGCACTCCTGTCCGAGTTGCTTCCGATCGGCGGGGCGGTGAACGCCGGCACGGTGCGGAACCGCACGCAGCGGGTCGGCAAGGAGGTGGTGCAGCCGCCCATGGCTGCGGCCGTGACGCGGCCCGCAGTGCGGTCGGGCGGCGCAGTCGTGGTTGGGCTGGATGGCGGCTACGTGCGCAGCCGGCATCCGGAGGAGGGGCGC
>NZ_JAUTWS010000525.1 GCF_030657435.1 Paracraurococcus lichenis | reverse complement strand
GGGGCGGGCAGGTCCGGATCGGTGCAGAGCAGCAGGCGCTGCTCGGGCGGCTTGCCTGGACGATCCGGGCGCTCCAGTTCCACCCAGACAGCCCGCACCACTCGGCCGTGCAGGAAGCGGGCGGCGACCCGGCAGCTGTGCCAGCGCACGACCTCCATTTGGCCGTAGAGAATGCGAGCACTGCGTTGGACCGGCAGGGCTGCCACCCGGTCTGGGGTGAGGCGCGCGCCATACTTGCGCGGCCGCCCCGGCCGCCGCCGCCGGGGCGGATGGGGCACCGTATAGAGGGCGAGATCGCGGCGCACGCGGCCGATCACGGTGTGGCCGTCAGCCAGCGCGCACTGGATCAACCAGCCGCGCATGAACCAGGCATCCAGCA
>NZ_JAUTWS010000524.1 GCF_030657435.1 Paracraurococcus lichenis | reverse complement strand
GTCCGTGCTCGAGGCGGAGAATGCGGCCTTGCGGGAGAAGCTGCAGGCGCCGCCAAAGACGCCGAACAACTCTGGCACGCCGCCCTCGCAGGGACGCAAGGCGAATGGCGACGGCAAGCCCAGCGCCAAGTCCAGGGTGCACGCCGGCGCGCATCGGCCGCTGCACCCCAATCCAACGCGTTGCGAAGCGATCCGGATGGAGCACTGCCCACACTGCCGCGCCGACCTGGGGGAGGTGGAGCAGGTGGCAGTGCAGACCTACGACCGTGTCGAGATCCCCGAGATCACCCCGGACGTGACGCGGGTGGTCCTGCACGGCGGCGTCTGCCCCTGCTGCGCCGGGCGCTTCAAGGCAGCCGCGCCGGCCGGCTTGGAGCCGGGT
>NZ_JAUTWS010000523.1 GCF_030657435.1 Paracraurococcus lichenis | reverse complement strand
ACCCAGCAGCGGCGCGAACGCGGTCACGGCAACCTCCCCCTCGGTTGCCGCCCTATGAGTCAGAAATTTGGCGATCCGGGAATGCCGTCATCACTTCGCCGGCGCCGTTCGCCTCCGACCTGTGGCAGCGAGGACTCACCCCCGCTACCGCACAGCGTTGAACAGCCCTGACTCCGAGTGCTGGGGCAAGAGCCCGCGGGAGCTGATGACCGGCCAGGGCCATCCGCACTGGCTCACCCCGCTCGGGCTGGGACTGCTTCAGCCCCGGCAGGCTTGACACGCGCAAGCCTCGCCGCCTCCCGCACAGCGCCTCCACCTTGGCACATCGATGCTATCGGGGGACGTTCTCTAATCGCGTGCTCCTTGTCAATAGGCTGCGTGGC
>NZ_JAUTWS010000522.1 GCF_030657435.1 Paracraurococcus lichenis | reverse complement strand
TCGACCTTGTCGAAGCGGCCTGCCAACCTCTGGTCGGCCGCGTCCAGGGCCGCCTGGCAGTGCGCGCACCGGGATGGGCGGGCGGTGACCGTCTCGTCCGGTGCTTCGGCCAGCAATCGGCCACCACCCTTGCGGCCAAGGCTGCCCTGGCGGGGACCCGTCCGGGCAGGCTTGTCGTCGCGGTTCGGCTTCCTGCCCTGCGACGGCGGCTGGCTGGAGTTGTTGGGCGTCTTCGGCAGGCCAAGCCTGGCCTCCAACTCCGCGACCCGCGCCGTCAGCGCCTGCACCTGCGCCCACAGCGCATGGATGAGCGCGTCCTTCTCCTCATGGGAGAGCGAAGACAGGTCGGGAAGCCGGTCCATCCCCAGCTTGAATCAGGAGCC
>NZ_JAUTWS010000521.1 GCF_030657435.1 Paracraurococcus lichenis | reverse complement strand
AGTCGGCTGCTCTAATCAGGCGGCCAAGGGTAGGGTGTCCGGTGGGCACTGAGCAAGGCTGCGTAGCTCGGCTCGGACCTGGTTGGGGGTGCGGTAGCCGTGCCGGGCGACAAGCCAGGTGGCGTTGTAATGGGCGACGAAATCCTGCAGCCCGCGACGCAGCTCTTCGACGGTGTCGAAGGTGTGCACCCAGAGGAAGTTCTCCTTCAGGGTACGGATGAAGCGTTCGGCGACACCGTTGCCCTCGGGCTGGCGGACGAAGGAGGGCGAGCTCTCGATGCCGAGGAAGGCGATCTCGTCCTGGAAGTCGCCGGACATGTAGTTCGAACCGTGGTCGTGGCGGAGGGAGAGGCCCTGGGCCACGTCTTTCTCGATGCGGCCGAAGTA
>NZ_JAUTWS010000520.1 GCF_030657435.1 Paracraurococcus lichenis | reverse complement strand
GGGCTGGCGCGCGGGACTAGCAGATCATGGCCCGTACCCGCCACCGCGACCTGCGGACCATGCGCGGTTATATGCGCCGGGCGAAGCTGCTGACCGAGAGCCTGGTCAAGCTGCTCGGCCTGTGAGTGCCGCAGCCGACAAGGGAGGGGAGCGAGCCCGCCCCCGATGCCAGCACGCTGGCCTGCTGCATCCCGACTGGCTTTACCACCACCTGCGGGTCACGGGTGACCCGGCCGAGGTCGCGGCCTTCCGGGCCGCGGCGGCCAGGCCCGGGGCAATCCCCTGGGCCGACAACCTCGGAGCCGCCGCCGAGGACTGGTTCCACCGCCTGGCCGCGCCGCAGCGGCGCAGCTGGAGGCCGTGCTCGGCAGGCTTACGTTGCATGACC
>NZ_JAUTWS010000052.1 GCF_030657435.1 Paracraurococcus lichenis | reverse complement strand
ACCCGCGTGGCAGCAGGACGCGTTTCCGGGAACTCACGCAACGAGGGATCGTAGACGCCGGACTCCTCGAAAGGACGCAGATGGTCGTCCGGTATGAAGTGATAGGGGACTGCCGCGACTTTGGGGGTGCCAGCTGGAGGGGTATTGTCGGGCCTGTTCCCGTTGAGGTAGAGGCACCGTGGTCTGGATCGTGAAGCTGGTGAGCGTCGGAGCCGCGGGCGAAGAGCACAGCACCGAGGTCATGCAGATCGCCAGACCCGGCGATCTCACCGATCTGGCCAGCCTGGGTCTGACTCTGGCCGAGGGCAAGCAGCTCCTGGCTGGTGTGCAGCAGGATATCGTCGCCTCTCAAGCCCGGGTCCATGCCCTGCGCCGTCCGGCATGCCGCGGCTGTGGTGATGTGTGCCGCGTCAAGGACTACCGCCAGCACGCGATGGCCACACTGTTCGGCCAGGTCACGGTCCGGCTGCCCCGTCTTTGCTGCGCCAGCTGCGGTATCACCGAGACCGGCCTGGCATGGCCGCGGCACATCCGCTCGACCCCAGAGCTGGATCGGCTGCGGGCGCAGCTCTCGGCGCTGATGCCGTACCGGGCCGCGGCCGAGGTGCTGGCGCAGATGCTGCCGGTGGACGCCGGCGCAGATCCCGAGACCCTACGCCGTCACACCTTCAAGGTGGCTGAGCGCCTGCCTATGCCGGCGACAGCCAAACCAGCCACGCCTGCCGCAGCGATCGTAGTGACCTTGGATTCGACCTTCATCCGGAGCTGTGAAGAAGGTGAGCGGCACCTGGAGGTTCGCATCGGCAATGTCGAGACCACAACCGGCGGGCGACAGGTCTTCGGCGCTGTCGCCAAGACTGACACCGACCCTGCGGCGCTGATCCGCCGCGGTCTCGATGCGGTGGGGCGCACCAAGGGTACGGTGCTGACGGCGTTCACCGACGGCTGTCCCGGTCTACGGCGCATTCTGCTCGACGCTGGCGTCGCCGAGCGTCCGATCCTCGACTGGTTCCATGTCGCCATGCGGCTGCAGCACCTGACCCAGATCGCCGGAGCTCTGGCGTCCGACGATCCGGAGCGCGCGGTGGCCAAGGCGGTGATCGTCGAGGAAGTCGAGCGCCTGCGCTGGCGGCTGTGGCACGGCAAGGCCAAGGACGCGAAGCTCAGCCTCAATCGCATTCGTGCTGTCATGCACCACTTTCGGGGCGAGCCTGGCGGCCGCAAGGCCCTCGCACCCTCGCGCAAGCTCTGGACCGCGCTGCAGGCACTGGACCGCTACCTCGTCGGGCAGAGCGATCGGCTGGTCAACTACGGCGCGCGGCATCGGGCGGGGCTGCGGGTCGGCACGGCGCTGACCGAGGGCACGGCCAACTTCCTGGTGAACCGCCGGATGGCCAAGTCGCAGCAGATGCGCTGGTCTCGGCGCGGCGCCGATCGGCTGCTGCAGGTTCGCTGCGCCGTCTACAACGGCACGCTCGGCACCGGCTTCGGGCAGCGCTTCTACCCCGCCAATGACGCACTCCCGGTTGCCGCCGCAGCGTGACCCCCAAGTCTGCGGCGGTCCCCCAGCTGGCCACTTGGTCACGCTCGACGCCCTGCACTGCCAGAGGAAACCTTCGACCTTGCCGCAAAGGCCGGAGCCGACCTGATCATACAGGTCAAGGACAACCAGCCCACCCTGCATCAGCAGGCCAAGGATCTCTGCGCCATAAAGTCGAATTACAAAGCGCATAGGTATAGCGGCAGCGACTGCGTGGTGCATACCGAGTGCGGGCCTGCCGTGGCGTCCAGCGCCGTTCATGCAATCTGCCGAGGGATACGGGGCATTCAGCGCGACGAGGGATCGTTCGCTGGGGCCAAATCGGCCCCTGGAAAACGCAGACTGGTGACGGTGCCCGCGCCGGGGCCGGACCATGTCGTGCAGCGGCCGCCGAGCTGCTTGCTAAGCCCATCAATGAGGCGACGACCAAGCCCGCCGGGCCGGCTTGCCGAAGGCCGCGTCAGGCCGACGCCGTCATCCGAGATCATCAATACGAAGTCCTGCTCCTCGCGGTAGAAGCGGATCGTAATCGTGCCCTGGCGATCGCCGGGAAAGGCGTGCTTCAGCGCATTCGTTGCCAACTCGTTCACTATAAGCCCGACCAGGCCAGCCCGGTCGAGGGTCAAGGGCCAGGCCTCGACTTCCACGTCGAGGGTGACTGGCTGCAGCCCTTGCAGCCCGCGCCTCAGGTCGTCAGCAAAATCAGACAGGAAAGTCTGGCTGTCGACTACCATCGCTCGGTCCGACCGAGCCAGCCTGTCGTGGGTGCGCGCGACTGTCTCCACCCGCTCCTTCGCACTCTGCAGTGCGGCCGCCGCTTCCGGCTGTGCGGACCGGGCTTGCAACGCCAGAAGGCTTGAGAGCCGCTGCAAGTCATTTTTCATGCGGTGTTCGAGTTCCACCAACAGAAGCTCCCTCTCGCGCTCGCCCGCTTCGGCCGCGGCGCGCGCCGCCTCGGCATCAATCCGGGCACGTGAGGCTTCCTGATAGGCGTCATGCAGAGCTTCCACGATGAACACCAAGGACAACACAACGCCGAAGTCCACGGCGGAACTGGCGACAATGGCCTGGAGCGGCGGCGCGGGCGAATGAGGGATGAAGAAGCACAGCGTCGCGGCGAGACTGATCAGGCCTGCAAGGATTCCCGCATCCCACCCGAACAGGATCGCGCAGAGCACCACGAAGGGGAGGAACGGGGCGAAGGGCGTGCCCGGGCCGAAGCCGAAAACTTGGTAGCGCAGGGCCGCACCACAGGAGGCGATAATCAGTGTTCCAAGCAGCCTGAGCGGCCAAGCGGCATGGCGTGCCTCTGCTGTCGCATCGAAGAAGTTTCGAAGCGTGTGGTGAGCGGAACTGCCGCTGAAATGCATGGCCAGGATACTCCCGCACGCCGGCGTGGATGTGGAACGGTGTCATCACACGTTCGTGTAAGTCCTCCATACACGAACCCGAGCGGGCAGGGTCAGAAATTACCTTGCAGATACTGTCTGTTGCAGTTCGCGCCCAAGAGCCCGTTGCTGAATGGCCGTGAGCTGCCGTTTGAAGCGGTTCAGTACTGCGGGTAGATGCCGTTCGCGTGCTGCAGATGGCCTGCTGCTCGGTCCTGCGGCCGCTCGAGTACCACGCTTTGGCTGTTCAGGCGCGGTGGACAGTCTCGTCCGGCACCTCGGCCAGCATTCGGCCACCACCTATGCGGCCGAGACTGCCCTGGCGGCATCGTGATGGTGTGGACGCCCCCCGACGGCATCGATGTACCAAGGTGGAGGTGTTGAGCAACCACCAGGGGAGGCGTCCATGGGAGAGGCTAGCACGATCGGGCTCGACATTGCGAAGAACGTCTTCCAGGCGCACGGCGCCGATGCGGCCGGTCACGTGGTGTTCCGCAAGCGCCTGGTGCGAGCCAAGGTGCTCGAGTTTTTCGCGCGGCAGGCACCGTGTATCGTGGCGCTGGAGGCCTGTGGCGGCGCGCACTACTGGGCACGGGAGATCGGCAAGCTGGGCCATACGGTGCGACTGATCCCGCCGGCCTACGTCAAGCCCTTTGTCAAGCGGCAGAAGAACGACGCGGCGGATGCCGAGGCGATCTGCGAAGCGGCGCAGCGACCGGGCATGCGCTTCGTGCCGGTGAAGACCGAGACGCAGCAAGCGAACGCTCTGGTGTTCCGGACCCGCGACTTGCTGGTGCGGCAGCGGACGCAGTGCATCAACGCGCTGCGCGGGCACCTGACCGAGTATGGTCATGTCGTGCCGAAGGGGACCGATCACGTTGACCAGCTGGTTGCTCTGGTCAAGGACGAGACATCGTCAGTGCCGAAGGCTGCACGAGGCATCCTGCAGGTGCTGATCGACAGCATCGAGGCGCTCGGGAAGCAGATCGACGACCTCGATGCTGAGATTGGCCGGCGCGCGAAGGACGACCCCGTCGCACGGCGGCTCATGACGATCCCGGGTATCGGCCCGATCGCGGCGACCGCGATCGTCGCTCTGGTGCCAGCACCGGAGGGCTTCCGGGCCGGGCGGGACTTCGCGGCCTGGCTTGGGCTGACCCCGCTGCAGAGATCAACCGGCGGCAAGCGAAAGCTCGGGGCCATCTCGAAGATGGGCGAGCGGACCATCCGACGCCTGCTCATCCTGGGCGCCAGCGCGGTGGTGCGCTGGGCCGTTCACCGCGGGGCAGCGCCGGGCTCCTGGCTGGCCCAGATGCTCGCGCGCAAGCCGCGCATGCTGGTCACCACCGCGCTGGCCAACAAGACGGCCCGCATCGTCTGGGCCCTGCTGGTGAAGGGCGGGACGTACAAGGCTCCGGCCGTGGCGGCGTAGGCCCGCCACGGCCATAGAGGCGTAGGGCGAGCGAACGGAGGACATGGCGCAACAGTCGGCGAGACGGGATCGGGACAACCAGTGTGCAACACCGTACCTCGAGTACGCCATCTTGATCTGGACCTGATCCGCGAACTCCCATGCAGGCCGGCGGTCCATGGCCGCGAGAGAGGCCGGACAGATGGCAGCATCCGACTACGCGTCACCGCACTCCTGCAGTTTTCCCTTGCCCAGAAGGGGGCGTCCACAGATGTTGCATGGGTCGGCGGTCTGGTCGCATTGCTCCCAGCCCACGCTCGAGATGTACGCGTCGCGGCGATCCCACCCCACGGGGGTGTTGACAGGTTGCTGCCTGGGCCGGCGACGCCGCGGTAGGCTGCTGCCGGTTGGGTGGGGATGGATCCGGCATGGCAGATGTGGACGGACTGCAGGAGCGGTTGCGCAAGATCGAGGCGCTGATGGCAGGCGCCGGCACGCGGGGCGAGCGCGACGCGGCCGGCGCGGCACTGGAGCGGGTCAAGGCGCGGCTGGCGGAGCAGGTACGGCGGGACCCGCCGGTCGAGCTCCAATTCTCCATGCCGGATGGCTGGTCACGCCAGCTCTTCGTGGCGCTGTGTCGCCGCTATGGCCTGCGACCGTACCGGTATCCGCGACAGAAACGCACGACGGTGATGGTGCGTGTTCCGCGCGGGTTCAACGATACCGTGCTCTGGCCGGAGTTCCTCGAGCTCGACCGTGCGCTGAGCGCCCACCTGCAGAGCGTGACGACGCGCATCATCCACGACGCGATCCACGCCGACACAAGCGAGGTGGAGGAGGTGCAGGCCTCGCTGCCCGGCGTGTAGTGCTACGCCGCCTGCGCGCCCTGCGCGCCCTGGGCCTCGCGCCAGGACCAGGGCAGCAGGGTGTGCAGCGCCTTGCTGCTGACCTCGCCGCGGACCATGCGCTCCAGCACGCTGGTGAGCCAGGCCTGCGGGTTGACGCTGTTCAGGATGGCAGTGCGGACCAGGGTGGTGGCGATCGCCCAGTTGTCGCCCCCGCCCTCGCTGCCGGCGAAGAGTGCCGCGCGACGCGTCTTGGCCACCGGCCGGATCTCCCGCTCGACCGTGTTCGAATCCATCTCCAGTTGGCCGTCCTCGAGGTAGCGGCAGAGCCCCTCCCAGTGACGCAGGCCATAGCGGATGGCGCCGGCCAGGGCCGAACCCTGGCTGACCTGGTCCAGCTGCGCCTCCAGCCAGGGGCGCAGGGCCTGGACCAACGGCGCACTGCGGGCCTGGCGCTCTGCCCGCCGCACCTCGGGCGGCTGGCGGCGGATCTCGCGCTCGATGCCGTACAGCGCGCCGATGCGCAGCAGGGCCTCGGCCGCGATCGGCGAGCCGTTATGGGCGTGGATCTTGTGAAAGCGCCGGCGCAGGTGCGCCCAGCAGAAGGCGAGCGTGACCGCGCCGTCCCGGCGCCGGGCGGTGAGCGTGCGGAAGCCGCGATAGCCGTCCACCTGCAGGGTGCCGCGGAACCCGGCGAGGTGGGCGGCCGGCCGGGCCGCCTTGCGGTCGCGGGCATAGACATAGGCCACCGCCGGCGGGCCCCGTCCGAGCGAGGCGCGGTCGTCGGCCGCGTAGCACCAGAGCCGGCCCTCGCGCGTACGGCCGAGGCCTCGCTCCAGGGTGGGCAGCGGCGTGTCGTCGGCGAACACCCGGGCATGCCCGACCACGTGGGCGAGGACGAGGTCGCGCAGCGGCCGCAGCCACCAGCAGGCCTGGCCGGCCCAGTCGCACAGCGTGGCACGGTCGAGCTGGATGCCCTACCGGGCCAGGATCTGGCATTGTCGGTGGAGCGGGATGCCGTCGCCGTACTTGGCCACCAGCACCTGTGCCAGCAGCGCCTCGGTGGGCAGGCCGCCAGTGACGACGCGCGCCGGCGCCGGCTGCTGGTGTACCCCGTCCTCGCACCGCCGGCAGGCATAGCGGGGCCGGATGGTCACCAACACCCGGAGCTGGGCAGGCACGACATCGAGCCGTTCTCCCCGGTCCTCGCCTATCCGCCGCATCTCCTCGCGGCAGCACGGGCAGCGGCGGTCGGCAAGGTCCAGCACCTGCTCGATCCGTTCGAGATGTGTCGGCAGCCGGCCGCGGTTGCGACGGCGCTCGGAGCGCGGCTTGTGGTCACGTGGCGGCTGATTGTCGTTGCTCGCCGGTGGCGGCGGCGGCGCCCCGCTGAGCGCCAGGGCCAGTTGGCCGGGGTCGACGCGCTCGGCGCTCTGGCCGAAGCGAGCTCGGCGCAGATCGTGGATGATCTGCTCCAGCGCCGCGATGCGCGCCTCGGCCGCGGCGAGCGCGGCCCGCAGCTCGGCGACGTCGCCGCCGGCATCACCACCGGTGCTTTTGGCATGATTCTCGGGCACGACGGAATCGTTGCCGACCTGCCCGCGTCGGACCAAGCGAAAGCAGCACGCCGCGGCATCACGCTGCCGTAGGTCGCCACTCCCGCTGTACGGTCCGCCACTCCAGGCCCTCCAGCAGCAAAGAGGCCTGCGCGGGCGACAGCGTGACGGAGCCGGTCGAGGTCATGGGCCAGGGGAAATGCCCGTGCTCGAGCCGCCGCACCAGCAGGCTCAGCGCGATCCCGTCATGCCAGAGCGCCTTGAGAAGCCGACCCCTGCGGCCCCGGAAGAGGTAGACCGCGCCGTCGAACGGATTGGCGCCGAGCGACTGCTGCACCAGCGTGGACAGCCGGTCCATCCCGCTCCGCATGTCGGTCACGCCGCAGGCCAGGTAGACCCGCGTGCCGGGAGGTGGCCCGATCATCGCGCCCGCACCGCCGACAGCACGCGCCGCAGCGCTGCCTCGTCCACATCCCGCCCGACCCGCACCGTCGCGCCGCAGGGCAGGGCAACCTCGATCAGTCCTGCATCGCTGCCGTCGGCCTCGGCCGGCACCTCCGGTACCGGCGCAGCCGGCTCCGGTTCTGCCATCGCCGGAGGAGACGCTATGGTCACCTGTGCGAAGGCGGGCGCCGGCACCGGCATGGCGCCGAGCTCGCCCTGCCGCATCTGCCTGCGCCAGGTGTAGATCAGACCCGTGCCGACGCCCCACCGCCGCGCCACTTCGGTCACCAGCGCCCCGGGCTGCATCGCCTCCAGCACGATCAGGCGTTTCTGCTCGTCCGACCAGATCCGGCGCCGCTCGCCGCGGGTCACCACCTCCACCACCTCGCTGCGAGTACTCGTACGTGCAGTCGTTTGAGTACTCCTGGCCTCCGCCTCCACCTCCATGCCCGCCTCCCTCAGCCAGAGACCGACGACACGGCCCTAATGCCCAGGGGTTTCGCTAGGTGGGGCGGACACGACGCGTACGGGCGGTGGTGATGGCCAGATCGGAATAGCAGGGCTGCCCGCCTGGAGTGGTGCGCGGCGCCGCGTGCCAGGCCTCGATGGCCTCAGCCGTGAACCAGACGGTGAGGCTGCCGCGAGCGCGCAGGCCGGCGTCGTAATCGGCCCAGTTCTTTACCCGGTGCTGCTGAGCTGGAATATGGTGTCGCCGGTCGGCGTTGCCCTTGAACGGCATGGTGGCCCTCCCTCGAACGAGGGCTCGCCCCCACCCGAGCCTACCCGACGCCGCTCGATCCGACGATCCCTGCACCAACATGCCCGCCGGAATCGACGGAGATGCGGGTGCGCATGCATTCCTCCGCGGCCCGGCCTTCGGCCAGGGCTGCCGGGCAAGCGTACTGCAAGTCCTATGCCGAGCAGGACGCCGTTGCCCGGCAGTGCGGGATTCCGTGCGGCATGCGGCGTCGGATGCCGGACGGTCTGGCACGGGGCGCGCTGCGGGGGCCGGCGCCGGCCCGGCCGGCACCCCGCCCAGCCGCATCGCGAGGACCGCCGCGCCCGAATGCCCGGAGGTTGGACAGCCTTCCCGCGAACAGCGCGGAAACTGATCATCCGCCGCACCAGCCCGTGGCCGGCGACACCGGCTCAACCGCCGGGTTCCCGGCGGCCTATCCCGGACCGGGTGCCTTCAAGCGGCGGGCTCTGCTGTACGGTGGCTGTCATGGCCTCGCCCAGCGCCTTCCCGGGGGAATGGCACAGCGGTTGCTACGCTTGACCCGGCAGCGATCGGCAAGAACCATCCCATCCGGCCTGGCCGAGCCGATCTGGCGGCCGCGTGCATCGGGAGCCTGCGCATGCCGAAGCCCTTCCACCTCGCCTGGTTCCTGCAGGGCTCCTCGGTCCAGGCCTGGGGCGAGCCCTGGACCGGCCATATCGGCACGACCTGGGCGCGGCCGGAGCTGTTTCTCGACCTGGCCCGCGCGCTGGAGCGCGCCTGCTTCGACTACATCCTGCTCGAGGACAGCTCCTATGTCGGGGAGAGCTTCAATGGCTCGAACGAGGTCTACCTGAAGCATGGGTTGTCGGTGCCGCGGCAGGACCCGTCCGTGGTCGCGGCGCTGATGACGCAGGTGACCAGCCGCATCGGCATCGTGCCGACCTTCGGCACCTTCGCCTATCCGCCCTATCTCCTGGCGCGGCTGGTGGCGACGCTGGACCAGGTCTCGGCCGGCCGCATCGGCTGGAACGCCGTCACCGGCAGCTCCGATTTCGCCGCCATGAATTTCGGCCTGAACGGCATGCCGGAGCACGACCTGCGCTACGACATGGCCGACGAGTACCTGGAGGTGGTCAAGCGCCTCTGGTCCTCGTGGGAGCCGGGCGCCATCGTTGCCGACCGCCAGGGCGGCGTGCTGGTGGACCACACGAAGGTGCACCGGGTGAACCACGAGGGCCGGTTCTTCAAGACCCGCGGGCCGCTGAACTCGGGTCCGGCGCCGCAGGGCCAGCCGGTGATCGCCCAGGCCGGCGGATCCCCGCGCGGCCGCCGCTTCGCCGCCGCCCATGCCGACACCATCGTGGTCAACGCCAAGGGCATCGAGGCGATGCGCGCCTACCGCGACGACATCCGCGGCATGATGGCCGCGTGCGGGCGGAACCCGGACCACTGCAAGGTGCTGTTCCTGGTCAACCCCATCGTCGGCGAAACGACGGAGGAGGCGCAGGCGCGGAAGGCCGCGCGCCAGGCGCGGGCCGAGTCGACGCTGGTCCAGCGGCTGGCGCATTTCGGCAAGGTGACCAACATCGATTTCGGCCGCTTGGACTTCGACAAGCCGCTGCCGGACGACGTCACCACCAACGGCCACCAGCAGAACCTGGAGCAGTTCCGCCGGCTCGCCGCCGGGCGCAGCATCCGCGAGACGATGGCCGACTACAACGCTGCCGCCCTGTCGGTGGAGCTGGTCGGCACCTGCGACGCCGTCGCCGCCCGGATGGGCGAAGTAATCGAGGAGGTCGGTGGCGACGGCTATCTCTTCTCCATGCCGAACGTGAACCGCCGGACGCTGGCCGAGATCGAGGACGGCCTAGTGCCCACGCTGCAGGATCGTGGCTTGGTCCGCGCCACCTACGAGCATGCGCAGTTCCGCGACAACCTGCTGGCCTTCTGACACCCATCGGAGGATCGCCATGACCGACCGCCCCGCCCTGCCGCGCCGCGCCGCGCTCGGCCTGACGCTTGCCGCGCCGTTCGTCCTCTCCGCCATGGCACGGGCCCAAGGGACGCTGCCCGAGCAGACCACCATCCCCGACCGGCTGAAGGGCAGCGGGGAGGTCCGGGTCGCCACCTATGGCGGCACGATGCAGGAGGCGCAGCGCGTCGCCTATTTCGAGCCCTTCGAGAAGCTCTCGGGGATCCGCGTCCGCCATTTCCCCGGTGCTGACGGCACCAAGGTCAAAGCCATGGTCGAGACCGGCAACGTCGAGTGGGACCTGGCGCAGCTCAGCCGCGGCACGGTGCTGAACCTGCAGAAGCGCGGCGACTATTTCGAGCCTATCGACTACGACATCATCGATTCCGGCGTGGGCGCGGAGTTCCGCTTCTCCCATGGGCTGGAGATGCTCGTCTGGGCGCAGGTGCTGGCCTACCGCACCGATGCGTTCAAGGGCGCCGTGCCGTCCGGCTGGGCGGATTTCTGGAACACCCGGAAATTCCCCGGCGACCGCGCGATGGTCGGCGCCACCGGCGGCAACGTGCCGGAGCTGGAATTCGCCCTGATGGCCGCTGGCGTGCCGGCGGACAAGGTCTATCCGATCGACATCGACAAGGCCTTCGCCAGCTACGACCGGATCAAGCGCGACGTGGTGAAGTGGTGGGACACCGGCGCGGTGCCCGTCCAGCTGCTGACCGACCGGGAGGTCACGATGGCCACGGTCTGGAATGGCCGGATGGCGGCGTTGCAGCAGGCCGGCGTGCCGGCGGCGGTAGCCTGGAACCAGGGCCTGCTGAAGCGCGATGCCTGGGCGATCCCGAAGGGCGCGCGGAACAGGGCGCAGGCCATGAAGCTTGTCGCCTACAGCACCATGGCGGTTCCGATGGCACGGCTGGCCATGCTGATCCCGTACGGCTCGGTCAATGCCGGCTCGACCGAATACCTGTCGAAGGAGCGGCTCGCCGTGCTGCCGAGCGCGCCGGAGATCAGCGCCCAGCTGCTGTCCTACGACTACATGTGGTGGGTGGAGAACCGCGATGTCGTGATCGATCGCTTCAACCGCTGGCTGCTGAGCTGACCGGGATGGACGGCGCCGTCCTTGCCCCGCCCGGCCTGCGCGCGCGGGGCGCCGCCGTCACGCTGCGCGATCTGGAGAAGCGCTACGGCCCGGTCGGCGCCGTCGCCGGCGTCTCCATTGACATCCGCGGCGGCGAGTTTCTCACGCTGCTCGGGCCCAGCGGGTCTGGCAAGACCACCACCCTGATGATGCTGGCCGGGTTCGAGACGCCGAACGCCGGCGACATCGCGATCGACGGCGCCTCGGTGGTCGACTTGCCGCCGCATCGCCGCAACATCGGCATGGTGTTCCAGAACTACGCGCTGTTCCCGCACCTGACGGTCGCCGAGAATATCGGCTTCCCGCTAAAGCAGCGCGGCGTGCCGAAGGCGGAGCGCGCGCGGCTGGTGGGGGAGGCGCTGGACCTGGTCCGGCTGCCGGGCTACGGCGCGCGCTATCCCCGCCAGCTCTCCGGCGGGCAGCAGCAGCGGGTGGCGCTCGCGCGGGCTATCGTTTTCCGGCCGCGGCTGCTGCTGATGGACGAGCCGCTGGGCGCGCTCGACAAGCAGCTGCGGGAGGCGCTGCAGATCGAGATGCGGCGGCTGCACGGCGAGCTCGGCATCACCTTCGTCTACGTCACCCATGACCAGGCAGAGGCGCTGACGATGTCCGACCGCATCGCGGTCATGAACGAGGGAAGGGTGGCGCAGCTCGGCACACCGGAGGCGCTGTACGACCGCCCGGCCAGCCGCTTCGTCGCCGGCTTCATCGGTGAGACCAACCTGCTGCCCGCCGTGCCGCGCGGCGCGCAGGACGGGCTGGGACTGGTCGAGGCGGCAGGCGCGCTGCTGCGCGTCGGCAGCACGCAGCCCGTGGGCCCCGCGATGCTGGCGGTGCGGCCGGAGCGGCTGCGCTTCGCCGGCAGCCCCGGGCCGGGCAGCGGCCCGGAGAACCGGCTGGCGGTCACCGTGACCGAGGCGGTCTTCCTGGGCGAGAGCCGCCGCTACCTGCTGGCCGCGTCGGATGGCACCCGGCTGGTCCTGAAGGAGCCTGCGGGCTCGGGCGCGCGGTCGCATGCGCCGGGCGAGGCGGCCGAGATCGTCTGGCTGGCCGAGGACGGCATCCTTGTCTGAGGCGGTCGCGGCCGGCGGGGTCCGGCCCGCCCTCGCGGCGTCCAGGCGTGGCGCGCCGGCCTGGCGCCGGGCGGGTTCCTGGCTGCTGGTGACACCGCTGGTCGCGACCATGCTGGCGCTCTACGCGCTGCCAGTGCTGGCGATGCTTTCGCGCAGCGTGCTGGACCCGGCTTTCACGCTCGCGCACTACGCGGCGCTGCCGCAGGACGCGGTGTTCCTGAAGGTCTTCGGCAATACCCTGCAGACCACCGTGACGGTGACGCTCTGGACCTTGATCCTGGGCTATCCGGTCTCGCTGGCCCTGGCGCGCGGCAATCGCCTGGCGCCGGTGATCCTGCTGTTCATCCTGCTGCCCTTCTGGACCAGCGTGCTGGTGCGGTCCTATGCCTGGATGGTGCTGCTCGGACGGCACGGCCTGGTGAACGAAGCGATGCTGGCGCTCGGCCTGATCGAACGCCCGATGCGCATCCTGAACACGCCGCTCGCCACCGGGATCGCCATGGTGCACATCCTGCTGCCCTACATGATCCTGCCGGTCGCCAATTCGCTCAGGCGGATCGACCCCGCGCTGCCGCGCGCCGCCGCCGGCCTCGGCGCCACGCCCTGGGGCGTCTTCCGGCAGGTCACCCTGCCACTGTCGATGCCCGGGGTCGCCGCCGGCGTGCTGCTGGTCTTCGTCCTCGCCCTCGGATTCTACATCACGCCGGCACTGGTGGGCGGACCGCGCGACATCACGCTGTCCATGCTGATCGCGCAGCGGGTGGACCAGCTGCACTGGGCCGAGGCCGCGACGCTGTCGGCCGTCCTGCTGGCGACCGCGCTGGCGATCATCGCCGCCTTCCAGCGCCTGTTCGGCGTGAAGGCGGAGTTCCGGGTGGACGGGCGCTGATGCGCTGGGCGGGCGCCGCGGTGGTCGGGCTGATCCTGCTCTACCTCGCGCTGCCGATCCTGGTGGTGGCGGTGGTCTCCTTCTCCTCCGGGACCTACCTTACCTTTCCGCCTCCGGGCTTCGGGCTGCGCTGGTACCAAGCCTATCTCGGCAACCGCGACTGGCTGGCGGCGACCTGGCTCAGCCTTTGGGTTGCGGCCGGGACCGTCGCGCTGTCGGTCGGGCTCGGCACGCCCGCGGCGCTCGGCCTCGCGCGGCTGCCGCGCGCCCCGCGGGCGCTGGCCACCGGCCTCGTGCTGTCGCCGCTTATCGTGCCGCACATCGTGGTGGCGATCGGAATCTACTACGCCTATGCGCGGGCCGGTCTCGTGGGTTCGCCCGCCGGCCTCATGCTGGCGCACACCTGCCTCGCGGTGCCCTTCGTCGTGACCAGCGTTTCCGCCAGCCTCGCCGGGCTGGACCCGCGGCTGGCCCAGGCGGCGGCGAGCCTGGGCGCCACGCCCTTCGGCACCTTCCGGCAGGTGACGCTGCCGCTGATCCGGCCGGGCATCCTGGTCGGGGCGCTGTTCGCATTCATCACCTCCTTCGACGAGCTGATCGTCACGCTCTTCGTCTCGGGATCGGGCGCCGTGACGCTGCCGCGGCGGATGTGGGACGACGTGCGATTTGCGATCGACCCGACCCTGGCGGCGGTCTCGACGCTGACCGTGGCGCTGACGGCGGCGCTGATGATGGCGATCCACATCCTGCGGCGGCGGGCCGAGCGCTTGCGCGCGGCCTGACGGAATAGCGCCGCGGCGCCCAGCCTGCCCCGGGACATGCCGGGCTGCAGGGACGGCGTCAGGCTGGGTGCGGACCTGGCGCGAAATGCGGGATGGCGTCCAGCAGCAGCCGCGTGTAGTCGGCTTGCGGGGCGCGGAACAGCGCCTCGCTCGGACCTTCCTCCACCACCCGGCCGCGCTGCAGGACGATGGTGCGTTCGCACATCATCCGAACCACGTTGAGGTCATGGCTGACGAACAGGAAGGCCAGCCCTTCCTCCCGCCGCAGGTCGTCGAGCAGCCGCAGGATCACCGCCTGGACCGAGACATCGAGCGCCGCGGTCGGCTCGTCCAGCACCAGCAGGCGCGGGCGCAACGCGATGGCGCGGGCGATGCCGACGCGTGCCTTCTGCCCGCCCGAGAGCTGGTGCGGGAAGCGGGACAGCAGCGCCTCCGGCAGCTCGGCGCGGGCCGCGCATTCCTCGACCCGCGCCCGCAGCGCCGCGGTCCGGCCGAAGCCGCCCAGGCGGAGCAGCGGATGGGCGATGCAGTCGAAGGCGGTGAAGCGCGGGTTCAGGCTCTCATGCGGGTCCTGGAAGACGATCTGGATGTCCCGCCGCAGCGGCGAGCCGTGGAAGTCGCGGGAGGCGATGCCGCCGACATCCTGGCCGTCAAAGCGGATCTCCCCCGCGCTCGCATCCACCAGCCGGCAGATCAGGCGGGCGATGGTGCTCTTGCCCGAGCCGGATTCGCCGACAAGGCCGACGCTCTCCCCCGCCCCGATGCCGAAGGACACGCCGTCCACCGCGGTGACGCGCGGACCGTAGCGCTTCACCAGGCCGCGCACCTCCAGCAGCGGGCCGGCGGGCTTCGGCCGCGGCGGGGCGGGAACGGGTCGCGCGCCCTCCCGCGGCGCCAAGTCGGCGATGCAGGAATGCCGGGTGGGGGAGGCGGCGACGAGGCGCCGCGTGTAGGGATGCGCCGGCGCGCCGAACAGCGCCGCCGGCGGCCCGCGCTCCACCACCTGCCCCGCCTCCATCACCGCGATGCGGCCGCAATGCTGCGCGGCCAGGCCGAGGTCGTGGGTGATGAGGATCATGGCCAGCCCGCGTTCCGCCACCAGTCCCGCAAGCAGGTCCATCACCGCCTTCTGGGTGGTGACGTCGAGCCCGGTGGTGGGTTCGTCCGCGATCAGCAGCGCCGGCTCGCAGGCGATGGCCATGGCGATCATCACGCGCTGGCACATGCCGCCCGAGAGCTCGTGCGGATAGGCGTCGAGGCGATGCTCCGGGTCCCGGATGCGGACGGCCCGCAGCAGCTCCAGCGCACGCGCCCGTGCCTCCCCGCCCGACAGGTCCGCATGGGCGCGCAGCGCGTCGGCGATCTGCCGGCCGACGCTGCGGATGGGGTTCAGCGCCGTGCGCGGGTTCTGGAAGACCATGGACATGGCACTGCCACGTAGGCTTCGCAGCTCGCCTTGCCTGGCGCCGGTAATGTCCTGGCCGCGGAAGCGGATGTGTCCCCGGGTGATCCGCCCGGCGCGGTCCAGCAGGCGCGTGACGGCGAAGGCGGTGACGGACTTGCCCGAGCCGCTCTCGCCCACGATGCCAAGCGTCTCGCCGGCGGCGAGCGAGAGCGAGACGCCGCGCACCGCCTCCACCACGCCCTGGCGGGTGGGGAAGGCGACGTGCAGGGCCTCGATCTCGAGCAGCGGCGGCGCGGACGCCGGGGCCGCGGCGGCGCGCGCCGCCTCCAATACGGCGTTCATGTCCGCATCCGCGGGTCGAGCAGGTCGCGCAGCCCATCGCCCAGCAGGTTGAAGCACAGCACGGTCAGCATCAGGGCGAGGCCGGGCATGGCCACCAGCCACCATTTGCCGGTGGTGATGAAACGCGCGCCTTCCGCCACCATGATCCCCCATTCCGGAGTCGGCGCGGTGACGCCCAGGCCGATAAAGGACAGCCCCGCCGCATTCAGGATGGCCCAGCCGAGGTTGAGCGAGATCTGAACCGCCATCGCCGGCAGCACGTTCGGCAACAGGAAGCGCAGCACGACCGAGAGATGGCTGTCGCCGCAGGCCCGCGCCGCCTCGACCCAGCCCAGGTCGCGGCGGATGTTCACCTCGGCGCGGGCGAAGCGGATGTAGAAGGGCAGGTTGATCACGGCGGTGGCGAGGATGATGTTCTCCACGCGATTGCCCAGCGCCGCCACAATCGCCATCGCAAGCACGAAGAGCGGGAAGGCCATCAGCACGTCCACCACGCGCCCGACCGCCCGGTCCACCGGGCCGCCGGCATAGCCGCACCAGGCGCCAATGACGGCGCCGACCGCGAAGGACAGGCCGACAGCCGAGGCGGCGATGGCGAGGTCGAGCCGCGCCGCCGCCAGCAGCCGGCTGAAGATGTCCCGCCCGAGCTGGTCCGTGCCCGCCCAATGGTCCCAATCCGGCGACTGCAGCGCCTGCGGCACGTTCGACGCGATAGGGTCGTAGGGCATGATCCATGGCGCAAGACCGGCCAGCAGGACGAGGAGGGTGGCGCCGGCTGCCGCGAGCGCCGTGACCGGGTTGCCGCGCAGCACCCAGCCGGCATGGCGCACCGTGGCGCTCATGCAACCGTCGCCCTGGGGTCGGCCAGGCCATAGAGCAGGTCCACGGTCAGGTTCACCAGCACGAAGATCGAGGCCATGAGCAACACGAAGCCCTGCACCGGCGCGTAGTCCGAGGCCAGCAGCGCATCCAGCGCGTAGGAGGCGACGCCGGGCCAGGAAAAGACCTTCTCCACGAGCACATTGGCGCCGAGCATGGTGGAGAAGACGATGCCGGCGATGGTCAGCACCGGGATTAGCCCATTGGGGGTCAGGACACGAAAGTGCGCTGAGTGTCCGGTTCGCGCAAACGGATCCGGAATCTACGCCGCCAGGAGCGAGGGCCTGTCGCGCAGTGGCCTGAGGGCTCCGGCGATGGGCTGGGCCTCGGCGGCCCAAACGTAGTCGCCGGTGAGGCCGATATGCTCCCAGCCGAGCGGGGCGACGTGGCGGACCAGATCGGGCGTGACGACCTGGCCGCGGGCACGAAGCGCGTCGAAGACGGCCTGCAGGTATCGGGTGTTCCAGAGGATGATGGCCGCGACGAGCAGGTTCAGCCCGGAGGCGCGGTAGGCCTGGTTCTCGAAGGAGCGGTCGCGCAACTCGCCGAGGCGGTGGAAGAAGACCGCGCGGGTGAGCGCGTTGCGGGCCTCCCCCTTGTTCAATCCGGCGTTGGCGCGCCGACGGAGATCGCTGCTGCGGAGCCAGTCGAGGGTGAACAGCGTCCGCTCCAGGCGGCCGATCTCGCGCAGCGCCACCGCGAGGCCGTTCTGGCGCGGGTACGCGGCGAGACGACGCAGCACGTCGGAGGCGGCGACTTGGCCGGAGCCGACCGAGACGGCGAGCCGTAGCGCCTCGTCCCAGTGGGCCCGGAGGTGCTCGGTGTCGATGGTGCCGCCCATCATGCTGGAGAAGGCTTCCGGCACCGCCATCCCGCGGAAGGCGTAGAGCCGGCGGTCCTTCAGGTCGCGCAGGCGCGGCGCGAAGCGGATGCCGAGCAGCGCGAAGAGGCCGAAGACCTGGTCGGTCGCGCCGCCGGTGTCGGTGTAGTGCTCGGCGAAGCGCAGGCCAGTGCCGTGGCGCAGCAAGCCGTCGAGCACGTGCGGCGCCTCGGAGGCAGTCGCGGCGATGACCTTCGTGTGGAACGGCCCGAACTGGTCGGAGATGTGGGTGTAGAAGGCGACGCCGGGCTCGTTGCCGTGCCTGGCGTTGACGTCGCCGACCGCCTCGCCGCGGCCACCGGCGCGGAAGAACTGCCCGTCCGAGCTGGAGGTGGTGCCGTTACCCCAGGCGGCGGCGAGCGGCAGGGCGCGGTGCGCCTCGATCAGCCGGGCGAGAGCCGCCGCGTAGCACTCCTCGCGGACGTGCCAGTCGTGGGTCCAGGCGAGCTGGCGGAGCGTCGGGCCGCGGCAGGATTCCGCCATGCGTGTGAGGCCGAGGTTGATGCCGTCGGCCAGCACCGCGGTCAGGAGCGCGGCCCGGTCGGGTGCGGGCCGGCCGCTGCGCGCATGGGTGAAGCACTCGGAGAAGCTGGTCCAGCCGTCCACCTCCAGCAGCAGGTCGGTGATGCGGATCCGCGGGAGGAGGGCGTAGGCATCGGCCGCGAACCGCCTGGCCTCGGGCGGCGTCTCCGCTCGGATCGGCGTGATGCGCAACCCGTCCTCGTCGAGCGTGGCGTCGGGCAGCCGGCCGGCCCCGGCGAGCGCCGCGACCTCGGCTATGGCCGTTTCCAAGGCTTCTCGTCTCGATGCGAGGTGGGCCTCGATGTCCTCCGCCACGCCGACCGGCAGCGGCCCCTCCGCGCGCAGCGCGGCGAAGGTGGGACGCGGCAGGAGGAGATCCTCGAAGTTGCGGTAGCGCCGGCTGCCACGCACCCATACGTCGCCGGCGCGGAGCCGGTCGCGGAGTTCGGAGAGGACGCAGACCTCCCAGGCCCGGCGGTCCGGCTTGCCGTCGGTGCCGATCACGAAGGGCCGCCAAGCACGCCGGATGAATCCCGTCGGCGCGTCATCCGGCAGGGTGCGTCGGTCGGTGGCGTCCATCTCGCGCATCACCGCCAATGCCTTGCGCAGGCCTGCGGTGCCGGCGGCGCCCTCGAAGTCGAACGCCTCCAGCAGCGCCGGGGCGAAGCGCCGGATCGCCGGCCAGCGGCCGACCAGGTCGGCGCGCATGTCGACCGCCTCTGGCCGGGCGAGGTCCTCCACCTCGGCCACGGCGCGCAGGAACGGCGCCCAGCCCACCGCCTGCTCGACGGCCTCCGCCGCGTCCGTCCCACCCTCGCGGGCGGCGATCACGGCCCGGCCGGCGCGGGCGAGCAGGCGGAGGTGGACCTGCGCGTCCCGTAGCGCGCCGGCGGCGCCCTCCGTGGTGCCCTGCTCGGCGCGGCGCGACAGGGTGCCCATGAGCTTGTCGAACATCAGCAGCGCGGCGTCGGTCAGCTCCGCCTCGAGCCGCAGGACGGCGGCGGCGAGGGTTGCGCCCCGCCGCGGCTGAGCCAGGTCGCGCAGGTGCTGCGCCGTCATGCGCAGGCCCTCGCCGGCGAGGGCGTCGAAGGCGACCGGCGGCACTGCGGCCTCCCGGCTCCGCTCGATGCCAAGCGCCCGCACGGCGCGCAGGCGCTCGACCAGGCCGTGCAGGTTGGCCGCCGCGGGCGAGACGGACGCGCCGCGCAGCCAGGCCAGGCGTGACGGTCCGGTGTCGGGTGTGGCCACCAGCAGCCCGTCCAGCGCGGCAAGCCGCGCTGCATCGATCCCGTCGGTCAGGGCGCGGTGCACGACCCGCTCGGCCCGGGCGCGGGCCTCCTGGATCAGTCCCTCCAGCACGCCGGGCGTGGGCATTAGGATGCGCCGACGACGGAGCTCCTCGATCAGCGTCGTGGCGAGTTCCGCCGGTGTGCGGCGCGAGCCGGCTACCGTGTTCAGCCATCCGCCGATCACGCGCGCCTCGGTGCGGCCGAAGTTCCGGAAGCCGCCGCGGCGCATCAACTCGGCCAGATGCTCGCGCCGGCTCTGCGGACGGAGGCGGTAGACCTCCAATGCCGCCGGGTCGGCGTCGACCTGTCGGGCGACGTAGGCGACCATTGGTGCGGGCGGTGCCTCGCCCGCCTCCAGCGCGCGGCCGGGATGCCGCAGGACAAGCAGCAGCAGTGCGTAGGCCAGCCGGTTGTGCGGGCTGCGCTTGGCCGCGACGAGAGCGAGATCGTCGGGGGTGAGGGTGCAGTGCCGCACCACCTCCAGTTCCTCGGTCGGCAGCGCGAACACCCCGGCCCAGAACGCATCACCCAGCAATCGCCGCCTCGCCATCCGAGCCTCCCACAAAGGGCCGGCACGCTACGGGCGGCTGTCCGGCAAACGAACCCCAGCCGGCCAGCCCTACACTGTCCGGCAGCCCTGGCACAGGGACGGGAAAGCGGACATGCTCCATTCCGGACGGCAAGGCGGACAGGAGGCGGCCGTGGCGGCGGTCGGCTACGCCCGGGTGAGCACGGCGGACCAGGATCTGGCGCTGCAGCTCGACGCCCTCGCCGCCGCAGGCTGCACCAAGGTATTCGAGGACCGCGCCTCCGGCGCCCGCGCCGACCGGCCCGGGCTGCGCGCCGCGCTCGATTACCTGCGGGATGGCGACGTGCTGGTCACCTGGAAGCTCGACCGCCTCGGCCGGAGCCTGCCGCACCTGATCGAGACCGTGGCGGCGCTGGAGCGGCGCGGGGTGGGGTTCCGGTCGCTTACCGAGGTGATCGACACCACCACGCCCGGCGGCCGGCTGGTGTTCCACCTGTTCGCCGCCCTCGGGCAGTTCGAACGCGACCTGATCCGCGAACGCACACGCGCAGGTCTCGCCGCCGCCGCGGCGCGAGGGCAGACCGGCGGCCGCCGGCCTGTCGTCAACGAGGAGAAGCTGCGCCGCGCCCGCGAGCATATCACCAGAGGCCTCACGGTGCGGGAGGCGGCGGCGCGCCTAAAGGTTGGCAAGACCGCGCTCTATGAGGCTCTGAAGGCGGGTTTGGCCTGAGGTCCGGCGTCGGCCGTCAAATCCCGAGAACGTGGCTCAGCGACAGTGCCGCGAAGCCGGCCATACCCGTGGCCGCCACGCGGTTGATGCCCCGCAGGAGGCTGGCACTGAGCTGCCCCCGCAAGGCGGACGTCGCGGCGCTGAGCACGATCCACCAACCGACCGATCCAGCGAACACGCCGAGGAGCACCGTCGAGACCGCCGGGCCAAGTAGCGGCTCCGGACCGATGACGGCGCCGACGGCACCGACCAGGAGCACGAGCAGCATCGGGTTCAGGCAGTTGAAGGCAACCGCGGAGCCGTAATTCCGGATGACGGAATCCGCATCCGATCGGGAGCCGGTTCCGAGGCTGCGCGACAGGGTCCGCCACGCGAAGAGCAGCATCAGCCCCGCCGAGATGGTGCTCATGAGCGGGCGATGGATCGCCAGGAACGGCCCGATCTGCTGCAGGCCGAGCAGGACCGCGCTGGCATAGGCCACGGTGACGGTGCTCGCGCCCGCACCCGTGCTGATGCCGGCCTTGATGCCGGCGTTCAGGGTGCGGTTGATGCACAGGATGGCCATGGGCCCGACGGGCGCGGCGATGGACAAGCCGATCACGACGCCGGAGGCCAGGGTGGACGAGCCGACCATAGGTGAACTCCTGTTCGATTGCGCGCGTGCTGTCCCGCCCGCAACCGCGCGGCGGCTGCGTTCTCGGCGGAGGTCTTGCGGATCTGTCCGGGGCTGGGCCGCTAGGCGGGCCTGGTGCGGGCCGACCGGATCACGGGGCGGTACCCGCCCGACCGCAACGCGCGATCTGAAGTGTTCATGTCCGATCCCCGTCCTTGCCGTGGCGGCCTTCCCGGCCACGCAGGGGACAATAGGTTTCGCGCCGCCATTCGAGCAATTGCATGCTGCGCGCGAAATCCATATGCAGAGAATATGGCGCAATGGCCTGCGGCAGCGCCGGCGTGCCCGGACCGAGGTGGTGCAGGCCGCCGCGCTTCGCGGGTTCTGCGGCCGGTTCGGTGCGCGTCTCGCCCGTCCCTACGACGTCGCGTCGGTGTCCTTGGCCCGCTGCCTGACCAGCCTCAAGAAGTGCCTGACCACGGGCGAGGGATCGGCACGGCGCGACGCGACCGTCAGCGCAACCGTCGGCTGCGCCGCACCCTTCAGCTGGAGGTACGCCACACCCTCCATGCCCATGCGCCGCATCGATGCGGGGACGAGCGACACGCCGAACCCCGCGGCGACGAGGCCCAGGGCCGAGGTGACGCGGGGCGCCTCCTGGCCGAGACGGGGGCTGAAGCCCGCCCGGTGGCAGGCCGCCAGCAGGGCCTCGTAGATCGCCGGCCCGTGCTGGCGCGCGTACACGATGAAGGTCTCGCCGGCGAGTTCCTTCATGGAGAGCGCCCCGTGACCGCTCAGGGCCAAGCTGTGCGCGGACGGCAGCGCCACCGCCATCGGCTCTTCCAGGAGGGGATGGATGACGAGGCCCTCCGGGGCAGGGATGGACGCCCGCAGGAAGGCGACGTCCATCCGTCCGTCCTGCAGGCGCTCGATGGCCTCCGTCCTGAGGCACTCGTCCAGCGTCACCGACACCAGCGGGAAAGCCTCCCGAAACGCCCGGATCGCGCCGGGCACGAAGGGGTGGAACGGGCCTGTCGGGGGCACGCCCACGCAGAGGCGGCCCTGCTCGCCCCGCGCGGCGCGGCGTGCCGTCTCGGTGGCCTGGCCGACGCGGGCGAGGATGGCGCGGGCGTCGTCGAGCAGGCAGCGCCCGGCCTCGGTCATCTCGACCCCGCGTGGCTTGCGGCGGAACAGCTGCACGCCGAGCTCGGTCTCGAGCGCCTTGATCTGCTGGCTGAGCGGCGGCTGCTGCATGCCGAGCCGCTCGGCGGCACGGGTGATGTGCCCCTCCTCGGCGACTGCGACGAAGTACCTGAGGTGCCGGAGCTCCATGCCATATCCGGGAGATATGAGAATCGCCTCGACCTCATGATGGCTCGTCTGCCCCGTCGGCGCTAGCTTGCCCCGCCGACACGAGGCCGGCGGCCGGATCGGTCCGTGCGCCGCGCCTCCCCGACCGCGAGGAGCATCACGATGAACCGTCTCCGTCGGGATTTCCTGTGCCGGGTGGCGGGCGCCGCCGCCCTCCCGCTCCTGCCCCATGCCGCCCAGGCGCAGCCCTACCCGTCGCGTCCGGTACGCCTGGTGATCGGCTTCGCCCCGGGAGGGCCGATGGACATCGTGGCCCGCCTCCTGGGTCAGTGGCTTGCGGAGCGGCTCGGCCAACCCTTCGTCGTCGAGAACCGCCCGGGGGCGGGCGGCAACATTGGCACCGAGGCCGTCGTGAGGGCACCGGCGGACGGCCACACGCTCCTGCTCTGCGGCCCGGTGAACACCATCAACACGACGCTCTACGGCGACCGGCTCGGTTTCGACTTCGCCCGCGACATTGCGCCGGTCGCCGGCGTCGTCCGTGTGCCGCTGGTCATGGAGGTGCATCCGTCGGTGCCCACCGCGACGGCCTCCGAGTTTGTCGCCTACGCCAAAGCCAATCCGGGAAAGATCGAGATGGCCTCCGCCGGAAACGGGACGCCGCAGCACGTCGCTGGCGAGCTGTTCAAGATGATGGCCGGCGTGGACCTACTGCACGTGCCGTACCGCGGATCGGGACCCGCCCTAGCCGACCTCCTGGGCGGGCGGGTGCAGGTGATGTTCGACGCCATGCCCTCCTCTATCGGGCACATCCGCGCCGGCCGGCTGCGCCCGCTGGCGGTGACGACCGCGGCGCGCTCGGAGGCGCTGCCGGACGTCCCTGTCCTGGCCGACTTCGTGTCAGGCTACGAGGCGAGTTCATGGTACGGCATTGTCGCGCCACGGGGCACGCCCGCCGCCGTCGTCGATCGCCTCAACGTCGAGATCAACGCGGGCCTTGTGGACCCTGGTCTGCGAGCGCGGCTCGCCGAGCTCGGCGGGATGGCGATGCCGGGCACGCCCGCGGAACTCGACGGTCTCATTGCCGGGGAGACCATGAAATGGGCTGAGGTGATCCGGGCGGCCAACATAACGGTGGAGTAGAGGCGATCTGCCCGACGCTCAGCCCGAACCCGGTGCGCTCAGGCCACTGCAGGACAGGCCATCGCTGCTGGATGCCTGAGTTCCGGCTCCGTTCGCGCAAGCCGGACACTCAGCGCACTTTCGTGTCCGCACCCCCATTGCGCAGCCCGTAGACGAGGATGACCATTGCCTCCGACAGGCCGAGCGATCGCGCGGTGCGAATGAAGTCGCTGCCCAGCACCGCCAGCATGGAAGCCCGCGTCATGCGTGCCAGCGGCGCCAGGACGAACAGCGCCATGGTGGCGGCCGGCAGGACCAGCTGGCTGGCCGCCGCCCACCAGCCCTCCCAGTCGCGCACCAACGCGAAATCCACCAGCAGGAAGCCGGTGATCTCGGGCGGGGAACTCGCAAAGATGTTGATGCGGCCGGTCGGGTCGGGCGCGATGCCCAGCAGGACGTAGAACACATAGATCAGCAGGAGGCCGGAGACGAAGGTCGGCACGCAGACGCCAATGGTGCAGACCAGCCGCACCGCATGGTCCAGCAGCGAGCCCGGCCGCAGCGCGGCCAGGATGCCGAGCGGCAGGGCGAACGACAGCGCCAGCACCAGCGCGCAGAAGGTCAGCTCGAGCGAGGCCGGCAGGCGGCGCGTCAGGTCCGCCACCACCGGCTGGCCGGTGGTCAGAGACCGCCCGAGATTGCCGCGAGCGATGTCGTCGAGATAGCGGACGAGTTGCACCGGGATGGGCTGATCGAGGCCCAGCTCCTTCCGCAGCGCGTCGATCTCCTCCTGCCCCGCGCTGGGGCCGGAGGCGAAGAACACCGCCGGGTCGCCCGGCAGCACCCGCATCAGCAGGAATGTCAGCACCACCACGCCGAACAGTGCGGGCAGGGAGGCGAGCAGCCGTCCCCCCACCCGCCGCCCGGCGCTGCGCAGCGCGCGCATTCAGGCGCGGCTCAGGTCGCGGAAGTCAACCTGCCGGTGGTACTGATAGGTGAAGTCCTCGATGGTCCGCGCCATCACCGCGTCGAAATTCGGCTGCCAGAGGAAGAGCTCTGGCACCTCCTGCGCCAGTATGCCGACCATGCGGCGGCACATCGCCTCGTACTTCACCGGGTCGCGCTCGAACTGCGCCGCCTCGGTCAGCGTGTTGATCTCCGGGTTGTTGTAGTTGCTGAAATTCCAGCGCTGGTCGCGGGTGAAATACAGCCGGAGATAGTAGTCCGTCTCTGGCAGCCAGGCGGTGGCGCCGTCCACGAACATCGGCAGCCGCTTCTCCGCCTGGGCGGTGTTGAACTGGGCGTCCGGCATCTTCTGCAGCTCGACCTGGATGCCGATCCGCGCCAGCGCTTCCTTCAGCAGCGCCGCCAGCGGCTCCATTGCCGCGGCCAGGCCGGCGCTGAAGCTGAAGGTGGTGCGGAAGCCGTCGGGGAAGCCGGCCTCGGTCAGCAACTGCTTCGCCCGCGCCAGGTCGGTGTGCTGCGGCATCGGGCGGGGAAAGCTGGCATCGGGCGGCAGCTCGCTCCACTCCCCGCCATACAGCCTGGCGCCGCGGCCGAAGATGGAAGCCTGGAACATGTCCTCATAGGGCATGGCCGCGCCGATCGCCTGGCGGACCTTGACGTTGTCGAAGGGCGCCATGCGGGTGTTGAAGGCGATGTGGGTGAAGCCATTGGCGATCGGCGTCGAGAAGACCTTTACCCGGCCGCGCTGCTGCAGTGCCGGCACGTCGCTGGCCAGCAGGTCGATCGAGAGGTCGGCGTCGCCGCGCTCCAGCAGGCTGGCGCGGGTCGCGGCCTCCGGCACGGTCTGGGCAATGATCCGGCGGAAGAAGGGCAGTTTTCGTTCGGGCCCGTTCCGCCAAGCCTCGCTGCGGCGGAGGACGAGCTGCTCGCCGGGCTTGAAGGCTTCCACCGTGTAGGCGCCGCCGCCCGCGGTGTTCTCCTTCATCCATTGCTGCGCCCAGGGATCCGCGGCCGTGGCGTGCTGCCTGGCCAGCCGGCTGTTGATCATGATCACATAGGGCACGGCCAGGTTCATCAGCCCGCGGCGGTCGGGCTTCGCCAGCACCGCCTCCACCGTCATCGGGTCCAGCACGCGGAACTGCTCGGGGCTCACCCAGTTGCTGATCTGCAGCTGGCTCTTCGCCAGCGAGTTGGCCGAGACGTGGCGGTCCAGCGACCATTTCACGTCCTCGGCAGTCACAGGACTTCCGTCATGCCACTTGGCATCACGGCGCAGCCGGAACCTGAAGCGCGTGCCGTCGGGGGAGACGCTGTAGCTCTCGGCCAGCTCGCCGCGGATATTGGTGTGGTCGAAGATGTGCCCGCCGGGTACGGGTTTCCTGCCGAAGGCGACCAGCCGGTCATAGAGCTGCATGCCGATGCCGAAGGATTCGCGCGTCGCGCCCGGCATGGTCAGGTCCAGCGTATTGATGGTGTTGCCGGTGATCTGCCGCAGCGTCTCGGCGCGCGACTGCGCCTCCGCATCCCGCGGCATCACCGCCGCGGCCGCCGCCCCTGCCAGGCCCTGTAGGCCCGTCCGCCGTCCGATCAGCATCTCGCCATCCTCGCCCCGTTCCCGAGCGTGATGGCGTCCCGTCCCCGGAGGGCCCCTTTGGCGGAGCCCTGTTCTTTTGCGGCGCAGGCTAGCCTCAGGCGGCGCCGCGACCAAGCCCCCCGTAGTCCCGCGCCGCCGCCTCCGGCGTCACATAGCCATCCGCCAGGTCGTCCCGCAGCGCCTGGGAGTCGCGGCCGGCGGGCGGGCCGAAGCCGCCCGACCCCGGCGCCTCCACCGTCACCACCGATCCGGCCGGGGCAGTGAAGGCGCCCTTGCCGGGCAGCGGGCGGCGCGTGCCGTCCGCCAGGGCGATCCACAACCGCGCGTTGCTGCCGGGCCGGCCGCCGGCCTGGCCGAAGGGTGGCGTCACCGCGCGCTCGAAGCACATGGCGCCGCGCAGCTCATGCCCCAGCACGCGCCAGGACCGCCGCACGCCGAGCCCGCCCCGGAAGGTGCCGGCGCCGCCGCTGTCCGGCACCAGGGCGTATTCTTCGACGCGCAGCGGCGCGCTCATCTCCAGCACCTCGATAGGCGTGTTCAGCATGTTGCTGATCACGGCGGAGACGGCGTTGATCCCGTCCTTCACCGGGCGTGCCCCGAAGCCGCCCTTGGTGCTCTCGTAGCTCACGAAGCGCTGGCCGGTCCGGTAGTCGAGGCCGCCGAAGGTGGTGATGCCGCTGGTGCCCTGGGAACCCGCCAGAACGCGGTCCGGCGTGATGGCGTGCATGGCGGCGAAGACCATCTCCGAGACGCGGTGCGACATCTCGTGGTTGGCATAGACGACGGGGGAGGGTTCCTGCGCGTTCACCACGCTGCCCGGCGGCGCCGTGACCGTCACCGGCCTCCAGCAGCCGCTGTTGGGCGGGATCAGGCTGTTCGGGTCCAGGATCATCTTCAGCGCGGCATAGACGCCGGAGGCGGTGACGCTGAGCGGCGCATTCATCGGCCCCGGCACCGCAGGGTCGGAGCCCGCGAAATCGGCGGTGATCGTGTCGCCGCGCTTGCACAGCGCCAGTTCTAGCCGGAAGGTCCGGTCCGCCATGTCGCCCTGCTCGATCACGCCGTCGCCGTCGATGATGTCCTCGAACCCCGCCTCGCCGTCGGGCAGGGCGGCCAGGGCCTGGCGCATCATGGCCTCGGAATAGTCCAGCACGGCGTCCATGATGCGCAGCAGCGCGTCCGTGCCGTATCTGCGGGCGAGGCCCAGCATGCGCTCCACCGCGCGGCGGTTGGCCGCGACCTGGGCGCGGATATCGCCCAGCCGCTCCGCCGGGGTGCGGACATTGGCCAGGATGATGGCCTCCACCGCCGGGTCCGGCGCCCCATTGCGGTACAGGCGCACCGGCGGCAGGCGCAGGCCCTCGCCATAGATCTCCGTCACCGCGCCGTAGCTGCCGGGCGTCGCGCTGCCGATGTCGGGCCAATGCGCGCGGACGCAGCCGAAGCCCAGCAGCCGCCCCTCGTGGAAGGCCGGCATCACCACGTTCACGTCCGGCAGGTGCGATCCGCCGCGATAGGGATCGTTGTGGATGAAGACATCACCCGGCGCGACATCGGGGAAGGCGCGGGCCACGCTGCCGACGGCATCGGGCATGGACCCGAGATGGATCGGGAGGTCCGGCCCCTGCGCCACCATCTCCCCGCGCGCGTTGAAGATGCCGCAGGAATAGTCGCCGGCCACCTTCAGCAGCGGCGAATAGGCGGTCTTGGCAAGGACGATCTTCATCTCCTCGGCCGCCGAGAGGAGGGCGTTCTTCACCACCTCGAAGCGGGCGGGATCGATGCCGTGCAGGGCGGGATGCGCCATGGCGTCAGCCCTCCCGCCGCAGGCGCAGCATGCCGTGCTCCGCGACCCGGGCGGCCCAGCCCGGCGGAACGACGGTGGTGCTGTCCAGCGCCTCGATCACCGCCGGGCCGGCGATGGCGGCGCCGGGCGCGAGCCCTTCGCGCCACAGGATGCGCGTGGGGTGCGGGGCGCCGTCGAACCAGGCGGTGCGCCGGCCTTCGCGCGCTGCGCCGGGGCGCGAGGCCTGCGCCAGCGCCAGCCCCGGTTGCCGGCCGAGCGCGGTGAGGCGCAGGTTCACCATCTGCACCGCCTCCGTCTCGTTCGCATGGCCATAGGTCTGGGCGTGCTTTGCGTAAAAGGCGGCGGCCAGGGCGCGCAGCGTCCTGGCCGTCACTGGCCCGTCCTGCATCGGCACCGTCAGCTCGTAGGCCTGCCGGCCATATCGGCAATCGGCTTGGCGGATCAGCACGCGGCGTTCCGCCGCCACGCCGGCGGCGTCCAGCATGGCCAGCCCCTCCGCCTCCATCGCCGCGACCGCATCGGCGACGCGGCCGGGCGGCACCGTGTCCAGCGGAGCATAGAGCGTGCGCGCGAAGTCGCGCCGCAGGTCGGTCGCGACCAGGCCGAGGGCCGAGAAAGCGCCGGGCGCGGGCGGCACCACCACCTCCGGCACCTGCAGCTCCTCCGCAAGGAACGCGGCATGGACGGGGCCGGCGCCCCCGAATGTCATCAGGCTGAACTCGCGCGGGTCGTGGCCGCGCTCGATCGAGACGATGCGCAGCGCATCGCACATGTTGGCATTCACCACCTCGACGATGCGCGATGCCGCCGCCTGCACCGTCAGACCCAGCGGTCCGGCGACATGCATGGCCACCGCGCGCTCCGCCGCCGCGCGGTCCAGCGCCAGGCGGCCATCCAGCAGCGCGCCGCCGTCGAGATAGCCGAGCAGGATGTCGGCATCCGTCACCGTCGGCCACGTGCCGCCGCGGCCATAGGCGGCCGGGCCCGGCATGGCGCCGGCGCTGTGCGGGCCGACCTTCAACGCGCCGCCCGGGTCCACCCAGGCGATGCTGCCGCCGCCCGCGCTCACCTCCGCCAGGTCCACCACCGGCACGCGGATGGGGTGGCCGGTGCCGGCGATGAAGCGCTTGCCGTTGACCCCGCCGCCCACCTCGTAGTCCGCCGTGACCGTGACCTCGCCATCCGCGATGATGCTGGCCTTGGCGGTGGTGCCGCCCATGTCGAAGGACAGGATGTTGGGCAGGCCGAGCTGCCGGCCGACCAGCGCGGCGGCGACCACGCCGGCGGCCGGCCCGCTCTCCACGATGGCGGCCGGCATGCGCAGGCATTCCGCCACGTCCAGCACGCCGCCGCCACTGCCCATGACATGCAGCGGCGGCAGGCCGAGCGCGCCGGTCGCCGCCTGCAGCCGCGCGAGATAGCCTTCCAGCAGCGGGCCGACATAGGCGCAGACCGCGGTAGTGCTGGCGCGCTCGTATTCCCGGATCTCCGGCAGGACCTCGCAGGAGAGGAAGACCCGCAGGCCCGGAAATGCCGCCCGCAGCATCTCGCCGAGGCGCCGTTCATGCGCGTCGTTCAGGAAGGAGAACAGCAGGGAGACGCCGACCGTCTCGGCACCGGAGGCGCGGATCGCCTCGACCAGCGCCGGCACCTCCGCCTCGGCCAGCGGCGTCACCACCTGCCCCTGGGCGTCGATCCGTTCCGTGATCTCGAAGCGGCGGCGGCGCGGGATCAGTACGCTCGGCCCGTCCTGGAACAGGTCGTAGAGATCGGCGCGGGCGCTGCGGCGCAGTTCCAGGATGTCGCGGAAGCCGCGCGTCGAGACGAAGGCGGCGGTCGCCCCCCTGTGCTCCAGGAGCGCATTGGTGACGACGGTGGTGGCGTGGGAGAGCAGTGTGACCGCGTCCGCCGCGATGCCGTTCGCCGCCATGCCCTGCCGCAGCCCGTCCAGCACGCCCTGGCCGAAATCCGGCGGCGTGGTCAGCAGCTTGGCGACCGCGATGCGGCCGGTCGCCTCCTCCACCATGGCGACGTCGGTGAAGGTGCCGCCGATGTCGACGCCGATGCGCCAGGCCATGCGCTCAGCCCTCCCCGCAAAGCCGGACGCGCAGCGCCATCCTGCTATCCCCCGTCGAGCCGCCGAGTTTCCCCGGTCGGCCTTGCGGGGTCAAGCGGGGGGCCGGTGCGTCGGTTGTGTTGCAAAGTCTGCGACGAGCCGTGGGCGGTCGTGAACGGCCGCGACAGAGCCTGATCAGGCGGCGACCTGGAACAGCTCGGCGACGGGTTTTGTCAGAACTCGTGCCAGACCCGACGACGTGACGCGAAAGCTACAGTCAGCTTACGCCGCTTCGAGAATGGCGAGCATACTGGTAGCGCGACGGAGGTGAAGCAGGCGACGGCGGCGGGCAGAGACGTATTGGTTGTGGCGAGTGCAGGGGCGGAGTAAGTTGCGGAGCTCGTCGTAGCTTCGACAGAACCGCTCTGCTGACGCGAAGCTCTTGAAGCCCCGCATACATCGCGTGCGCCCTTTGACGCCCCGGTGGTCTTGCTCCAGTCGATTATTTTATGCGCAGTTCGACTTGGGTGTTGGGCGGCCACGGCAGGCTGCCCGCCGAACTACGCCAGCGCCCGATCCAGCAGCGCCTTTCCGGTGAAGCCTTCGTGCAGCATCGCCCGGTGCCAGCCGAGGTAGTTGCCGAGATACCGGGTCGCCACGCCACGGCAGCGCCCGTTCACCAGCGCTTTGATCTGGCCGTGATGCGCGTTCACCCGCCCAAGCCCGAGGCGACCCTTTTGCCGCCGCTTGGTTGGCAGCGGAGCGACCTTCACCGTCACAGGCGTGGTGGTCGGCACCACCACTCGGCGATGCTCGGCGCCCGCTTTCACCGCTGCCTTCACATAGGCCGCCGTGCCGTCGGAGCAGACCACCGACCCTGGTGCGATCCGGCCGTCCAGCGTCGTCTCGATCGCTGTCAGCGATGGCAGGATCGCTTCGTAAACCCCGCCCGCATTGTCCAGGGCGGTCAGCACCGGCACCTGCTCATCCGAGAGGCCTCGCTTGGTGGTGCCCCAGGCACGCGGGCGCGCGGCGCGGGGCTCGGGTGGCCTGCCCTTCACCCATCCTCGGTGCCCCTTGCAGGAGCGCACGAAGAACGTCTCATCGGCCTCGATCACCCCAGAGAGGGTTGCCGTATTGTCCTGCGCGGCAGCCTTGAGGAAGCGGTGACGCCAGCGCCAGACGGTCGTGTGGTTCACGCCGATCCCGGCCTCTACGATCTTTCTGACCGAACGGTGGTCCGTCATGTAGGACAGGGGCATTGTCAACCCGTGCCGTCTCGGAACAAAAATTCGCAACGATGCGTCGCCGCCACGGAGGGTGAACGCAGCCTTTTTGCCGCCTCCAGCGCTGAGGGCGACATAATCCGGCGCTCATTCCGATGTGCGTTCGCCAAGTTGACAATCCCTTTCGGAGGACGCCCGAGCATAGAACGCTGCTCGGATCGGGATCGCGAAACGTGACCGCATCGAGGAGCTGCTAAGGTAGTTCGGTATCAGTGCCTCGAATTTTCGAGCTCACAAGCTGCCACAAGTGCTGCGCTTCTGGTGTTCCGCGCAACATCAGAGCGCGCTGCAACAGCCGCGAGGCGGTCTCAGTATCATCCTTCATGAGCCGGTCGATCGCTGCCCCGACCAGCATTTGGCCTTCGCGCATCACGCGCTGCGCCAAATGCAGTTCTGCCCGACAGCGTCGGCAGGTTTCTGAACCATTCAGCATGGCACGGCATAGCGGGCATCGCTCCATCAATCAGGTCTTAAGATAAAACAGCAGATCTTGCAACTGACCTCGTGCGGTCTCCAGGCGGGTACCATCACCGTCGCTGCGGGCGGCATGGATTGCCTCGATCAGATCGATGATCTCGGTCCGGTCTTCCTCTCCCGCTTCGTCCAGCTTCGCCCGTGCCCTAGCCAACAGGAACTCGAGCTCGGTGTCGGAGGTTGCGCCGCCCCCGCCGGCTTTTGTCTGTTCAGCGAACAGCGCACCCACCTTCTGCCTGGCCGCCTCGAGCTGAGCGTCGTCGTAGCGCGATATTGCATTGTTGATTATGATCCGGCGCTCAAGGCCGGTGATCTTTTCGCGCGCCGTAACCTGCAGAATACCATCGCGGTCGAGCGCGAGCTCGACGATGACGGGGTTGCCCGCCGGTGCTTTGCTCAGGTCGGTAACCTGGAATTCGCCAATCTGTACGTTCTCCAGCGCGTCTTGGTTCTCGCCCTGGAAGATCCGCAGCTCGACACTCTGCTGTTGATCATGGATTGTGAAGACTACCTCGCTGCGCCGTACTGGGATGGGTGTGTTCTTGCCAATAATCGGCACGAAAGTGTATGGATAGAGTTCACCGTCCAGCTCACCAATTGCACTGGTGCCGAAGGTGTAGGGTGTGACATCCACCAGAACCGCGGAAACATCCGTCCCGGTTATCGCAGCGCCCTGGATTGCCGCTCCCATAGCTACGCATAGATCTGGATCAACCTCACCCCGGGGATCCATGGCGAACACCTCGGCAAGTCGCCTCCGCACCAAGGGCGTGCGGGTCGCGCCGCCTCAGGGATCCCCTCATTCTATACTGCTTTTTGCTTACCGGCCACCTGCTTCAACTTGCTCAAGCTGATTCTGTTCTTTCAGCAGCGCGGCTTCACCGTGAGATAATCGATTTGGTGGCGACGGCCCTTCTTCGACCTCTGAACGCATGATGGCTAACGTGCTGATTTGCCAGGATTAAAATGAGGGGATCCTTGAGTCGCGCCGCCGACCAGCAGGATCTCGTCTACTTGCGACGAGGCCAGCCCCGCCGCTTCAAGCGCGATGTGTACCGCGCCGAGCGTCTCCTCGATGAACGGCGTGATCATGTCCTCGTAATCGGACCGGCTCAGTTCCAGATCAAGATGGACCGGCGTCCCGCTCCGCTCAGCAATGTATTCTTCAGAGATCCGGGTAAACGCGTGGTCGGACAGTCGCTTTTTGGCCTCCTCCGCAGCGCGTTGGATGCGCGCCATTGCTCGCGGCTGATCGGAGACGTCCACGTCATGCTTGAGCTTGAGGTGCTCAAGCACGTGCTCGACGAGTTTGTGGTCGAAGTCGTCACCGCCGAGATGGTTGTTGCCATGGCTGGAGATCACCTCCACCACGCCGTCCTCGATCCGCACGACTGAGACGTCGAAGGTTCCGCCGCCGAGATCGTAGACGAGAATGCGCTTACCCTGATGCTGTCCTGCCTCATAGACGAGCGCGGCGGCGGTCGGCTCGTTTATAATGCGCGCCACCTCCAGTCCGGCAATCTCGCCCGCCTCGCGCGTCGCCTGCCGTTGGGCATCGGAAAAGTAAGCGGGAACTGTGATCACTGCCCGCCGAATTGCTCGACCGAGCCGTTGCTCGGCGATCTCCTTGAGGCGAGACAGGATGATGGCCGAGACTTCCTGCGGCGTATACTCGCGTTCGCCCAGCCGAACCCGCTCCTCGCTTCCCATGCGCCGCTTGATTGAACGGATCGTCCGCTCGGGATAGAGCAGGAACTGATTGCGCGCCGCCTCGCCGACCAGCAACTCGCCGCTCTCGGAAAGCCCGACTACTGAGGGGAGGATGAGCTTTCCCTGTTCGTCGCCGAGTACCGCCGGTCGACCATCGCGATAGAGCGCAATCTCCGAGTTCGTAGTGCCGAGATCGATGCCTACAATCTCTTCCGTCATGACGCTGCTTCCTCGTTTGCCGTGGGCCGGCTCACGATGACCTCGGCCGTGCGTAGCACTGCGCCCTCCCAGACAAAGCCAGCGCGTATCTCCTCGACCACGGTGCCCGCGGGCGCCCTGTGGTCCGGTACGGTACCGACGGCTCGCGCAAGCCGCGGATCCATCGACCGACCGAGTGACTGTATTGCTTCAACGCCACGGTCTCGCAGAACCTGATCCAGACGTTGCAAGGTGAGACGCAGGCCTTCCTGCCAAGCCTGCCCCTGCACGGCCTGGCGGCGCCAAAGCCGTTCGGGCCAATGGGGCAGTTGGTCGCCTGACATCGCCAGGGCCGCGACGAGGCGGTCTCGGAGATCGATGACGTCGAGCAGCAGCGGTCGCAGCGTGGCGCGGCGCATTTCTCGCGCCTCCTCGCGGGTCCGGTCCAGCTCACGCTGTGCCGTGGCATGGCTCACCTGCAGGGTGTCGAAGGCACTGCGGAACTGATCCAATGCCTCCTTGACCAGCCGTGCCTCGGTCCGCACTTCCGTTCGCAGCCCGGCGAGCTCGACAAACAATGAGAATAGATCAGCTGTCTGTTCTTGTTCCGCAATTGGCTCTGACCCGGCCTCCGCCGCGTCAAGCCACGCACTGAAGCGTTCAAGCAGCGCCCGCTTGTGGCTATCGTTCACCGTGATCCCGGTCCCTTGCAGAAAGGTTCTGATCCGCGACGGCACGCTGCACCCCCTCGGTCAGGACCGCCCGCGTCGTCTTGACAGACGCGTGCGCCAAGGTCGACGGCGCGGTCTGCAGGGCCGCCAAGCGAAGACGTGTCAATGCCGCCTCGTTGGTCCGCAGCAGCATTGCCGCGAGCCGCTTTCGTTCGTCGCTGAGCGCCTCATAGGCGGCGCGGAGCTTCTGGAACTCTTCTGGCGCGCGGTCGGGCGAATGCTCACGCACGAGCGCCAGGTAACGACGACGGATCTCCACATCACTCGTATCCTCAGCTACGCCGAGGACGCTGAACGGATCGTGACTCATGCGCGCCCGCGATGCTGAGGGCGGTGCCGCGGTGGTGCGGCGCCAGCCATCGTGCGTGCCACCACCGTCTCGGCCAGTGCTCGCAATAGTGGCTCTGGCATCGGCGGTCCGAAGGCAGTGTCACGGAACTGCTCTTCCAGAAACATGACGGCGGCCTCCTGCCCAAACTCTCTGACCATGGAGCGTAGACCATCGGCTGCGCCTTTCGGCATGCCTTGCATCAGGGTCTCAGCCAATGTCACAATCGCCTCTGCATCAAACGTCTCCATCGGTTCGCTGCGCCGGCGCCGCCGGGCTGGCCGGTTCTGGAGTCCTCCACTCAGGAAACGCTCAATACGATTGGCTAAGTGGAATTTGTGGGCGAGCGTCGCAGGGCGGTACGCGCGTAGGTTGCCAGCAGGTCATAGGCAGCGAAGCGAGCAAAGACCTCGGCCAGAGCCTGGAACTCGTCTGACCGCCAGTCGATCCTGGCACCGCGTTCGAACCAGGCGCGCAAGCCCAGCAGTAGGCTGGCCACGATCTTCGTGTTCTCGGCAGCTTCGGGTTGCCCAAGGTCTGCAACAACGGCCATGATGTCCTCTCGGGACGGCGACGTTTCCCGCACCGCGGCGAGCTCCTGGCGCAACTTGCCAGTATGCACGCTTTCGACCCGCATCAGCTCAGCCTCAAGGACTGCCCGGAACCAACCAGGCACGCCGCCGCCGGTGCGCGCTACACCGTCGCGTAGTCGCGCCTCGGCCGGCTGTCCCTCGCCGCCCTGTAGCCCGGCCAACCCCTGCGCAATCCATAGCAACGCGTCTGGAGCTTCCGGTCGCTCCCACTCGGCTGCTGTCCTGAGATCCTTGATGGCCAAGTCAGGACGCTTTGCGCGGATCTGCTTACGGGCGTGCGCAATCTGGAGTCGAATCATGTGACGGCGCACACCGGCATTGATTGGGTCGATGGCCAGCAAGCGTCGAGCATAGCCAGTGGCCTTGCGATACGCCTTGCGCGCTACCGCAGCTTCGGTCGCTTGCTGCAGAACTGACCTATTATCCGGAAAACGCTGCGCCGCCCCTTCAGCTAATTGGTGCCAGTCCTTGTCTCGCGCCTCTGATCGGTAGCGCTCCATCAGCGCGAGAACGGCGGGCACATAGTCCGGGTCTGCCTTGCAGCTGCGCTCCAGATAGGTGGTGGCCGGATCATCGTAGGAGTCTTCGGGAACGCCCTCAATCTCCAGGTGCTTCGCAGCAAGGTCGGCAAGGTGGCGCAGAATCACGCCCCGCATCAGGCTTGCTCGCGGGTCTTCATCTCGGATTGCATCGATGGCTCGGTTCCAAAACGTCTCGGCCTTGCGCCATTCGCCGCGGGCCTCGGCCGCCAGGGCATGGACACGCTGACGCTCCAGAGCTGTCAGAGGCCCAAAGGTCTTCTCAAATTGCGGCAAGCGGTCAGGAAGCTGCGGCAACAGATTGAGGCAGGCGCTCCGGACCTCTGTTTGCGGCAGGCTGCTCTGTCTCAGGAGAAAGGAAAACAGCGGCCCAGCACCGCCGCGCTCCGCCTCTGCCGAGCCGGTCAGGAACTGCGCCGCCGGGCCAGATAGTCCGCGCAGCTCTGCGGCAAAGGCCTGCTGTGCCGGCGTCAGTCGGTCCCATGCCCTTGCATCTATCGCCTCGCCAATTGCTGCCTCAGTGGCGTCCCGCAGGCCGGCAAAAGCAGAGGTCCGGGCAATCCCTTGCAACAGCTGCCTTGAGCGATTCGCCTCCTGTGGTCCGCCCAGTATGGCTTTGAGCAGCAGCCGAACCGGCCGAAACGCCGAGCGTAGAGAGATTCGGCTTAAATGCAGCTCCACCTCCTCGGCCGGAGCGCCATGCGCCCATGTCTCTAAGGCTCGGCGAGAGGCAGCGGCGACTTCGAGCCAACGAGTGCGCTCGGATGAGCCCGACCGAATGAGGTCGGGATGCGGTGGCGTCGCCATCATCAGTGCGGCCGTCAGATCCTCCAGAGCATCGCGCTGGTCCTCCGGCACGGCCGTGGGCTGGCCGACATACAAGAGCGCGTGCACTGCTGCTTTCGACTGTTGGCCGTTGTGGATCAGGCATTTCAGGTAGAGAAGAGGGTCTCCTAGCGTTCCATCTGCGGATGCGGTGTTCTCCAGCACAATGGCGGCTTCCTTGAACATCCCCTTGGCCGCCAGCGCACGTGCGCGGCCTCGATAGGCCGTGACGAGAAGCCGCTGCCACTCGGGCCGCGGCTCCTGGCGAACCACAGTTTTGAGCAGTTCTACCGCCTCCTTGAACCGGTCCTGTCGCAGAGCTTCAGCAGCTTGGGCAAGACGGGCCTCAAGCACGAGCGCCGGCACCGGATTGCGCTGCGACGAGTTTTTCAATGCGTCATGCTCCATCGCGCGGCATGGACAGGTGTCTCGGCGCCTTCATCGGAAGTATCAGGGGCACCGTCAAGGCGGGCAGATCCTGCTAAAGGGAACCGCATGTGACGGGAAATCGAAATGAATCTTCCAACTGGCAAGCCGCTCTATGTCGGCGAGAGCATGCGAAGCCGTGGGAT
>NZ_JAUTWS010000519.1 GCF_030657435.1 Paracraurococcus lichenis | reverse complement strand
TCGTCGCGTCGAAGCCTTGCTTGCCGAGCGGGAGGACCTGGCACCGATTGTTCAGCCCATGCTGGCAGCATGGCGAGGGGTGCGTTCGCAGATCGCAGCTTTTGACAAGGCGATACGGGCACTGGCGAGAGCAAGCCCGACGTGCCGCCTATTGATGAGCGTGCCCGGCATTGGGGTCGTGTCCGTCCTGTCCTATGTCAGCATGGTTGAGGACCCAGCACGCTTTACGAGGTCACGCTCAGTCGGCGCCCACATGGGATTGACGCCCAGGAAGTATCAGTCGGGTGACACCGACCGCAGCGGCAGGGTCTCGAAATGTGGCGACGTCCTTGCCCGCACTCTCCTGTATGAGGCGGCCGTTGTCATCCTGACGCGGGTCAAGCGCAGCTC
>NZ_JAUTWS010000518.1 GCF_030657435.1 Paracraurococcus lichenis | reverse complement strand
ATCCTTCGGACGCTCGGGCTGCGGGATGTAGCTGTCCACCGCCCGCATCAGCTCGAGGATTGCCTGCTCGCCGATCTCGGGCGTCTTGTCCTCGAGCGCGGCCACCGCCGAGCCCTTGATGATCGGGATGTCGTCGCCCGGGAACTGGTAGCTGGAGAGCAGCTCGCGCACCTCCATCTCCACCAGCTCGACCAGGTCCGGATCGGCCAGGTCCATCTTGTTCAGGAACACCACCAGCGCCGGCACGCCCACCTGCCGCGCCAGCAGGATGTGCTCGCGCGTCTGCGGCATCGGGCCGTCGGCCGCCGAGACCACCAGGATCGCGCCGTCCATCTGCGCCGCACCCGTGATCATGTTCTTCACGTAGTCGGCGTGGCCAGGGCAGTCGACG
>NZ_JAUTWS010000517.1 GCF_030657435.1 Paracraurococcus lichenis | reverse complement strand
TGTGGACTGCCCCGGCCACGCCGACTACGTGAAGAACATGATCACGGGCGCGGCGCAGATGGACGGCGCGATCCTGGTGGTCTCGGCGGCCGACGGGCCGATGCCGCAGACGCGTGAGCACATCCTGCTGGCGCGGCAGGTGGGCGTGCCGGCGCTGGTGGTGTTCCTGAACAAGATGGACCTGGCCGACCCCGACCTGGTCGAGCTGGTGGAGATGGAGGTGCGCGAGCTGCTCTCCAGCTACCAGTTCCCGGGCGACGACATCCCGATCATCAAGGGCTCGGCGGTGGCGGCCCTCGAGGACAAGACGCCCGAGATCGGCGAGCAGGCGATCCTCGAGCTGATGCGGGCGGTGGACAGCTACATCCCGCAGCCCGAGCGTCCGAAGGAC
>NZ_JAUTWS010000516.1 GCF_030657435.1 Paracraurococcus lichenis | reverse complement strand
TAAAGCACTCAAGACCGGCTGCCGGGTCGAGGCGCGCCAGGTGCGCGACAGTGAGCGCTTCCTGCCGCTGCTCGGGTTCCTTGCCGTCGTCTCGGTTCGCCTGCTGCAACTCCGCGCTGAGGCGAGGCGTGATCCCGATGCACCGGCCGACGAGGATCCCGCCACCATTGCGCTGCTGGCCAGCGCTCTCGCCGTGCCGCGCGAAGAGCTCGTCACGCGGCGCGGCTTTCACCGCGGTGTTGCCCGCCTGGGCGGCTTTCTGGCCCGTCGTGGCGACGGCGAGCCTGGATGGCAGACACTGTGGCTCGGCGCTCAGCGCCTGGTCCTGATGCTGCTCGGCGCCGAGCTGGCACGACGCAGGAGCGAAACATGATGTGGGTAAGGTCAAGCC
>NZ_JAUTWS010000515.1 GCF_030657435.1 Paracraurococcus lichenis | reverse complement strand
ACGCCCCTCCTCCGGATGCCGGCTGCGCACGTAGCCGCCATCCAGCCCAACCACGACCGCGCCGCCCGGCCGCCCTTTGGGCTGCGTCACGGCCGCAGCCATGGGCAGCTGCACCACCTCCTGGCCGACCCGCTGCGTCCGGTTCCGCACCGTGCCGGCGTTCGCCGCCCCGCCGATCGGAAGCAACTCGGACAGGAGTGCCACGACCTTGCCGAACGGCGCCAGCGCCGCATACCGAGCGGTGACGCAGGCGAGTTCGGGCGCGACGGTACCCCCGCCGAGCTCCAGGGCCGCGAAGCTCTTCGGCTCGCCCGGACCATGGCAGGGGCAGGCCAACAGCCGCCGGACCCGGACCGGCACCGCGCCGAACAGTGAGCGGAACGTCGCCTGG
>NZ_JAUTWS010000514.1 GCF_030657435.1 Paracraurococcus lichenis | reverse complement strand
CGTATTGCCTCATCTGAGGATGCTCCCGAGCCGGAGCCCGTTGCCTCACGAACTTGCTCCCGAGGCGCCGCTGCTGCCTCACCCTGTCATGCCCGTTGCCTCATCGGCTACACCCGTTGCCGCGACCGGCGCTCCCGTTGCCTCACCACCGCTCCCGGCCGTGGCCTCAGATCCGGCCCCGAACACCAGCTGCCGGGCCGCATCCCCCCGCCATTGCTTCAGCCGCCGCTGCAGGGTCCGCAGCAACGCCTCCGGGTAGCTGTCCGGTATTTCCGCCTGCAGGCGCGCCAGCAACTCCCGCGCCGTCAGCCAGGGCGAGGCACAGAACCACGCGTGCAGCTGCGCCGTCACCTTGGCGAACGGATCCGGCCGCCGTCGTTCCCTCTTCGCCTT
>NZ_JAUTWS010000513.1 GCF_030657435.1 Paracraurococcus lichenis | reverse complement strand
TGTCGACCCGCGCGCCTGGCTCGCTGACGTCCTGGCCCGCATCGCCGACCTGCCAGCCTCGCGCCTGCACGAACTGCTGCCGTGGAACTGGCGCAAGGCCCGTGAGGACGCCGCTGCTGCCGAGGCCGCCTGACCCTGGCCGCCCCGAGCTGCGTGTTTACCCTCGCCCGTTCCGCCGAGCTGCCCGGTGAGAACGAGAAGTAGATTGAGGAGCTCGCCTGCCAGCTCGGCCCCGAGGACGGCTGTCTTTGGATCTATGACACCGCCGATCGCGCTACCCTAGGGTTCACCGAACGCGGCATCGAGTGCCTCACGGAGCTCAGCTTAGATCAGAGGGGATGAACACCGCCACGCCGCTACGCTCGGCTATCCGCGGTCCTCGCCGTGTGGATAC
>NZ_JAUTWS010000512.1 GCF_030657435.1 Paracraurococcus lichenis | reverse complement strand
CTGCCGGCTGGGCGAGCAGCAACGGCAGATCGGCCTCGCCCTGGGCGGCGGTGCCGGCGCGCCGCTGGCCGCCATGCTGGCGATGCCGGTCAGTCCCTCCACCTTGCTGCGCCTGGTGCGCCAGGGGAGCTCGTCTGCGCCCGCCTTTCCGCCGCCACGGGTGCTGGCGGTCGACGACTGGGCCTGGCGTCGAGGCTATCGTTACGGGACGGTGCTGGTCGATCTCGAACGCAACCGCGTCATCGACCTGTTGGCTGACCGGCAGGCGGACACCCTGGCGGCATGGCTGCAGGCGAACCCCGGCGTCGAGGTGATCGCCCGCGACCGCGCGGGCGCTTGCGCCGACGGCGCCCGGCGCGGTGCGCCGGACGCGGTGCAGGTTGCGGACCGCTGA
>NZ_JAUTWS010000511.1 GCF_030657435.1 Paracraurococcus lichenis | reverse complement strand
ACCATCTCGATCACCCGGCCCAGGCTGCAGCCGGATCTGCTTCGGCTCGGGGCGCTGATGATAAGATGGTGATCCACGACTGCGGTAGCGGCTCGCCGCGAGAGGTACTTTGCAACGAAATGGCAGGCCACGTCGCCGTCCCATGCCTAATGACCCTGTTCCACCGCTGCGGCGCCGGCACACGAATGCCGGCAACCTGGGCATTCCGTACTTTGAATTCCGGACTACCGCGACACCATCCCGGCCTGCCTCACCGATCCGGCTGACCTGGTTGGTATGTGCCGCGGCCGTCGGGCGCAAGGCTTCGAACATCTCCGTCACGGCTGCATAGTCACGGTAGCCGCAGCGTGCCAGGGGCTGTGCTGCAGTCGTGTCGAAGCGGCCGCTCCGGATATAA
>NZ_JAUTWS010000510.1 GCF_030657435.1 Paracraurococcus lichenis | reverse complement strand
TACAATCCGCCCGGTCGTACCATGCAGGCGACGGTTGGCGACCTGATCGAGCCACTGGCTGAACTGGGCGTTCAGGTCATCGAGGTTACGGAAGCTGCGGGCGAGGAAGAAGTCCTCTCGGACATAGCGGAAAGGCCTCTCCACCTTGCCCTTGGTCTTGGCCCGGTAGGGCCGGCAGGCCTTGGGCATGAAGCCGTAGTGCGCGGCCAGCGCCAGCAGCTTGTCGTTGTAGACGATGCCGCGCTCGTCCACCTCGCCGAGGACAGCGGTTTTCATCCGGTCGTAGAGGATCTGCTCCGGCACGCCGCCGAGGACCTCGAAGGCAGCGACATGACAGCGCAGCACCGTGGCGAGGTCCTGCTGGGCGACGAAGCGAGCCCACAACATGCGGCTGTGC
>NZ_JAUTWS010000051.1 GCF_030657435.1 Paracraurococcus lichenis | reverse complement strand
GCGCCGGCCGGGCGCCAGGACGGCCCCGATCAGCAACACCTCGGCATGCCGCCAACCCCGTTGCTGGAAGAGCGGCGCGAAGCATAGGATCACCGTGGCGAAGCGGGCCGGCAGGCCTGGCATGGCAACTGTCCTTTGGCCGACGCGTCCAAGCTTAGCCGCTCACCCGTTCCGCCGCCTCAGCCCCGCAAAATGGCCAAAGTCGAGCTTATTCCTGGCTCTGCTGACGGCGACGGGCCAGGATGGCGGGATGACGTCCGAGCCCATAACCTCTCCAGTGACCGCTTCCCGGCCGCGATCATCCGCCACGCCGTCTGGCTCTGCCGCGTCTTCGGCCTGAGGCGCATGCAACCCGAACTTGCGTCCAAACCAACGAGCATACGCGTTTGCTCGACATGCAACTCGGCATTTCCGGAGGCGTGAAAATGCGGGTCATGAGACAATCTATACTGTCTAGTTTGGCCGTATTGTCGTTTCTGACCATCACCTTTCCGCTGAGAAGCATGGAGGCGGTCGCAGCACAGACGGCCTATGGTTTGGCAACACCCAGCCATGTCGAGACGCCCGGCCTGAGCCCGGCATTGTCGGCCAAGCCACCCTATGAATGCGTCGTCAACCGGTATGTCGATGCGACGCATGGCAATGATGCCAATCCCGGCACCGCCGAACTGCCCTGGGCGACCATCCAGAACGCGGATAACGGGTGGCCGAACACCCCGGTCGCGGGCGAATGCATCAACGTCGCCCCGGGCACCTACAAGTTCTCGAAAAGCATGATCGTCGCGCATGGCGGGAACAGCAACACGCCGACCGGATACGTGGTCTATCGCTCGATTGTGCCGCAGGCGGCGCGCATCGTTGCGGCGGACGGCATCATGGACACCGCCAATGGCGACATGATCATGCTGTGGGCGCCCTACGTCATATTCGACGGGTTCGAGATCGACGGCGCCGGGTTGACCAGCGGGCATGGGATCGATGGCTGCGCGAACGGCGGCCAGCCATTCAACATTGCCCACCATTTCATGGCCTTGAACAACGTCATCCACGACGTCGGCGGGTCTGGCCTGTCGACCTGCACGGCGGACTTCGTGGCCTGGATCCACAACGTCGTCTACAATACCTCAGGCACCAACCAGTGGCAGACCTCCGGCATCAACGTCTGGCAGCCGAAGGCCCTGGCGGCCGAGACCTACCAGCCGACGGCGGCGGACGTCGTGACGTTCGGCATCACGATCGCCTACAACATCTCCCACAATAACGGGGAAGGGCCTGCCATCCCGGCACCGCACACGGATGGCAATGGCATCATCATCGACACGACGCTCGGCAGCTTCGAATGCCCGACCTGCGGAACGCCCTATCCCGGCAAGATCCTCGTCCTGGGCAACCTGAGCCACAGCAACGGCGGCAGCGGGATCCATGTGTTCCTGAGCAAGAACGTTTTCGTCTATAACAATACGGTATATAACAACTATCGTGATCCGCTGAATCCCGGAACGGCACGCGGGGATCTCAGCAACGGCGGCAGCGAGAATGTCGTGTGGTACAATAATCTTGCGATCTCCGTCCGGGAGGCCGGCCCGCTCGGCACGAACCGGCCGATCATGTCCTACCCGGTGAACGGCAAGTTCGAGGATTCCGGGATCTGGAAGAACAATCTTGCCTTCGGCGCGTCGGTCGTCTCGACGCCTGCGTCCCATGTCGACCCCGGCATCAACCTGATCGGGGTCGATCCTGAACTCGGCAACCCGGCGGGAGGCAACTTCGTGCCCTCCGCCACCAGCCCGGTCATCGGCGTCGGTCGGCGAACCCCGTTCTCGCCGGCGGGAAAGCTGGTGAACATCGGAGCCTACTGAGCCCGGACGATATTGACTCGAGACGATCCCGGACGGAGCCTGCCAGCCGGCACGCTCCGCCCGGGAGACCGCATGTCCGAGGCTTCGAGGCATCCTGACCCAGGAAGCGGACCCGGCCACCCGGGGCCGCGTGAGCATGGCCTTCCGCCCAAGGATGCCCCCCTCCGCGCCGCGTCTCCGGCGCCGGGCCCATCCAGCCGGCGATGGACCGGCGTCTCGACCGGCCCCTCCCTGGCAGTGCGCGAACCGCCCCGGGCGCGCGATGGTAGTGCGGCCGGTGGTGCCGTCATCACCTTGCCGCATGGGCGTCGGGTGACCATTCCGGGCCGGCCGCCACGGCCACCTGCCGGGCGCCGGCCGGCGCGCCGCGCGACCCTGGCCGAAGTGCCGCCCGCGCCGCGCCGCGGGGCGAAGCGAAGGCGCGCCGCATGGCAGCGACGCGGTCCGGCTTCGCCGCCCCGGCCGGGGAGGCATGCCGCTGGACGCTGACGAACAGCCTGCCGGCACCGCCGCCGGCCCCCGCGAAGGGGACGACGGCGTGGTCGATCTGTGGTGCTGGCCGACCGGGCAGGCCGGCGCGGCCGACTGGGACGTGCTCGACCAGGCGGAGCGCGACCGCGCCCAGCGCTTCGTCCACGACCGGCATCGTATCGCCTTCGTGCGGGCGCATGCGGGACTGCGGGTCATCCTCGGCCGCCTTCTCGGGACGTCGCCGCGGGACATCGCTTTCGTGACGGGACCGCATGGCAAGCCGAGCCTCGCCGTTGCGGGCGCGCCGCATTTCAGCCTGAGCCATAGTGGCGGACTGGCCGCGGTCGCCGTGGCAACGCGGTTCGATCTCGGCCTCGACATCGAGCATCTGCGATCGGTCGCCGTGGCGGAGCTCGCCGCGCAGGTCTGCTCGGCCGAGGAGGCGAGGGCCTTGGCGGCGGTCGCGCCGACCCATCGGCGCGAGGCCTTCTTCAACGCCTGGACCCGCAAGGAGGCCTTTCTCAAGGCGATCGGCGCGGGCTTCTCCCTGCCGCCGGCCAGCTTCACCGTGTCCCTTGCACCGGGCGAGCCGGCCCGCCTCCTCTCGGTCGCAGGCCAGGCGGCGGAAGCCGCGTGCTGGCAACTGCGCAGCTTCGTCCCGGCGGTGGGCTATGTCGGCGCCATTGCCGCCCGCGCCGAAGGTTGGCGCATCCGCAACCGCGACCCGCAGGACACGCTGCCTTGACCCGCCGCTGCTGCGGATGGCCTCCGGTGCGTGCGCCATGGCCACGACGCGACCGCGACGCCACGACCGGGGAGGCAAGCAGGCTCCCGCCCCGGAGCAGGCCTGGCTGCGCAGGCGCTCGAGCTTCGGCTGCCTGAGGCACCGGACCGGCGAAGCCGGCTGGCCGGATGCGTCGGGCGCGCTTGCTACGGCGAAACCCGCAGGCGGGCCGGATGGGATGGCGCCTCTGCCTCCGGGTCCGCTGCCGGCGCCGCATCGCCGGGCCGGTCGGACCAGACGCGCGTGAGGAACGCTGTCACCGCCTCGGCCGCGCGGCCGACCGCCCGGTTGCCACCACTCCCGCCCCGCAACACCGCGCGCCAGCCAAGGTAAGGGTAATCGGCGAAGTACTCGTGCCGGGTGCCGGGGAGCGGGACATGCTCGCCACGGCCGGACTTCACCGCCGATGCCAACCAGGCCGCATCCGCCACTTCGAGGATCGCCGTATGTCGCCGCACCGGGTCCATGGACTCGAGATCGGCCGGCGGCGCCGGCATGTTGCCGCTGTCCACCACCAAGAGCGACTGCCCGAATCCTGGCGCATCGCCGGCGCCGAACATCCAGCCGTCGATGTTCACCCCCGCCGATATGCGCCGGTCACGGCCGCACAGCGCGATGGCGACCGCGCCACCGAACGAGTGGCCCACCGCGGCAACCCTGGACAGGTCCAGGCGTCCCGCCAGACCGGCTGGCGCCTGCGGTCCGTCGAGCGCGACCACCGCATCGACGATCCGCGTCGCGCCCTGCGCGATCCGCGCCATGCGCGCCTGCGCGACTGCCTGCGTCCGCGCGAAGCCGGACGCGGTACCGAGGTCGAGCACGGGCCTGTCCTCCGGCCGCAGGCCCGCGCATGTGCCGTCGTCGTAGCCGACCGCGACGACCACGAAGCCGCGGCTCGCCAGGTCCTGCACCAGCGCCGTGTTGTCGTTCAGCCCTCCCTCCCAGCCGGGGAAGAACAGCAGCACCGGCCAAGGCTCCGCCGCTTCCGCCAATGCCGCATTCTCGACGGCATCGAGCCGCACCCAATGCCGGGTTGACCACAGGGGAGCGCCGGCATCGTAGCGTGGCGGCGTCGCCTCCGCTGCCGCACCGGACTGCGCCGGATACCATAGCTTCGTGGACAACCTGCATTGCGGGATCCCGTCCGTCGGCCAGGTCCGGACCCCGACCGCGAACCGCCCGCCCGGCGCGGGCAAAAGGCGCTGCGGCACCATCGCCCAGCAGGCAAGTGCCACCGCGATCAACGCGCCGATTGCGATCACGCGCACCGACGCAGGACCGACGCGCTTGCGGCAGCACGGATCGCATCCGGTGGCGAAGCTTCGGGTCCTGTCATGCGGGCCTCTCCTGCGAAGCCCGCCAACCGGGGGGCCGAAGCGCTCCCGGGCGGGCGGACACCATCAGTGAGGAAAACGAAAATAGAATCCGCTGTAAGCGGCAATGGAATGGTCTTCATAAAAGGGTATTCGGCAATCAACATTATGGTTGAGCCATGTATCGATCAGCTCATACCCCATGGACCTGAAGCGCGAGACGAAACTTTCCTTGTTGAACAGGTGGTACGGAACCAGCGCTGTCCCGACGCTATGCAAGGTCACGGCTGACGGTTGGTCATAGGCCGGGATCTTGTCGATCAGGACGTGCCGCGGTCGGCGCGCAGCCTGCTGCAGGGGCTGCCATGGATCCTCGATGACCTGGAAGGAGCCGGAGGCCAGCAGCAGGTCCGCCTGCTCCAGGGCGTCGAAGCTTTCGGTGAACGATACCGCATCGCCGAACATCGACGCTGCGGCGGATCGGCCAAATCTTACCACGGCCGGGACGTCATTGATGACCCAGCGCAGCCGGTCGTCGAAGCCCACGAGGCGGCGGTAGATCCGATAGCTGCGCCCGAGATAGCCGCCCCAATCGAAGACAAGGTCGAGGTCATCCTGGAACTTGGCGAACCAAAACATCATCGCGTAGTCGCTCGAGAAGACCGTGTCCGCCTCGTCCAACAGCAATCCCACCGTGCTCTCGTCGTCGAAGCCGTTGGCGCGGCAGGACGGCACGTCGCGCCGGGCCGCGGCGAAATCGGGGTAGAGACCGCCGAAACCGCGCATTGTCCTGGTCGCCCGGCGAAACCGCCACGAAAAGCCTGCCCGCAGCGCCGGCCGCAAGGGCGGGACCGTGCCGAGCGTGAGCAGCGTGGTGCGGGCCAATTGGCGGATCGCTGTCACGCGAACCGCCTGTCCGACGACGATCTGCACCACACGTCGGGTCTCATTCGGCCGCTCCGAGGTTACCGCGCAGTCTCAGGCCGTCCAGCCGCTCGCGGACCAGGGCAGGTGCCAGGATCGCCATCGCTGCCACATAGACCAGCGCGCCGAAGCCGATGAGCGCCACCAGCAACGTCACGCTCGAAACGCTGTCCCGCAGCCGCGCTTCCGCCAAGGCGACGACAATACCCATCAGCGCCGCCGATGCGAATGCAGGCAGTTGCGGCCCGACGATGGTGCCGATCTCGACCCCGCAGCACCGTCGCACCAGCACCAGCGGAACAGGCAGCAACAGCGCCAGCGTCCCGAGGATCGAGAGAGAGGCGGCATCCAGCCCCGCTCGTGCCGTCAGCCCCACGGCCAGCGTCAGGCAAACCGCCTGCAACGTCGCGACGATCACTTCAGCCCGGCGCTGGTTCATCGCCAGAACGAGCGCCGTGCACCCATAATACGTCACGTACGGCACGCAACACAGCAACAAGAGCTGCACGGACGATGCGCCGGTCTGCCAGCGCGGGTCCAACCACGCATCGAACAGCGTCGGGATCACTACGGCACCGCCTATGCTCATCGGAAAGCACACTGCGCTCATCGTGGCGAACAACTTCCGCACCGCCAGGTCCAGCTCCTGCCGATCCGTCGCGTGACGCCGGAGCTCCACCCTCGCCACGATCGTCCTTGGTTCGACCGACAGATGAATCAGGACATCGGTCAGACGCGCCCCGAGGCTGTACAGGCCCAACTCCACGGTTCCAAGTGAGAGCCCAAGCAGGAAACGCGGGATCTGCCCCGTCGCCCACGACATGGCCCGCGCGAAGAACAGCGTTCGCGCGATCGCCGCAAGCTCACGGCCCGCCATCCCCGTATATCCCAGTTGGAACCGCAAAGGCACCAGCAGCCACAAGGCCACCGCGCCGCTCGCCCGGTAGATCAGCGCCTGCGCGACGAGAGCCCAAACCCCCATCGATGAAAATGCGAGCGCCACGCCGATCACGCCGCTCAGCGCCAGGCTGAAGACCGAGCGGATCACCGTTGCCTTGAACTGCATCTCGCGCTTGGTCTGCGCTGTCGGCGCGACCCAGAGCGCCGACAAGGGCGGCAGCAATGCCATCCAGCGGAACACCGGCGCCAGGCTCGGATCATCCGCCAGCCATGCCGCCGCGTCACTTCCGAGGAAGACCGCCAATCCCAGCAGGGACGATGCCAGCAAGGTCGCCGTGGTCGCTGTCCGGTAATGCGCCGCCCCGGCATCCTTCAGCGAGATCAAGGTGTCGGTTGCGACGGAGGTCACCACCGTCTCGCAAAAGCCGACCATCACCATGCCCAGCGCGACGCTGCCAAAGGCCTGGGGCCCCAGCAATGGCGCCTGGATGGCGAACACGGCTAGCGTGAATACCTGCATGAAGATGACTTGGAATGTGATCAGCGAGGTCGGCCCCAGGAACGCTCGCATCTTCACCGCCGCTCGCAGATGCATGGGCGCCATTCAATAGCACACGTATCAGTGCTTATGCGGTGAATGAACATTGCATCCCCTTGCCTCAACAGATAACCTATCAAGAACGATCGCCCGCAACAACCGTTATTAGATTGGGCTGGACCTCAATGAGCGCAACTCCGGATTGTTATTCGCCGTCTGGTCTTCTCCGGCCCAGGTTTGACTGGAGCAATGAAGAGTTTACAGCGAAGTACAACCTTGCACCTTACGGTTTCACCCACAATTTGCATCGGCTCGACCTGTTCGAGCACTGGTCGTTGCGCGACCTGTGCCGGCGCTACTCCCAAACTCCGGCCGACTTCTATGTGTCACGGAGTGCGCCGACGCCCGGCACGCCCTTCTACGCCATGCCCGCTGCCGGCCTGACGCCCGAGGCGGCCTTCGACCAGATCCCGGGGGGCTCGTACAAGATACTGCTGAAGCGGCTCGAGCAACATGACCAACGCTTCCGCGACTTGCTCGACTGCCTCGTGGCGCAGATCAGGGAGCGCCTGCGCGACAGCAACAACGACGACGATTTCGTTCGCCTCGAATCCGCTGTCTTCATCAGCGCTCCTCAGGCAACGACACCGTTCCACTTCGATCCCGAGGTCAATTTCTTCTCCCAGATCGAAGGCGAGAAGATCTACCATCTCTACCCGCCCGCCGACCTCGGCGAAGCGGAAGTCGAGCCGCTCTATGCCCGCGCGGAAATCGACATCGGGCAGGTCGACCTCGCCCGCCGCACGCCGGCCGCCGAGCGCATCTTCCACCTTCGGCCCGGATCCGGCCTGCACCAGCCCCAGGACGCGCCCCACTGGGTCGAAACCGTCGGGACGCGGTCCATCTCCTACTCGATCGTCTATGAAACGCGGCAATCGCGCCGGTTGGGCCGCGTGCGAGCCCTCAATCACTACCTCCGGCGCCTGCACGTCGAGCCGGTGCTGCCGGGACGCAACGGGAGGCTCGACTCCATGAAGGCCGCCGCCATGGCCGCATTGCTGCCGATCGGCAAACCCGTCCACCGCGCCCTGCACAAAGCGCTGCGCCGCTGAGCATGGGGCGACAGTTCGCCGGCGAGGATCCGCATGTCCAGACTTACGCTCCCCAACCCTGCCAAGGTCGCAGCGACGCCCCGGCCGGTCCTGGTCGATCCGGACGCCCGGTTTGCCCAACACCACAACGCATCGTCCTTCCTCTTCACGCACGGCCTCACCGGCAATCCGCTCTTCGCTTTGCCGAGCCTCCTCGCGCTGGCCGAAAGAACGCCCGATCACCGCGACACTTACTGGTCCAACGGCAAGGTCGAGGTGACCGACCGGTGGGAGCGAAGCTCCGACGGACGCCTGTCGTTGCAGGAGACCATCGAGGGCATCCGCGACAACAATTCGTTGGTCATCCTGAAACATGCCGAGCAGGACCGCGAAATCGCACCCTTGCTGCAGGGCGTCCTCGCTTCCATCGTCGAGTATTGCGGCGACACGATGCGTCGGGACATCATCGTGGGCGAGGTGCTGATCCTGATAAGTTCGCCCAACCGCCTCACGCCGTACCATGTCGACGCGGAGAGCAACTTCCTGCTTCAGGTCACCGGCGACAAGACCATCTGCCTGTTCAATCAGGATGATCCCGGCATCATCACCCACAAGGAGCGCGAGAGCTACTTCCTGGGGAACTACAACAGCGCCATCTACACCGAGGAAAAACAGGCCAAAGCTGCCGCCTATGACCTTCGCGCGGGCAATGGGGTGCATATCCCGGTCTTTGCGCCGCATTGGGTCCGCAACCACGACAACGTCTCGGTGGCGCTCAGCGTGAACTACGAGCTGCGTTCCATCGCGCGAATGGCGCGGGTTTACCAAGCCAACCACCACCTGCGAAAACTGGGCCTCGCGCCCCGGCCGCCAGGTGCGTCGAGGCTCCGGGACGGCATGAAGTCCGGTCTGGTCCGCGGACTTGATGTGGCCAAGCGCCTGTTCCGCCAGGAAGGACTGCCCTGCTCCGCTGGTTGGACGCCTGGCCAGATGGCTTGATCCGGCCTCGGGCAGTCGCGTGGCGCAGCCTTGTCCAGACCTTCGGGTGTCCATCCTCTGCCTGGTCAGATCGTCGTCGTTCTGCCAGTGGCGGACGGGCAGGGGAGGCTGCGACGTTGCGGCCAAGCGATCCGAGCCGGGGCGCGCGGCCGACCGCGGCCGGCATTCGCCTGTGACGGCCACGCCCCCCGACGAGCCACGCCATCTCTTTCAGGCCGGCCTTGGCTGGGAGCGAGGTGATCCGTCATGTCGCGCGATGCGCGGGAAGCGCGGCGGCACCAAGGGGATCCTCATCAGGCTTCGCCGTCTCGCGGCCGATGGTCTTCATCAGGTGCGCGGCCATGATCGAGACGCCCGGTTCGCCGAAGATGCTGAAGTGGTCACCCTGGACCGTCACGACCTCGATGCCGCCCGCCGCGAGCCCGCCCCAGCCGAAGAGCGGGTCGAGGAAGCGGCCCGACGGTTCGCGCGAGCTGCGGAACATCGTCACGGCGCCGGCAAACGGCGTCGGCCGATATTGGTCGAGAGCCCGGGCAAGATGGGCGGCCAGCCAGCGGTCGAACCTGTCGCCTTCCGCGCCCGGCTCGGCCCGCAATCCAAGCAGGCGTGAGACGATCCGCCGTTGTCCGAGGAAGACCCGGATGCCCGCGCCATGCGCCCGCACCTCCCGCCAATCCGCGGCGACGAGCTGCAGGCGGTAGGAGTATTCGGCGAGCCTCCCACGGACCAGGCCCAGGCCGCGCGTGTAGCCCGGGCGCCATGCATCCATCATGACGACGCGCGACACCTGCTCGCCGGCGCGCTCCAGGTGCCGGGCCGTCTCGAAGGCGATCACCCCGCCGCTGCACCAGCCCATGAGGACATAGGGGCCGGAAGGCTGGGCGTTGCGGATCAGCGCCGCATAGCCGGCGGCGGCTTCTTCGACCGAGGCCGGCAGCGCCTCGGTCGGACGCTCCGGATTGAAGAGCTGCAGCGGTGTGATCGGGAGGGATGCGCCGAGGCGCTGCAGCAGCGGGCGGAACACGCCGGTATGATTGATGGCGAAGATGCCAGGACGTGCTTCGCCGGGACGCGGCGCCGGGTCCGAAGGGAATGCGGCGCTGCCCGCCCCGGCCTCCCGGAGCCGCTCGGCGAACTCCACGAACCGCGCCGACTCGAACAGCGTGGCAAATCCGATGCGCAGGCCGAACGCCGTCTCCACCCGCGCCAGCATCCGCGCCGCCGAAAGCGAATGCCCGCCGAGATCGAAGAAATCGGCTGTCCGGTCGAACGTCCCGCAACCAAGCACCGCGCGCCAGATCGCCGCCAGTTGCGCCTCGACCACGTCCTCCGGGCCGCCGGGAGCCTCGGTTGCCGCGGTGGCGGTGCCGGGCCTGGGCAAGGCGCGCCGGTCGATCTTGCCGTTCGGCAGCAGCGGGATGGCGTCGAGCGCCACGATCGCGGATGGGCGCATGTAGCGCGGCAGGGCTGCCGCCGCCGCTGCGCGCAGCTCGGCGATCACCGGCTCCGCTTCGCCGGCCAGCGCAACGTATGCCACCAGGACGTCGTCGCCTGCCTCGCCCCGCCGGGCGACCACGACGGCATTGCTCACGGCGGGGTGCCGGAGCAGCAGCGCCTCGACCTCGGCCGGCTCGACCCGGAAGCCGCGTATCTTCACCTGATCGTCGCCGCGACCGAGGAATTCCCACCCGCCGGTGCGGCGCGCGCGGACGCGGTCGCCGGTGCGGTAGACGCGCGCACCCGGCGTGTTGCCGAACGGGTCGGACAGGAACCGCTCGCGCGTCGCCTCCGGCATGTTCCAGTATCCCGAGGCGACGCCATCGCCGCCGATCCAGAGTTCGCCGGGCGCACCAGGCGGCGCCAGCTCGCCGCGAGGATCGACCACGTAGAACCGGGTGTTGGCGATCGGTGGCCCGATGAACGGCGCCGCCTCGGGATCCAGGCGCACGGCCGACGACCATATCGTCGTCTCGGTCGGGCCGTACATGTTCCAGAGTTCCGGACTCCGCGCCAGCAATGCATGCGCGAGGTCGGGCGGCAGCGGCTCGCCGCCGCTCAGCATCCGCAGGGGCGGGTCGCCCGCCCATCCCGCCGCCAGCAGGAGCCGCCACGTCGCCGGCGTCGCCTGCAACATCGTCGCGCCCGACGCGCGGAGACGGGCCAGCAGCAGGGCGCCATCGCGCGACTCTTCCTCCGTCGCGACCTCGACGCGCGCACCCACGGTCAAGGGCAGGAAAAGCTCCAACGCGGCGATATCGAAGCAGAGGGTCGTCACGGCGAGTATGCCGTCGTCCGGCGCGAGCCCCGGCACCTGCCGCATGGCGCACAGGAAGTTCGTGAGGGCCCGGTGCGGGACGGCCACCCCTTTCGGCCGGCCGGTGGAGCCGGAGGTGAAGATCACGTAGGCGGTCGCGTCGGGTGGCACCGTCGGCAGCGGTCGCGTATCCGCCCCGCCCTCGCCGGGCGACACCATCGGCAGCACGGCGAGCGATTGCGGCAGTCCGTCCGCCGATGCGATCACCGCCGCCAGGCCTGCCTGCTCGGCGATCTGCGCGATGCGGTCGGGCGGGTAGATGGGATCCAGTGGCACGTAGGCGCCGCCCGCCCGCATGACGGCGAGCGGGGCGACGACCAGGTCGGCGCAGCGCGGCAGGTAGATGCCGACGCGTGAGCCGGGCGCGATGCCTGCCGCAAGCAACCGGCGGGCCAGGGAGTCGATCCGCGCCGCCAGGGCGCCGTAGGACAGCGTCGCGTCCGGCGCGGCAACCGCGATCCTGGCCGGCCAGGCCGCCGCGGCGGCGGCGACCATGGCCGGCGCGGTCAGGCCGCGCGGGTAGCTGGCCGCCGTCGCGTTGACGCCTTCGACCAGCCGCCAACGCTCCGCCGCATCCAGCATCGGCAGCCGCCAGACCGGCGTCCGCGGCGCCGCGGCCATCGCCGACATGAGCGTGGCGAAGTGCCGGAGGATCTGCGATATCGTCTCCGCCGCGTAAAGGTCTGCCCGGTACTCGCAGGATGCGCGCCAGCCTTCGGGCCGCTCCACCATGAAGAAATTCAGGTCGTGCAGCGCGCCGGCGGAATGGGATGGCAGGTCGATGAGCCGGAAGGCACCGCAGTCGGCGTTGCGGATGAAGGAGCGCTGGAAGATGAAGTTCACCGCGAAGAGCGGCGCCTGGCCGCGGTGGCGCCCGGGTCGGACGGCCTCGAGGATCCGCTCGAACGGGACCGTTCTGTGGGCCAGCGCACCGGCGACCACCTCCCGCACCCGTGCGAGCAGCGTGGCCGCATCGGGCTCGCCCGACAGGTCGAGCCGCAGCACGAGCGTATTGATGAAGACGCCGACGAGATCCTCGACCGCGACATCGTCGCGGCCGGCGACCTGGGTGCCCACCGCGATATCGGTCGCGCCGGTGTAGCGCGCGAGGACCGCACCGAGCGCCGCCAGCGCCACCATGAAGGCCGTGCAGCCGTGCTGACGTTGCAGCAGGGTCAGGGCGTCGGTCAGCGCCGGCGGCAGCAGAATGGACTCGATCGCACTCGTCCCCGCGGGCGCCGGCGGCGCCGGCACGTCGGGCAGTGGCGCCGCTGGCTCGATCCCGCGCAGCGTGGACGCCCAGTAGGCGACGTCGGCATCCATGTCGCCGGCGGCCAGCGCCTCGCGCTCATAGGCCGCGAAGTCGCCGTAGCAGAAGGGCAGTTCCGGCAGGGCTGGCGCGCGCCCCGCCGCCGCCGCACCGCAGATCTCGCACATCTCGGCGGCGAGCAGGCCGATCGACCAGCCGTCGCAGACCGCATGGTGCGCGGTCACGGCGATGATGGCGAGGTCGGCGCGGAGCCGGAGATGCGTCACCCGGATCAGCGGCGCGACCGCCAGGTCGAAGGGGGTCCGCGCCTCGGCACGGGCGATGCGGTCGCACTCCGCCATCGCGTCGCTGTCGAGCACCGTGAGGTCGATGCTCGGCACGTGGAACGGCACCGCCTCCCGGACGACCTGCACCGGCTCGCCGTCACGCTCGATGAAGCAGGTCCGCAGCACCTCGTGCCGCGCGATGATCCGCTCGAACGCCGCCGCGATCTGCCCGGTCGAGAGGTCGCCCTCGATCCGCCAGCGCACGGCGACGTTCAGCGCCGGGTTGCCGGGATCCAGCCGATCGAGCACCCAAAAGCGCCGCTGCGCGAAGGAGGTCGGGTGCGCGCGCCCTGCCTCGGGCGCGGCCGGCGCGGCCGGATCCGGGATGTCCGCCACGGCCGCATGCAGCGCGGGCATTCCCTGGCTCATGCGTCGCGCACCGTCGCGGCGTCGCCGGCCCGGCGCCGCGCCCAGGCAGCCAGGCCCGGGCGCGGCGCCGCCTCGGCCGTGCCGCGTTCCTCCAGCGCCGCCGCGAGCGCCGCGATCGTGCGGTGGTCCAGCAATTCGCGTGCGCTCAGCCGGAGGCCGGCCTTGTCGGCGCGCGCGGCGATCTGGAACAGGTGCAGCGAATCGGCGCCGAGCCGGAGGAGATCCACGTCCCGGCCGACGCGCTCCAGGCTCAGCACCTCGGCCCAGATGCCGGCCAGCCTTTCCTCAAGCGGCGTTTGCGGCGGCGCATAGGCGGCCACCGCCACGTCCAGGATGACCGGCCGCGGCAGCGCCTTGCGGTCGAGCTTGCCGCTCGGGGAGGCCGGCATGCGGTCCAGCCGCATCCAGACCGTGGGCACCATGTAGTCCGGCAGGTCGCGCGACAGCGCCTGGCGCAGCGGCTCGTCGGCCGGCAGGGCATCCGCCGGGCCGGTGACATAGCCGACCAGCATCGGCGTGCCGTCCATCCCATCGCGCAGCGCGACGGCGCATCCGGCGACGCCCGGCACCCGCGCCAGCGCCGCCTCGATCTCGCCGAGCTCGATGCGGAACCCGCGCAGCTTGACCTGGTCATCCTCGCGGCCGAGGACCTGCACGCGCCCGTCCGCAAGCCGCCGTGCCAGGTCGCCGGTGCGGTAGAGGCGCGGCGAGAGCCCGAAGGGATCCGGGCCGAAGCGTTCGGCCGTCAGCGCGTCGCGCCCGAGATAGCCCGCGGCCACGCCCTCGCCGCCGATGTGCAACTGCCCGACCGCGCCGAAGGGCAGCGGGGCGCCTTGCGCGTCGAGGACATGCAGCTGGGTATTGGCGATCGGGCGCCCGATGGTGATCGGCCCGGCGCCCGGCAGCACCTCCTCGCAGGCCGACCAGACGGTGGTCTCGGTCGGTCCGTACATGTTCCAGAGCCGCCCGCCGCCGGCGAGCAGCGCGTCCGCGAGATCGCGGGCCAGCGGCTCGCCGCCGCAGAGCATGCGCAAGCCGGGCCGGGAGCGGAACCCGGCCTCCAGCAGCAGGCGCCACATCGTGGGCGTTGCCTGCACCACCGTCGCGCCGGACGCCTGCAGGGCGGCGACCAGCCTGCCCGGCTCGGCCAGGTCGGGCTGCGTCCCGATCGCCACGGTGCCGCCGGCCAGCAGCGGCGCGAACAGCTCCAGCGCCGCAATGTCGAAGGCGATGGTGGTCAGCGCGAACAACGTCTCCCCGGCGTGGATGCCGGGCTCGCGCCCGACGCTCGACAGGAGGTTGAGCAGCGACCGATGGCGCACCACCACGCCCTTCGGCTCGCCGGTGGAGCCCGAGGTGTAGATCACATAGGCCGCATCCTCCGGTCCGGCGGCCGGCGGCGCCGCATCGGTCGGTCCCGCGGCATCCACCGCGAGTGCCGGCACCCCGAGCGCCGCCGCCAGGGACGCGGTGCCTGCATCGACCACCACGGCGGCGACGCCCGCATCGGCGACGATGCGGCGCAGGCGTGCGGGGGGATGCGCGGGGTCGAGCGGCAGATAGGGCCGACCCGCCATCCAGACGCCCAGCAGGGCGACGGGCAGGTCGATCCCGCGCGCGACCAGCACCGCCACCGGCGCCCGGTTCGCGCCCGCGGCCGCGGCGATCCGCTGCCCGAGCCGCGACGCCCGCCCGATGAGCTCGCCATAGCGCAGGACCTTCCCGCCCGACGTCACCGCCAAGGCCTCGGGCGTCGCTGCCGCCTGCCGCGCGATGGCGGCATGGACCGTGCTGTCGCGCGGATAGGCTGCGGTCGTCGCGTTGAACCCGTGCACGATCCGCCGGGCCTCGGCATCTCCCAGCAGCGGCAGGCGGTCGAGCGGGGCGGATGGATCGGCGGATGCCGCGGCCAGGATCGCCTCGTAGCAGCCGAGCCAGTGCGCGACGGTCGCTTCGTCGAAGAGGTCGGTGTTGTAGTCGCAATCCAGCCGGAGGCCGTCGGCGGATTCGATGACGTTGAGGAACAGGTCGAAGACGACCCGCGCCTTCGGATTGGGTTCGATCGTGAGCGCGAGGCCGCCGGCGTCGAGGCCGTCCGACAACTGCTCAAGGTTGAACTGCAACTCGGTCAGCGGCAGGCGGTTCTGCGCCCGCGGCGGATTCAGGTCGCGCACCAGCCTGCCCAGCGTGGTGCGCCCGTGCTCCTGCGCCTCGAGCACGAAGCGGGCGACCGCACGGAGGTGATCGGCCCAGCTGGTCGCCTCCGTCCAGCGCGCGCGCATCGGCAGGAAATTGACGCAGTGGCCGACCAGCGCGCGCTCCCCGTGATCCGCCTGGCCGGCAGTGGGCACCGCGACCACCACGTCGCCGGCGCCAGCGAGCCGGCCGGCGAGGGCCTGGAACCCGGCCAGCAGCGTGACGAACAGGGTCGCCCCCTGCTTCGCGCCCGCGGCCTTGACCGCGCGATGGAGCGACGGGCCGATCCGCCGCGAGACCGTCGCGCCGGCATAGCGCCGCGTGGCCGGCCGCGGCCGGTCGGCGGGCAGGTCCAGGGGCGGTGGCGCGTCGCCGAGCGCGGCGCGCCAGAAGCCGGCGATCCGCTCCCGCTCGGCGCCGGACTGCGCGGCCTCGGTCGCGGCGTATTCCGTGAACGTCATCAGCGGGCCGGGCTGCGCCGGCCGGCCCTCGCGCGCAGCGGCATAGAAGGCGGCGAATTCGCTCGCCAGGATGTTGATGGACCAGCCGTCGCAGACGATGTGGTGCGCGGTCAGCACCAGCGCGTGCTCGGCATCGGCCAAGACGAAGAGCCTGGCGCGCACCGGCGGTCCGGCCACCAGGTCGAACGGGGTGCAGGCGTCGGCGGCGAGGTAGCGGGCGAGGTCCGCTTCCGCCGCGGCGGCATCGGCCGGGTCGCGGGCATCGACCGTCTCGCAGGCCAGCGGCTGCGGGTCGGCGACGGTCATGGCCTCGCCCGTCGGCGCGAAGCGCAGGCGCAGCGCCTCATGCCGCGCGACCAGGCGCGACAGCGCCACCCGCAGGGCGTCTTCATCGAGCGCCCCGCGGAGCCGCAGGGTGACGCTCTCGTTGAAGGCGCAGCTCGCATCCTCGCCCATCTGCGCCGCCAGCCAGATCTCCGCCTGGCTCGCGGTCGGCGGCAGGACAGCCGGGGCGGCCGGCGCGATCAGCCCGGCAGCCGCCATCTCCGCCAGGCTGTCCGCATAGGCGGCGAGGACGGCATCGATGTCGGCATCCGTATGGGCTGTGGTCAGGAAGATGGGGAAGCCATCCTGGGCGTACACCCCGCGGTCGCGCAGGTGGTAGGGCAGCAGCCCGAGGCTCGGGTCGTCCGCCCAGGTGCTGTAGTAGAGGAAGCTCGAGAACCGCTCGGCGCGCGCCTTCAGCCCGTGCCGGGCAAAGAGGCCGTCGAGCGACAGGGCGAGACGCTCGGTCCGCGCCTCGACCAGCGCGCGAAGCGCCGGCGCCTGGTCGCGCAGGTGCCGCAGCACGGCGTGGACCGCGGCGACGGCGAGCGGATGGCGGACGAAGGTGCCGGCGAAGAAGGTCACGCCGGCCTCGGGGACGGACTCATCCCCGTAGCGCCACGGGCCGCCGTCGAGTGCGTCCATGAAGCGCGCCTTGCCGGCGAGGATGCCGATGGGCAGGCCGCCGCCCACCACCTTGCCGTAGGTCGCCAGGTCGGCGCGGATCCCGAGCAGCCCCTGCATGCCGGACGGGTGGACGCGGAAGCCGGTGACGATCTCGTCCATGACGAAGGCCGTGCCCGAGGCCTCCGTGATCCGGCGCAGCTCGCGCAGGAAGTCGAACGGCTGCAGGGCGGGGTGGCGGCTCTGGACCGGCTCCACGACCACGGCGGCGAGCGTGCCGGCATGCGCGCGGATCCAGTCCAGCGATTCCGGCGTCGCGTAGTCGAGCACGACGATGTTCGCCACCGCCGCGGCGGGGATGCCGGGTGCGACCGGCCTGGACCGGTGGCCGCCATCCGTCCGCCGCGCGGCCTTGACCAGCACCTCGTCGAACTGGCCGTGATACGCCCCGTCGAACACCACGACGAGGTCGCGCCCGGTCGTCGCGCGGGCGACGCGGAGCGCGGCCATCACCGCCTCCGAGCCGGTGTTGCAGAAGGCCATGCGCTCGTTGCCGGTCATCTCGCAGAACAGCGCCGCGACCTCGCCGGCATGCTCGGCCTGCGGCCCGATCGGGAAGCCATTGCCGAGCTGCGCCTGGATCGCCTCCAGCAGGAAGTCGGGGGAATGGCCGAGGGCGGTCGGCCCATAGCCGTTGACCAGGTCGATATAGGCATTGCCGTCGACGTCCCAGAGCCGCGAGCCGGCCGCCCGCGTGCAGACGATCGGGTAGACGAGCTCCTTCCACTCGGCACGGAAGCCCGCGACGGCGCGCGGGTCGGCCAGCACCGTCCGCGCCGCCTCGGTCCGGCGCTTCGACTCAGCGGTCTTGGCGCCGAGCCGCGCCGCGAGCGCGGCCACGTGCTGCCGCAGCGGCTCGGACGATGCCTCCGCCTTCCGCTCCGCCCGGCCATAGGCCTGGAACCGCGACGGCCGCTCGGCAGCCCCGGCGGGGGGCGCTGGCACCGGTACCGGCACTGGCACCGGCACCGGCACCGAGGGCTGCGGCGCCGGCGGGGCGGCCGGCCCGGCGGTCGCGGCGCGCGGCGCCGCCGCCGGCGTCCGGCCCAGCGCCTCGAGCTGCTGCCGCAGCAGCGCGGACATCGCGTCTATCTGCGCCTTCATGAGCCCGGCGACATCCGCCGGCGCCCCGGGGGCGGCAGCCGGCGCGGCGGCCGGCGCCTCGGCCGACACCGGGGCAGCCGCTGGCGCCGGCGCCCGGGCCAGGGCGGCCAGCTCGGGCCGCTCCGCGAGGACGAAGCGCTCCACCGCCGCGATGGTCGAGAGATCGCCGAGCAGCCGGCGGAAGGCGACGGCGACGCCCAGCCGCGCCTGCAGCAACTGGGCGACGCGGCTGAGCAGCAGCGAGTCGAAGCCAAGCTCGAGGAAGGAGGCGCCCTCCGGCATCTCGGCAAGGCTCTCGCCCGATACCTCCTCGAGGATCGCCGCGATGTCGGCGCGGATGGCGGAGGTGGCCGGGGCCGGCACGGCGGGGGCTTCGGTCATCGCGGGCTCGCTCGCTGGCAGGGTGTCGGATGCGGGCGCGGGAACCGCGGCCGGCGCCGCCCGGCCCGGCTCGATCCAGTGGCGCTTGCGCTCGAAGGGATAGGTCGGCAGCGGCACGCGGCGGCGCGGACCGCCGGCCACCGCCGCCCAGTCGGGGGTGACCCCGGCGACCCATAGCCGCCCGAGCGCGCCGAGGATCGCGGCCTCCTCGGCCGCCGGGTCCGCCTCGCCGGGCAGGGTGGCGGCGACCGCCGCGCTCCGCCCGCGCGACACCTGCGCCGCGAGGCCGGTCAATGCCGCGCCCGGGCCGACCTCCAGCAGGACGGCACGCGGCCCGGTCTCCGTCAGGGTGCGCACCGCATCGGCGAAGCGCACGGGAGCGCGGGCATGCCGCGACCAGTAGCCGGGATCGGTCGCCTCCTCCGCGCCCAGCCAGGCGCCGGTCACGGTGGAGGCGACCGGAAGCCGCGGCGCGCGCAGCGAAAGCCCCGCGGCCAGCGCTTCGAGCGGGGCGATGACGGGGTCCATCATCCTGCTGTGGAAGGCGTGCGACGTCCGCAGCGCGCGCCGGCTCACGCCGCGCGCATCGAGCGCCGCGCCGAGCGCCTCCAGCGCCGCCGCGGGCCCCGCGACGACGCAATTGGTCGGGCCGTTCACCGCCGCGAGGTCCAGCTCGCCGCCGAGCAGCGCCAGGACCTCGGCCTCCGGCAGCCTGACCGCCATCATGCCGCCCTGCGGCAGGTCCTGCATGAGCCGCCCGCGGGCGGCGACGAAAGCCAGCGCGTCGGCCAGCGGGAAGACGCCGGCGACCGTGGCCGCGACGAATTCGCCGACGCTGTGGCCGGCCAGGGCGGACGGCGTCACGCCCCAGGCCCGCCACAGCGCCGCGAGCGACCAGGACACCGCGAAGATCGCGGGCTGCGCGCTGCGCGTCGCCGCCAGCCGCGCGGCCGCATCCGCGCCCTCGCCCGCGGCGTGGAGCGCCTCCAGCAGGTCGACGCCCTGCGGCCGGAGCAGCGCCGCGCAGGCGTCGAGCGCCTCGCGGAACGCCGCGTGCCGGCGATAGAGGCCGCGCGCCATGCCCGGGTACTGCGACCCCTGGCCCGGATGAAGGAAGGCCACCGGCGGCGTTCCCTCGGCTTCGCCCCGCGTGCCGCCCGGAAGTCCCGGGGCGGCCAGTGCCGCCGCCGCCGCGCTGCGGTGGTGCGCCACCAATGCGGCACGATGCGGGAAGGCGCGGCGGCCGACCGCGAGCGTATGCGCGACGTCGGCGAGATCCGGGTCCGCCGCGCCAAGGTGGTCGGCGAGCCGGGTCTGCATGGCGGCAAGCGCAGCAGCGCTGCGCGCCGACAGCACCAGCAGCACCGGCCCGCTCGCCTCCGGTCCCCCGGGCGCGGCCGGTGGCGCGGTCGGCGGCTCCTCCAGCACGACATGCGCGTTCGTGCCGCCCACCCCAAGGGAGTTGACGCCGGCGCGGCGCGGCGCGGCGGCCGCCGGCCAGGTCTCCGTCGCCGCGGCGACGACGAAGGGGCTCGCGGCGAAGTCGATCTGCGGGTTCGGCGCCGCATAGTGCAGCGTCGGCACCAGGCGGCGATGCCGCAGCATGAGCGCGGCCTTGATCAGCCCGGTCACGCCCGCCGCGGCATCCAGGTGGCCGACATTGCCCTTCACCGACCCCACCCGGCAGAACCCGACCGCCTCGGTATCGGCGCGGAAGGCCCGGGTCAGCGCGGCGATCTCGATCGGGTCGCCGAGCGGCGTCGCCGTGCCGTGGCACTCGACGAAGCCGATGTCGCGCGCGGAGAGGCCCGCCTGCAGCAGCGCCTGGCGGATCGCCGCCTCCTGGCCGGCGACGCTCGGCGCGGTGAAGCCGACCTTGCCCGCGCCGTCGTTGCTCAGGCCGCAGCCGAGGATCACGGCATGCACGTGGTCGCCATCCGCGAGCGCATCCGCGAGCCGCTTCAGCAGCACGACGCCCGCGCCGTCGCCGAAGATCGTGCCGCTGGCCGCGGCGTCGAACGGCCTGCAATGGCCGTCGGCCGAGACCATCCCGCCGGCCTGGTGCAGATAGCCGCGCCGCTGGGGGAAGGTGACGGAGACGCCGCCCGCGAGCGCCATGTCGCATTGCTGGAGCAGCAGGGCCTGGCATGCCTGCGCCACCGCGACCAGCGAGGTCGAGCACGCCGTCTGCACGGTCATGCAGGGCCCGCGGAGGTCGAGCTTGTAGGCGGCGCGGGTGGTCAGGAAGTCGGGACTGGTGCCGAGCAGCTCCTGGTAGGCGCCGACCTGGTACTCGCTGGTGAAATGCGCCAGGTCGGCCTGCCCGCGGCAGACATTGTGCAGGAAGTAGGTGGGCATGCTCGCGCCGGCGAAGACGCCGATCGCGCCGCGATAGGCGGCCGGATCGTAGCCCGCGTTCTCCAGCGCCTCCCAGGCGCATTCGAGGAATATCCGGTGCTGCGGGTCGGTCAGCGCGGCCTCGCGCGGCTGCATGCCGAAGAAGCCGGCGTCGAACAGCTCGACTCCCTCGATGATCGGCCGCGCCCTGACGAAGTTCGGCTGCCCGCGGGTTCCGGCGTCGAAGCCGTCCTCGAGTTCGTCCGCGCCGAAGAAGCGTATGCTCTCGATGCCGGCCTCGAGGTTGCGCCAGAACTGGTCCGTATCGGCCGCGCCGGGGAAGCGCCCGGCCATGCCGACGATCGCGATTCGGCCGTCACCATCATCCGTCTCGGTCATGCGCTGGTCATCCGAACTGCCCCGCGTCGTGCCCGGGCGATGGCGGCGCGCCGCGCCTCCTCCCGCCCCGCCGCGCCCGGGGCGCCGGGCGGCCGGGCCGCGCCGCCATCGATGCGCGCGGCGAGCGCCCGGATCGTCGGGTGCTCGAACAGATCGACGACCGCGACCGGGCCCGCGACGGCGGCGGAGATCAGCCCATGCGCCTCGATGAGCTGCAGCGAGGTGCCGCCGAGATCGAAGAAATTGGCATCCAGCGCGACGTTGGTCCGGCCGAGGACGCCGCACCAGATGCCGCGGAGGATGTCCTCGGTGCCGCTCGCCGCCTCGGGCGCTGCCGGCGCATTCTCCACCGGATGGAGGGCGAGGCGGGCGCGGTCGACCTTGCCGTTGGCGTTGAGCGGCAGCGCAGGGAGCACGATGATCTCGCTCGGCAGCATGTGGGCCGGAAGCGCATCCTTGAGTTGGGCGCGGAGCTGCGCCGGCGACGCCCCCGCCGGGCAGGCCAGGAAGGCCCGGATCCGCCGCTGCCCGACGCGGTCGACCGCCGTCACCGCCGCGGCGTCCTGCACGAGCTCGGTCTGGCGCAGCGCGGCCTCGACCGCGTCGAGCTCCACCCGCTTGCCGGCGATCTTCACCTGGCGGTCGACGCGGCCAAGGAAGGCGAGGGTTCCGTCCGGCAGCTTCCGCACCCGGTCCCCGGTGCGGTAGAGCAAGGCATCGGGACGCCGGGAGAAGGGGTCCGCCACGAATTTCTCGGCGGTCAGCTCGGGCTGCGCGACATATCCGAGCGCCACGCCGAGGCCGCCCGCGCAGAGCTCCCCTTCCTCGCCATCGGGCACGGGTTGCAGGTCGCTGTCGAGGAGGTGGACGGTGGTGCCACGGATCGGCAGGCCGATCGGCACGGGATCCGGCGCCGGCCGGTTGCGCGGCACCGTGTAGCAGCAGGTGAAGGTCGTGTTCTCGGTCGGCCCGTAGCCGTTGATGAGCCGGCATCCCGGCAACTCGGCCAGCACGCGCGCGACGTGGGGCGGCGAGAGCACATCGCCGCCGGCGAGCAATTGGCGCAGTCCGCGCAGCGCCGGCAATTGCTGTTCGACCATCAGGTGGAACAGCCCCGCCGTCAGCCAGGCGGTGGTGACGCCGTGGCGCTGGATGGCCGCGCCGATGGCCGCCAGGCTCGGACTCGGCTCCGGGAGGATTGCGAGCTTGCCTCCATTCAGCAGCGCCCCCCAGATCTCGAAGGTGGATGCGTCGAAGCCGAGCGGCGCGGCATGCAGCACCACCTCGTCGGCCCCGAGCGAGGCATAGTCGCAGCCGAGCACGAGCCTGAGGATGCCGCGCTGCGGGATCATGGTGCCCTTCGGGCGACCGCTCGAGCCCGAGGTGTACATGACATAGGCGAGGCTGTCGGGGCCGGCAGCGGCATGGCCGACAGACGGAGCACGATCGGGGCCACGGATCGGAAGGCGATGCTCAGCCCATGTCGCATCGACGCCGTCCGCATGGACGACCACGGCCGCGGCGCAGTCATCGGTCATGCGCCGGAGCACGGATGCCGGGTTGGCCAGGTCCAGCGGCAGGTAGGCCGCGCCCGCGCGGAGCACGCCGAGCATGGCGACGATCGCCTCGATCCCGCGGGGCGCGGCGATCCCGACGATCGCACCGCGTCGCAGTCCCGCATCCTGCAGGCGCGCCGCCACGGATGCGGAGAGGCGGTCGAGTGCGGCATAGGTCACGGCATCGTCGCCGCAAAGGATTGCGGTGCGATCCGCGTAGGTGCCGGCGGCGGCGGTGAACGCTGCGGCGACGCATTGTGGGGCGGCAGGGTCGTGATCCGACATCGTTCAGGTGCACCTGCATGACGTTCTCAACAGGCCGTTGCGGCGCACGTATTGCGCGATTTTCGCGTGCGTCAGACACCAAGAACGTTTCTTCCACGGCTAAATGAACAAGTATCGCAACGGAAAATCCGGTGCAAGCCGCGACATGCAGTAGAATATAAGCAACGATCCGTGATGGACATTCCCTTCGGCGCCGCGGCCGGATTCCGAGGCATCTATGCTGCCAAATAATTATAACGAGTTTGTCTTGAGTGGAGGGGTCTTCTACCTCAGATTAGGGTGCCGTGCGCGCGCGTGCAGCCGGCCTGCAAGGCACAAGAAATAGTTGCGTTTCGGGTTGTCGGCACAAGCGAGTCGAAGTGCGGCAGCACCGAGGACCGAAGCGCCGGCTGGGCTTCCTCTGCCAGCATTCCCTGTCGCCAACTGCATCGGTTGGGCGCCATGATCCTGCATGGCCGGAGCGGCAACCGGCACTTGCACCGACTCCGAAATAATTCACCTCAACACCCTGTCCGGCTCTAAAATGAGTGGCGATCAGCGCATGTGCGACGTGATTGAGTTCCGGATGTGCGTTGTGTGCGCATTGATTGCGCTGATGAGAGATTGTTTGCGCAGTTTTGGCGAAACAAAGCTCCGGTGTCCGCTCCGCGACATCTTTGCACGAAATTGTTTACGCACGTCACTTAGTTGGACCCGATAACGGACTCGCGCGCGGTGCCGCGTTGCGCGATTGTTGAGGGCACGATCAAGTGGAGTTTGGTGGCGCCGAACAAACGACCTTTGCAGCGGTGTCGTGCCGCCAAGGAAACAACCATTGAGCGACACGGCCGCGAACTGCAGCACGTGAAGGGTTGTGGTTGGCGCGCGCCGCGTGCCCGCGCGGCGCAAGCAGGCGCGCGATGCAGGTCGCTGACCTGGGTTTTGCGTCTGTGGGATCACCGTTGTGAGCCTTCGTGGACCGATGACGAAGCGGCAGGGCGGCCGGGCGAACTGCTCCTGCGGGCAGCGGTGCGGCGGAATTCGTCGTGGGGATCACGGCTCAGCGGCGTCGAGGTTTGATCTCGTGCCTGGCGTATGTGGTGGGAGAGGGGTGCATGAAAGCAGCATTGGTTTGCGGCGCCGGCGGCTTCATCGGTGGCCACCTCGTCAGACGGTTGAGGGCCGAAGGATACTGGGTGCGCGGCGCCGACCTGAAGCGCCACGAGTACTCCGATACCGAGGCGCATGACTTCATGGTGGGCGATCTGCGGGATCCATACTTCTGTCGCCAGGTCATCGACCGCAGATTCGATGAAGTCTACCAGCTTGCCGCCGATATGGGTGGGGCAGGGTTCATCTTCACGGGCGAGAACGATGCCGACATCATGCACAACTCGGCGACCATCAACCTCAATGTACTCGACGCCTGCTACAAACGGCTGATCCGCCGCGTGTTCTATTCATCCTCCGCCTGCGTCTATCCTGCCCATAACCAGGAGGATCCGGACAACCCGAACTGCGAGGAAAGCAGCGCATACCCGGCGGCACCCGACAGTGAATATGGCTGGGAAAAGCTGTTCAGCGAGCGCCTCTACCTCACCTATAGCCGATGCTATGGCATGGATACTCGCATTGCCAGGTACCATAACATCTTCGGACCCGAGGGGACCTGGACGGGCGGCCGAGAGAAGGCGCCCGCGGCGCTCTGCCGCAAGATCGCCGCTGCACCGAACGGCGGCGCCATTGAGATCTGGGGCGACGGCCGGCAGACGCGCTCCTTCCTGCACGTGTCCGAATGCGTCGAAGGCACGCTCCGGCTGATGCGCTCCGACGTCCGCTTTCCGCTCAACATCGGCTCCGATGAGATGGTGACCATCAACCAACTCGCGGATCTCATCGCAGAGATCGCCGGGAAACGGATCGAGAAGCGCCACATGCCCGGCCCTCTCGGCGTGCGGGGCCGCAATTCCGACAACCGCAGGATCGAGCAGGAGCTGGGCTGGAAGCCGTCGCTGCCGCTCGTCGAAGGCCTGCGCGCGACCTATGCGTGGATCGAGCAGCAGGCGCAGCAACAGCCGCTCGGCGTCGCTGCGTGACAGCGGCGGCTGCGGGACGCGCGGCGGCGGAGATGCAACTCGTCGCCGACGGCCGGCTACGGCCAGGGGACGACGCGGATCGACGGCGGACGCGGCACGCCCGGCCGGACCGGCCACTCGTCATGATCCTCTGCCCGGGCGGGCTGGAGGATGGCGGCGGCATCGGCCGGCAGATGGGCTACTTCCTCGGCGTGCCGGCGGGGCCGCCGGTCTCCATCGAGTATCGGATGATGGACACCCGCGGGCCATGGTACCTGGGCGGCGCGCCGTGGCGCAGCGTGCTGGCCTTCGCCTACTTCGCCGCGGCCGCGATGCGGCTCGTCGGTCTGGCACTGCGCCGGCGGACCTGCGTCCTGCACGTCAACGTCACCGGGCGGGGCAGCACGGTCCGCAAGGCCGTCCTCACCGGACTCGCCCGCCTGCTCGGCCTCGGTTACCTGCTGCACGTCCATGATCCGGACTACGCGGTCGGGTATGCGGCACTGCCCGCCGCCGCGCAGGCGGCCGTGCGGCGCATGTTCCGGGGCGCCAGGCTCGTGCTGGTCCTCGGCCACGCCGATCGGGAACGCCTCGCTTCGGTTCTGGAGGTGCCGCCCGCGCGCTTCGTCGTTCTGCACAATGCGGTGCCGGATCCCTATCCGGCCGGCCTTTCGCCCGCCGCGCGGTCGGGTCCCTGCCGCTTCGTCTTTCTCGGCCATCTCAGCGACCGGAAGGGGGTGCCGGAACTGCTCCAGGCCCTCGCGCACCCCGGCATGGCCGGGCGTTCCTGGCGGGCGACGATCGCGGGCGGCGGGCCGGTCGAGGACTACCGGGCGCGCGCCACGGCGCTCGGGCTCGGGGACCGCGTCGATTTCCCCGGATGGGTCGATGCCGCCGGCGTCCGGCAGTTCTGCGTCGAGGGCGACGTGCTCGTCCTGCCCTCGCATGCCGAGGGCCTTGCCATGGCGGTACTCGAGGGCATGTCGCATGGCATGGCGATCGTCACGACCGCGGTCGGCGCGCATCCCGAGGTCATCGAGCCGGGCCGGTCCGGCCTGTTCGTCGAGCCCGGTGACATCGACGGCCTGGCCGCAACCCTCGGCGAATTGGTCGATCATCCTGAGCGCCGCAGCCGGCTCGGCGCGGCCGCGCGGAGGAGGTTCGAGACCGCCTTCGAGGTGCGCGCCTATGCGGCGCGGCTCGGCGCGCTCCACGCCGAGGTGCTCCGGCAGGGGCTCGGGTCGGAGGAGCGGGAGTGTCCTTAGGAGCGGCGGCGCGGGCCGCGTGCCCCGGCGTCGCACGCCGCCATGCCGGCGCCCCGGCGCCGTGCCATCGGCGCTGCCGGGCACGGCATGTGGCGCGCCCATGCGGCCGGTCCCGGCACCTGCTTCCGCCGCCTGCGCGCCGCTGGTCCAGGCGCCCGGCGCTGCCCGACAACCGCACATCGTCTCGCCGGAGGACATGGCAGCGGCCGGGCCGCGATGCGCCGCGCCCGCTGGTCGCGCCACGGTCCGCCTGCGGGATCCTGACGGGAGGCCTCCGGGCGCCATGCCTTCGCCCCCTCGCTGACCATCCGCGGCGGGCCGGGCGGTCGCGGCGCGGCTGCCGCGCGCCTTGCCGGACAGCGATCCGATGAGGCTGGTGATCTCGGCCTATGCCTGCGCCCCCGACCGCGGGTCGGACCACGGCGTCGGCTGGATGTGGGTGACGGAAGCCCACCGGTTGGGGCACCGCGTCTGGGCCTTCGCCTCCACGGTCCACCGTTCGGCGATCCTGCGGGCCTGCGCCGCCGACCCCTCGCTTGCCGGCATCGACTGGTGGTTCCCCGAGGTCGCGGGGTGGCCCTTGACGCCCGGCGTGGAGCCGGAATGGGAGCGCAGCTACAACCTGCTCTGGCAGCGCGAGGCCGCGCGCCAGGTGAAGGCGCTGCTGCGCCGGGAGAGGATCGATGCCATTCACCATGCAAGCTGGGCGGGCATCCGCGCGCCGACATTCCTGGGCGGGCTGGGCCCGCCGCTGATCCTCGGCCCGGTCGGCGGCGGGGAAACCTCCCCGGCCGGCCTGCGCGACGCGATCGGCATGCGCGGCCGGCTCCTCGAGGCCGTGCGCGACCTCTCGAACCGGACGATCACCCTTAATCCGATCGTCCGGCCCGGCCTGCAGCAGGCGGAGGTGATCTTCGCGGCGACGCCGGAGACGGAGCGGCTGTTCCGCGGCAGGCTGGCGCGGAAGCTGCGCGTCTTCTCGCAGCTCGCCTTGCCGCCGGCGGAGCCGCCGCCGCCGAGGCCAGCACGCGCCGGGCCGCCGCGGCTGATCTATGCCGGGCGGCTGCTCTACTGGAAGGGCGTCCACATCGCCCTCCGCACCTTCGCGCGCGTGGCGGAGCGGCACCCGGGCTCGCATCTCACCATCGTCGGCGGCGGCAGGGAACTCGCGCGGCTGAGGGCGGCGGCGCAGAGCCTGAAGGTCGCCGACAGCGTGCGCTTCGTGGCGCGCCTGCCGCAGGCCGAGTTGTTCGGCCTCTACGATCGGCACGACCTGATGCTGTTCCCCAGCCTGCACGACAGCGGCGGCATGGCGGCGCTCGAGGCGCTGTCGCGCGGCCTGCCGGTCCTGTGCCTCGATCTTGGCGGGCCGGGGCTGCTGGTGACCGATGAATGCGGCGTGGTGATCCCGACCGCCGGGCGCGGCACGGACGACGTCGCGGCGGCGATGTCGGCTGCCATCGACGGGATCGTCGCCGATCCTGGACGGCTCGAGGCGCTGTCGGCCGGGGCGCTGCGTCGCGCGGCCGAGTATTCCGCCCGGTCGCGGGCGCAGGCGCTCTACCAGCAGGTCGCCGAGGTCATCGGCGCGCCTTCCGCGACGCCGCCCGCCATGGCGCATCGGCCGGCCGAGGCGGCGGAACGGGTCTGACCCGCGGCGCGCCACGCAGCAACGCTAGGAGAAGGCGCGCCTGATGCCGCGGGTGTCGAAGGCGGCCAGGGTCGCGCCATAGACGGCGACAGCGACCAAGATGCGCAGGAGGAGCCCCGTGATCCCCGCTATCGGCTGCAGCAGGATGACGGCGAGGCTCATGAGGCAGGTGGCTGCGACGATCTGCCAAGCATCCCGGGCCGGCAGCGGCAAGGGATAGGCACGCGAACTGAGGTAGATGCCATGGGCGAGCGACACCGCCGCGGCGGCGGTGAGTGCCGCTGCGGAGCCGAGCGCCCCCCAATGCGGGACAAGCAGGAAATTCAGCGCCAGGTTCACCGCGGCGCCCGCCGCGGTGACCTGCGCGCCGAGGCCGGTCCGGTTGCCGAGCTGGAATGCCGGCTCGACATAGTTGCTGCGCATGCCTGCCAGCACGGAGGCGACCGCAAGCCAGGGTGCGAGCTGCCTGACGACATCATGGTAGCGCGGCGGCGCGACGAGGTCCGCGAGGTCGGGCGCGATCAGGACGAGACCGACGCCCGCCGGCAGCAGCAACCCGAACAGGAAGGTGAAATTGCGTTCCAACTGGTCGCGGACCGCAGCGTGGCCGGAGGCCATCGCCCGGACGGCGGATACCACCGCAGGCGGGCCCAGGCCGGCGGACACCAGGCCGACCGAGTTCTGCACGAGGATCGCGACGACCGCATACTCCGCCACGGCGGTGGGGCCAGCCAGCCAGCCCAGGACGATGCGGGTGGCGGAGTCGTTGAGGCCGAAGAGTGCCATGCCGAGGCCGACCGGCGCCGCGTAGACCGCGAAGGACCGCGCCAGCGCCGCATCGAATGTCCGGCGCAGCCGGATGGAGCCGTCGCGCAGGTACATGCACCCCGCGATCAACATGGCGGCAAAGGCCGATGCCAGGACGGCATCCGCGGACCGCGTGAGGTAGCCGACGATGGTGCACGCCACGAGCATCAGGCAGTTCCGCGCGACGTTCATCCAGAAGTAGCGCGCGGCCCGGCTGCGGCCGAGCTGGATCTTGGTGGCGAATTCGAACCACGCATAGGCCCAGACGCCGAGCAGGATGAGCCAGGCCCGTCCCCGGTGACCGTCGAGCGCACCCGAAAGGGTCGCCAGCCCGAGCAGCGACGCGGAGAGGATGCAGGCGCCGGCGAACATCGCCAGGAGCGTCGGCATGAACACCGGATCCGCCTCGCGCCCCGGGTACCATCGTTGAAGGCTCACGAGAAGCCAGTCGAAGACGATGTTGGTGCCGAGCACCACGGTGGCCAGCCCCATCCCGTAGACACCGAACTCCTCGGGGGACAGCAGCCAAGTCAGCGACATGGTCGCAGCGAAGCCGATCGCGCCCGGCACCACCCGGCTTGCGATGTAGATTGCCCCGTCGCGTGCGCGCATCGGCTAGCCGCGCGCCGACCGGACCGCGACCCGCCGCGCGCCGCGCGTGGCCAGGAGCGGGAGCATCACGTCACCGGTCGCCGCACGAGCCTTGCGGTCTCGGCGCAGGCGAAGCGCCGCGACCTGTGCACCGACCATTCGCCACGCTCCTTTCGGAATGCTTCCCCTCATAACACTTGCGGCGAAAGTTGGCGACCGGAAGCGGCATCGCGTCGAAGCGCAATCCGGGCTCCACGCGGATGCATGAACAGGATGCACCAGAATAGGACGCGCCGGACGCCGAGCCGCGCGTCCACCGGCCGCGGCGCAAGCATGGTCCGAGGAATGCTGCGCGACACGGCGCGATCTTCCCGCCCTTCGGAAGCCCGACGATGATCGACCACCGTGAAAGCAGGAAGAGCGCCGCATGGCTCAACCGAACGTTGTTGCTTGTGACAAACATCCGGTCGGAAGCCTCAAGAATATCGTGTCGCGCGGACCATGACGCAGTGCTGACTTGATGCGGATGCGGAGTTACTACTATCCTGTGCAGGACGGTTAATGACAAAGAATGTTTGTGGGAGGCCGTTTTGCCGGACCACCTGCCGGGAACGCCACGGGTCGGCAAGACCCGGCCGGGCGATCATCGACCGTGCCCAATGCGGTTCGAGGGTTGCCGGCCGAGGATCGTCCGCCGGCATCGATGGACCAATGCGTAGTCGTGCGAGGGCGTTGACGGCCGATGACAAGATCCTCCCCTGACGCTGCGGCGCATGTCCGCGACATGGCGGTTCCGGCGTCGCAGCCGGCGGTCGTCGACGTTCTCGGCGTGCGCATCTCCACGCTGAACCTCGCGGAGACGGTCCGGCACATCGCCGCCTGGAAGCAGGAGGGGCGGCGCGAGTATGTCTGCTGCGTCTGCGTCCACGGCATCGTTACTGCGCAGCGCGACAAGCAGATCCGCGCCGCGCTGAATGGTGCCGGGATTGCCACCAAGGATGGAATGCCCCTGTCCTGGTGGTGCCGCGCCGTCGGCTTCCGCGGCTCGAAGCGCGTCTCCGGTTCCGATCTCATGGAGGCGCTGTGTGCGTTTGGCGCATCGCGGGGCTACCGTCATTATTTCTACGGAGGCACCCCGGCGGTGGTGGAGGCGCTTGTCGACCGGCTCCAGCACCGCTTCCCCGACCTCGTCGTGGCGGGCTACCGGTCGCCGCCTTTCCGCCCGCTTTCGGCGGCGGAGGATGCGGCCGAGGTCGCGGCCATCAACGCCGCGCAGGCAGATTTCGTCTGGGTCGGCCTCGGCATGCCGAAGCAGGAGCGCTGGATCGCGGGGCATGTCGGCAGGATCGACGCGACCGCATTGCTCGGGGTCGGCGCGGCATTCGACTTCCTCGCCGGCGCCAAGCCGCGCGCGCCGGGCTGGATGCAGCAGGTCGGGCTCGAATGGCTGTTCCGGCTCGCCAGCGAGCCGCGGCGGCTCGCACGCCGGTACATCGTCGACAACGGGGCCTTCGTGGCCATGGTCCTGCGCCACCTGTTGAGCCAGCGCCCCGGCCCGACGGCGCCATAGGATCGGCATGGACGAACATTCGCCGCAGTGGGTGACCCACACGGAACCGCCGCCCCAGCCTGAACAGGACCGGGGCGCGTCGGCGGTCGAGATGCTGCATGCCGTCATCCGCCGATGGCCGTTGCTGGTGGCGGTGCCCGTGCTGTTCGGCCTGGCGGCGCATGGCGTCCTGCAGGTCCTGCCGCCGCGCTACAAGGCCAGTGCGCAGCTCCTGATCTTCGATCCGCAACGCTCGGCGGTCGTCGCGGTGGGCCAGAACGCGCCGGCGGCGCGCGAGCTCGATGCGGTGTCCATCAACACCGAGATCGAGGTGATCCGATCGGCGTCGGCGCTCGAGCGTGCGGCGCGCAAGCTGCGCCTCGACCAGGTGGCGGAGTTCCAAGACGACGGCTTGTTCGACCGCCTGCGCTCCCCCGCCGGCGTGCCGGGCGAGGGCCTGGAGGCCGGCGCGGTGCCCGACGGCCCCGGCACCGCGGCCCTCGCCCGCGCCGTGCTGGCGCTGCGCAAGCGCATCTCCGCCGAGCGCGTTCCCGCGTCCTACATCCTTGTCCTTTCGGCCACCGCGGGCGATCCGCTGCTCGCGCAGCGGCTGGTCTCCACGCTGCTCGACGACTACCTCGAGGAACAGGCCGAAGCGTCGCACCGGGCCCTCGTGCAGGTCGCGGGATGGCTGCAAGGCAAGATGGCCGAGCTGCAGGCCCGCATCGGCGACACCAATGTGGCGATCGAGCACCTGCGCGCCGATGCGGGGATCGCCGAGGGCGGCAAGGGCACGATGCTGCAGCAGCAGATTGCCGAGACGAGCTCCCAACTCGCCGCCATACGCACCGAGCTGGCCGACAAGAAGAGCCGGCTCGAACAGGCGCGCGAGGGCCGCCGCGACGACGACAACCGGACCGCCGTGCCCGACGGGCTCTTCTCGCCGGCGCTCAGCCAGCTCCGGCAGCAATTCTCGCTGCTCAGGCGCGAGGTGGTGCAGCTCCGGGAGAAGCTCGGCGACCGCCACGCCCAGGTCCTGGCCGCAGAGGACCGGCTGGCGACGCTGCGCCGTGCGATCAGCGACGAGCTCGCGCATATCGCGGAGGAGCAGCAGGCGAGCTTCGAGATCGCGCAGCGGCGGGAGACCTCGCTGATCGCCGATCTGCAGCGGCTCCGCGCCCGCCAGATCGACGATGACGGCGCGGTGGGCCGGCTGCAGGAGCTCCAACGCGCGGTCGAGGCCGATACCAGGCTCTACCAGACCTACTCCGCCCGACTGGAGGAGGTCGAGGCCGTGCGCAGCCTCGGCGCTTCGGGGAAGCGCGTTCTTTCGCCGCCCGGCGTGCCGACCGAGCCGAGCTTCCCGCGCAAGAAGATGATCTATGCCGGGGCGATCGCCGCCGGCGGCCTGGTCGGCCTCGCGCTGGCGACCGTCCTCGCCCGGCTGCGACGCGGCATCCCGGCCGGCGGCCCGGCACAGAGCTTCCTGGGCCAGCCGATCCTCGGCAACCTGCCATTGCTCAAGGGCAGGCCCGACCCGCGCGCCATCGGCCGGATGGTCGCGGCAGCCTGGCCGGTCGGCGAGGCGGCGCGCGCCATCCGCGTCGCGCTCAGGCTGCGGCGCCAGGGCAACGCGCCCAGGATGGTCGTGGTGACCTCGGCGCTGCGCGGCGAGGGACGGTCGACCCTCGCCGCCGCGATCGCCGCCTCCGCCAGCCAGGCCGGCCTGCGGGTCGTGCTTGTCGAAGGCGGTTCCGGCGCGCGCACACCCTCGGCAGCGCCGCAGGGACGGCGGGACGGTGCGGGCCATCCCGGTCCCGACCTCGCAGGTGCGGCGAGCGTCCAGCGCCACGATCCCGACATCGGTTGCTGCGTCACCACTCTCGGCAGCGGGCCGGCGGACGATGCCGAGGCACTGATGTCGGACGAGCTGGTCTGTCACCTCGGGCAGCTTCGGAGCGAGTTCGACCTCGTGGTGGTCGATGCGCCGCCGCTGCTGCCGGTGCCGGATGCGCTGAGCCTGGCGCGGGATGCGGATGCCTTTCTGCTGGTCATCAATTCACGCCGCACATCGCCGGCGCTGGTCGCCGAGGCGATCGGGTTGCTGGATCTCGACGCGCATTGCCTGGTCGGCCTCGTGCTGAACATGCAGCCTCAGGCGAGCCTGCAGCGCCTGGGGCTGGCCGGCGGCCGCCGGGCACCGCGCGGCGAGGCGCCGCCCCGCGGACCGCTGCCGCAGCGCCCGGCCAGCCCCGAAAGGCCCGCGGCTGCGACCTGACCGGGCCGAAGGGGGCGGGCTTGGCCGGCGGCATCATCCGGCCGCGCCGGTCGAAGTCCTCACGCGCGCTGCCGTGGCGAGGGCGATGCCGGTCGCGCCGCGGACCGGACGGCAGGGCGCGCCCGGCAGGATCCTCATCCGCCTACCCATGGCTGACGCTGCGAATAGCCGACCGGTCCCGCGGCGCGACGGCTGGCACGGAGAGAGCGCGCGCGCAGGCGCAAGGTCCGCTCGCACATGAAGCCTGTCACGTAGAACACGGTGATCAAAGCCTGGGTATGGTCCAGCAGGACGATCTCCGTCGCGCCGATCAGCACGAAGCCGCCGCAGGCCATCAGGGCGGTGACCGCCAGGTCGCGCGCGGGCGAGCCGATGAGGCGCACCGCCATGGCGACGGTCCTCGTCCAGATCAGGAGGAAGAAGGCGGTGCCGAAGACGCCGACCTCGAGCAGCATCTCCAGGATGCCGTTATGGGCGTGGGGAACGACCCAGCCGAGCGAGTCGGAAATCGCCTCCCCCGCGGGATTCGACGCCAGCCAGAACGCGCCCAGCCCCCATCCCAGGAAAGGCCGCTGCGCGATGTTGTCGAAGACGGCGGCCCAGAGCTCCGTCCTGCCCGTCAGCGTCGGATCCTTGCCGATGAGCTCCAGCACGCCGCTCGGGTCGATGATGATGACCAGTCCGACCGGCGCTCCGATCACCGCGGCACCGGTGGCGGCCATGCGGGCAATGCCGCCGCGGCGGTACAGGACGACGCCCAGGCTGATCGCACAGAAGGCGAAGATGGTCAGGCACGCGGTCGCGGATTTCGACAGGAGCGCGACTGCCATGATCAGAAGCAGGGCCACATAGGGCCATGCACCCGGCCGACGTGTCGTGCGCATGCCGTGCAGGCAGGCGAGCGCGCCGACCGCCATGGCCTGGCCGAGGACGTTCTTGTGGGTGAAGACCCCCTGCACCTCCTGCGCGGCCGAACCCATCATCACCGCAGCCGAGGGATATGCGGCCAGCAAGGCGAGCGATCCCGCGGCGCAGATCAGGCACGCGAGCCGGACCAGGCGCATGAACCGGTCGGCCTCGCAGACCCGGGCGATGCCGATCGCACCGATCACGAAGAACAGGTAGAGCACTCCGCGCCGCAGGCTCGTGGCCGGATCGATCGACCACAGCGCGGACAGGATCAGGAATCCCGTGAGACCAAGCGCCATTCCTTCGCCCGGCAGGAGCCTGCGCTCGCGCACCCAGCCGGTGGCGAACAGCCGCAACGCAATGGCGATGAGCAGGATGTTCAGCGCCTGCGTGATCTTGCTGCCTGTCTTGCCTTCCCAGGAGCCGTAGACGAGCCGGTCGATGAGGCCGAGCGCGCCGGTGACCAGCAGGATGAAGACGACAATCGCAACGCCGTGCCAGCGGGGCGGCCGACCTGGGCGAGGCGCGGCGTCGGGGACGCGCTGCCGCATTCGTGGTCGCAGCATCATCTGGTATCCATGCGCGGAGATTGGCGATCCGACTGTTGCATGCCCGCCCCGTGGCGCGTTCCTCATGCCCGGCCAAATCTGGGTGATGCGGGCGAAGGATCGGGCACTCCCGGCGGCATGCAGCCGGACCCGAGGCTTCGCCCCAGGCCTTGCCGCGACATCGAGCCATGCGCGCCGCAGCGGGCGCGGCCTGCAGCGGTGCCGCGCGCCGTCCGGATCGCCCTGCACCGATGCAGGCACCATCGCCCGCGTGCAGGCGTGATGGAGGGTGCCATGCACGCACCGGCCCGAGCCGATGCGTGGTGCAACGACGCAAGGGCCGGACCGCGTTGCATTGCTGCGCATGCGCCGGCCCCGCTGGGCGCGCGCCGGCGGGCAAGCTTGCCCCGGATCCCGGCACCCGCGCCGTCTGCCCGCCGGACACTGCGATCCGGCATGGATCCGGCAACAGGATAATGAGAGGAAGGCCGGCGCGGCTTGCGGTCGGCCCGGCAACGTTTTAACTCGTGCGAGCGCAACGGCGTTGGCCGGATATCGGTTTCGTCGCGTGAGGTGTGCATGCCATCTGCGTATCAATTCTCACCGACCGGTGACGCGCACACCAGCGACCGCACCTTGTCGCCTGATGCAATGAATCCTGCCGGGGTGGGCTCCCGTGCCGTCGCCGTCGCACCATGCGCTGCGACGATGATGCGTGGCGGCGTTCGGTGCGGCGGCAACTACTCGCCTGGGCTCATCGCGCCGGCAGCCGGCGCGTGGTGGCGTCGTGGCGAGCCCTCGCGGCCTGCACGATGCTGAACGGCGATGCGGCAATGCGATGCTTCGGCCGCGGTGCCGAACGCCGGATTCGGTGCCGCGCGCGGCGCTGGCGAGCCGTGACGCGCGAGGGGTCGCGCGCGCCGATTGGTCCGGTGCTGACCGCTCGTCCTTGTCCGGGCCCGCGGGCCGCAGTCGGGTTGCATCGATGACTGCCGTCGATGTCTCCGTCGTCATCCCGACGCGGGGACGCCCGGCCCTGCTCCTGCGCGCACTCGACAGCGTCTTCGCGCAGAGCTGCCCGCCGCGCGAGGTGGTGGTGGTCGTGGACGGGCCGGACGAGCCGACCCGCTCCGCGCTGGCCGGGTGCGCGCATCCGGCCCTCCGCGTCATCTTCAATCCGCGGCAACTGACCGCGGCGGGCGCCCGGAATGCTGGGGTCGCCGAGGCGCGGGGATCATGGATCGCGTTCCTCGACGACGATGACGAGTGGCTGCCGGAGAAGCTCGAGCACCAGCTCGCCTGGGCGGCGACGCACGAGGCCAGCATCGTGACCTGCCTCGCCCATGTCGTGACGCCGGCGGCGACGTATATCTGGCCCGAGGTGCCCTACGGCAACGACGAGCCCTTCGTCGACTACCTGTTCGATCGCCGCAGCCTGTTCGCCGGCGCGGCGTTCCTGCAGACCTCGAGCTACCTGGTCCGCCGCAGCGCCTACGCGCTGGCGCCGTTTCGCCCCGGCACGCCGCATGACGACTGGGATTTCGTCATCAGGCAGCTCGACATCCCGGGAGCGAGGCTCGAAACCGTACCGGAGCCGCTGGTGGTGCATTACATCGATGACCGGCGTCCGTCGCTGAGCACGGCGTCGAACTGGATCGCGTCGCTCGCCTGGGCGGATGAGATGCGGACGCTGATGACGCCGAGGGCCTATAGCGGCTTCTGCCTCTGCATCGTGGGGCCGCGCGCGGCGGGGGAGCGCGCGCTGCGGGCCTTCCCGATGCTCCTGCGCAAGGCCTTCGGCAACGGCGCGCCGCGGATCCGGCACGTCGTCACCTACCTGGCATTCTGGCTCTCACCGCGCGGCCTGCGCCAGCGGGTCCGGGCGCTGTTCAGGGCAGCGGGCCCCGTCGCGCCTCATGCGCGGGACGCGGCCGCCGCCGGCTGCGCGTCATCCTGCCGGGATGCGGCGGCGCGCCCCGCTGCAGGAGCGGCCAGGCGATGAGACGCGCCGCGCTGTGCGTGCAATTGCTGATGTCACTCGGCGTCGGCGCCTGCTCCTCCCTGCCGAGCGCCGGGCCCACGACATCGCAGGTGCTCGAGCAGTCCTCCGAAAGCGCAGGCGCCCCCTACGGGCTTGTCGAGATCGACGGCCGCGTCCTGGCGGCCCGCGACCTGGCCGGGGGCCGGGGCTTCCGGGCCGCGTTCGGCGACCGTGGCCGGCCGCCGGCACCGACCGTCGGCGTGGGCGATGCTGTCTCTGTCATCATCTGGCAGTCGAGCACCACCGGCTTGCTGAGTGCGGCGCCCGGTCCATCCTCGACCGGGCAATCGCAGGGCCAGGGCTTCCCGGCGCAGATCAGCCTGCCTGAGCAGGTCGTCGCGGCCGATGGCGGCATCACCGTTCCCTTCGCGGGGCGCGTCCGGGCGGCGGGCCGCACGACGCTGCAGATCCAGCAATCGATCGAGCGTGCGCTCGCCAACCGCCTTGTCGAGCCGCAGGTCCTGGTCACGGTGCCGAGGATCCTGTCGGCGACGGCCAGCGTCACGGGCGACGGCATCGCTGGATCACGGGTCCCACTCTCGGCCCGTGGCGAAAGGCTGCTCAACGTCATTGCCGCCGCGGGTGGGGCGAAGACGCCTGCCTATGAGACGCTCATCCTGGTGACGCGCGACGGCGTCACGGCGTCCATGACCATCGACAGCATCCTGGCCGAGCCTGATGAGAACATCCATGTCTGGCCGGATGACGTCATCACCGTCATGCGTTCGCCGAAGACCTTCTCGGCCTTCGGTGCGACGACGAACAACAACCAACTGCCCTTCAATGCCTCCAACCTGAACCTGGCCGAAGCGATTGCCAGGGCGGGCGGGCTGCTCGACGCCCGCGCCGACCCGAAAGGGGTCTTCCTTTTCCGCTTCGAAGACCCGCAGGTCGCAGCGGCGGTCGATGCGCCGGTCAAGGTGAAGGATCCCAAAGCTCCGGTGCCGGTGCTGTATCACCTGGATCTGCAGCAGGCCGGCGGGTACTTCCTCGCGCAGAAATTCCCGATGCGCGATGGCGACATGATCTACGTCGCGGGCGCCGCCGCCAATAGCCTGCAGAAATTCTTCACCGTGGTCAGCTTGATCAGTTCCCCGGTGCTGAGCGGCGCGATCCTCGCGCGTTGACGGGTTGTGACCCGTGCGGCCGGGCCAGCACAGGGTTCCGCCACGCCGCCCTCGGTGCCGGCCCGGCCGGGGAGCCGACACCGAGCCAGGTCGGGCCGTTCGCCCGGCGTGGCCGTGTGGAACGATCGATCACAGCCGGATGCCTTGTACTGCCCTGGCTCGACTGGCGCCCGACCAGGCCACCGGGTCGCATCTCGGCGCGGCGCGCTGGCAGACGCCGGCGATCGTAAATCACAATTCTGTGAAGATTCTGCTGCAAGCGGGCCGTCTTCGCCCGTTGCGACGCGTTCGGCACGACGGCATGGTCGATGGCAACACGCGGTTTCGCCGGCCATGGCGACGTCATCCCAGGCGGCAGGCAGAACTCGCAACCTACGCCGCGGCTGATGCCTTTCTGCTAAAAGGCGAACCGTCCTGGTGCTGTGCGTCCGCTGGCAGCCGCCTCAGGGGCCGTGGTTCTGCCCCAGCGCCGACATGGAGGCACAGATGCGCAGGGAATCGCGGCCGACCGCGAACGATACCTCAAGGCAGGAGGCATGGACCGAAGCGATGGAGCAGGACCGGAACGAGGCGCTCAACCTGTTCAACCGGCTCCGCAATCATGGCGAACCGCAGCTTTGCCGTGACGCGGCCAATCTCGGCGTTGCCCTGGTGATGCAGCGGGACGCGGACGCGGCGAAGATCGCGCATCTCCGCGCCGTGCTGAAGGAGCTTCTCCAATGGGTGGACAGCCTTCCGGCCAATGATCCGTGGCAGGCGGCGCTGCGGAACCGGGCCTGGGCGCTGCTCGGCCAGCAGCCACCGCCGTGCTGACCGTGGGAGCGCTGGTCGCGAGGGCGGGAGCATGAACCCTGGACCTCACGGCAGCGGATACGCCCTGGCTGATGGTCATCGAGGACAGGCCCGCGTAGCGCCTGGTTCTCTGTCGGCACCCCTTATGCAGCGGCGTGCGCCTGCCCTGGAACCGACCCAGGGTGGCCGGCACGCGTGACCGCGCTGTCAAGGCTGATCGAAATTCGGTTCTTTCCCGTGCTCACGGCTTC
>NZ_JAUTWS010000509.1 GCF_030657435.1 Paracraurococcus lichenis | reverse complement strand
GAGATGCCGCTTCGCCTTCAGCCTGCGAAAGCCCTTGGCGGCCTCAAGCATGGCGGCGGCGGTCCAGCGCAGGGCCATGTCGGTATTGCGCCAGCGCTTCACGTTGCGGCAGACGCGCCGCACCGAGCCCATGACGTTCTCGATGATGTTGGTGCAGGCCAGCGAGCGGCGCAGCTCCCGTGGCAAGCCGAGGCGGACGACGGTGAGGATCTCGTCGAGCCCCTCCAGGATCGAGGCGGCGGCACCGGGTGCACGGGGCTCGAGCGTGCGGGCCAGGTTGCGCAGCAGCCGCTCGGCCTTGGCCGCGTCGTCCAGCTCCCAGGCCTGCCGCAGCGCCCGGCGGACCGGCGCCTGCAGCGCTTTCGGCAGGCGATCCGCGATGTTGCGGGCCTTGTGGACC
>NZ_JAUTWS010000508.1 GCF_030657435.1 Paracraurococcus lichenis | reverse complement strand
AGCGCCATGGCGGCGAGCTGCCAGCCTAGCCCGCAGGCGTCGGCGATGCCGGTGTTCATGCCGTAACCGCCGGTCGGGATGTATTGGTGCGCGGCGTCGCCGGCGAGGAACACGCGGCCCGCACCGTAGGCCTCGGCAACCAACAGGTGGGGCGTCCAGGCATTGGCGACCAGGATCTCGCAGGGGATGTCGCAGCCCGCGAAGCCGCGCAGCAGGGCGCGCGGGTCGACCGCCTCGGGCGCCACGCCGTCCGGCCAGCGGGTCTGCAGCGTCCAGACCGCGCGGTCGTCCTGCGCGATCAACGTGCCGGCCGCCGACTGGTAGTGCCAGGCGATGCCCCAGCGCTGCAGCATCGCGCGCGCGTCCGAGCGGATGTGCGTCATGAACCGCGGCATGACGCG
>NZ_JAUTWS010000507.1 GCF_030657435.1 Paracraurococcus lichenis | reverse complement strand
CCCGGGAGCGGCGCTTCTGCCTGCCCAACACCCGCTTCCTGCTGCACCAGCCCATGGGCGGGGTGCGCGGGCCGGCGACCGACATCGACATCGAGGCGCGCGAGATCATCAAGATGCGCGAGCGGATCAACCGCATCATCGCGCGCGAGACGGGCCAGCCCTACGAGCGGGTAGAGCGCGACACCGACCGGAACTACTGGATGAGTGCCGAGGAGGCGGTGGCCTACGGCATGGTGAGCCGCGTCCTGACCAGCGCCCGGGAACTGTAGCGGCCCGCTGCCGCAGGACCGGCGACCGTTCGAGAACTCTTCATCGACGAGCCCTCGCGTCGAAGGTCGCAGCGCAGCCGCCATCAGTCCAGCCGGTGAGCTCCACCGCCGGCTGGAATGCGTGGCTGTGCTGTCGC
>NZ_JAUTWS010000506.1 GCF_030657435.1 Paracraurococcus lichenis | reverse complement strand
GCCGGGAGCGGCGCTTCTGCCTGCCCAACACCCGCTTCCTGCTGCACCAGCCCATGGGCGGGGTGCGCGGGCCGGCGACCGACATTGATATCGAGGCGCGCGAGATCATCAAGATGCGCGAGCGGATCAACCGCATCATCGCGCGCGAGACGGGCCAGCCCTACGAGCGGGTGGAGCGCGACACCGACCGGAACTACTGGATGAGCGCCGAGGAGGCGGTGGCCTATGGCATGGTGGGCCGCATCCTGACCAGCGCCCGGGAACTGTAGCGGCCCGCTGCCGCAGGACCGGCGACCGGTTTCGAGAACTCTTCATAGACGAGCCCTCGCGTCGAGGGTCGCAGCGCAGCCGCCATCAGTCCAGCCGGTGGGCTCCACCGCCGGCTGGAATGCGTGGCTGTGCTGTCGG
>NZ_JAUTWS010000505.1 GCF_030657435.1 Paracraurococcus lichenis | reverse complement strand
GCCGTCCCAGCCGGCGCGGTGGCCGCTCTCGGGCGTGGATTGCAGCGTGCGGCTGTCGATCACCACGCCCGTGGGCTCCGCCGTGCGGCCGTACTCCAGCCGCAGCAGCACGCGCAGGTCGTGCACCAGCGTCTCGAAGCAGCCCGCCGCCAGCCAGCGCCGGGTCTGTGGGTAGACCAACTCCCAGGGCGGCAAGTCATTGGGCAGCCAGCGCCAGGGCGCACCGGTCTTTACGATGTAGCGCAGGCCGTTGAAGCTCTCGCGCAGCGGATAGCGCCGCTGCCCGGCATCCTCAGGCAGGAGCGCCAGGTAGGGCGCCACCAGCGCCCACTCCTCGTCCGAGACGTCGGACGGGTATGCTCGACGGGTCACGCCCCAATATGGGGACTGCCAAGAGGTCCCTAACAGCCTCTAG
>NZ_JAUTWS010000504.1 GCF_030657435.1 Paracraurococcus lichenis | reverse complement strand
CTCTGGCGTGGTCAGTGCCCGACGCTGCCCGAGCAGATTGAGCAAGCCGTTCGACGGCATGCCGGCGATGAAGCGGCGGTCGGGGTAGAGACCGGTCCCATGACACCCTGGCTGGTCCACGAACTGCGCAGACGAAAACTCAACGTTATCTGCCTTGATGCCAGGCATGCGCGTGCAGCTCTCCAAATGCAGATCAACAAGACTGACCAGAACGACGCGGAGGGATTGGCCCAGATCATGCGGACTGGCTGGTACCGCGCCGTACATGTCAAATCGTACGAGGCACATCGGGCTCGTGCCCTGCTCGGAGCGAGGGCGCAGCTGGTTGGCATGACCACACGCTTGTCGAACCACATCCGGGGCGTGCTCAAGGTATTTGGACTGCTGCCGGGCGCCATGCGCGGCCTACCATTTGA
>NZ_JAUTWS010000503.1 GCF_030657435.1 Paracraurococcus lichenis | reverse complement strand
TCAGACTGACGGATAGCAGAAGGAGTCCGTCGAGCAGTCGCCCCCTTCGAGCCGGATCTGGTGCGCGCGGTACCCCTCGGGGAACGTCACCCAGTATTCGGCGTCCAGTGCGAGGCCGCCATCCGGGGCTGCCCGAGCCATAACCTGGGCGGCTGGCATGCCGGCTGGATAGAACTGGTCGTCCCAGGTCGAGTAGAGCGAGTTGGTCCAGTAGACCCGCCCTCCGTCACGGCTGATCTCAACCATTTGCGGGCCGCCTGCATAGACCTTGCCGCTGGGATGCGACGTACGCCGCGCGATGCCGCCAATATGGACCGATCCCGTGAGCTTTGGCTTGCGGGGATCCGAGACGTCGTACTGGCGCATCTCACCGGTTCCCCAACAGGACACGTAGAGGAACTTGTCATCCATGGAGAG
>NZ_JAUTWS010000502.1 GCF_030657435.1 Paracraurococcus lichenis | reverse complement strand
ATGGTGCTTCGCAGTTTCGGGTTGCCTGACTTCGACAAGCCCTGTTCGTGATCGACAGAGCCACTTTGCCAAGGCGTCGGCGCGAGCCCGGCATAGGCCGCAACCTGGCGTCGGTTGCTGAAGCTGCGGAAAAAGCACTCCAGCCAGAGCACCGTGGCAAACTCGGGACCGATCCCGCGCAACCCGGTCAGCGCCCCTACTGAGGCAGGTGTCGCCTCGCCCTTGGGCGCGAGCAGAGCATCCCGCTCCGCCTCCACGGCCTTGATCTGCTCCAGGGTTAGCTCAAGTCGATCGAGCTCGCGGCTGAGCTGTGCTTTCAGGTGCGCTGGCAAGGGCCGTCCATCGCCAGTGATCAACTGCTCCAGTCGCTCGCGTCGGCTACGATGACAAGGCTCATAGTCAGAAATGCCCTGCGCGAA
>NZ_JAUTWS010000501.1 GCF_030657435.1 Paracraurococcus lichenis | reverse complement strand
TATGGCAAGACGGCTGCCCCTGCAGAGTGAAAGGGACACGCCCCGGCCTCATTCTACCCGAAGCCGACCAAGCCGCCGACCGCTGCAACAAGGTGGTGATGAGGCACATCACACGACCAGAGCTGCGACGAGAGCGCCGAGGAGGGCTTTGCCGCGGCGCCGGGCGTTGTGCACGAACTCGAAGAAGCCGAGATACAGCGGTAGTTTCTCTTGGGAGACTCCCCGGTGCGGGCGGAGCCAGGAGCGTAGCAGAGACCACGCCCCCTCCATGGTGTTGACGTGGATCTCGCAGAAGCCATCGCCGTCGTCATCGCGCGCATACTCGCCCCGAGCGTGACAGACCGTCTCGTGCCGATAGCCCCAGGCCGGCAGGCGAGCGTAGATGTCGTACTCGTCGGTATGGACGCGGGCACCCTTGCTGA
>NZ_JAUTWS010000500.1 GCF_030657435.1 Paracraurococcus lichenis | reverse complement strand
AGCTTGGCCTGTCGCGGCAGAAGGCGCGGCCGTCCCACCCGAAGGTGGATCTGGCGGCGCAGGAGGCGTTCGCAAAAGGGGGCTGCAGGCCGCCCTCGACGCCGCGCGCGCGGCACACCCGGACAAGCGGCTGACGCTGTGGTTTCAGGACGAAAGCCGCTTCGGCCAGAAGGGCCGCGTCTGCCATCGCTGGTTCACCCGTGGCCAGCGCCCGGCCGGGCTGTGTGACCAACGCTACACCTGGGTCCACCTGTTCGCCGCCGTCAGGCCGGTTACCGGCGAGGACGTCGCCCTCATCATGCCGCATGTCTCGGCCACGGCGATGAACACCTTCCTCGAGCATTTCGCCGCGAAGCTGCCCAAGGACGAGCATGCGGTCATGGTGCTCGACAACGCCGGATGGCACACCGCCGGCACCATCA
>NZ_JAUTWS010000050.1 GCF_030657435.1 Paracraurococcus lichenis | reverse complement strand
CCCGTCACCTTGAGCGTGAAGCTGTAGAAGCCGTAGCCCCAACCGCCGCCGGCGCCGGCCGAGCCGTAGCCATCGGGGCGCGTCATCGCCCCGCTGTCCTGGTTGTCGGGCGTGCTGGACAGCGTAATGACGCCCGGCCCCGGGCACCGCACGCCCGGCCCCCAGACGTTGGACAGCAACCCCGTGCACTTGCCCGAGGTGAAGTCCTCCATCCATTGCACCGTGAACCCTGGCAGGTTCGGCGGCGTTTGGCCGGCCGCCGCCTGCACCACGACCTGCCCCGCAGCCGCAGTGGTGTCCTGACCCTGCGCCGCGGCCGCCGCCAGCAGCGGGTTGCCGGCCGTCACCACCGCCGCCTGGCCCGGGGTGAGGTCTGCGCCGCGGCCACCGTCGAGGTACTGCTGCACCGCCGCCAGTTGTTCGTCGGTCATGCCGCCGCTGGCCGGCGTATCGTCCGATAACACCGCCTGCGGCGCCCCGCCGGTCTGCGGCTTGGCCCCGGTGCTGCCCGTAGGGCCGGTGCTGGCCATCGTGGTGCTACCGCCCACCGTGCCCACGGTGGTGCCCCCGCTGGCCGTGTCGGCCGCCGCCCCAAGGAAACTGACGCTGCTGGCGCTGCTGCTGTTGTACAACGCCAGCGTGCCGCCGCTGACCGTCTGGCCGTTGTAGGTCATCCCCTCGACGTACACGTTCCGGTCCTGCTTGCCGGTGGCCATGACCTTGCCCGGGTCGGACCAGTCGGCGTTCGCGTCGAAGGCGTCCTCGAACACCACCTGCACGTCCCGCTGACCGGCGCCCCAACTGCCCCGCAGTGTGACCGTGTCCGTGCCCTGGCCCTGCAGTGCGGAGACGGCGAAGGTTCCAGCCGGCTGGCCGTCCACCAGCACCGTTGCCACGGCATCGCCCTGGTACCGTTGCTGGCTCACCTGCAGCGTCAGCGTGTCCGGGCCGGTGCCGATGACCGTGTTCTGCCCCGCCGCGCCACCGCTCGCCGCGGAGAAGGTCGCAGTCTGCTTGATCGTGCCGGACAGCAACCCGAGCGCGATTTCCGCCGCCGTCAGCGGCCGACCGTTCGTGGTGGTCTGCGCCACCGCCGGACCCATGGAAGCAGCCGCCAGCAGGGCGCCCGCGAGCGTCATCCGCATCCGCATCGTCGCCTCCCTCAGCCCGTCCGCTCGGCGGATCGCATCAGCACGAACAGCACCAGCAGCCCGGCCAGCACCGACCACCCGCTCAGGCCGCCCGTGCGCGTCTCGCCCAGGATGCCCAGCACCATCAGCAGCGCCAGAAACCGCATCGCCACCTCCCTTGCCTAGCGCAGCAGCGCGGCCACCACGGCCCCGCCCACCACCGCACCCGCCACCCAGGCCAACCCCATGGCCCAGGCGGCCCGCCACACCGCCGCCGTATCCGCCGCCCGTACCAGCCGCCGCGTCTCGTCCCGCAGCGCCAGGCCGTAGTCCTGCGCCCCTTGCCGGTGCACCGCCTCCAGCCGCGCCAGGCCCTCGCGGACGAAGGCCATGAAGTCGGCTTTCCAGGCCTCGCGCTCCTCGGCCGTCATCGGCTCCCGCGCACCCGCAATCAGCGCGCGGATCTCGCGCACCTGCGCCGGCGCCAGCCGGGCCGCCGCGGCATGGCAGGCCAGCACCAGCCGCACGCTGTCTCGCTGCACGCCCGGGTGGGCCAGCGCCTCCCGCAGCAGCGTCTCCACCTCGGCGGCAATCGCCTCCACCGTCTCGGGCTCGGCCACCACCCCGGGTTCCGCCGGGCCAGCGGGCGCCGGCACCGGGGTCACCACCGCAGCGGCCGCCGGGGACTCTGGCGACCTCGGCCGTGCCCGCATCGCCTCCCGCAGCCGCAGGACCGTGTCGCGCAGATCGGGGCGGCCGGCCGCGGTGGCGATCACGGCCGTACCCAGCTGCCGATCGGCGCCCACTCCGGGGCCACGTCCTCCATCCACAGGCCGAGCTCGGTGGCCGCGTCGCCGTCCACCGGCGCCACGCCCTGGCGCCACTCGGGCACCCGACCGTGCCGCGCGTGGCCGAACAGCAGCCCTTTCCGCTCGACCTCGAGGGCCACGTCCTGCCGCAGCGCGGGCATCCACACCTCGGCCGCGCCGGCCCAGAGTGCCGCCTGGTAGATCGGCTGCCCGCGCAGGCCATCGTAGGCGTCCCACCCCTCGCGTGCATGGGCGCCGTTCAGCACCATCGCCGTCGCCGTGGGCCGCACCCCCAGCGCCTCGAAGGCCTGCAGCAACGCCAAGTCATGTGCCCGCGGCGTCCAGTGCCAGAGCATCACCACGGCTACCCCGCGGGTTTCCAGCCGGGCGAACAGGCCGCGGTCGCGTTCCAGCACCGCCGCCAGGGCGTTGCTGCCCCCACCGGCATCGAGCAGCGTCACCAGCGGCGGGTCGTCGCCCTCGGCTTCCAGCAGGATGCTCCGCGTCAGGTCCTCGGCGTCCTTGGCGGTCCGCGTCGCCGGCTGGTGCAGTGCACGCGGCGGGAGGTACTGCGCCAACCCCACCACCCCGGGGTCCGTCGCCGCCACGAGCGCCTGGCCCAGCAGCAGCCCCGCCGCGTCCAGTTGCGAGCACAGCCAGTTCGCCGCCATCGTCTTGCCCGCGCCGCCCGGCCCCACCAGCAGCAGCACCTTGGGTCGGCCCGCCAGATCGACCAGCGGCGGCAGCGCCGGATCACGCTCCGGGTGCCCTGCCCTGCCCTGCCGTAGCGGCGCCAGCGTCGGCAAGGCCACCACCTCCACCGGCGGCCGCAACGCCCGGCGCATCAGTCCCCGCAGCGTCGGCGCTGCCGCTTCACTCGCCTCCTCCTTGCCCACCATCACCGCCTCCCTACTCGCCAACCCGTCGAAACCTCCGCTTGGGGGCCGCCCCTGGGGCCGGAGCCTCCGGCACCGGAGGTGTCTCCGGTGGCCGCTCTCGCACCACGCGCTCGGGCTTCTCTGCCTTCGCCTCCTGTCCCTCCTTCACGCGGTGCCAGGTCAGGCACGCCACCGCGGCGGTGGGCGGCTTGCCGGCCCCGTCCGTCAGCCCCATCGCGGCCAGCTCGCGGGCAATCGCCTGCCAGTTCGGCCGTTGGGGCAGCACCCCGGCAAAGCCCTCCCGGTTCTCCTCCAACCACCGCCGCAGGGGCGACCACCGCCCATGACCGGGCTCCGCTGCTGCCCGCCGCAGCCGTTCCAGGGGGTCCGTCATCGCGTCTCATCCCGTTCACCACCGCTCCTTTCTCCCTCTGTTGGCAGGCTGCGGAAAGCGTCTCAAAGCCTTTCTCTTATTCTTTCGATAAACTGCGGTGTCCGGTATGCGGGTGGTGCACAGACGTAAGCACCCTGGGGAGGCGGCGATGGCGACCGAGGTGGCCGACCCGGTGACAGGAGAGGTCGTGGACGTCCTCCAAACACCGCCGCAGGGTGACCACCGCCCGTGACCGGGTTCCGCTGCTGTCCGTCGCAGCCGTTCCAGGGAGGGGCCGTCATCACGCCTCATCCCGTTCACCACCGCTTCTTTCTCCCTCTGTCGGCAGGCCGAGGAAGGCTTTTCAAAGTCTTTCGATATGTTTCTTAGTATATTGTCGAACTGCGGTGTCCTGTATGCGGGTGGTGCACAGTCATACGCACCCTCGGGAGGCGGCGATGGCTGCAAGGCGGCCGACCCAGTGACAGGCGAGGTCGTGGACGTCCTCCAACCACCGCGGCAGGGGCGACCACCGCTCATGACCGGGCTCCGTCGCTGCCCGTCGCAGCCGTTCCAAGGGGGCCGTCATCACGGCTCATCCCGTTCACCACCGCTCCTTTCTCCCTCTGACCGTAAGCCGCGGAAGACTTCTCAACGCCCTTTCGTTCATTCTTTCGATAATATGCGAAATACTTTGATATATTCGGTCAACACGCGATACCATGGGTCCGGGTGGTGCACAGACGTAAGCACCCCAGGGAGGCGGCAATGTCGAACGACGTGACCGACCCGGTGACAGGCGAGGTCGTGGACCTGGCGGCGATGACCGACCGCGCGCTCATGGAGGCGATCTACCGCCAGCAGACAGTGATCCTGGGCGCCCTGCTGGACGTGCTCGGCGCGGCCGAGGCCAACGGCAAGGCGATGGACGAGATGCTGCAGGCCGCGAAGGGCCCGGAGAAGAAGGGCGGCAAGAACCCGGTCGCCGAGTTGCGGGAGGCCATCGAGGGGCTGGTCGGCGCGGTGCGCGAGGTGCCCGAGCAGACCGCCGAGGCCGTGGACGGCCGGCTCGAGGACACCATCCGCCGGTCCATCGGCGCGGAGTAGGAGGCGGCCATGGCCGTCCGCATCTCCATCCTGCATGACGACAACCCGGCGGCTACGGTGCGGCATCTGCTGCGCCCCACCGAGACCCAGGCTGAGCGCGACGAGCAGATGGCACGCCAGCTCGACGCGCCGGCCGGGGCACACTACGGCAGCGTGCCGCGGGTGCAGGCCGACATGGCGCCGGAGGTGCAGGCGGCGCTCGGCTTGACGCCGAAGGTGACGCCCAGCCGCGAGGCGCTGGAACACCTCCTGGGTGGCAACCGGGCCGATGGCGCCCCGCTGCCGCGCTCGCGCTATGCCGTGGACAACGGCCGGCGCATCGTTGCCGTGCTGATCACGATATCGCCCCACAACACGGTGTCGCTGGCGCGGGCCCTGGCCCGGACCGAGGCGGCGCGGGCGGTGTTCGACAGCGCCCACCGCGGGGCCAACGCTGCGGTGATGGCCGCGGCCGAGCGGGACATCCTGGGTTGGACCCGGCGCGGTGCGCAGGGGCGGCAGGAAACCCGTGGGAGGGTCGGCCGGGTGGAGATCGACCACCACACCACGCGTCGCACCAAGACCGGCCACGTCGCTCCGATGGAGCATACCGAGAACCTGGTGTTCAGCGCCGTGGTGACGGGAGACGGCCGCGTCGGTGCTTTCGACTTGCGCCGGCTGGCCGGTCGGGTGGGAGGCTTGGACGCCATCTACCAGGCCGAGCTTGCCCGACGGCTGCGCGCGGCCGGGGCCAATGTACGCATGCAGGATGGCGTGGCGGTGATGGCGGAGGTGCCGCCCACGCTGGGTGTCGCCATCGCACGGCGCACGGCGGAGGCGACCGCCTGGGCGCTGTCCTTTGCCAAGGGCAAGGGAATGGTCGCGGAATCCGCGACCAGTCTCGACAGCCTGGCCCCGCAAAGGCGGACGGACCTCATCAAGCGGGGCACCCGCGCCACCCAGGCCACCAGCTACGACGCGGTGGGCGATCGGGCGGCCTGGGTGCGCGAGGCCCGTCAGCACGGGTTCGAGCCGCGCGACCTGGTGGCGCCCACTGGCGCCGCGCCGCCGGCCGGGGAGGGGCAGGGGACCGTGCTGGAACGCTCGGCCGCGCTGCGCCGGGCCGCGATCGAACGGCTGCAGGCCACGGTGCACATGCGCGAGGCGGCAGCGGTCGAAGGCCAGGAGACGCCCTCCGTCGTCCGGGTCGCGTGGCACCAGCGCTTCCTGCAGGGCGTGCAGCAGGTCGCGCGCGAGGTGCAGCAGGCGGTGCGGGCGCTGGCGCCGTCGCCCTCCCAGCAGGCCAAGGACCGCCTGGCCGCGGCGCGCGCCGCGCTGCGCCGGCAGACCGCCAACGTGTTGCGTGCCGTGGGCCATGGACTCGCCTGGCGGGCCGGCGCGGAGGCCCAGGACTGGATCCGCGCCTATCGCCTGGGCCCGATGGTGCGGGCCGCCGCGGCCGTGGTGCGCTGGGGTGCGGCGCGCATCCGGGAGGCCATGGCGACGCGCCGGGCGGTGCGGCAGGCCTCGGCCGAGGCCGCGCTGGAGCGCCCGGCAGCGCTGCGGGCCGCGGCGGTGGCGGAGCTGCCCGTCATGCCCGCGCCGGCGCTGGCCGCGGTGGCGGTGCGGGCTCGCGGGATGCGTCAGCAAGCCCAGCAGCGTGCCGTCAGGGCGGTGGGCCTGGGCGCCACCCCCGGTGCCCATCGCATGTTCAGCGACGCCCGTGCGGCCGTCCTGGTGCGGCAGATGGCCGAGGCCGCCAAGGGGGTGACCGGCCCGGCCACACCGGAAGCCCTGGTGACCTACGGGCCGCCCGCGCCGCCGCGCCTGGGTGCCGCCCGGCTGCGGGAGGAGGTGCGGGCCAACCTGCCGCAGTTCGGTCCGCCGCTGCCACCCGAGCTGGCCGAGCCGAAGCCGCCCGTCCCCAGCCAGCCGGCGCCACCCCCGGTGCCGCTCGGCCCGGTGACCCGTCCCGGCATGCGCCAGGGCGAGGCGATGCTGGCCGTGCATGGCACGCCGCAGAACGCCATGAACACCCGGGCCCGCACGCTCGGCGCGCTGGTGGCGGAAGGCCACATGGACCGGTCCGCGGCGGCCGGGGCGCTGTACCGGCTGTGGCGGGGCATGGCCCGGCCGGAGACCGTGAAGGCCGCGGACCCGGACAAGGTCTTCGCGGCCGCCGAGCGGCGCATCGACCAGGCGGCGGAGGATGCCTTTGTCCGCAGCCTGCAGAAGCAGGGCGCGGCCCTGCGCGGAACCTCGGTCCAGGAGCAGGGCCAGGCGTTGAGCCAGTAGGAGGCCACCATGGAAGCCAAGGAAGTCAGGCAGGCCAAGGCGCGCGTCGAGCAGCGGGAGCGGGACTTCGTCCAGCAGACCGTCGCGCAGGGCAGGCAGTTGCGCGAGCGGAGCGCCGCTGCGGCCGCCACCCAGGAGCAGCGGGCCGCGCAGGCGGAGGGGGCGCAGCAGCGCCTGGCCCGGCGCCGGGACGACGCCGACCAGCAGGGGCAGGGCGTCTAGAGCCATCGCAAGGCGACGAGCGCGAGGGCCAGCAGCAGGGCCGCCCGCGCCGCCACCACTCCCATGCCCCAGCGGGCATACCCACGCCGCCGGAGGCGCCCGGCCGGGCGGGGCACGCCGCGGCGGCCCAGGCGCCCGGCTGCCGCCCGCTCGATCGCCTCGCGGGCCTCGGGCACCGTGACGGAGAAGAACTCCCGGCGACCGTTCACCCGGTAGCGGTCCATGGCGCTCTTCACCGCGGCCTCGACGGCGGCGCAGACCTCCACCTCGGCGAACCATGCCACCTGGAACGGGGAGGGGACGCCGGTGTGCGCGGACAACTCCTTCGCGCGGGCATACGGATGCCGCTCCGTCATGCCCACCTTGACCATGCCCGGCATGGCCGGGTTGGTGAGGACGTAGACGTAGCCGGTGCGGGTCACGGCCGCTCTGCCCTCGGCTGGTAAGCGGTGGCGCCGATGCGGTCGCGCACCTCCGGCCGGCAGAAGGCGATGGAGGCGCGGCAGCGGATGGGCGGCGCGGCGAGGTAGAGCAGGATGCGCTCGTCCGTGCGCATGTCCTGCATCAGCTCGTGCGGCATCATCAGGGCGCGGGCGGTGTCACGGCTGCTGTGGCTGGTGCCGCGGCTGCGGGTGCCCCACTCCAGGGCCCTGCCGGAGGTGCCGCTGTTGTGGCTCTCCGAGAACTCCTTGGCGCCGAAGGTGCCGAGTTGCTTCGAGAGGTGCTCGCTGGTCGAGAGGTCGCGCTGCGCGCCGTACATGAGCCAGGAGACGTTGCCGAACCACGCCCGCTTGCCGGCGGCGCCCCAGACTTCCTCCACCTGCCCCTCGCTCTGGTAGCAGAGGCAGAGCGTGATCTTGTACTTGCGCCCCTGGTCGCGGGCGGTGCGCAAGGCGCCCATCGGGCCCCACAGCACCGCTTCGTCGATGAAGAACCACACGCGGCCGGTGACCCGGCCCTCCGCCTGGATGACCGAGTTGAGGGCGGCCGAGCCGATGGCCCGGCCGATCTCCGGCATGGCCTCGAGGGCGTCCATGCTGATCTGGCAATAGACGGTGGCGCGGCCGGCGCAGAGGTCGGCCAGGTCGAAGCTGTGCGTGCTGACCATGTTGGCGAAGCTCTCGACATTGAGCCACGCGGTGCCCTGGTTGGCATTGCTGCGGATGCCGTCGAAGGTGACCTTGGTGAGATCGAACAGCGGGGCGGCGAGGTCCCGCGCCAGCCGGCTGTGCGAGGTCTCGTAGATCGCCAGCAGCACGTCCCGCAGGTCCTGCTCGGGCAGGGTCAGCAGCCGCTTGGCCAGCCGCAGGGTCTTCTCCTCCGCCGTCAGGCCGGGATGCCACAGCACATGCGCCAGCAGCGCGGTGAACAGGTTGCGGCCCTGCTCGCGGAAGTAGGCCGCGTTGTCGTTGCCCTGGCCCGGCGAGGGCGGCGTGCGGCCGTAGCAGCGTTCCACGGTGGCGGTGAGGAACACCTCCGCCAGCGGGTGCCCGGCGGCGATGGCCCGGGTGATCCACATGACCACGTTGGTGCCGTACTCCCCCATGGGGTCCAGGACATGCACCGTGTGGCCGAGCCGCCGCCGCCAGTCGGCGGTCATGCCGGCGAGCTCGCCGGCCGGGTCGAAGATGAAGGCGCCGGTCTTCCAGTAGTCCAGCGTCAGGGAGAACGAGGTCGACTTGAACAGGCCGGCGGCCACCATGACCACGCCATGGGTGTTGCCCTCCCGGCAGTAGTCGAACATCAGCGGCGCCTTGCCGCCGGGCCCCCAGGTATGCTGCCCGGTCCTCACATCCGGGTCGAAGCGCAGCCGCGCCACGGCCGTCTGGTCCATGCGCACGGCCTCGCCCAGCACGACGCCACCGATGGTGGGCTCGGGCTCGGAGGGGAACAGCTTGCGGACCTCGGCCATCGGCATCCAGTCCGCGGCGCCGTAGGTGTGGGAGGCGCTGCGGGTGACCAGGTAGACGCCAAAGGCCGCCTGCATGGCGCCGCGCAGGCCGCCCTGCTGCCGGATCCACAGCTGCACCACCCCGGCCATGGCGAGGGCCGGCAGCAGCCCGGACAGGCCGAGCCAGGCGGTCTCCTCGAGCGTCAGCCGGCCCGCCGCCGCCGCCATGCTGGCGTGCCACCAGAACACCGGCCGGGCGAGCGCCGGGACCGATCCGTCGAACAGCAGATCGTCCAGGACCAGGAAGAGCAGAGAGGCGACCAGCAGCCAGCCGGCGGCGAGGATGGCGCACCACAGCAGGCCGCGGGCGCCAAGGCTGGCCCAGCGCAGGGTGGCGGCGCTGCCCATCAGTCGTTGCCGCTGATCAGGTCGCGCAGGGTCTTGCCACGGCGCGCGGCGTCCGCGGCGAACCACACATCGCCGAAGCTGCGGACACCGCGATCGTTCTGGATGGGCACGATCAGGTCGATCGCCGTCTCCATGAACTCGATCAGCCGTTCGCCGTCCATGCCGCGCGCCTCCTCGGAGGCCTGGATGTTGGAGAACAGCCGGCGCACCGCCTGCTGCGCGGTTCCGCCGTGGATCGTGGTGGGGCTGCCGGGGTGGCCGGCCATGCAGTCGTTGAGGAACACCCAGGACGCCTCGGCGTCGCGCAGCTCCTGCAGCACCACGTAGTCCGGCCGGAGGCGCAGCGAGGCCCGCAGCAGGTCGAGCGGCGCGGCGCCGCCCCGCTTGAACAGCATGCGGACGTGGTTGGGCTGCCGCAGCACCGCCTCCCTGGCGTCCTCGATGACGCAGATGCGGGCGTCCTCGGGCAGCAGCACGGCGTAGCTCTTGAGGACGTAGGTCTTGCCCGCCCCGGTGTCCCCGCAGAACACCGGGGTCAGGCGGCGCCGCGCGAAGCCGGCCAGGAAGGCGTCCATGTCGCCGGTGTCGAACAGCGCCAGGAGATCGTCGGCCGCAGCGCGTGCCTGCGCCTTCTGCGACCCCCAGCGGTTCCACTGGCTCGCCTGGAACCGCTTGCCGAGCTCGCCGCCCACCGGCACCTGCTCGTCGCCCCGCCGGAAGGAGAGGATCACGGTGTGGGGCATGGCGACGGGCGGCAGCAGGGCTTCCAGCCGGTGCCCGCTGGGCATGTCGGTGCTGATGATGCTCTGGCGCACCGCCGGGCGCGTCTGCGCCTCGGCCAGCAGCGCGATGCCGCGGCACCGCGCCTCGGTCAGCGCCGGGATGGCGTGGCGGTGCCACTGGCCGCCCAGGTAGTGCCACGCCTCGCCCGGGGTGTTCACCGCCACGTCCTCGCCCTCGGCGAGCAGGTGGGCGATCGGCTCCACCGCCGTGTCCAGCGCGTCGCGCTGGAGAGCGGGGTCGAGTTCGAGCGTCACGCTCATGGCACTCCACCTCCTGGACTGGCCTCACATGGCGGGGCAGGCCATCTGGTTGACGCGGCGGCGCTGCAGGCAGATGTCGTGGAAGTCGAGGTCCTGGCCGACCGTGACGAACATCGGCAGCGACCAGTCCCGCTCGGCTTCCGGCTGGCGGTTGAGCCGGTCGGCCAGCAGCCGGTTGGCGAGGCCTTGGCCGCCCGCGCCGTTGGTGAAGCCGGACAGCGCGCCGCCGAAGTTGTTGTAGGTGTTGCCGTTGCCCTGGTTGCTCTGGAGCAGCGCCTGCAGGGCGAGCGGGATGGCCTGCGTGGTGCCCTGGATCAGGGCGTAGAGCGCCACCGCGCCGGTCGTCTCCCAGAAGAAGGTGTTGATGTCGGCGTCGAGCCCGGAACGCCCCTGCGCGTCGCTGCCGAGGCCCTGCAGGTTGACCACGAAGCGGTCGCCGCTGGTGACGATGCGGGTGTAGAGCACGCCGAGGCGCGGCTGGCCCTGAGCCATGCCGCCGCGGATCTGCCCGTTGATGGTGGTGCCGGGCGGCAGCAGGCCGATGCGCAGGCCGTCGCCGCGGACCCACTGCGGCACCTTGCAGGTGACCAGGCCGCCCATGGCCGAGTTGTAGGTCTCGACCGGCACGCAGGGGATCTGCGTGCCGGTCAGGATCATGTACTCCGGATGCGGCATGAAGCCGGCCCTGGCGGCGGCCAGGCGGATACCGCCGTTGAGCTGCCCGCCAAGGCTGGTGGGGCTGTCGTCGCCGCCACCGCCCTGCCCGCTGCCGGGCACCCTGGTCGGCGCGGGGGTGTCCCGCCCCTCCTTGCCGTCCTCGCGCTGCGGCGTCGGCGCGGCCGGCGGGGTGTAGGTGGAGATGGTGATCGGGGGCGGGGGCCGCAGCCTGACCACCGGCGGCACGCCCGCCTGCCCGCCCTGCTGTCCCGCCAGGATGCGCTGGGCGGACCCCCGCTGGGCCGCGGTCGGCTGCCCGCCCGCTGGCGCGCTCTCGCGCGGGTTGCCGCGCTCCTGGCCGCCCTCGGGCAGCGCGACGAAGGGCTCGGCCCGCGGCACCTTGGGCTTCTGCCCGTCGTCTGCCTGCCGGCCGGGTGGGGCGGAGAACATGCCGCCGAAGGTCACCACCGTGAACAACCCCAGGACCGCGCCGCCGGCCAGGGCGATCTTGGTCCAGGGCCCGGCCCGGCCGCGCCCCTGGTCCGTCGGGGTCGTAGGATCGAGGACGCTCACCGGGCCGCCACCCTCGGCCGCCCCGCCCACGGCGTCCGGATGGGCGCCACTGGCATCGTGCCGTGCCCGTCCGCGATCGGGCTGATGTTGACGACACAACTGGCGAGGTCGCCGTGGCGCAGGATCAGCACCGGCCGCACCGTCCCCACCCGGATTACCGTGCCCCAGGGCTCGGGTTCCATGGCGAAGGGGGTCAGCGTCTCCTTGCCGTCGAGGCGGATCTCGTAGACGTTCGGCGTCGGCCGGGTGCCCCTGTAGCGCAGGAACGTCGTGCGCCCGTTGGTCCAGGCCTCGTCCGGGTGCAGCTCGGACCCGCTCCTGCAGACGCCGAGCTCGTAGCGGTCCTCCTCGGCCGGCACCGACACCGGCTGGGGCGGCGGGTTGTTCTCCCGCCAGAGGCGGGCGGCTTCGGCATCGGCGGCCCGTTTGGCAGCCGCTTGCTTCGCGGCCCAGGCCCGCTCGCGGTCAGCATAGGTGAATTGCACGCCGAAGAACGGCTGGGCCACGCCGCTGCGGGCCTCGGGCGGCTCCGAGCGCAGCTCGATGGCGTACTCGCCCGGCTCGCAAGCCTTTCCAGCCTCCGGGCACCACTCCGTGCGCAGGAAGAAGGGCTGCGGCGCGAGCTGGATCCGCGGCAGGATGTAGACCGTGTTGAGGACCACCGAGACGCACATGTTGCGGTTGCAGGACTGGGTGCCCTGCGCCCCACTGGCCTGCCCGGCCTGCGCTTCCTGCTTTCGGTCTTCCTCGTCGTAGGGGTCCGTGCCGTCGAGCGCGGCCATGGTCCGCTGGTCGGAGTAGATGACGCCGCCATGCACCACATGCTCGCGCGGGTCGAGGCGGATGCGCGTGGTCATGCCCGGCTTGGTGTAGACCATCACCACCTGCTGCGGGTCGTAGCGCACGCTGCGCAGCCGCGGGTCGGCGGTGACCGCCTCGGTGGAGTCCAGCGCCAGGGCGGGCCCGGCGGCGAGGCTGACGGCGCAGGCCAGCAGGAGCATGCGGCGGGTCATGGCGGGCGCCCGTTCTGGGTGATGAGATGCTGCTGCACGGCGTCGGGCCGGGCACCGGGGTAGCTCCACACCTGGATGCCGGGCGCGTTGAACACCGTGCGGTCGATCCAGCCGTACTCGTCATCGGGGTAGACCCCGGTGCGGTACGCCACCGTGACGTGCATGGAGATGCCCTGGTCGGGCCGGCCGCGGTCGACCTCGCGGCGCAGGAAGCGGAACTCGTAGCGGTCGTTGTCGCTGCCGACCGGCGCGTAGGCGATGGGCTCGCAGGTGTAGTAGGCGCCCCGCGCGCCCAGGCGGTTCTGCGGCGCCAGCTTGTTGCTGTTCGCCATCACCTCGCGCCACTCCTTGCCCACCCGCTCGTCGCTCATGCGTTGCACGTTGACGAAGGCGCGGGGGGCTTCGGCGGGGTTCCAGCACTCCCGCCACCAGACGTAGTTCCAGAGGCTGTTCAGCGTGTTGTCCGTCTGGAACTTGACGGGCAGGCTGGAATAGGCGGCCGAGTGGACCTGCGAGCCGTCCTCGCGGGTGTAGACATAGACCACCCGGAGGGCATTGGCCGCGGCCAGCTCCACCAGCTTCTCGTTGCGGTAGAGCAGGTAGCCGCAGGCGCATGCCAGCCCAGCCACCGCCGCCACCAGACCCCACGTGTAGCTGCGCTCCCGCCGCGCCATGCGCCGATTGGCGGCGAGGGCGGCGCGGAAATGGTCGTCCAGGCCCGCGGGCGGCACCGGGGCGACCGCCGGGAGGGGGTGCGAGAACCACCTCATCAGCGGCACGCCTCCGCGGCGAGGCGGTCCATCTCCGCCTGCTGCTCGGGGCTGGGCTTCCAGCGGTCGGTGTTCAGAGCGAGCACCACCCCCTCGCACTTGGCCAGCTCGTGTTTTTCGGCGCACGCGGTGGTGCCGAGCAGGGCAAGAGCGAGGGCGAAGCGCATCATGTTGCGGCCTCCCGTTGCTTTAGGCGGCGGACACGCCGGCTCATCCTCTCCGCCATGCCGGGGAAGGCGCGAGCCAGGGCGGCCACGCCGATTTGCGCCCCGATGCCCGCGGCGCCACCGACCACAGTGGGGAGCGCCAACATGGTGAGAGCGTCGCCGACCAGCGCGTTTCCAACCTGGCCCATGTTGGCCAGCATCATGTCCACGCTGTTGTTGGCGGCCTGTTCGTGGATGGCCCGTAGTAGGTCCATCTCGCTGCGCATCGACGCTTGCAACTGCACCGAGGCGGCGAGTTGGAATGTCCAGAGGCCGACCACCAGTCCGATCCAATGCTGGAAGAACCCGCGCGTCCGATCGAACAGCTCGAACAGGATTAGCCAGGCGCCGACGCAGAGCAGCAGTGCCATGATGCGGATCGAGGTCAGCCAGACATACGCTTGCAGGCCAAGCATGGTCTGCATGCCGCCCCACACCAGCCACGTCATCATGCTGTTGCCGATGGCCGACACCGACCACGAGGTGTTCCTGGTGCGGATCTCGGCCGTCAGATTGTCGATGGCCTTGGATACCTTGTCGAACTGCTCCGGCATTGTGAGCTTGGCGGTGCCGGCCGAGGCGGAACTGGCGAGCGCGGTAGGGATCTTCTCGAAGCTGTAGTCCGTGACGTAGCCGACCCACAGATTGGACAGAATGAAGGACACCGCCACCGCCCGCACCAGGCGGCCGACGAAGGCGAAGCCGGTGATGAGCCCTTTGCCGAACAGGACGAACTGCACCAGCGTGTAGACAGGCAGCACCGACTTGAGGACCGGGATCACCACCTTCATTTCGGATGCCAGCACGGCATCCATGCCATCCCGCACCGCGGTGTACTGCGCGGCGAGGGAGGTGCTGAAGGAAACGGCGTCGATGATCCCGGCCATGAGGCGTTACCGCTCCGCCGCCCGCGCAGCTTCGCAGTCGCTCAAGCGCGCCATGCCGCGCGAGCACTGTCCGAGCACTATCGCCCGCGCGATGGGGTTCTCCGTGTAATATTGTTTGCTGTTGAGCGTCTCGCTGGGCGTTTGGATGGGTTTGGGCGGATGCTCCCGCAGGTACGCTTCCCTGGCCGCCTGGTCGGCCGCGCGCTGCGCGTTCGCGCATTCCGGCATGCGCGCCGCCCGCTCGTCGTTCCGGCATTCGCGCAGCACGGTGTCGCGCTCGGTCGGGTTTGCCAGGAAGTAGCTGACCGTGCGGCGGGACTGCGCTTCGGCCGAGGCGCAGCACGCGGTCAGGGCGAGGACGACCGCAGCAGCGGTCCCCGTGTGGCGGTTCACCATCTGACGTCCCAAACCTCCTTGGTGTTGTCGTACCAGGTCGCGGCGGAGAGCCGGGCGAGCTCGCGGTCGCGCATCTCGTCCACCCGCGCCTGGGTGGTGGCGAGCAGCTGCATGCGCTGGGCACGGCCGGTGTCGTTCTGCAGCGCCGCCTCCTCGGCGGCGATGCGGGCTTGCAGGTCGGCCGATTCCTTGAGGTCGGCCGTGGCGCTGGCCTTGGCGCGCAACGCGCTGATGCCGAGCACGCGGGCCTCGGCCGCGGCAATGGCGTCGCGGGCGTCCTGCTGGAGGTTGGCCAGCGAGAGCCGGCGCAGGGCCATCTCGCGCGCCTCCGGGTCGTCGCCGGTGGGTTCCGCATAGGTGTTGCCGCGGGCGAGCGCGGCCGCATCGCCCCAGGTGAAGTTACCCTGCAATGCGTTTGCGATCTGGAAATTGGAGATCCCGGGCAGCTGCAGGTCGAAGTTCGCCAGCACGCCGCCGATGGTGTAGAGCGGGCGCGGGCCGGTGATGCCGTTGTAGATGCCGATCGCCTGATCGAGCTGCGACTTCATCTGCGCCGCCTGCTTGGCCCAGTAGGCGGCGTCCTTGGCGATGGCCGTGGCGGTCTGGATGATGCTGGCGTTGTCGTAGACGGGGATGCCTTGCGCCCATGCCGGGCCGGCCAGGGCCAGCGCGGCGGCGGTTGCGAGCAGCATGCGTCTCATCGCGTCTCCCTCCTACGCGGCAGCCTCGGCCTGCCGCTGCCAGAACTCCTCGAGGTTCCGGCGCACGTCCCCCGGGCCGTTCTTCGCCTGGATGCGGCGGAACAGGCGCACGCTGTTCGTGGTGCCGGAAAAGACCGCGAGGTACTTGCGCAGCGTCTCGCCCGAGAGGTCGAAGCGGTTGACGCTGGTTTGCCCGTCCTTCCTGAAGATCAGGACGGAGCGGTACGGCAGCGAGAACATCCCCCGCTGCACCATCTGGAACACCGGCTCCGGCACGCCGAGGCCGTCCACGTAGTCGGCCCGCTCGGCGGCGCTGTTGCGGAACAGCACCAGCTTGCGCGCCTGCTTGACGATGGCCTTGCCGGCCTCGTTGTTCAGCAGGTGCTCCGGCATCTGGGCAATGGCGATGAATGCCGTGTTCCGCTTGCGCCCGCGCAGCGCCAGGCCCCTGCCGAGCGCGGAGAAGTCCGGCCGCTCGAAGTAGGCCGGCGCTTCCTCGCACCACACCAGGCACCGGCGGCCGTCCATCATCTCGGATGCCATCCAGAGCAGGAGCTGTCCCATGGCCGGCATCACCAGCGGGTGGTCCTTGATGGCGGTCAGGTCCACGCCGACCAGTTCCACGTCGAAGTCGATGCGGTGCGCCTGGCCGTCGAAGGCCCAGGCCAGTTCACCGCGGTACTTGCGGCACCACCGCTCGAGCGCGGCTCCGGCCCCACCCTCCTGGAAGCCCATGAAGTCGCGGATGATGCCGAGGTGACGGCGCTCCGCCGGCACCTCGCCCATCACGAAGTCCACGCCCTCGCGGATGCCCTGGATGTCCTCAGCGCCGGGCTCCGTGCCGGCCAGCCGGCAGAGCCCGGCCACCAGCATGCGCAGCATGGCCCGCGTCTTGCGGCTGTCGGCCAGGCGCAGCGGGGCCACCCCGCTATCCTCCTCGGCGAGGATCGGCATGTAGCTGCCGCCATTGGCGATGATGGTCTGCTCGTTGGAATGGTCCATATCGAGCAGGATCTGCGTGCCGGGTCGCTGGCCGGCCCGCACCAGGGCGCGGGCGGCAGTGACGTTGGCGCCGAGGTAGGTGGTCTTGCCTTCCCCGTTCGGCGCCACCATCGCGAGATGCGCCACGTCGCCCACGAACAGGTCGTCCACGAACAGGGTGCCCGCGGTGGTCTGCATGGGCAGGGTCGGGCCGCCCCAGCGGAAGCTGTCCGGGCCGCGCGCGAAGCCAGCCACGGGGGACAGGGAGGCGAAATAGTCGGTGGGCAGGATGCCGGCGCGGATCTGGCACATGCGCGGCGCCCCGGGCGTCTGCGCGATCAGCGCCGACTTGGCCCCGCGCCCCTCCGGCGCGATGCGGATGCCGGCGTTGACCAGGATCGTCTTGGCCCTGGACGCCAGCGTGTCCGCCTGCCGCATGGCATTGCGGTACCGCCGGCGGGCATACTCGGCGCCGGTCTCCTCGGTCTGCCGGATGATGGCCGGGTCGGGCTCGGCGTGGATGGCGAGGGACCAGCGGCAATAGCCGCGCATCTGCTGGCCGGTGGCGACCTCGGTGATCGCCGCCTTCATCTTGGCGGCGCCCGACTCGTACTCCTCCCCGGCTGTCTCCATGAGCCGGCGCAGGTGCTTCATGTGGTCCTGCTGCTGGCCGCGGTTCATGAAGCGGATGTGGTTGGTCAGGACGAAGTTGCCGTCGAGCGCCAGCAACTCGTCGAACTGGTTTTGCCAGACCGTCTTGGGGAACGCGGTGACGCCGTAGACCTGACCGAAATGGCTGTCCGTACCGCCGGCCCCATAGCGCACCTCGAAGCCGCCCCGGCCGGCTATGGGGTCGTGCGCGGCCAGCGCTGCGCCCAGCGTGCCGGGCGGTGCCACCAGCGGCTGCGGGTGGTGCTTGGTGGTGCGGATGAGTTCCAGCGCCTCGGCGATCTCCGAGTACAGCAGATCGCTGCCTTCGGGATCGGGGCGCAGGCCCAGGCGCACCGGCCGGGCGTCCCGCAGCAGGCCCATGGCGAGGCCCATGGCATCCTCGAGCTGGCCCATGCGGTCCTCGTGCGCCGCACGCTCGTCGTCGCGGGCCTCGGCATCGGCTCGGTGCCGGTCCTGCCACAGTCCACGGACGGCCTTGACCAGCGTCAGGCGCCTGAGGACGTCCGTAGCCATGGAAAACGGGGTGCCGCGAGGTCGCACCAGCACGGTCAGGAACCAGTCGTTGACCCGCAGGCCCTGGCGGACCTCCCGCGTCCAGTCCTCGAGGAACATGGCATCGAAGGCGGTGACGGCGGCGGGCCGGCTTGGCAGGGGCGGGATGCCCCCATGCCGGACCAGATGGATGAACGCCTCCACGTTGTCGTCCGCGATGGCATTGAGCAGGGCGACGAGGCGCAGCAGCGCGCCGTTGCGGTCCCTGTTGGACGCCAGCGCAATGGGCGGGCCCGGCATGCGCAGCATGCCCATGACGGACCCGTCGCGCAGCAGCATGGCGCCGGGCGTGCAGTGATCGAGGTAGGGCAGGAAGCGCGCCGGCGCGGTCTCGAAGCCGCCGCTGTAGCCGAAGACGCTGGCGAGGTTATTGACGGGCATGGCCCACCCCCCGCGTCCCGCGGTCGGTCAGCGGCAAGGCGCAGAGGCGGGCGCCGCCCCAGCCGTCCTTGCCGCCGATGTCGAGGAAGCGCGCGTCGGTCGCCAGCCAGGCCAGGAAGTTGTCGAAGCCCCACAGATCCCGGGCGACAGCGGCCTTGGCGGCGACCCAGACGACGACGAGGCTGGCACCGAGGGCGATCCCCGCCGCCCAGCTATCGATGAACACGACCCCGAGGGCCGCTGCGGCGACGAGCCCCGAGCCGAGATTGCGGGGCAGGCCCAGCCACATCTGCGGCAGGGTGACCTCCACCTCGCAGGAGGCGGATTCGAGCGGCACATCCGCGGGCTGCCCGGCGTCCATGGCGGTCAGGAGCCGAAGATGGCCTGGGCGATAGCCGAGCTCTTGGCCGCGCCGAGGATGCCGACCAGCATGATGGCGCCGGACCACCAAGCGAAGCGGCCAACGGCGAACATGACGAAAGCGCCCATGACCATGATGGCGGCGACGGCGCGAACCACGAGCAGGGCCCAGTTGTAGCCTGCGGTGACGCCAGCGCTGATATCGGCCTGCGCGAGGACGACGTGCGGCATCAGGGCAGCGCCGGCCACCACCGCGCAGGCGAGGGCGGTGGCGGCTGTGGGTGTGCGGAGGCTCATGGATACTCCTCCTTCTCTGCGCGGAGGGGCGGGGGTTGTGCCGGCGCCTGCTGGTGGCGGGCACGGGCCTGTCGCTCCCTGCAGAGGGCGAGCGCCCAGGAGTCGAAGCTCGGCGCGCAGGCGGACGGCTCGGCTGGTGGGGGCTGTTCCGGCGCGGGAAGTGCTGCGGCAGCGGAAGGGGCGGCGGCGTTGGCGCGGCCTGCGGCCACCACGCCTTGCACATAGCCATTGGCGAAGCCACGGCCGGGCGTGCCGGTGTTGTACAGACTGAAGGCGGTCAGCACGGCCGCGGAGGCCGCGACGTTGCGGCAGGGGTCGAACACCGTCTCGGCGTCAAGCCCGAGCCAGCGCCAGTTGCGTACGTTGATCTGCCCGAGACCGGCGTCGAAGTCGCGGCCGTCCGCCAGCAGCCGTCGCGCCACCGCCACGGCCTCGGCCGCGCTGGTGGGCTGCTTGGGCAGTCGCGGGCCACGGTTTACCCCGATGGCGTAGGGGTTCAGGACGCCCCTGCCTTCATGGATCCAAATGGCGGTCAGCATGCTCGGTGCCACGTCCGGTGCGCACTGAACGGCCAGAGCGGTGGCTGCCGCCAGGGTGAGGGCTGCGGCGCTCACTAATCGAAGCCTCGGCCGACGATCGGTGCGCCGTAGCCCGGTTGCCCGTAGCTGCCGTAGATGCCGCGGCGGTGTGTGCGCTTAGAGTGATTGCTTTCGGTTCCCGCGCCGCCGATGACAGCCGCGACCATACCAGCGGAGTCCGCGCCGAACAGCAGAGTGCTGCCCCGATTGGTGCGCCCATAGCGTTCCTGGGACGTCGAGAGGGGCAGCGCCGCGCGCTCGGCGAAGGAACATGGGCTCGCCTTCGGTAGTCCGATGCGTCCTGCGTCGTTGCGAAGCTTGACGAGAAAGCAGTCAACAACAGCATTACAGCGCCACACCGCCAGAGCCGTTGTGATGACGTGCAGATGCACGCCGTGGCATGGCGTGTTGCTGACCAGCAATCGCAGGGTTTCTGGCCCAGTTCCGGTCGCAAGAATGGCTGTGGTGGGCGCACGTGGAAGGTTGCTCATTCCCGGTTCTCCATCGGGAATCAGGCGAAGTACGATGCCTGCCGCCACGTCTGTGCTTGAGGACGCGTCAGCAGATTCTCGGGTGCCAGTCGGTGCTGTGACGACGCCGACTACGAGGGCGTCGGTCCCCACCGAGGCAGGAGCAATCGGTCACCCAGCAGTGGCGTGCTGGCCGCGCCCGCTATCGAGCGCGTCGTGATTGGTGCTGCGACTACGCAAGGAAGGGCGATCAGCAGAGGCTCCATGGGAGCCCTCCAACGTTGGCTGGCCTTCGCAGCTTACCAGCTTGCAGCTAGCGGCAGCCCGCTAACTTTCTGACCTCGCGGGGACGTGTTGGGCGGAAGCGGTGGGTTAAGCCGCGGCAGGGTTAGCGGTCATTCCATCCGATGAGCAGGTCCGCAGGCGGAACTTCCAGCGCTTCAGCCAAGGCCAGAATGGTCGAGAGCTTTGGCTCCCACGTTGTCAATTCTAACGCGCTGATGTTGGATTGCGACACTCCCGACTTCGCGGCCAGCTCCATCTGGGTCAAGCCGGCCGCCTTCCGCAATCGGATGAGATTAGCCGCGAATGCGTGCTGTCCCCGTGAGGAGCGGTGTATCGCTCTTGCTGTTGCCTCATCGGGCCCCAACGATGGTTTCGCCAGCGTGGGGGGAGGCACTTCGGTCGGCGCCGACGTTCCAAACTTGCGGCGCCGGCGTGGCGGTAGTTGTGTCAATTTAAGTTCCCGCGGGGTAGATTTTTCTACATCAGCGGGCGCTGATTCCGACAGCGGAATCCTCGAGTGGCAAGTCTACCCAGACTTCATATTTTTCGGAATACGTCCGTTCGGTCGCGCCCCGTCCGCACCGGCCATTTGGTTCCGCCGTCACCCGGTGCCGGTGGAGGAGGCCGCGATCAGGCGCATCAGCAACAACTCGGTCGCGCTCGACCTTTATGATTGGTTGGCCTACCGCCTGCACGCCCTGGCAAAGTCCACACCCGTGCCCTGGGCGGCGCTGAAGGCGCAGTTCGGCGCCGGCTGTACGCGCATGGACAACTTCCGGCCGACTTTCCTGGAGAACCTCCGGCTGGCGCTGGCGGTGTACCGGCATGCGAAGGTGGAGGTGATCGAGCGCGGCCTGCTGCTGCACCCCTCGCACCCACCCGTGCCGCTGCGGCCGGTGTCGCTGGTGGCAGGACGCCCGATCGGCACCAAGCCAGCGAGGCCGGCCGTTCTCTCGGACCTGGAGCGGGGTGGCCGACAGGAAGGTCGGCATGAAGGCAACTGACCTGCTTCTGCACACTGCGTCCGCTCGCCGCCGATTGAGCCTCGACTTCATCACCGAGCGGTTCGTCGAGGCCGGGTTCAGCATCACGCGCCTCCACCTGGGCTCGCGGCGTATCCACTTCCTGCGTGGGTACCATCCCGCCGGCCGCACCATCGACGTCTGGGTGCGATCGACGAGGGAGAGTAACAAGTACGTTGCCATCCCCAAGGCGCAGATGGATCCGGCGCCGGGCGTCTACGTGGCGCTCATCTGGCTTCGCTTCGCGCAGGAGCCGCAGGTCTATCTAATCCCGAGCCGCCGCTGGCTCGACCGCAGCAGTCCGTTGCTGCTCAGCTACGACCGACCGGACCCGCAAGGTAGCTCCGCCTGGCTGTTGCGGCTCGACGCTTCCCGGCTCGAACCCTACCGCTTCGAATTGACCCTGGCCAAGCTGCTGCACGGCACGTGAGGATGTCGACCGGTTGCCGCCACGGTGAAGCGACCTGCTTACCGGGGGAACACGCGAGAAGCGGACCGGCGCAGCAACCGCAGGACGGTTCGCGGTACCACCGGGCAATGCTGCCGCGAGGGGGCCGGTTTCGGACCCCGTCGAGGAGCGAGTAGTTGGACCGCGCCGCCAGCTCAGCGTAGGCGGCCACCCCTAAACCCTCGCAATGTGGCCGCACCGGGCGGCGCCGCATCACCACGAAGCCGGCCCGCGCAAGATTCCAAAAAGGACGCGTGCCGCACCGGCGGCGCAGCTCAAACTCGCGCGCCAAGCGAGGCGTCTGATCCGGACGCTATCGGCGACCGCACCGCGGCTCCGCATCGCACTCAGGTCCTGGCGCAGGCATAGGCACGGGCGCCGCCATGCCGCGGGATGACCGAACCCTCAGTTCGCCGTTGTCACCAGCCCAGCTGCCGCTGCCTCGGCCCAGCGCCGGTTGTCCCGCTCCAGGAACCTGGCGAACGGCTCCGGTCCCAAGGTCGCCAGGTCAGCGCCCAACTCCAACAGCCGCCGGCTGATCGCCGGTCGTGCCAGGGACGCCTGCACCGCCCTGAATACGGCTTGCGCCAGGGAGGCCGGCATTGCGGGCGGCGCGTACATGCCGTACCAGCCGTTGAACTCGTAGCCCGGCAACCCAGCCTCGGCCATCGTCGGAACCTGCGGCAGCAGCTCGGACCGCTTCGTCGAGGTCACCGCCAGCACCTTCACCGTGCCAGCTGCGACATGCTGCAGCACCGCGACGGTGCTGGTGATGCCGAGCGGCACGTGGCCGGCGACCAGGTCGTTCAGCTGCGGCCCGCTACCCTTGTAGGGCACTTCGATCAGCTGAATGCCGGCCTGACGGGCGAAGGAGTTGCCGGCATAGCTGGTCGCCGCCTCGGTCGAGCTGAAGGTCATGCTGCCCGGCCTCGCCCGCGCCAAGGCGATCAGCCCGGCGAGGTCGTCGAAGGGCAGCTTGGCGTTCGCCGCCAGCACGAGCGGGAACCCGGACAGCATGGAGACCGGTGTGAAGTCGCGCACCGGGTCGAAGGGAATGCTGGGCATGGAGTAGCGATTGATGACATGCGCACCGGTGGCGACCATCAGCATGTGCCCGTCGGGGGCGGAGCGCATGACGTACTCGCCGCCAACCACGCCGTTCGCGCCGGCGCGGTTCTCCACTACCACCGGCTGGCCGATCGCCTCCCGCATGCCTTCGGCCAGGGCGCGGGCGAAGATGTCGGTGCCACCACCGGGGGCATAGGGCACCACAACGGTGACCGGCCGGCTCGGCCAGGCGGCCTGCGCCGACACAGGATGCGATGCCGCCAGCAGCCCGGCGGTAACCAGGGTGCCGCGTCGTGTCATGGCCATCTCTTTCGCGTCCTGTCCGGTCCCGGTCAGTACGGTGTGTCGCGCATGCCGAGCGATGCGGCCGCCCGCGCCTGCCATGCCTGCATCTCCGGCGTTACCCCGCGGCCCTTGAAGCCACCGCGCACCGTACCGGGCGCGACGGACTTGTAGGCCGCCAGCAACCTCTCGGTCAGCGGCCGACTGCCCGGCACCGCCAGCCAGAGCCGCAGTAGATGCCGCTTCCGCTCAGGCTCCTCGAAGTCTTCGTAATGCGTGCGGGAGTGGATGACGACGTGGTTGTTCAGCAGCTGCAGGTCGCCCGGCTCCAGCCACATCGAGAAGCAGAACTCGTCCGTGCTCGCCAGGTCCTGGATGGCATCCAGTGCGGCGTGCTGCAGCGCGCTCAAGCGCGGCTGGCCTTCCATGGCCTGGGTGGACCGGATGTGGTTGCGGATGTAGCGGCACGCGAAGTAGCCATCGGCGATGCCGTAGACCGGCGCCATGTAGGCGGGCGGCTCGTCCGAGGCCTCCTCCTGCTGCCGGCTGTGCGGGAAAAGGCCATACAGCGCCTTGGCCAGCTCCGGCCGCCTGGCCAGCAGCGCATTGTGGATGGCGACCGAGCTCGCCAAGCGGGACAGGCCGCCGCTGCGCGCCGTCTTGAGGCAGAACAACCCGACGACGTCGCTGCCATCGGTGTGGAAGTCCAACTCGGCGTTGGTGTTGTAGCCTCGCCCGCTTCCGCTGCGGTAGGTGCCGCCAGCGTCGCGCACATCGGACAGCAGCTGGCTCGCCTTGCCCTGGGGCCGCGCCACGCCGAGATGCGTGCCGATGCCCCAGGCCATCAGCCGGCAATCCTCCACGCTGTACTCGGTCAGCGGCAGGCCGCGGATGACCCGCACGCCGCAGCCGTGCTCCAGTTCGCGCGCTGCATCGGTGAGCACCTCGGCGAAGGTGCCGAGGGGCATGTCCTCGCGCGTGATCTCGAGCATCGGCTTGCCGCTGGCCTTCAAATGGGCAAAGCCGGATTTCAGGTCGGCGATGACGGCGGGATCCGGACGGCGCAGCCAACGTCCGGAGGCTTCGAGGTCGGCGGCACGCCAATCGGCCGCCGAGACGACAGGCTGGGGCATCGTTGTTTCCTCCGCATCCAGGATGCGAAACCCTGCCATTCCTGTCGAGCCGGCGGGGCGGGTGCCACAACCTCCGTTGGATTGGGGCCCTGGAAAGCCCGGGGCAGTTCACTCCCCGCGCGTGTCCTCGCGCCGGAGGATCATGCCTTTGGCATGAGGTTCTATCGGACGAGTGTATCCGCCGGCCTGGGTGCGTTGCCGCCGCTTGAGGGCTGGGCGGCCGACGCCATGGGGAGTGTAGCGGTCTCGCGGACCCGTACGCGGACGGGCGGCTCGCAGGCTCCGTTCCGCCAAGTCCACAGGAGTGCCCACCAGAACGGCGAGGTCGCGCGGGAGCGAGTGGGCAGTGGAGCGCAAGAGAGCGTGGGGACGGCTGACGGGACACATGGTTTAGGCTTCCCGTCCGTCGCCGGACCGGCCAGGCCGACATACCGCCTGATCCTCGTCCTCGCCGGTTCGCTCGGGAAAGATCAACAGCCGCAGCCAAGCGGTGAGAGTGCGGCCGTCTTCCAGCTCATGAGCCCAACCAACCTCCGGAGCCGACGTTGCACGGAGCGCCAGTGCTCCCGAGCAAAACTACGGAGCGGGGTGGCGGGCCAGGAGTCAGCCGGTGAGCCCCGGCAGGTGTGCTGCATCACCGTACGGCCTTGCCGGATGAGGATCCATGGCACCCGGTGCCGAAGGAGGGTGCGCAGTGCCGGAGTTGACCGCGGCTCTCCAGAGCTTCCTGCTGGCCTTCTCGGCGCTCTTCTCGATCGTGAACCCCATCGGGGCGGCCCTAATCTTTGCCCAGGTTACCGCCGGCCGCTCGCATGCGGAGCGGGTGCGGCTGGCCGGCCGGATCGGTGTCTACTCGGCCGCGGTGGTACTGGGCGCGCTCTGGGTCGGGGCCTACGTCCTCGGCTTCTTCGGCGTCAGTCTCGCCGCGCTTCGGATCGCGGGCGGCCTGGTCGTCGCCGCCCGCGCCTGGGACCTGCTGTCCGCGCCCGAGCGCACGGAGGACCGCAAGCAGGAGCAGGCAGGGCAGGTAGAGGGCAAGCAGGACGTGGCATTTTTCCCGCTCACCATGCCTTTCACAACCGGGCCGGGGACCATCTCGGTCGCTATCGCACTCGGCGCGAACCGCCCCGCGGGCGGCTGGGCGGAGGTCGCGCCGTTCTTCGCTGGACTGTCGGCTGCCGCGCTTGCCATCGCCTGCATTGTGTGGCTGGCCTACCGCTCAGCCGACGGGCTGGTCGATCTGCTCGGCCAAGCACGGGTGCGGGTGGTGACAAGGCTCGCGGCCTTCCTGATGCTCTGCGTCGGCGTGCAGATCACGCTGGGCGGCGTCACGGACGTGATCAGACTGCTACTGGCGCGGTAAGCGCACCTCTCACCCAACACCGGCGGCCCGCCACAACGGCATTCTTCTGTGATCGGCAAACATGCGGATAACTGCTGCGGGAGGATTGCGAGGTAATTCAACCGTACGCACAAACCTCCGTCTTGAGCTGAATGACCCGACAACGCCCCATTCTCGCCTGATGACGGCTCGTGTCGGCGGCAAGCTTCGCGGTATTCCCCCCCCAACCCAGGCGTCTGTGACTGTGGGCGGCTTCCGGCACCCTTTCCCGAAGTGGCTGTATCAGCTCGCAGACAGGCGAAAGGGCGCCCATAGGCGCCCTTTGCAGCAAGCAGGTGTTGGAGAGGAAGTCAGGTCAGCCGCCGTGGCTCGTCAGCCGGGTGGCGTAAGTGGCGGCGGTAGCGGGTGCAGGCACATAGACCAGCTTCTGCTCGTCGGCACCGCCGACCAGCTGCCCAACCAAGCCAGAGGGCGCCTGCTTCGCAGTCTGGCCGGCATAGGCGAGGCTGCGGCTGCTGCGGTCACCCGTGAAGCGGGCGTCACCACCGCCGACCACGTTCTGGCTCGGCACGGCATACTCCACCCGCGGCCCACCATCAGCCCCACCGCCGATCAGCCGGGGGCCGACGTCCTGGGCCTGGGCAGCACCGGCGGTGCCGAGGGCGATCACGGAAGCGATCAGGGCATTGCGGAACATGGTGTTGATCTCCGTCTGGGCCGGGCTGCGGCCCGGTGTTGGAGACTTCATACCGCCCGATTAGATCGCGCACGATAGACATGATGGCATGTCAGCCATGCAGATCAGTTGCGAGCGATGTGATCGCACGCGATCAATCTGCGTTACACCATCCAGCCCGGCCCGAGGACACACCTATGCCCGATCCCAAGCCCACCGAACCCCGCCTGGACCTCGACGAGTTTCTCTGCTTCGCCATCCACTCGACAGCCCAGGCCGTCGGCCGAGCCAACAAGCCCATGCTCGACCAGATCGGCCTCACCTACCCACAGTACCTCGTCATGGTCGTGCTCTGGGCGGAGGACAACCAGACCGTTGGCCGCATCGGCGACAAACTCTTCCTCGAGAGCAACACCCTCACCCCGCTGCTCAAGCGCCTGCAGGCGGCCGGCTACATCGAGCGCAGCCGCTGCCCAGAGGACGAACGACAGGTCCGGATCCGGCTGACCGACAAGGGGCGAGCGCTGCAGGAGACTGCCCGTGCCCACCATCTCGAATGGGCCCGCCGCGTCTTCGGTGAAGACCTCAGCGCTGCCAAGGCGCTCAAGCAGCAGATCGTCTCCCTGCGCAACCGCCTCGTCGAGAGTCAGAACTGAGCCGGCCGGTGGGACGAGCCCTGCTTCTCTCTCAGCCGCAACTGGCGCAGGTCAGCAGGCCACGCTTCTCCCGAGCCGGCTCGACCAAATAGCCGCAGCGCAGGCAGTTCGCGCCATCCTCACCGTCGGCGAACGGGTCAGCGAAGTGCCGTGCCGCTTCCTGTGGCGTCTTGGCCCGCGGCGTACGTGGCTTGCGTTGCTCGGCCGCAGTTAGCCTGGTCGGTTCTTCGGCAGGCGTCACCGCAGGCGGTTCGAGTGGCTGGGGAGACGGCTCCCAAATCGGCATCACATGCACGACCGGCTGTGCAGGCTTGGACAGGGCTGGATCCACATCGGCCGGCAGGGGAGGGGGCGCCGGCTTCTTTTCGAAAGATTTGAGCCAGGTCTCCTCCCGGGGCGTCCATGGGGTCGGTGGCGTGCCGTGCTCGACAGGCTTCGATCGATTGCGTCGGACATGCACGACTTCGACCACTCTGGATTTGCTGCCCGAGGCGCCACCTCGCCGAGCTGTCGTGACGATGAGGCGCTTTTCGCTGGTGAGCGCATTCGTTCCCTGCCCATTGCGGGGGGAGTATTCACGCTTGGACTCTGACATCGTTGTTCCTGATGGCGGTTGCTTTCACCGGCTCCGCTGACTGTGAGATATATGCGAGGAAGCACTCGCTCCAAATCTCAGCTGCTTGATCAGCCTTGGATCCGGATTGCAGTTGAGCCGCAGGCCTCCCGTTACAGGCGGATACGCCGGTTCTGCGCCGTCCCATGAAGCATGCCCGTTCTTGGCTGCTGCGGCGACGCCAATCGCGCAAGAGTCGCATTCCAACCGCGGCATCATGTGCGGGAAAAGTACCTCATCCCGCACGCTTGTCAGCGACGGCTCGCGGGTCAGTCCTCTTCGGCTCATGAGAACTGTTTGTCAAACCGCCGATGGCTCCCGCAGCAAATGCGTGTACGGACTACGTGCCAACGAAAGGACAACCCGGCCCATGCTGCCACCATCCTTCGAACCGTGACGTACCGCACACTCGGCACTTTGACGCGCTTGGACCACCCCTCCATTCCGTCAGAACAGCCGCGATGCATCGATGGCCGGCGAACCCACACGGCAGATCCCGAGCAAACTCTTTTGGTTCCATATCAGAACATTCCCCACCTTCCGCCATATGCTCCACGCGACGGGACGCGAGCCGACGCTTGAGAAGTTGGCCGTACGCCTCGGTAGTCCGGTCGAGGGCGTCTGCACATGGCGGCGCGTCGCCAAGAAGCTGTTTCCTTCACCCCGCGACGTGCTGCACTGGCGCAGATCCGTCCTCGCCGTGCGGTCAGCCTGGCTCAGACTACTGCCAAGGTTCCCGACGTCGTCGCGCTGCGCGGCCGAATATGTATGATAATGGCCTTTATCCTATATGTGTGCTTGCTCTGGCGCGCCCCGCCCGGGTAGGGTCGTCCCCCTGGAGGCTTGCCATGCCCGACGACGCCCGCACCGTGGCCGTGCACATCCCGGCTGAACTCGCCGACCACCTCGCCGCCGCCGGCACCAGCGTCGAGCGTCGGGTCCTCGAGGCCGTGGTCCTGGAGGAGTTCCGCGCCGGCCGCATGACAAAGGCCGAGGTCCGCCGGACCCTCGGCTTCGAGACCCTCGACGAGGTGGACGGCTTCCTTAAGGCGCACGCGGCCTGGGAGCTTGTGACCCTGGACGACGTGCGGCGGGACCTTGATGACCTGCGGGCATTCCGTACTGGTGCGGGGCGGGGGCTGGCGGCGGAGTTCCGCGAGTTCCGCCGTGGCCGCATTCTCGGCGGCCTCGACCCCAAGGCGCTCATCCGCGAAGGCCTGCAGTAGGCGGGTGCGGTGAGCCTCTGTGTGCTCGACGCTTCGGCCACCTTCCCGTGGCTGTTCGAGGATGAGGCTTCGTTGGTGGCCGACGCGCTGCTCGACCACGTGACGGAGCACGGCGCCGTGGTACCGGCGCTGTGGTTCCTCGAATGCACGAACGGCCTTGCCATGGCTGAGCGGCGCGGCCGTATCGACGGTGCAGGCATCGTCAAGGCGATCGCCCTGCTGCGTCGCCTGCCCCTCATCCTGGACAATGAGGCGCCATCGCGCGCCCTCGACACCGTGCTCGACCTCGCGCGGACGCACCGCCTGACGACATACGACGCGGGCTACCTCGACCTGGCGCTCCGCCGCGGCCTGCCGCTGGCGACGGATGACGCGCCGCTGCGCGCCGCGGCCACCACGGCCGGCGTCGTGCTGCTGACGGTCACCCCGTAGCGGGGCGACAGTCATGGCCCATGATCTGATCCTCCCCGGTCGCCCCTCCCCTATCCTGCCCGCCATCGTTGCCGCGGCCGGCGAGCGCGCTGGCCTGCGCTTCCTCGAGTTCTTCGCTGCCGGCATCCACAACCCGAACACACGGCGCGCCTACCGCCAAGCCATGACGGCCTTCCTCGCCTGGTGCGAGGCCGAGGCTGGTGTCGCCTCGCTCAACGCCGTGCAGCCGCTGCATGTCGCCGCCTGGATCGAACTGCAGACCCAGAGCCACTCAGCGCCGACGGTGAAGCAGCGCTTGGCGGCACTGCGACATCTCTTCGACTGGCTGGTCACAGGCCAGGTCATCCCGACCAACCCGGCGGCCGCAGTGCGCGGGCCGCGGCACAGCGTACAAAAGGGCAAGACGCCGGTGCTGGACGCCGCCGAGGCCCGGCAGCTGCTCGACTGCATCGACACCTCCACGTCGGCCGGACTGCGGGACAGGGCGCTGATCGGCCTGATGATCTACTCCTTCGCCCGGATCGGCGCCGCCCTCGTCATGCGGGTCGAGGATGTCTACACGCAGAACCGCCGGCTCTGGGTGCGGCTGCAGGAGAAGGGCGGCAAGCGACACGAGATGCCCTGCCACCACACACTCGAGGCATACCTCCATGCATACCTGGAGGGCACGGGCATCGCCGGCGACGCCAAGGGGCCACTGTTCCGGACTATCGGCCGCGGCACCGGGCGGCTGACCCGCACGCCCCTGCCGCAGGCCAATGCCTACACCATGGTCCGGCGCCGCGCCGAGGCGGCCGGCATCGCCACGAGGATCGGCAACCACACCTTCCGGGCGACCGGCATTACCGCTTACCTGAGTAACGGCGGCACGCTGGAGAACGCCGCCGCTATGGCTAACCACGCCAGCACCCGCACCACCCAGCTCTACGACAGAAGGCGCGACGAGATCAGCCTCGACGAGGTCGAGCGGATCAGGGTGTGAGCCGCCCCTTTCTCAATCCGAAGGGACCGTCTGACGGTTTGCAAAGCAAGTCCGGGCTATAACGCAATGAGATTGCGCACAGGTTGTGCGCGTGCCAGTGAGTCTATGCCGGGATTTCCCTCGCGAGCTTGACCGCGGCGGCCTTGCTGAGTCACCTCCGGGTTGCGGCTTGTGTCGCAACGGCTAGAGAGAAACCGTCACTCGCTTCGGGTACCTATGACAGTAACAGTCGAAGACGTAATCCGCGATTTCGCCGCCGCCGGGCGCAAGCTGCCGCGGACTGCGATGCGCTGGTCGCTGGACAACTGGGACGCTGCCGGCCCTCGCTTCGTCGAGCTCCTCGAGCAGTATGCGAGTCGGACCGACCGCTCCGAGCGGACGGCGAAGGCTCTATTCTTCGTTCTGCACCTCCTGGGCGAGAAGGCCGAGGCGCGCGCCTTCCCCGGCCTGTGCCGGTTCTTGCAGGATGTGGAGGCCGCCGATCTGGTCCTCGGGGATGGCATCACGACCACCCTGCGTGGGATCATCATCAGCACCTTCGACGGCGATGCGGCGGCGCTGAAGTCCGTTATCGAATGCACCGCGGCCGACGATTACGTCAGAGAGGCCGCCCTGCTGGCGATGGCTTATCTTACTCGGATCGGTAGGGTGCCGGATCGGGAGATGCGGTCCTACCTGTCGTACCTGCTGACCGAGATGCAGCCGCAGGCGCCGCACTACATCTGGGTCGGCTGGGTCCTGGCCGTCTCGCTGCTCGGGTACGAGGAATACGCAGACGAGGCCGAAAGCCTGATCCGTCGTGGATTTGTCCCGAGCGATGTCATGCGCGTCACCCACTTCCGGCAGGATCTGCGCCGCACGCTGGACGACCCCGAGCGGATGGCAGGTTTCGCGCACGACCGCATCGGTCCGTTCGAGGACGCCATCGGCGAGCTGGAGCAATGGTATGCCTTCTCCGAGGCGGACAAAGAGAGGCAGCCCCTCCTGGATCTCGAGATCCGACAGCCCATGACCAACCCGCTGAAAGGAATCGGACGCAACGATCCGTGCCCTTGCGGCAGCGGGAAGAAGTTCAAGAAGTGCTGCCTGCGCTGACGAACGGACATCCTCGTTGGCGATATCGCTACAAGAGGGGCGCAGGGCTGTTCAACGCTGTGCGGTAGCGGGGGTGAGTCCTCGCTGCCACAGGTTGTGAGCGGCGGTCGAAATCCGTGCAAATCCGGCGGCGAGAGCCTGCAGGGGCGCCCAGGGCGGGGCGGCCCGGTGAGGCTCCCCCTGTGTCAGGGCAGTTGTCGCGCGTTTAGGACCGCGGAACGAGGGGGCGCGGGTGTTTGAGAATGGCTCGGTACAGACAAGCATCCAGGGACCGCATTGTCGCGCGGCTGCTACCGCCGGAGAGCGCGGCCATCGACGTAGTCTCCCGCAAGACAGGTGTGAGCGTCGCCACACTCGAGCGCTGGCGGGCGCAGGCGCTGGCAGCCCCGGGTGGGCTGGCCAATAGCCAGCGCTGGACGCCGGCGGCACGGCTGGAGGCGGTGATCACCACGGCGGCGATGGACGAGGCCGCCCGCAGCGCTTGGTGCCGCGAGCAGGGCCTCTACTCCGCTGAGCTCGAGGCCTGGAAGCACGACGCCATCGCCGGCCTGGGCGAGCCGCGGGCGGCGAGCGCCGTCGAGGCCCGGCAGGACCGGCGCCGGGTCAAGGAGCTCGAGCGCGAGCTGCATCGCAAGGACAAGGCGCTGGCCGAGACGGCCGCCTTGCTGGTGCTGGCAAAAAAGCTCGGGGCGGTCTTCCGCGACGGCGAGGACGAATGACCCGCCTGGAAGACCGCCAGACCCTGATGGCCGAGATCACCGAGGCCTGCGCTGCCGGCGCTCGGCTTGCCCCGGCCTGCAGCCTGGCCGGCATCGACGTACGGACCTTCCAGCGCTGGCGCGAGGACGATGGCCAGGTCCGGGCGGACGGCCGGCCCGAGGCCGTCCGGCCGCAACCGGCACACGCGCTCAGCGAGGCCAAGCGGGCGCACATCATCGAGCTCGCCAACCAGCCGCGCTTCGCCAGCACGCCGCCGGCCCGCATCGTCCCGGCGCTGGCCGACGAGGGCGTCTACATCGCCAGCGAGGCGAGCTTCCACCGCGTGCTGCGCGACCACGGCCAGATGCGCCGCCGCGGTCGGGCCCGCCCACCGCGGAGCGCAGGGCCGCCCAGTACGCATGTGGCAACCGCCCCGGGGCAGGTGTGGTGTTGGGATGTGACGTTCCTGCCGGCCCGCGTGCAAGGCCGCTGGTTCTACCTGTACCTCATCCTCGACCTCTGGAGCCGCAAGATCGTCGGCTTCGAGGTGCACGACGCCGACCAGGCCGAGCATGCCGCCCATCTGGTCCGGCGCACCGCGCTGGCCGAGGGCATCCATGCCCGCGCCCGCCGTCCGGTGCTGCACGGCGACAACGGCCCGAGCGTGAAGGGCACGACCGTGCTGGCCATGCTGTACTGGCTCGGCATTGCGCCGTCGCATTCCAGGCCGCGGGTCAGCGACGATAATGCCTACGCCGAGGCGCTGTTCCGCACCGCCAAGTATCGCCCCGACTTCCCCGCCGCGGGCTTTGCCGATCTCGCCGAGGCGCGGCAGTGGGCGGCAGCCTTCGTGGGCTGGTACAACCACGAACACCGCCATAGCGGCATCCGCTACGTCACCCCGGCCGAGCGCCACGCCGGCGGAGACCGCCCCATCCTGGCCGCCCGTCACGCCTTGTACCAGCAGGCACGCGAGGCCAATCCACGGCGCTGGAGCGGGCCGACCCGCAACTGGACGCCGATCGGCGCCGTCACCCTCAATCCCGAGCGCGACAGCGTCGTCGCAGTCGCCAGCCAAACCCTGCTTTCCAGTTCGACTGGCGAGCCTGCTTTCCCGCTCCGACCTGGCGGCCCCGCGGCCACGGCGCGCAGCGGCGGCGATGAGAGGAGCGCAGCCACCCGCAGCCACGCGCAGCTCCGCGAGCGGTTCTGTCAGAACTCGTGCCAGACACGACGACATGAGGCGAAAGCCAAGGTCAGCTTACGCCGCCTCGAGAATGGCGAGCACACTGGTGGCGCGACGGAGGTGAAGTAGGCGACGACGGCGGGCAGAGACGTATTGGTTGTGGCGCGTGCAGGGGCGGAGAAAGTTGCGGAGCTCATCGTAGCTTCGACAGAACAGCTCCGCTGACGTGAAGCTCTTGAACCCCCGCATACATCGCGTGCGCCCTTTAACGCCCCGGTGGTCCTGCTCCAGTCTGTTGTTCTTGTAGGCGCTGGTCCGGTGCTCGACATCGCGGCCGAGCGTGCTGCGGATTTCCCGTGGGTAGGAGCCATGCCCGTCGGTGGTGACCTGATCAGGCACCACGCCTGTGACCGACTTGGCCGAACGAAAGAAGGCCTGAGCCGCCGTCATGTCGCGGTGCTCGCTGAGCATGGTGTCGACCAGATTGCCGTCGCGGTCGATGGCCCGATACAGATAGGCCCAGCGCCCGCCAACCTTCAAATAGGTCTCGTCCACGTGCCAACGACGGCCGCGGGCACCGCCCTTACCGCGCCGGCGCTGCCGAAGTTCGTCGGCGAGGAGTGGCGCGAGCTTCGCCTCCCAATCGCGGACGGCTTCGTAGCTGAAGACGATGCCGCGGATGAGGAACATCTCGGCCAGGTCGCGCAGGGTCAGGCGGTAGCGCAGCCGCCACAGCACCACCAGGGCGATGACGTCCGACGGGTACTGAGTGTGGTTCAGCACGGTCCCGGAGCGCTCATTGTACTGCTTGCTGCAGGTCCGGCAGCGGAACCGGCGGTAGCCCTGGGCGGTGCGCTCCGGCCGCTCGGTCACCTCGGACGAACTGCAGGCCACACAGTCCATTCCCGTCCATCCACCCCATCGAGCCCAGAGCCGGAGCCTACCAGCCCGACCCCGGCCGGCCAAACGGGCCGATTGGCGCGGAGCCTGACAGAACCACGCAAGCCAGCCACCCGGCGAAAACCAGCAAGCTGACCGCCGCCCTCCCAGAATCGGCGCGCCCGAGGAGCTCAGCCCCAATCGGTAGCGACCAACGCCGCCCGTCCCCCGACCTCAGCACCCGCGGCCTTGGCCGAATGGATACTCTGTTTCTACGATTTATGAATCAGCGGCGTTCGTAAGCGGAGCTTCTACGCTTTGAGGAACGCCGACATCAACCGGCCCCATCCTGCCGTGGCGGCATCCGGCGCTTGAACCGGTGACCCTCGGCGCCAGGGAAGGCGCCGTTGCCGGCGGGACGACGTCGGGTCCGCCGCCCGCCAGGTGCCGCCCGGGCCGGAAGGCCCGGGCGGGTTCTTTCAATCCTTGCAGGTCCCAAGGGGAACCCCGACGAGCTGCTCGTATGCGGTGACGCGCGGAGTGTCTTTCCAGAAGTTGGAGTAGGTGACCACGGCATTCGGCATAATGCGTCGCTTCTGAGGGCCACTGCCGCAGACGGCGTAGGATGTGCTGGTGAAGGGGAAGCCGCCGCTGAGCGATCCGAAAACGAAGGGCGCGGAGGAGCCGGCCCCCTCGTCGCGGGCGATGTGGCAGGTCCGGCACGACTGCCCGTAAACGATGTGGTACCCGTCTGGCGACGTGCTCCAACCAGGGGGAGGCGTCGGCTCGGCGGGCACGTTGCTGCCTACCGTGGCGTACCAGCGATCGATCAGGTCGCCGATCGGAAACGTTGGATGGATGTCGCGGACCAACTTATTCAGTTTGGCGAAGTTGGCGAACTCCGTGGTGTTCAGCACAGGCGGGCTCTGGTTGTAGTCCCACTGCCGGCCGCCTGAGTAGCGGAAGGATGGGAGGTCGAACTCCCGGAAGCGGGACTGGTTGGCCTTGCCCGAGGACGAGAGCATCGGCTTGCCGCCGTGGCACACCATGCAGAGATAGGGCACCGGCTTCGGGCCGAACCCGTCGAGGTCGGCGAATTCGAGCCTCGGCGACGCCGCGACGCCGCCGGCGTAGACGTAGAACTGCACGCGCTCGTCCACGCCCGGCGCCACCGTCCCGGCGCTGTCGAACTCCATGGCGACCGTTGCCCTGCGGTCCTGCTCCGCCGCCGCGACGGCCAGGTCGGCATTGTTCAGGTTGTTGTCGGGCAGCCCGTAGTTGGTGACGTAGCATGCAAGGTTCGACCCGTTCTTCAGGCAGTTCATGTTCCGGCCGAAGCCGAGGTCGTTGTGGTTGAGGTAGGCCTGGCTGACGAAGCTCGGGTTGCCGTTGGCGCCGCCGGTCGCGGGATCGAAGCCGTTGGCCTGCCACCAGTTGCCGAGCGTCTTTTTCGTGCCGCCGGGATCCACGGCGGCGTAGTAGAGCGACCCGTGGGTGGCCGGGGGCGGCGGCGGGGTCGGGTTAAAGGCGCCGCTCGGCCCGGTGAGGAACACCGGCCGAGCGGCGGCGTCGAGATCGCCCCAGTTGGGCACCGCGCCCTCGGGTGGGGTCAGCGTGACCGCCGCGCCGCACTCGTCGTAAGGGTAGGGGGGGCCACAGATTCATGCCGGTCATCTTCGGCCGGGCGTCGGTGTCGATGACATTGCTCAGCAGGATCACCTCGTGGCCGTCCGCCTTCCCGCGCAGTTCGAGGCGAAGGGTGTTGGGCGTACCGGTCGCAAAGGGAATGCGGTAGATCGCGTGGTAGCGGGCGCTGTCGATCGGCGTCTCCTTCACCTGGACGCTGCTGCCGCCGTAGGACACGTAGGCCCTGACGACCAAGTCGCTCCAGGCGTTGAGGCGCGGGTCGAGTTCGAAGCGAACACAGGTGGCGTGCGCCGGGTCGTTACCCGCGACGTCCATGTTGAGCGACGAGAAGTGCGAGGTCTGCCCGGCGTAGAAGGAACCCTGCGACGTGGTCTGGAGCCTCGCGGTCCCTTCCTCCTTCCAAAAGCCGGTCGCCTCGTCGTAGGACCACATGGGGATGCTTGCGGGAGGCGTGGTCTTCGACGGCGGCACGGGGATCCGCACGTCGGCGACGGCGCCGGGCCGGATCCGGAGCGGCTGCCCCGTGGCGTCGTCGAGCAGGTCGACGTGGATGGCGCCGAAGCTCTCGAGTTCGGTCGGCCTGCCCGCTGTGTCCGTCGCGCGGTAGTCGCCCGGGATGGCGCGGCGCTCCGGGTTAAACGTAGTCAGCGCCGTCCGTACCGTTCCGCGCGCCGGGTTGCCTGCCTGGTCGAGGAGCGCGTTGGCGGGGAGGCGGATCTCCGCGCCGCGCCGGTCGCATGGCCTGGGCTCCAGCAGGCGGCGCACCAGGATGGCGTCGGCGCGCGCCTGCTCGGGGGTCGGCGGATCGTCGCGGAGCACCTTCGGTGACGACAGACGCGGCGGCGGACGGTTGTCCGCCCCGGCGGGGCCGCAGGGCCCGGCACTCTCGCGGTCGGTGACCGCGATGGGTTGGTCGGCGGGAGACCGGCTGACCTGGGCACGGATCATCTCGTAGGTGGCGCCGACGGCGGACCCGGCCGCGATGCGTGACAGCAGGGCGTGGCCCGGATGGGTGATGTTGACGACGTAGCGGTCGTCGGACCGTTCGGCGGTGGTGAAGGAGAACCACCCGTTCGCGTCGGACCGCGCCGCCCCGCCGGACCCGAGCGTCACCGCCGCACCGGGAATGGGGGTCCCGGACTCCTCCTCGACGACCCGTCCGGAGAGAGTGACCTCGGCCGGACCAACGCGGATCTCGAACCGCTTGTAGCCGAAGTTGCCCTGGCCGTCCCGCGCCAGGGCGTACGCGGTGCGCAGGCCGCGGGCGGCTGGCAGCGTCCAGGTCTGCGTCGGGCCGTTGCCGCCGGACAGCGTCCCGTTCTCCGGCCCTGGCAGGCGCCACAGGATGGGTGCCGACGACGCGGACGACGGCCCCAAGGTCGCGGCGAGATCGAGTGTCGCGCCCGGGTCAGCGCGGACGACGCCACGGCCCGAGACCCGCGCGGCCAGGCCAGCGAACCGGGGGGACCGCCCGCCCAGTGGGATGTCCTGCACGGTCGGCCCCGTCCCGAGGGTGACGCGGCGGGCGACGACCGCGCCTTCGCAGCGTGCGGTCACGGCGAAGGTGCCGGGGGCTGGCCCGACGAGGACATAATGGCCCTGGGTGTTCGGCCGTGTCCTCGCGCCTCCCCCCTCCACCACGGTCGACGCGTCAATGCCGAAGAAGTCGTCGGCGAGCCAGCAGGGGCGACTGTCCTCGTTGAGGACCTTCCCGTGGACGAATGGCCGCTCCAACCGGACGCGAACGATCCTCGCGGAAATCGCCGGGGGCAGCGCGTTGAACCGCTCGCCGCACCCTTTGGACGCCCCGACCGTCCAGCAGATCTGGTAGGCACCGGGTCTCGGCGCCACCAGGTGGAAGCGGCCGTCCAGCCGGGTGGTATCGCTTCCCAGATCCTGTCCACCGAGGCGGAGGGTTACCTGCCTGTCCGGGAGGGGCACGTCCCCATCCTGGGTGTTCGGGGATGCCAAGGCCAGAATTCCGGTGACGCGAACCTCTCCCTCGCTTGGCTGCGCCAAGCCGAGAGGCGGCCAAGCTGCCGCGACGCCGAGCCCGGCCACCGCCGCAGCGGTGGCCGCAATCGCAATGTGTTTGCCTGAAATTGCCACGGACGCCTCCTTGACGTTGCGTTGGCAAGTCGGGACGCTAGGACCCGAACAATGGAGCGCTCAACAGAATAGGTCTGCCAGACGACCGCTAGACCGCGGCGATGTGCGCCAAGGCACAGCAAAGCCGGTCCGGTCTTGATTTGTGAGTGCCGGTAGCTTGCCTTGGCAGTTCACGCCTTTGGTTCAGCACGTCCAGAACTAGTGGGTCACTTGCCTCGTAATTGCTCAGGCCCTTGATGTCCGTAGGCTAACCAGAAGGATGTGCGTTGGGCTGGCGCGGTGATCAGGCGTGACCGAAGCGGGCTGCCAGGATTGCGTCGGCGATGGCCGGGCTGAAGTCCTCGGGATCAAAGTCATCGCCCAGCCACTCAAAGCGTTCGGCGTGCTCTGGATGAGCAGGATCGGCGAGGATGTCGAGCAGCTCTCGATAGCCCCAGGGGCCGCCACAATCCTCGGGCGGACCTCTGCGCTTCCCGGCGGTGCAGACCGGACGGGACAGAGCCTCAACAGCGGGCGGGCTCTTCTCGATGACGATGGCATGTTGCCAGTTGTCGCCGAAGTCGTAGGTGTAGGCGAAGCGGGTGACGCCTGACGTTGTCAGGCCGTTCAGGGTGACGCGGTTCTCGTCGGCGACATCGTCGACGGTGCGCCGGTCGCCGTACTGCCGGCCCTCGATGTCAAACGTGTGGAGATGGCAGTCATCCCATCCCATGGCGGCCTGGATGGCGCGATGCAAGTCGCCGAGCGTCGTCGCACCGGGAACCAGGAGCCGGCGCCAAATGGGTGGTTTGGTGTCGCGCAGCGTCACCTTCAGGCTGACCACCTTCCGATTGACACCGCTCGTCGACTGGGCGGTCTTGGCCATCAGCGCCTCCTGCCATCACGCGCCTATCCTGTGCGTGATGGGGTAGTGGCGGGCAAGCCGGGTCATGCCGCCGTCGGCAAGGGCTTTCCCTTGAGGGTAAGGCGGAGAGCCTGGATAATGCCAAGACCACGTCGTCGAGCGGTCTCGAGCACAGAGCGGACATCGGCGTAGAGGTCAGCACCCCAGATCGACCGGAAGCCGTTGGTGACCTTGCGGAAGATCACACAGGGCCGCAGCGCCTGTTCGGAGCCGTTGTTGGTGGGAGACACCGCGCGGTCCATGAGGAAGACGAACAGGTTCTGCCGGAAGCGCTTGATGATGCGCTGGAGTTTCAGCCCTGGCTTGTTGCCCGGCACGGTCTTGAGCAGCTCATCCAGCGCGCGTTGCAGCCGGCCATGGTAGGCGGCCAGGGTGGCATCGGCGAGCCGCGGGCGGCGATGCGCGATGCGCACGGCGCGTTGCAGCAGATGCTTCATGCCAGGGGCGAAGGCGGCATCGCCGGCGTCGATCGCGTACTGAACGTCGCGCAGCAGATGGGCAAGGCAGACCTGATGCTCCCGGCTGGCCCAGCCTCTCTGGGCACCGAGGCGGTCGGAGATCCAGACTGCCGGGCGCGCCTCGCCGAGGAACTCGCGCACCACCGCCTTGCCGCGTGAGGGGCGGATCAGGAAGCAGGCGCTGTCGGCGTGGTGGAACACCCAGGTCCAGAAGGTCTTCTTGCCCACCCGAACGCTGGTCTCGTCGGAGGCCAGCACCGTGCTGGCCAACAGCCGCTGCTTGATCAGGCCGGTCTGCGCCGCGAAGGCTGGCGCGCTGTCCTGCAGCATATTGGCCAGCGCCCCCTCGCTGATCTCCAGCCCGAACAGGTCACGCAACAGCCGCGCCAGGCGCTCGAACGGCATGGCCTGGCCAAAGCGCAGGTAGAGCACGAAGGCGCGCAGGTTGGGGCCGAACGGCGAGCCCGGCTCCAACCCGGCCGGCGCGGCCGCCTTGAAGCGCCCGGCGCAGCAGGGGCAGACACCGCCGTGCAGGACCACCCGCGTCACATCCGGGGCAATCTCGGGGATCTCGACACGATCGTAGGTCTGCACTGCCACCTGCTCCACCTCCCCTAGGCCGGCGCGGCAATGCGGGCAGTGCTCCATCCGGATCGCTTCGCAACGCGTCGGATTGGGATGCAGCGGCCGATGCGCGCCGGCGTGCACCCTGGTCTTGGGGCTGGGCTTGCCGTCGCCATTCGCCTTGCGCTCCTGCGAGGGCGGCGTGCCAGAGTTGGTCGGCGTCTTTGGCGGTGCCTGCAGCTTCTCCCGCAAGGCCGCATTCTCCGCCTCGAGTGCGGCAACTCGGGCCACCAACGCGTCGACCTGCGCCAACAGCGTTGCAATCAAGTCGTCCTTCTCCGAGGACGACAGCACGGCAGGGTCGACGGACAGGGCCACAGGCCGGTTGACCCATGTTCCGGCCCCTCGTGCAATCGAAATCTCGCCATGGCTCCCCACGCAGCCGGCGCCCTAATGCATTCGAGCCGCCGGAGAGAGGTGAGCAATTACCGTCTTGAAGGTCATGATCCGCCGCGTCGCGGTCGGACCAACGCAGTCGCTCCGATGCGGGCAGGCCTGGCAGTCGGTTGCGGAGAACTTCACCTTGACCACAGGCGTCCCGCCATCAGTCGCTGGCGACCAGCTGGAGCTGTGCACACCCATGGGACAGGTGACATGCTGGGCGTCCCAGTCGATGGTGAAGGCATCCATTGCAAAGCCTTTGCCCGCTTTCGCCTGCCAGCTGCTGTCGATCCGGGCTGGGCCAACCAGGTCGAGGCCGAAGTCGTGTTGCGCCTGCACCCGCTGCTCGGCACTGAGATAGCCGGTGTCGACGATGTGCTGCGCCGGCAGCAAGCCTTTATCTGCA
>NZ_JAUTWS010000005.1 GCF_030657435.1 Paracraurococcus lichenis | reverse complement strand
TCGTGGGGCGCCCCGGTTGGCCCGGAGGTCTGGATCGGCTCGCCCAACATACAAGGCACCGCCCCGCGGGCGGCACGACAAGGGCCCGGATGCCGGCGCGTCCGGGCCCTTCGTCCGTCCGGCGCCACGCGGCCGCAATCGCGCCCGCGTGGCCCTGCCGTTCCGCGCCTCGCGGGCAACTGCCGCGCCGGCGCCCCCGTTGGCCCCGCATCACCGGGAGAGCCAGCATGCCGGACGACAAGCAGACCCCGCAGCCGAAGCAGCACCAGAACCGCCATCCCGGCTTCGAGTCCGAGATGACGCCGCAGCCGCGGGACCGGATGGAGAATTGGAAGGCCAGCGGCAAGCTGGCGGGCAAGGTCGCGCTCGTCACCGGCGGCGACAGCGGCATCGGCCGCGCCGTCGCGATCGGCTTCGCCAAGGAAGGCGCGGATGTCGCGGTGCTCTACCTGAACGAGCACCAGGACGCCGAGGAGACGAAGCGCCATGTGGAGGCCGCGGGTCGCCGCTGCGTCACCATCGCCGGCGATGTCGGCGATGCTGGCTTCGCGCGCCAGGCGGTGAGCCAGGCGGCGCAGGCGCTCGGCGGCCGCATCGACATCCTGGTCAACAATGCCTCCGAGCAGCATGTCTGCGAGGATTTCGCGGAGATCCCCGAGGCGCAGGTCGAGCGCACCTTCCGCAGCAACATCCTCGGCATGTTCTGGATCACGAAATACGCCCTGCCGCTGATGCCGGAGGGCGGGGCGATCATCAACACGACCTCGATCACCGCCTTCAAGGGCAGCCCGATGCTGGTCGACTATGCCAGCACCAAGGGCGCCATCCTCGCCTTCACCCGCAGCCTGTCGCAGGCGCTGTTCCAGCAGAGGAAGATCCGGGTGAATGCGGTGGCGCCCGGCCCGATCTGGACGCCGCTGATCCCGGCGAGCTTCGACGAGGAGAAGACGGCGAAGCATGGCGAGAGCGCCGGGATGGGCCGCGCCGGCCAGCCCGATGAATGCGCGCCGAGCTACATCTTCCTCGCCAGCGATGCCGACAGCAGCTACATCAACGGCCAGACGCTGCACCCGAACGGCGGCACGGTGGTGAACGCCTGACGCCGCCGGCGTGATGTGGTCGTGGCGCGCATTCCGCGCGCTCGACCCCATCGAGCGACCCCGAGCCTCGCCATCATGGCCTTCAGCACCAGTCGCCTTCGACGGCGTCGAAGGCGCATGCTTGCGCCTTCAGATCCAGCGCCGCACCCGCAGCAGGTAGGCCTCGTAGGCCGCCCCGAAGCGCTGCCGCAGGTAGCGCTCCTCCCGCGCCACCGCCAGCCGGTCGAGCACCAGGAAGGCCCCGACCGCCGCCAGCCAGGGCCAGAGGTCGCCCCAGCGGCAGGCGAAGCCCGCCGCGACCAGCAGGAAGCCGAGATAGATCGGGTTGCGCGAGAGGCGGAACGGCCCCCGCTCCACCAGCGCCTGGTCGGGCCTGTGCGGCTGCGGGTCGGTGCCGGCGCGCAGCATGAACACCACGGTCCAGACCGAGAGCGCGAGGCCGAGCGCCATCAGCCCGGTGCCGACCGTGGGCAGCGGCCGGCCGAGCGGCACCGGCACCTGCCGCTGCAGCAGCCAGCCCAGCAGCAGCAGCAGGCCGACCTGCACCGGTGGCGGCACGCGGATGCCCGGGCCGTGGTCGGCCGGCATCAGGCGGTGGCGGCGGCGGGCAGCACCATCCAGCCCGGGATCCGCGGCGTCAGCGCGGCCTCCCCGCAGCGGAGCGCGCGGCCATCCAGCGCCTCCAGCCGCAACTGCGCGACGCCCAGGCCGTCGCGGCCCGAGCGCATCTCGCCCACCTCGGCGCCATCCGCCAGCACCGGCGTGCCGGGGGCGGGCAGGGGACCCTCCACCGCCACCGGCACCAGCCGGCGCTTCACCAAGCCGCGATACTTGGTCCGCGCCGTCAGCTCCTGGCCCATGTAGCAGCCCTTGGTCCAGGAGACGCCGTGCAGCTCGTCGAAGCCGGCCTCGAGCAGCACGGTCTGCTCCGCGACCAGGTCCTTCGACCCCTCGGGCAGGCCGAGCGACAGGCGGTGCCGGTCCCAGTCCTCCGCCGTCGCATCCGCCCCCGGCAGCGGCGCCGGCGCGAGCGCCCGCCAGCCCGCCTCGGGCAGCCGCGGGTCGGGCGCGGCGACCACGCCGTCGGGCAGCGGCGCCCCGCCCCAGCCCGCATGCACCACGAGGTCGCCGGAGGCGTCGCGCAGCGTCACCTTCGACCGCAGCTTGAAGCGGGTCAGCCGCTGCAGCGTGGCCGCGACCAGCCCGCGCTCGACATCCAGCAGCAGCCGGTCCGGCGCGGCCAGGATGAGGAACTCGGACACCCACTTGCCCTGCGGCGTCAGCAGGGCGGCGAAGACGGCGTTCCCCGGGGCGGCCCCGCGGACGTCGTTGGAGACGAGGCCCTGGAGGAAGGCGACGCGGTCCTCGCCCGCCACCTCCACCACGCCCCGCTCGGGCAGGACTGCGATCGGCATGCCGACAGGGTGGGGCTTCCCCGTCGCCGCCGCAACGGGCCGGATGGGTAGGGTCCGGCCCGCAACCGTGCTACAGGCCGCGCGCCGTGCGCATCCTCTTCATCTCCTCCACCCGGATCGGCGACGCCGTGCTCTCGACCGGGCTGCTGGACCACCTGATCCGGACCTATCCCCACGCCAAGATCGCGGTCGCCTGCGGCCCGGTGGCGGAGGGGGTCTTCGCCCGCATGCCGAACCGCGCCTGGACCATCGTGCTGGCCAAGCGCCGCTTCCGTGCCCATTGGTGGGAGCTGTGGCGGGAGGTCGCGGGCCAGCGCTGGGACATCGTGGTCGACCTGCGCGGCTCGGCCTTCGCCTGGCTGGTGCGGGCGCGGAAGCGCTACGTCATCCGCGGCGGCCGGCAGCCGGGGCATCGCCTCGCGCATCTCGGCGCGCTGCTCGGCCTCGATCCGCCGCCCCTGCCGGTCGCCTGGTTCAACCAGGCCGACCGGGCGCGCGCCGCGAAGCTGCTGCCGGGGGAGGGCATGTGGATCGCCCTCGGCCCCACCGCCAATTGGGACCGCAAGGTCTGGCCGGCCGAGCGCTTCGTGGCGCTGTTCCGGGCGCTGACCGCGCCCGGCGCGCCGCTCGAGGGTGCCTGCGCCGCCATCCTGGGCGGGCCGGGGCCGCAGGAGCGGGCGATGGCCGCGCCGGTGCTGGAGGCGCTCGGCGACCGGGCGGTGGACCTGGTCGGCGCCCTGGCCCTGCCGGAGGTCGCGGCGGTGCTGGCGCGCTGCGCCCTCTTCGTCGGCAACGACAGCGGGCTGATGCACCTCTCGGCCGCGACCGGCACGCCGACGCTGGGCCTCTTCGGCCCGAGCCGCGTCGAGGAATACGCCCCCGCCGGCCGCCGCACCGCGACGGCGGTGGCCCCCGGCAGCCCGGCGCTCGACAGCATGCCGGGCCTGACGCTCGAGAGCGCGCTGGCAGCGGCGGAGCGGCTGCTGGCCGCGAAGGTGGCGGCATGACCGCGTCCGATCGCCGGAGGGCGGAGGGGTCGGAGGCCCCGAGCACCGCAGGCGTGAATCGGCCGCCCGGCATCGAGCCGTCCGATCGCCGGAGGGCAGAGGGACCGGAGGTCCCGAGCACCGCAGGCGTGAATCGGCCGCCCAAGCTTCGCATCTCCGCCCTGGTCGTCGCCCGCAACGAGGCGGCGCGGCTGCCCGCCTGCCTCGCCAGCCTGGGCGGCGCCGACGAGATCGTGGTGGTGCTGGACCGCAGCACCGATGCCAGCGCCGAGATCGCCCGCGCCCATGGCGCCCGCCTGGTGGAGGGCGGCTGGGAGCTGGAGGGCGAGCGCCGCAATGCCGGCATCGCCGCCTGCAGCGGCGACTGGATCCTCGAGGTGGATGCCGACGAGCGGGTGCCGCCCGAACTCTGGGAGGAGATCCGCCGCGTGGTGGCGGCCTCCCCGCACGGCTTCCACCGCGTGCGCATCGACAATTACGTAGGCGACCGGCTCATCCTGCATGGCTGGGGCGGCAGCTTCGGCACCACCCTCAAGCCCGTGCTGTTCCGCCGCGGCGCCAAGCACTGGCGCGGCCAGCGGGTGCATCCCGGCCTCGACTGGACCGGCCCCGAGGGGGCCGCGCTGGAGGGCGAGCGGATCACCGCGCATGGCATCCGGCACGAGGTGGACCGCGACATCTCCGACATGCTCCGGCGGCTGGACCGCTACTCCTCCGCCAAGGCGGCCGACCTGCTGGCCGCCGGGCGGATCGGCTCGCTGCCCGACAACCTCCGCCGCTGCCTCTCCCGCATCATCAAGTGCTATGTCGGCCGCAAGGGCTACCGGGAGGGCGGCTGGGGCCTGCTGATCGCCCTCTGCGCCGGGCTCTTCCCGCTGCTGTCGCACCTGAAGGCGCGGCTGGAGCCGGAGCGCCACCGCCCTGCCGCGCCCCGCTGATGCGTCGCGACGAAGGCGTGCGGATGCGCCGCGGCCAAGGCGCGCGGACGTGCATCGTGACGAAGGCGCGTTGATGCGCGTCGCGGCGGAGGCGCGCTGATGCGCATCGTCATGGCGACGGACGGCCCGCGCCTCGGGCCGGAGTCGGTGGGCGAGCGGCCGATGGGTGGGGTCGAGACCGCCTTCGCCCTGCTGGCCGAGGCCTTCCTCCGCCGCGGCCACGAGGTCGAACTGCGCGCCGGCCGCGACCTCGCCGAGGCGCGCGGCGGCCTTCGCTGGGCGCCTCTCGCCCGCGGCGGCGCGCCGGCGGCGCTGGTCATCGCCAACCGCTCGCCGCGGCTCTTCCGCTGGATGCCCGCGGGCCGCCGCGTGCTCTGGCTGCACAACCCGGGGGGCTACCTGCGCAAGGCGCGCAACATCCCGCCGATGCTGGCGACCTGGCCGCGCCTCGTCACCCTCGGCCCCGCCCATTCCCGGAGCCTGCGCGGCTGGATGCCGATCCGCCCGGTCGAGATCCCGCTGGCCCTCGCCCCGCCCTTCGATGCGGGCGCCACGGAGCGGCCGCCGCCACCGCCCGTCGCGGTCTTCGCCTCCAACCCCCGCCGCGGCCTGCTCTGGCTGCTCGACCTATGGGCGCAGCGCATCCGGCCGGCGGTCCCGGATGCGGAGTTGCACCTCTACACCGGTGCCGCCACCTATGGCGGCGATGCGCGCCTCGCTGCCCATGCCGCGCCCGTGCTGGCCCGCGCCGAGGCGCTGGCCGGCCAGGGCGTCCGGATCTTCGACCCCCTGCCGCGCGCCGGCCTCGCCGCGCGCCTGCGTGAGGCCCGCCTGATGCTCTATCGCGGCGATACCGGCGAGACCTTCTGCCTGGCCCTGGCCGAGGCGCAGGCGATGGGCCTGCCGGCCGTGGTCACGCCGCTCGGCGCCGTGCCGGAGCGCGTGGCGGATGGCGTGACCGGCGTGGTCGCCCGGGACGAGGCTGGCTTCGCCGCCGCCGCCATCCGCCTGCTCTCCGACGACGCTGCCTGGTCCGCCATGCACCGCGCGGCGCTCGCCCGCGGCCCCGGCCCCTCCTGGGACGAGGTCGCCGCCCGCTTCGAGGCGCTGGCATGAGCCTCGATGCCCCCGCCCTCTCGGCCATCCCGGCCCTGGCCGACCCGCCGCTGCGCATCGCGCATGTGATGGGCGGTGCCGCTGTCGGCGGCGCCGAGGCCTTTTATGAACGCCTCACCCTCGCGCAGCATGCCGCCGGCGAGGAGGTGCTGGCGGTGATCCGGCAGGAAGCGGGACGCGCGGCGCGGCTCCGGGCCGGGGGCCTGGCGCCGGTCGAGCTGGATTTCGGCGGCTATTTCGACCTGCGGACGGGCGGAAGGCTGCGCCGCCTGCTGGACGCCTTCCGGCCGCAGGTGGTGGTGGCCTGGCAGAGCCGCGCCGGCCGCTATGCCGGCGCCGTCAAGCGCCGGACCGGCGCGCCCTGGACGCTGGTCGGGCGGCTCGGCGGCTATTACGACCTGAAATACTATCGCGGCTGCGACCACCTCGTCGGCAATACCCGCGACCTCCGGGACTGGTTCATCCGCCAGGGCTGGCCGGCGGAGCGGGCGCATTTCGTGCCGAATTTCGCGCATGACTTCACCGGAGTCGCGCCCGCGGCCCTGCCGGCGCCGCCGGGCGCGCCGCGGCTGCTGGCGCTCGGCCGGCTGCATGTCAACAAGGGCTTCGACCTGCTGCTGCGCGCCCTCGCCCGACTGCCGGGGGCGCATCTCTCGCTCGCCGGTGAGGGGCCGGAGCGCGGCGCGCTGGAGCGGCTGGCGCGCGCGCTCGGCGTCGCGGACCGCGTCGCCTTCCTCGGCTGGCGGCAGGATGCCGGGGCGCTGCTCGGGGGCTGCGACGTATTCGTCTGCCCCTCCCGCCACGAGCCGCTGGGCAATGTGGTGCTGGAGGCCTGGTCGGCGGCGCGGCCGGTCGTCGCCGCTGCGGTGCACGGGCCGGTCGAGCTGATCCGCGACGGGGTGACCGGGCTGCTGGTGCCGAAGGAGGACCCGGCGGCGCTGGCCGCTGCCATCGGCGGCCTGCTGGCCGACCCGGCCCGCCGCGCGCGCCTCGCCGCTGCCGGCCGGGCCGAGTTCGAGCGGGCGCATGCCGAGGCGCCGGTGCTGGCGCGCTGGCGGGAATTCCTCCGCTCCGTCGTGCCGTCGGCCGCCGGGATGCCGCGCTGATGTGCGGCCTGGCGGGCCTGGCGCTGCGGCAGGGGCTGGAGCCGGACGGCGCGACGCTCGACGCCCTGACCCGCGCGCTGGCGCATCGCGGGCCGGACGGCGCGGGGCACCATGTCTCGGGCCCCGTCGCGCTGGCGCATACGCGGCTCGCCATCATCGACCTCGTCACCGGCGACCAGCCGCTCTTCGCCGGGCCGGCGGCGCTGGTCGCCAATGGCGAGGTCTACAACTACCGGGAGCTGCGCGAGGCCAACCAGCTCCGCTGTGCGACGCAGAGCGACTGCGAGCCGCCGCTGCATCTCTGGCGCCGCGACGGCGCGGCCTTCGCCGAGGCGCTGCGCGGCATGTACGCCATCGTCCTGCAGGACCGCGCGGCGAAGCAGGTGGTCCTCGCCCGCGACCCCTTCGGCATCAAGCCGCTCTATACCGCCGAGGTGGCCGGCGGCATCGCCTTCGCCTCCGAGCCGCAGGCGCTGGTCGCGGCCGGCCTGGTGCAGCCGCGGGTGCGCGCGGCGGCGCGGGCGGAGCTGCTGCAGCTGCAGTTCACCACCGGCGCGGAGACGATCTTCGAGGGCATCCACCGCGTGCTTCCGGGCGAGACCGTGGTGATCTCGGACGGCGCGGTGACGGAGCGCCGCCGGCGCGCGGCGCTGCCCGAGGGCGGGCCGGAGGTCATCGCCACCGAGGAGGCGCTGCTGCGGCTGGACGCGGCGCTGGAGGAGAGCGTCGCGCTGCACCAGCGCAGCGACGTGCCCTATGGCATGTTCCTCTCTGGCGGCATCGACAGCGCGGCGGTGCTGGCGATGATGGCCCGCCTGAACGAGCGGCCGGTGCTGGCCTTCACCGCCGGTTTCGACGTGGCGGGCGCGGCGGACGAGCGCATCCAGGCCGCCTCGCTGGCCGCGGCGGCCGGCGCGCGGCACGTCACCGTCGCGGTGACCGAGGCGATGGTCTGGCGCCACCTGCCCGAGATCGTCGGCGCCATGGACGACCCGGCGGCCGACTACGCCATCATCCCCACCTGGTTCCTCGCCCGGCGGGCGCGGGAGGAGGTGAAGGTGGTGCTCTCCGGCGAGGGCGGCGACGAGCTCTTCGGCGGCTATGGCCGCTACCGCGCCGCCATGAAGCCGTGGTGGCTGGGCGGCAAGACGCCGCGCGCCCATGGCAGCTTCGACCGCGTGGACGTGCTGCGGGAGGCGCCGACGGGCTGGCGCGACGGCATCGGCGCGGCGGAGGCCGCGGCGGCGACCGGCGGCCGGTCCCGCCTGCAGGCGGCGCAGGCGCTGGACGTGGCGGACTGGCTGCCGAACGACCTGCTCATCAAGCTCGACCGCTGCCTGATGGCGCATGGGGTGGAGGGGCGGACCCCGCTGCTCGACCCCGGCGTCGCCGCTGCCGCCTTCCGCCTGCCAGATGCGCTGAAGGTGCAGGGCCATACCGGCAAGTGGCTGCTGCGGCAGTGGCTGGCGCGGCACCTGCCGGCGGCCGAGCCCTTCAAGCCCAAGCAGGGCTTCACCGTGCCGGTCGGCGCCTGGATCGAGCATGTGGGTGACCGCCTCGGCCCGCTGGTCGCGGCGCAGCCGGGCGTCGCCGAGATCGCCCGGCCGGACCGGGTGGCGGCGCTGTTCCGCCATGCCGGCGGCGAGAAGCATCGCGGCTTCGCCGCCTGGCACCTGCTGTTCTACGCCCTCTGGCACCGCCGCCATGTCGAGGGGCGGCGGGCGGAGGGGGACGTCTTCGAGGTCCTGTCGGGACGGTAGCGCCCGATCAGGGCGTCGTTCAGAAGATCTTCTCGAGCAGGTACATCACGACGACGCTGATGATGGCGCCGGCGCCGACCATGACGATCGCGCGGTTCGCTTCCCTGGTATCCCTGTCGACGTCCCGGTCCAGTGCCATGTGGGGTTTTCCTTGCCGTTTCCGGCCTGCCTTTTGGCGGGCCGCCGCGGAAACGTGGCGGGCTTCGCGGCGGTTGCCGGATGGTCCGGCCGCGCGACGGTGGCGCGGCTCAGGGCGCCGGCGGCGCCGGATACCAGTCCTCGTTCAGGACCTGCGCGTCGAGGTCGTAGCGCGGCGGACCCTCGGCCGGGACGGCGGCGGCGAAGGCGCGGGCGGCCTCGGGGGCATCCACCCCCAGGTCGCGGGCGAGTTCGCGCCGGGCATCCCGCCAGGCCTTGGCGAAGAGCGCCTCCCGCTGCGCGAACAGGCTCGGGCTCTCCTCGAAGAGGCGGCCCAACTCGTCCCGGAAATTGCCGATCTCCTTTCGCCAATGGCCGGCGAATTCGGTGACCGGGTGGAATTCCATCTTCAGCGCATGCAGCGCGATCAGCCGCAGGAACGACGTGATCGCCCGGCGATCGGACTTGCCCAGGCTCTCGATCTCCTGGGCGACCTCCTCCACGTCCAGGCCATTGGGGCGGAGATGCTCCGGCCAGGCGCGCAGCCGCGCCGCCTGGTCCTGGGTCCAGGCGTACCAGTCGCGGTCGTGGAGGCCGGCATCGTCGGGCATGGCGGGGAGAGTATAGGAACCGCCCGACCCCGCCCCAAGGAGGAACCCCGCCCCTCGCCCGCGGCGTGACGGTAGCAGGGTTCAGGGCGCCGGCGGCGCGGGGTACCAGTCCTCGTTCAGGACCTGGGCGTCGAGGTCGTAGCGCGGCGGACCCTCGGCCGGGACGGCAACGGCGAAGGCGCGGGCGGCCTCGGGCGCCTCGCGCTCCAGCTCCCGCCGGACGATGCGCAGGCCCTTGTCCCAGGCCTGGCCGAACAGGGTGCCGCGCCGGGCCCGGAGCGAGGGGCTGTCGCGGAACTCGGTCTCGACCTGGGCGCGGAACCCGTCGATCTCCCGCATCCAGTGCGCCCTGGCCTCCTCCGCCGGATGGAATTCCAGCTTGAGGCAGTGGATGACGACCTGGCGCAGCAGGGACTCGACGGCGCGGCGCTGCGATCCCCCCAACTCCTCCACCTCCTCGGCCAGCAGTTCCACATCCAGGCCATTGGGGCGGAGATGCTCCGGCCAGGCACGCAGCCGCGCCGCCTGGTCCTGGGTCCAGGCGTACCAGTCGCGGTCATGGAGGCCGGCATCGTCGGGCATGGCGGGAGGGAGTATAGGAACCGCCCGATCGCGCCCCAAGGAGGAACCCCGCCCATGGCCAGCTACGACCTCATCCTGCGCGGCGGCGCCTGCGTGCTGCCCTGGGGCGTCGAGACCACCGATGTCGGGGTACGGGAGGGGCGGATCGCCGCCCTCGGCGACCTCCGCACCGCGCATGCCGCCAACGAGGTCGATTGCCGCGGCCTGCATGTCCTCCCCGGCCTGATCGACGCGCATGTCCATCTCCGCGACCCCGGCGACCCGGCGGTCGAGGACCTGGCGCATGGCACGAAGGGCGCGCTGCTCGGCGGCCTGGCCGCGGTCTTCGACATGCCGAATACCGCGCCCTCCATCACCGACCGCGAGCGGCTGGACTGGAAGCGCGGCTACCTGGACGGCCGCGCCTGGGTCGATGTCGGGCTCTATGTCGGGGCGTCCAAGAAGAACATCGAGGACCTCGGCACGCTCGAGCAGCAGCCCAATGTCTGCGCCGTGAAGGTCTTCGCGGGCAGCAGCACCGGCGACCTGCTGGTGGAGGACGATGCCTCCCTGGAAGCCGTGATGCGCAGCGGCCGCCGCCGCATCTGCTACCATTCGGAGGACGAGTACCGCCTGCAGGAGAGGAAGCCGCAGTTCAAGAGCGGCATGCCGCACCGCAACCACATGGTCTGGCGCGACGTGGAATGCGCCTTCCTCGGCACCCGCCGGCTGATGGCGCTGGCCCGCCGCACCGGCCGCCCCGCGCATATCCTGCACGTCTCGACCGCCGAGGAGCTCGACTATCTCCGCGACTTCCGCGATGTCTGCACGGTCGAGGTGCTGCTCAACCACCTCACCCAGACCGACGAGGCCTATGACCGCCTCGGCGGCTATGCCGTGATGAACCCGCCGATCCGCGACCAGCGCCACATGGAGGCCGCCTGGGCCGCCGTCGCCGATGGCCGGGTGGATGTCGTCGGCTCCGACCACGCGCCGCACAGCCGCGCGGCGAAGGAGCGGCCCTGGCCCGACTGCGCCGCGGGGCTGACCGGCGTGCAGACCATCGTCCCGCTGATGCTCGACCATGTCAGCGCCGGGCGGCTCTCCCTCTCCCGCCTCGCCGACCTGATGTGCGCCGGGCCGGCGCGGGTCTATGGCGTGACCGGCAAGGGGCGGCTCGCCGCCGGCTACGACGCCGACTTCACCGTCGTGGACATGCGGAAGCAGCGGACCATCGAGGAGAGCTGGATCGTCTCCCCCTGTGGCTGGACGCCCTTCGCCGGGCACCGCTGCACCGGCTGGCCGATCATGACGGTCCTGCGCGGCGAGGTGGCGATGCGCGAGGACGAGGTGATCGGCGCCCCGCGCGGCCAGGGCGTGCGGTTCCTCGAGGCGCGCGGGGGCTGACACCGGGGGTGGTCCTGCGCCAGCCGCGAGCCGCCCGCGGAGACGACGGGGCGGCGGAGGCAGCCCGCCACTCCCGCGGTCGAGGCGGCCGGTCATCGCGTGTCCGTGCGCGCAGGATGCTTGGCCATGCGGCGGCAACCGGTGCAGGCTTGCGTCCCTCAGCACAAGGGGAGGACGCGATGCCCAGCTACAAGGGCGCCTGCTTCTGCGGCGCCGTCGAACTCGAGGCGACCGGCGAGCCGGCGGGCATGGGCTACTGCCATTGCCGGTCCTGCCGGTCCTGGTCCGGCGGGCCGGTGAATGCCTTCACCCTCTGGGCGCCCGAGGCGGTGAAGGTGACCAAGGGCGAGGAGAACATCGCCACCTTCGCCAAGACCGAGATGAGCCACCGGCAGTACTGCAGCAAGTGCGGCGGTCACCTGATGACCCGCCACCCGCCGCTGAACATGGTGGACATCTTCTCCGCCACCCTGCCGGACCTGCCCTTCAAGCCCGGCGTGCACGTGAACTACGCCGAGACGGTGCTGCCCATGAAGGACGGGCTGCCGAAGCTGAAGGACTTCCCGGCGGAGTTCGGCGGCTCCGGCGAGATGGTGGCGGAGTAGCGCCCAGGCGCTACTCCCCACGGGCGGCGGCGGTCCTGGCCCGCTCCGCCTCCCGCAGCCAGTCCTCCGTGGTCTTGGTGACGGGCCGCGGCGGGCCGGCATAGGGGTCCAGGCCGCCGAAGGTCGCCTCGATGGCGCGGCAGTCCTCGCACATCTCCAGCACCGCCAGGCGCTTCGGATCGGCGAACATCCAGTGGCCGCCGGCGGTCAGCTTGGCCTTCACCCGCTCGATGCTGCTCCGCGTGCCGAAGGCCTTGCTGCAGCGGGTGCAGAGCGCCGGCGCCTCCTCCTTCACCACCTGCGGCTGCGCCGCCGCCTCGGCGAAGTTGAGGCGCGGCTCGAGCGCGATCACCCGCTCCGGGCAGGTCGCGGCGCAGAGCCCGCACTGCACGCAGGCATCCTCCAGGAAGCGCAGTTGCGGCGTCTCCGGATTGGCGGAGAAGGCGCCGGTCGGGCAGACCATGGTGCAGGCGAGGCAGAGGGTGCAGCCCTCGGCGGCCACGCGCGCCAGGCCGAAGGGCGCCTTCTCCGGCATCGGCACCACCGCCGGCGCGGCGCTGCCCGCGGCGTCATGCAACCCGCGCAAAGCCAGCCGCAGCACCTCCCGCGGCGTCCCCAGCGGCAGGAACTGCGCCGGCGCCCAGCCCGCGCGCAGCGCCATGGCCGGGGCCAGCGCCTCGCCCAGCGTGAAGGGGTCGTCGGTCTCGATCGCCCCGGCGCGCGGCAGCGCCGCGGCGAGGCCCAGCCCGTCCAGCGCCGCGCCCACATAGTCCAGGTTGCGGAACAGCCCCTCCGTCCCGTGCCCGCGCCGGCCCGGCAGCAGCACCCGCACCCCGGCCGCGCCCCAGGCCAGGGCGGCGGCGAGCGTCGTCAGGTCGAGCTGCGAGACCTCATTCACGCGCAACGGCAGCACCCGCGCCGGCAGCCCCTCGCCATGCCGCGCCAGCGCCTCGATCAGCGGCTCGCCATGCGTCGCATCGTGCAGCAGCAGCACCGCGTCGCGCCCGCCCGCCTCGGCATAGCCCAGCAGCAGGGCGCGCAGCCGCGCCAGCGTCGTCGCCGGCGGCGGCAGGGCATAGGTCGCGGCCCCGGTCGGGCAGACCGCGGCGCAGGTGCCGCAGCCCGCGCAGATCTCGGCGCTGATCACCACGCTGTCCCGGCCCGGCGCGATCGCGCCCGTCGGGCAGAGGTCGAGGCACCGGGTGCAGCCCACCCGCCTGTTGCGGCTATGGGCGCAGAGCCCGGCCTCGAAATCGACGAAGCGCGGCTTGTCGAACTCCCCGACCAGCCCGCCGGCCTCCGCCACCAGCCGCTCCACCGCCGCGGCATCCGCGGGGTCGGCGCGAAGATAGCCCGGCCGCACCGCATGTGCCGGGAACAGCGGCGCGCCGCCGGTCAGGTCCAGCAGCAGGTCGCAGCGGCTCTTCGCCCCGTCCCGCGCCGGCCCCCAGCGATAGGCATCGCGCGAGGAGGGCGCGGGTGCGGCATAGCCGTCCACCACCACCTCGAACTCGCCGAGGAACCCCGTCGCGGCCTTCGCCCGGCCGCGCAGCACCGGGAAGGCCGCGGCGCGCGCGGGCTGCACCGGCGCCTCGCCGGTCAGCAGCACCGTCAGGTCCAGCCGGTCCGCCAGGCGCTCCGCGACCGCCAGCGCCGTCGCGTCGCGGCCGAGCACCAGGGTCACCCCCTCGCTCTTCAGCGGCACCAGCGGGACGGGCGGCAGCGGCACCGCTGCCATGGCCAGCAGCCCGGCCATCTTCGGGCCCGCCGCCGCGCCCTCCCGCGCCCAGCCGCCGGTCTCCCGGACATTGACGAAGGCGAGCGGCGCGGTCGCGCCCGCCGCCTCGGCCTCCTGGCCGAACAGCGGCGCCTCCTGCGTGCAGGCGACGGTGATCGGCCGCCCTTCGCCCAGCGCTGCCGTGAAGCGGTCGAGCTGCGCGCGGCAGAGCTGCTCGGCGGTCCGCAGCTCGGCGCCTTCGGCCGCGCAGCCGCGCCGGAGGGCCCGGCCGTCCAGGACCATCGTGTCCTCGCAACTGCAGACGAAGGCGATACGCTGGTCCCGCTCGGGCATGCCGGTCTCGATCCTCGGGCGGCCATCGCCCCGGGCGCTTTCGCCCGGCGCCTCGGCCGGCCCGTCAAAGGGGATGGGGAGGAGGGCACGCGGCCCCTCCGCTGGCCCGCGCGCCTGGGCGCCGCGGGCCGCAGCGCATATATGCCCGCGATCCGCCGCTTGCGACCCTGTCCCCGGAGCCGTGCCGATCCACGTCCTTCCCGACCTGCCGACCGTCTTCCGCCCCGTCCCCCTGCGGGAGGGCGGCGATGCCCTGGCCCGCGCCGTCGCCCTGGCGCCGGAGCAGGGGGCGGGGACGCTCGCCTGGGTCGGCTCCGCCGCCCGGGCCGAGGCGGCGGTGGTGCTGGAGCCGGAGATGCCGCTGGCCGCCGCCCGGCTCGCTCTCCTCGCCGCCGCCAATGCGCTGGCCGATGCCTTGGGCGCCTTCGGGCCGCCCGAGGTACCGGTGGAGTTCCTCTGGCCCGGCCGGCTGCTGGTGAACGGCGCCGGCTGCGGCCAGGTCCGCCTCGCCGCCCCGCCCGGCACGGCGGAGGACGCCGTGCCGGACTGGCTGGTCGTCGGCATGGAGGCCCGGATCACCCTGACCCTGCCGCTCGAGCCCGGGGAGGTGCCCGACCTCACCGGCCTGCTGGAGGAGGGGTGGGAGGATATCTCCGTCCCCGACCTCACCGCCGCCTGGGCGCGCCACCTCATGGCGGCGCTGGACGATTGGCAGGCGAAGGGCCCGGCGCGGCTCGCCGAGCGCTACCTGGCGCGGCTGCGGGATGAGCGCGACGTGCCGGGCCTCAGGCGCGGCATCGACCCGGCGACGGGTGACCTCGTCCTGGATCGGGATGGGGCGCGCCAGCGGCGGAGGCTCGCGCCATGACGGCCCCGTCCCGGGGCTCCGCCCCGGACCCCGCGAAGGGGGCGAAGCCCCCCTTCGAGACCCCCCTTTGCAAACTCCCTCGCACCGTCCGACTCGATCCGTCCGACCTCGTCGTGTTCCAGCGCGCCGCCGAGCCGGGCGAATGGGCCGTGCCCGGCGGCTTCGACTTCTGGGACGAGGACCCGGCCAGCCTCGCCGGCAAGCGGCGCCAGGAATTCCGCGCCGGCTTCCTCGGCCTCGCCTCCTTCGGCTTCTCCACCCTGGTCGAGGTCGCCGAGGCGACGCCCGACCAGCGCGAGGCCGCGACCGCGGCCCTGGCCGCTCATATCCGCGCCGCCTATGGCGCCCCGGACGAGGCTGCCGCCTGCGCCGCGGCGGAGGAGGAGATCGCCTTCGCCGCCTCCCTCTGCGACCACCCGCCCGGCACCGTCCTCGCCCTCTCCCGCGCGGTGGAGGACGGTGCCGTGCGCGAGCGCTTCCGCACCCTCCACCGGCGCGAGGCCCCGCACCGCGACTTCGGCAGCCTGCCCGTCTTCTCGATCGTGGAGACCGACGACGAGGCCCCGGAACGCCCCGACCTGACGAGCCTGCCCCCGACATGAATGATTTATGGGTCGCCTCCGGCCACCTCTTCTGCGACCGCGATCCGGCCGGAAGGCTGCTGCCGACGCCCGATCTCTGGCGCGCCTTCCTCGCCCGGCCGGAACTGGTCCCGCCCGAGGAGGCCTGCGACGCCGAACTCGCCCTGCACACCGGCCTGCTCGCTGACCCGCTGCGCGCCGTGCCGCCGGCGCAGGTCGCGGCGCTGGCCGATGCGGATGCACGGGAGAACTGGCAGGTCTTCCTCGCTTTCCGCGACCGGGTCCAGGCGCAGCCGACGCTCGAGGCCGCCTGGCTCGCGCTCTTCCGCGGGAACGTCGCGGGCATCCCGCCGCTGTTTCTCCAGATGCTGACGCACCTGGTCACCCGCGCCGCCCTGGAGGACGAGGCGGACGCCTTCGCCCTCCGCGCCGCCGAGCTTCTCTTCCGCCCGCAGCGCGCCGCCATCCACCAGGGCGCGACCCTGCTGGCCGACGAGGAATATCTCGACGCCCGCGCCGCCGACGGCGACCTCGGCCCCATCGGCCGCCTGCTGACCGAGGCCGGGGCGCCGCCGCGCGAGGTCGAGCTGGAGGTGCTCTCGGACGAGCTCGCCCCCGGCTACCGCGCCCGCTCCGACGCGCATGACCTCGCCCTCGACATCGCCGAGGGGCGGCCGGGCCAGCACGGCCTCGCCCGCGCGCTGGAGCGCTTCATCCGCCACGTCATGGGGGAGGAGGTCGCCATCCGCCCCGTCCCGGTCATCGAGGACCGCAACTGGACCTGGCATGTCGGCCTGGACGCGGAAGCCACGGCCATCGCCAATGATCTCTGGCAGGGCAGGCCCGTGCAGCAGGCGAGGCTCGCGCGCATTCTCTGGCTGGGCGTGCTGGACTTCGCCGAGCCCTCGCGGGTGCTGCCGCGGGCCGCGGGGAAGCCAGTCTACCTCGCCTTGGCGATGGATGCGGCGCAGAGGGTGCGCATGAAGCCGCAGAACCTGGTGGGCCTGCCCTTGAAGGATGCGGAGGCGGGGGCATGAGCAGCCGCCTGGAAGTCCCCGGCACGCTCCGCATCCCGGTCGCCGTGCTGGCCGAGCGCCGCCCCGGCGCGACCCGCTGGGCCGAGTGGTCCTGGCGCGTGGTCGAGGTGCTGGAGGAAGCGCCGCCCGTCCCGCCCTGGACCGTGCTGCGGGAGGAGGCGGGCCGCACCCTCTTCTTCGCCGGCGAGGCGGAGGTCGCGCTGCACCCGACCGATACCAGCAATTACCGCGACAACCTCGGGGCCAGCCCGCCGCTGGTCTGGGTGGTGCTGCGCCCGACGGAGGCCGCGCCCGGCTGGGTGCTGCACCTCGTCACCGTCGATGCCGGCGAGGCCGAGATCTATGCCGATTCCGGCGCCGACCTGCTGGAATCGCTGCCCATGCCGCCCGGCCTGCGCGCGCTGACCGAGGCCTTCACCGCCCAGCACCATGTCGAGCGCCGCTTCCAGAAGCGCCGCCGCGACCGCGCCGATCCCGAGGCGCTGGCCCGCGGCGGCCGCCGCGCCGGCGAGGAGGAGACGGGATGAGCGAGGAGGCCAAGGGGGAAGGGCCCGGGGAAGGCTTCCTCGGCCGCTGGTCCCGCCGCAAGCGCGCCGCCGCCGGCCGGCCCGCGCCGGAGGCGCCACGACTTGTCACGCCGGAGGCGCCACGACCTGTCACGCCGGAGGCGCCGCGGGCCGCGATGCCGGAGGCGCCGCCCCCCGCCCTGGCCGGGCCCTCGCCGCCGGCCATGGTGCCGGCCGAGGCCGCGACCGCCCCGACATCCGCGGAGCCGGCCTTCGACCCCGCCAGCCTGCCGCCCCTCGAGAGCCTGACGGCGGAGAGCGACATCACCGCCTTCCTCCGCCCGCAGGTGCCGGCCGCGCTGCGGACGGCGGCGCTGCGGCGCGCCTGGACCCTCGACCCCGCCATTCGGGACTATGTCGGCCCGGCCGATTATGCCTGGGACTTCAACGCGCCGGACGGGATGGCGGGCTTCTCGCTCGAACTCGGCGGGGAGGTGCGCAAGCTCCTCGCCCAGGCCATCGGCCTGCGGGACGAGGCGGAGGCGGAGGCCGGGACGCCACCCGCGGCGCCCGACCCGCCCGCCCTGGCCGACGCCGCGCCGGAGCCCCTGCGCCTGGACCCGCCCTCCGCGGCGGTGGAGACGCCGCCCGACCCCGCGCCGGAGCCCGCCCCCGTGGCGGCGGCGCCGCGGCGTCACGGGGGTGCCGTCCCGGTCTGAGCCGCCGGATGATCGACCTCGGCGATCATCCCCGGCCTTTCCATCCATTCCGCAGGGCGTCCGCGGCGGGGCCGGGGCACAGGCCGTCGCCGCATTGTTATTCTTTGCGCCTTTGCAAAGGGGTGCACTGGACAAACCTAAACGGTAACGTCAGGATCAGATGGACGAAATTCCACGAAGCCATCCACGAAGCCAGGGAGGCATGGCGCGGCAGGCGATGAGCCCCGGGACCCGGCAAAGCGATCCGGTGGATGCGGAGCGGGCGCAGCTCTTCGCCCTGCTCGCCCGGTTGCTCGTCGCCGTGCCGGAGCCGGAGCTGCTGCAGCGCCTCGCCGCCCTTCCGGGCAATGCCAGCCCGGTCGGGGAGGCGATCGGCGGCCTCGCCCGCGCCGCCGCGTCGGCCGAACTCGTGGCGCTGGAGCGCGAGTATTTCGCGCTCTTCACCGGCCTCGGTCGCGGTGAGCTGCTGCCCTATGCCTCCTACTACCTCACCGGCTTCCTGCATGAGCGGCCGCTGGCCGAGCTGCGCGGCGACCTCGCCCGGCTCGGCATCGCCCGCCGCGGGGACGTGACGGAGCCGGAGGACCACATGGCCTTCCTCTGCGAGACGTTGGCCGGCCTCATCGAGGGTCGGCTCGGCAAGCCGGCGGAGGCAGAGCCTTTCTTCCGGCGCCACATGCGGCCCTGGGCGGCGCGGTTCTTCGCCGACCTCGAGGGTGCCGAGGCGGCACGCTTCTACCGGTCCGTCGGCGCGCTGGGACGCGTCGCGGTCGAGATCGAACAGGCGGCAGCGGATCTGCCGGGGTGACTGCGGGGGCTTGAAGGCGATGAGCGGGAGGAAGGACGGAGAGGTGGCGGCGCGCCGCGGCTTGCTGCGCGCGCTCGGCATGGGCAGCGCCGCCGCGGCGGCGGGCATCGGCACGGCCGCGGCGCAGCGCGCCGATGCGGTGCCCGCGAAGGATGCACGCAAGGAGAGCGAGGCCATCCGCGTCGCCGCCCGCTACCGCGAGACCGACCACGTCAAGGCCTTCTACCGCACCAACGCCTACGAGCACTGAGCGACGGAGCAGGGCCATGCTGATCAAGCGCTCGGAGGCGCGTGCCGCAACGCAGCGCCTCGTCTCAACCTATCAGGGATTGTCCTCGGGAGGGCTCGACCGCCGGTCCCTGCTGCGCCAGGCCGGCCTCGGCGGCGCGGGGCTTGCCGTGCTCGGCGCGCTCGGCGGCGGGCGCGCCCAGGCGGCGGATGCTGCGACCGGCGCCGCGACCGGCGTGCTGGACCATGCCAGGCCGGTCACCCGCGTGAAGAACATGTGCACCCATTGTTCCGTCGGGTGCTCGGTCATCGCGGAAGTGCAGGAGGGCGTCTGGGTCGGGCAGGAGCCGGCCTGGGAATCGCCGATCAACCGCGGCACCCACTGCGCCAAGGGCGCGAGCGTGCGGGAGCTGGTCCATGGCGACCGCCGCCTGAAATATCCGATGAAGCTGGTGGGCGGCCAGTGGCAACGGCTGTCCTGGGACGCGGCGCTGGACGAGATCGCGGCAAAACTCGCAGACATCCGCGGCCGAACCGGTCCTGACAGCGTCTTCTGGCTCGGCTCGGCCAAGTTCACCAACGAGGCCGCTTATCTCTACCGCAAGCTCGCGGCCTTCTGGGGCACCAATACGGTCGACCACCAGGCGCGTATCTGCCACTCGACCACCGTCGCGGGCGTGGCCAATACCTGGGGCTACGGCGCCCAGACCAACTCCTACAACGACATCCGCAATGCCCGCACCATGATCATCATGGGCGGCAACCCGGCGGAGGCGCATCCGGTCAGCCTGCAACACGTGCTGTCCGGCAAGGAGGTCAACCGCGCCAACCTGATCGTCATCGACCCGCGCTTCACCCGCACTGCCGCGCACGCCACCGAATATGTCCGGCTGCGGCCGGGGACGGACATTCCGCTGATCTGGGGCATGCTCTGGCACATTTTTGCCAATCGCTGGGAGGATGCCGAGTTCATCAAGCAGCGCGTCTACGGCATGGACGAGGTCCGGGCGGAAGTCGCGAAATGGACGCCGGATGAGGTCGAGCGCGTCACCGGCGTGCCGGGCGAGCAGCTTCGCCGCGTTGCCGAACTCTTCGCCAGGCAGAAGCCGGCGACGCTCATCTGGTGCATGGGCGCGACGCAGAAGACCGTCGGCACCGCCAATGTGCGCGCCTATTCCATCCTGCTGCTGGCGACCGGCAATGTCGGGTCCAGCGGCACCGGCGCCAACATCTTCCGCGGCCATTGCAACGTGCAGGGGGCGACCGACCTCGGCCTCGATGTGACCACGCTGCCCGGCTATTACGGGCTGGACGAGAATGCCTGGCGGCACTGGGCGCGCGTCTGGGGCGTGGACTACGACTGGCTGCTCGCGCGCTTCGGCTCCAAGGCGCTGATGGAGATGCCGGGCGTACCGACCACGCGCTGGTTCGACGCGGTCGTCATGCCGGGCGAGGCGGAGAAGACCGAGGCCGACGGCCAGGCCTATGTCCAGCAGCCGCATGGGCTGAAGGCCATGATGGTCTTCGGCCATGGCGGCAATACCGTCACCCGCATGCCGGAGATGGTGAAGGGGCTCGAGAAGCTTGAGCTGCTGGTCGTCGCCGATCCGCACCCGACGACCTTCTCCATGATCTCCGGCCGGCGCGACGGGACCTATCTGCTGCCGGTCTGCACCAGCTTCGAGATGGACGGCAGCCGCACCGCCTCCAACCGCTCGCTCCAATGGGGCGCCAAGGTGGTGGAGCCGATCTTCGAGAGCCGCAACGACTACGACGTGATGTACGCGCTCGTGCAGCGCCTCGGCTTCGCCGACCGCATGTTCCGCGACATCGAGGTGAAGGACGGACGCGTCTCGGCCGAGAGCATCCTGCGGGAGATGAACCGCGGCCTCTGGAGCATCGGCTATACCGGCCAGTCCCCGGATCGCCTCAAGCTCCACATGGCGAACCAGCAGCATTTCGACCTGGTGACGCTGCGCGGCAAGCCGGGCACGCCTGTCGCAGGCGAGTTCTACGGCCTGCCCTGGCCCTGCTGGGGCACGCCGGAGATGAAGCATCCCGGCACCCACATCCTCTACAACACCGCGCTGCACGTGAAGGAGGGCGGCGGCACCTTCCGCGCCCGCTTCGGCGTGGAGCGGAACGGCCAGACCCTGCTGGCCGAGGGGTCGTATTCCAAGGGCTCGGAGATCCAGGACGGCTATCCCGAGTTCACCGTCGCCGTGCTGAAGAAGCTCGGCTGGTTCGAGGAGCTGAGCGCGGCGGAGAAGGCGAGCCTCGAGCGGCATTTCGGCCAGAACATCGACCGCGCGGGCTGGGCCACCGACCTCTCCGGCGGCGTCATCCGCGTCGCGATGGAGCATGGCTGCGTGCCCTATGGGAACGCGAAGGCCCGTGCGGTGGCCTGGAACCTGCCCGATCCGGTGCCGGTGCACCGCGAGCCGATCTACACCGCGCGGCCGGACCTGATGGCGCAATACCCGACGCTGCCGGACCGCCGCGGCTTCCGCATGCCGCATCTCGGCCAGAGCCTGCAGGCGCGCAGCGCGACCGTCGTGAAGGACTTCCCCATCATCCTCACCAGCGGGCGCCTCGTGGAATACGAGGGCGGCGGCGAGGAGACGCGGTCCAACAAGTGGCTCGCCGAGCTGCAGCAGGAGATGTTCGTCGGGATCAACCCGGCCGACGCGGCCGCGCGCGGCATCAGGGATGGTGGCTGGGTCTGGGTGACGGGGCCGGAGAGCCAGAGCAAGGCCCGCGTGAAGGCGCTGGTGACCGAGCGGGTCGGCCGCGGCGTCGCCTTCATGCCCTTCCATTTCGGCGGCTGGTTCCAGGGCGAGGACCGGCGGAAATACTACCCCGCCGGCACCGACCCGATCGTGCTGGGCGAGAGCGTGAACACCCTGACCACCTATGGCTACGACCCGGTGACCTTCATGCAGGAGACCAAGGTCACCCTCTGCCAGATCCGGAGTGCCTGATCATGGTTGCGATCGAGGAGCGCCGCGAGGCGCGGAGCGTGAATCGCAGCCACTCCCGGAGGGAGACATACTGATGGCACGCATGAAATTCCTCTGCGACAGCGACCGCTGCATCGAGTGCAACGCCTGCGTCACCGCCTGCAAGAACGAGCACGAGGTGCCCTGGGGCATCAACCGCCGGCGCGTCGTCACCATCAACGACGGCAGGCCGGGCGAGCGCTCGATCTCCATGGCCTGCATGCACTGCACGGACGCGCCCTGCGCCGCGGTCTGCCCGGTTTCCTGCTTCTACACGACGGCCGATGCCATCGTGCTGCACGACAAGGACCTCTGCATCGGCTGCGGCTACTGCTTCTACGCCTGCCCCTTCGGCGCGCCGCAATATCCGCGCATCGGCAATTTCGGCGGCCGCGGCAAGATGGACAAGTGCACCTACTGCGCCGGCGGGCCGCAGCAGGACAATACGGCGGTCGAGTACATGCAGTACGGCGCCAACCGCATCGCCGAGGGCAAGCTGCCCCTCTGCGCCGAGATGTGCAGCACGAAGGCGCTGCTCGCCGGCGACGGCGACATCATCGCCGGCATCTACAAGGACCGCGTGACGCGCCGCGGCTATGGCTCCGGCGCCTGGGGCTGGCGCACCGCCTACAAGCAGGACGTGACCGCATGACCCGCATCCTCCTCGCGGCGCTGCTCGCGCTCTCGCTCGCCGGCGGCGCGGCCCGGGCGCAGGCCCCCGCCTCCGGCCCCGGCGGCGTCACCGTCTCGGCCGAGGAGATGGAGCTGCAGCGCATGCTGCGGGGCGGCCGGATCGAGGGCCGCGTCTCCATCCCCGATGCCCGCGCGGCCAGCCTGGTGCAGCCGCAGGGCCAGGCCTGGCGGGAATTCCACAACCGCACCCTCGCCTGGGTCGGCGGCGTCGCGGTGCTCGGCGTCCTCGCCCTGCTCCTCGCCTTCTTCCTCGCCAAGGGGCGCATCCCGATCGCGGGCGGCCCCGCCGGCCGGACCATCACCCGCTTCTCCCTGCTGGAGTGGGCGAACCACTGGATGGTGGCCTCCTGCTTCATCATCCTCGGGCTCACCGGCCTGAACCTCACCTTCGGCCGCCACCTGCTGCTGCCGCTGATCGGGCCGGAGGGTTTCACGGCGCTCACCATCGCCGGGAAATACGCCCACAACTACCTGGCCTTCCCCTTCACCCTCGGCGTCGTCGCGATGCTGCTGCTCTGGGCCAGGGACAACATCCCGAACGCCCGCGACATCGACTGGGTCAGGCTGGGCGGCGGCTTCATCGGCCGCGGCCATCCGGAGGCCGGGCGGTTCAATGCCGGGCAGAAGATGGTGTTCTGGATCACCGTGCTCGGCGGCGGCCTCGTCGCCGCCTCCGGCTACATGCTGATCTTCCCCTTCGCCGTCACCGACATCGCCGGGATGCAGCTCGCGCACATGGTGCACGGCATCATCGCGGTGCTGATGATCGCGGCCATGCTGGCGCATATCTATATCGGCTCGGTCGGGATGGAGGGCGCGGTCGAGGCCATGAGCACCGGGGAGGTGGACCTCAACTGGGCGAAGGAGCACCACGGCCTCTGGGTGCAGGAGGTCGCGACGGCCCACCGCGCCCCGCCCCCCGCGGCCAGGGCCTACGGCGCCGATTGACCTCGCCGCCGCCTCCGCCGCGGCGGGGGAGGGGACGCGCACCTCCAACCGGGATGGGCTTGCGTCGATGGCCCATTGCCCGGCCTGGGCGGGGGAGTGCCGCCCGGGCCCGCTCTCCCCTATACCCCCGGCATGCAGCTCATCGGCCTCGCCGGCTGGAGCGGGGCGGGCAAGACCACCCTCCTCACCCGGCTCATCCCCTGCCTCGCCCGCCGCGGCCTCGGCGTCTCCACCCTCAAGCACGCGCATCACCGCTTCGACGTGGACATGCCGGGCAAGGATTCTTGGAAGCACCGGGAAGCCGGGGCGCGGCAGGTCCTCGTCGCCTCGGAGCAGCGCTGGGCGCTGATGACCGAGCTCCGCGGCGCGCCGGAGCCCGACCTGCGCTTCCTCCTCTCCCGCCTCTCGCCCGTCGACCTGGTGATCGTCGAGGGCTTCAAGCGCGACAGCCTCCCCAAGATCGAGGTCCACCGGGTGGAGAACGGCAAGCCCTGGCTGCATCCGGAGGACCCGCGGATCGCCGCCATCGCCAGCGATGTCCGCCCGCCCGCGACAGACCTGCCCTGGGCCCCCCTGGACGATGCGGATTCCGTCGCCGATCTGGTGCAGCGCTTCGCGGTGGATGCCGCGGCCTGGATGGGGTGATGGCGCGTGGCGCAGCTCTCGGATGACTGCTTCGCCTTCGGCGGCAAGCTGCTCTCGGTGGAGGCGGCCGAGGCGCTGATCGCCGTGCGCATCCCGCCGCTCGGCGGGGAGGAGAGCGTGCCGCTCCCGGCCGCGCTGGGCCGGGTGCTGGCGCGGGACCTGGTCGCGCCGCTGCCGCTGCCGCCCTTCTTCAACAGCGCCGTCGACGGCTATGCCTTCCGCCACGCGGACCTGGCCGAGGGCGGGCCGACCAGGCTGCATCTTGCGGGCCGCGTCGCCGCCGGCCATGCCGCCGCGCCGCTGCCCGCCGGCGCCGCCGCCCGGATCTTCACCGGTGCCCCCATGCCACCCGGGGCCGACACGGTGCTGATGCAGGAGGATGCCGCGCTGGAGGAGGGCGCGGTGCTGGTCCCGCCCGGCCTCCGGCCCGGCGCCAATGCCCGGCCCGCCGGGGAGGACGTGGCGCAGGGCGCCGTCGCCCTGCCGGCCGGCCGGCGGCTGCGGGCGCCGGAGATCGGCCTCGCCGCGGCGCTCGGCCATGCCAGCCTGCCGGTCGCGCCGCGCATCCGGGTCGGCGTCTTCTCGACGGGGGACGAGCTGGCCTCGCCCGGCGCGGCGCTCGGCCCGGCGCAGACCTATGACAGCAACCGCTTCACCCTGCTCGCCCTGCTGGCGCGGTTGCCGGTGGAGGCCGTCGATCTCGGCATCCTGCCCGACCGGGCCGCGGCGAGCGCCGCGGCGCTGCGTGAGGCCGCCGGCTGCCACGACCTGCTGCTGACCTCGGGCGGTGTGAGCACGGGGGAGGAGGACCATGTCCGCGCCGCCATCGAGCAGGGCGGGCGGCTGGTCTTCTGGCGCCTCGCGGTGAAACCGGGCCGGCCGGCGGCCATGGGCGTCATCGGCGGGACGCCGGTGCTGGGCCTGCCGGGGAACCCGGTGGCGGCGGTGGTGACCTTCCTGCACCTGGCGCGGCCGGTGGTGCTGCGCCTGGCCGGCGCGGCGGCCGAGCCGCTGCCGCGCTTCGCCGCCGAGGCCGGCTTCGCCTACCGCAAGAAGGCCGGGCGGCGGGAATATGTCCGGGTGCGGCTGCGGCCGGGCGGCGCCCTGCCGGTCGCCGAGAAGTTCGAGCGCGAGGGAGCGGGGCTGCTGACCTCCCTGACCCAGAGCGACGCCTTCGCGGAACTGCCGGAGGATGTGCTGGCGGTCGCGCCCGGCGACCGGGTGCAGGTGCTGCCCTTCGCCGCGGTGTTCTGAATACCGGCCTGCACCGGACGCGGTCCGTGTTCGGCCCCGGCGGACCTGCGAAGCGGATGGAAGGGCTGCCCGGAGCCCTGCCGCATCACGGCCAGACGGGTGCGCCGTCCAGCCCCGCGGTTTCCGGCAGGCCGCAGATCAGGTTGGCATTCTGCACCGCCTGCCCGGCCGCGCCCTTGCCGAGATTGTCGACCACGCCCATCGCGATCACCAGGTCGCGCGCCGGATCGGCCGCATAGCTGACGAAGGCGAGGTTCGAGCCGGTCGCCCATTTGGTCTGCGGCGGCGCGTCGGTCACGCGGACGAAGGCCCGCCCGGCATAGAAGCGCCGCGCCGCCTCCAGGCACTCGCCCGTGGTGGCGCGGCCGCGGCAGTAGATCGTGGCGAGCACGCCGCGGGTCATCGGCACCAGGTGCGGCGTGAAGACCAGCCCGGCCGCGCTGCCACCGCTCAGGTGCTCGATCGTCCGTGCCATCTCGGGCATGTGGGTGTGCCGAAGCAGGCCATAGGGCACCAGGTTCTCGTTGCTCTCGGCATAGCCGAACCTGCTGTCGGCGCCGCCCCGTCCGGCACCGGAGATGCCGGTCTTGGCGTCGATGACGATGTTGCCGGGCTCGACCAGCCCGCCGGCCAGCAGCGGCGCCAGCGCGGTCAGCACCGCCGCGGGGAAGCAGCCGGGGTTGGCGATGCGGGACTGGCCCTCGATCCGGTCGGGCCAGACATCGGCCAGGCCATAGGCCCAGCCCTCGGCATAGCGGTGGTCGCCGCCGATATCGACGACCTTCACCTCCGCCGGCACGCGCGCCAGCGCCTCGGCCGAGGCGCCGGTGGGCAGCGAGGCGAAGAGCAGGTCGAGCTTCGGCAGGCTCGCCGGGTCCCACTTCTCGATCACCAGCCCGGCCAGCCGGGCCGGCACGCCGGGGAAGCGGTCGGCCAGGCGGCTGCCGGCGCTGCCCTCGCCCGCGGCATAGACGAGTTCGAAGGAGGGGTGGCCGGCGACCAGGCGCATCGCCTCGCCGCCGCCAAAACCGCTGATTCCGACGATGCCGACGCGAATGCTCATGGTGGTGTCCTTCCGGGGTTCGGGCAAAAGAAAACCCCCGGAGCCGGGGGCTGCGGGGGTTCAGGAAGGCGGGCCGGGGCCGCTCCGGCGGGTGGGACCTGGGACTAGGCCGTCACCACGCGCAAGGACGCCGATCGACGCGCAGCCCGAAAAGCCGCCGCAGGGGTGCAGCAGCGTCGGCGTCGGTCGAAAAGGGTCCGGTTCCCGGGCATGTCCCGCGACACTGTCGCCACCCCCATGCAGCGTCAAGAGGAATGTCTGCTGACCCTCCCATCCAGCGGTAGCCCTGCCCAGGAGGCCTGCCGTGCCCCGGCACCCTCCCCCTACGGCTTGGCGAACCGCGCGAAATCCCGCGCCAGCACCTCATAGATCGCCCGCTTGAACCCCACCGCTAGCCCCGGCAATTCCTCCAGCCGCGCCCAGCGCCAGGCGTCGAATTCCGGATGCGGGTCGAGGTCGAGGCGGATATCCGCATCCTCCCCGGTGAAGCGCAGGGCGAACCAGCGCTGCGTCTGGCCCCGGTACCGGCCCCCCAGCGCCTTGCCCAGCAGCGCCGGCGGCAGGTCGTAATGCAGCCAGTCCGGATGCTCGGCGAGGATCTCGGCGCTCGCCGTGCCGATCTCCTCCTCCAGTTCGCGGAAGACGGCGATCGCCGGATCCTCCCCGGCATCAATCCCGCCCTGCGGGAGCTGCCAGCCGCCCGGCGCACCCTCGGCATTCGGCAGGTCGGCGCGGCGGGCGACCAGGACCAGCCCGTCGCGGTTGAACAGCACGGCGCCGACGCAGGGGCGATAGGGCAGGTCCATGGCCAGGGTCTCCGGGGCGAGCCTCCCTTACCGGAGATCGCCGCCGGCCGCGACCGGGCGCCCGCCAGGCTTGACCCGGCCGGCGGGTGGGTCTATAGGATTATAATCACAATACCCGATCTGTGCCCTCGCCACCCCGTCCGGCCGGGCGCCGTCGCACGGTGCGGTCTTTCATCGCAGGCCCGCCCATGCGACTAAATTCCTCAATTCTAAAACCCGATCGCCAGGAACCCACGGAATTCCTGGCCTCCGGCACGAAAGGGCCGGATCGGACTCAGCGGAATTGAGGAATTTTGCCGGCCATTGAGGCGTGTTGAGCGGGTTTGATCGGGGCCGCCGGCGCCTCAGCGCCCGCGCGCGCCCTCCTGCTCCGGCCGGCGGATCAGCGCCGTCACCGGCGCCAGCACCAGCCCGCGTGCCTCGACGCTGCCGGCCCAGGCCGCGACGCGGTCCACCAGCACCGGGGAGGCCTCGCCGGCATAGCCCAGCGCCGCGCCGTGCTCCTTCGCCAGCGCCTCCAGCGCGGCCAGCTTGCGCTCGATCTCGCTGCGCGTCGCCGGCTCGTCCACCACCAGGTCGATGCCGCGGCCCCAGGCGCGGAGCGGCGCCTTCACCGCCCCCGGCCGCGGATCGAGGTAGAGCAGCCCGCGCGCCTGCAGCGTCGCCTGCAGCGCGCCCAGGCTCTCCTGCAACTGGGCGAAACGCTCGCCGCGCATGGGGCCGAGCGCGCCGATCGCCCCGACATAGCCGGGGAAGCGCGACAGCGCCCAGAGCAGCCGCTCGCCATTCTCGGAAGGCGAGAGGCCGGTCAGCAGCGCCCGATCGCCCGGGTTGTTCAGGGGATAGCCGGTCGGCTCCAGCGGCAGCGCGACCAGCACCTCCATGCCCTTGCCGCGCGCCTGTTCCAGCAGCCGCTCCGGCCGCGGCGCATAGGGGCTGAAGGCGAGGCCGATGGCGCCGGGCAGCCGCCCGATCGCTTCCTCGGTCACCGCCGCGTTCATCCCGAGCCCGCCGATGACGAGGCCGAGCCGCGGCCGCGGGTCCTGCCGGTCGAAGGCGCGGCCATAGGCGCGGATGGAGGTGCGGCCATCCGGCCCGATGCGCGGCAGGGGACCGTTCGGACCGTTCTCCAGCAGCGCCGGCTCGGCGATCGGGCCGGGCCGCGCGGGCCGGGCGGGGGTTTGCAGCGCGACCACCTGGACCGGCGACGGCTCGGGCGTCGCGGCCGGGGCGGCGCTGGCCTCGGCCCCCGCGCCGGGCATGGGCGCCTCCGCGACCGGTGCCGCGCCTGGGGGCGGCGCACCTGGGGGCGGCGGCAGGGGCCCGAGCCAGCCGAGCACCCCCGCGCCGCCGGCGGTGGCCGCCAGCACCACGGCCCAGAAGGCCCCGAGGCCACGCCAGCCGCCGAGGCCCAGCCGCGGCAAGCCCATCCGAACCGGCACGCTCCGTCGTCCTCCGCCCAGGATCCGCCCCGGACCAGATCGCCGGCGGCGGGAAGCCGGGTCCCGGGCGAGCCTGCCCATGGGGACCCGGGCCCGGGGGCCCGGCTCTGCTCCGGTGACATCAAGCCGGGGCGCCGTCGCCCTGTCCAGTCCGGGTGACGGCGCCCCGGCCGATCCTGCCGCCGAAGCCTACGCCAAATGGTTGCCGCGGGCAGTCGCGGCCTAGCGGACCGCGGCGCGGCGCGAGGGCGTCTGCGCCGCCGCCAGGTTGCGCAGCAGGCCGACCGCCTGCTGCAGCTGGAAGTCGGTCTCTGGCTTGGTCGGGTCGAAGGAGGGCGTGCCCTCCGGCGGCAGCCGCGTCACCTTCTCGGCGATGCCGGCCGGCAGCTCGAGCTTCGGGATGGCGGCGCCGGCCGGCTGCTGCACCCCGCCCTCGTTGCGGAGCGCGCGGCGGAGATCGGCCTCGCGCTCGCGCGGGATATTGGCCGTCGCTTCCTGCCGCTGCGCCAGCACCTCGATGTCGGGCTCGATGCCCGTCGCCTGGATGGAGCGGCCGGAGGGCGTGTAGTAGCGCGCGGTGGTCAGCCGGATGGCGCCATTGCCCGGGATGGGCATCACGGTCTGCACGCTGCCCTTGCCGAAGGACTTGGTGCCGAGGACGATCGCCCGGCGATGGTCCTGCAGCGCGCCGGCCACGATCTCGCTGGCCGAGGCGGAGCCGCCATTGACCAGCACGACGACCGGCAGGCCGGCGGCGATGTCGCCCGGCTTGGCGTTCCAGCGCTGCGCATCCTCGGCGCGGCGGGCGCGGGTGCTGACGATCTCGCCCTGCTCGAGGAAATCGTCCGAGACCTGCACCGCCTGGTCCAGCAGCCCGCCCGGGTTGTTGCGCAGGTCGAGCACGACGCCGCGCAGCCCGTTCGGCCCGGCTTGCTGGCGCAGCGTCTGCAGCGCCTTGCGCAGGCCGACATCGGTCTGCTCGTTGAAGGAGGTCAGGCGGACATAGCCGATGTCGTTGCCTTCCATGCGGAAGCGCACGACCTGCGGGCGGATGACCTCGCGCGTCAGCGACAGCTCGATCGGCCGGTCGGCGCCCTCGCGGCGGATCGTGATCTTGATGGCTGTGCCGCGCTCGCCGCGCATCTGCTCCACGGCCTCCTGCAGGGAGAGGCCCTGGACGGAGTTGCCGTTGAGGTTGGTGATGAGGTCGCCGGCCTTCACGCCGGCGCGGGCGGCGGGCGTGTCGTCGATCGGCGAGATGACCTTGATGTAGCCGCCTTCCTGCGTGACCTCGATGCCGAGGCCGCCGAACTCGCCGCGCGTCTGCACCTGCATGTCCCGGTAGGAGCGCTGGTTCAGGTAGGAACTGTGCGGGTCGAGGCCGGTGAGCATGCCGTTGATGGCATTCTCGATGGCGTCGCGGTCATTGATCGGCTCGACATATTCCGCGCGGACGCGTTCGAAGACATCGCCGAACAGGTTGAGCAGGCGGTAGGTATCGGCCCTGCCGCCATCCTGCGCCCAGGCGGCCACCATGGGTCCGACCACGACCCCGGCCGCGAAGGCCCCTGCAACCGCCGCCACTGACCGAACCCTGCGCTTCATGCGGCCAACCTATGTCCTTGTGGTGCGGCCTGCCCGGCCGCGAATGGGAGTGTAGCGGTGATCCTGGCCGCCTCATCCCCGGGCGGCAAACCAATTCCGAGGATCCACGGGCTGCCCGTTGCGGCGCAACTCGAGGTAGAGATTCGCCCGGCCGCGGCCATCCCCGGACGGCCTTTCGCCGAGCTGCCCGACCGGCTCCCCGGCCAGCAGGCGCTGCCCCGGGGCGGCATCCAGGCGGTCGAGCCCGGCCAGCACAAAATGGTAGCCGTCGCCGCAGTCCACAATCAACAGCAGGCCATAGCTGCGGAAAGATGAACCGAAGACGACCCGGCCGGCGCAGGGGCTGACCACCCGCGCGCCCGGCAGGGCCGAGAGCGTGAGGCCGCGGGCCGGCCCGCCTTCGCCGGCGCTGCCGAATTCCCGCACCGCCTGGCCGGCCACCGGCATGGCGCGGCCGCCGCGCGGCGCGGGCAGGTCGGGATCGGCCTGGCGGGCGGTGGCCTCCTGCGTCCGGGCGCGGGCGGCCTCCTGGCGGCCGGCCGCCTCGCGGGCGCGGCGCTCGGCCTCCTGCCGCGCCTCCTCCCGCCGCAGCCGGGCGAGGGCGCCCTCGAGGTCGGTGGCGCGGGCGGCGAGGTCCTCGGCGCGGCGGGCCGCCTCGGCCTCGGCATCGCGGGCGCCGGCGCGGCGGCGGCGGGCCTCGGCCAGGTCCTCCTCGACCTCCTGCGCGGCCGCGCGGGCGGCGGCCTGGGCAGCGCGGAGCTCGGTGGCCTCCTCCGCCGCCGTCGCGGCGCGGCGGGCCGCCTCGGCGCCGGCGCCGCGGAGCCTCGCGGCCTCCGCCGCCATGCTGCGGGACAGGCCCTGCAGCACGAGCAGGCCGCGCAGCGAGTCCTCGGCCGGGCCGGGCGCGGCGAGCAGGGATTCCGCCGGCCAGAGGGCGAGGCGGAGCATGACCGGGATGGCGGGGGCGAGCGCCTCGGCCTGCTGGCGGAGCTGCGTCTCGGCCGAGGCGGCGGCGGTGCCGGCGGCGCGGGCGCGCTCCTCGGCCTGGGCCAGGCGCTGCTCGGCGGCCTGGGCGCGACGGGCGGACTCCACCCGGCGCTCGGCGAGGCGGCGCTCCTCGGCGACGGCGGCGGCGCTGGCGCGGGCAGCGGCCTCGGCGGCCTCGCGCTGGGCGGCGGCGGCGCGCTGGGCGGCCTCGACGGACTGAGGGGTGGGCGGCTGGGCGAGGGCGGTGAAGCACAAGAAAGCCGCCATCAAGGGGGGCGCTGCCCCCCTTATCGGGCCCCATCGAAGGCGCTGGCGCCTTCGATGGGTTCCCGGATCCCCCCGCCAGGGGTCGAGCGACCCCTGGACCGGCCTGGGTTCGCCGGCGGAACCTGCCGACTCAGGGCGGTCCAGGCCGAGCTTCGGCCTGGCGGGGGGAGTTCGAGGGGGGCAGGGCCCCTCTCGAAGGGTCTCAATCCACAAGCGGCTTTCCGGTCATCGCCGCGGGCTGCGGCAGGCCCATCAACCTGAGCAGGGTCGGCGCCACATCGGCCAGCCGCCCGTCCTGCAGCCCCGCGCCGGTCGGCGCGCCCACCAGGAAGACCGGCACCGGGTTGGTGGTATGCGCCGTATGCGGCCCGCCGGTGAGGGGATCGCGCATCATCTCGCAATTGCCGTGGTCGGCCGTGACCAGCAGGGCGCCGCCCTGCGCCTGCACCGCCGCCGCGATCCGGCCGAGGCCGGTATCCACCGTCTCCACCGCCTTGATCGCCGCCGGCAGGCTGCCGGTATGGCCGACCATGTCGGGGTTGGCGAAGTTCAGCACGATCAGGTCGTACTTGCCGGAGTCGATCGCCGCGACGGCCTTGTCGGTCAGCTCGGGCGCCGACATCTCCGGCTGCAGGTCGTATGTGGCGACCTTGGGGGAGGGGACCATGATGCGGTCCTCGCCGGGATAGGGCCGCTCCTCGCCGCCGTTCAGGAAGTAGGTGACGTGCGGGTATTTCTCGGTCTCCGCCATGCGGAGCTGGGTGCGGCCGGCGCGGGCCACGACCTCGCCCAGGATGTCCTTCAGGTCCTGCGCCGGGAAGAGCGTGCCGAGGAAGCTGTTCAGCGCCGTCGAGTATTCCGCCATGCCGGCGGCGCCGGCGAAGCGGACCGTCCTCTGCCGCGCGAAGCCCTTGAAGTCCGGGTCGAGCAGGGCCGAGAGGATCTCCCTGACGCGATCGGCGCGGAAATTGAAGCAGAGGATGCCGTCGCCGTCCTGCATGCCCGCATAGTCGCCGATGGCGGTGGCCGGGACGAACTCGTCCGTCACGTCCCTGGCATGCGCGGCCTCCACCGCCGCGACGGGATCGGCAGCGCGGGCGCCAGCGGCCGAGACCATGACGTCGTAGGCCTGGGAAACGCGCTCCCACCGATTGTCGCGGTCCATGGCGTAGTAGCGGCCGGTGACGGTGGCCACGCGGACGCCGGCGAAGCCGCCGATGTCGTCGAGCAGGGTGCGCAGGTAGTCCGGCGCGGCGCGCGGCGGGGTGTCGCGGCCATCCGTGAAGCAGTGAATGGCGACGGGCACGCCGGCAGCCGAGAGCGCCCTGGCCAGCGCCGCCGCATGCTTCTGGTGGCTGTGCACCCCGCCCGGGGAGAGCAGGCCCATCAGGTGGCAGGTGCCGCCGGAGGCCTTGAGCTTGCCCACAAGCTCCGTCAGTGCCGGCAGCGAGGCGATGGAGCCGTCCGCGACGGTCGCATCGATCCGCGGCAGGTCCTGCATGACCACGCGCCCGGCACCGAGGTTGAGGTGCCCGACCTCGGAATTGCCCATCTGCCCGTCCGGCAGGCCGACGTCATGGCCGGAGGTATGCAGGAAGGCGCGCGGCCCGGCCCCCCAGAGGGCATCGAAATTCGGGGTGCGGGCCTGGCGCACGGCATTGTCCGCCGGGTCCTCGCGCCAGCCCCAGCCGTCGAGGATGACGAGCATGACGGGGCGCGGATGCGGCATGGGGCATTCTCCTCGGCTGGCCAGGGGTTACCGCCGCGGCACGGGAGGGGCAAGCATAGCTGCTTCCCGGGGCCGGAAACCGCCCCGGCGCCCGGCCGTTGCACCCGCGAACCCCACGGACAGGAGAGCGAGGGCATGGTCGAAACCCGCAGCGACGCCGAGGCCAAGCGCAAGGTCTGGGAGATGATCAAGGACGTGGACATCGCCATGATGGTCACGATGGACGACGAGGGCCGCTTCCGCGGCCGGCCCATGCGCGCCTCCCAGAAGGAGTTCGACGGTGTGCTGTGGTTCTTCACCCCGGCCGGCAGCCCGAAGACCGGCGAGGTCGCCGAGGACGAGCGCTGCCTGCTGGCCTATTCCGACCCGCGCAGCCAGAACTACGTCTCGATCTACGGCACGGCGGAACTGGTGCGGGACGTGGCGCAGCAGAAGAAGCTGTGGTCGGAGCCGCTCCGGGTCTGGTTCCCGGGCGGTCCGGAGGATTCCTCGGTGGCGCTGCTGAAGGTGACCTGCGAGGGCGCGGAGTACTGGGACAGCCCGTCGAGCACGCTGGTGCATGCCTATGGCTACCTCAAGGCTGTGACGACCGGCGAGCCGCCGCATCCCGGGGCGAACGACAAGGTGGATTTCACCAAGAAGGCGGGCTGAGCGCGGCGCTTCCGCCAGGGCAGGCAGATCTGGCATGATCCGCCCGCCCCGCTGGGGCCCGTGCGAGGTGCCTCGATGCCTGGTCATGAACGTTCGGTCGTCCTGCCGTCCGACCTCGCCAACTATGTCGAGGCGCGGGTGTCGTCAGGCGCCTTCGCCTCGGCCGAGGATGTGGTGCGGGCCGGGCTGGAGGCGCTGCAGGAGCAGGACGAGACCTTCGAGGCGTGGGTCACTCGCCACGCGGCGCCGTCATGTGGCCCGATGCGGCCGGACGCCGAGCACGCCATTCCCCCGGAGCGGGTCGCGGAACGATTGCGGACGCGCTGGGAGGAAGGCCGCGCCAGCGGCCCGCCGCAAGAGGTCGATATCGAGACGCTGATCGCCGAGGAGCGCCGCCGGCACGCCGGAGGTGGCTGACCTCTTCCTCACGCCGCGCGCGGAGCAGGATCTGCGCGACCTCTGGCGTTTCATCGCGGAGGGGAATCCGGACGCGGCCGACCGGGTGGTGCTGGGCATCCACCGGCGGATGCAGGCGCTGCGCCGCTTCCCGCGCCTCGGCCCTGCGCGGCCCGACATCGCCGCGGATGCGCGGGTGCTGGTCATCGGGACCGTGCTGGTCCTCTACGCCATCCTGCCCGACCGGGAAGGCGTCCCTGTCGGGCGCGTGGAGGTTGTCGCCGTGGTGGACGGGCGGCGCGACCTCGCCGCCCTGTTCCTCCCGTAGGCGCTCAGCGCGTCGGCGTCGGCGGGTTCGTGCTGTAGTCGTAGAACCCCTTGCCGCTCTTCCGGCCGAGCCATCCCGCCTCGACATACTTCGCCAGCAGCGGGCAGGGCCGGTATTTCGGGTCGCCCAGCCCCTCGTGCAGCACCTTCAGCACGGAATAGAGCGTATCGAGCCCGACGAAGTCGGAAAGCTCGAGCGGCCCCATCGGGTGGTTGGCGCCGAGCTTCATCCCCGCATCGATGGCCCGCACATCGCCCACGCCCTCCATGAGCGCGAAGATCGCCTCATTCAGCATGGGGCAGAGGATGCGGTTGACGACGAAGGCGGGGTAGTCGGCCGCGGCCACCACCTCCTTGCCCATCCTCTGCGCCAGCGCGGTCACGGTCGCCACCGTCGCATCATCGGTCGCCAGGCCGCGGATGACCTCGACCAGCTTCATCATCGGCACGGGGTTGAAGAAGTGCATGCCGACGAACCGCGCGGGGCGGTCCGTCGCGGCGGCGAGGCGGGTGATGGGGATGGAGGAGGTGTTGGAGGCGATCAGCGCATCCGCCCGGAGGTTCGGGATGAGGCTCGCAAAGATCTTCTTCTTGATCTCCTCGTTCTCGGTCGCGGCCTCGATCACCAGGTCGCACTCGGCGAAGGCGGCATAGTCGGTGCCGGCCCTGATCCGGCCGAGCGCCTCCGCCTTCGCAGCCGCAGGGATCGTCCCCTTGCTGGCCTGCCGTTCCAGGTTCTTGCCGATGGTGCCCAGCGCCTTCTCGAGCGCCGCCGGGTTCACATCCACCAGCGCGACCGGAATGCCGGCCAGCGCCGCCACATGCGCGATGCCGTTGCCCATCAGGCCGGCGCCGATGACGCCGAGTTTCTGCACCTCTGCCATCTCGTCCACTCCATATGGAAAAGGCCGCCGGACGCGGAGCGTCGGGCGGCCTTCTCGTCAGCGCATCGCCTTACTTCTTGCCGAGCTCGGCCTCGAATTCCGGCATCACCTTGAACAGGTCGCCGACCAGGCCGTAATCGGCCACCGAGAAGATCGGTGCCTCCTCGTCCTTGTTGATGGCGACGATCACCTTGCTGTCCTTCATGCCGGCCAGGTGCTGGATGGCGCCCGAGATGCCGACGGCGATGTAGAGCTCCGGCGCCACGATCTTGCCGGTCTGGCCGACCTGGTGGTCGTTCGGCGCATAGCCGGCATCGACCGCGGCGCGGGAGGCGCCGACGGCGGCGCCGAGCTTGTCCGCCACGCTCTCGATGATGTGGAAATTGTCGGCCGAGCCCATGGCGCGGCCGCCCGAGATGACGATGCGCGCCGCCGTCAGTTCCGGCCGCTCGCTCTTGACGATCTCGGCGCCGAGGAACTGCGACAGGCCGGGATCGGCCACCTCCGGCGCGGCCTCGATGGCGGCGCTGCCGCCCTCGGCAGCCACCGGGTCGAAGCTGGCGGCGCGGACGGTGATGACCTTCTTCGCATCGGCCGACTTCACGGTGGCCAGCGCATTGCCGGCATAGATCGGCCGGACGAAGGTATCGGCATCCACCACGCCGGCGATATCGGAGAGCACCTGCACGTCGAGCAGGGCCGCAGCGCGCGGCATCACGTTCTTGCCCGCGGCCGAGGCCGGGGCGAGCAGGTGGGAATAGTTCGGCGCGAGCGCAACCAGCAGGGCCGCGATCGGCTCCGCCAGGCCATTCGCGTACTGCGCCGCGGCGGAGTGCAGCACCTTGGCCACGCCCGGCAGCTTCGCCGCGGCCTGCGCCGCCGCCTCGGCGCCGAGGACCAGCGCATGCACCTCGCCGAGCTTCTGCGCCGCCGCCACCGTGCTGCGCGTCGGCTGCGTCACGGCCGACCCGTCGTGGTCGACCAGAACCAGGACCGCCATGCTCAGATCACCTTCGCTTCGTTGCGCAGCTTGTCCACCAGCTCGGCCACCGAGCCGACCTTCTTGCCGGCCTGCCGCTTCGCCGGCTCCTCGACCTTCACCACCGTCAGGCGCGGCGTCACGTCCACGCCGAGATCGGCCGGCTTCATGGTCGCGATCGGCTTCTTGCGTGCCTTCATGATGTTGGGCAGCGAGGCGTAGCGCGGCTCGTTCAGCCGGAGGTCGGTCGTCACGATCGCCGGCAGCCGGAGCTGCAGCGTCTCGAGGCCGCCATCCACCTCCCGGGTGATCTTGAGGCCGCTATCGGCCGCCTCGACCTTCGAGATGTAGGTCCCCTGCGGCCAGCCGAGCAGCGCCGCCAGCATCTGGCCGGTGGCGTTCATGTCGTCGTCGATCGCCTGCTTGCCGAGGATGACGAGCTCGGGGCTCTCCTTCTCGACCACTGCCTTCAGCAGCTTGGCGACGGCCAGCGGCTCGAGCACGCCGTCATGCTCGATCAGGATGCCGCGGTCGGCGCCCATGGCGAGCGCGGTGCGGATCTGCTCCTGGCAGGCGGTGGGGCCGGCGGAGACGGCGACGATCTCGGTCGCCACCCCCTTCTCCTTCAGCCGCACCGCTTCCTCGACCGCGATCTCGTCGAAGGGGTTCATCGACATCTTGACGTTCGCGGTCTCGACGCCGGTGCCGTCCGCCTTGACGCGGACCTTCACGTTGTAGTCGACCACCCGCTTGACGGGGACGAGGAGCTTCATCGCCTCTGCCGTTTCCCAGTGTTGTTGCTGCATCCCGCGGGCCGGCAGCCGGCCGGGAGTTGGTCTCCGGCACCCAGGCCGCCGCCGCACCCGGCGGCGCGGTGGTCCGCCCCGCGCAAACCCGCGGCAAAATAGGGCGGGCCGGCGCGGGCTGTCAAAACGGCCGGCTCAGTGTCGGCTGAGCAACAGCAGCAGGGCGAAGAGGGCGAGCGTCACCCCCTGCAGCACCACGCGCCATCGCATCAGGGTGTTGGACCGCGTCCCGGTGCCGTCCGACCTGGTGATGCCGAGCATGCCGGCCAGCAGGACGCCCACGGTGGCGAGCATGCCGATGCCGACGAGGATCGTGAGGAGGGTCGTCATGGAGACCATCTAGAGGAGCGCGGGGAAACCGCAATGCCCGGCCGCGACGCCGATTTGTTCCGCCCCTGGCCGCATGTCCGGCAGGGAATCCTTGACCCGGCCGGCCCCATGGGCTTGCTCCCCGCCGCATGAGACTTCTCCGCATCCTCCTCCTCGGCCTGCTCCTGCTGCCGGGGCCGGGCGGCCGGCCGGCGATCGCGCAGCCGGCCGGGCTGACCAGCGCCGACCTCGAACGGGCCGCCGCGCTGCTGCGGGACGACGCGCGGCGGGCGGAATTCCTCCGCACGCTGGAGGCGCTGGCCGCCGCCAGCCGGAGCGCGCCACCCCATGCCGCGCCGCAACCCGCCGCCGGCCGGGCCGCGCCGGCCCCCGCCGCGGTGCAGCCGGCCGGCCCGCCGCCGGCCCCGGCGGCAGCGAGCCCCGCCCCGACCAATGCCCCGGCGGCGGAGGGGTCGGAAGCGGAGGCGACCCCGCCGCCCGCCGCGGCCCCGGCCCCCGCCCCGGCGGCCCAAGGGGGAGCCCAAGGGGCAGCGCCTGGCGCGGCCCCGGCCACGCCCCCCGCCGCGCCCGACCCGCTGATCGCCCCCAATACCGTCGGCGCGCAGATCCTCGCCGGCCTCTCCGGCCGTGTCAGGGCGGTGGCGGAGGAGGCGCTGGACGGCATCCGCTCCATGGCCGACCTCCCGGCGCTCTGGGACGCCGCGGAGGACCTGGTCCGCGACCCGGTCTCCCGCACCCGGCTGCTGGATGCCGCCTGGAAGCTGCTGGTGCTGACCGCGCTCGGCCTCTGCGCGGAATGGCTGATGGTGCGCGTCGTCACCCGGCCACGGCGCTGGCTGGACACCATGGCGCTGGAGGCGGACGACACGCCCTGGGCCTGGCTGAAGCGGGCGCCGCTGGTGCTGGGGCGGCTGCTGGTGGACCTGCTGCCGATCGCCGCCTTCGGCCTCGCGGTCTATGGCCTCTTCGGCCTGATGCAGCCGCTGCCGACCACGCGGCTGGTCGGGCTGATGATGGCGCATACCTATATGGGCGCCCGCATCGCCTTCGCCGTCGCGCGCATGCTGCTCTCCCCCGCCTCCGACCACCTGCGGCTGATCCCCTGCGGCAATGCCGCCGCCGTCTGGGGCATCCGCTGGCTGCGGCGGCTGATGCTGGTCGGCCTCGGCGGCTATACCCTGGCCGAGGCCGGGCTGCTGCTCGGCCTGCCCTGGTCGGCCTATGACGCCATCATCAACCTGACCCTGTTGGTCATCTCCCTGCTGCTCGCCCGCATCGTGCTGCAGCAGCGGGAGGCGGTGGCCGCCCTGCTCCGCGCCGACCCGCTGCCGGCCGGCGAGGAAGCGACCGGCACCCGCCACCTGCTGCGCAGCGCCCGCGACCAGCTTGCCGATATCTGGCACGTCCTCGTCATCCTCTGGCTGATCGTCGCCTGGGCGGTCTGGGCGCTGGCGCTGGAGAACGGCCTGCACCGGCTGGCGGTCGGGACGGTGCTGACGGTGCTGATCGTCGGCCTCGCCAAGGCGCTGGACGAGGGCATCGCCTGGTCCATGGACCGCGTGCTGCATCCGGGGCCGGAGATGGCGAAGCGCTTCCCGGGCCTCGCCGTCCGTGCGGCGCAATACGTGCCACTGCTGAAGACCCTGGTCTCCGCCCTGCTCGGCGGCGCCTCTGTCGTGCTGCTGCTGGAGGTCTGGGGCTTCAACAGCCTCGCCTGGTTCGAGCCGGGGACGCTCGGCCGCCGGCTGCTCGACACCTTCGCCTCCATCGGCGTGACGCTGGTGATGGCGCTGGTGGTGTGGGAGGCGGCGAATTCCGCCATCCAGCGGCGGCTGCACCGGCTGTCGCGCGACAGCCAGGCGGCGCGCAGCGCCCGCGTGCGCACCCTGCTGCCGATGCTGCGCACCGTCCTCGGCGTGGTGATCCTGGTCTTCGTGGTGCTGAACGCCCTCGCCCAGCTCGGCATCAACGTCGCGCCCCTGCTGGCCGGCGCCGGCGTGGTCGGCCTGGCCATCGGCTTCGGCTCCCAGACGCTGGTGCGGGACGTCATCACCGGCGTCTTCCTGCTGCTCGAGGATGCGGTCGCGGTCGGCGACGTGGTGCAGCTCGGCGGCCTCTCGGGCGTGGTCGAGCACCTCTCGATCCGCTCCATCAAGCTGCGGGCGACGGATGGCAGCGTGCACATCGTGCCCTTCAGCGCGGTGACGACGGTGACCAACATGACCCGCGATTTCAGCTTTGCGGTGCTGGACGTGACGGTGGCTTATTCCGAGGACACCGATCGCGTGGTGGCGGCGCTGAAGGAGATCGGCGCCGAGATCCGCGGCGAGGCCAAGTGGAAGCCGCTGATCCGCGACGACATTGATGTCTGGGGCGTGGAGAAGCTGGCCGACAACGGGGTGGCGATCCGCGCCCGGGTGAAGACCGAGCCGGCGGCGCGCTGGCCGGTGGCGCGGGAGTTCAACCGGCGGATCAAGCAGCGCTTTGACGAACTGGGCATCATGATCCCGCGCCCGCAGCCCATGGTGCTGGTCGAGCGCCCGGCCGAGCCGCGCGCCCCGGATCCCGACCTGGCGCAGGCGGCGCAGTGACGCCGGCGGCGCGGCCGCGGCGGCCGCGCCGCGACGCCTCCCCCGGCCCATCCCGGAACTGCCGGGGGCCGCCGCGGCAGGCCCGACCTGCTGCGCGGCGAGGCGGCGGAACAAGCGCCGGCGACCCGCTTGGCGCGCCGATAGGCACGATCGCATCGGTCATCGCGCCCTGCCGGTCTGGCGCGATGGGCATTTCCGTGCCGTGCTGAAAAAAATTCCGCGCTACGGATCGCTGCCGGCATGGCGTCTACCGGCGGCGCCGCGCTAGGTCGCGGCCGCCATTCCGGAGCCAGCGCCGTGACCGCCATCGAGCTGAACCGCCGCACCCTGGCCGCCCTGCCTGCCTCGGTGCAGGTGCCGGCCTACGACCCCGCCGCCGTCGCGCCCGGCATCGTCCATCTCGGCCTCGGCGGCTTCCACCGCGCGCACATGGCCCGCTACACCCATGACCTGATGGAGCGCCGGCCGGATGCGCTGCGCTGGGGCATCCTGGGCGCCGGGCTGCTGCCGGGCGACCGCGCCATGGAACAGGCGCTGGCGCCGCAGGACGGCCTCTACACGCTGGTCGAGCGCAGCGGCGAGGCGGAGACCGTCACCGTCATCGGCGCGCTCGCCGGCGTGCTCTTCGCGGGCGAGTCCTCCGCCACGCTGCTCGCGGCCATGCAGGACCCGGCGATCCGCATCGTCAGCCTGACGGTCACCGAGAACGGCTATTGCCTCAATCGCGCGACCAAGCGGCTCGACCCGGAGCATCCCGCCATCCGGCAGGACCTGGCGACGCCCGAGGCGCCGCGCAGCGCCATCGGCATCCTGGTCGAGGGCTTCCGCCGCCGCCGCGCCGCCGGCCTGCCGCCCTTCACCGCGCTGACCTGCGACAACATCCAGCACAATGGCGAGGTGCTGCGCCAGGCCGTGCTGGACCTGGCCGAGGCACGCGACCCGGCGCTCGCCGCCTGGATCCGCGCCGAGGTCGCCTTCCCCAATACCATGGTGGACCGCATCACGCCCGTGACGCAGCCCGGGCAGGTCGAGGAACTCCGCGCGCGGCATGGCATCGCCGACCGCTGGCCGGTCTTCGCCGAGACCTTCCGGCAATGGGTGATCGAGGACCGCTTCCCCCAGGGCCGCCCGGCATGGGAGGAGGTGGGCGCGCAATTCGTCGCCGATGTCGCGCCCTACGAGTTCATGAAGCTGCGGCTGCTGAATGCCAGCCACCTCGCCATCGCCGGGCTCGGGCGTCTCGCGGGCCATGTCACCATCGACGAGACCATGGCCGACCCGCTCTTCCGCGCCTACATGGCGGCGCTGATGGACCGCGAGACCGGGCCGACCTTGCCGCCGGTGCCCGGCATCGACCTCGCGGACTACAAGCGCACCCTGATCGAGCGCTTCGCCAATACCGCCATCAGGGACACGGTGGAGCGGGTGAACACCGACGCGCCGATCAACGTGCTGGTGGACCCGATCCGCGACCGGCTGCGCATGGGCGGGGATGTCGGGCTGCTGGCCCTGGCGCTGGCCGCCTGGTTCCGCCGGGTGCGCGGGGAGGACGAGCAGGGCGCGCCCATCGAGGTGAAGCATCCACTCGCCGCGCTGCTGCGGGAAAAGGCGATCGAGGGCGGGCCGGACCCGGCGCCGCTGCTCGGCATCCGCCCGCTCTTCGGCGAGCTGGCCGACGACACACGGCTGGCTGCGGCGGTCGGGCACTGGCTCGGCTCGCTCTACGCCGTGGGGAGCCTGGAGACGCTGCGGCGCGCGGCACGCGAGGCGGGGTTCTAGCCAGACCTCCCGCGGGTTGCACCGGGAGGCCAGCCGTTCGGCATGCAACGCATTCCGCCGGCAATCGTTAGCGCGGAGAGTCGGTCCGGGCGGTCGCTGTGCTTGACGGGCTCGCGACTGTCGCGTTGATAAGAGGCGGAGTATCGCAACCGAGTCGGCTCCGCCAGGGCGCCGGCACAGGGGAGGAACCGATCGATGTCCAGGCGTCGCCTCGCCGCGCTCTTCGCTGCCTTCGCCGTCGCGCTGTTGCCGGGCGGCCGCGCCCTGGCCCAGGCCACGGTCACCATCGCCACCGTCAACAACGGCGACATGGTGGTCATGCAGCGGCTCTCAAGCCGCTTCGAGCAGCAGAACCCCGACGTGAAGCTGCGCTGGGTGGTGCTGGAGGAGAACGTCCTGCGGCAGCGGCTGACCACCGACATCGCCACCAAGGCCGGGCAATTCGACATCCTGACGATCGGCAATTACGAGGTGCCGATCTGGGCCAAGCAGGGCTGGCTGGCGCCCTTCGACAACCTCCCCGCCGCCTACGACGCCAACGACATCCTCGCCCCCGTCCGCACCGGCATCAGCCATGACGGCAAGCTCTACGCGCTGCCCTTCTATGCCGAGAGCGCGATGACCTATTACCGCACGGACCTGCTGCAGAAGGCCGGCATCACCATGCCGGCCGAGCCGACCTATGCGCAGATCCGCGACATCGCGGCGAAGATCACCGACAAGGCGAACCAGACCTATGGCCTCTGCCTCCGCGGCAAGCCGGGCTGGGGCGAGAACATGGCCTTCGTCACGCCGCTGGTGACAGCCTTCGGCGGCCAGTGGTTCGACGCGCAGTGGAAGCCGCAGCTCGACACGCCGGCCTGGCGCAACGCCGTCACCTGGTACAGCACCTCGCTCCGCGACTACGGCCCGCCCGGCGCCACCTCCAACGGCTTCAACGAGAACCTCGCGCTCTTCGCCGGCGGCCGCTGCGGCATCTGGATCGATGCCAGCGTCGCGGCCGGCCTGCTCTACGACACCAAGCAGTCGCAGGTGGCGGACAAGGTCGGCTTCGCGCCCATGCCGACCGGCGAGTTCACCGGCGGCCCGACCTGGCTCTGGAGCTGGAACCTGGCGATCCCCGCGACTTCCAAGCAGCAGGATGCCGCGCGGAAGTTCGTGTTGTGGGCGACGTCGAAGGACTATGTGAAGCTCGTCGCGCAGGAGAATGGCTGGGTGGCGGTGCCGCCGGGCACGCGGCAATCCACCTATGACAGCCCGGACTACCAGAAGGTCGCGCCCTTCGCCGGCTTCGTGCAGAAGGCGATTATGAGCGCGAACCCGAGCGCGCAGACCCGCAACCCGCGCCCCTATACCGGCGCGCAATTCGTCGCCATCCCGGAATTCCAGGGGCTGGGCACCCAGGTCGGGCAGACCATCGCCTCAACGCTGACCGGCACGGCGGTGGAGCAGGCGCTGCGTACCGCCGAATCGGCGACCGAGCGGACCATGCGGCAGGCCGGCTACCCGAAGTAGGACGTCGGAGGGGATGGGCATGTCCTCCTCCGCCCTCCGGCCGGGCAGCGGCGTCGCCGCGACGGCGCCCGAGGCCCGGCGCCGCGGCGCCTTCCCGCTGCTCGCGCCCTCGGTCGGCGTGCTGCTGCTGTGGATGATCGTGCCGCTGGTCATGACGCTGTGGTTCTCGGTCCAGCGCTACAACCTGCTGAACCCGGAGGTCTCGGGCTTCGCCGGGCTCGAGAACTACGAGTTCCTGGTGACCGACCCGGATTTCTGGGTCTCGCTGACCAATACGCTGATCCTGGTGGGATCGGTGCTGGTCATCACGGTCGGCTTCGGCACGCTCCTGGCGGTGCTCTTCGACCAGCCCTTCCCCGGGCGCGGCATCGCCCGGGTGCTGGCCATCTCGCCCTTCTTCGTCATGCCGACGGTCAGCGCGCTGGTCTGGAAGAACCTGATGATGCACCCGATCTACGGGGTGCTGGGGTCCCTCGCGCGCGCGGTCGGCATGGAGCCGGTGGACTGGTTCGCCGAATACCCGCTGTTTGCCATCATCGTCATCGTCGCCTGGCAGTGGCTGCCCTTCGCCCTGCTGATCCTGCTGACCGCGGTGCAGTCGCTGGACCACGAGCAGAAGGAGGCCGCGCGGATGGACGGCGCCGGGCCGGTGGCGCAGTTCCTCTTCATCACCCTGCCGCATCTCGGCCGCGCCATCAGCGTCGTGGTGATGATCGAGACCATCTTCCTGCTGACCGTCTTCGCCGAGATCTTCGTCACCACCTCCGGCGGCCCCGGCAATGCCACGACCAACCTCGCCTTCCTGATCTATGCCCGGGCGCTGCTGCAATTCGATGTCGGCGGCGGCTCGGCCGGCGGCGTGGTGGCGATCCTGCTCGCCAACATCGTCGCCTTCTTCCTCGTCCGCTCCATCGCCCGGCGGCTGGAGGTCTAGCCCATGCGCTCATCCGCCCGGCAGATGCTGCTGACCACGGTCCTCGGCTGGGGCGTGGCGCTGCTGCTCTTCTTCCCCATCCTCTGGATGGTGCTGACCAGCTTCAAGTCCGAGGTCGCGGCCATCGCCACCCCGCCGCAGATCCTCTTCACCCCGACGCTCGAGAGCTATGCGGAGGTGCAGCAGCGCGCGGACTACCTGCATTTCGCGCTCAACAGCGTCGTCATCTCGGTGGGCGGGACGGTGCTCGCCCTCGCCTTCGCCATCCCGGCCGCCTATGCCATGGCCTTCCACCCGACGGAGCGCACGCGCTCGACGCTGCTCTGGATGCTGTCGACCAAGATGCTGCCGCCGGTCGGCGTGCTGGTGCCGATCTACCTGCTCTTCCGCACCCTCGGCATCCTCGACACCCGCAGCGGCCTCGTCGTCATCTATGCGCTGATGAACCTGCCCATCGTGGTCTGGATGCTCTTCACCTTCTTCAAGGAGGTGCCGGGGGAGATCCTGGAGGCCGGCCGCATGGACGGCGCCCGCACCGGGTCGGAGTTCTGGCACCTGCTGCTGCCGCTCTCGGTGCCCGGCATCGCCTCCACCGGCCTGCTCTCCCTCATCCTCTGCTGGAACGAGGCCTTCTGGAGCCTGAACCTCACGTCGTCGGAGGCGGCGCCGCTGCCCGCCTTCATCGCCTCCTTCTCCTCGCCGCAGGGGCTGTTCTTCGCGAAGCTCTCCGCCGCCTCCACCATCGCGGTCGCGCCCATCCTGGTCTTCGGCTGGCTCAGCCAGCGCCAGCTCGTCCGCGGGCTGACCTTCGGCGCCGTGAAATAAGGGGACTGCCATGGCCACGCTCCAGCTCCGCAACATCCGCAAGAGCTACCTGGCGCATGAGGTCATCAAGGGCGTCGACCTCGATGTGGCGGACCGCGAGTTCGTCGTCTTCGTCGGCCCCTCCGGCTGCGGCAAATCGACCCTGCTGCGCATGATTGCGGGGCTGGAGGAGATCTCCTCGGGCGACCTGCTGATCGACGGCCAGCGGGTGAACGAGGTGGGGCCGGCCGATCGCGGCCTCGCCATGGTGTTCCAGTCCTATGCGCTCTACCCGCACATGACGGTGCGGCAGAACATGGCCTTCGCGCTGCGCATGGCAGGCGTGGCCAAGCCGGAGCGGGAGCGCAAGGTCGCCGAGGCCGCGCGCATCCTGCAGCTCGAGCCCTATCTCGACCGAAGGCCGAAGGAGCTCTCGGGCGGCCAGCGCCAGCGCGTCGCGATTGGCCGGGCCATCGTGCGCAACCCGCGCATCTTCCTCTTCGACGAGCCGCTCTCGAACCTCGATGCGGCGCTGCGCGGCCAGATGCGGATCGAGCTGGCGCGGCTGCACGAGGACCTGCAGGCCACCATGATCTACGTCACCCACGACCAGGTCGAGGCGATGACGCTCGCCGACAAGATCGTCGTGCTGCAGGCGGGCAAGGTGGAGCAGGTGGGCTCGCCGCTCGAGCTCTACCACCACCCCGCCAACCTCTTCGTCGCCGGCTTCATCGGCTCGCCGCGCATGAACTTCCTCAAGGCGCGCGTGCAGGGCGCCGATGGCGGCGGGGTGACGGTGGAGGCGGCGGGCGCGCGGCTGACGGTGCCCGCTGCCGGCACGGCGCGGCCGGGGGCGGAGGTCACGCTCGGCATTCGGCCGGAGGCGCTGCGGCCCGACCCGGCCGGCGCCTTCGCCGGGGAGGTGCGGCTGGTCGAGCGCCTCGGCGGCCTGACGCTGCTGCACGTCACGCTCGCGGGCGGCGAGGCGGCCATCGTGCAGATCGAGGGCAGCGACCCCACCCCGGCGCATGCGCCCATCCGCCTCACGGCCGATGCCGCGGCCTGCCACGTCTTCGACGCCGAGGGCCAGGCCCTGCCGGCGCTGGGGCGGCATCCGCTGGCGGCCTGACGCCGATGATCCTGGTCTGCGGCGAGGCGCTGATCGACCTCTTCGTCCAGGGGCCCGCCGCTGGCGCGACGCTGCCCGCGCTGGCCGCCGCCGGCGGCTCGCCCTTCAACCTCGCGGTCGGGCTGGCGCGGCTCGGCGTGCCGGCGGGCTTCCTCGGCGGGCTCTCGCAGGACGGGTTCGGGGATTTCCTGGCGGGGCGGCTGGCGGCGGAGGGCGTCGACACCGCGCTCGCCCGGCGCAGCCCGAAGCCGACGCCGCTGGTCGTCGTCTCGCCCGGGCCCGACGGGCACCCGCACTACACCTTCCACGCCCAGGACTGCGCCGAGCGCGACCTGAGCGCGGCCGACCTGCCGCCGGCGCTCGGCCCTGATGTGGAAGCGATCGCGCTTGGCTCCTATGTCCTCGCGGTCGAGCCGATCGGCAGCGCGCTGCTGGCGCTGGCCGAGCGCGAGGGGGCGCGGCGCGTGGTCAGCCTCGACCCCAATCTCCGCCCGGTGCTGGCGGGCGACCTCACCCGCTGGCGGGCGCGCTTCGACCGCTTCGTCGCCACCGCCGCCATCGTCAAGCTGAGCGAGGAGGACCTCGAGGCCGCCTATGGCGCCGGGGCCGATCCGGCGGCGCATGCCGCGCGCTGGCGCGCCGCGGGCGTCGGCCTGGTGGTGCTGACGCGCGGCGGCGCGGGCGCCACCGCCTTCCATGCCTGCGGCACCTTCGAGGAGGCGGGCCGCCCGGTCGCGGTCGCCGACACGGTCGGCGCCGGCGACACCTTCCATGCCGCGCTGCTCGCCCGCCTGCGCCACCACGGGCGGCTGACGCGGGAGGGCATTGCCGCGCTCGATGCCGACACCCTGCGGGACGTGCTGCGCTATGCCGGCGCCGCGGCCGCCATCACCTGCACGCGCCGCGGCGCCGACCTGCCGCGCGCGGCGGAGGTCGCGGCGGCGCTCGGCTGAGCGCGCCCTAAGCAGACTTTCGCGGGTTGGGCCACACTTCGTGCAGCCCAACCCTTTGCAGCGAAAGCCTGCTCAGGGTTTTGTTGCAGCGCAAACCCCGAGGGGTTTGCTTAGGCGGGCAGCAGAGGGAGGGCGCATGTTCCTCGGCTTCGATCTCGGCACCTCGGCGGTCAAGGCGCTGCTGGTGGATGGCGATCAGCGCGTGCTGGCCGAGGCCGCGGCGCCGCTCGCCGTCTCCCGCCCGCATCCCGGCTGGAGCGAGCAGGACCCGGAATCCTGGTGGCAGGCCGTGCTCGACTGCGTCGCGGCGCTGCGCGCGGCGCGGCCGGCGGACTGGGCGGCGGTGCGGGGCATCGGCCTCTCCGGCCAGATGCATGGCGCGGTGCTGCTGGACGAGCACGACACGGTGCTGCGGCCCTGCATCCTCTGGAACGACACCCGCAGCATGACGGAATGCCGCGCGCTGGAGGCCGCGGTGCCGGACCTGCACGCCATCGCCGGCAACCTCGCCATGCCCGGCTTCACCGCGCCGAAGCTGCTCTGGGTGCGGCGGCACGAGCCCGAAATCTTCGCCCGCACGCGCCATGTCCTGCTGCCCAAATCCTGGGTCGCGCAGCGCATGACGGGCGAGCGGGTGGAGGAGATGTCGGACGCCTCCGGCACCCTCTGGCTGGATGTCGGACAGCGCGACTGGTCGGAGGCGCTGCTGGCGGCGACCGGCCTGTCGCGCGCCGCCATGCCGCGGCTGGTGGAGGGCAGCGCGCCCGCCGGCCGGATGCGCGCGGCGCTGGCGGCGGAGTGGGGCTTCGCCGCGCCGCCGCTGCTGGCCGGCGGCGCCGGCGACAATGCGGCGGGCGCGGTCGGGCTCGGCGCCATCCGCGCCGGCGACGCCTTCGTCTCGCTCGGCACCTCCGGCGTGGTCTTCGCCACCACCGACCGCTACCGCCCCTGGCCGCAGGGGGCGGTGCACGCCTTCTGCCATGCCTTGCCCGGCACCTGGCACCAGATGGGCGTCACGCTCTCGGCCGCTGCCTCGCTGGCCTGGTGGGCGGGCGTCGCCGGCCTGCCGGAGGCCGCGCTGCTGCAGGAACTGCCGCCCCTGCGCGAACCCAGCCTGGCGCTCTTCCTTCCCTACCTGTCGGGTGAGCGGACGCCGCACAACGACGCCGCCATCCGCGGCGCCTTCGCCGGCCTGTCGCACGAGGCCGGGCGTGCCGCGCTGACCCAGGCGGTGCTGGAGGGCGTCGCCTTCTCCCTGCGCGACTGCGCCGATGCCCTCGCCGCCTCCGGCACCGCGCTGCGGGAGGCGACGGTGATCGGCGGCGGCGCCCGGTCCCGCGACTGGGTGGCGATCCTCGCCGCGGCGCTCGGCATCCCGCTGCACCGCCTCGCCGCGGGCGAGTTCGGCGGCGCCTTCGGCGCGGCGCGCCTGGCGCGGCTGGCCGTCACCGGCGAGGCCGCCGCGGCGGTCTGCACGCCCCCGGCCCGGGCGGAGACGGTCGAACCCGACCCCGCCCTCGCCGCCGCCTATGCCGCGCGCCTGCCGCGCTGGCGCGGGCTCTACCACGCCCTGTCCAAGGTTTCGTCCTCTGGGGAGACCACCGCATGATGCTCGCCGGCAAGTCGGCCCTGATCACCGGCGCGGCGCGCGGCATCGGCCGCGCCGTTGCCGAGCGCTATGTGCGGGAGGGCGCGCGGGTGATGATCGGCGACCTCAACGAGGCCGGCGCCGAGGAGGCCGCGGCCGCCATCGGGGAGGGCGCGCAGGCCATCCAACTCGACGTCACCCGCCAGGAGAGCATCGACGCCGCCATCGCCGGCACGGTCGCCGCCTTCGGCCGGCTCGACATCCTGGTCAACAATGCCGGCATTTTCGACCTCGCGCCGATCGTCGACATCACGCGGGAGAGCTACCAACGCGTCTTCGCGGTGAACGTGGAGGGGCTGCTCTTCACCCTGCAGGCCGCGGCGAAGCAGATGATCGCGCAGGGGCAGGGCGGGAAGATCATCAACTTTGCCTCCCAGGCCGGGCGGCGGGGGGAGGCGCTGGTCGCCGTCTACTGCGCCTCCAAGGCCGCGGTCATCAGCCTGACGCAGAGCGCGGGCCTCGACCTCATCCGGCACGGCATCAACGTCAATGCCATCGCGCCGGGCGTGGTGGACAACGAGCACTGGGACGACGTGGACAGGCGCTTCGCGCGCTACGAGAACCTGCCGCCCGGCGAGAAGAAGCGCCGCGTCGGCGCTGCGGTGCCCTTCGGCCGGATGGCGCGGCCGGAGGAGATCGGCGGCCTCGCCGCCTTCCTCGCCAGCGCTGATGCCGACTACATCGTCGCCCAGACCTACAACATCGACGGCGGCAATTGGATGAGCTGACCGCCGGCCGATCAGGCCGGCGCCCTGCGCCGGAGCGCGCCGCGCAACAGGCCGGTCTCCCTCATGCGGCCTCTCCCATGCCGGACGTGGGCGGCGCGCCGAGGCGGCCGATGATCTCCGGCAGGTCGGCGGCCGGCGCGGGACGGCCGAGCAGGTAGCCCTGCGCCTCCGTGCAGCCCTCGGCGCGGATGCGCTCGAGCTGCGCCGCCGTCTCCACCCCCTCCGCCGTCGTGCGCATGCCGAGGCTGGCGCCGAGCGCCGCGACGGCCCGCACCACCGCCGCGTCGTCGGCGAAGCTGCGGTCGATCTTCACACGGTCGAAGGGGAAGCTGCGGAGCTGCGAAAGCGAGGAATAGCCGGTGCCGAAATCGTCGAGCGAGATGCGCACGCCGAGCGCCTTCAGCGCCTGCAACTGCCCCATGGTGCCCCAGCCGCCATCCTCGAGCAGCGCGCTCTCCGTCACCTCGAGCTCCAGCCGCGCCCCGGCCAGGCCGGCGGAGGCGAGCGCCGCCTGCACCGTCCCGACCAGCCTGCCGTCCTGGAACTGCTGCGGCGCGACGTTCACCGCGACGCGCAGCGGCGCCGGCCAGCCCGCGGCCTCCCGCGTCGCCTCGCCCAGCACCCAGTCGCCGATCGGGCCGATCAGCCCGATTTCCTCGGCCAGCGGGATGAAGGCCCCCGGCGGGACCAGGCCGGCCCCCGGCCGGTGCCAGCGCAGCAGCGCCTCGAACCCCGCGAGGCGGCGGGTCCCGAGGTCGAGCTGCGGCTGGTAGTGCAGGGCGAATTCGCCGCGCGGCAGGGCGGCGCGCAGCCCGAGCTCGAGCGCCCGCCGCGCCTCCGCCCGCGCCTGCAATTCGGGGACGAAGAAGCTGCAGCGGCCGCGGCCCTGGCCCTTCGACTGATAGAGGGCGAGGTCGGCGCGCGACATCAGCGTGTCCGGATCGGTGCCGTCCGCCGGCGCGAGCGCCGCGCCGATGCTGGCGCCGACCATCGCCACCTGGCCGCGGACGACATAGGGGCGGGCCAGCAGCTCGACCAGCCGGTCCGCAACGCCGGCGACCGCCTCCCGCGCCGTGGGCGGGGCGAGCAGCACCGCGAACTCGTCGCCGCCGAGGCGCGCCGCGACATCGCCGGGCCGGAGGGCCGAGCGCAGCCGTCGCCCTGCCGCCTGCAGCAGCGCATCCCCCGCGGGATGTCCGAGCGCGTCGTTCACCGCCTTGAAGCGGTCGAGGTCGATCAGCAGGACGCCCGGCCCCTCGGCGGCATGCCCGGCCAGCGCCTCGGCCAGGCGGTCGCGGAACTGCCGCCGGTCGGCGAGGCCGGTCAGCGGGTCCGCCGCCACCCGCGCCGGGCATTGCGCGCAGATCCCCTCCTGCCCCGCGGTTCCGCCCTCTGCCAAGCCCGCCTCCATCGGTAGGGTTGGCAAGGATGGGCGGCAATCGTGAGGAAGCGGTGAAGACCGCTCAGCCGAGCCCGGCCGCGCGGAAGAGCCAGAGCGTGCCCACCCCGGCCAGGATGGAGAGCGCCAGCCTGCCCAGCCGCGCCTGCACCAGCAGCACCACGGCGCCGGCCGCGGCCATGCCCCAGCCGCCGCGGAGGAAGGCGGGGGCGAGGAAGGCGACGAAGATGCAGCCCGGCAGGTGCTGCAGCATGGCATGCACGAAGGGCGGCGGGCGGGTGACGCGCAGCACGGCATAGCCGCCGGCCCGGCACAGATAGGTCGCCAGCGCCATGCCGAGGATGGCCGCCAGCACGTCCCAGCGCAGGCTCATGCCGCGCGCCGCCCGTCGCGCCAGGCGCCGTAGCCCGCGCCGGCGAAGGCGCCGAGGAGCACCGGCCAGGGCGCGCCGAGCCCCGCGCCCTGCACCAGGAGGGCGATGCAGCCGGCGAGCAGCCAGGGCTGCAGGTCCGACCGCCCGCGCCAGAGCTGCACCAGCAGGGCCAGCACCGCGGCCGAGGCGGCGAAGAAGACGGGATGCCCGGGCGGTAGCCGCAGCGCCGCGCCGAAGAGGTGCCCGACCGCGCACATCGCCATCCAGTTCAGCCACATGCCCGCGCTGGCGCCGAAGAGGAAGCCGACATCGCGCCGCCCGGCCCGCATCTCGGCGATCGCCAGGGCGAAGGAGTTGTCCACCAGCAGCGCCAGCGTGCCCCAGAGCCGGATCCCGCGCGCCCGGTCCAGCACCGGGGCCAGCGCCGCGCCCATCGGCGTCATGCGCAGGTTGATCACCAGGCAGGCGAGGGTGGCGGCGAGGACCGGCGCCGGATCGGCCCAGAGCTGCAGCGCGACGAGCTGGCTGGTGCCGGCGAAGACGAGGCCGCTCATCAGCAGGGTCTCGGCCAGCGAGAGGCCGGCCTGGTCCGCCGTCATCCCGACGACCAGGCCGAAGGGCGAGAGGCCGAGGGTGATGGCCATCGCCGCCTTCAGCCCGCGCGCCACCCCGTCCCGCGTGAAGCCGCCCCGCTGGTCCACGATCCGCCCTCCGTCACCCCTGGCGCATAGCAGCCCCGCCGCCCCTTGACCCCCGCGCTGACGGCGAGGCTTGCTGGCGGGCAACGCATTCCTGGGGGAGGGGAGGATGCTCGACCTGACCGGCAAGACCGCCTTCATCGCCGGCGCCGGCTCGGTCGGCGAGGCCAAGGGGGGAGAGAACTGGGGGAACGGCAAGGCGACCGCGGTGCTGATGGCGCGGCAGGGCGCCAGGGTCTACGGGGTGGACCTGAACCCGGCGGCAGTCGCCGAGACGGCGCGGATCATCGAGGCCGAGGGCGGCACCTGCGCCACCCGCACCGTGAACATGACCGTCGCCGCGGAGGTGCAGGCGGCGGTCGAGGACTGCCTCGCCCGCTTCGGGCGCATTGACATCCTGGTCAACAATGTCGGCGGCTCCGCCCCCGGCGACCCGGTGACGATGAGCGAGGAGGTCTGGGACGCCCAGATGGACCACAACCTGAAGACCGCCTTCCTCGGCTGCAAATACGTCCTGCCAGTGATGGAGCGGCAAGGGAGCGGGGCGGTGGTGAACATCTCCTCGGTCGCCGCGCTGTCGCACCAGGTGGAGGGCCGGACCAACGTCGCCTATGCCGCGAGCAAGGCGGGGATCATCGCCTTCACCCGCTCGACCGCGATCGCCTTCGTGAAGAAGGGCATCCGGGTGAACTGCGTGGTGCCGGGGACCATGCACACGCCGCTGGTCGAGCATCGCCTGGCGAAGCAGCTCGGCGCCAACGACGCCGCGGCGCTGATCGCCAAGCGCCATGCCGGCGTGCCGATCGGCCGCATGGGCGATGCCTGGGACGTGGCGCATGCCGTGCTCTTCCTCGCCTCGGAGGAGGCGCGCTACGTCACCGCGGCGCATCTGGTGGTCGATGGCGGGCTGACGGCGGCGCGGCCGGGCTGATCCCGGCCGGCCGCCGCCGCCGTCACGCGATCTCCGGCACCCGCGCCATGGCCGGGACCAGCAGCGCGAAGCCGTAGGCCGGCAGCACGCCGCCCGACGCGCCGAAGCCGCCGAGGCCGGCCTGGCCCGCCTCCAGCTGTGCCGGCAGCGGCACCGGCTGGCCGGACAGGTTGAAGACCAGCGTCACCCGCTGTCCCGCCGCCTCCCGCGTGAAGCCGAAGAGCGGCTCCGGCAGGTCGAGCGGCGCCGCCGTGCCCTGGCGCAGCGCCGGCTCCGCCCTGCGCAGCGCGATCAGCCGGCGGGCGAAGCGCAGCGTGCTGTCGGGGTCGCGCTCCTGCCCGTCCACCGCCAGCGCCCGATGGCTCGCCGGGACCGGCAGCCAGGGCGAGGACCAGGCGGGGGTGAAGCCGGCGAAGCGCTCGCCCTCCGCCCAGGGCATGGGCGTGCGGCTGCCGTCGCGGCCCTTGAACTCCGGCCAGTAGGTGATGCCGAAGGGGTCGCGGATCTCGTCCTTTTGCAACTGCGCCTCGGGCAGGCCCAGCTCCTCGCCCTGGTAGAGGCAGGCGCTGCCCGGCAGGCTCAGCAGCAGGGCCAGCAGCAGCCGGGTGAAGCGGGTATCGGCCTGTCCCCCCTGCTCGGTGCGATGGGGCGCCCAGCGGGTCGCGGCGCGCTCCACGTCGTGGTTGGAGAAGGACCAGCAGGGCCAGCCGCGCGCGCAGGTGGCGATGGCGTCGCGCAGCAGCGCCTGCAGCGTCGGCCGGTCGAAGCCGTGCCGCAGCGGCCGCAGCGTATAGGCCATGTGCAGCAGGTCGGGCGCGCCGGTATAGGCCGCGATGCGGTCGAAGGCGCCGTCCTGCGAGGAGACCTCGCCGAGCGAGACCGCGCCGGGATACTCGTCGAGCAGCGCGCGGATGCGGCGCAGCACGGCCATGCTGGCCGGCTGGATCATGTCGTGGTCGTGCCGCTGCAGGGCAAAGAGCTTCGCCGGCACCTGGCCGCCGGCGGGCCGCGCCGCCGGGTTGCTGCGCAGGCGCTCGTCATGCGTCAGGAAGTCGATGGCATCCAGCCGGAAGCCGTCCACCCCGCGGTCGAGCCAGAAGCGTGCGACATCCAGCAGCGCCTCGAGGCAGGCGGGGTGCTGCAGGTTCAGCGTGGGCTGGCTGGGCAGGAAGTGGTGCAGGAAGTACTGCCGCCGCCGCGGCTCCCAGCACCAGGCGCTGCCGCCGAAGACGCTGAGCCAGTTGTTCGGCGGCGTGCCGTCCGGCGACGGATCGGCCCAGACATACCAGTCGGCGGTGGGCGCCGCCTTGCTGCGGCGGCTGGCGGCGAACCAGGGGTGCTGGTCCGAGGTATGGCCGCCGACCAGGTCTACCAGCACCTTCAGGCCGCGCTGGTGCGCCGCCTCCAGCACCCGGTCGAAATCCGCCAGCGAGCCGAAGCTCGGGTCGATGGCGCAGTGGTCGGCGACGTCGTAGCCGAAATCCCGCTGCGGCGAGGCATAGACGGGACAGAGCCAGATCCCGTCCACGCTCAGCGCCGCGATGTGATCGATCCGTTGCAGCAGCCCCGCCAGGTCGCCGATGCCGTCACCGTCGGAGTCCGCGAAGCTGCGGGGATAGACCTGATAGAGAACCGCACCGCGCCACCAATCTGCCTGCTGCACCCTGCGCCCCCCCCCGCCTTCTGGTAGAGAATGAGTGAGGGGCGTGAGTATCAATCGAATATCGCGGTTTCGTGAATGCGGCGTGAGGGATGGGCAGGGCAGCACCCTGCGCGGGGGCCCTGGCCCGGCGGACCGTGCCGCCGGGCCGCGGGCGCGTCCTCAGCCCGGCGGCGGGGGCGGCGGAGGCGCGCCGTGGTGGGGCGGCATGTGGTGCCGCCCATGCGCAGCGAAGGGCAGTTCGTCCAGCGTCACGCCGTTGTCGCCATTGGCATCCAGCGCGCGAAGCTGGGCCTCGACCGCCGGGCGGAGCTCCTCCGGCGTCACCTTCCCGTCGCGGTTGGCGTCGATGGCGCGGAATATGGCGGCGGCCATGCGGGCCCGCATCGGGCTCGGCCCCGGTTGCGGCGCGCCGTCGGGCGCCGGCATCAGCCGGATGGCGAGCCATTCCTCCAGCACCAGGGCGCCGTCGCGGTTGCGGTCGGCCTCGGCGAAGCGCGCCTGGGCGAAGCTCCAGGCCTCCTCCGCCGTGACGCGGCCGTCGTGATTAGCGTCCACCCGCGCGAAGACCGCGGCCGGGCCGTGCATCATCGGGCCGCGCGGCCCGGGGGGCTGCGGCGCCGCGGCGCCGGGCGGAGGAGCGGCCGGCGGCGCGGGCTGCGCCAGCGCCGGCAGGGCGGCGCCGGCCAGCATGAGGGCCCCGAGGAGGGCCGGTCGGACATGTCGCATGGGGAGCGCACCTCTCGGTCTGCTGCGATGCTCCCGAGGATGGACGCGGCCTGTAACGCCGGGATGACGTGCTGCCGCCGATGCCGTAATGAAACGTAACGCAGCGCGGGCTCAGGCCGCGACCTTGTAGCCCTCCTCCTCGACCAGCGCCGCGACCTTCTCGCGGGGCAGCGAGGTCTCGGCCCGGACCGTCCCGGCGGCGAGGTCCACCTGCACCGCCGCGTCAGGGTCCTCGCCCTGGATCGCCTGGGTCACCGCCCGCACGCAGTGCTGGCAGCTCATGCCTTCGACCTTCAGCTCGATCATGTCAGTGCTGTCCTTCCGTTCGTGAGATTCCGTCGCGGATCAGGGTCACGCCTGCGGGCTTCCGGCGGCAGCGCCGCCGATGCCCCCGGCGATCTGATCGGTGGTGTGGTGGATCAGATTCACGCCTGCGGGCCGTCGACGGCGGTGCCGCCGACGCCCTCGGCGATCTGATCCAGGATGGGGCAGTCCGGGCGGGCATCGCCGTGGCAATGCGCCGCCAGGTGCTTCAGGCTGTTCGCCATGGCCTGCAGCGCCCGCGCCTTCTCCTCCAGCGCCGCGACATGCCGGAGCGCCAGGCTGCGCACCTCCGCGCTGGTCCGCCCGCGGTCGCGCCAGAGGGCGAGCAGCCTCCGCACGTCCTCGAGCGGGAAGGCGAGGTCGCGCGCGTGGCGGATGAAGCGCAGCACGGCGATGTCGGGCTCGGCATAGGCGCGGTAGCCGTTCGCCCGGCGCGCCGGGTGCAGCAGGCCGATGGATTCGTAGTGGCGGATCATCTTCTCCGACACGCCGGAGGCGCGCGAGGCCTCGCCGATGTTCATGCGCCCCTCCTTGCCTCGCCCTGTGGCCTCCACCGCGCCAGCAGCAGGGCATTCGCCAGCACGGAGACGGAGGAGAGCGCCATGGCCGCGCCTGCCATGGGCGGCGACAGCAGCCCGAAGGCCGCGAGCGGCAGGCCGACCAGGTTGTAGCCGAAGGCCCAGCCCAGGTTCTGCCGGATCTTCCCGAGCGTCCGCCGGGTGACGTCGAGCGCGGCCGGCACCAGGGCCGGATCGCCGCGCAGCAGCGTGATGCCGGCGGCCTGGATCGCCACATCCGTCCCCGTGCCCATGGCGATGCCGAGATCGGCGGCGGCCAGCGCCGGCGCGTCGTTCACGCCGTCGCCGACCATGGCGACGCGCTCGCCGCCGGCCTGCCAGGCGGCGACGCGCGCCGCCTTGCCGTCCGGCAGCACCTCGGCCGCGACGTCGTCGAGGCCGAGCCGGGCGGCGACGGCGCCGGCTGCGGCGCGGCTGTCGCCGCTGATCATGGCGGCCCTGACGCCGAGCGCCCGGAGGCCCGCAACCGCCGCCGCGGCGCCGGGCTTCTCGGAATCCTCGAAGGCCAGCAGCGCCAGGACGCGCGGCGCCGGCGCCGTCTCGACCAGCCAGGCCAGGGTGCGGCCCGCGGCGCCCTCGGCCCCGGCCGCCGCGGCGAGCGGGCCGGGATCGGCGCCCGCCTCGGCCAGCGCCCGCGGGCTGCCGAGCAGCAGCGCGCGACCCTCCACCCGGCCGCTGACGCCGCGGCCGGGCAGGGCGCGGAAGTCCTGCACCGGCGGCAGGTCGGGACCGGCCGCGGCGAGCACGGCGCGGGCCAGCGGATGCTCGCTGCCCGCCTGCAGCGCGGCGGCGAGGCGGAGCGCCGCCGCCTCCTCCGCCGCATGGATGGCGGCCAGCCGCGGCCGCCCCTCCGTCAGCGTGCCGGTCTTGTCGAAGGCGACCAGCGTGACGCCCTGCGCCCGCTCGATCGCCTCGGCATCGCGGACCAGGATGCCGGCCCGCGCCGCCGCACCCGTCCCGGCCATGATCGCCGCCGGCGTCGCCAGGCCGAGGGCGCAGGGGCAGGCGATGACCAGCACCGCGACCGCGCGCAGCACCGCCGCCTCGGCGCCCGCGCCGGCCAGTAGCCAGCCGAGCAGCGTCAGCGCCGCGATCCCGACCACGACAGGCACGAAGACGGCACTCACCCGGTCCACCAGCTTCTGCACCGGCGCCCGGCTGGCCTGCGCCGCGGCGACCAGGGCGGCGACGCGGGCCAGCACCGTCTCGGTGCCCACGGCCTTCGCCTCGATCACCAGCCGCCCGTCGAGGGCGATGGTGCCGGTGGAGACGGCGGCGCCCGGGTCCTTCTCGACCGGCCGGCTCTCGCCGGTCAGCGCGCTCTCGTCCACCCCGGCGCGGCCTTCCAGCACCGTGCCGTCCGCCGGGATGCGCTCGCCCGGCCGGACCACGAGGCGGTCGCCGACGGCCAGCGCGATGGCCGGCACCTCCTCCTCCGCCCCCGCCGCGGTCAGCCGCCGCGCGGTGCGCGGGCGCAGGTCCAGCAGGGCGCGGATGGCGGCGCCGGTCGCGCGCCGCGCCCGCGCCTCCAGCCACTTGCCCAGCAGGATGAAGAGGATGACGGTCGCGCTCGCCTCGAAATAGAGGTGGTGCTTCGCCTGCGCGCCGTGCGTCGCCAGCATGACGAGCGAGAGGCCGAAGGCGGCCGAGGTGCCGAGCGCGACCAGCAGGTCCATGTTGCCGGTGCCGGCCCGGAGCGCCGCCCAGCCCGCCCGGTAGAAGCGGGCGCCGAGCCAGAGCTGCACCGGCGCCGCCAGCGCGAGCTGGACCCAGGGATGCGGCATCCAGTCCCGGCCGAGGGCCATCCCGAGCATGCCGGCGAGGAAAGGCGCGGTCAGCAGCGCGGCGAGGATGAGGTCCCGCCGCTCCCGCCCGCCCTGTGCGGCGGCGGTATCGGCCTCCGCCTCGGGCGTCGCGGCGCGCACCGTGTAGCCGGCGCGGGCGATGGCAGCGGCCAGCGCCGCCTCCTCCGTCCCCGCCAGCATCGTCACCCCCGCGGTCTCGGTCGCGAGGTTCACCCGCGCCTCGAGCACCCCCGGCACCTTCGCCAACGCCTTCTCGACCCTGAGCGCGCAGGTGGCGCAGGTCATGCCGCCGATGCCGAGCTCGATGCGCTGTTCCGGCACCGCATAGCCGGCCTTCGCCACCGCCCCGAGCAGCACCGGCAGCGGCGCGGTGCCGCGCACCTCCGCGCGCTCGGTGGCGAGGTTCACCGAGGCCTCCGTCACGCCCGGCACCTTGCCCAGCGCGCGCTGCACCCGCCCGGCGCAGGCGGTGCAGGTCATGCCGGCGACCGGCAGGCTGAGGGTCGAGCCAAGGGGTTGGGAGGGGGTGAGGGGGGCTTCGGGCATGACCTGCCGCATGTGGTGCCTCCCACCATGGGAGGGTCAAGGGGCGGCCCTGTCCTTGCGCTGGATCAGGCGGCGGCACTTCGCGCGGGCGGCGGCCGGCGGATCGGGCGGAAAGCCGACCTGACGAAGACGCCGCCCGACGGTCTCGCCCGCTCCGGGCCGCTACCCCAGGCTGCGACTGCCATGGAGAGCCATGGCCGATCCGCCGGGAAGGATGGGATCCGAGGAGGCATGCCCGGGCCTGGGCAGCCCGGGCATGGATCAAGCCTGCCAGGGATCGTCGGTGACGACGTAAGGCCGCATCATCTCGTTGTCCTCGTGCGAGAGGATGTGGCAGTGCCAGACGAATTCGCCGGCGCGGTCGAAATGCGCGACGATGTCGACAGACTGGTGCGCGCCGACCCAGATCGTGTCCTGCCGGCCGGTATCCTCCGGCGCGATCGGCAATGCCTCGCCAAGCGACCAGGCGCCGCCATCCGGGATGCCGTCCGGCTGGACATCGTCGCCGCCATCGCCTCCATCCGCGAAGTCGATGGCATTGCGCGCGAGAAGCTGGAACTCCACCAGGTGGAGGTGGACCGGATGCGCATCGTCGGTGAAGTTGGCGATGCGCCACATCTCCGTCGCGCCGCGATGGATCACCTCGGTCACCGGTGCGTCCCAGCCCAGCGGGCCGAAGGGCACCGGGTTGCCGCCGATGTCGGTCCCCGCTTCCGCCAGCCCGAGCTGCGGCATCGGCCGGCCAAAATCGTCCTCCGTCTCGAACAGGCCGAGCTGGCGGATGCGGTCGGGCAGGGCCTGCGACAGGTCCGCGAAATGCGGGTCCAGCACCGTGCCGTCCTCGACCGAGGCGGCCGGCGCCGGGCCGCAGGATGCGACATCGAAGCGCATCAGGGCACCCATGCTGGTGCCGGTGGCCGTCTCGATCTCCTCCCCCTCGCCCGAGGCCAGCGAGCCGTCCGGGTTCAGCCCGACGAAGGGCGCGAAGGCGGGGCCGACATTCTCCAGCGTCACCGCATGCCCGGCCGCATGCGAGAAATCGACCACGAGGTCGACGCGGTCCGCCGGTGCCAGCACGATCTGCTCGCCCGCCTGCTGCACGCCGTCGCCGTCCATCACCGTGACGGCCTTCGGCAGCAGCCCGCCATCGGTGCCGACCAGCATGGCCTTCACCGAAGGGTCGTCGAAGCGCAGCACGTAGAAGCGGGAATCGGAGGCATTGAGGAGGTGCAGGAGGTATTGGCCCGGCCCCACCGCCTGCATCGGCCAGGCCATGCCGTTCACCAGCGGCACGTCGCCGAAGAATTCGGGCAGCACGCTCGGCAGCGGGCCGGCATAGTCGGGCGGCAATTCATCGGCGACCGTCCCCTCCCCGCCCGGCATCGGGTCGTCCGGAAAGGCCGGCAGGTAGAGCTGCCCATCGGCGGTGAAGGCGCGGTCCTGCAGGATGAGCGGCAGCGCCGTCTCGGCCTCCGGCAGCACGCCGGCCTGCACCAGTGCCGCCTCGGTCGCGTCCTGCAGCAGCACCATGCCGACGAGGCCCGAGCCGGCATGGATGCGTGTCAGGCCCAGCACGTGGTCATGGTACCACAGCGTCGCCGCCGGCTGGTCGTTGGGGTAGTCGTAGAGCTCGGTGGCGAATTGCCGCCCCGTCTCGGCGAAGTCCTGGGTGAACCAGGCCTCCGGCAGCCCGTCGCTTTCGGAGAGATTGTGCCCGCCATGCAGATGCACGACGGTCGGCACATAGCCATCCTCCAGTGTCGTCTCGGTCGGCATGGCCATGTGGATGCTGTCGTCGATTGGCAGCAGGTGCCCGGCGACCGGCAGTGCATTCTCCCACAGCACCTGCATCGGCTGGTCGCTGCGTGCGAGGATGGTCGGCCCGGGTGTCGTCACCGGTCCGTCCGGCGTGCCGAAGCCCCAGACGGTGGTCAGCAGCGGCTTGCCGGCCTCGTCGACCAGCCCCAGCCATTGCTCCGACTGCCGCATCTGCAGGACGAGATACGGCGTCGCCGCCGCATCGATCACCGGCGGCATGGGCAGCGGATGGACGAAGCGGGGCTGCGTTGCCAGGTCCAGCAGGACGGGTGCGTCCGGCGCAGTCTGCATGGCCGTCTCCTTCCCTCCCCCGGGGAAGAACGGGACGATGCTCGTGCTCCATTCACGGATGCGGAACGGGAATGGTGTGAATCGTCATCACGAATCGAATCAGGACAGATCGGAGCGTGGGCCGTGGGCGCGCCGGCTGCGGTCATGGCGGAGTCTTGCCCAGACCGCCGGTTCGGGCCGCAAGCAGCCGTCCCGGGCCAACGCCAGTTCGGCACCCCCCGCGCGCGGCTGCGCCCCGGCCGTTCCCGCCCATCTTCCGGCCATGCAAGCCGCCGCCCTCGCCGCCGCCCTCCGCGCCCTCTCGGCCCGCCTGCCGATGGCCGAGCCGCCGGAGGCCGCCCTCGCGGCCGAGGCCTGGCGGCAGTCCTGGCGGCCGGCGCGGGTCAGGCTGCTGCTGCTGGCCGAGAGCCACATGGCGACCTCCGCCGCCGAGCTTGCCATGCCCCTGCGCCTGCCCGTGGCGCTGGACTGGCCCGTCCCGGCCGGCTTCGTCCGCCACGTCTACTGCCCGGCCTATGGCGAGCCGGCGCTGGTCCCGGGCCTGCCGGTGCGCAATGCGGGCACGCCGCAATACTGGCGACTGCTGGCGGCGCTGGAGGGAAGCGCGCCGCCGACCCGCGCCAGCCATCCGGCACTGGCCGCCCGCCTCGCTGCCCGGGCGGCGCTGCTGCACCGGCTGCGGCGGCGGGGCATCTGGCTGACCGATGCCGCGCTGGCCGCCGTCGCCGGGCCGGGCGGGCAGCGGGCCGGCGCCGCCGCGCATGCCGAGGCGATCCGGGAAAGCTGGCGGCTGCATCACGGGACGATGCTGCCCGCGCTGGACCCGGCCGGGGTGGTGGTGATCGGCCGGGCCGTCGCCGCGGTGCTCCGCCCGGCGCTGGACGCCGCCTTTCCCGGCCGCTGGCAGGCGGTGCCGCAGCCCATGGGCGCCCGCGGCCGCGCCGCCACCGCCGCGCTGCATGCGACCCTCGCCGAGGCCGCGCGCCGCCACGCCCCGGCGGCCGCCGGGATGACCGGCACGGGCACTGATTGACAGGCCGGCACGGTCCCGCCGACATGCGCCTCGCCATGCCGCGCCCCCTGCTCCTCGCCCTCGCCCTGCTGGTCCAGGCCGTCCCGGCCCTGGCCGAGACGCAGCCCTTCCACGTCATCAACCGCACCGGGGCGGATGCCACCGTGCTGAACGCGGTGCGCAGCCCGCGCGGCGCGGCGAACGACTGGGGCGGCAACCTGCTGCGGCCGGACCGGCCGCTGACCCCGGGCGGCGGCTTCCGCGTGCGGCCTGCCGAGGATGCGGGCTGCCGCTTCGACCTCCGCCTGGTGCTGGCCGACGGGCGGGAGAGCGTGCTGCGCGACCAGGACATCTGCGCCGCGCGGGAGATCGAGATGGCCGCCGCTGCGCGCCCGGCCGCGCCGCTGCCGGTGCCCGTGACGCCGCCGCCGCAGGTGGAGCAGCAGCGGCCCAATACGCAGGCGCGGCGCATCTCCACCGGCACCGGCTTCCTGGTGGCGCCCGACCGGGTCATGACCAACCACCATGTCGTCGATGGCTGCGACCGCATCATCCTGAAGACGCCGGACGGCCGCTGGCTGGGCGCGGTGCCGCCGGCACGGGTGGACGAGAAGCTCGATCTCGCGCTGCTGGCCGTGCCGGGCGCCCCCGGGCCGGTGCTCCCCTTCCGCAGCGGCCCGCCGGTCCGGCGCGGGGAGGGGGTGGTGGTCTATGGCTTCCCGCTCGCCGGCATCCTCTCGGACGCGGTGCTGACGCGGGGCGAGATCAACGGCCTCGCCGGCCTCGCCGACAACCGCAGCCAGTTCCAGATCAGCGCGCCGGTGCAGCCCGGCAATTCCGGCGGGCCGATGCTCGACATGCAGGGCCACCTAGTCGGCGTCATCGTCTCCAAGCTGAATGCCCAGCGGATCGCGCAGCAGATCGGCGACATCCCGCAGAACATCAATTTCGCGGTGAAGGGCGAGGCGGCGCTGAGCTTCCTGCAGCGCGCCGGCCTGCAGCCCCGGCTGGCCGAGAGCACGGGGCCGGAGCGCGGCGCCGCCGATATCGGCGAGGTGGCCGGGCGGAGCGCGCTGTTCATCCGCTGCGAGCGCTGAGGCCGCGCCATAGGGACGTGGGCGCGTCCGGCGGAGACGGGCGCGGGACGGCCATGGCCGCCCTCAGCGGAGACGCGCGAGGAGCAGCGCGGCGGAGAGGGCGAGCGCCACCCAGGCCAAGCCGAAGGCCAGCGGCGCGCCCAGCGCATCCACCAGCAGCCCGACCGCCAGCGGCCCGGCGCTGAAGCCGACATGGGCGATGACGAAATAGCCCGCGACGGCCCTCGCCCGCTCCTCCCCCGTCGCGGCGGCGGAGGCCGCGGCCAGCCCGCCCGGATAGATCATGGCATAGACCGCGACGCCGACCGCGGTGCCGCCCAGCAGCAGCGGCCAGAGCGCCCGCGCCGCCGTGCCCCAGAAGGCCAGCGCCGCCCCCGCCACCAGGAGCATCAGCCCGGTCGCCACCGCCCGCCGCGGCGCCAGGACGCGCATCGGCCGCTGCGCCAGCACGCCGATGGCCATCATGGCGCAGGCCGCCGCCGGCCCGGCGCGCGGCAGCCCCGCCGCCGCCAGCACCGCCGGCACGGCGGTCAGCACCGTGCCGGTCGTCCCCCAGCCCGGGATGATGGCGAGCGTCGTCGGCCAGGTCCCGGCCGGGAAGGCCGGCCGGCGCAGCCAGGCGCCGCGCGGCCCGCCATTCCCCTTCGGCACCGTCTCCGGCAGCCGCGCGGCGAGCACCAGCAGCAGCGCGCAGGCGCCGAGATGCAGCGCGAAGGTGACGGGCGGATAGGCCTCCGGCGCCGCCAGCAGGGCGAGCAGCGTCAGCAGCCCGCCCGCGGCGAAGCTGCCGATCGTCGCCGCGGCGATGACGCCGGCGGCGCGCCGGCCGGCCTCCGCCCCGCCGCCGGCAAGCTCCGCCGCCCAGGCCGCCGCGGCGCCGGTGGCGCAGCCCATGGCGAGCCCCTGCGCGGTGCGCGCGACGGCGAGCGCCGGCAGCCCCGGCAGCAGGCCCAGCAGCAGGGTGGAGAGGGCGGCGAGCGCGAGGCCGAGCAGGAGGCAGGGCTTCCGCCCGATCCGGTCCGGCAGCGGGCCGAAGAAAGGTGTGGTAACCACGGCAGTGGCCGCATAGCAGGCGAAGGCGAGGGCAAGCGCCCCCGCCCCGTAGCCCCCTGCGGCCGCATAGGCGCCGTAGAGCGGCAGCGGCACGGTGGTGGCGAGGCCGATGGCGGCGACCGCCATCCCGATCGTGGGCACCGCATGGCGGGGCGGGGCAGCGGTCAGCCGCGCCTCGCTTGCGCCGCCCGGTCGGCCCCTGCGTGCGCGAATCCCGTCATGCCCCGAGGATCGCACGCCGCCGCGCCCCGGCGAAGCCGGCGGCCCGGGCCGGCTGCCGCAAATTCATTGACCACGCGGTCAGCGAATGCGCAAGGATGCCGCCAAAGGACAGGGAGGACGCCCGCATGAGCGAGGCCGAGACGCCGCTGCTGGTCGAGACGCGCCCGGGCTACCGGGTGCTGACGCTCAACCGCCCCGCCAAGCTCAACGCCTTCGATGCCGGTCTGCACGCGGCGCTCGGCGCGGCGCTGGAGGAGGCCGCCGCCGATCCCGCCTGCCGCGCCGTGCTGCTGGCCGGGGCCGGCCGCGCCTTCTGCGCCGGGCAGGACCTGGCCGAGCCGGGCCTGACCGGCCCCGAGGCCGACCTCGAGGCGGTGCTGGAGCGCGGCTGGAACCGGCTGGTCCGCCGGATCCGGTCCCTGCCCAAGCCGGTGGTCTGCGCCGTGCAGGGCATGGCGGCGGGCGCCGGCGCCTCCATCGCCCTGGCCTGCGACATCACCCTCGCCGCCGAGGATGCGCGCTTCGCCCAGGCCTTCATAAAGATCGGCCTGGTGCCGGACAGCGGCGCCACCTGGACCCTGCCGCGCCTCGCCGGGCCGCAGCGCGCCCGGGCGCTGGCCATGCTGGGCGACCCCATCAGCGGCGCCGAGGCCGCGCAGTACGGCCTGGTCTGGCGCGCCGTGCCGGCCGCCGCGCTGGCGGAGGAGGCGCATGCCCTCTGCGCCCGCCTCGCCCGGCTGCCGGCGCAGGCGCTCGCCGCCATCAAGCAGGCGCTGGAGGCGGCGGAGGGCAATACGCTGGACGCCCAGCTCGGGCTCGAGGCGCGGCTGCAGAAGGATCTCGGCCGCAGCCGCGACTTCGCCGAGGGCGTCGCCGCTTTCCAGCAGAAGCGCCCCGCGCGCTTCGAGGGGGCGCCGGAATGACTCGACACGGGGAGGCGGGCGGCGCCGGGCCGCGGGCCGGCGCGGCGCGGCCGCGGACGCCGCAGCAACTGGCCGAGGCCTGCGCCGCGGCGATGTGGGCGGAGGACCAGGCCTCGCAGGGCCTCGGCATGCGCATCGCGCGCGTCGCGCCGGGCGAGGCGGAGGTCACCATGACGGTCGAGCCTCGCATGGCGAATGGCCATGGCATCGGCCATGGCGGCTTCGTCTTCACCCTCGCCGACAGCGCCTTCGCCTTCGCCTGCAACAGCTTCAACCGCCGCACGGTCGCGCAGAGCAACAGCATCACCTATCTGCGGCCCGCCAGGGTCGGCCAGGTGCTGACCGCCCGCGCCGCGCGCGTCGCCGAGGCCGGGCGGAGCGGCGTCTACGACGTGCTCGTGACCGACGAGTCCGGGGCGGCCATCGCCAGCTTCCGCGGCCTCTCCCGCAGCATCGAAGGCCAGCTCGTCGCCGAGGAGGACATGCCATGAGCGCCACCACGCGCCGCCTGGGCGAGGCCCCGCCGCCCGGGCTGCTGGAACCGATCGAGCGCGCCCCGGCCGCGGAGCTCCGCGGCCTGCAGCGCGAGCGCCTCGCCTGGTCGCTGCGGCATGCCTATGAGAACGTGCCGCATTACCGCCGCGCCTTCGACCATGCCGGGGTGACGCCGGCGGATTTCCGCGACCTGCCGGACCTGGCGCGCTTCCCCTTCATCGCCAAGGCCGATCTCCGCGCCAACTATCCCTTCGGCATGTTCGCCGTGCCGGAGGAGAAGGTCGCGCGCATCCATGCCTCCTCCGGCACCACGGGCAAGCCGACCGTGGTCGGCTACACGAAGGAGGACATCGACACCTGGGCGGCGCTGGTCGCGCGCAGCATCCGCGCCGCCGGCGGCCGGCCGGGGATGAAGGTGCATGTCGCCTATGGCTACGGCCTCTTCACCGGGGGGCTCGGCGCGCATTACGGGGCGGAGGCGATGGGCTGCACCGTCATCCCCGTCTCGGGCGGGATGACGGAGCGGCAGGTCCAGCTCATCGAGGATTTCCGCCCCGACATCATCATGGTGACGCCGAGCTACATGCTGGCGCTGCTGGACGCCTTCCGCAAGCAGGGCAAGGACCCGCGGCGCACCTCGCTCAGGATCGGCATCTTCGGCGCCGAGCCCTGGACCGAGGCGATGCGCGCCGAGATCGAGCAGGCCTTCGACCTGCACGCCGTCGACATCTACGGCCTGTCGGAGGTGATGGGGCCGGGCGTCGCCAACGAATGCGTCGAGACCAAGGACGGCCTGCATGTCTGGGAAGACCATTTCTACCCGGAGGTGGTGGACCCCGAGACCGGCACGCCGCTGCCCGAGGGCGAGAAGGGCGAGCTGGTCTTCACCTCGCTGACCAAGCAGGCGATGCCGGTCATCCGCTACCGCACCCGCGACCTGACCCGCCTGCTGCCCGGCACCGCCCGCCCCGGCTTCCGGCGGATGGAGAAGATCACCGGCCGCAGCGACGACATGATCATCCTGCGCGGCGTCAATGTCTTCCCGAGCCAGGTGGAGGAGCAGATCCTGCGGGTCCGGGCGCTGTCGCCGCACTACCAGCTCGTGCTGACGAAGGACGGGCCGCTCGACTGCATGACGGTGCTGGTCGAATCCGACTACGGCGCGACCGGCGCCGAGCGCGAGACGGCGGTGCGCGAACTGGAGCACCACGTGAAGGAGATGATCGGCGTCTCCGTCACGGTCGAGGTGCGCGACCCCGGCGCGGTGGAGCGCAGCCTGGGCAAGGCGCAGCGCGTGGTGGACCGGAGGGCGCCCAAGGGGACGCCGTCCTGATGGCCCGCCCGCGCGCCGCGGACCACGAGGACAAGCGCCAGCTCATCCTGGACCAGGCGGCGAGGCTCTTCGCCGCGCATGGCTACGACCGCACCAGCACGGCGATGATCGCCGAGGCCTGCGGCGTCTCCAAGGCGCTGCTCTACCACTACCACGCCGACAAGCAGGAACTGCTCTTCGACGTGCTGGCGCAGCACCTGCAGCACCTGCTGGTCGTGGTGCGCGGCGCGGCGGACGAGCGCTTCACCCCGCGCGAGCGGCTCGAGAACGTCGCGGTCGCGCTGCTGGAGGCCTATCGCGATGCTGATGCGGTGCACCAGGTGCAGATCGGCTGCCTCGGCCTGCTGCCGCCGGAGCGGCAGGAGAACCTGCGCACGCTCGAGCGCGCCATCGTCGGCGAGGTGGCGGTGGTGATCGAGGACCTCTCGCCCGAGGTGCGGCGCGACCGCCGCCTGCTGAAGCCGGCGACGATGAGCGTCTTCGCCATGCTGAACTGGCACTACTTCTGGCATCGGGAGGACGGGCCGGTCAGCCGCGCCGGGTACGCCCGCATGGCCGCGGCGCTGGTGGCGGAGGGGCTGCCCGGCGCGGCGGCGGCGCTGCGGGAGGATGCGGCGGCGGGGTAGAGCCGATCGCCGCAGAGTGGAAACGCCCGGAGGCGTGATCTGCTCTGCACATCAAGAGCCTGGAGCATTCTCACGCCGCACGGTCGGCGCGAGAATGCTCCAGCGGCGCATCCGGGACGCTTGCCCATCGTTATGGCGGGCATGGGATTGCATGGTACCCCGCCCGTTTCCGCCACCCGTCGGTGGCGCCTGCTCTGGCCCTGGCTCCTGCTTCTGCCGGGCTGCGAGGCGCTGTACCAGCCGACCCCCTTCGACCGGCTCTTCGATCCGGCGCGCTATGCCGCGCCGGCGCCCGCCCCCGCGCCGCCGGCCCCGCCCGAACCCGCCGCGGCACCGCCGGAGACGGTGGTCGCCATGGCGCCGATCCCGGACCCGCCCGAGGCCACGCCGGCCGCCGCACGCGCCGCCGGGCCGGAGCCCGCCGCGGCGCCGGCGGAGAGCGAGGAGACCCGCCTGCGCCACGCCTTGCGGCGCAACCCCTGGCTGACCCGCTTCTGGTCGGAACTGACCGCGGCGCAGCAGGTGCGCGTGGAGCGCGGGCTGCGCCGCGCCGGCACGCCGCCGGCGGAGCCGGTCGGCACGCCACCGGAGGGGCCGGCCGGCGCCTGGGACTCCATGGGCCTCGCCGACCGCGCCCGGCTGGTCCTCGGCCCCGCCGGCGCGCCCGAGGCGCCCGGCCCGGCCGAGCGCCGAGAGGGGTCGAGCTGGGCGAGCCGGCCCTAGGTTAGGGCGCATCTCTAATCAACACGCATGGGATGCGCGACTACTGCGACCGGCTCAGCCGACCGCTCTGATGATGTTCCTCAACCCCGCCCTGGCGTTTTTGATTTGAGAACGATATAGTTCCCTTGAGCACTGAGGCGTGGCGTCAGCTTTGCTTAAACGCAGGCCCATTCTGCTGGATGAGGTTCACTGCGGCCACCACGCAGCCAGAGGCGACAAGGAGGAGCTATGTCGGATAGAGGTGTCCTGAAAAGCGCAACAATGTTCAGCTATTTTCCTGGCGAGGAAGTGGTTGATGAATGTCCATGTACGATTCGGCTCGACCCACAGGAAAAGACTCTAGCGGTTCTTTACTGTGATCATAACGGTGCAGAGATCAGCTACGTGGGCGTTGAGCAAGGGATAGGCCATTGGAGATTGCGAAATGCCTTCAATCAAGGAGAAGCAAGTCTTCATGCTTTCGAAGGTTCTAAAATCTATGAAGGGTATTGGAAAGAAAAGAAGGATTCGGGAGTTTGGGAGACAGGCATGTGGCGCATCGAAATCGAAGCTGATGAATAAGGCTCAGAGCACAGCATAATTCCATTTTTTGCACAACCTAATTCATCACTTTGCCGCGAAAAATGGCGGCCGACCAATGCTCTTTGTATTGCGTCGCCGCCTATAAAAGACCCAGCGCCGCCAAGTCCACCCGCAGCCGCTCCGGCGTGGTGAAGGTGAGGCCATGCATGCCGAGCGCCGTCGCCGCCTCGGCATTGCGGGGCTTGTCGTCGATGAAGACGATCTCCTCCGGCCGCAGCCCGTGCCGGTCCACCAGCAGGTGATAGATGCGCGGGTCGGGCTTCACCAGCCGCTCCGCGCCGGAGACGATGATGCCGCGGAACCAGGCCATGAAGTCGAAGCGCTCGAGCGCGACGGGGAAGGTCTCCTGCGACCAGTTGGTCAGCGCATAGAGCGGCACGCCGCGGTCGCGCAGGTCGCGCAGGACCTCGACCGTGCCCTCGATCGGGCCGGCCAGCATCTCCGGCCAGCGGCGGTGGTAGGCATCGATGAGCTCGGCCATCTCCGGGTGCTGCGCCTTCAGCAGCGCGGTGCCCTCCGTCCAGCTCCGGCCGGCATCCTGCTCCAGGTTCCAGGCGCCGGTGCAGACCTCGGCGAGGAAGCGCTCCATCCCCGCCTCGTCGCCGGGGAAGAGCTTGCGGTAGAGGTGGCGCGGGTCCCAGTCCACCAGCACGCCGCCGAGATCGAAGACCACGGTGGTCCGGGCGGGCGCTGCTGGCATCTGGGGGTCCTCCGCGGGTGGCGTCGCGCGCCAGCCTAAGCAGGCTCTGCCGGGTCGGGCCACACTTCGTGCGGCCCAAATCCTTGAGGCGAAAGCCTGCTTAGGATTTTGTTGCGGCGCAAACCCCGAGGGGTTTGCCTGGCGGTTATCCGGGCCCGGGCTACCGCGCCCGGCGCCCGCCGCCGCCGCCCGTGCTCTGCACGATCGAGCCGTCGCCGTCGATCACGTTGACCGCGCCGCCGCCGTTGCGGATGGAGCGGCCGCCGATATTCGTCACCTGCTGCTGCGCCGTCGGGCCCTGGCCGCCCGCGCCCTGCAATTGCACGACGTTGTTGCTGCCGCTGGTGATCGCCACCGGCGCGTCGAACTGGTTGAAGACCTTCACCCGCTGGTCGAAGATCACGGCGCCGATGCTCGGCTCGGGCGGCGGGGGCGGCGGCTGGCGGCTCGCCGCGCGCGGCTGGCCGAAGGCGAAGCCCTCGAGGAAGCCGGCATCGCCGCGCAGCTTGGCGATGCGGTCCTGGTGCTGCGCGCGGCGCTCGGCCGGCGTCGGGCCGCCCTGCAGGTCGCCGGCGGTGATGCCGGGGAAGGTGAAGGGCAGCGGCCGCGCCAGGCCACGCGGTCCGCCGACCGCCAGCGCCTGGGGCGAGAGCTCGAGCCCGCCGCTCTCCTGCGCCAGCGCCGGCAGCGCGGCGGTGGCGGCGAGCAGGGCGAGGGCAGGGATCAGTCGGCGGGTCATGGCGGGTCTCCTCGTCTGTGGCGGGGACTCTGCCCGCGGGCCCTGCGCGCGGCTGTGGAGCGCGCCACATCCGGCGTGGATCCGCTCACCAGGCGTCGTCAGTCATCCAGGTCGAGGTCGAGCCGGTCCGAGCGCAGGCGGAGCCGCCCGCCCTCGCGCTCGATGGAGAGGTTGCCCGCCGGCCCCTGCCGCTCGACCTGCAGGCGGCGCTGCATGCGCTGGCGCAGCGCCTCGGCATCCGGGCGCTGGCCGCCGAATTCCTGCACCACGCCGCCATCGCCCGAGACGCAGACGGTGCGCCCGTCCACCCGCTGGCAGCTCGCCCCGCCGGAGCCGGCGCAGGTGACGTTGCCGTTGACCGACTGGCAGCGCAGCGACTCCGCGAAGGCGGGCGCGGTGCAGAGCAGCGCGAGGGTGGCGAGCCGGATGGCGCGGGTCATGGCGGGCTCCTCTCTGATGGCGAAGCGCGGGGCGGCGGAATTGCTCCGCCCCGGCAGCGCGCTGCCGGGGCGGTCGCGTCTCAGCGGATGGTCTGTGCGGTCACGCGCTGGCTGGCGGCGCCGCGGGCGCCGGCGGCGATGTTGACGCCGCGGGCGAGCGTGTTGGTCGCCAGGATGCCCGCCGGGCCGACCGCCTCGACCGACTGCTCGGCGCTGGCGCGGCGGCCGATCGAGAGGTTCACCCCGACCGCGGCCTGGGTGCTGACCAGCGGCCGGCAGCCGCCGGAGCCATCGGTGGCGACCTGCTGCCGCGCCCGGCTGTCATTGGCGGTGGCCTTGTTGACACCGAGCGTGACGCTGGTCGTCGACAGGCGGCAGCCGCTGCGGTCGAAGCTCTCGACCTTGTCCAGCACCGACTCCGGCCCCCGCAGCCGCACGCCGCCGAAATCCTGCGCCGCGGCGGGCAGGGCGGCGCAGAGGGCGAGCGCCGCGGCGGCAATCATGGAACGCGTCATGGCGCATGCCTCCGTCCGGGGCGTCCCGGCGCCGTCCATGGCACCGGGACGCGGGTTGCTCGGGCTTACTGCGCGCCGATGGTGACGACGGACTGGTCGGCGAAGCTGCCCTTGCCGGTGGCGGCATTGAGGTTCTTGCCGCCGAAGACCTGGTCGCGGCTGTGCTTGCCGGCGGTGCCGCCGAGGGTGAGGACCTGCTGCTGGGCGGTGCTGTCGCGGCCGGTGGCGAAGTTCTGGTTCAGCCCGCCGAAGGTCTGCGAGGAGGCGCCGCGGCCGAGCGCCTGGCCGCCGATGGTGGTGACGGACTGGCCGGCGAAGCTGTTCTTGCCATAGGCCGCGTTCAGGTTGCCGCCGCCGAAGGTCTGGCTGTTGGCGAAGCGGCCGCGGGCGATGCCGCCCACCGTCGTGGTGTCCTGCAGCGCGGTGCTGTTCTTGCCGTAGGCGGTGTTGAAGTTGTGCCCGCCGAGCGTCTCGCTGCGCGCGCCGAAGCCGCTGGCCCGCGCCCCGATGGTGGTGTTCGACTGGCCGGCGAAGCTGTTCTTGCCGAGCGCCTCGTTCACGTTGCCGCCGCCGCGGGTGATCGAGACGCCGCCGCGCTCGAGTTCGCCGGCCGAGGCGAGGGAGGGCAGGGCGGCCGCACCGGCCAGCAGGGCGAGGGCGGCGGGGAGGATCATCTTGCGCATGGCCTGGGTCCTTGTCTCTCTCTGGGTTGGCACCGGGCCTCTGTCTCGCCGCGGTGGTCGTCATCGACACAGGCAACCTACCCAGCCACGGCGCCGGGGCCTGTGAAGCGCGCCACAAGGACCGCCCCTTTTTCGATCCGCCCGTCGCGGGCAGGGTTTCGTTCCGCCGAACGGGAGTTTCCATGGTGCCTTCGCCGGGCCTTCTGCCCCTGATCCTGCCGGCCGCCCTCGCGCTCGGCGGACTGCTGCTGCAGGCCGCGGCGCCGGGCCTCGCCGCCGAAGGCATGCCGGCCGAGGCGCTGCGCATCCTGGGCGGCGTCGCGGGCTGGCTCGGCCTCGCCTGGACGGGCGCGCGGATCTTCGACCGGGTGCTGCAGCGCGCCGCCCGCGTGACCCGCCGCGCCACGCCCTATCCGCGCCTGCTCTCCGACATGCTGCGCGCCGTGCTCTTCGCCGCGGCGATCGCCGTCATCGTCACGCAGGTCCTCGGCCAGCCCGCGCTCGGCCTCGTCACCACCTCCTCCGTCGCGGTCGCGGTCATCGGCTTCGCGCTGCGCAACATCATCAGCGACCTCTTCTCCGGCCTCGCGCTCGGCATCGACGCGCCCTATCGCATCGGCGACTGGATCGAGACGGCGGAGGGCTGCGCCGGCCGGGTGACGGAGATGGGCTGGCGCACCACGCACCTGGTCACGCGGGAGGGCATCGCGCTGACCGTGCCGAATGGCCTGGTCGCGGCGCATCGCCTGGCCAATTACGGCGCCCGCTCGCGCTACCGCGTCGCGCTGCGCCTGCCGCTCGATCCCGCGCTGCCGGTCGAGCGCGCCAAGCGCATCCTGCTGGCCGCCGCGCTGGATGCCGAGCGGCGCTTCCCCGGCCTCGCCCCCGATGTCCTGCTGGGCGAGGTCACGGATGGTGTCGCGAGCTACCTGCTGCGCTTCCACGTGCCGGATTACGGGCAGGAGGTGCCCTGCCGCGACGCCGTCGCCAGCGCCGCGCTGCGTGCGCTCCAGCACGCCGGGCTCCTGCCCGGCCGGCCGCCGCAGCGCCTGCTGATCGAGCGCGCGGCGGCGCCGAGCGCCGGCGGCGCCGCGCTGCTCCGGCGCATCCCGCTCTTCGCCGGCTTCCCGGCGGAGGAGCGCGCGGCGCTCGAGGCCGCGCTGCAGGAGCGGCTGGTGCCGCGCGGCGCCGTGGTGGTCCGGCAGGGGGAGGCCGGCGACAGCCTCTTCCTGCTGGCCGAGGGCGCGCTGGAGGTCCGGGCCGTGCGCGAGGGCACGGAGATGGCGCCGGACCGCCTGGTGCCGGGCGAGGTCTTCGGCGAGATGTCGCTGCTGACCGGCCAGCCGCGCAGCGCCACGGTGACGGCGGCGACCGAGGCGGTGGTCTTCGAGCTGCGGCGGGAGGACCTGGACCCGGTGCTGCGCCGCCGGCCCGAGCTGGCGGAGAAGCTCGCCGCCATCATGGCCGGGCGGCAGACGCGCAATGCCGGCGCCCCGGCCCCCGGCGGGCGCCTGCCGGCGGCCGAGGTGCCGGTGCCGGAAGACCTGCTGGGCCGGCTGCGGGCCTTCTTCCGCCTGGGGTGAGCGGCATCTGGCCGTCCCTGTGACCTGCCTCACAGGCGGCCGCCGCGCCGCCGCATAGCCTCCTCTCATCGGCGCAGGACGCCACCCAGGACCGAGAGAGGATGACCGCCATGTCCCAGACCCGCGATCGCATTGCCGGCCTCGCCACCCTGGCCTCGCTGCTGCTCGGCGGCCCGGCCATGGCCCAGACCGTCCATATCTTCGAGGAGGCGCCGCCCCTCGAGATGCTCCGCAACATCATGGTGCCGGAATCCCGCCCCGGCCTGACCCGCCGCATCGTGCTGGGCCAGCCCACCATGCCGGCGCCGGCGCAGATCCAGGCGCCGGTCTCGGCACCCGCCCCTGCCCCCGCCCCGGCGCCCGAGGCGATGGCGGCGGCCGAGCCGGAGCCGGAGCGGACCGCCGAGCCCGCGCCGCGCCGCCCGCGCCGCCCGGCGCCGGCCGCCGTGCTCGCCGCCAACGGCAATACCCTGCCCATCCCGGCCCCCGCCCAGCCGCAGGCGGAGGCGCCCGGCACGATCGGATATCGCATCAACTTCGCGCTCAACTCGGACGCCATCCCGGCCAGCGCGCAGGGCTTCCTCGACCGGCTCGGCGAGCTGATGCGGGAGCAGCCGCAGGTGAAGCTGCAGGTGGAGGGCCATACCGACGCGCTCGGCCCGGACGAGTACAACCTGCAGCTCTCGCAGCGCCGCGCCGCCTCGGTCGCCAACTACCTGATGCAGCGCCACGGCGTGGAGCTGCCCCGGCTGGTCGTGCTGGGCCTCGGCGAGGGCCAGCCGCTCTACGAGAACGGCTACGACCCGCGCAACCGCCGCGTCCAGTTCGTCCGGGTGGACTGAGCGGCCATGTCCGCTCCGCCCCTCCGCGCGGCGCCGCTGCTGGTCCTCCTCCTGCTGGCGCCGCCCGCCCTCGCCAGGGTCGAGGTCCCGGCCGGGACCCAGGCAGAGGCGGGCGGCACCACGGCGAAGAACAAGACCGAGGCCGGTCCCGGCGCCTTTACCCTGCCGATGATCGCGCTCGGCCTGCCCGGCCTCTTCGAGGCCGAGCTGCTGGCCCGCTGGGCGGCGCCGATCCGCGGCGCCCTCGCGGCCGAGCGGGCGCGCTGGCGGGTCGAGCGGATCTCCAGCCGGCCCCGCCGCGGCCAGGTCCCGCCGCCGCTGCGCCCCAAGGCGCCGAAGTGAGGCCGGCCCCAGGCGGGCCGGCCTCCCGCGTCCCCGGGCCATGACGGCCCTGCTCCGGAGGGCGTGACCGGCCGCGCCATTGCCGGCCATCCCGGCCGGACCCGAGACTATCGCACCGTGGACCTGATGCCGATGGCCCGGCCCCGCTGGAGGATGCTGGCCGGCGCTGCGCTGCTGCTCGGCGCCGCGACCGGGCTCGCCCTGCTGCTCGCCACCCCGCCCTCCCCGCTGGCGGCGGCGGAGCGGCTGTTCCAGGGCGCCGCCTGGCGCTGGCTGGCGCCGGTGCGGCCGCCGCATCCGCGCATCGCCGTCATCGGCATCACCGAGGAGACGCTCGGGCAATTCCCCTACCGCTCCCCGGTCGATCGCGGCTTCCTCGCCGCCGCGATCGACCGGCTGGCGGCGGCGGGGGTTGCCGCCATCGGCCTCGACATCCTGCTGGACCGGGAGACGGAGGCGGCGAAGGACGCGGCGCTGCGCGCGGCGATCGCGCGGCAGGCGGTGCCGGTGGTGGTCATCGCCCTCGGGCCCGAGACGCCGCTGCCGCCGGAGCGCGCGGCGGTGCTGGCGGGCTTTACGGCCGGAGCGCCGACCGGCACCGCCAACCTGGCGCGCGACCGCTTCGACGGGCTGGTGCGCCTGCACCTGCCGCGCCACCCCGCGACCGGCGCGCCGAGCTTCCCGGCGGCGCTGGCACGGGCGGTGGGCGCGCCGGTGCCGGAGGCGCCCTTCGCGCTGGACTGGCAGCGCAGCGCCGCCGGGACCGTCGCGCCGGTCTACCCGGCGGAGGCCCTGCCGCTGCTGCCGGACGATTGGCTGGCGGGGCGCATCGCGCTGATCGGCACGCTGCTGCCGGGGACGGACGAGCATCGCAGCCCGGCCTCGGTCTTCACCGCGCCGAGCTTCGGCGTGGAGTTCCACGCCCAGGCGCTGGCGCAGATCCTGGACGGCCGCACCGGCGCCGGCGTGACGCCGCGGCAGGAGGTGCTGGCGGCGGCCGGCCTCGGGCTGCTCGGCCTGCTGGCGGGGCTCTTCCTGGCGGGGCGATGGCTGGCGCTGGCAGCGGGCCTCGTGCTCTCCGGCTGGCTGGCGGCGGTGCTGCTGCTGACGGCGGCGGGGCAGGGCGGCTGGCCGCTGGTCGCGCCCATGCTCGCCGCGCTGCTGGCCGGCGGCGCGGCGCGTGCCCGGGTGGGGGCTGCGGAGCGGCGCGACCGGGCGGTGCTGCGGAGCCTCTTCGCCCGCTTCATGAGCGCGCCGGTCGCCGAGGCGCTGCTGCGCGACCGCGCGCTCTTCATGGCCGGCGGGCGGCCGAAGCCGCAGGAGCTGACGGCGACGGTGCTCTTCTCCGACATCGCCCGCTTCACCTCCATCTGCGAGGCGCTGCCGCCGGAGCCGCTGGTGGCCTGGCTGGACCGCTACATGGACACCATGGTGGCGGTGGTCTCGGCGCATGGCGGGGCGGTGCTGCGCTTCGTCGGCGACGGCATGCTGGTGGCCTTCGGCGTGCCGGTGCCGCGGCGCGACGCGGCGGGGATCGCCGCGGATGCGCGGGCGGCGGCGCATTGCGCGCGGGCGATGGAGGCGGCGATGGACGGGCTGAACGCCGCCTGGCGGGCGGAGGGGCTGCCGGAGGCGGGGTTCCGCGTCGGCATCCATACCGGGCCGCTGGTGGTGGGCAGCCTCGGCCATGGCGAGCGGATGGATTTCTGCCTGCTGGGCGACACGGCGAATGTCGGCGCGCGGCTGGAGCAGCTCGGCAAGCAGCATGGCGGCGAGGCCGTGGGGCGCTGCACGATCATCATCAGCGAGGTGAGCTGGCGGCTGCTGGAGGGCGCGCTGCCCGGCCGGCGGATCGGCGAGTTCGCGCTGCGCAACCGGCAGGCGCGCATGGCGGCCTGGCGGATCGACAGCCGGGCGCTGCGCGAGATCCCGGACGCGGCGGAGTAGGCAATGCGTGTTGCAGAGGGCGCGCCATGAGCGCTCGACCCCGTCGAGCGCACTTCCAGCCCAGGCCATGGGGCCGTTGGCGAGTCAATGGCGAAGCCGCGCTCCGCGCGGTCCGGCTACGCCGGACCCTTGACTCGCCAACGGCCCCATGGCGTCCCGCATTGGTCGCCTTCGACAGCGTCGAAGGCGCCTGTGGGCGCCTCCGCTGCCGCGCTGCACCTCCGCTGCCGCGCTGCACCTCCGATGCGAGGGGAGCTACGCCTCCGCCGCGGCGATCTCCTCGAGCATCGCGCGGTTGCGGATGATGATGTAGCCGCCCTCCAGCACGAGGTGCCCGGCGCGCGCCCAGTCGTTCAGCGCCTTGTTCACGCTCTCGCGCGAGGCGCCGATCAGGTTGCCGATCTGCTGCTGCGACAGCTTGATGTTGAGCTTCAGCCCCTCCGGCCCCGGCCGGCCGAAGGTGTCGGCCAGGCGCAGCAGGCCGCTCGCCAGGCGCGAGGGCGCCTCGCGCAGCAGCGCGTCCTCCAGATGCGCGCTGGTCTGGCGCAGCTTCTGGCAGAGCGCGGCGAGCAGGCGCGACAGCGCCTCCGGATTGCCGGCGAGGAAGGGGAGGAACTGGTTGCGCTCGAGCACGAGGAGGTCGGTCTCCTCCAGCGCCACCGCATCGGCGGTGCGCGGGCGTCCGTCGAGGATCGCGATCTCGCCGAAGACGCCGCCATGGTCGATGATGTTCAGCAGCACCTCGCGGCCTTCGGGGGAGACGGTGCAGATCTTCACCCGGCCGCGGATGACGGCCATCATGCTGCTGCCCGGGTCGCCCTTCTGGAAGATCACCGCATTGCGCGGATGGCGCGTCAGGCGCGCCGTCGCGGCCAGGCGCTTCAGGTCGTCGCGCTGCAGGTGCCGCAGGAGGGGGTGGCCCGCGAGGACCGCTTCCCGGTGCTGCTCGGCCAGCGCCATTCTCGCCTCCTCGCCTTCATGCCGGGCGCGAGATTGAGCGGCGCGCCGGCATGAAACAAGTCGCGCGGTCGGGAGTGGAGGAAGCGATCGCCTCTGTGCAACCTACGGGCGATCGCTCCCGTCCCGTCCTTACTGCGCGCCGATGGTGACGACGGACTGGTCGGCGAAGGCGCCCTTGCCGGTGGCGGCATTGAGGTTCTTGCCGCCGAAGACCTGGTCGCGGCTGTGCTTGCCGGCGGTGCCGCCGAGGGTGAGGACCTGCTGCTGGGCGGTGCTGTCGCGGCCGGTGGCGAAGTTCTGGTTCAGCCCGCCGAAGGTCTGCGAGGAGGCGCCGCGGCCGAGCGCCTGGCCGCCGATGGTGGTGACGGACTGGCCGGCGAAGCTGTTCTTGCCATAGGCCGCGTTCAGGTTGCCGCCGCCGAAGGTCTGGCTGTTGGCGAAGCGGCCGCGGGCGATGCCGCCGACCGTCGTCGTGTCCTGCAGCGCGGTGCTGTTCTTGCCGTAGGCGGTGTTGAAGTTGTGCCCGCCGAGCGTCTCGCTGCGCGCGCCGAAGCCGCTGGCCCGCGCCCCGATGGTGGTGTTCGACTGGCCGGCGAAGCTGTTCTTGCCGAGCGCCTCGTTCACGTTGCCGCCGCCGCGGGTGATCGAGACGCCGCCGCGCTCGAGCGGCTGGGCCGAGGCGAGGGAGGGCAGGGCGGCCGCACCGGCCAGCAGGGCGAGGGCGGCGGGGAGGATCATCTTGCGCATGGCCTGGGTCCTTGTCTCTCTCTGGGTTGGCACCGGGCCTCTGTCTCGCCGCGGTGGTCGTCATCGACACAGGCAACCTACCCAGCCACGGCGCCGGGGCCTGTGAAGCGCGCCACATCCGGCCCGACTTTCGTCGTTTCGCGTATCCGGCAAGATCGCCGCCGTAATTTCGCCTTTCGCGCACCGAAGCGGCTTCACCCAGATTTGCGTCGGTCCTGCGACGCAGGGCACAGCGCGCCATTCAGCATCGTGGCCTTTCTGGTATCGGTTCGGGAAGCGACGCGGCGTGGTGCCGCTCCGGGCGCAAGGGAGCGGACGATGACGCGGAGGAAAGGCTGGTTCATGCGGCGGAAACTGACGGGATGTGCGACCGCGGCGCTGCTGCTGCTCGGCGCCTGTCATCCGCGGCCGGAGACGAGCTTCGACGCGCAGCAGACGCGCACCGCCGCGGTGCGCAACATCGGCAATTTCTCCGAGGCGCTGCGCTGCATGGACGACCTGCTGGCCGCCAACGGCAAGCAGGACATCTACATCACCACGGCCGGCATCCCCGACGCCACCGGGCTGATCGCCACCGGCACTAAGGAGATGTTCATCAGCGCCGTCTCCCGGATGTCGGCCAAGAGCGGCGCCTTCCGCTTCGTCGACTACGACATCACCCAGCTCGACGTGCAGATCCTCTCGGAGCTGGTCGGCCTGCGGCAGGATTTCGTCGCGCCCAGCTACTACATCCGCGGCGCCATCACCCAGCTCGACAGCAACGTCCTGGCCTCCTCGCAGAGCGCCGGCCTGTCGCTGGCGAAGGTCGATATCGGCGTCTCCAGCGACCAGGTCGTCTCGGTGGTCTCCATGGACCTCAACGTGGCCAAGCTGACGACGCGGCAGATCCTGCCCGGCATCTCCGCCAGCAACTCCATTGCCGTCGTCCGCACCGGCAAGGGCGCCGATGTCGGCGGGCTGATCGGCAAGGCCGGCCTCTCCTTCAGCGTCTCCCTCGACAAGTCGGAGGGCTTCGCCCAGGCGGTCCGCAACCTTGTCGACCTCTCGACCATCGAGGTGCTCGGCAAGCTCGCCCGCGTGCCGTATTGGGAATGCCTCTCGATCGAGCCGACCAACCCCGCCTTCCGCACCGAGGCGCGGCAGTGGTTCGACCTGATGGGGACGGAGGAGCGCCGGCGCTTCACCGAGACGGCGCTGATCCGCACCGGCTACCTCTCCTCGCCCGGCGGCGAGATCGGGCCCGCGGTCGCGCGCTACCAGGCGGAGCACGATCTTGTGCCGAGCGGGCGGGTGGATTTCGAGCTCTACTACCGCCTGCTCGCCACTGATCCCGACCGTGCCCGCGGCACCCGCCCCGCCGTCGCGGCGGTGCCGGTGGCGGAGCCGGTCGCGGTGGCGGCGACGACCGCGGCGCCGCGCCTCGCGCTCACCACCGCGCGCGGGCCGCAGCCGCGCTTCCGCATCGGCGACGCGATGGTGGTGCAGGCGCGGCCCGTCGCGGATGCCTATGTCTATTGCTACTACCAGGATGGCGGCGGCGAGATCTCCCGCATCTATCCGAACCGCTTCCAGCCGGACCCGCTGGTGCCGGCGGGGCGGACGGTCGCGATGCCGCCGGAGAGCGGCGCCTTCGCTATCCGCTTCGACCGCCCGGGACACGAGCAGGTGGCTTGCCTCGCCGCCGACCGGGAGGTCGGGCTGCTGCTGCCCGATGCGCTGAAGCGCCAGGACCTGGAACCGCTGCCGGTGCAGTCGCTGGACGAGATCGCCTCGCGCTTCCGCGGCATCGCGGGCGTGCGTGTCGAGGATGCCAGGCTGCCGATCGAGGTGACGCGATGACCGCTGTGCCGCGCCGTCGCCCGCCGCTATGGCGGTGGGCCCTTCTGATCCTGGTGCTGGTCGCGCCGGCCGCAGGGCCGGCGCAGCCGCAACCGCCGCCCGAGAAGCGGGTGGCGCTGGTCATCGGCATCGGCACCTACCAGAGCGCGCCGAACCTGGCCAACCCCGTGAACGACGCGCGCGCGATCGGGGAGGCGCTGCGCCGCCTCAATTTCGAGGTGGACGAGGTCTACGACGCCGATTTCCGCAAGCTGACCCGCGCGGTGCGGGAGTTCGGCATCAAGGCGCAGCGCGCCGACGCTGCCGTGGTCTACTATGCCGGCCATGGCGTGCAGGTGGGGCGGGAGAACTACCTGCTGCCCGCCGATGCGCGGCTCGAGCGCGAGCGCGACCTGCTGTACGAGGCGCTGCCGCTGGAACTGCTGCTCGGCGAGGCCTCGCAGGCGAGGAAGATCGGCATCGTCCTGCTCGATGCCTGCCGCAACAACCCCTTCGTCGACCGCATGTCGCGCTCCATGACCATCGCCGGCCGCGGCCCGGCCGCGCCCGGCCTCGCGCGCGTCGACAACGTGCCGCGCAACACCATGGTGGTGCTGGCGACCAAGGCCGACCAGATCGCCGAGGACGGCAGCGGCGACAACAGCCCCTTCGCGGCCGCGCTGCTGGCGCATTTCCAGATCCCGGGCCTCGAGCTCAGCCTCTTCTTCCGCAGCGTGCGCGACACCGTGCTGCGCTCCACCGGCAACCGGCAGGAGCCCTTCATCTTCAGCTCCCTCGGCGCCGAGCCCTTCTACTTCTACCCCCGCCCGCCGAACCGGCCGCCGCAGCTCGCCTCCATCCCGGCGCTCGAGGTCCGCGACACCGCCGGGCCGACGCCGCTGCCGATCCCGCGCCCGGTGGATCCCGACCAGGACCCGCTCTCGGTCCGCATCACCGGCCTGCCGCGCTCGGGCGAGGTGCGGGTGGAGGGACGGCCGGTCACGCCCGGCGCGGTCTATGCCGCCGACCGCTTCGCCGCCGCCACCTACAAGCCGGACGGCACCGCCACCGGACCGGTCGGCACGCTCGACATCCTGGTCGAGGACGGGCGCGGCGGCAGCGCGATGGGCAGCCTGGCCATCGCGGTGCTGCCGAGCAACCGCCCGCCACTGGTCGAGGCGGCGCGCACGCTGCGCATCTATACCGGCGGGCTCGACATCGCCCGGCCGGAGGACCCGGACGGCGACGCCATGACGGTGACGATCCGCGGCCTGCCGCGCGGCCTCGTCCGCAATGGCGGGACGGTGCTGCGCGGCGGCGAGCGGCTGCGGCCGGAGGAGCTGGCCGCGCTGGTCTATGTGCCGGAGCCGGGCTTCACCGGCAGCGCCGGGCGGCTGCTCTACAGCGTGGAGGATGCCAAGGGCGCCCGCGTCGACAGCAGCCTGGAGGTCGAGGTGATGGACGCGGCCGAGGCCGCCGCGCAGCTCGCCGAGACCGCGCTGTGGGAGCGGCTGCGCAGCAGCGGACGGGCGGAGGACATCGACGCCTTCCTGCGCTTCTACCCGAACAGCCGGCACATCGCCGCGGCGCAGCGCCGGCTGGCCGAGCTGCGCGGGCCGGCCGCGGGGGCGACCGCCGCCGCGCCGCCCGCCGCCCATGCCGCGCCGGGCCCCGCGGCGCAGGCCGCGCCGCGTCCGGCGCCCGCCGCCCCGCCGGTCGCAGCCGCGCCGGCCTCGCCGGTCGCGGCCGCGCCGGCCTCGCCGGTCGCGACCGCGTCGCCCCCGGCCGCCGCGCCGCAGCCCGCCCCGGCGCAGTCCCGGCCGGGGCAGGAGCAGCTTGCCCTCGCCCAGCCGCCGCGCCCGCCGGCGCCGGAGCCGCGCGCCATGCCCTCTGTGCCGCGGCCGGCCGGCCCCTCCGAGCGCTACTTCCAGGACTGCGCCACCTGCCCCTGGATGGTGCGCCTGCCCGGCGGCACGCTGATGATGGGCCAGGGCTCCTCCGACAGCGCGGCGCGCCCGGTGCGCCACGTCACCATCCGCGGCTTCGCCATGGGCCAGTTCCCGGTGACGGTCGCGGAGTGGAAGGCCTGCACCGCAGCCGGCGGCTGCGGCCCGCTGCCGCGGCTCTCGATCGCCGAGGACACGACGCCGCTGCACAATGTGAGCTGGGACGATGCGCAGCAGTATGTCGCCTGGCTGTCGAAGGCGACCGGCCAGCCCTACCGCCTGCCGAGCGAGGCGGAATGGGAATATGCCGCCCGCGCCGGCACGACGACGCGCTACTGGTGGGGCGACCTGGTCGGCACCGGCCTGGCGAATTGCGCGGATTGCGGCGGCGCCCAGGATGTGCGCGGGCCGATGACGGTGGATGCCTTCCAGCCCAATGCCTTCGGCCTGCACGACATGCTGGGCGGCGTCGCCGAATGGGTGCAGGACTGCTGGGTGCCGAACTACCAGGGCGCGCCCAGCGATGGCAGCGCGCGCGACTCCCGCGCCTGCATGCGGCGCGTGCTGCGCGGCGGCTCCTTCCGCTCGGGGCGGGAGGAGATCCTGCCCGTGGCGCGCAATTTCTACGACGCGCCGGTGCGCTACCAGGCGAATGGCTTCCGCGTGGCGCGCAACCTGGAGTGAGCGGGCCTCGGTGAGGTGGCGGCGCGGGCCGGGCCCGCGCTTCCGGCGCGGCGGCGCTACTGCGCCTGCGTCGCCGCGACGGTCTGCGGCCGGCCGGCCCGCACCGTGATGGTGATGCGCTTCGACATGACGGGCGGGTCGTGCGGCACATGGTCCGCATCGCCCATCAGCAATTGCAGGGTATGCGTGCCGGGCGGCAGTTCCAGCATGGTCTCGGTCTGGCCCAGGCCGAAATGCAGGTGGTTGCGGTCGTTCGGGATCGGCCGGTCCATGGGCGGCAGCGGCGCGTCGACGATGATGTGGTGGTGGCCGGTATTCACCTTGGTGACGCCGGCCGGCGCCACGCCGAAATTGCGCGTGCCGAACCAGACCTTGAAGCGGGTGCCGTAGATCACCTGCCCGTCCTGCGGCCAGCCGATATAGACATAGGCGTCCTTCGGCGCCGGCTGGCGCTGCCGTGGCGCGTCCGCCGGCGCCGCGGCGGGCGCATCATGCGCATGGCCCTGGTCCGGGGCGGATTGCGCCAGCGCGGCGCCGCCCGGCAGCGCCGGCGCGGCGGCGGAGCCGAGCAGCAGGAGGCGTCGGGTGATGGTCATGCGCGGCTCCCTCAGGGCACGACGGTGACGGTGATCTTCTTGCTCATCAGCGGCGGGTCGTGCGGCACGTGGTTCTCGTCGGCCAGCAGCATCTGCAGCGTGTGCTTCCCCGGCGGCAGGTCCAGCCGCGCCTCGGTCTGGCCCAGGCCGAAATGCAGGTGGTTGCGGTCGTTCGGGATCTCCCGGTCGAGCGGCGGCAGGTCCGTATCCACCAGCAGGTGGTGATGGCCGGTCAGCGCCTTGTCGACGCCGGCCGGCGCGATGCCGCCCTCGCTGAGGCCCATGCGCACCCAGAAGCCGCCGCGGACCACGGCTCCGTCCGGCGGCCAGATGATGTAGACCCGCGCATTCTCCGGCATCGGGCGCCGCTGCTGCTGCGCCTCGGCCGCGGCGCCGGCGACGAGCAGCGCGGCCGCGAGGCCGGCGAGGAGTTTCGCGCGGGTCATCGAGAGTCCTCCATCTCCCACAGGCGCGGCGGCGCCGCGGGTCACCGTGTGTTGCGGCGACTGCATATCGGGCTCAGGGCAAGTTCAAGGAACGTTTGCGACATCGTGCGATCCGCTTTCGCTGTGAGCCACGCCACAGCCGCGCCGCGCGGCGCGGCGCAGTCTGCGCGGAGGAGATTGGAGACGGGCCATGCGGAGACCCACGCTTCCCGCGCTCGCGGCGGCCCTGGTCCTGTGCTGGGCCACGCCGCGCGCCGATGCCGCCGACAGCGCCGTGCTGCTGAGCGCGACCGCGCCGGGCTATGCGCCCGGCATGGTGATCGGGCCGCAGGAGCGGCTGCGCGTTCCCGACGGCGCGAGCCTGACGCTGCTGCTGCGATCGGGACAGATGCTGAAGCTGCGCGGGCCGGTCGAGACCTCGCTCGACCGGGCGGAGCCGTTGCGGCAGGACGGCTCGGCGCTGTCGCTGGCCGAGGCCTTCCGGTTGCGCGGCGTCGATGCCTCGGCCATTGGCGGTACGCGGGCGGCGGCGCCGGAGCGTCGCCTGGCGCGCGGCGGCGACGTGCCGGTGGAGATCGAGCGCTCCGGCACCTGGTGCATCGGCGCCGCCGACACCGTCTGGCTGATGCGCCCGGCGCAGGAACCCTCGGAGCTCGGCCTGCGGCGCCGCGGTAGCACGCGGCGGCTCGCCTGGCCGGCGGGTGCGGCGCGGCTGGAATGGCCGGGCGAGCTGCCGATCGAGGATGGCGACCGCTTCGAGGTGCTGGCCGATGGCCAGGCGGTGGCCTCGCTGACCTTCCGGCTGACGGAGGGCACCGCGCGCAGCGAGGCGGCGATGGTGGCACAGGGCCTGCTGCTCGGCTGCCGCGACCAGTACGCGCCGGCGCTGCGCCGCCTCGCGCGCGGCAGCCTGCCGCCGGAGCTCTGGCTCAGCACCGATCGCGGCCGGCAGCCGGTGCAGAAGCCGGGCGAGCGCATCAACCTGCAGGTCATGGCGGATGCCGAGGGCTGGCTCTACTGCGTCACCACGCGCAGCGACGGCAGCGCCGTCGCGGTCTTCCCGGCGGGTGCGATCGGCGGCGCGGCGCTGCCGGCGGCGACCCCCGCCTCGCTGCACGGCCAGCGGCAGAGCGTGGCGCTGACCGCGGGGCCGCCCGGCACCCAGCATGTGCAGTGCTGGCTGGCCGACCGCGACATCGGGCCGGAACTGCCGCATGCGCTGCTCGATGCCTCAGGCGCACGGCTGCCGGACCGGCTGGCGGGAGAGCTGGACGCGATCTTCGCCGGCACCGGCGGGCGGATCACCCGCGCCGCCCTGGATATCCGGGTGGAGTGATCCCGCCCGGCAGGGCGCGCGAGTCCGGCTGGCCGGCATCGCGCGCAGTCCGGCGCAGGGCTTCGACGGCATGGCGGCCGGGTGCAGGCATGGGCCGAAGGTTGCCGCCCCCGACCGGACGCATGCGGCCGGGCACCCCATCGGCCCCTGCAGCAACCGGCACCCGCGGCATTCGGCGTCTCGACGCCGGATGCCAGCCAAAAATCTTAAAGTTTTGCAATTCAGAAACCAATGCGTTATCAAACTGAGAAAAGTATAAGAACATCTCGGCCTTGCAAGAAAGGCGAGGCAGACTCCATGCGTTCATTCACGAAGACGATGCGTGCCATGCGGCACCGAGGCTGGCTCGCCGGCCTTGCCCTCTCGCTCGCGCTGCTCGGCGCCGTGCCGGCCGCCCGGGCCGGGACGATCACCTGGATCCTGTCGAATGTCAGCATCTACGGGACCTCGGTGACCGGCTCCTTCACCGTCGATTCAAGCACCGGCGCACTGGTCTCGCAGGACCTCGCGCTGCACGTCTCGACACCGCCGGCCACCTTCACCCACATCGACTTCGCCGATTACTACACGTTCGCGGTCAGCAACACCGTGCAGTATATGGAACTGGCCGTGGACCCGGGGCTCTATCCGCTCGGCTTCGCCGACACGACCCATGCCACCCTGGACGTCTGGAACGACACCAACACCCTCTTCGGCGGCCCCGGCTGCTGCGCCTATGGCGCCGATCCCGGGTCCCTCTTCGTGCGGGCTAGCACGGCGGTGCCGGAGCCGGCCTCGCTCGCCCTGCTCGGCACGGCCATCGGCATGGCCGGGGCGTTCCATCGGCGCCAGCCAAGGGCGTAAGCGCAAGAGGCCCGGGCGGATCGCTCGCAGCGGGCAGGGGAGCAGACGGCGCCCCAGCAGGGCGTCGTCATTTGCCTGATCTGGAAGAAGGCCGGATCGCCTGACGCGCGCCGGGCGGGCCTAGAACAGCCCGCCCTGCGCCTGCGGCCGGCGCATGGCCGGCGCGGGCGCCTTCCGCCGCGGCAGCGGCGCCGGCATGGGCGGCGCCGGCGCGGTCTGCTCCGGCGGGCCGGCATAGCCGTCATCGGCGATCAGGCGAAGCTGCTCCGCCGTGCCCGCCGCGGCCGGCGGCAGCTCGAGCGGCACGGGCCAGAAGCACTCGACGCGTTCCTCGCCGCGCAGCGCGAGGAAGACGACGCGGTCGACGCGGCCGCCCTCCCCGGTCTCGACCGCGAAGCGGAACATCAGCCCGTCCGCCGCGGCCTCGCCGAGGGCGAGGGAGAGCTGCTCCGCCTCGACCTCCTGCTGCTTCAGCGTGCGGTTGGTGGGGTCGTCGGCCGCGCCGCGGTAGAAGCGCACCGGCACGCCCTGGCCGTTGGAGCCGATGACGAAGACGAAATGCGCGCTGTCGTCCAGCACCTCAAGCCAGGGGTACTCGCCGGATTCGGCGGCGCGGCGCAGGCGGTGGCGACCGAAGGCGAAGGCGCGGCAGCCGACGGACCAGGGATCGTCGCCGAGCTCGTAGCTCGCCATGGCCAGCGCGTCCCGCCGCGCATTGGCCAGCATGCGCGCACAGATGCGCAGGCGCTCCTCGGTCAGGGCGGGGTGGAAGTCCCAGGGCAGGCGGGCAGGGGCCTTGGCGTCGGCCTGGGGCGTGGCGGGCGGCGACTCGGCGGCGGGATCCATGCCTTGACCATAGCACCGATTCGCGCCGAGTCGTCGCGTATTGTGGAGCAGGCTCCGCCGAAGGCGCCTCGCCTTCCGGCTAGGCCACCCATTCGCCCGCGCGCATCAGCGGCTCCGCCCCGCCCGCGGCATCGATGCCGTCCACCTCCGCCGCGGCGGAGCCGATCATCCAGTCCACATGGATCAGGCTCTCGTTCGCCCCGCGGCGGCGCAGCTCCTCCTTCGGCAGCGCCTTGTCCTCGAAGCAGCGGGAATAGGACTGGCCGAGCGCGATGTGGCTCGCCGCGTTCTCGTCGAAGAGCGTGTTGTAGAACAGCAGCCCGCTCCGCGAGATCGGGTTGCCGTTCGGCACCAGCGCCACCTCGCCCAGCATCCGCGCGCCCTCGTCGGTGCCGATCATCCTCTCCAGCACCGCCTGGCCGGTGCGCGCCTCTGCCTCGACGATCCGCCCCGCCTCGAAGCGCACGCGGATGTCCTGGATCAGCGTGCCCTGGTAGGAGAGCGGCTTGGTGGCGGCGACCACGCCCTCGGTCACGCGCGCATCCGGCGTGGTGAAGACCTCCTCCGTCGGGATGTTCGGGTTGCCGGTGATGCCGTTCCGCGCGGTGGACAGCCCGCCCATCCAGGCATGCCCCTCCGCCAGGCCCACCAGCAGGTCGGTGCCCGGGCCGCGGAAGCGCAGCGCGCGGTAGCGCTTGCCGTTCATCCGCTGCCGCCGCGCCATCAGCCCGGCATTGTGCGCCTGCCAGGCCGCGACCGGGTCCGGCGCATCGACGCGCGAGGCGGCGAAGATCGCGTCCCACAGCCTCGCCATCGCCTGCTCCTCCTCCAGGTCGGGGAAGACGGTGCGCGCCCAGGCCGGGTTGGCGGCGGCGACGATGGTCCAGTTGATCGCGGTGTCGGTGATCAGCTCCAGCGCCGGGCGATAGGCCGTGCTGCGGGCGCGATTGGCGCGCGCCACCTTCTCCGTGTCCTGGCCCGCCAGCAGCGACGGGTCCTCGCCCGAGATCGCCAGCCGCGCCGCGCCGCCGCGGAAGGCCGCCGCCATGCCCTCGTAGAGCCAGCCCGCGGTCTTGTCGAAGCTGTCATCCGGCGCATGGCGGAAGCGCGCGAGCGTCGCCTGGTCGTCCGAGAGCAGGCAGGTGACCAGCGAGGCGCCGGCCCTGTAGGCCTGCTCGGTGATGCGGCGGGAGAGCGCGAGCGCCTCGATCGGCGCGGTCATCACCAGCTCCTGCCCCGGGGCGAGGTTCAGCCCGACCCGCACCGCGAGCTCCGCCAGCCGGTCCAGCCGTTCCGCATGCGAGAGGCCAGCCTTGTCCGCGATCCCGGTATCCATGCGCCCTGTCCTTCGCTGAAGACGAGAGTGTAGCTCAGCCGGCCGCCTGCGGCACGGGTGCCGGCACCGCCGCATCCGCGACGATCCGCCCGTCCACCACCTCCACGATGCGGTCGCAGCGCCGGGCGAGGCGCGGGTCGTGCGTCACGATCAGGAAGGTGGTGCCGCGCATCCGGTTGAACTCGCGCATCAGGTCGAAGGCGGCATCGGCCGATGCCGTGTCGAGGTTCCCGGTCGGCTCGTCCGCCAGCACCAGCGCCGGGTCCATCGCCAGGGCACGGGCGATCGCGACGCGCTGCTGCTGCCCGCCCGAGAGCCGCCCGACCGGGTTGTCGCGCCAGGGCGCGAGGCCGACCCGCCCCAGCAATGCCTCCGCTACCCCGCGCATCGCCGCATCCGGCCAGCCGCGGTCCAGCAGCAGCGGCATCATCACGTTCTCCGCGGCGCTGAAGGCCCCGATCAGGTGGTGGTGCTGGAAGACGAAGCCGATGCTGCGGCCGCGCAGCCGCGTCAGCGTCGCGTCGTCCAACTCGGCCGTGTCCTCGCCCTCGATCAGCAGCCGGCCCGCGGTCGGCCGGTCCAACAGGCCGATCAGGTTCAGCAGCGTGCTCTTGCCGCTGCCGCTCGGGCCGACCAGGGCGCAGAACTCGCCGCGCCGCAGCGTCAGGTCGATCCCGTGCAGCACCTCCACCTCGTTCGGCTGGCCGAGGTTGAAGGCCTTCCGCACGCCCGCCAGCGCCAGGACCGCCGGGACCTGAACCGGCGGCTCAGCCACGGATCGCCACCACCGGGTCGAGCCGCGCCGCCCGCACCGCCGGCGCCACGGCGGCCAGCACGCCCGTCAGCATCGCCAGCAGCGAGGCCGCGACGAAGAGCACAGGGCCGAGCACGAGGGGGAAGAGCTCGCTGCCATCCGCCTGCCGCGCCAGGCCGTGCCAGGCGATCACCGTCCCCGCCCCGACCGCCGAGCCGGAGAGCGAGCCGAGCAGCCCGAGCACCCCGCCCTGGATCAGGAAGATCCGCAGCACCTGGCCGCGCCGCGCCCCCATGGCGCGCAGGATGCCGATCTCCCGCGAGCGCTGCACGACCGAGACGACGAGCACGCTGGCGATGCCGAGCGCGACCGAGATGCCGACGAAGATGCGGATCAGCGTATTGGTCATCTGCTGCGCGTTCACCGCGGTGAAGAATTGGATGTTGGTGGCGATCCAGCTATCGGCCCTGACGCCGGTCATGCGGTGGATCGCCTGCGCCACCCGCTCCGCTGCCCAGACGTCCTTCACCGTCAGCTCCAGGCTGGTCACGCCGCCTTCCAGCCCCAGAAGGCTCTGCGCCGTGCGCAGGGCGACATAGACGTTGCGCTCGTTCACCGCCTTGTTGCCGAAGTCGAAGAGGCCGGTGACGGTCAGCACCGCGTCGCGGCCATTGGCGGCCGAGAGGCGGATGCGCGCCCCGACCTCGAGCCCGATCAGCCGCCCGAGTTCCGTGCCGATGACGACGTCCTGGCTGGTCAGCCGCGGCGTGCCGGCCGCCATGTTGGCGGGCAGGTGGACCACCTGGAACCAGGGGTCCGGCTCCACGCCGATGACGCCGACCGACCGGCTCGCCTCTCCCCGCAGGGCGAGCGCCGAGCCGCTGGCGACCGGGGCGGCGACGCCGATCTCCGGCATGCCGCGGAGCGTGCCGAGGATCGCCTGCCACTGGTCGATGGAGCGCAGCCGCTGCGCCGGCCGCTGCACCAGCGGATCCGCCACCAGGTCCGGTCCATCGGCCCGCTGCGGCCGCGCCACCTCCTCCGGCGGCAGCAGCACGATCTGCGCTTGGGAGGTGAGGACGCGCCGGATGAAATTGGCCTGCAGCCCGGCCAGCAGGCCGGAGAGGAAGACGATGACGGCGACGCCGATGGTCACGCCGGCCAGGATGAAGCCCGTCTGCATCCGTCCCTCCCGCAGGAAGCGGAGCGCCGCGATCGCCTCGAAGGGCAGCCAGCGCTTCATGGCGTCCTTGGCCGCACCCGGGCGCCGTCCTGCAGCCCGGCGGCGAGGCTCGCGGGCAGGACCAGGTCGCCCTCCTGCAGCCCGTCCAGCACCTCGACGCCGCGGCGGCCCTGCAGGCCGAGGCGCAGCGGCCGGCGATGGACATGGCCGTCCCGCACCACGAGGGTGGCGGGACCGGGCAGCAGCGCCTCCGCCGGCAGGATCAGCGCCCCGGCACGCTCCGCCACCAGGATATCGGCCGAGACGGTCATGTCCTGGCGCATGAAGGCGGGCGGCGCCGGCACGCGCAGCCGCACCTCTACCGAGGCGCGCGTCGCATCCACGCCCGGGTTGACGTAGCCGAGCAGGGCGGGGAAGGGCCGGTCCGGATAGGCATCCGCGGCGACCGTCGCGGTCTGGCCGACCCGGACCAGGCCCAGGTTCCGCTCGTCGAGCTGGAGGACGATCTCGGTCGGCTCGGCCGGGGAGAGCAGCATCAGCACGCGGCCCGGCTGCACCGCGTCGCCCGGCTCCACGTCCCGCCGGATCAGCGTGCCGGCGACCGGCGCGGCGATGCGCGTGTAGTCGAGCCGCGTCCGGGCGACCCCGAGCGTCGCCTTCGCCTGGCGCAGCGTGGTCTCGGCCAGCCCGGTCTCCGTCCCGCCGGGGCGGTTGTTCTCCACCTGCAGCCGGGCGCCGCGCGCCACCGCCTCGGCGACGAAGAGGGCGCGCCGCGCCTCGTCGAGCTGGGCGGGGGTGGCGAAGCCGCCGGCCTGCAGCCGCTCCGTCCGGCCATAGGCCTGCCGCGCGGCGTCCAGCACCGCATCGGCCTGGCGGAGCGACTGCTCCGCGGCGGGCAGCGTCAGGTCGCGGATCTGCCGGATCCGCGCCTCGGCCTGGGACAGCGCCGCCTCGGCCTGCTCGGCCGTGGCCCGCGCCTCCCGGTCGTCGAGCTGGATGAGGAGCTGGCCGGCCGCGACGGACTGCCCGCGCTCCACCGGAATGGCGGCGACGGTGCCGGCGATCTGGGTGCCGACACTGACCCGGTGCGGGTTCTCCACCCGGCCGGTGGCGACCACGCTCTGCACCAGATGGCCGCGCAGGACCGGCATCGCCGGCACCTCCGGCCCCAGCAGGCGCGGCATGGCGAGGTAGCCGGCGCCGGCGAGCAGCAGCAGGCCGAGCAGCGCCGCGCGCCAGGGCCGCCGGTGCGGGACCGGATGCGGGGCAGGCAGGCTGGGCGGCCCGGCGGCGACGGGCACGGGCAGATGCGCCTCCGCCGCCGGGGCCTGCCCGGACCTGGGCTCCGTCTCCGGAGGCGGCTGCGCCTCGGGTGCTGGCATGCTTGCGCGACCTGACCTGTCCCGCCTTCCTTGGACCCCCTGGGTGGGCGCGTGGCCATGACCGGGGTCAAACGGCGCCCGCGCCCGGCCGTCCCGGCAGGAAACGCGGCGGGCGCACCGCCGGCGCAGCGGGGCCTGGCAGCCTTCGGGTGGCGGCGAGGGGGACGCCGTCCCCCTCGCGCTCCCCCTGCCAAGGGCTTAAGGCCCTTGGAACCCATGAGTCGGCGTCATCGCCAGTCGCTCAGGCGACCTCGACCAGCACCGCCATGCCCTGGCCGCCACCGGCGCAGGCGCCGGCGATGCCGCGCTTCAACCCGCGCCGGCGCAGTTCCAGCATCACCGAGAGCACGCAGCGCAGGCCCGTCGCCGCCAGCGGATGGCCGAAGGCAATGGCCCCGCCATTCACGTTGAAGCGGTCGTGCGGCACGCCGAGCGCGCGCCGCACGCTCTCGGCCTGCGCCCCGAAGGCCTCGTTGATCTCGAAGAGGTCCACGTCCTCCGTCCGGAGGCCGAGATGGCGCAGCAGCGCGATGGTCGCCGGCACCGGGCCGATGCCCATCACCTCCGCCGGCACGCCCGCGGCGGAGGCCGCGACCACGCGCCCGAGCGGCGCCGCGCCGCCGCCGAGGCTCGCCGCCACCCTGCCCGTCGTCACCACGACGGCCGCCGCGCCATCCACGATGGCGCTGCTGTTGCCGCCGGTCTGCACCCCGCCGAAGACCGGCTTCAGCTTCGCCAGCGCCTCGATCGGCGTCGGGCGGATATGCGTGTCCTGCGCCACCTGCGCCACCTTCCGGGGCAGGGAGAGCTTGCGCGGCTTCAGGCCCTTGCCCTCGAAGACCTGCTCGGTGACGGGCGCAATCTCCTCGGCGAAGCGGCCCGCTTCCACGGCCGCGATCGCGCGGGAGAAACTCGCCGCGGCATAGGCATCCGTCTCCTCCCGCGTCACGCCGTGCAGCCGCGCCAGGTTCTCCGCCGTGCCGCCCATCGCCGTGGCGCAGCCGGTGTCGTAGAGCGCCTCCCACAGGAAATCCTTGAACTCCACCTGCCCCAACGCGAAGCCGCCGCGGGAGGTGTAGGAGGCGACCGGGGCGCGGCTCATGCTCTCCGTGCCGACGCAGAGCGCCGCCTCCACCTGGCCGGCGCTGGTCGCGCGCGCGCCTTGCGCGATCGCCTCGAATCCCGTGGTGCAGAGCCGCTGCACGCCATGCGCCGGCCGGTCGTCCGGCATCCCGGCATAGAGCCCGATATGGCGGGCAAAGAAGAGCGCGTCGAAGCTCGCCTGGGTGCAGTTGCCGGCGATGGTGGTGCCGATCCGTGCCGGGTCGATCCCGGCCCGCGCGATCGCCGCCCGCGCCGCATGGATGCCGAGATCGGTCGGCGAGACCAGGGCCAGCGCGCCGTTGTAGTCGACGAAGGGCGTGCGCGCGCCGGCGACCAGCGTCGCATCGGCGAAGCGCTCGACGATCGCGCCCTCGGCATAACGGGTCCAGTCGGGGGCTTCGGCAGTGAGCGCGACGTTCATGGCGTCATGACCTCCGGATCTGTATTGTCGTAGAGCCGCGCGAGCGCCGCCGCCCGCCGCGCCTGGACCGCCCGCAGCTTGCGCGGGCCCCTGTCCGTCACCTCCCCCCGCATCGGGGAAAGGCGGCTCGAGCAGCAGCATCGCATGGGCGACGCTGCGGGAGGAGCCTCCGCCCGCCGCGGCCGCGCGAGCAGCGGCGCATGCGCCTGCGCGGTCATCGGACCCTCCATGCCGGCGCCGGCTGCGGACGCCTTGTGTCATGAAACATAATGCAGGATCATGCGGCAAGGACCGAAATGACCCGCCGATGCCTGCAAAATGTTGCAGCTTCGCCGGGCATTGGCCATGCTGCGGCACGCCCCGGGACAGGGGCGGTGGGGGAGGCAAACACAATGCGCGACCGGGGCAGTCTGATCACCCGCCAGAACCTGGGCGGGCTCGTGCCGGGTGGCCTGGCCGCGCTCGCCCCATCGGCCTCGGCGCAGGACGGCGCGCTCCGCCTAGGCCTGAGGCTGCCCTTCTCCGGCACCTGTGCCGCACTCGGCGAGAACATCGCCGCCACGGTCGATCTGCACCTGGCCGCGCGCTGATGACGAGCCCCCGCCTGCTGATCCTGGACGAGGCGACGGAGGGCCTCGCGCCGATCGTGCGCGACGGCATCTGGGCGGTGCTCCGCACGGTGCGGGAGGCGGGCGTCGCGGTGATCGTGGTGGACAAGACTGTCGCGGCGATCCTGTCGCTGATCGACCGTGCGGAGATCCTGGTGAAGGGCGTGGTCGCCTGGCGCGGCCCTCCCGACGCTCTGCGTGCGGAGGAAGGGACGATGCATCGGTTGCTCGGCGTGTAACTCAGGCCGGTCCAGGGGTCGCTTGACCCCTGGTGGGGGTGGCTTGGAGGGGGCAAAGCCCCCTCCAATCGGGAGGCGAAGATGAGCGTAACGCAGGACGGCAACGCGGTCTCCTGGCTGCTGGACCGCCACGTCGCCGAGGGCCGCGGCGCGCGGGCGGCCTTCCTCGACCCGCATCGCAGCCTGACCTACGCGGCCCTGGCCGAGGCAAGCGCGCGCTTCGCCGGCGCGCTCTCCGCCGCCGGCATCGGGCGGGAGCGGCGGATGCTGATGCTCATGCTCGACACCGTGGATTTTCCCGTGGCCTTCCTGGGCGCCATGCGGGCGGGCGTGGTGCCGGTGCCGGTGAACACGCTGCTGACCCCGGAACAGGTGGCCTATATGCTGGCCGACAGCCGGGCGGAGGTGCTGTGCGTCTCGGCGCCGTGCTTCGCCGCGCTGCGCGATGTCGTCGCCGCCGCGCCCGATCTGCGGCTGGTGCTGGTGGCGGGGCTGGACGGCGCGCCGCAGACGGGCCTGCCGGCCGGCGCGCGCGACTTCGCCGGCTTCGTTGCCGCGGGTCCCGCCGCGCCGCGGCCGGTGCCGGCGAGCCCCGACGAGGTGGCCTTCTGGCTCTATTCTTCCGGCTCCACCGGCGCGCCGAAGGGCGCGAAGCATGTCCATGGCAGCCTGCGCGCGACGGCCGAGACCTATGCCTCTGACGTGCTCGGCATCCGCGCCGGGGACCTGGTCTATTCCGCGGCCAAGCTGTTCTTCGCCTATGGCCTGGGCAATGCGCTGACCTTCCCGATGTCGGTCGGCGCCACCGCGGTGCTGCTGCCGGACCGGCCGACGCCCGATGCGGTGATCGGCGTGATGCGGGACCGGCAGCCGACGATCTTCTGCGGCGTGCCGACGCTCTATGCCGCCATGCTGGCGAGCCCGGCGCTCGGTCGCGGGGCGGGGTCGGAGCGCCTGCGCCTCTGCATCTCGGCCGGGGAGGCGCTGCCGGAGCATGTCGGCCTGCGCTGGGAGGAGGTGGTCGGCGCCGCGATCCTTGACGGGATCGGCAGCACGGAGATGCTGCACATCTTCCTGAGTAACCGGCCCGACCTGCTGCGTTACGGCACCAGCGGCGTGGCGGTGCCGGGCTATGAGTTGCGGATCGTGGACGAGCATGAGCGGGAGGTGGCGCCTGGCGAGATCGGCGAGCTGCTGGTCCGCGGCCCCTCCGCCGCCGAGGGCTACTGGAACCAGCGGGAGAAGTCCCGCCGCACCTTCCTGGGCGAATGGACGCGCACCGGCGACAAATACGTGCGGGAGGCGGACGGCTTCTACCGCTACCAGGGCCGCGCCGACGACATGTTCAAGGTCAGCGGCATCTGGGTCTCTCCCTTCGAGGTGGAGGCGGCGCTGATGACCCATCCGGCGGTGCAGGAGGCGGCGGTGGTGGGGCGCGAGGATGCCGACGGGCTGGTGAAGCCCATGGCCTTCCTGGTGCTGAAGCCGGGCGTCGCGGCCGATACGGCGCTGCTGGAGGCGATGAAGGAGACGGTGAAGGCCCGGGCCGGCGCCTGGAAATACCCGCGCTGGGTGGAGGTGGTGGAGGAATTGCCGAAGACCGCGACCGGCAAGATCCAGCGCTTCCGGCTGCGGGCGGCGCTGGGATGACGCCGGGCGAGATCCTGCTGGCGGAGGGACGGCTGGAGACGGGCTGGTGGGGGCCGGGGCCGGAGGCGGCGCCGACCATCGTGCTGCTGCATGAGGGGCTGGGCAGCCTCGGCCTCTGGCGCGACTTCCCGGCGCGGCTGCAGGCGGCGACGGGCTGCGGCGTCTTCGCCTTCTCCCGCTTCGGCTATGGCGGCTCCGACCCGGTGCCGCTGCCGCGGCCGCTGGACTACATGCAGCGGGAGGCGCGGGAGGTGCTGCCGCAGGTGCTGGACACCATCGGGCTTCGCCGCGGCCTGCTGCTGGGGCATTCCGATGGCGGCTCCATCGCCGCCATCCATGCCGGCTCCGTCCAGGATTTCCGCGTGCAGGGGCTGGTGCTGCTGGCGCCGCATTTCTTCACCGAGACCGCCGGGCTGGCGGCGATCGCCGAGGCGCGACGGCGCTACGAGGAGGGCGACCTGCGTGCCCGCCTCGCGCGCCACCACCGCGACGTGGACGTCGCCTTCCGCGGCTGGAACGGCGCCTGGCTGGATCCCGGCTTCCCCGCCGCCTTCGACCTGCTGCCGGACATCGCGCATATCCGCGTGCCGGTCCTGGCGATCCAGGGCGAGGCCGACCCCTACGGCACCGCGGCGCAACTGCAGGTGCTGGAGCGCGAGGCCTATTGCCCCGTGGAGGTGCTGCTGCTGCCCGGCATCGGCCACACGCCGCAGGCCGAGGCGCCGGAGGCCGTGCTGGCGGCGGTGCGGGAATTTTCGGACCGGCTCTTCCGCCCCGCCGAATAGGAACAATATTGCATGTCGGCTTGCCGTGCGACGGCGAAATGCATTATAAATCATAACCCAAGGACGACGCCCCGGGAGGACGCCGCATGCCCGAGATCGATTTCCGCACCGAGCCTGCGCTCTACCGGCACTGGCGCCTCGAGTTCCATGGCCCGGTCGCGCATCTCGTCATGGATGTCGATGCCAATGCCAGGCTGTTCGAAGGCTATGAGCTGAAGCTCAATTCCTACGACCTGGGCGTCGATATTGAGCTGGCCGATGCCATCCAGCGGCTGCGCTTCGAGCATCCCGAAGTGGGCGCGGTCGTGCTGCGCTCGGGCAAGGACAACGTCTTCTGCGCCGGCGCGAATATCCGCATGCTCGGCAAGGCCAGCCACGGCCACAAGGTGAATTTCTGCAAATTCACCAACGAGACGCGCTGCGCCATCGAGGACGCGACGGAGCATTCCCGGCAGACCTGGCTCTGCGCGGTGAACGGCCCGGCGGCCGGCGGCGGCTATGAACTGGCTGTCGCCTGCGAGCACATCATGCTGATCGACGACCGCCGCTCCTCGGTCGCGTTGCCGGAGACGCCGCTGCTGGCGGTGCTGCCCGGCACCGGCGGGCTGACGCGCGTGACCGACAAGCGCCGCGTGCGGCGCGACCTGGCGGATGTCTTCTGCTCGGTCGAGGAAGGCGTGCGCGGGAAGCGCGCGGTGGAGTGGCGGCTGGTGGACGAGGTGGTGCCGCCCTCCGCCTGGGAGAGGCGCGTCGCCGAGCGCGCCGCCGAGCTCGCCGCCCGCAGCGACCGGCCGCGCGACGCGCGCGGCGTGGCGATGACGCCGCTCGAGCGCAGCCGCGACGGCGACACCATCCGCTGGAGCACGGTGACCGCGGAGCTCGACCGCGCCGGCCGCCGCGCCACCATCACCGTCCATGGCCCGGCATCCGCGCCACCGGCGACGCTGGAAGCCGCGAAGGACGCCGGCTTCTGGCCCCTGCGCATGGCGCGGGAACTGGACGATGCCATCCTGCACCTCCGGCTGAACGAGCCGGAGCTCGGCCTCTGGCTGCTGAAGACCGAGGGCGATGCGGCGCAGGTGCTGGCGCATGATGCCTTCCTCGAGACGCACGCGACGGATTGGTTCATCCGCGAGGTGCGGCTCTACCTGAAGCGCCTGTTCAAGCGGGTGGACGTGACCAGCCGCAGCCTCGTCGCGCTGCTCGAGCCCGGAAGCTGCTTCGCCGGCACCCTGGCGGAGCTGGCCTTCGCCGCCGACCGCGGCATCATGCTGATCGGCACCCGCGGCGGCGACAACCGGCCGCCGGCGAGGCTGACGCTCTCGCCATTGAACTTCGGCGCCTATCCCATGGCGAACGGCCTGACCCGGCTGCAGGCGCGCTTCTACGGCGAGCCCGAGAGCGTCGGCACGGCACAGGCGAGGATCGGCGAGGCGATCGAGGCGGAAGAGGCCGAAGCGCTCGGCCTGGTCACGATCGCCTATGACGAGACCGACTGGGACGACGAGGTGCGCATCCTGCTGGAGGAGCGCGCCAGCTTCTCGCCCGACGCGCTGACGGGGATGGAGGCCAATCTCCGTTTCGTCGGGCCGGAGACGATGGAGACCCGCATCTTCGGCCGCCTCACCGCCTGGCAGAACTGGATCTTCCAGCGATCGAACTCGGTCGGGGAGACCGGGGCGTTGAAGCTCTACGGCACCGGCATCCAGCCCACTTTCGACCGCGCCCGCGTCTAGAGGAGACGACCAGATGCCCGACGGCATGAACGTCAACTATGACGGCCTGATCCCGAACAACGTGGACCTCAACGCCGATGCGCGCGTGCGCAAGGCGCTGGAAACCTGGCATCCCGGCTATATCGACTGGTGGAAGGACATGGGGCCGGAGGGCTTCCAGGAGAGCCTGGTGTACCTCCGCACCGCCATCTCCGTGGACCCGAAGGGCTGGGCGAAGTTCGACTACGTCCGGATGCCCGAATACAAATGGGGCATCCTGCTGGCGCCCGCCGTGCCCGATCGGAAGATCGGCTTCGGCCAGCACAAGGGCGAGCCTGCCTGGCAGGAGGTGCCGGGCGAGTACCGCGGCATGCTCCGCCGCCTGATGGTGATCCAGGGCGATACCGAGCCGGCCTCGGTCGAGCAGCAGCGCTTCCTCGGCAAGACCGCGCCCAGCCTCTACGACATGCGCAACCTGTTCCAGGTGAATGTCGAGGAAGGCCGGCACCTCTGGGCCATGGTCTACCTGCTGCAGAAATACATGGGCAAGGACGGGCGCGAGGAGGCGGAGGAGCTGCTCCGCCGCCGCAGCGGGAACGAGGACAGCCCGCGCATGCTCGGCGCCTTCAACGAGGAGACGCCGGACTGGGTGAGCTTCTTCATGTTCACCTTCTTCACCGACCGCGACGGCAAGATGCAGCTCGAGGCGCTGGCGCAGTCGGGCTTCGACCCGCTGTCGCGCACCTGCCGCTTCATGCTGACCGAGGAAGCGCACCACATGTTCGTCGGCGAGACCGGCGTGCAGCGCATCGTGGAACGCACCTGCCAGGCGATGAAGGAGGCCGGCATCGGCGACCCCTACGACGTGGAGCGCATCCGCGTCCTCGGTGTGGTCGACCTGCCGGCGCTGCAGCGCAAGCTGAACCTGCACTTCACCCTGACGCTCGACCTCTTCGGCAGCGAGGTCTCCACCAACGCGGCGAATGCCTACAATGCCGGCCTCAAGGGCCGCTACCGCGAGGACAAGATCGACGACGACCACCGCCTGCTGGACGCGACCTATCCGGTGCTGCGCTGCAAGGACGGCGCGATCGTGAACGAGGCGGTCCCGGCGCTCTCGGCACTGAACATGCGGCTGCGCGACGACTACGTGCAGGACTGCCAGGGCGGCGTCGGCCGCTGGAACAAGGTGATCGAGAAGGCCGGCATCGACTTCCGCCTGACCCTGCCGCATGTCGCCTTCAACCGGAAGATCGGCGAGTTCTCCGGCATCCATGCCGATCCCGAGGGGCGGGTGATCGATGCGGCGACCTGGGCGGCGAACCGCGACCGCTGGCTGCCCTCCGCCGACGACAAGCTCTACATCACCGGGCTGATGACGCCGGTGGACAAGGCGGGCGCCTATGCCTCCTGGATCGCGCCGCCCAAGGTCGGCATCGACAACAAGCCGGGCGACTTCGAATACGTGAAGCTCTGGAACTCGTAAGGGGCACATCATGGACGGCTCGCAGGCGACGGCGGGGCTGAAGCAGCACCTCATCGACCCGGAGATCTGCATCCGCTGCAACACCTGCGAGGCGACCTGCCCCATCGGCGCCATCACGCATGACGACAACAACTACGTCGTCGATGCCGGCACCTGCAACCACTGCATGGATTGCGTCTCGCCCTGCCCGACGGGCGCGATCGACAACTGGTTCCAGGTGGGCGCACCCTTCAGCATCGAAGAGCAGTTCTCCTGGCAGGAACTGCCGCCCCGGCCGGCGCTGGCCGAGCCGGCGGTCGACGCGCTGGACGAGGAAGCCGCCGCGCTGCTCGCCGATGCCCATAAGGGCGCGGGCGGCGCGGCGCGTGCCCCGGCCTCGGCCAGCAAGCCGCGGGTGAACCTGTTCAACCGCGCCGGTCCCGCGACGGCGAAGGTGACGGGCAATATCCGCGTCACCAAGGCCGGCACGGGCAGCGACGTGCACCACATCATCCTCGATTTCGGCACCGTGCCCTTCCCGGTGCTGGAGGGACAGAGCATCGGCATCGTCCCGTCCGGCACCGATGCCAACGGCCGGCCGCATGCCATGCGGCTCTACTCCATCTGCAGCGCGCGCGACGGGGAGCGGCCGAACACCAACAACCTGGCGCTGACCGTCAAGCGCGTGGCGGAACCTCAGCCGGACGGCTCGGTCTTCCGTGGCATCGCCAGCAACTACCTCTGTGACCTGGCGCTCGGCGACACGGTCGAGGTCATCGGTCCCTTCGGCGCCACCTTCCTGATGCCGGACGACCCGGAGGCGGACATCCTGATGCTCTGCACCGGCACCGGCGCCGCGCCCTTCCGCGCCTTCACCGAGCGGCGCCGGCGGCTCGGCACCCAGGGCCGCGGCCGGCTGCACCTGTTCTTCGGGGCGCGCACGCCGCAGGAACTGCCCTATTTCGGCCCGCTGCAGAAGGTGCCGGCCGCCGTGCTCTCGCAACACCTGGTCTTCAGCCGGCTGCCCGAGGCGCCGAAGGAATACGTGCAGGACCGGCTGCGCGCGCAGGCCGAGGAAGTGGCCGCGCTGCTGCGCAAGCCCACCACCCATATCTATGTCTGCGGGCTGCGCGGCCTCGAGACCGGCGTGGAGGAGGCCTTCGCCGCCATCGGGCGGGAGCATGGGATCGACTGGCACGCGCTGCGCGCCGGCATGCGCGAGCAGGGACGCTACCATGTCGAGACCTACTGAGCCGCCCGATCGCCGAAGGGCGGAGGCGGAGCCGAGTACCGCAGGCGTGAATCGGACGGCCCATGGCGTGCCTTTCGTCCATAGCCGTCGTATCCTCTGGGGCGAGACGGATGCGGCGCGCATTGCCTATACCGCGCGCTTCCTCGACTTCGCCATGGAGGCGCTGGAACGCTGGTTCCAGGAGCGGCTGGGCTGCGGCTGGTACGAGATGAATGTCGACCTCGGCATCGGCACGCCCTTCGTGCATGCCTCGATGGATTTCCGGAGCCCGGTGACGCCGCGCGACGTGCTGGACAGCGAAGTGCGGCTGGTGAACCGCGGCCGTTCCTCGCTGCGCTTCGCGGTCACCGGCCGAATCGGCGAGCGCCTAGTCTACGAGGCGGTGCTGGCCTGCGTCTTCGTGGAGGCGGCGGCCATGAAGCCCGTCCCGGCGCCGGAGCGGTTCGCGGCGGCGCTGGCGGCGGAAGACGCGCTGGGGGCGTGCCAGACCCAGGCCGGTCCAGGGGGCGCCTGACCCCCGGCAGGGATGCCCCTCCTTCGCTATCCCGCCTCCGCCAAGGTCACGCCCGGCAGCGCCAGCAGCGCCCGCAGGCTCTCCTCCACTGTCCGGCCGCTGGTGTCCACGGTGAAGTCCGCCTTGGCATAGAGCGCCTCGCGGCTCGCCAGGATGGCGCGCAGGTCGTCCATGGCCCGCTTGTTGTCGCGCATGGGCCGCAGGTCGCCCTGGTCCTGCACCCGGCGCATGTGCTCCTCCGGGCTCGCCCGCAGCCAGACCGTCGCGCAGGTGTCGAGCAGGAACTCGAAGGTCTCCGCCTCCGCCACGATGCCGCCGCCGGCCGCGATCACTGCCGGCGTGCCTTCCCGCACCAGGCGCTGCAGGGCCGCCCGTTCCAGGCGGCGGAAGCCGTCCTGGCCCTGGCTGGCAAAGATGTCGGAGAGTTCCATGCGGCCCTCCCGCTCCACCTCCCGGTCCAGCTCGACGAAACCGATGCCGAGCTTCTGCGCCAGCAGCCGCCCGAGCGTGGACTTGCCGGCACCGCGCAACCCGATCAGCGCGACGCGCCGGCCGCGCGACTGCGCCTCCTGCCGGCCGAAGCGCGCCTGCAGCAGCGCGCGGGCCTCGGCCAGGCGGGATTCCGGCAGTTGCGCCACCACCTGCTCCAGCAGCAGGCGCTCGACGCTGCGCTCCGGCCGCTCCGCGACCAGCTCCTCGGCGCCGATGCCCAGCGCCCGGGCGATCCGCCGCAGCAGCAGGACGGAGATGTTGCCCGTGCCGGATTCGAGCTGCGCGATGTAGCGCTCGCTGACCGCGCTGCGGCGGGAGAGGTCGCGGCGCGTCACGCCGCGGCGGGCGCGGGCCGTGCGCAGGCGCTGGCCGATGGCCTGCAGGAAGGGCGCGTCGCCCGGTTCGCTATGCGCCCGCTCCGGCGGGGCGCGGTCCTCAGGGTCCATGCGGCCAGACTAGGCCAGCGCCGCCCGGCGCGGGAGGCGCTGTCTCGCTTTTCCGGCGCCGGCCGCGTTCAGCCCGGCGCGGGGCGCCGCAGCAGCGCGTCGGCGATCAGCACCGCGACGCCGCAGACGATGGCGGCGTCGGCCACATTGAAGACGTACCAGCTCCAGCCCCAGGCATGGGCATGGATGAAGTCGACCACCGCGCCGAAGCGCAGCCGGTCGATGACATTGCCGATGGCGCCGCCGATGACGGCGCCGAGGGCCACGGCGACCGGCCGCGTCTCCGCCCGCGCCAGCCAGCGCAGCAGGAAGGCGGCGATGGCGGCGGCGAGCAGCGCCAGCAGGACATGGTTCAGCGGCCCCTCGCCCGAGAGCAGGCCGAAGGTCACGCCGCGGTTCCAGACCATGGTGAGGTCGAGGCCGAGCGGCCCCGCGGCCAGCAGCGGGACGCTCCGCAGCTCCGGCAGGCGGAGGCCCTCCAGGATCCACCACTTGCTCGCCTGGTCGGCGGCGAGCAGCAGGAGGGCGGCGAGCAGGCCGAGGCGGAGGCCGCCGCGGACCGGGGCCGCGGCGGTGGTCGTCGCGCTCAAGGCGTCAGGCTCCCCGGGCCTCGACCACCGCCTCGCAGCGGCGGCAGAGCGTCGGGTGCTTCTTCGAGAAGCCGACCTCCGGCAGGACGCGCCAGCAGCGGTCGCATTTGGCGCCGGGGGCGACCTCCACCGTCTCGCCGGTCTCGGCCGCGCGCGCGACCTCGGCCTGGGAGACGATCAGCACCTCCTCCCATTCGGCGGGTGAGAGCACGTCGGCGGCGTCGCCCTCGGCAAAGCGCAGCAGCGCCTTCGCCTGCAGCGAGGAGCCGATGGTGCCGGCGCGGCGCTTCTCCTCGATGTCGCCGGTGACGCTGCGGCGGAACTGCCGGATGGCGGCCCAGCGCGCCGCCAGCGCCTCGTCCTTCCAGCCCTCCGGCACCAGCGGGAAGTCGGTCAGGTGGACGCTCCCTTCCTCGTCCGCGAAGCGGGCCAGCCAGGCTTCCTCCGCGGTGAAGACCAGCACCGGCGCCAGCCAGGCGCAGAGGCAGCGGTGCAGCACGTCCAGCACCGTCCGCGCGCTGCGCCGCCGGTGGCTGTCCGGCGCATCGCAGTAGAGCGCGTCCTTGCGGATGTCGAAGTAGAAGGCCGAGAGGTCCGTCGAGCAGAAGTTGTGGATCTCCGGCACCACGCCGGTCCAGTCGAAGCGCGTCGGGCTGTCCGGGTCGGCCGCGGCGCAGACCTTGGCGTTCAGCTCCGTCAGCCGGTGCAGCACCCAGCGCTCCAGCTCCGGCAGCTCGGCATAGGGGACGATCTCCGCCTCCTCGAAGCCGGCGAGGTTGCCGAGCAGCCAGCGCAGCGTGTTGCGGATGCGCCGATAGAGCTCCGCCTGCTGCTTCAGGATCTCCGGCCCGATGCGCAGGTCGTCCGAGGTGTCGGAGTTCATCACCCAGAGCCGCAGGATATCGGCGCCGTACTGCTTCAGCACATCCTGCGGGGCGGTGGTATTGCCCAGCGACTTCGACATCTTGCGGCCCTGCTCGTCGAGCACGAAGCCATGCGTCAGGACCGACTTAAAGGGCGCGACGCCCCTGGTCCCGACGCTCTCGAGCAGCGAGGAATGGAACCAGCCGCGATGCTGGTCGGAGCCCTCGAGGTAGAGGTCGGCCGGGAAGGGCAGGCTGTGGTCGGGCAGGACGAAGGAATGGGTGCTCCCGCTCTCGAACCACACGTCGACGATGTCCATGACCTGCTCGTAGTCGGCAGGGTTGCGTCCCTCGCCCCCGCCGGCGGAGCCGGCATCACCATTCAGGAAGCGGGAAGCGGCGCCCGGCTGGTACCAGGCATCCGCGCCTTCCACCGTGAAGGCATCGACGATGCGCTGCATGACGGCGGGGTCGCGCAGCACCTCGCCGGTCGCCTTCTCGACGAAGACGGCGATGGGCACGCCCCAGGCGCGCTGGCGGCTGATGCACCAGTCCGGCCGTGCCGCGACCATGCTGCCGATGCGGTTGCGGCCCTGGTCGGGGACGAAATAGGTCGCGTCGATCGCGGCCAGCGCCTTCTCCCGGATGCGGTTGCCGTCGTCCATGGCGATGAACCATTGCGGTGTCGCGCGGAAGATCACCGGCTTCTTCGACCGCCAGCTATGCGGGTAGCTGTGCGTCAGCTTCGCCTTCGCCACCAGCGTGCCGGCCGCCGCGCAGGCGGCGTAGATGGCGTCATGCGCCTTGAAGACATGCAGGCCGGTGAAGCCGGCCGCCTGCCGGGTGAAGGTGCCGTCGTCGCCCACCGTCTCCGGCACCGGCAGGCCATGCGCGCGGCCGAGGTTGAAGTCGTCCTCGCCATGGCTCGGCGCGATGTGGACGAAGCCCGTGCCGGCCTCGGTCGTCACGAAATCGCCGGGCAGCAGCGGCACCGGGAAGTCGTAGCCGCCGACCACCTTCTCGTCGACGCCCGCCGCCTTCAGCCGCGCCTGCGCCAGCACGGCGCTGTCGACCCCGAGCGCCGCGGTAAAATTCGCCGTCGCCATCGGATGCGCCGCGACCGCGCCGGCCAGCTCCGCGCCCTTCAGCACGCGCCGGACGGTATGCGCGCCGAGCTTCGCGTCCTTCTCGAATTGCGGCAGCAGCGGCAGGGCGACCAGCAGCCGCTCGCCCGGGACCAGGTGGCTGCCCTCGGCCACCCCCTCGACATGCACCAGCGCGTAGTCGATCTCCTCGCCATAGGCGATGGCGCGGTTGGCGGGGATGGTCCAGGGCGTCGTGGTCCAGATCACGACCGAGGCGCCGACCAGGTCCTCCGCCGCCGCCTGCCGGACGCGGAAGCGCGCCCAGAGCGTCGGCGAGACATGGTCGTGGTACTCGATCTCGGCCTCGGCCAGCGCGGTCTTCTCGACCGGGCTCCACATGACGGGCCGCAGGCCGCGATAGAGCGAGCCGTTCATCAGGAACTTGCCGATTTCCCGCACGATCGCGGCCTCGCTCGGCAGGTCCATGGTGGCGTAGCGCCCGGCCCAGTCGCCGAGGACGCCGAGGCGCTGGAACTCCTCCCGCTGCACGCCCAGCCAGTGCTCGGCATAGGCGCGGCACTCCGCGCGGAACTCCAGCACCGGGACGTCGTCCTTGTTGCGGCCGCCCTGGTACTTGCCCTTGGGATTCCGGTACTCCTCCTCGATCTTCCACTCGATCGGCAGGCCGTGGCAGTCCCAGCCCGGGACGTAGTCGGCATCGCGGCCGGCCATCTGCGCGGCGCGGTTGATCACGTCCTTCAGGATCTTGTTCAGCGCGTGGCCGATATGCAGCGGGCCGTTTGCATAGGGCGGGCCGTCATGCAGGACGAACGTCTCCCGCCCCTTCGACTGCTCGCGCAGCCTCTCCCAGAGCCGGATGCGCTGCCAGCGCTCGAGCCATTGCGGCTCCCGCTTCGGCAGGTCGCCGCGCATGGGGAAGGGGGTCTCGGGCAGGAAGACGGTGCCGCGGTAGTCGCGGGCGGGGGCTTCGGCGGGTGCGTCGTTCATGGCTTGGATTCCTGGCCGCGGCGGCCTGGCGCCGGCGGAGCGGTGGATGCGCGCGGAGAGGTCCCGGCCCCGGCCTGGCGGGAAGACCGCCTCAGGCGAGGACCGGGCCAGGAATTCGGCCGCTGCCGCTGCGATGCGCCCAACGCTGCATGGGAGGCTTATGGGGAGCGCGGCGGGGCCGGGTCAAGCCGCGCGAGGGCTGGCCGCCGCGCCGGCGGGCCAAGCAGCGCGCCCTCGCACCGGCCGCGCGCCGCCGGCTCCTCCGCCGCGCCCGCCAGCAGGGCGCAGAGCAGCGGGGCGCGCAGGTCCCAGCGCTGGCCCGCGGCAGGCGGCGCGCCGGCGGCGATGCGGAGCGGTCCGCCGAGCGCCGCCGCGGCGGCGAGCGACGGCGCCGGCTCCTCGGCCGCGCGCAAGGCGGTCTCCCCGGCCGGGCCGAGGCCGATGGCGACCAGCAGGCCGGCCCCGGTCTCCGCCTGCAGGGCCTGCAGGGCCGCCCGCAGCGCCGGCCCGGCATCGGCGGGCGGCAGCGCGGCGACGGGCGAGAGGCCCGGCACGCCGGCGCGGGCGGCGTGCGGGTCGAGTTCCAGCACCGCGGCCTCGGCGGCCAGCAGCGCCTCGACCAGCCGCAGGCGGAGCGGCGTGGGCGCGGGGCCGTCCGGCAGCAGGACGACGGCCGCATCGCCCGGCTGCCAGCCGGCGGGCAGGCTGAGCAGGGCAGGGAAGGGGACATCCGCGCCCGGCGGCTGGAGCCAGAGCGGCTCCCACCACGCGACCTCCCCGGCCCGGGCGCCGGGCGCGAGGAGCAGAAGCAGGGCCAGCAGGGCGGCGCGGAGCGGCGGGGTGGGCATGGGCGCGGCTCTCCCTCGGGCGGATTGGGTCCGAGGGTGAGGCAAACGAAGTGGTTACGACAGTGCCGTGGCGCACAGGGAGGGCGCCGTGCCTGGGCGAAAGCGCAGGGGCGCGATCGTGACCGCCATCGGCAGGCCGGGCTCCACCGGGCCGGGATCGGTCAGGCCGTCGCGCCCTCCGCCGCGATCCGGTCCAGCACCGCCACCGTCCCGTCCGGCAGCACGAGCGAGGCGGCGGCAAGGTTCTCCCGCAGATGCGCCACCGAGGAAGTGCCGGGGATCAGCAGGATATTGGGCGAGCGGCGCAGCAGCCAGGCGAGCGCGACCTGCATGGGCGTGGCGCCCAGGCGGCCCGCCACCTCCGACAGGGCCGAGGATTGCAGCGGGCTGAAGCCGCCGAGCGGGAAGAAGGGGACATAGGGGATGCCGGCGCGGGCGAGGTCGTCGATCAGCGCATCGTCGCCGCGATGCGCGAGGTTGTAGTGGTTCTGCACGCAGGCGATGTCGCAGAGCCGGCGGCCCTCGGCCACCTGCGCCGGCGTGACGTTGCTGAGGCCGATATGGCGGACCAGGCCCTGCCGCTGCAGTTCGGCCAGCACGGTGAGCGGTGCCTCGATCGAGCCCTCGGCCGGCCCATGGACGTCGAACATGATGCGCAGGTTGACCACCTCCAGCACCTCGAGGCCGAGGTGGCGCAGGTTGTCATGCACCGCCCGGGTCAACTCCTCCCGCGAGAAGGCCGGGAGCCAGGCGCCCGTCCCGTCCCGCCGGGCGCCGACCTTGGTGACGAGGGTGAGGTTGGCGGGATAGGGCGCCAGCGCCTCCCGGATGAGCTGGTTGGTGACGTGCGGGCCGTAGAAGTCGCTGGTGTCGATGTGGTCGACGCCGCTGGCGACCGCCTCGCGCAGCACGGCAAGCGCCGCGTCGTGGTCCCGGGGCGGCCCGAACACGCCGGGGCCGGCAAGCTGCATGGCGCCGTAGCCGAGCCGCGTCATGCGGCGGCTGCCAAGGCGAAAGGTCCCGGCCTGATGGATGCTGGTCATGGGGGCTCTCCTTCGTGGTGCCCCCTGGCTACGTCCTGTTGCGCTGCGCGATAACAGGGTACAATCCGCACACCCTGTGCGAGATGGCGAACAATGCGGGCCGATCTCGGCGACCTCCAGGCCTTCCTCGCCGTGGCGCGCGCCGGGGGCTTCCGCGAGGGCGCGCGGGTGGCCGGCACCAGCGCCTCGGGCCTCAGCGAGGCGGTGCGCCGGCTGGAGGCCAGGCTCGGCGTCAGGCTGCTGCATCGCACCACCCGCAGCGTCCGGCCGACCGAGGCGGGTGCGCGCCTGCTGGAGCGGCTCGGCCCGGCGCTGGGCGAGGTGGACGCCGCGCTGGACGTGGTCAACGGCTTCCGCGACCGGCCGGCGGGCACGCTGCGGCTCAATGTCCCGGTCAGCGCGGCGCGCCTGGTGCTGCCCCGCATCGTGCCGCCCTTCCTCGCGGCCTTTCCCGACATCCGGATGGAGGTCATCGCCGAGGACAGCTTCGTGGACGTCCTGGCCGCCGGCTGCGACGCCGGCATCCGCTACGACGAGCGGCTGGAGGCGGACATGATCGCGCTGCCGATCGGGCCCCGCATCCAGCGCTTCGCCACGGCCGCCTCCCCGGCCTATCTCCGCCGGCATGGCAAGCCGCAGCATCCCCGGGACCTGCTCGGCCATGCCTGCCTCGGCGGCCGCTTCGCCAGCGGCACTATGATCGCATGGGAGTTCGAGCGGGAGGGCGAGGTCGTGCGGGTCGACCCCAGGGGGCCGCTGCTCGTCAGTCTCGGCGCGGCGACCGATCTCGCCGTGGACGCCGCCATCGCCGGCACCGGCATCATCACCCTCTTCGAGGACTGGCTGCGCCCACACCTCGACAGCGGTGCGCTGGAGGCTGTCCTCGAGCCCTGGTGGCCGTCCTTCTCCGGACCTTTCCTGTATTATCCTGGGCGTCGCCTGGTGCCCGCCCCGCTCCGGGCCTTCATCGACTTCATCAGGGCTTCGGCCGGATGACCGCCGCAGGCCGGGCGTCCGGATCGGACTCGGCGCGGCATTGAGCGCGGCTCAGTCCCGCCAGGGATGCGCCGCCCAGAGCTTCTCGTAATGCGCCCGCAGCGCCACCAGTTCGGCGCGGAACTCGTCCGGGCCCAGCAGCCGGAGCGGCAGGGCAAGCTGGGTCGCCACCGCCTGCCATTCCGGGTCCGCCGCCGCCTGGCGCGCGGCCTCGACCAGCCGCTCCAGCACCGGCCGCGGCAGGCCGGCCGGGGCGGCGAGGCCGCGCATCGAGCCCTCGACCACGTCGAAGCCCTGCTCGCGGAAGGTGGGCACGTCGGGCATCACCGGCCAGCGCGCGGTGCCCATCTGGCCGATGGGCCGGAACAGCCCCTGCCGGTAGTCGCCGATCGCCTCGCCCATATTGGTCACCGCCAGCTCGATCTGCTTCGACAGCGTCGCGGTGCGCACCGGCGCGCCGCCGGCGAAGGGGATGTGCAGGAACTTCGTCCCCGTCACCCGCTCCAGCGCCAGCACGGCGAGGTGGTCGTCCGAGCCGATGCCGGAGGTGCCGTAGGCGATCTGCCCCGGGCGCTTCTTCGCCTCCGCCACCAGGTCGGCGACGCTGCGGATCGGGCTGTCGGGCAGCACCCAGATGGCGCCGGGGTCGTCCACGATGTTCAGGACGGGGGCGAAGTCGTCGAGGCGGAAGCGCGCCTGCGGCCGCTCGATCGGGATGGTGACGATGGTGGGCGTATTGATGAAGCCGATGGTGTATCCGTCGGGCCTGGTGCGGGCGAGCTCGGTGAAGCCGATCTCGCCGGAGGCGCCGGGGCGGTTCACCACCGCGATCGGCTGGCCGAGGTAGCGCTCCATGATCTTGGCCAGCGGCCGCGCCGCGACATCGGTGCCGCCGCCGGCCGGGAAGGCCAGCACCATGGTCAGCGGCCGGTCGGGAAAGCCTCCCCCGCTGCCCTGGGCCAGGGCGGGCGCGGCCGGGGGTGCGGCCGCCAGCGCGGCCAGCAGGGTACGACGATGCATGGCGGATCCTCCCGTCCGGCGCGCTCTGGCGCGCTCGTGCTTCGGCGGCGATCGGACCATGCGGCCGCGGCCTTGGCAACCGCGGCCGGCGGCTCAGCGCAGCTTCGCACCGAGCCAGTCGTCCACCAGCCGTGCCGTCTGGACGTTGTTGAGCTCCGACGGGATGCCGTGGCCATTGCCATGAATGCCCCGCGCCTCGAGCCGGATGTGCTCGACCGCGACGCCCGCCTGCGCCAGGTAGCGCGCGGTGCAATGGTCATAGGGCGCGTGGTAGGAGGCCTCGCCGGTGATGATCGCGACCGGGATGCCGCGCAGGTTGGGCAGGCTGCGCGGCGGGCCGGACTGCAGCCAGCAGGGGACGAGGTTCGGTGCCTCCGGCTCCGCCTGCCGCTCCACCGCCAACTGCGCCGGGTCGGTGACGGGCGGGTCGTAGGTCAGGCGGATATCGGCCGGACCCCAGGGGCGGGCGCGGCCGGTGGCGTTGACCTGGTTCTCGAAGGGTGGGCCGGAGGGCTCGATGGCGACGATCCCCTTGACGAGATTCGGCCGCGCATCCGCCAGCAGCCAGCCGAAGGGGCCGGCCTGGGAATGCGTCACCAGGATCGCCGGCCCGATCCGGTCGAGCAGCGCGGCGCCGGCCTGCTGCACGAGGTCCTGGGTCTCGTGATTGCTGGCGAGGTAGGGGACGCTGCGGGCGAAGCCGGCATCGAAGACCGGGTTGCCCTTGCGGCCGCGGTCCGGGCCTTCGCCGGGATACTGCGTGTGCAGCTTCGCCTGCGGCCAGGTGCCGGCCTCCCGCGCATTGGTGTTGTTGCGCTCGGTCCCCGCGACGGTGGCGGCGATCTGCCTGCCTTGAAGCGCCGCCTGGTAGGCGGACCGGCCGCGCGCAGGCTGGTCCGTGATGTAGACGATGTAGCCCATGTCGACGAAGAGATGCGCCCAGCCCTTGCGGCCGTCCGGCGTCTGCATCCAGGTCGTGCCGGTGGAACTGGCGCCGTGGAAGAGGACGAGCGGGTAGGGATGCTTCACCTCGCGTGGGGCCCAGACCTCGACATAGATCTGGCCCAGCATGACCTCGCGCCCCGGCTCCCCGGCATAGCGGCCGCCCACGTAGAAATAGCCCTGACGCGCGACGTTGCTCTCGACAGCGGGGACGGAGGACGGGAGGGTCGCGGGCGGCGGGTTGCCCTGCGCCGCGGCGCACAACGGGCTGGCGAGCAGCGCGGCCAAGGCGGCCGCCAGCCCGGTGCGGATGGGGTGCATCGTTTCCTCCTTGTCTCGTTGGGGCAAGCCTAGCGCGGCACGGCGCCATTGCCAGCCGCGGCGCGGCGCGCGAGCCTGCGCGGCAGCAACAACGATAGGGGAAGGAAAGCCAGGATGAAGCTCGGCCTGTCCATCGGCTATTCCGGCGCGCATCTCGACCTGCCGGTCGCGCTGGTCCAGCGCGCGGAGGCGCTGGGCTATGACAGCGTCTGGACGGCGGAGGCCTATGGCACCGATGCCGTGACGCCGCTCGCCTATCTCGCGGCGGTGACGAAGCGCATCAGGCTCGGCACCGGCATCATGCAGCTTGCCGCGCGAACCCCCGCCAATGCGGCGATGTGCGCGGCGACGGTGGATGCGCTGGCCGGCGGCGGCCGCTTCATCGCCGGCCTTGGCGTCTCCGGCCCGCAGATCGTCGAGGGCTGGTACGGCGAGCCCTGGGGCCGGCCCTATTACCGCCTGAAGGACTATACCGAGATCATGCGCAAGATCTTCCGCCGCGAGGCGCCGGTCGTGCATGAGGGCCGCGAGATCAGCCTGCCCTATACGGGCGAGGGCGCGCTCGGCGTCGGCAAGCCGCTGAAATCCATCCTGCACATGAACCCGGACATCCCCATCTGGCTCGGCACCGGCAACGAGGCAACGGTGAAGCTGACCGGCGAGATTGCCGATGGCTGGCTGGCGCTGGGCTTCGTCCCGGGCTCGCTGCCCGAATACCTGCCCTGGCTGGAGGAAGGCTTCCGCCGCGCGGAGAAGGCGACCGGGCGGCCGAAGACCCGCGCCGACTTCACTATCCAGGCCTCGGTGCATGTGGAGGTGACGGAGGACGTGTCGGCGGGGCTGGCGAAGCTGAAGCCGGAGGTCGCGCTCTATGTCGGCGGCATGGGCCACCGGGACAAGAATTTCCACAAGGACATGATGATCCGCCGCGGCTTCGGCGAGGCGGCGGACCGCATCCAGGACCTCTACCTCGCCGGGCGGAAGGAGGAGGCGATCGCCGCCGTGCCCGACGAATGGGTGGACTGGAAGTCGCTGGTCGGCCCGCCGGCGCGCATCCGCGAACGCTGGCGGCCTTGGGCGGAGTCGGGCGCGGATGCGATCACCGTCCGCTCCCGCCAGCCCGAGGCGATCGAGGTCATGGCGCAGGCCGCCGGGCTGAACGGGCCCGGCGAATAGTCTTGTTCCACATGAATGCTGTCGCATTCATGTGGCCTCAATCGCCGGCACCGCTCCGCGGCTTGGCTACGCGCCGTCTGGCGCGGCGCCCATTCGGGCGCTCAGCCGCCTGCGGCGGCTGCAATTCTGGATTACAGCGGCTCCCCGGCGCCGGTGCCGTGGTGCGGCGTCGGGAAGGTCCATTCCTCGCCGCGCGGCGTCGCCACGTATTCCGGCCAGCGCAGGTCGACCGGCGGGTGGAAGTCGCGCGGCAGCAGCGGCGGCACCCAGTCCGGCGTGCCGGGCTTCGTGCGTTCACGGAACTCCGCCTGCGCCGCCGCCAGCACATCCGGCTGCGTCGCCAGGTCCACCAGCGTCAGCGCCATGGTCTTCGCGGCCACGAACAGGCCGGGATCCATCGCGGCGGGCAGTCCGCCGAGCGCATTGTAGGTCCAGTTCGGATAGGCATAGCCCGGCGCGGGCGGGCGCAGCCGCGGCCGCGCCGCCAGCAGCCGCACGGTCGGCGCGTGCCAGCAGAACTCGACATAGTCGTCGGCGCTCAGGTGCTTCTGCCAGTCGGGCAGGGCGGCGCGCAGCTTCGCCTCGTTCTCCTCCGGCGGCGTCAGCCGCGTCACCGTCGGGATGAAGGGATCGTCCATGGGCTCGAGGCCGAGATGCCGCTGCATCTGCCGGCCGAATTCCAGCGCCTCTTCCGGATAGCTCGGCGCGCCGACCGCCTGCAGGTTCTTCCAGGTCAGGTCGGTCATGACCGCATTCGGCACGCCCACACGGGTCTTGGTCACCCAGCGCACGAAGGCCTTGCAGCCCGTGATGCCCGCGACGTGCCGGGCATTGTTCGCCAGCACGCGCCAGATCTGCTCCTGGATGCCGAGCGAGGAGGAGCGCCAGGAATACTGGATCTGCGAGAAGCGCGGGGTGAGGTTGTCGGAGGTCGCGCCGGCATCGCCCAGGACGTATTCGTTCAGCGTCCAGGACCCGGCATGCGGGAACATCGCCTCCTTGGTGTACTTGGTCGTGGTGTACATCAGGCAGAGCGCGTCCAGCGCGCCGGGGCAGCGCGCCACGGCATGCGCGGCGTCGATCGGCATCAGCATGGGATCGACCCAAGCTTCCGGCGCCGGCGCCTCGAAGGTGATGATCGCGCTCCAATAGGCGCCGAACTGCGTCTCGGCCGTCACCGTGTTCAGCGGCCAGGGATGCCAGACCACGGCGGCGTCGAGGTCGTCGTAATAGCCCTTGGCGGCGTGGATGGGCTTGGAGCCGCAGACCTTCTCCGCCGGCTCGCCGAAGAGCTTGAGCTGGCCGGCGACGCCATGCGCCTGCATCGCCGCCTTGGCACCGAGCATGGCGGCGAGGGAGGCGGTGCCGAGGACGGAATGCGGGTCGGTATGGCCCGCGGTATAGGGATGCAGCCCCTCTCGCGGCGCCGGATAGGGCACGACCTGCTGCGAATTGCCCGGCACCGCGTCGTACTCGGAGAAGCCGGCGAGCACCGGCCGGCCCTGGCCCCAGGTCGCGACGAAGGCGGTCGGCATGCCGCCCGAGCCGGCCTCCACGGTGAAGCCCTCGGCCCGCAGCAGCTCCACATAGTCGCGGGCGGATTTGTATTCGCGCCAGGCCGGCTCGGCATGGCTCCAGATGCGGGCGTTGAAGTCCGAGAGCCGCGTCTCGTTCGCCGCGATCCAGTCGAGCGCGGTCGCGCGGATGGTGTCGTTGTCGGGCATCAGGCGCGCCTCACATTCCAGAAAGTGGCAAAGCCGTCCAGCACGCCGGTCAGGCTGCTGCGCCAGGCGGTCGGCTGCAGGTACTGTCCCAGCGGGTAATAGGCGACCTCGCGGAAGGCCTCGGCCTGGATCTCCCGGCAGATCGCCTGCTGCGCCGCGAGGTCGGGGGCGCGGAACCAGGCCTCGCGCAACTCCTCGATGCGGGGCATGCTGGCCCAGCCGGCATAGCCCTGCTCGCCGCCGCCGCGCAGCGCGATATGGCCCGCGGGGTTCAGCCAGTCGGAGCCGGACCAGTTGGTCACGAACAGGCTCCAGCCGCCCTCCGAGACCGGGCCGCGGCGGTTGCGCCGCTGCAGCATGGCGTTGAACTCGACGGCATAGACCTCGACCGTCATGCCGATGCGCTTGAGCATGTCCTCGAAGACCGCGCCGAGAGCCATGAGCACGGCGGAGTTGGAGGGGACCATCAGCACGACAGGCTCGCCCTTGTAGCCGGCGGCGCGCAGCGCGTCGCGAGCCTTGGACAGGTCGCGCGGCGCGGTCAGCACCTCCATCCCGGCATCCGACGCCATGGGCGTGCCCGGGGCGAAGAAGCCGAGCGGGACGGTGTATAGGCTGGTCTCGGCCGGGCCGACCACCGCCTGCATGCAGGCCGTCTGGTCGAGCGCATGCCACAGCGCCTGGCGCACCGCGCGGTTGTTAAAGGGGGCCTGGGTGTGGTTCATCCGGACCATGCAGACGAAGCCGGTGCTGTCGAGCACCTTCATCGTCACGCCGCGGGCACGGCGCAGCAGCGGCAACTGGTCGTGATAGGCGTATTCCTGCCAGTCCTGCTCGCCGGCGATCAGCGCGGAGGTCGCGGTGGAGGGGTCCGGCATGCTGCGCCACTCCACCCGGTCGAAATGCACGACCTTAGGCCCGGAGGTCCAGGTGAGCGCGCCGTCCTTGCGCGGGACGTATTTCTCGAACTTGGTGTAGACGTTGAGCGAACCTGGCACGCGCTCATCCGCCTTGAAGCGGAAGGGACCGCTGCCGATCAGCTCCGGCACTTGTTTGAAGGGATCGGTCTCGGCCAGGCGCGCCGGCATCATGGCGCAGACCGGCACGCTGGCCTTGCCGAGCGCGATGGGCAGCAGCGGGAAGGGCCGCTTCAGCCGGAAGCGGATGGTGCGGTCGTCCGGGGCGGAGAGTTCGTCGGTCGCCTCCAGCAGGCTGGCGCCGAAGGGGTCGCGCTTCGCCCAGCGACGGATGCTGGCGACGCAGTCGCGCGCGAGGACCTTCTCGCCATCATGCCACCACAGCCCCTCGCGCAGCGTCAGGTCCCAGCGGAGGCCGTCATCCTCGATCCGGTGACCGTCCACCATCTGCGGCGTCGCCTGGAAATTGGCGTCCATGCCGTAGAGGGTGTCGAAGACCATGTAGCCATGGTTGCGGCTAATATAGGCCGTGGTGGTGACGGGATCGAGCGTCACCAGGTCCTGTTGCGGGGTGAAGCGCAACGTGGTCGCGGCCTGCGCGCGCACCGCGGCCGGTGCGGCGAGCGAGGCGAGGCCGGCACCGGCGGCCTGGAACAAGGTGCGTCTCTGCATGATGACGGGAAATCTCCTGCGGACAGGACCGGCGTGTTTTCGCCGATGCTATCGCGGGATCTCCCGCCCGTAAGGGGGGCGGACCGAAATCCGCCCGTTTGGGTCAGGCGGATTCCTGGGCGGCGCCGCGCGGCAGACGGGCGGTGGCGGCGCGCAGGCTGGCCTGCTCCATCGCGCCGCGCACGGCCTCGCCATAGACGACGAGGGTGCTGCCGAGGAGGAAGGTGAGGAGGGCTCCGATCGCGGAGACCATGGTCGTGTGTCCTTGCTGGCCGGGCGGGGCCGGCGCCCCATGCGCCATCGCCACGCGGCCTGTCGGCAGAACAGATGGGGATTCGCGGGCTGCGCCGAGGCGGCGTGGCGGCGTCGCAGCCATGCGAATCGCGCGTGCCTTGCTTCGTTGCAACGGGCGCCGGCAATGGTCGCCTTCGACGGTGTCGAAGGCACTTCCGCGCGCCTTCAGCGACCGTAACCAAGCTCCTGCAGCCGCGCGATGGACCGCTCGGCGCTGGTGTGGTGGATGAAGACACCGCCCTTCGCCTCCCAGCCCGGGCCGGCCGAGGCGCGGTCGTCCACCAGCACATGGCCGGGGCCGGACCAGCGCGGCTTCTCCCGGCTCATGCAGGTGACGATCGGCACATGCGCGCCGAGCATGCGCGCGACCCAGGCCTTCTTCTGCGCCGGCGCCCATGTGCCGAGCGGCAGGCCGGTCAGGATGGTCGGCCGCAGCGGCGCGCAGAAGGCCCAGAGGTCCTGCGCGTCGTGCATGAACTCGAGCGTGTCGAAGAAGCGCGGGGCGCGGGCCAGCGCCGCCCACATAGTCTTCAGCGGCAGCGCCTCCGGTCGCTGGCCGGTCACCGCCTCCACGCCGCGGTCGAAATCGGCCAGCACGCCGTCGAGGTCGAGGAACAAAGGACCAGGACTGTCCGGCATCGCGCCACCTCCGGACGGCAGAAGCCTCAGGCCGCGGCGCCGGTTGCCGCGGCGGCACGGCGGATGAAGCCGCCGCCCAGCACGCGCTCGCCGTCATAGAGGACGCAGGCCTGGCCGGGCGCGGCGATCGAGGGTTCCGCCGGCGTCACCCGCAGCAGGCCGGCCGCGGTGTCCCATTCGGCCGTCGCGGCGCGCGGCTCCTCCCGCGCGCGCAGCTTCACCTGGCAGCGGAGCGGTGCGTCCGGCGGATCGACCAGCCAGTTCACCTCGGCCACCGTCACCACCGGCTGCGGCAGCGCCGCCCGCGGACCGACGATGACGCGGCGGGTGCGGGCATCGACGCCCGCGACATAGAGCGGCTCCTCGCCATCCCGCGAGGCCTGGCCGAGGCCGCGGCCTTGCCCCACGGTGTAGCGCGCGATGCCCTGGTGCCGGCCGAGCACGCGGCCGTCCAGATGCACGATCTCGCCCGGTGCCACCGCGTCCGGCCGGTGCTTCGCCACGACATCGTGGTAGCGGCCCTGCGGGACGAAGCAGATGTCCTGGCTGTCCGGCTTCTCCGCGACCGGCAGGCCGAGCCGCGCCGCGACCGCGCGCACGGCCGCCTTGTCCGGATAGGTGCCGAGCGGGAAGCGGGAGAATGCGAGCTGCTCGCGCGTCGTGGCGAAGAGGAAGTAGCTCTGGTCGCGGTGCGGGTCGGCGGCGCGGTGCAACTCGGCGCCCTGCGGACCCTCCACGCGGCGGACGTAGTGGCCGGTCGCCATCGCCTCCACGCCCAGGTCCCGGGCCAGGCCGACCAGGTCATGGAACTTCACCGTCTGGTTGCAGCGCACGCAGGGGATCGGCGTCTCGCCGCGGGCGTAGCTGTCGGCGAAGTCCTGCACCACGGCGTCGGAGAAGCGGCTTTCCTTGTCCAGCACGTAGTGCGGGATGTCGAGGCGGTCGGCGACGCGGCGGGCGTCGTGGATGTCCTGCCCCGCGCAGCAGGCCCCCTTGCGGGCGGTCGCGGCGCCGTGGTCGTAGAGCTGCAGGGTGGCGCCGATGACCTCGTGCCCCTGCTCCTTCAGCAGGCCGGCGACGACGCTGCTGTCGACGCCGCCCGACATGGCGACAAGGATTCTCATGGCTGTGCCATGGGTTGGGCGGCGAGGATGCGCAACTACCTTTGGACCTTCTCGTGCGGGACCATGTCGCCCTCGGCGGCATCGAGACCCTGCTGCCAGAACCGCGCCTCCAGCCGCGCGGCCTCGGCGAAGGTCGCGCTCAGGCCGGCGAAGCGGGCATGGCCGCCATGGCTCTCGCCCAGCGCGTCGATCCGCGCCGCGGCGGCCTTCGCCATGGCCTGGTAGCCCGGGTCGGCATAGGTATCGATCCAGGACTGGTAGGGGTTCCCCTCCGCGCGCCGGCGCGGATCGGCGAGGATGCGCTGCGCCACCTCGGCATAGCCCACGGTGCAGGGCGCGAGCGCCACTTCCAGGTCCAGGATGTCGCCGGCCAGGCCGCGATCGATGACGTAGCGGGTGTAGCTGACCGTCTCGGCGCTCTCGGGTGCGGCGCGCACATCGGCCTCCGTCAGCCCCCACGACGCGCAGTAGCGGAGATGCATCTCGGTCTCGGCCAGGATGGCGCGGATCGCCTCGGCCTTCTCGCGCATCGCCTCGACGCTCTCGGCCTTGAAGACCGCCAGCGCCTCGGCCCGGGCGAAATGGATCAGGAAGAGGTAGTCCTGGATCAGGTAGCGCCGGAAGGCCGCGAGCGGCAGCGTCCCGTCGCTCAGGCCCTGGACGAAGGGATGCCAGGTATAGGCCCGCCAGTCGGCGGCGCAGGCCTCGCGCAGCCGGCGGAACAGGCCGCCCTCCTGGCCGAAGCCCTCGGTCCAGGTATCCATCCCTGCGGCCTTACCCGCCCGCGTTCCGGGTGCCGGCGGGGAGCTTCACCACCAGCCCGTCCAGCGCCTCCGTCATGATGAGCTGGCAGCCGAGGCGGCTCGTCTCCTGCAGGTCGAAGGCGAGGTCGAGCATGTCCTCCTCGTCCTCGGTCGGCGCGGCGAGCTTCGTGAACCAGGACGGGTCGACGATGACATGGCAGGTGGAGCAGGCGAGCGAGCCCTCGCAGGCGCCCTCGATGTCGACGCCGTGCTTGTGGGCGATCTCCAGGACCGAGAGGCCGAGCGGCGCATCCACCTCGCGGCGCCTGCCGTCGCGCTCGATGAAGGTCATCCTGGGCATTGTCTCTCAGCGCTCCGCTCGGGCCAGGCGGTGCCAGGCTTCGGCAAGGAGTGCCGCGCCCCGTTCCGCATCAGCGGGCGAGGTAAAGCGGCCCATGCCGATCCGCAAGGTCGCGCGGGCCTCCTCCTCGGGAATCCCGAGGGCGCGGAGGACATAGCTCGGCTCGACCTCGGCGGAGGAGCAGGCGGAGCCGCTGGAGACGCAGACCTCCGGCGCCGCCCGCATCAGCGCCTGGGCATCAACCCCACCGGGGAAGGTGATGTTGAGGTTGCCCGCCACCCGCTGCTCGCGGTTGCCGTTCACCCGCACCCCGGGCACGGCCTTCTCCAGCGCATCCAGGAACAGGTCGCGCTGCCCGGCGATCCGGCCGGCGTCCAGCAGCCCCTCGGTGGCGGCGATGCGCGCCGCCTCCCCCAGCCCCACCACCAGCGGCGCCGGCAGGGTGCCGGAGCGAAAGCCGCGCTCCTGCCCGCCGCCGGAGAAGAGCGGCACGAGGCGGACGCGCGGCCGCCGCCGGACATAGAGCGCGCCGATGCCCTTCGGTCCGTAGATCTTGTGGCCGGAGAGGGAGAGGAGGTCGGCCTTGATCTCCCCGACATCCAATGGGATGCGGCCGGCGGCCTGGGCGGCATCGGTATGGAAGAGCGCGCCCGCCGCCTTGGCGATGGCGCCGATGGCCGCGAGGTCCTGGATGACGCCGATCTCGTTGTTCACCGCCATGACGGTGACCAGCAGCGTCCGCTCGTCCACCGCCGCCCGCAGCGCCTCGAGGTCGGCGAGGCCGTCGGGGCCGACCGGCAGCACCACCGGCTCGAAGCCCTCCATGGCGAGGTCGCGGACGCTCTCCAGGACGCATTTATGTTCCGTCGCCAGCGTCACGATGCGGGTGCGCGCGCTCTCGACGGTGGCGGCGAAGCGGGCGGCGCCCTTGATGGCGAGGTTGTTGGATTCCGTGGCGCCCGAGGTGAGCACGATCTCCCGCGCCTCCGCCCCGATCAGGTCGGCGATCCCGGCGCGGGCGGCCTCGACCGCCTCCTCTGCCGCCCGGCCCATCGTGTGCTCGACGCTGTGGGGGTTGGCGAAATTTTCCTCCCACCACGGCCGCATGGCGGCCAGCACGCGCGGGTCCACCGGGGTGGTGGCGTGGTTGTCCAGGTAGATCGGGCGGTTCGGGCGCATGGACGGAAGATGGGCCAGCCACGGGCGTTGCGGGAGTGGTCGCCCGGGAATGCCGGCGATGCGCCAGACTCAGAGAAGAAGGAGGTGGGGGTTCGGCGCATGCGCCGAACGGGGAGGAGTTCTCTCCTCCCCCGATGCTACGCTGCCCCCCTGCGCAGCCGGTCGCGCATCGCCCCCCAGGCCGCCAGGAACCGCTCCGCCGCATCCGCCGGCGCGTTCCAAGGCAGGGAGACGCGGATGCCGCAGCCGGCATCCTCGCCAAATCCCATCGCGGCCAGCACCGGGCTCTGCCCCACCTTGCCGGAGGAGCAGGCCGCCCCGGCCGAGACCCTGACCCCTGCGAGGTCGAGGGCGATCACCTGCGTCTCCGCCGGTACGCCGGGGAGGATGACGTTCACCGTGTTCGGCAGCCGCGGCGCGCCGGCGCCGGCGATCACCGCATCCGGAGCGATCGCGCGCAGCCCTGCCTCGATCCGGTCGCGCAGCGCCGCCAGGCGCGCCGTCTCCCCGGGTTCCGGCACCGCGGCGGCGAGGCCCGCGATGGCCGGCAGCGGCTCGGTCCCGCCGCGCCGGCCGCGTTCCTGGCCGCCGCCCGCGACCAGCGCCGGCAGGTCCAGCCCCGGCCGCAGCAGCAGCGCGCCCGCGCCGGGAGGCCCGCCCAGCTTGTGGCCGGAGAGGGCCAGCGTGTCGTAGTTGGCGGGCAGCGGCACCCGTCCGGCCGCCTGCACCGCGTCCACATGCAGCAGCGCGCCCTGTGCGCGGCAGAGCGCCGCAACCTCTGCCAGCGGGTGCAGCACGCCGGTTTCGTTGTTGGCGGCCATCAGGCAGACCAGGGCCGGGCCGCCCGTGGCGAGCCGCCGCGCCAGGGCGTCGAGGTCGGCGGTCCCGTCGGGCAGGACCGGCAGCACCTCCGCCTCCGGCGCCGCGGCCAGCACCGCGGGGTGCTCCGTCGCGCCCACCAGCAGGCGCCGGCCGCGGGACAGGCCGCGGACGGCGATCGCATTCGCCTCCGTCCCGCCGGCGGTGAAGACCAGGTCCCCCGGCCTGGCGCCGAAGCGGGCCGCGACGGCCTCGCGCGCCTCCTCCAGACGCCGCCGCGCGGCGCGGCCATCGGCATGGACGGAGGAGGGATTGCCGCCGGCCTCCAGCGCCGTGATCACCGCCGCCCGTGCGGCCGGCCGCAGCGGCTCGGTCGCATTGGCATCGAGATAGAGAGGCTCCACCTGCGGCCGGCGCTACTGCGCCGCCTCCGCCGGTACGTCGACCACCGCCTGGTCGCGCGGCGCCACCGCCCGGCCGGCGATGCGGCCCGCCACCACATCGGCCAGCGTCACATGCGCGAGGAAAAGGCGGATCTGCTCGCCGAGTTCGGACCAGAGGTCATGCGTCAGGCAGCGCTCGCCGCCGAGGCAGCCGGGCGAGCCCTGCTCGCAGCGCGTCGCGCGGATCGATTCGTCGACCGCGTCCACGATGTCGGCCACAGCGATGGTCTCGGCCGGCCGCGCCAGGCGATAGCCACCCCCCGGTCCGCGCGCGGAGGCGACGAGGCCCGCCCGGCGGAGATGGCCGAAGAGCTGCTCGAGATAGGCCAGCGACAGCAATTGTGCTTGCGCAAGTTCGGCGAGACTGACGGGCCGTCCGATGCGCGGGTCGGTTGCGCATCCCTGCTGGCGGGCCGCCAACTCGACCATGGCCATGACGGCATATCGCCCGCGGGTGGAAAGTCGCATGGCTGGAATCCCTAGCGCGCTGATTCTTGTATACCGGCATACGGGCCAGGAGCAGGAAACATGGGCGCCATGCCTTGATTCCGTTATGAAAGTCTCACTCGCATCTCTATAGTCCCGCCGGCCCAGGGGTTCGGGAGACTGCCCCCGGGATGCTGGACGACACCGGGATCGAGTGCCCGCGCCAGTGCCACCCCCGATCTGGGGTGGACACCGGCCGGACGCTAGATTGACCGACCACCCCGGTCAACAATTGGGGCTCGGACGGTGCCGGTCGGCCAGGGGGCTGAAGGGCCCGGGCTCCTCTCGGCATTGTGTGCTGCCGCACCCTGATGCCGAGGGGAGCCCAGGCGTTGTCAGCCAGGTCTTCCCCACCAAGCGCCACGACGCGCCTGGCTTGCCTGCGGGGTGGCTCCTCATCCCACTGGCATTCGGGACGTGCCTGGCACAACCGGAATTGGACCCAAGGGACGATGCCTGAGGTCATGTTCGCCGGCCCCGATGGGCGGCTCGAAGGGCGCTACCATCACTCGAAGCAGCCGAACGCGCCGGTGGCGTTGCTGCTGCACCCGCACCCCCTGCATGGCGGGACGATGAACAACCGGGTGATCCATGCCCTTTATCAGCGTTTCCAGGCCCTGGGGTTTTCCACCCTGCGGTTCAATTTTCGTGGGGTCGGCCGCAGCCAGGGTCGTTATGACGGCGGCATCGGTGAGATCTCGGATGCGGCCGCGGCGCTCGACTTCCTGCAGGCGGTGAACCCGAACGCCCATAGCCTCTGGGTCGCGGGCTATTCCTTCGGCGCCTATGTCGGCATGCAGCTCCTCATGCGCCGGCCGGAGATGGGCGGCTTCGTCTCCATCAGCGCGCCGGCCAGCCATTACGACTTCGGCTTCCTCGCCCCCTGTCCCTGCAACGGCCTGATGCTGCACGGGGCGGAGGACGAGCTGGTGCCGGAGAGCTCGGTACGGAAGCTGGTGGACAAGCTGAACACCCAGAAGGGCATCAGCATCGACTACCGCGTGATGCCCGGCGCCGGCCATGTCTTCACGCCGGAGGAGACCGAGAAAGTCGTGGACGCCACAGAGGACCACGTCCTCGCTAGGCTCAACCGCAGCCGGATGGCGCTGGCCGCCGATTAAGGCCGGCATCCGCTTGGCGAATCACCTGTAGCACGCGCGCGACGCGGCCCGAGGCCGCATGGCGCAATGTGTCGGGCTCAAGGCCCGAACCCAGGTCGGCTGCCGTCATGGCTGCCGACCAGCGGTCCCGCCCGGGGCGCCGTGGAACGTGCAGAAGGCCTCCACCGGTTCGCGCGGCGAAACGAGGGCATTGGCCGGCGCCGCCGGGTCGGCATGGCCGAGCGCCATGCCGCAGATGACGATCTCCTCCGGCGGGATGGGCAGGTGCCGGCGGATGATGCCGTGCCAGTTCATGAAGGCCGCCTGCGCGCAGGTATCGAGGCCGCGGGCCCGGGCGGCCACCATGACGTTCTGCAGGAACATGCCGAGGTCGAGGTAGCTGCCGGCGCCGAGCGACCGGTGCAGGGTGACGATCATGCCGACCGGCGCGCCGAAGAAGTCGTAGTTGCGGCGATGCTGGCGGGCCGTCGCCTCCCGGTCCCCCTTGGCGATGCCGAGCAGCCCGTAGAGCGCCCAGCCGATCCGCCGCCGCCGGTCGAGGTAGGGGCTCAGCCATTCGCGGGGGTAGTAGTCGTAGTCCGGCTCGGGATGCTCGCCCGCGGCATGCGCCGCAACGATCTCCCGGCATAGCGCGTCGCGCGCCGCGCCCATCAGCACATGCACGCGCCAGGGCTGTGTGTTGGTCATGCTCGGCGCGCGGCTGGCGACGGCCAGGATGTCGCGCACGACCTCAGCCGGCACCAGATCCGGCCGGTAGCCGCGGATGCTGCGGCGGGAGGTGATGGCGCGATCGACCGCCGCTTGGTCGGGGAGGGGCTCGGTCATGCCGCGCAGGCTCCCCCGCCCGCAATGCGGGGGCAAGACGCCGAAACGAGGAGCCGGGTGGTACCTGGGGCCGGACTTGAACCGGCGACCCCGGCATTATGAGTGCCGTGCTCTAACCAGCTGAGCTACCCAGGCGCGGGGGCGGGGTATGGCGGCTTTGCCGGCGGAATGCAAGGCCGCTGCCGCCGCAATCGCCTCCCGCCGCCTACTGGACCCGGATGTTCCGTGCGCGGACGATCTCCGCCATCTTGCGGCTCTCCGCCGCTAGGTAGGACGGCCATTCCGCCAGGGGCCGCGCCTCCGCCGTCACCACCTGCTTCTCGATCGCCGGGGTCATGTCGGGCGCGGTCAGCGCCTTGCGGCAGGCGGCGTTGAGCGTCTCGAGGATCGGCTGCGGCGTGCCGGCGGGCGCGAGCATGGCGATGTGCTCGATGATCTCGACCTGCGGATAGCCCTGCTCGGCGAAGGTCGGGACCTCCGGCGCCAGCGGGGTCCGCTGCGGCGAGGCGACAGCCAGCGCGCGCAGGTCGCCGGAGGCCATCAGCCCCATCACGCCCGCGGCCGGCATGCAGAGCATGCCCGCTTCCCCCGCGACGACGGCCTGGATCGCCGGGCCGCCGCCGCGATAGCCGATATCGGCCACCTCGATGCCGGCGGCCTGCAGCAGCATCTCCGTCGCCAGGTGGCTGGTCGCGCCGATGCCGGCATTCGCATAGGTCGGCTTCATGCCCGGCCGCTTCGCCAGCGCGACATACTCGGCCAGCGTCGTCACCGGCGTCGCCCGGCCCACCAGCATGAACATCGGCATGGAGACCAGCAGGCCGACGCCCGCGAAGGCCTGCTCCACCGTGAAGCCGAGCGGGTAGAGGTGCGGCGCGACGGCATAGGTGCTGTTCGGCAGCACGATCACGGTATAGCCGTCCGGCCGGGCGCGGGCAGCGGAGGCGAGGCCAATGGTGCCGTTGGCGCCGGTGCGGTTGTCCACCACGAAGCCCTGGCCGAGATCGGCCGAGAGACGCTGGGCGAGCAGGCGGGCGAAGGCATCGGTCGAGCCGCCGGCGGCCCAGGGCACCACCACCGTCACCGGGCGGCTCGGGTACGGCCCTTCCTGGGCGCGGAGCGCGGCCGGCGCGGCGAGCAGCGCGGCGGCACCGGCCAGGACGGCGCGGCGGGTCGTGGTCATCGGTCGGTCCCTCCCTGCCGGGCCGCGGCGGCCGGCGGCCCTTTCCGGCAGCGTAGCGCATCGGATGCGCCGCGGTCGCGGGGTGGCGACGCGGACAAAGGCAGGCGGGGCGCCCAGGCGATCAAGGGCGTAAGGCTTGCGCACGGGTCACCGAGGGGCGGCGGCCCAGGCGTGACCGGCAACGGCTGCCTGCACCGCTGCGCTGCCCGCCGGGGATGGCAACCGCCCGCATCGCCTCTACCGCGGCGATGCCGTCTCCCGCCCTGCGGGTTAAGTGGGCCGCTTCAGGTCTCCGCGCCCTGCGGCGCTTCGGCCATTGGCCTGCTCAGGCGTCGCGCCCGAACCGCAGGCCGCGGGCGCGGCTGCCGTTCACCAGGAAGCCCGCGACCCGCCCGGCCGCATCGCGCACCGCCTGCGCATCCACCCAGCCCTGGAACAGTGTCGCCGGCGTCAGCACGCGGAAGCAGTCGCCCTCGATCGGCAGCACCGGCCAGGGGCCGTCCGAGCCGACCGGGCCGCGGACCCGCAGGACGAGGCCCTCGGTCCCCGGCGCGATGGTCCAGGTCGCGTCCAGCTCGGCGCAGGTCCAGGCGCCCTCCAGCCCTTCCGGCAGCCTGGCCTCGGTCGCCGCGCGGCGGAAGGAGGTGATGATGCCGGCATCGGTCTCGACCAGCAGCCGCCCATCCTCCGGCAGGGAGAGCGCGAAGGGGAAGGCGCCGCGCTGCGCGACCAGCCTTCCATCCTCCGCCGGCGCCAGGGTGAAGGGCAGACCGTGCTGCGTCGCCCTAGGCGTGCCGTCCGCCGTGAGCTCGATTTCCAGCGTGGTGCCGCTCTCCGGCTCCAGCCAGCGGCCGGTCAGCGCCTCCAGCGCCGGGCGGGGCGGCAGGGCTGGCACGGGGTGGATGCCCGGCCGGCCCTCGACCGCGGCGTCCAGCATCCGGTGGCCCAACTGGTGGACGTCGATGCCGCCATGGTTGGCGATGACGATCACCGTCAGCCCGGCCTCCGGCGCGCGGAGGAAGCAGGTCCGGTAGCCCGGCCAGAGGCCACCATGCGTCTCGGTACGGAGGCCTCGGTAGTCCGCGACCTCCAGCCCGCGGGCATAGAGGTTCAGCCGGCCGTTCCCGAAAGGCACCCGCTCCGCCAGCGCCCGGCCCAGGGCGACGCCGCCGACCAGCCCGGTCGAGAAGTTGCGGTCCCACAGCGCCAGGTCCTCGACACAGGAAACCAGCCCGCCTTCGCCGCCCAGCGCGAAGCCGTGCGGCGCACGGACGAAGCCCTCGCCCTGCGGGAAGTAGCCGGTGGCGAGGCCGGGCACGACCTCCGCGACGGAGGGCGTGTGGCGCGTGCGGGTCATGCCGAGCGGCGCCAGGATCCGCCGCTCGAGGAATGTCGCCAGCGGCTCGCCCGCGGCCGCCTCCACCACCCGGCCCAGCAGCAGGAAGCCCGAGTTGGAGTAGAGGAAGCGCGTGTTCGGCGCGAAGTTCAGGCTGCGCTGCCGGCCGATGGCGTCGAGGAGCTGCTCCGCCGTGGCGGGCTGGCCGAGACCAGTGCCGGCGAAGCGCATCAGCTCCAGCATGTCCCGGAGGCCGGAGCAGTTGCGCATGAGATGGTCGAGCGTGATGCGCGCGCCGAGGTCCGGCAGCCCGGGCAGGTGCCGTTGCACTGCGTCCTCGCGGGAGAGCCGGCCCTCCGCCTCCAGCAACAGGATGGCGGCGCAGGTGAACTGCTTGCTGACCGAGGCGATGCGGAAGCAGGTCTCCGGCCCGATCGGCAGGCCGAGCTCGAGGCTCGCCGCGCCGGCGCTCTCGTGCAGCGCCAGGGCGCCGTCCCGCACCAGGCCGATGGTGGCCCCCGGGCTTTCCCCGCGATCCCAGGGCGCGAGCAGCCGCCGCGCCGCCCGGCGCAGGGCCAGCAGGCCGAGATCGGTCATCAGTGGAGCCTCGGCGCCTTGAGGAAGCTGCGCCGGTCGATGGAGGTGACCACCAGGTCCTTCGGGCCGGCATCCCGGCCGATGGTCAGCCGCACCCGGGCGCCGGCCGTACCGGCGGCCCAGACCGCGCGCCAGAGGCCGGCGAGGTCGGAGACCCGCGTGCCGGCCACGGCAAGGATGCGGTCGCCCTCCTGCAGGCCCGCCTTCTGCGAGGGCGCGTTGCGGGCGAGGGAACTGACCAGCACGCCGGCCTCGTCCTCGGTCGCGTAGAGGCCGAGCCAGGGCCGCGCCGGGCGGTTCGGCCGTCCATAGGCGAGCAGGTCACCGAGGATCGGCGGCAGCAGGCTGGCCGGCACCACCATGTTGAGATCGACCCGCCGCCCCTTGCCGTCCTGCTGCTGCATGACGAGGGAGCCGATGCCCATCAGCGTGCCGTTGCCGCCGATCAGCCCGGCCCCGCCCCAGGAGGGGTGCGCGGGCGCGGTGTAGATCGCGTCCTCCAGCATGTATTCCCAGTAGCCCGCGAATTCCTGCCGCGCCGCGATGGTGCAGCGCAGCGCGTGCTTGCGGCCGCCGGCGGAGGCCAGCACGCAGGTATCGCCCGGCCGCGGCAGGTCGCCGGTCTCGACCGGCAGGGCCGGCAGGTTGAGCTTGCCGAGCGCCTGGATCAGGCCGAGGCCCGTCTCGAAATCATAGGCGAGGGCATGGCCCGGGATGGCGCGCCCGTCATGCGTGGTCAGCCAGATCGTCTCGGCTTCCGTCACGAGGTAGCCGATGGTGGCGATCAGCCCGTCCGGCCGGATGACCACGCCGCTGCCCGCGCGCTCCGTGCCGAGGGTCTGGGCGGTGAAGGCATCCGGCGGGACCAGCGCCTTCACCGCGACGACGGAGCGCAGCACCTGGTCCAGGTCGAACTCATGCTCGGAGGGATCCGGCTGGAGGTCCGACGGGATTTCCCATTCGCTGCTTGGCATGCCTGTATATCCGCTCCGCCCTTCGGGGATGGTCCTGGATTGGCCTTGGGGTCCAATATCGGCCCATCCGACGGCTTCGCCAACGCGGGAGATGGCAGGAGGGAGCGATGGCGGGGAGGCTGGTGGTCCTCGGCTCCGGCGGCCATGGCCGGGCGCTGATCGAATTGCTGCGGGACCTGCCGGCCTGGGAGATCGTCGGGCTGGTGGATGCCGTCCCGCGGGCGCCGGTCATGCTCGGGGTGCCGGTCCTGGGCGACGAGGCCGTGCTGCCCGCCTTGCGTGCGGCAGGGGTGGACCAGGCCTGCCTCGCGATCGGCGATGCCGCGGCGCGGCTGGCGGCGGCCGCGCGCCTAGCCGCCCTCGGCTTCGGCTTCCCGATGCTGATCCATCCCTCCGCCATCCGGGCGCGCAGCGCGGAGGTCGGGGAGGGGACGGTGGTGCTGCCGCGCGCGGTCCTCGGCGCCGCCGCCCGCATCGGCCGGTTCTGCATCGTCAATACCGGCGCGATCCTGGAGCACGACGTGGAGGTCGGGGAGGGCGCGCATTGCGGCCCGGGCTGCGTGCTGCCGGGCGGCGTCAGGGTCGGCGCCCGGGCGCTGATCGGCGCCGGCGCGGCCTGCCGGCCCTATGTGACGATCGGGGCGGGGGCCGTGGTCGGCGTCGGCGCGGCGGTGACAGAGGAGGTCCCGCCCGGCGCCGTGGTGGGCGGGGTGCCGGCGCGGCCGCTGCCCGGCTGAAGCCCGGACGGGGGCGGCTGCGTTGGCGTCCCGAACCGCGGGAGGAAGCCATGCCGCAACAACCCAGCGCCGACGTCCAGGAATTCCTCGACGCCCACCCCGTCTCCGGCTTCCAGTGGCTGGTCTTCGTGCTGTGTTTCTGCGTCGTCCTGCTGGACGGCTTCGACACGGCCGCCATCAGCTACATCGCGCCGCGCCTGGTGGCGGAATGGGGGATCGAGCGGCCGGCGCTCGGCCCGGTGCTGAGCGCGGCGCTCTTCGGCCTGGCCTTCGGCGCGCTGGCGGCCGGGCCGCTGGCCGACCGCTTCGGTCGCAAGCGCGTGCTGGTCGGCTCCGTGCTGCTGATCGGCGCGACGAGCCTCGCCTCCTCCTTCGCCGGCAGCCTCGGGGCGCTGACCGCTTGGCGCTTCGCCACCGGCCTCGGCCTCGGCGCCGCCATGCCGAATGCCGTGACGCTGATGAGCGAGTATTGCCCCGCCGCGCGGCGGGCGACGCTGACCAATGCGATGTTCTGCGGCTTCCCGCTGGGCGCGGCCTTCGGCGGCTTCCTCGCGGCCTGGATGATCCCGGCCTTCGGCTGGCGGAGCGTGCTGCTGCTGGGTGGCGTCGTGCCGCTCGCGCTCGGGCTGCTGCTGGTCCTGCGGCTGCCGGAATCGGTACGCTACATGGTGGCCAAGCGGCATGCGCCGGAGCGCATCCGCGCCGTGCTGCGCCGCATCGGGCCGGAGGCCGCCGAGGCCGCCGACTTCACCCTCGCCGAGGCGACGCCGGCGCAGCGCGGCGGCATCCGCCTGGTGCTCTCGCGGCCCTATGCGCTGGGCTCGGCGATGCTCTGGCTGACCTATTTCATGGGCCTCGTGATCTTCTACGCGCTGCTGAACTGGATGCCGATCCTGTTCGGCGATGCCGGGCTCGACCCCCGCACCGCGGCGCTGATCGCAGCACTCTTCCCGCTGGGCGGCTTCGGCGCGATCCTCTGCGGCTGGCTGATGGACCGGATGAACCCGAACCTCGTCATCGCCGCGGGCTTCGCGCTGACCAGTCTCGCGGTCTGGGCGATCGGCCAGGCGGCCGGCAATCTCAGCCTGCTGATGGCGGCGGTCTTCGTCGCCGGGACGCTGATGAACACCGCGCAGTCCTCCCTGCCGGCGCTGGCGGCCGGTTTCTACCCGACCCAGGGGCGGGCGACGGGCGTTGCCTGGATGCTCGGCCTCGGGCGGTTCGGAGGCATCGCCGGGTCCTTCCTGGTGGCCGAACTGGCGCGGCGGCAGATGGGGTTCGGCGCGATCTTCACCGTCATGGCGATCCCTGGCCTGGTGGCCGCGGCGGCGCTGCTGGTGAAGCAGGCGGCGCGCCCGGGCGAGGCGGCGCCGCGGGCCGAGGCCGTGCTGGGCCACTGACCCGGGTGCCGTCTGCCGCCGCTTCCGGCAGATTGCCGCAAGCCTGGGCAGGCCGCAGGGTTTCGCCTGCGAAGGAAAGGACTTTCCAGGCGCCGTCGCTGGCACGCATGCTGCAAGGCGGTGGCGCCGCCCTCTCCTTCCTTTGGGCGGACCAAGCCGGAGACCGCGGACCTGCACGGCATGACCACCCTGCGCCCGACCGCCGCCAAGGCGCGCGGTGCGATCGAATTCGCCGCCGTCACCAAGCGCTTCACGGGCGGCGCCGTCGCCGTGGATGCGCTCGACCTGCGCATCGCCGCCGGCAGCTATGTCTGCCTGCTCGGCCCCTCGGGCTGCGGCAAGACCACCACGCTGCGCCTGCTCGCCGGGCACGAGCTGCCGACCACCGGCGACATCCTGCTGGACAATGTCCCGATCGTCGGCCTGCCGCCGGCCCGCCGCGGCACGGCGATGATGTTCCAGTCCTATGCGCTCTTCCCGCATCTGAGCGTGCTGGACAACGTCGCCTTCTCGCTCCGCATGCGCGGCGTCGGCAAGGTGGAGCGCCACGCCAAGGCGCATGAGGCGCTGCGGCTGGTGGAGATGGATACCTACAGCGCGCGGCTGCCGGCGCAGCTCTCGGGCGGGCAGCAGCAGCGCGTGGCGCTGGCCCGCGCCCTGGTGACCAACCCGGCGACGCTGCTGCTGGACGAGCCGCTCTCGGCCCTCGACCCCTTCCTGCGCGGCCGTGTCAGGGCCGAGCTGAAGCGCTTCCAGCGCGAGCTGCAGATCAGCTTCGTCCATGTCACCCACAGCCAGGATGAGGCGCTGGCCCTGGCCGACCATGTCGTGCTGATGCGCGCCGGCCGGATCGAGCAGCAGGGCACGCCGGAGGAGATCTTCGACCGTCCGCGCACCGCCTTCGTCGCGCGCTTCATGGGCGGCCACAACGTCTTCGCCCGGCCGGACGGCAGCCTGATCGCGGTGCGCAGCAACCGCACGCATATCGCGGATCATGGCCAGCCCGCGACCGTCACCGGCGTCGAGTATACCGGCACCGGCTTCGGCGTGACCCTGGCAGGGTCCGGCGCCGAGGAGTTCACCGTCGCGCTGACCGAGGCCGCGCTGCATGCCCGCCCCGTCGCGCCGGGCGACGCCGTGCACCTGGCCTGGGACGAGGCCGATATCCGCCCGCTCGCGGACAGCACCGCGGCCGGGCACTGACCCGAGGAGTGGGGACCATGAAGGAGAAGACGGGGATGGGCATCGCCAGACGCGACGCGCTGAAGGCGGCGGCGGCCCTCGCCGCGGCCGGGCTGGCGGCGCCGGCGGTGCACGCCCAGGGGGCGGTGACGCTGCGCTATGTCGGCACCGCGGTGAACCAGCACCAGGGCATCAGGGACAAGGTCAAGGAAGACCTCGGCATCACCCTCGACTACATCCCGGTCACCTCGGACGACGTGGTGCGCCGCGCGGTGACGCAGCCGAACAGCTTCGACGTCCTCGATTCCGAATACTGGATGCTGAAGAAGATCGTGCCGTCCGGGAACCTGGTCGGCATGGATGCCAAGCGCATCAAGGAAGCCGGCAACATCACCAGCGTCTTCCTCAAGGGCGAGGTCGGAGCCAAGAAGATCGGCGGCCAGGGCACCGCGCCCTGGAAGGTGCTCTACCTGCCGGAGCGCGAGGCGAAGACCTTCGCCCCCTCGCAGACCGAATACCTGACGCTGATCCCGACCACCTACAATGCCGATACCCTCGGCATCCGGCCGGACAAGATCGGCCGGCCCATCACCTCCTGGGCCGAGCTGCTGAACCCCGAGTTCAAGGGTCGCGCCTCGATCCTCAACATCCCGTCCATCGGCATCATGGACGCGGCCATGGTCGTCGAGGCGACTGGGCAGCACAAATATGCCGACAAGGGCAACATGACGAAGGCCGAGATCGACCTGACCATGAAGGTCCTGACCGAGGCCAAGCGCGCCGGCCAGTTCCGGGCCTTCTGGAAGGACTTCAACGAGAGCGTCAACCTGATGGCCTCGGGCGAGACCGTCATCCAGTCCATGTGGTCGCCCGCGGTCACCAAGGTGCGCAGCATGGGCGTGCCCTGCATCTACCAGCCGCTGAAGGAGGGCTACCGCGCCTGGGCCGCCGGCTTCGGCCTGCCGAAGACGCTGACCGGGCGCAAGCTCGACGCCGCCTACGACTTCATCAACTGGTTCCTCTCGGGCTGGGCCGGCGCCTTCCTGAACCGGCAGGGCTACTACTCCGCCGTGCTGCCGACGGCCAAGGCCAACATGCAGCCCTACGAATGGGACTTCTGGATGGAGGGCAAGCCGGCGGCGCAGGACATCAAGGCGCCGGACGGCACGGTGATGGAGAAGGCCGGCAGCGTGCGCGACGGTGGCAGCTTCGAGGCCCGCATGGGCGCCGTCGCCTGCTGGAACGCCGTGATGGACGAGAACGACTACATGGTCAGGAAATGGAATGAGTTCATCGCTGCCTGATCCCGTGGCTGACGTGGCGGGGAGGGTGGCGACGCCCTCCCCGGCCGAGGCCATCGAGGCGGAATTCGTGCCGGCGGCACCCGCTGCCGAGGCGGCCCCGATCCTCGCCGCCGCCCCGCCCGCGCGGCGGTCCTGGGCGCCGCTGCTGCAGGCGGCGCCGCTCTGGGCCGTGCTGCTGCTGTTCTTCGTCTTCCCGCTGCTGGCAACCGGCGTCGTCAGCCTGTGGAACTACACCGAATACTCGCTGGTCCCCGACGTGACGCAGCGCAACTACGTCGAGATGTTCGAGGGCTGCGGCAACCTCTCCGACGGGCTCTGCACCACCTTCCGCACCTATATCTCCACGCTCCGGCTCTGCGGCATGGTCTGGGCGATCACCCTCGTCCTCGGCTTCGCCGTGTCCTACTTCCTCTGCTTCCACGTCCGCTCGGACGGCGTGCGCATGGCGCTGTTCCTGGTCTGCACCGCGCCCTTCCTGACCTCGAACGTCATCCGCATGATCTCCTGGGTCCCGCTGCTGGGCCGGGAGGGGGTGGTGAACAATGCGCTGCTCGCGCTCCGGGTCGTGGACCAGCCGCAGGACTGGCTGCTCTTCTCGGAATTCTCTGTGGTCCTCGCCTTCGTGCACCTTTACACGCTGTTCGTGGTGGTGCCGGTCTTCAACAGCATGATGCGCATCGACCACCGGCTGCTGGAGGCAGCACGGGACGCCGGCGCCAGCGCCTGGCAGACCACCTGGCACGTCGTGGTGCCGCTCGCCAAGCCCGGCCTCGTCATCGGCTCCATCTTCGTCATCGTGCTGGTGATGGGCGATTTCGTGACCATCGGCGTCATGGGCGGGCAGCAGATCGCATCCGTCGGCAAGGTCATCCAGGTGCAGATGTCCTACCTGCAATTCCCGGCCGCCGCGGCCCAGGCGATGGTGCTGCTCGCCCTCGTGCTGCTCATCATCGCGGTCATGACCAAGCTGGTCGACATCCGGCGGGAGCTCTAGGCCATGGAGGAACGCCGGCCCCTCGGCTTCTGGCTGCTCGCCCTGGTCTTCGCCGCCTTCGTGCTGTTCCTCTACGGCCCGACCCTGACCATCCTCGTCCTCTCCTTCCAGGGGCCGGAGGGCGGGCTGACCTTCCCGATGCAGGGCGTCTCGGCCCACTGGTACCAGACGCTGTGGAAGGGCGTCGGCGTGGTGGACATCTGGGCGGCCTTCCGGCGCTCGGTGAAGCTTGGCCTCGTCGTCATGGTGCTGACGACGCTGATCTCGCTGTCGGCCGGCTATGCCTTCCGGCGGCGCTTCCCCGGCCAGTCCGCGCTGTTCCACCTGACGGTCGCCAGCCTGATCGTGCCCTCCATCGTCGTCTCGCTCGGCATCGCGCTCGAGTTCCGCCTGATCGACGATGCGGTGAAGGCCTGGGCGGAGGCGCATGAGGTCGCCTGGGTTGCCGAGGGCTACACCACGGCGATGGGCCTCTTCACCTCCGGCCTCGGCGCGCACCTGACCTGGACGCTGCCCTTCGGCCTGCTGATCATGTTCGCGGTCTTCAACCGCTTCCCGGCGCAGCTCGAGGAAGCGGCGCGGGACCTCGGCGCCTCCCCCTGGCAGGTCTTCCGCCATGTGGTGCTGCCGCTGATCGGGCCGAGCCTGGTCGGCGTCGCGCTTTTCGGCTTCACCCTCTCCTGGGACGAGATCGCGCGGTCGTCGCAGGCGATCGGCGACCTGAACACCCTGCCGCTCGAGCTGCAGGGGCTGACGACGACGGTGACGACGCCGGAGATCTACGCGCTCGGCACGCTGACCACCGGCGTCTCGGTGCTGGTGATTGGCCTGTCCTTCGCGGCCATCGCCCTCTGGCGGCGGCTCCGCCTGCAGCGGGGCTGAGGCGCGCCGCGGCGAGGGAGGGCGCGGGCGGCGGCGCCCTCCCCCGCCGCCAACCCCCGCCCGGACATGACGATTTGGATTGCAACGCCGGCCGCGATGGGCGGAACCTGCGGCGTCGCTCCGGACCGGTGGCATAACCAAGACATTCCAGTGCCGGGACAAGCCTCTATCGCCTGAGCACCGAAGCTCCTGCGCGGCAAGAAGAAGGATCCGACAGGGAGGATCAGCATGTCCGGCGCAGGGCAGGGGGCGCAGGCTGTCCCCTGGTGGAAGGAACCCACCAAGGACCAATGGTATGCCTATCTGGCGGCCTGGCTCGGCTGGACGCTGGATGCCTTCGACTTCACCATCTTCCTGCTGATCATGGTGCCGATCAGTCAGGAATTCGGCGTGCCGCTCACCGCCGTCACGGCGGTCTTCGCGGTCACCCTGTGGCTTCGCCTGGTCGGTGCCACCGCCGCGGGCTGGATGGCCGACCGGATGGGCCGCAAGGCCCCGCTGATGATCTCCATCCTGTGGTACTCCGTCTGCAACCTGATCGCCGGCTTCTCGCCGAGCTTCGCCTTCCTGTTCCTCTTCCGCGCCCTGCTCGGCATCGGCATGGGGGCGGAGTGGCCGGCAGGCGCGGCGCTCGCCATGGAATCCTGGCCGGCCCGTTCGCGCGGCCTGATGTCGGGCGTTCTGCAGGGCTCCTGGGGCCTCGGCTATGCCCTCTCGGCCGCCGCATACGGCCTGCTCTACGAACCCTTCGAGGCGATGGCGCCGGGCTGGGGCTGGCGCGGCATGCTCATCCTCGGCGTGCTGCCGGCGCTCGTCTGCGTCTGGATCCGGATCTACGTGAAGGAGCCGGAGGTCTGGGCCGAGAACCAGAAGATCCAGGCCGAGACGCAAAAGGCGGTGCGGCTGCCGCTGTTTGCCATCTTCCGGCGGCAATACTTGTGGAATACGCTGACCGGCTGCCTCTGGATGGCGGCCAATTTCTGCGTCTACTACTCGATCTGGGCGCTGCCCGGCACCTATCTGCAGAAGGAGCTGGGCTGGACGCCGGCGCAGGTCGCGACCCCGCTCTTCTGGGGCAATATCCTGGTCTTCGTCTCGGCCGCCTTCTGGGGCGGGCTGTCGGACCGGATCGGGCGGCGCTGGGCGCTGATCATCCCCTGCACCGTCGCCATCTTCATCACGCCGATCTACCTGACCACCACCGACCCGATGGTCTTCACCCTCGGCTTCCTGCTGCAGGCGCTGGTTGTCGGCGGCAAGGACACGCTGAACCCGTGCTGGCTGTCGGAGCGCTTCCCGACGGAGATCCGCGCCTCGGCGGCGGGCTTCGTCTATCACCAGGGCGCCATCTGGGGCGGGTTCGTGGCGCCGGTGCTGACCTACTACGCGGTCAACCAGGGCATGGGCTTCGCCGCGCCCATGATGTACGCGACGATCGGCTCGCTGATCGTGTTGATCATCGGCGTCTGGCTGGGACCGGAGACCAGGGGGAAGGTGCTGATCGCCGATCTCGAGGTCTATGGAAGGGAGGAATACCCGTGACGCCGGGGGCCGCGCCTCACGCCCGCCGGATGTTCCAGGGATAGGGCGAGGTCCCCTTCAGCACCCCCGTCACCCCGCGATGCGCGGTGCGGATGAAGAACTGGCCGAGCGGGAGGAAGGGCACCTCCCGCCAGCTCTCCTGCTGGATCTCCTCGGCGATGCGCTTCTGCTCCGCCTCGCCCTCCGCCACCAGCCAGGCGGCGTTCAGCGCCTCGACCTTGTCGTTCCTGTACCAGCCGAACCAGCCGCGCTCCCCCATGCCGCGGATCGGCGCGTTCACCGCCGGGTTCATGATGGAGATGCCGGGCCACCAGGTGTGGAAGATGCTCCAGCCGCCCTTCTCCACCGGCTCCTTGCTGACGCGGCGCTGCACCAGGCTGCCCCAGTCCATCTCCTGCAGGTCCACGTTCATCCCGCAGCGGCGCAGCACGTCGGCGATGATCTGGCCGAAGGGCCCGATGGTCGGAAAGTCGGTCGGGTTGATGACCACGACCTTCTCACCCTTGTAGCCCGCCTCCTCCAGCATCCGGCGCACGCGCGCGGGGTCGCGCGGGCCGGCCAGCGCCTCCGACCCCGTGGTGGTCGCATAGGTCGTGCCGCAGGGCCACATGGAATGGCAGGTCCGCCAAGCCTCCGCGTCGTTGTTCGTCACCGCGCGGACGAAGTCTTCCTGGTTGATGGCATGCAGCACCGCGCGGCGGATCGCCGGGTTGTCGAAGGGCGGGTGGAGGAAGTTGAAGCGGCTGAAGCCGATATAGCCGAGGGTATTGATGATCTCGACGGTGATGCCGCGGCTGCGGCGCAGCGCCGGGATCAGGTCGGCATTCACCTGCTCCCACCAGTCCACCTCGCCGGCCTGCAGGGCGGCGGCTGCCGTCGCGCTGTCCGGGATGACGGTCCATTCCACGCGGTCGAAATGCGCCACCTTGCCGCCGGCGGTGCGGCTCGGCGGCTCCTGCCGCGGGACGTAGCGGTCGTGCTTCGCATAGACCACCCGGCTGCCGGAAACGTACTCGTTCGCCACGAAGCGATAGGGGCCGGAGCCGACGATCTCGGTCACCTGCTGGAAGGGGTCCGTCCTGGCGATCCGTTCCGGCATGATGAAGGCGGCATTGGCGAAGGGTTTCGCCAGTGCCTCGAGCAGGAGGGGGAAGGGCGACTTCAGCCGGATGCGCAGCGTCCGGTCGTCCGCCGCCTCGAAGGCCTCGGCGACCGCACCGAGCGACTGGCCGAAGGTGTCGCGCTTCGCCCAGCGCGCGAGGCTCGCGGCGCAGTCCCGCGCCAGCACCGGCTCGCCGTCATGGAAGCGCAATCCCTCCCGCAGCCGGATGGTCCAGGTGCGGCGGTCGTCGGAAACCTCCTGGCCCTCCGCCATCTGCGGCCGGACCTTGAGGTCGTCCGTCGTGCCGTAGAGCGTGTCGAAGACGGTCCAGCCGTGGTTCTCGGTGACGCCCGCGGTGGTCCAGATGGGATCGAGCGAGGTGAGGTTCGCCTGCGGCACCATGCGCAGCGTCCGCGCGCGCAGGTCCTGGCCGATGGCGGGGCCGGCCAGGCCGGCGGCGGGCAAGGCGGTGGCGGCCCTGAGCAAGCTGCGTCTCTGCATGGAAGCTCCCCCGGGATCGTCTTGCGGGGGAGCCTGCCATTGGAACGATGCCGCCGGATAGCCCCCGGCGGCCGGGGAAGGGGCCGCCTACTCCGCCTTCACCGTGTTGCGCAGGCGGCCGATGCCGTCGATCTCGCACTCGATCACGTCGCCGGGCTGCAGCGTCTTCGGCGGCTGCATGGCGTAGCCCACCCCCTCCGGCGTGCCGGTGATGATGACATCGCCGGGCTTCAGCGTGAAGCCGATGGAGAGCTGGTGGATGATCTCCTTCACGTCGAAGATCATCTTCGAGGTGTGGCTGTCCTGCCGCTTCTCACCGTTCACCCAGAGCCGGATGCCGGTGTTCAGCGCGTCCAGCTCCGCCGCCGGGATGATCCAGGGGCCGAGCGGGCAGGAGCGGTCCAGCGACTTGCCCTTGAACCACTGGCCGTAGCGACGCTGCAGGTCGCGCCCGGTGACGTCGTTGCCGATCGTCCAGCCGAAGACGTGCTCGAGCGCCCGCTCCTTCGGGATGTCGCGGCCCTCGGTCCCGATGATGACGGCGAGCTCCACCTCGTAATCCAGCCACTGGGTCACGCCGGCATGCGCGGGGATCCAGTCCTCCGGCGCGATGACGCAGTCCGGCGCCTTGGTGAAGAATTGCGGGTATTTCGGCAGCTCGGAATTGGCGATGCCGCGCGTGCGGTCGCCCTCCGCGACATGGTCCATGTAGTTGCGGCCGACGCAGAAGACGTTGCGGCGCGGGCGCGGGATGGGGGCGAGCAGCGTCCAGGCGCCGGCCGGCAGGATCGCGGCCGCCGGCGGGTCGGCGGCGAGGGCGCGGATGGCGGCGAGGGCGCCGGGCCCGGCCGCGATCAGGGACAGCATGTCGCCGGCGCCGGGCACGCCCGGGACGGCGGAGAGGTCGAGCATCCGGTCGCCTTCCAGCACGCAGCCGATGCGCACGCCCTTGGTGTCGGTGAAGGTGGCAAGCCGGGTCATGGACGTTCCCCTGTACAACGAGTCGCGGCCGGCAGGGGACCGCGCGCCGGCCGCTCTGGCAAGTCCCCGCGGCGGGAGCCCACGCTGCCAGGGTTGTCGTGGGCACTGAAAATACTACCTTAAGTTGATGATGCGCTGCCGATCTGCCAGTATACCGCCGGCCGGTCCCCATCGGGGCGGCGGAGTGCCCCATGCCGACCGGTTCGCCAATGCCAGCCCCCCTGCGCCGCCGCGCCCTCCCGGTCCTGGTGGCGCTCGGCCATGCCCGGCCGGCGGCGGCGCAGGCGGAGGCCTGGCGCGCCGCCTGGGCCGCCTTTCAGTCCCGCTTCGTCGCGCCGGAGGGGCGGGTCATCGACACCGGCAATGGCGGCGTCTCCCATACCGAGGGGCAGGGCTGGGGCATGCTGTTCGCCTTGCGGGCGCAGGACCGCCAGGGTTTCGAGCGCCTGCTGGCCTGGACCCGGCGGACGCTCGCGCGCCCCGGGGACAGCCTGCATGCCTGGCGCTACCGGCCCGATGGCGGCCTGCGGGTGGACGACCTGAACAATGCCACGGATGGCGACCTCTGCATCGCCTGGGCCCTGCTGGAGGCCGGGGCGCGGTGGCGCGCACCGGAGCATCATGCGCTCGGCAGCGCCATAGGCCGGGACGTGCTGCGCCTGCTGGTGCGGCAGGCCGGTTCCATCAGCCTGCTCCTGCCGGGGGCTCTGGGCTTCGAGCGGGCCGACAGGTTCGTGATAAACCCGTCCTACTACGTCTTCCCGGCCTTCCGCTGGCTGGCCCGGGCGGTGCCGGATCCTGCCTGGGCCCGGTTGGCGGCCGACGGCTTGCTGCTGCTGCGGCAGGCCCGTTTCGGCCGCTGGGAACTCCCGCCCGACTGGCTGGAAGTGGACCGGAGGTCGGGGATCCCCGCGATCGCGCAGGCCTGGCCACCGAGGTTCTCCTACGACGCCGTGCGGGTTCCGCTCTGGCTGGGCTGGGCCGGCTTGCGGGACGAGCCGACCTTCCGGAATGCGAACCGGTTCTGGTCCGGCCGGGCGGCGCTGCCGGCCTGGGTCGATCTCACCTCCGATGTCTCCTCGCCCTACTCCGCCTCCGCCGGCGTCGCCGCGCTGGCCCAGCTTGTCGCCGGCGGCAGCGGGACCCCGGCACTGCCTTCGCCGCGCAGCCTCCTGCTGGCGCAAAAATATTACGACGCTGCACTTACCATGCTGGCCGCGGCCGCCGCGGAGGGGAACCAGCCAGCCCAGGACTGAGATTTCGGCTGCCAGCGAGAAAGAGCGTTCACTTTTTCAACGCATAATTGCTGCTGGCTTGCTGGTGGAAGGTGCAGAAACGGAATGTCGCAGGACACCGATATCAACCGGGTTGCGAACTCCCTGAGGACGACCGGGCTGCGCTACCGCAGCTTCGGGAACGAGCCCGTGCGCCCGGTCATCCCGCCGCAGGCAAACGCCGCGGTAACGATTTCTCGCCTAGATGCGCCTGAGGAGAGCGCGGCAGACGCGCCGCCTGTGCCGGAGGGTGCGAGACCAACCATGAAGCTGCTTGTCGAGGCGATGGGCAAGGATGCCGCGCCGACCGCGTCCGCGCCCGCCGGCGCGCCGGACAACCCCGCACAGGCCTGGCCGCTGCTGCAGACGCTGGACCAGCCGCCGGCCGCCACCGAGCCGCAGGCCGGGACCCTGGTCCGGCTCTTCGGGAACGAGCCCGCGCCGGCCCCGCAGGTGCCGCCCATCGTCGCCCGCGGACCGGTCCCGTCCTTCATGGCGCCGCCGCCCGTTGCCCCGGCCGGCCCCTTCGGCCAGGTCTTCGGCGCGCCACCGCAGGCGCCGGTGCCCGATCCCCGGGCGACCGCCGCGCCGCCCGCCCTGGTACCGGCCGAGCGCGTCACCACGCCGCTCGCCGAGATCCTGCAGCGACTGGCCCGGGGCGCGAGCATCCCCGCATCGCCCTTCGCCGCGCTCCGCCTGCCGGGCTCCACGCCCGGCTTCCGCTGACCCGGCGGGGTAGCCGATGCCCCTGCTCTGCATCGCATCGCCCAAGGGGGGCGTGGGGAAGACCATGCTCACGGCCAATCTTGCCGATGCCTTGCGGCGGCAGGGCCGGCGCGTGCTGGCGCTCGACCTCGACCCGCAGAACGCGCTCCGGCTGCATTTCGGCCTGCCGCCGGCGGACGGTGCCGGCTTCGCCGTGGAACTGCTGCATGGCGGCCCCTGGCGCCCGCATATCCGCCAGACCCCGGCGGGGGTCGCGCTGCTGCCGCATGCCACGGTGACAACCGAGGAGGCGCTCGCCCTCGCCGCCGCGCTGGAGCAGATGCCGGAGCGCCTGACCGCCCCGCTGCGGGAGATGCTGGCGGACCGCGACATGATCGTGGTGGTGGACCTGCCGCCCGGGGCGTCGCGCGCGCTCGACCTCCTCGCGCCGCTGTCGGACCTGACGATCGTGGTGCTGCTCGCCGATGGCCACGGCGCCGCCCTGATGCCGGACATCGATAGCGGCCGCTTCCTCGGCCTCGGCGCGCTGCCGGGCGCCCGTCAAGGCCGCCTGCGGCTGGTGCTGAACCAGGTCGACTATACCTCGCGCCTGTCGCGCGCGGTGGCGGAGGCGATGGCGCGCCATCTCGGCCCGCGGCTGCTGGGCGCCGTCGCGCGCGAGGACGCGGTGGCCGAGGCGCTGGCGGCCCAGCGCCTCATCCTCGATAGCGCGCCCTCCAGTCGGGCGGCGCTGGATCTGCGGGAACTCGGCGGGGCCGTGGCCGGCATGTTGCCGCAGCCCGCCGAAGCCGCCCAGGCATGGTGGTCCCGATGAGCGCCGCACGTCATCCCGAACGCCTCGCGCGCATCCCCTTCGTGCGCAACCGCTATGCCGGGGCCGCGATGGCCGCGCTCGGCCTGCTCATCGCCGGCGTGGTCATCACCGCGCCGCTGCAAGCGGAGGAGCAGCTTGTCTTCGCCATCGCGGGCTTCCTGGCCTCGCTGCTGCTCGACCGCCTCAAGGGCCATGCCGTCACGCTCGCTCTCGCCGGCGTCTCCTGCATCGTCTCGCTGCGCTACCTCTTCTGGCGCCTCACCGACACGCTCGACTTCACCTCCTGGAGCCAGGCCTTCCTCGGCCTCGGCCTGCTGGCGGCGGAGATCTATGCCGTCATCGCGCTCGTCATCGCCTATATCCAGACCGCCTGGCCGCTGCACCGCAGGCCGGTCCCGCTGCCCGACGACGTCTCGCAATGGCCGCATGTCGACGTCTTCATCCCGAGCTACAACGAGTCGCTCGACATCGTTAAGCCGACCATCTTCGCCGCTCTCGCGCTCGACTGGCCGGCGGACAAGCTGCATGTCCATGTGCTGGACGACGGCCGCCGCGCCGACTTCCGGGAGTTCTGCGCGCAGGTCGGCTGCGGCTACATCATCCGGCCGGACAACAAGGGCGCCAAGGCCGGCAACATCAACCACGCGCTGACCAAGACCACGGGCGAATACGTCGCGATCTTCGATTGCGACCACGTGCCGACGCGCGCCTTCCTGCAGCTCACCCTCGGCTGGATGCTGCGCGACCGCGGGCTCTGCATGGTGCAGACGCCGCACCACTTCTACTCGCCCGACCCCTTCGAGCGGAACCTCGCCAGCGGCGAGAGCGTGCCGAACGAGAGCCTGCTGTTCTACGGCCTGATCCAGGAAGGCAACGACTTCTGGGGCGCCACCTTCTTCTGCGGCTCCTGCGCCGTCATCCGCCGCACCGCGCTCGAGGGCATCGGCGGCGTGCCAACCTCGACGGTGACGGAGGATTGCCACGCCTCGCTGCGCATGCAGCGGGCGGGCTGGCGCACCGCCTATCTCCGCATCCCGCTCGCCGCCGGCCTCGCGACCGAGCGCCTGATGCTGCATATCGGCCAGCGCCTGCGCTGGGGCCGCGGGATGATCCAGATCCTGCGGACCGAATGCCCGCTCTTCATCCGGTCGCTGAGCTGGTCGCAGCGCCTCTGCTACTTCATGGCGATGTACCACTTCCTCTTCCCGCTGCCGCGCTTCGTCTTCCTGACGGCGCCGCTGGCCTGGCTGCTGCTGGGGGAGAATGTCATCGCCGCCTCGCCGCTCGCCATCCTCGCCTATGCGGGGCCGCACATCCTGCACTCGACCACCACGGGCAGCCGCATCCAGGGGCATGTGCGGCACTCCTTCTGGTCGGAGATCTACGAGGCCGTGCTGTCGGTCTACCTGCTGCCGGTGACGCTGGCGACGCTGCTCGATCCCAGGAAGGGAAAGTTCAACGTGACGGACAAGGGCGGAACCCTGCAGGAGGGCTATTTCGACCTGCGGGCCGTGGGACCCAACATGGTCCTGGCCTTCTTCCTCCTCGTCGGCGTGCTCTGGGGCGTGGTCGGCATGGCCACCAACCCCGTCGGCTCGCTGGAATTCCAGGCCTTCGCCCTGAACCTCTTCTGGGCGATGCTGTGCCTGCTGACCGTGCTCGCCGGCCTCGCCGTGGGCCGGGAACGGCGGCAGGTGCGCGAGCGTGCCCGCATCGGCGCGCAGGTGCGCGCCACCATCCGGCTGGCCGACGGGCGGATCGTCGAGGCCGGGACGCGCGACCTCTCGCTCGGCGGGGCGGCGCTCGACGCCCTGCGGCCGGATGGCCTGCCGGACGCCGGCGAGGTGATGCTGACGCTCGATGTCGGCGCCGGCAGCGTCACCTTCCCGGCCGAGATCCTCCGCTGGACCGGGGATCGCGCGCAGCTCCGCTTCACGCCGCACGACGTGCAGGACGAGGGCAATGTCGTGCGGGCGGTCTTCGGCCGCGCCGATGCCTGGGTGGACTGGGACGACCTCCGCCGGGACAGGCCGCTGCGCGCCTTCATCGAAGTTATGCGCAGCGTGACCGGCCTGTTCCGCGGCGGCTCGCAGTTCTCGCTGCGCAAGGCGCAGCGGTCGGCGGCGCTGCCGGCCGCCAGGACACCCGCCCTGGCGCCCGACAGGACGGCGCCGGAGGCCGCGCCGGCGCCCGCCGCGCCGGTGGTGCCGCCGCTGCGGGCCTCGCGCGCCGCGGCGGTGCTGCTGGCCCTTGGCCTGGCCCTGCCCGGCACCGCGCTGGCGCAGGCGCGGATCGGCCAGCAGCCCTTGCCGGCGCCGCAGCCCGCGGCGCCGGCCCCTGCCACCGCGCCCGCGCCCGTCGCGCCGGCGCCGGTCGCCGCGCCGCAGGAGGGCGCGGGCGCGCGCCGCGTTGCCTATACGCTGCGCCAGCTTGGCCTGCGGTCGCCGATGCAGCTCCGCGGCACCACCGACCTGCAGGGCGTGCTCTTCGGCGTCCGCGGCGACGAGGTGGTGACCCAGGCCCGGCTGGTGCTGCAGGGCGCTACCTCCCCGGCCCTGCTCCCGGAGCTCAGCCAGATCGCCGTCACGCTGAACGAGCAGTTCATCGGCGCGATCCAGCCCGACCGTTCGCGGCCGAGCTTCGGCCCGATCGAGTTCCCGGTGAATCCGGTCTTCTTCGCCGACACCAACCGGCTGAACATGCGCTTCTCCGGCCGCTATGCAGTGGAGTGCAACGACCCGCTCTCCGGCCTGCTTTGGGCGACGGTGTCGGACACCTCGACGCTGCACCTGCTGCTCGAGAAGCTGCCGCCGGTGCGCGACCTGGCCCGGCTGCCGGAGCCCTTCTTCGATGCGCGCCTGACCCGCGACCCGCTGGTCCTGCCGGTGGTGGTGCCGGAGGGCGCGGGGAACGAGGTGGTGCGGGCGGCGGTCGTCGCGGCCTCCTGGTTTGCGGTGCAGGCCGATTACCGCGGCGCGCAGTTCTCCGTCTCCGGTGCCCTGCCGCCGCGCGGCCATGCGGTGGTGATCGCGGCCGGGCCGGATGCCGTGCCGGGCCTCAGCCTGCCGCGCTTCGACGGGCCGACCATCGCCCTGGTGCCGCACCCCTCCGACCCCTATGCGGCGGTGCTGGTCCTCGGCGGGCGCACGGGCGCGGAGGCGGCGGCGGCGGCGACCGTCCTCGCCGTCGGGCGGGAGGCGCTGTCGGGCGAGGCGGCGCTGGTGCAGGCGCCGGAGCTCCGGCCGCGCGCGCCCTACGATGCGCCGCGCTGGGTGCGCACGGACCGGCCGGTCCGGCTGGGCGACCTGGTCGACCCGTCCGAGCTGCAGGCCTTCGGCTATGCGCCGGGCGCGATCTCCATCCCCTTCCGCACCGCACCCGATCTCTACACCTGGCGCAGCCGGCCCCTGCCGCTGACGCTGGCCTATCGCACGCCGCCGGCGCCGATCGCCGATGCCGCGGTCTCCCGCCTCGACGTCTCGATCAACGACCTATACCTGCGCAGCCTGCCGCTGCAGGGCGCCGAGCCCTCCTGGCCCTGGTCCTGGTTCGTGCAGCAGATCGGCCGGGCCGAGCGGCGCGAGGGCACGGCCGGCATCCCGCCCTGGAGCGTGTTCGGCCAGAACGACCTGCAGCTCCGCTTCGACATGCGCCCGATCGCGCGGGGCGACTGCACCGGCATTCCCTCCGACATCCGGGCCTCGATCGATCCCGACAGCACGCTCGACCTGTCCCGGGCCCATCGCTTCACCACGCTGCCGAACCTCGCCTTCTTCGCCGGGTCGGGCTTCCCCTTCACCCGGCTCGCCGACCTCTCCGGCACCGCGGCGATCCTGCCGGACCGCCCCTCGCCGCAGGAGCTCTCGGCCTTCCTCACCCTGATCGGCCGGCTCTCCGCGACCGTCGGCCATCCGGCGACGGGCCTGCAGGTGGTCAGGCCGCAGGCCCTGCAGCAGGTGGCCGGCCTCGACCTGATCGTGGTCGGCGCGCTCGGCCGGCAGCCGGCGCTGGGCCAGCTCCTGCACGACGCCCCGGTGCAGCTCGATGGCAACCGGCTGACCGTCGCCACGCCCGATGCGCTCGCCGATATCCGCCACATCTTCGGCGGCGGCGACCGACGCGGCGCGGCGGAGCGGGCAGCGGCGCAGCTCGCCTCGCCGGGCGAGGGGCTGGGCGCCCTGATCGGCTTCGAGTCGCCGCTCACCGCGGGCCGCTCCGTGGTCGCGCTGACCGGCAGCACGCCGGCGGCGGTGGAATCCATGGTGCTCGCGCTGCGCGACCCCGAGCAACTGCCGCGGGTCCAGGGCGACCTCGCCCTGCTCTCCGGCGGCCGGGTGCAGGGCTATGCGCTCGGCGGCCGCTACACCCATGGCGAGTTGCCCTTCTGGCTCTGGCCGCAATACCTGCTGGGCGACGATCCGGTCGGGCTGCTCGTCTTGCTGTTCCTCGGGCCGCTGCTGGTCGCGGCGCCGCTCTTCTGGGTCCTGCGGCGCCGGGCCGTGCGCCGCCTGCGTGAGAGGACGACGTGAGCCGCCCCGTTCGTCTTGCCGGTGTCGCCGTCGCCGCGGCCCTGGCATCCGGCCCTGCCCCTGGGCAGACGCTGGCCGCCCGTGCCACGGTTTCGGAGGCCGCCGTCGCCACCCTGCTGGAGCAGGCGAATTACTGGCGCCTGCAGAACCGCCCGGACCAGGTTGCCCGCGCGCTCGACCGCGTGCTGGCGGTCGACCCGCAGAATGCCGAGGCGCTGGCCGGCGCCGCCCAGGCCCAGGCCCAGCTCGGCAACCGGGCCGCGGCGGATGCCCTGATCGCCCGGCTGCGCGCCGCCGCGCCCGCCGATCCGCGGCTGCAGGAGACCGACCTCGCCCTGCGCGCCTCCACGGTGGATCCGGCCGCGCTCGCCGAGGCCCGGCGCCTCGCCCAGGCCGGCCGCGCGGCGGATGCGGTCGCGCGCTACCGGGAGGTGTTCCGCGGCAGCACGCCGCCGGACCCCTTCGCGCAGGAATACTATGCGACGCTCGCCGGCACCGATGGCGGCTTCGAGGAGGCGCGCAAGGGCCTCGCCCGGCTGGCCGAGCGCGCGCCGGCCGATGCCCGGCTGCAGCTCGCCTATGCGCAGGTGCTGACCTATCGCGACGGCACCCGGGCCGAGGGCATCGCGCGGCTGCGCCGGCTTGCCGCCGGGGCCGACAAGGGCGGTGCGGTGACCGCGGCCTGGCGGCAGGCGCTGCTCTGGCAGGGTGCGGGCCCGGCGCTCATCCCCGATCTCGAGGCCTTCCTCGAGCGCAACCCGAACGATCCCGCCATCACCGGCAAGCTGGCCGAGGCCCGCACGCCACCGGCGCCGGGGGCCGCCGGCCCGCCGGACGAGGCTGCCGCGGCGCGGCTCCGCGGCTTCGATCTGCTGAACGCCAACCGGGCGCGCGAGGCGGGCCGCGACTTCGAGGCGGCGATCGCGCGCAATCCGGAGGATGCCGATGCGGTCGGCGGCCTCGGCATCGTGCGGCTGCGCGAGGGCCGCTTCGGCGAGGCGCGCAGCCTGCTCGAGCGCGCCATCCGGCTCGACCCCGCCAAGCGGGCCAACTGGCAGAAGGCGCTCGACGGCGCGAGTTATTCGGCCGAGCTCGCCGCCGCCCGCGGCCAGATCCAGCAGGGCGACCTCGACGCCGCCGAGCAGAGCCTGCGCCGCGCCCTCTCCCGCGGCCCGAGCGACAGCGCGGATGCCGAGGCGCTGCTCGGCGACATCGCGCGCCGGCGCGGCGACCTCGAGGGGGCGGAGGCGCGCTACCGTGCCGCGCTGTCGCGCCGGCCGAATCTCGGCGCGGCGACCAGCGGCCTCTACGAGGTGCTGCAGCAGCAGGGCCGTTTCGCAGAGGCCGAGGCGCTGCAGGGCCGCGCCGCCCGCGCCGCCAACGAGGCCGGCGCGAATGCCGCCCGCGCCAACCAGCTCCGCACAGAGGCGCAGCGCGCCAACGACCCCGAGGACCAGCTCATCCGGTTGCGGGAGGCGATGACGCTCGATCCGGCCAGCCCCTGGATCCGGCTCGACCTCGCCCGCGCCCTGGCGCGCCAGGGCCAGCAGGCGGAGGCGCGCCAGTTGATGGAGGCCGCGGCTGGCACCAATGCGGCCGAGGCGCTGCATGCCGCCGCGCTCTTCGCCGATGAGGACGGCCGGCCGGGCGATGCCGCGGCCGCCCTGAACCGGATCCCGGCGCGGCTGCGGAGCGCCGATATGAACCGCCTGCTCGCCCGCGGCCGGGTCGCGGCGGAGGTGGATCACGCCACCACGCTCTGGCAGTCCGGCCGGCAGGCGGAGGGGCGGGCGGCGCTGGTCGCCATTGCCGCGCGGCCGGACCCGACCGGCGGCGCCGGCGCGCTCGCGGTGCGGGCGCTCGGCAGCCTCGGCGACCGGGAGGGCGCGGTGCAGGCGGGGCGGGCGGCGGTCTCCGCCAATGCCGCCGCCCCGCCCGCGGCGCGGCTCGCTGTCGCCGGCGCGCTGCTCGGCGCGGGGGCGGAGCAGGAGGCCGGGCAGATCGCCCGCTCGGTCGAACTGCTGCCCAACCTTTCGGCCGAGGATCGCCGGCAGGCCACCTCGCTGCAGGCCGGCTTCGCCATCCGCGCCTCCGACCGGCTCAACGAGCAGGGCAACCAGGCCGCGGGCTACGAGGCGCTGGCGCCGGTGCTGAGCCGCGACCCGACCAATCCCGCCGCCAATCTTGCCCTGGCGCGGCTCTACCAGGGGGCGCGGCAGCCGGAGCAGGCGGCGCAGATCGCGGATACCGTGCTGCGCAGCAATCCCGGCAACATGGAGGCGCGCGTCGCCGCGGTGGATGCCGCGATCGCGCAGCGCGACTGGGACCGGGCCGAGGCGCTGCTGCTCGAGGCGCGCGCTTTCAACCCGGGCGATGCACGCGTGCCGCTGATGGAGGCGCGGATCGCCCGCGCGCGCGGCTACAATGCCCGCGCGCTGCGGGCGCTCGAGCGGGCGCAGGAGCAGGCCGCCGCCCGCGGCGGCGTGACGCCGGTGGCGGCGGCCGGCGCCGTCCCGACGGGCAATCCCTTCCGCCAGGTCGGCACGGCCGTGGCGGCCGGGCCGGGCACGCTGCCCGCGGGCGACCCGGTAGTGGCCGAGATCCAGCGCGAACTGGCCGCGGTGCGCGAGGAGGCTTCGGCATATATCCAGGGCGGCGTCGCCGGGCGGTTCCGCTCGGGCACCGCGGGTCTCGACAGGCTGTCGGACTTCTCCGCGCCGATGACGGCGAGCCTGCCGGTCGGCGGGATCGGCGGGCGGCTGACGGCCACCATGGCGCCGGTGACCATCGATTCCGGCAGGCTCGACAACGGCAACCTCAGCACGTTGCGGAGCTTCGGCACCAATGCCCTGGTGCCGGACCTGCGGCAGCCCGCCGGGCAGCAGACCGGGCCGAGCCAGGCAATCCGGGAGCGCTATACCCCGCGCGACGACAGCGCCGCCGGTCTCGGACTCGGCCTGGCCTATACGCGCTCGGCCTTCAGCGCCGATGTCGGCACCACGCCGCTCGGCTTCCGGCAGCAGAACGTCATCGGCGGCATCGAGATCGCGCCCGCGCTGACCAACACGCTGCGGCTGCGCCTGACCGGCGAGCGGCGGCCGGTGACGGACAGCCTGCTCTCCTGGGCCGGCGCGCGCGACCCGAGTTCCGGCCAGGTCTGGGGCGGCGTGGTGCGCACCGGCGGCCGCGCACAGCTCGAGATCGGGACGCAGCCCGTCTCCTTCTACGTCGCCGGCGGCTATTCGACCTTCCAGGGCGATCGGGTGCAGAACAACAGCCGGTTGGAGGCGGGGGCCGGTGCGTCCTGGACCGTCTACCGCGAGCCGAACGAGCAGCTCACCGCCGGGCTCGACCTCGTCTACTTCGCCTATGACAAGAACCAGCGGCTCTTCACGGTCGGCAACGGCGGCTATTTCAGCCCGCAGAGCTATCTCGGCGTGAACCTGCCGGTGGACTACCGCGCGCGCAGCGGCAACCTCGCCTACCATCTGGGCGGCACCATCGGCTACCAGAGCTATCGGGAGGATGCGGCGAAGTACTTCCCGCTGGATCCCGGCCTGCAGGCGCAGGCCGAGCTGGCGGCGGCGGGCGATGGCACGCTGCGCGCCGGACTGCCCGCCTCGCAGAGATCCGGCATCACCGGCGGCCTGCGGGGCGACATCGAGTACAGCATCACGCCGCAGCTCCGGATCGGCGGGCTGCTGCGCTATGACCGGACGGCGAACTGGAACGAGGCGCGGGGCATGCTCTATGCGCGCTACCGGTTCGACCGCTGATCGCGCATGGATCGGCACAGCATTCAAGCGGGATGCGTACGGGCCTGCCGCCGCGCCCTGGCACGCCCGTCGCCCGGGCCCTTTCACCGGGCCGGCATGATCGCCGGTCCCATCTGGAATCTCCACGGCGGGGCCATGCCTGCCGCCGCGCCAAGCAGAGGTGTTGCATGACAGCCGTCACCGATTTGCGCTCCGTTTCCTACCTCGCCCGCCGGGGCGTCTCCGCCCAGTGGCGCGGCTTCCTGCAGGCACTGATCGAGACGCTCGACGCCAATCTCGACACAGCGTCGCGCGATGCGCTGCTGTTGGCAGTCGGCGCGCGGCTCGGCGGGCTCATGCCGCTGCCCTCCTGCGCCAGCCTCGGCGAGTTGGAGACGCGCATGAACGAGGCGCTGGCCGGCTGCGACTGGGGCTGGGTCGAGGTCTCGCTCGACCCGCAGGACCGGTCCCTTGTGCTGACCCACAGCGCGGCGCCCTCGATCGCGGCGGGGACGGAGGCGAACGGCGCCTGGATCGCCGCGGTGCTCGAAGGGCTGTATGGCGCCTGGCTGGGCGGCCAGCCCGGCGCGGATGCCGGCCTGTCGCCCCGCCGGGTCGGTGGCACCTCCGCCACCGTGACGCTGCGCTACGGCCGGGGCTGAAGCGCGCCGATGACCGAAGGGCCGGATGGCCCGGAGGTCTGAATGGGCTCGCCCAACATACAAGGCGGCCGCGCCGACGCCGCGCCGCCTCCGGCTTCAGCCGGCGGGCGGCACCGCGATCTCCAGCCAGCCGCGGCCATCCATGCGCGCGGCATCGCCGGTGCGCAGCAGTACGGTCGTCGTCGCGCTCTCGACGATGGCCGGGCCGGCGATCGCCTGGTCCGGCACCAGCGCCTCGAAGCGGTGGACCGGCGCGAGGACGGGATTGCCGTCCAGCAGGATGCGGCGCGGCGCGGCCGGCATGGCCGGCGGCGGCGCCGTGCCGATCGCCGCGGCCTGGCGCGGCAGCAGGCCCGTCACCGCGACGCGGGCATTGACCAGCACGACCTCCTCCTCCGGCAGATCGTAGGTGAAGAGCGCGCGATGCCGGGCATGGAAGGCGGCGCGGACCTGCCCGCCGGGGTCCGGCCCGTTCCAGTCGATGGCGTCGAGCGGCACGGCGATCTCGAAGACCTGCTCGCCGTAGCGCATGTCGGCCGAGCGCCGCGCCGCGACCTCTCCGCCATGCCAGCCGGCCATGCGGGCGCGGCCATCCGCTTCCAGTTCGTCGAACATGGCGCGGAGCGCCGCGTCCTCGGGCAGGCCGGTCGGAGTCACGGCGCTGCGCGAGAGCTCGTAGCGCAGGTCGGTGTGCAGCATGCCCCAGGCGGAGAGGCCGGCGGCGAAGACCGGCACGGCGGCCTGGCGCAGGCCGAGCTCGCGCGCCACCGCCGTCGCATGCAGCCCCGCCGCGCCGCCGAAGGCCAGCAGCGCGAAGTCGCGCGGATCGACGCCGCGGCGGACCGTCGCCAGCCGCACGCCATCGGCCATGCGGGCATTGACCAGGGCGTGGATGCCGGCGGCGCAGGCCTCCGGTGTGAGGCCCAGCCGCGCCGCCAGCCCCGCGACCGCCTGCCGCGCCGCCGCCAGGTCCAGCCGGCGCGCGCCGCCCAGGAAATTGTCGGCATCCAGGTAGCCGAGCACCAGGTTGGCGTCGGTGACGGTCGGCGCCGTCCCGCCCTGCCCGTAGCAGGCCGGCCCCGGCACCGCGCCGGCTGATTGCGGCCCGACCTGCAGCGTCCCGCCCGGGCCGAGATGGGCGATGGAGCCGCCGCCGGCGCCGAGGGTGACGATGTCGAGGCTCTCGAGCGCGATCCGCTCCCCGCCCACCACCCGGCCACGGCCGAGCGTGGCCTCGCCCGCCGTGACGAGAGCGATGTCGGTCGAGGTGCCGCCCATGTCGAAGGTGACGAGGTCCTGGCCGAGCCCCTCCGCCGCCAGCGCGACCGCCGCGGCGACCCCGCCGGCGGGGCCGGAGAGGGCGGTGCCGACCGCGAGCCGGGCCGCCTCCTCGACCGGCGCGACGCCGCCATGGGAGAGGATGACGAAGAGCGGCCCGCCGAAGCCCGCCTCCTCGAGCCGCCCGGCGAGGCGGCCGAGATAGCGGGAGACCACCGGCCCGACATAGGCGTTCACCGCGGCGGTCGAGAACCGCTCGAACTCCTTGATCTGCGGCAGGACATCGGCTGAGCAGGTGACGAAGGCGCCGGGCAGGGCGGCGGCAACCGCCGCGGCTGCCGCATGCTCGTGCTGCGGGGCGGCCCAGCTATGGAGGAAGCCGATGGCGACGCCCTCCACCCCCTCGGCCTGCAGGCGCGCGATGGCGGAGTCCAGCGAGGCCTGGTCCAGCGGCACCTCGACGCGCCCGTCCGGCCGCAGGCGCTCCCGCACCCCCAGGCGCAGGCGGCGCGGGACCAGGGGCTCGGGGGCGGGCAGGCGGAGGTCGTAGCGCTCGGGCTTCAGGCCCTCGCGCATCTCGATGACGTCGCGATGGCCCTCGGTGGTCAGCAGGCCGATGCGGGCGCCCTTGCGCTCGAGCAGGGCATTGGTGGCAACCGTGGTGCCGTGGACGATGCGGGCGGTCTGCCGCAGCAGGTCGGCGAGCGTCAGGCTCAGGGCCTCGGCAAGGTTCCGCAGGCCCTGCACCACGCCCTCCGACTGGTCGGCCGGGGTGCTGGCGGCCTTGGCGAGGGTCTGGCTGCCGTCGGCGCCGATCCCGACCACGTCGGTGAAGGTGCCGCCGACATCGATGCCGATGGTATAGGCGGGCATCAGACATAGCCCTCCGCCGCGTCGCGCGCCCGTGCCTCGGGCGAGCGCTGCTCCGACGGCCCCCAGCCGCCCCCGCCGCCGGCCTCGACCAGCAGCCGGTCGCCGGGCTCGACGGGGATGCCGACCTCCTTCGTCTTCAGCACCCGTTCGGTGCCGTCGGCATGGCGGAGGCGGTAATGGTGCGGCCTGCCGTCCTGCCCGCCCAGCATGCCGGCCGCGCCGTGCCGCACGCCGTCGCCGGCGGTATTGGCCCGGCAGGGGCCGACGGACTCGATCTTCAGAATCAATTGCCCGCCCAGGCCGCCGCGGTGCCGGCCGTCGCCGGCCGAGCCGGGCAGGAATTCATGCCGCTCGAAGAGCAGGGGGAAGCGGGCCTCGGCCATCTCGACGCTGCCGAATTTCAGCCCGCCGGCGGAATGCCACTCGCCGGCGGTGGACCAGCCATCGCCGCGGGACGAGCCGCCGCCGCCCGGCCGGGCATGGAACATGTGCCATACGAACCTGCGCCCCGGCCGTCGCGCGTCCTGGCCGGTGATGGCCACCCGGAAGCGCCGGCCCCAGCCGCCCATGGCCCGCTCCGGGCATGCATGCTGCAGGGCGCGGATGATCGCCTCGACGATCTCGTTGGAGCAATGGCTGGTGCACATGGTCACCGGCGCGCCCTCCCGCGCCCAGACCACCGTGCCCTCCTTCGCCACCACCTCCAGCGGGCGGAAGGCGCCGTCGTTCTTCGCCACCTCCGGGTCCAGCAGGAAGGCGAAGGCCATCGCGGTGGCGCTGCGCATGTTGGGGTAGCTGGAATTGACGAAGCCGGTCGCCTGCGGGTCGCTCTCCGTGAGGTCCACGGTCAGGCTGTCGCCGCGCTTGGTGCAGCGGGCGCGGATCGCGATGTCCTGACGCCCGAAGCCGTCATCGTCGAGGAAGGCCTCGCCCAGCCAGGTGCCGTCCGGCCAGGCCGCCAGGAGGCGGCGGGCATGCGCCTCCGACAGGTCGAGGATGGCGGAGACCGCCGCCTGCATCGCCGCCGCGCCGTATTTCGCCAGCAGCGGCTGCAGGCGCTGCTCACCAAGCCGCGCGGCGCCGATCATCGCCATCAGGTCGCCACGGAAATCCCGCGGGATGCGGGTATTGGTGGCGAGCATGCGGATCAGGTCCTCCCGCAGCGCGCCGCCCTCGCCCAGGCGGATCGGCGGGATGCGGAGGCCCTCCTGCCAGATTTCCGTCGCACCAGGGTTGTAACCTCCATGAGTGGCGCCGCCGATATCCGACTGGTGGGCGCGCACGACGGACCAGAAGCGCAACACCCCTTCCGCGAAGACGGGGATGATGATGGTGAGGTCGGGCAGGTGGCTGCCGCCGTGATAGGGGTCGTTCAGCAGGAAGGTGTCGCCGGGGCGGATGTCGCCGGCGAAGGCCTCCGCCGCGGCCTTCGCGGCCCAAGGCATGGCGCCGACATGCACCGGGATGTGGTCCGCCTGCGCCACCAGGCGGCCCTCGGCGTCGCAGAGCGCGATGGAGAAGTCGCGGGAGGAGTTGAGGATCTGGCTGTAGGAGGTTCTGAGCATCGCCTCGCCCATCTCCTCGACGATGGCGCGGAGGCGGTTGTCGAGCACGGCGAGGGTGACCGGGTCGGGCGCCCCGCTGGCGGATGCGGGGGCGGCGGGCATGGGGACGGGCATGGCGGAACGGTCGGCCGGGCCGGCCGTGGCCGTCAAGCCACGCCGCCCGGGCATCGTATCCGCTCGTCGTGGATCCGTGATATGCGCGCGCTTTCGCGCGCGTCCCAGGACGCCGGCCTGCCGGCATGGAGAGCATGAGCACCACTTATCTGCGCAGCCCCGAGGCCGGCCTGCTGGCCACGCCGCGACCGGCCGCTTCGCCTGCCCTGCGCCTGCGCGCCCTGATCGAGGCAGCCTTCGTTCCGTTGCTGATGCTGGGCGCCTCCCTGCTGTTCCGCAGCATCGGCTTCACCGTGACGGTGATCGATACCGACGAGGGGCTGTACCTGGTCCAGGCGCGGGAATGGCTGCGCGGCGGCTGGCCGCTGGTCGCGGTCTGGGACATGCACCCGATCGGCGCGCCGGCGGTCTATGCCGCGGCCATCGGGCTGTTCGGCGACAGCATCGCCACGATCCGGATGCTCGGCATCGCCTGCGTGGCCCTGGCGGCCTGGGCGCTCTACGGCGCGGTGCGGGCGGCGGGCGGAGTGCGGCCGGTCGCCGTGGCGGCCGGGCTGCTCTACATCGCGCATACCGTCCTGCTCTTCGGCCTGGCGAGCAACACGGAGGTGCTCTTCGCGCCCTTCGTGGTGGCCACCGTCGCGCTCGGTCTCCGGGCTGGGGTGCGGGCGCTGGAGGGCGGCGCCGGCCCTGGCTGGGGCGAACTCGCCCTGATGGGCCTGCTGATGGGCTGCGGCTTCGCCATCAAGCCGGTGGTGACGCCGGAGGGGTGCCTCGCTTTCGCGCTGCTGACCTTCCCGGCGCTCTGGCGGCGCGTGCTGCCCTTTCGGCGGTTCCTCGGCATGGCGGCGGCCTATGCCGCGCTGGTGCTGACGCCGACCACGCTCTTCGCCCTGGCCTATGCGGCGCAGGGCGACCTGACGGAGTTCCTCGACGGCAGCTTCCTGGCGCCGCTGCGCTATGCCGAGGCGCGGCTCTCCCTGCACGATGCGGCGCAGCGGGTGCAGGTGGCGGTCATGGTGCTGCTCTGGCCGCTGCTGCTGGCCGGCCTCACCCTGGCGCGCTGGGGGCTGCGGCGGGGGCGGGGCGGGCGGCTGGCGCGCGTCGCGGTGCTGTGGTTCGCCTGCGGCAGCCTTGCCATCATCGGGCCGGGCTTCTTCTACCCGCACTACTTCCTGATCTGGATGCCGCCCATGGCGATCCTGGCCGCCATGGGCGCCTGGCGCCTGGCGCGGTTCGCCCGGCCGCGGCGGGCCATGGCGGCCTTCGTGGCGCTGGTCGCCCTGGTGGCGGCGGAGGCCTGGCGGCAGGAGGCGACGGTGCGCATCGGCCGCGGCACCGGCATCTACGGGCCGGATCCGGTCGCCGAGGTGGCGAAGGCGGTGAAGGCGCGCCTGCAGCCGGGCGAGGCCATCTTCGTCGCCAACTACCACCCGGTGATCTATGCGCTGACCGATGCCGCGCTGCCGACGCGCTTCGTCTTCCCCGAGCACCTCACGGGCGGCTTCACCCAGGTCTCCGACATCGACACCGATGCCGAGTTGCGGCGGGTGCTGGCGATGAAGCCGCGCATCGTGGTGGTGGACCGCGGCTGGTGGTGGCATCTGCGCCCGAGCGCGGCGGCGATCCTGACCGAGGTGCTGGGCCGCGACTTCGAACTCGAGGCGACGGTGGCCGAGGAGCGCGGGCCGGTCGAGCTCTGGCGGCCGAAATCCTCCTGACGCGGCGGCGCGGCACCGGCCGCCGCCTGGGTTTGCATCGCCGCGCCGCCGGCGCATCATCCCCGGACAACACCGGGGGAAACGTGCATGAGCGACGCGACGGGCCTGACCATCCTGGCCGAGGGGCTTCGCTTCCCGGAAGGGCCGATCGCCCTGCCGGATGGCAGCGTCATTCTCGTCGAGATCGCGGCCGGGCGGATCACCAAGGTCGGACCGGACGGCGGCAAGACGGTGGTGGCGACGCCGGGCGGCGGGCCGAACGGCATCGCCATGGGGCCGGGCGGGAAGATCTATTGCTGCAACAATGGCGGCTTCCTCTGGCACGAGGGGCCTGAGGGCCTGCGTCCCGCCGGCGTGCCGGCCGATTATGCCGGCGGCCGGATCGAGGTCATCGACCCCATGACCGGCGGCGTCACCCGCCTCTACGACCGCTGCGGCGAGAACACGCTGAAGGGGCCGAACGACATCGTCTTCGCCCCGAAGGGGTCACCGGGGGAGGGCGGCTTCTGGTTCAGCGACCTCGGCAAGGTGCGCGCCCGCGACCGCGACCATGGCGGGGTCTATTGGGCTGCCTCGGACGGCTCAAGGATCGTCGAGGCTGCCTTCCCGATCTTCGGTGGCGCCAATGGCATCGCCCTCTCGCCCGATGGCCGCACGCTCTATGCCGCGGAGACCGAGACGGGCCGGCTCTGGGCCTGGGACGTGGAGGGGCCGGGCGTGGTGCGGAAGGACCCCTGGCCCTCCTCGAATGGCGGGCGGGTGATCTGCCAGTTCCCGGGCTACCGGCGCCTCGACAGCATCGCGGCGACGGCGGCGGGCAATATCTGCGTCGCCACGCTGGTGAGCGGCGAGATCACCACCGTCTCCCCCACCGGCGAGATCCTGCGGGTCGTGAAGATGCCGGAGCGCATGCCGACGAACATCTGCTTCGGCGGGCCCGGCCTGCGCACGGCCTATGTCACGCTCTCGCTGACGGGCCGGCTGGCGGCGATGCCCTGGGACGAGCCGGGCCTCGAGCTTCCCTTCGGTTGACACCACACGTCACGCCGGTAGACCCCGGCGCGACCTACGGTGTCACGAGCAGTTCCACGCGTCCGGGCCCGCACCCGCCCGCGATCTGCTCCGGCGGGAGAGACGGCAATGGCCCTCTGGGTGCGCTATGCGCAAGGCGAGACGCGCGGCTTCGGGACGCTGGAGGGCGGGACGATCGCCGTCCATGCGGGCGACCTCCTCGCCGGCGCGGCGCCGACCGGCGAGACGCTCGCCTTGGCCGATGTCTCCCTCGAGGCGCCGGTGCGGCCGGGGGCCTTCATCGGGTTGTGGAACAACTATGCCGAGCTTGCGGCGAAGCAGGGGAATGCGACGCCGGAATTCCCCCTGTACTTCCTGAAGAACCCGCGCTGCGTCGTCGGACCGGGCGAGGCGATCCGCCCGCCCGCGGGCTACACGGGCAAGGTGCTGTACGAGGGCGAGCTGGGCCTGGTCATCGGCCGCACCGTCTCGAACGCCGATGAGGCGGAGGCCGAGGCCGCGATCTTCGGCCTGACCTGCGTGAACGACGTCACCGCCCTCGACCTGCTGACCGCCGACGCCTCCTTCCCGCAATGGGCGCGGGCCAAGGGCTGCGACGGCTTCGGCCCCATCGGCCCGGCGATCGCCACCGGCCTCGACTGGCGGGCGCTGCGGGTGACGGTGGCGCTGAACGGAAGGGTGCGGCAGGACTACCCCTGCAGCGACATGATCCTGCCGCCGGCGCGCATCGTCTCCCTGATCTCGCGGGAGATGACGCTGCAGCCCGGCGACGTGATCGCCTGCGGCACCTCGGTCGGCGCGCTGCCCATGCGGCCGGGCATGACCGTGGAGGTGACCATCGCGGGGATCGGGACGCTGTCCAACCCCTACGCGCCGGGATGAGGGCGCTCGCCGGGTGCGCACGGCTGCCAGGGCCGGCACGCCGGAACCCGCGGTGCGCCCCCGGGTTGAGGGCCGGCGCCGCCAAGGAGACCCGCCGCATGGACACCGTCAGCGTCATCGGCGGGCTCGCCACGCTCTGCTCCACCACCAGCTTCGTGCCGCAGGCCTGGAAGGTGATCCGCACGCGCGACACCGCCTCGATCTCGGCCGGGATGTATGCGGTGACGGTTCTCGGCTTCTCGCTCTGGCTGACCTATGGCTGGCTGAACGGGCAGTGGCCGCTGATCGTGACGAACGGCATATGCCTGCTGCTCTCGGCCTTCATCCTGGTGATGAAGCTGCTGCCTAAGCGGCAGAAGGAGCAGGTGGCTGAGGCGCTCGACCCAGCGGCGGGGTGAGCGCCCGAGGCGGGCGCCCGACCGGGTGAAGCGCGGCTTCGCCCCCGGGCCGGCGCCGCGCCGATGACGTTCGGCCGTGATCGCCTTTGCCACGGCCGAAGGCGTTGCCGCCCGGACTGGACCGCCTGCCACCCCGCTTGACGCGGCGCAGCATGCGCTGGCCTATCCCCCGCGCATGCCAGCCTCCGTCCCCATCGCCCTCTTCGCCCTCGCGGGCTTCTCCACCGGCGCCGGGATGCGGATGCTGGACCCGCTGCTGCCGCTCGTCGCCGGCGAGTTCGGCGTCACCGTCGCGCAGGCCACCGCCCTCGTCGCCGGCTTCGTCCTGCCTTACGGCCTGGTGCAACTCTTTGCCGGCCCGCTCGGCGACCGGCTGGGCAAGGTGCGCATCGCCTGCTGCGCCGTGCTCCTCTTCGGCCTCGGCCTGCTGGCGAGCGGCCTCGCCACCGGCTTCGCCGGCCTGGTCGCGCTGCGCGCCTGGTGCGGCTTCTTCGCCGGCGCCGTCATCCCGCTGCTGATGGCGCATGTCGCGGACAGCGTGCCCTATGCCGAGCGGCAGGTGACCATCAGCCGCTTCCTCACCGGCATGGTCATGGCCCAGCTCCTGGCCGGCCCGGTCTGCGGCGTGCTGGCGCAATATGCCGGCTGGCGCATGCCCTTCCTGGTGCTCGGCCTGCTGACCCTCGGCATCGGCGGCCTGCTCGCCCGCCATCTCGGCGCCGCGCTGTGGCGGGGCGATGCCGGGCGCGGGGCTGGCCGCGGCATGGCGGCCTATCTCGATCTGCTGCGCAGGCCCTCCGGCCGCTGGCTCATGGCGGTCGCCTTCGCCGACGGCTTCCTGCTCTTCGGCGGGGCCTTCCCCTTCACCGGCTCCTTCCTCATCGAGGTCTTCGGCCGCAACGCCGCCGAGGCCGGCCTCGTCGTCGCCGGCTTCGGCCTCGGCGCCTTCGCCTATACCCGCGCCGCCCGCCACCTGCTCAGGCGCTTCGGGGAGCGCGGGCTGCTGACCCTCGGCGGCGCCGGCCTCGCGGTGCTGCTCACGGTCCTCGCCCTCGCGCCGGCCTGGCCGGTGGTGGCCGCGGCGCAGGTCGTGCTCGGCCTCGCCTTCTACATGTTCCACGGCGTGCTGCAGACCCTGGCGACGGAGGCCCTGCCGGAGGCGCGCGGCACCGCGGTCGGCGCCTTCGCCCTCGCCCTCTTCCTCGGCCAGAGCGGCGGCTCGCTCGCCTTCGGCCTCGGCCTCACCGTGGTCGGCTATCGCGGCGCCTTCCTCGCGGCCGCGCTCGGCGTCCTCGCCCTCGCGCTTTGGGCGCGGCGGGGGGCGCGTGTAGCCTGAGGCCCGGAACGCCGGGAGGGTCGGCCATGGATCGCATGTATCTCGAGGATTTCGCGGCGGGGCAGGTCTTCCGCTCCCCCACCTATGCGGTGACCGAGGCGGAGGTCCTGGACTACGCCCGCCGCTACGACCCGCAGCCCTTCCACCTCGACCATGAGGCGGCGAAGGGCACGCTCTTCGGCGGCCTGGCGGCGAGCGGCTGGCACACCGCCGCCATGACCATGCGGCTGATCGTGGACAGCGAGTTCCGCCCGGCCTGGGGCGTCATCGGCGGCCGGATGGAACGGCTGGAATGGCCCCGCCCGGTGCGGCCGGGCGACGTGCTGCACGTGGTCACCGAGGTGCTGGAGGTGATCCCGAGCCGCAGCAAGCCCGGCCAGGGCATGCTGCGGGTGCAGTGCACCACCTGCAACCAGCGGGACGAGCCGGTGCAGGTGATCGTCCCGAACATCATCGTGCCGCGCCGGCCGGGCTGAGCCGGCGGGCACGGGGTCAGGCGATGCCGTCGAGCAGCGCCGTGACCTCGGCCGGGGCGGTGATCGGCGCGAAATGGCCGGCGGCGATCTCCACCCATGTCCAGCCCGGCTGCCGCCGGACCCAGTCGCGCATGCTCGCCAGTGCAGGGAAGGGCGGCGAGTTGGCGAAGACATAGGTCTTCGGCCGGCCGTTGCCGAAGGGGTTCTCCAGCCGCAGCGGCGTCTCGTAGCTGCCGAGCGGCTGCGCCGCCATGTGCCGGTGCACCCAGTCGGCCAGCGGCCCTGGCGGGATGCCGAGGGCGCCGAGGCCCGCGAGCGGCGGCGGCGGCACCGCGAGCCCGCCGCCGCGCTCCTCGGCCGCGCGGCGGCGCTCCGCCACCACCTCGGGCGGGTAGCTGTCGGAGAAGCTCTTGCCGCCCTCGATGACCAGGGCGTCGAGATAGACCAGGTGCCGGATGCGGCCCGGGATGCGGTCGGCGACGCCGGTGATCGGGATGCCGCCGAAGCTGTGCCCGACCAGGACGACGTCCTCGAGCTCCTCGGTCTCGATCAGGCTCGTCACGTCGGTGACGAAGGTGTCGAGCGTGATGCCACGCGTCAGCAGGTGGCGACGCTCGCCGAGGCCGGTCTGGGTGGGGGTGTAGACGCAATGGCCGCGGGCGCGCAGCCGCTCCGCCACGGGCGCCCAGAGCCAGCCGCCGGTGAAGGAGCCATGGACCAGCACATAGGTCCTGCCGCGGGCCGCGAGCAGGCCGGGCGGCTGCACCGCGGCCGGCGAAGCGGCGGCCAATTGCAGGAGCGGACGACGATGCATGCTGGACCTCCTCTGCCCCGACCCGGGTAGCCCAGGGCCACGGCGGCGGTCCCGAGCGGCCGCCGAAGGAATGGCGAAATTCGCCGAAGGCCCGCTAGAATGGCCGCCGGGATCGGCAAGGGGCCTGGCGCCATGCTGCCCGCGCGACCGGAGGCGCTCCGCTTCGGCGGCTACACCCTCGACCTCGCCCGCTGCGCCCTGCTGCGCGGGACGCAACCCATCGCATTGCGGCCCCGGGCTTTCGAGACGCTGCGGTTGCTGGCGGAGAACCCCTATCGCCTGGTGACCAAGGCCGAGTTCTTCGAGACGCTCTGGCCCGGCCTCTGCGTCACCGACGACAGCCTGGTGCAATGCATCGGCGAGGTGCGCCGCGCACTCGGCGAGGACGGGCGCGGGCTGATCCGGACCGTGCCGCGCCGCGGCTATCTCTTCGCGGCGGAGGTCGTGCCGAGGGCCGCCCCGGAGCCGGTGCCGGACGCGCCGCCGCGGATATCGGCCGCGGGCGGTGCCCGGGTGTGGCGGGCCCTCGGGCTCCTGGTGCCGCTGCTGCTCCTGGCCTGGCTGGCCGGCGGTCTCCTGCAGGTGCCGGCGGAGGACCGGGCCATCCCGTCCCCGCCGGCGGCGGCTCCCGGCCGGCGGGTCGCGCTGGTGATCGGCAATGCGGCCTATCCCGGCGAACCGGCGCCGCTGAACGCGCGGCGCGACGCCACCGCCGTCGCGACGGCGCTGCAGCGGGCCGGATTCGCCCAGGTCACGCTGCTGCACGACCCGCCGCGCGACGCGCTGCTCGCCGCGATCGCGGCTTTCGCGCGCCAGGCGGAGGAGGCGGACTGGGCGGTGGCCTACTATGCCGGGCGCGGCATCGAGGCGGCGGGGGCACCCTACCTGGTACCGGTCGATGCCGTGGCGCCGGAGCTTGCGCCGCCCGGGCAGGTCGTGGCCCTCGACGCGCTTCTCCGGGGCGCGGCGCCGGCGCGGCGGCTGCGTCTCGTGATCTTCGATGCCTGCCGCATCGGTCCCGACTCCGAGGCCGGTGTCTCCCCTGTCCCCTCGCTCGGCAGGGGCGCGGGCACGGCGTGGCCGGCGGGCGGCGCGACGCTGGTCGCCTTCTCGACGGACCAGGGGGAGACGGCTGCCGACGGCGATGCCGGAGGGAACGGCCCCTATGCCGAGGCGCTGGTCGCGGCGCTGGACACGCCCGGGCTGGAGATCGCCCTGGCCTTCCGCGTGGTGCGCGACCGGGTCGTGCAGGCGACCGGGCAGCGCCAGCAGCCCTTCCTCTACGGCTCCCTGCCGGCGGAGCCGCTGTATTTCCGCTCGCCTTGAGGCGCCTTCGCTACCGCCCGATCACCCCGAGCTGCCGCAGCGACACGATCCCGCCCCGCGCCACCACCACATGGTCGTGCAGCACCACGCCGAGGGTCGCCAGCACGTCGCGGAGCTGGCGGGTGTAGTCGATATCCTCCGGGCTCGGCATCGGGTCGCCGGAGGGATGGTTGTGCGCGAGGATCAGCGCGGTCGCGTGCAACTGCACCGCCCGGTGCGCCAGCGCCCGGTGGTCGGGATTGACGCCGCGCGGGCCGCCGCGGGCGATCACCTCGTCGGCGATCAGCCGGTTGCGCGTGTCGAGGAAGAGCGCGCGCGCCTGCTCCAGCGGCTCCCGCGCCATGGCGGCCATCAGATAGGCCTCGAGGTCGCGCCACCGGCCCAGCACCGGTCCCTGCTTCAGCGGCGCCGAGACCAGGCGCAGCGCGGCGGCATGCGTCACCTTCAGCACGCCGGCAGCCGAGGGGCCGAGTTCGGCGATGGCGGCCAGTTCCGCCTCCGGCGCGGCCAGCGCCTCAGTGAGGGAGCCGTAGTGGCTGAGCAGCGCGGCCACGGCAGCCGAGGCCTGGGCCCAGGGCATGACCTGGGAGAGCAGGCCGAAGAGCGCGTCGCGGTCGCCGATCTGCTCGATGAAGTCCGGCTGCACGGCCGGGGCCTGCCGGCCCTGGCCCGCCCCGCCCAGGCGCACGGTTCGGGGCTGCGTCGGCCGCATGCGTGGCGGAATGGGTGCCGGCGGCAGCCACCGGCCGCCCGCCTGCAGGTCGGAGAGGGCCGCGGCGCGCTCATCCTCCGTCGGGGGATCGGCCGCCGGCCCCCGGCGCCGGCCGGCCGTCCTCGAAGCGGGCGCTCCCATCAGTTCCCTCGCGACAATCGGCGATGCATGAAGCGCTTTCTTTCCAGAGCTTTCGAGGGCAGCACAAGCAATTGCTGGTCAACAATCCTCCATTAGACTTGGCTTTGTGAACATGCCTGTACTGGATCGGACTGCCAGACTTCGAAACACGAAAGCAAACACTCGTCGGATACGAGACTGATCGAGTAAGGGGATGCTGGGGCAAGGATTGCCAGATGGCCCTGTTTCGTGAGCCAGGATGCTTCGCATTGCTGTTGGAAAGCCAGAACGGGCCCACGGAGACTTGCTGAGGTGAGTTGCGCCCGGCGACCCGGTGCGACTACACTCCGGCACCGGATTGGCCGGGCGGGACAGGTCGGGGCGGCGGCGGATGATGACCTGCGGGGACAGCGAGGTCTGTGACGTCCTCACGGAGACATTGGTCGCGGCGGCGCGGCACCTGCCCGATCCTGGGGAGTTCTTCGTCAAGGCGGGGCCGGCGGTGATGGGCTTCGTCACGCAGATGACGCTGCGCATGCTGCCCATTGCCGACTCGGCCCGCCTGCAGGCGGAGATCGCCCGGGAATACCCGCGCGCCTTCGCCCGCGCCCGCGATATCGTCCTGCCCGCCGCCGGCGGCGCGGACGGGCAGGCGCCGCCGCCCGGGCCCGCCTGACGCGGCGCTCAGGTCTTCGTCTGGTCTGGCGGCGCCGACGCCGGGCCGATCAGGCGGCGCACCGCGTCCAGCATCGGCGCCGTGTCCCAGGCCGCCTCGCCCTCCAGCCGCGCGCGCTCCCGCCCCTCCCGGTCCACCACCACCGTCGTCGGCAGGCCCCGCACGCCGAGCGCCCGGCCTGCCGCGCCCTTCGGGTCGAGCCAGAGGCCGAGGCGCTCGATCTTCCGCTCGCGGTAGAAGGGCTCCACCGCGCTGCGGCCGCCGCGGTCGGAGGAGAGGGCGAGGACCAGGATCCCCTCCTGCTTCAGCACCGCCTGGGCGCGGTCGAGGGAGGGCATCTCCGCCACGCAGGGCACGCACCACGTGGCCCAGAGATTGATCAGCAGCCCCTGGCCCGGGAAATCGGCCACGCGGTGCTCCGCCCCTTCGGCATCGGTGAAGATGAAGTCGGGCAGCGGCTTCGGCGCACCCTCGGTCAGCCTGCCCAGGCTGCCCGCCGCCCGGGCTTGGCGCAGGGAGGGCGCGGCGGCTAGGGTCCCGGCCGCCAGCAGCAGCCCCCGGCGGGGCGTCGAAAGGCCGGAAAGGTCCACCATCGTGTCGCAGAACCTCCAATGGGGCGGTCGCTTCGCCGCCGGTCCCTCGGCCATCATGCAGGCGATCAATGCCTCGATCGGCTTCGACCGCAAGCTGTGGCGCCAGGACATCCGAGGGAGCCTCGCCCATGCCGCCATGCTGGCGCATGTGGGGATCATCGGCGCCGAGGACGAGGCCGCGATCCGCGAGGGGCTCGCCGTCATCGGCAAGCGCATCGAGGCCGGGGAGTTCCCCTGGGACGAGGGCCTCGAGGACATCCACATGAACATCGAGGCGCGGCTGACCCAGGCGATCGGGGAAGCCGGCAAGCGGCTGCATACCGGCCGCAGCCGCAACGACCAGGTGGCGCTCGACGTGCGGCTCTGGGTGCGGGACGCCATCGACGGCCTCTCCGGCCAGGTCGAGGACGTGATGCGCGCCCTCGTCGCCCGTGCCGAGGAGCATGCCGCGACCGTCATGCCCGGCTTCACCCACCTGCAGCCGGCGCAGCCCGTCACCCTCGGCCACCACCTGCTGGCCTATGTCGAGATGCTCTCGCGCGACCTCTCGCGCCTGCGGGACTGCCGCGCCCGAATGAACCAGAGCCCGCTCGGCGCTGCGGCGCTGGCCGGCACCGGTTTCCCCATCGATCGGCACATGACGGCGCAGGCGCTCGGCTTCGACGGGCCGACGCGCAACAGCCTCGACAGCGTCGCCTCCCGCGACTTCGCCGCTGAGTTCCTCTTCGCCTGCGCCATGTGCGCGACGCACCTCTCCCGCTTCGCCGAGGAGGTGGTGATCTGGACCAACCCCTATTTCGGCTTCGTCAAGCTCTCGGACGCCTTCACCACCGGCTCCTCCATCATGCCGCAGAAGCGCAACCCCGACGCAGCGGAATTGGTGCGCGGCAAGACCGGCCGCATCACCGGTGCCCTTGTCGGCCTGCTGACGGTGCTGAAGGGCCTGGCGCTGACCTATTTCAAGGACATGCAGGAGGACAAGGAAGGCATCTTCGACGCCGCCGAGAACCTGACGCTCTGCCTCGCCGCCGTCGCCGGCATGGTGCGGGACATGCAGCCCGATGTGGCGCGGCTGGAGGCGGCGGCGGGCGCCGGCTTCTCCACCGCGACCGACCTGGCGGATTGGCTGGTGCGGGAGCTGCGCATGCCCTTCCGCGACGCGCACCACGTGACGGGCCGGCTGGTGGCGAAGGCCGAGGCGAAGGGCACCAACCTGGCGGGCCTGACGCTCGCCGAGATGCAGGCGGAGGAGCCGCGGATCACCGAAGGCATCTACGGCGTGCTGACCGTGCAGGCCTCGGTCGCCTCCCGCACCTCCTACGGCGGCACGGCGCCGGAGAATGTCCGGCGCATGGCGACCGAGTGGCGGGAGCGCCTGGCGTGACCCGGCTGCTGCTGGTCCTGCTCGCGCTCGGCACCCTCGCCGCCTGCGGCCGCGCCGGCCCGCCGCGCGTGCCCGGGCCGAAGGAGGCGGTGATCTACCCGCGGGGCTATCCGCACTACGAGCCGCAGCCGGCGCCGCAGGCCCAGCCGCCGGCGCGCTGAAACAGTCCCGGGGCGCTGCCCCGGACCCCGCGAAGGGGGCGAAGTCCCCCTTCGAGACCCCCCTTCAAATATCACGCTGCGTGCAGGCGGACTGGCAGGCTCGAGAGGCCGCGCAGCGTGTTGTTGTAGCGGCGCCGCGGCGTACCGGTGATCTCGACGCGCGCGACGCGCCGCGCCAGGGCGGCCAGCACGCATTCGCCCTCCAGCCGCGCCAGCGCCATGCCGACGCAGGCATGGATGCCGCTGCCGAAGCCGACATGCCCTGGCGTGCGGCGGCCGATATCGTACTCGTCCGGCCGCTCCCATCTCCGCGGGTCGCGGTTGGCGGCGCCGAGGAACATAAGCACCTTCGAGCCCTCCGGGACCGCCGCGCCGCCGAGATCGACATCGCGCGTCGCCGTGCGGAAGAAGGTCTGCACCGGGCTCTCGTAGCGGACCGCCTCCTCGAAGGCATTGCGCGCCAGCGTCGGGTCGGCGCGCAGCCGGGCGAACTGCCCGGGATAGCGCGCGAGGCAATAGACCGCCGCGCCGATGCCGCTGACCGTGGTGTCCACGCCAGCGGTCAGGACCGAGCGCACCACCTGCGGCGTCTCCGCCGGCGTCAGTTCACCGACGTCGGCCGCCGCATGGATCCCGGCGCCGAAGCCACCCGCGGAAAGATTCTCCCGCTTCGACTGCTCGAAGACCCAGGGGGTCGCCTCCTTCGCGCCCTCGATCGCCTGCGCCAGGTAATCGTTGGCCGGGCCGAAGCTGTTGAAGACCAGGTTGCCCCAGGGCAGCAGGTGCCGGCGGTTGCCGCGCGGCATGCCCATGGCGTCGGGGAAGACCTCCAGCGGATAGGCCTCGGCCAGGTCCGGGATGGCGTCGAACTCCCGTCTTTCGACCAGTCCCTCCACCAGCGCCTCGGCCGCCGCCGTGAAGGGCTCCCGCAGCGCCGCGATCGCCGCCGGCGAGAGCACCCGCGCCTGCACCTTGCGGGTGCGGTCGTGCAGCGGCGGGTCGGTCTCCAGCACGATTGAGGGCGGCCGCGCCGGCTTCTCCTTCGCGAAGTCCTGGATGCCGACGCCGCGGGCCGAGGAGAAGGCCTGCCAGTCGTCCAGCACCGCCTTCACCTCGGCATGCCGCGCGACGGCCAGCACGCCGTAGCGGGTCAGCCGCACCACCGGCCCGGCCTCGCGCAGCGCCTCCTGCGCGGGATGCGGGTCCTCGAAGAAGGCGGCGCAGAAGGGGTCGATGTCGCTCTCGGGAATGGCCATGCTCAGCCCTCCAGCGTGATGCCCAGCTCGCGGATCAGCGGCACCCAGTAGGTCCGGTCCTTCGCCATCAAGGCGTCGAACTCCGCAGGCGTCGAGCTCAGCGGCTCGACGCCGATCTCGATCATGCGGTTGCGGATGGCGGGCGTGGCCATCACCTGCGCCAGCGCCTCGCCGAGGCGTTGCACGACGGGCTCCGGCGTCGCGGCGGGCACCACCAGCCCCATCCAGACCGGCGCACGGTAGTCGGCGAGCCCCGCCTCCCGCAGCGTCGGCACATCAGGCAGGGTGCGCCAGCGCTCCGTCATCGTCGTCGCCAGGGCGCGCACCTGCCCGCCCTTGATCGCCCCGCCGGCCGAAGCGATGTCGACCATCATGCTCTCCAGCGTGCCGGCCAGCAGGTCGTTCACCCCCGGCGCGCCGCCGCGATAGGGGATGAGGTTGAGCTGGATCGCCGCCTCCTTCTGGAAGCGCTCGACGGCCATGTGGTGCGGCGAGCCGATGCCGGGCGTGCCGCAGGCGATGGCGCCGGGCGCGGCCCTCGCCGCGGCGATGTAGGCGGCGATGCTGCGGTGCCTCGAGGCCGCCGGCACCGCCACGACCAGCGGGAAATCGGCGAAGAGGCCGACGCCGCGGAAATCCTTCACCGGGTCGTAGGGCAGCCGCCGGAACAGCGCGATGTTGTTCATCATCGCGCCGCTGTCGCCGCTGAACAGCGTGTGGCCATCTGGCGCCGCCTTGGCCGCCGCATCGGCGCCGAGCGTCGCGCCGGCGCCCGGCCGGTTCTCGATCACCACGGGCTGGCCGAGGCCCTTGGCCAGTTCCGCCCCGATCAGCCGCGCCAGCATGTCCGAGCCGCCGCCGGCGGGATAGGCGACGATCCAGCGCACCGGCCGCTCCGGCTGCCAGCGGGCTTGCGCGAGGGCAGGGGCGGCGAGCGCGGCGAGTCCGGCCGCGAGCAGCGGCCGCCGCCCGGTCGGGCGTGGGGACATGGACGGGCTCCTCGGGTTCTTCTTCTGGTTCGAATTGCTGCCGGTTTCCGCGGCTCTTGCCAAGCCGGGACGGTCGTCCGACATGGCTAGGCGAGACCGGCATCGAGCCGGCGGGACAGGGGAGGGACGGCATGGCCGGGACGGATGCGCCGATGCGGGCGCGGGGGATGACGCGCCGTGCCGCGCTGGGGGCGGGGGTCGCGCTGCTGGCCGCGCCGGCGGTGGCGCAGGCCCAGTGGCCGGCCGGGCCCATCCGCTTCATCGGCATCTTCCCGCCCGGCGGCGGCACCGACATCCTCTCCCGCATCTGGTGCCAGCGGATGTCGGAGGTGACCGGCGAGCAGTTCGTGGTGGAGAACCGCAGCGGTTCGGCCGGCAATATCGGCACGGAGGCGATTGCCCGCGCGACGCCGGACGGCCGCACCATCGGCCTTGCCTCGGTCGCGCCGCTCGCCATCGGGCCGACGCTCTACCGCAAGCTTCCCTTCGACGTGACGAAGGACTTCACCTGGCTCGGCGGGCTCTGGAAGCTGCCCAACCTGCTGGTGGTGAACAACGACGTGCCGGCGCGGACCGTGCCGGAACTGATCGCGCTGGTGAAGGCCAGTCCCGGCCAGTACAGCTATGCCTCCTCCGGCTCCGGCACCACGGTGCATCTCTCGGGTGCCAAATTCGCCGCCATGGCCGGACTCGACATGATCCATGTCCCCTATCGCGGCGGCGCGCCGGCGCATGTCGACCTGCTGGGTGGGCGGGTGCACATGATCTTCGACAACATCCCGCAGGCGCTCGCCGAGGCGCGGGAGGGCAAGGTCCGCGCCCTGGCGGTGACCGGCGCGCAGCGCAGCCCGCAGGCGCCGGAGATCCCGACCATGGCGGAGTTCCTGCCGGGCTTCGAGATCACCTCCTGGGCGGGCGTGATGGCGCCCGCCGGCCTGCCGCCGCCGATGGTCCAGCGCATCGCCCGGCTCACCCGCCAGGCGCTGGAGGGCCCGGACCTGCGGGCGCGCTTCGAGGAGAACGGCGCGACGGTCTGGCCGGCCGACCCGGAGGAATTCGCCGCCTTCCGCGCGGCGGAGGAGCGCGCCTTCGCGCCGGTGATCCGGGCAGCGGGGGCGCAGGTGGATTGACGCCGGCCGGCAGAAGCCGTGACGTGTGCCGACCGGTATCGCGTGCAGGATCGGTGTGGCGGCTGCGTGCCGAACAATGAGCCATACCGGCCAGCATTCATGCTGGGCGGACTGAGGCGCGCCGATGACCGAAGGGGTCCCACGAAGCGACGCTTCGTGGGGTGTCACGGATGGCCCGGAGGTCTGAAGCGGCTCGCCCAACATACAAGGTGGGCCGATGACCGGAGCGTTGCGAGGCGCGGAGGTCTGCAGCGGCCAGCCCGGCGGGCGCCTTACAATTCCTGCGGCTTCGCCTCGACTTCCGGCAGGCCGCGCGCCTCCCACAGTTCCTTGCCGTCGCGGTACCAGCGCACATCGGCATGGCCGAGCGAAAGGAGGCGCAGGACGAGGTTGTGCGCCGAGATGCTGTCGGCGTTCCACGCCACGACCACCACCGGCCTGGCCAGGTCGCCCCCGGTCAGCACCTGCATGCGGCTGCGGAGGCGCTGCTGCACCTCGTCCTCCAGGCTGCCGCCGAGGAAGGGGCCCCAGGGCAGCAACACCGCGCCGGGCAGCGCCACTCCGTTCGGGTTGAGGTCGAGCAGCACCACCGGCTCCTCCGCCATGGCGCGTTGCAGGTCCGCCGTGCCGATGGTCCGCGCCCCCGGCACCTGCCGCGGCATGCGGCGCAGCCGGTCCGCCAGCAGCGCCCCATCCGAGACCTCCGGGCCCGGCGCATCCTCCTCGACATGGTCGCGCAGGCCGGCGAGGCGCAGCCCCTCCGCCACGTAGTGCTGCTGCGCGACGAAGGGGGAGGTGGAGGCCGGCCGGGATTCGTATCGCCGCGCCGTCAGCCAGGGATCCATGGCCAGCACCGTCGCCAGTTCCCGCCCCGCCTCGGCCGTGCGGCCGAGATGGCCGAACGCGCTGGCGAGGGCGGTGCGCGCCACGAGCGAGGATCGCTCCTCCCGCGCCGGATTCTCCTCCACGGCGCGGCGCAGCCAGACCGCGGCATCCGCCGGCTGGCGCATGCGCAGCAGTGCCAGGCCCATGATGGCGTAACGCTGGTGGATGGTGTTGCTGCGGGGGTTGCGGCGTATCGACTCCCGCAACAGCGGCACCGCCGCCTCCGGCTGGCCGAGGAACATCCGGCACAGCGCGATCTGGCCATAGGCGATGGAGGCGTTCGGGTCGAGCTCGATGACCCGCTGGTAGGCGGCGATCGCCTCCTCCCAGCGTCCCTCGGCGCGCAGCACATAAGCGCGCAGGCTGAGCACGTCGAGCGCGCGCGGCTCACGCTGCTCGGCGGCCGTCAGAAGCTCCCGCGCGCGGCGGAAGGCAGCCGGCCGGCCATCCGACAGGGCAACCCATTCGTAGATCAGCAGATTGCCGAGCCCGACCATGGCCGCGACCGAGTTCGGGGCGATCGAGAGCGCACGCTCGTAGAGGGCGAGCGCGGCCGTCACCCGCTCCTTGTTCTGGGCGCGCGCCATCAGGGAGCGGGCGCGCAGCATGAGGTCGAAGGCGTCCGGGTCGCTCGGCCGCTCGCGCAGGCTGCGCTCGCCCTCGGCCGTCACCAGCTCGGTGTGCAGGGCGAGCGCGATGCGGCGCACGATGTCGTCCTGGCCGCGCGCCAGGTCGCCCATCTCCTGGTCGAAGCGCTCCGACCACAGCTCCCGGCCCGTCTCGGTCGAGACCAGGCGGGCGTTGACGCGGACGATGCCGTCGAGCCGCCGGATGCTGCCCTGGACGACGTAGCGCACGCCGAGCTGGTTGCCGACGGCGCGGACATCGAGCTCCTGCCGCGGATAGGTGAAGGCGGAGCCGCGTGCGACGACGAAGGCGCCGCGCAGGCGCGACAGGTCGGTGGTAAGATCCTCCGTCACCGCATCGGCCAGGTAGTCCTGCGCCGCGTCGCCGCTGAGATTGGCGAAGGGCAGGACGACGAGGGAGAGCCGCGGCGCCTTGTGGATGCTGAAGTCGGGCAGGGCCGCCGCGCCCTGCACCAGGTCCTGCCGCCGCAGGTCGAGCGGCGCGAGGTAGAGCAGCAGGGCCGCGAGCGCCGCAGCGGCGAGGGCGCCGAGGCGGCGCGGCCGCGGCACGCGGCGGAGCAGTGCCCGCCAGCGCGGCGCCGGCCCGGCGGCGGGATGGACGAGGAAGGCCTCGACCGGGCGGGCGATGTTCCTCAGCGCCTGGGCGCCCAGCGGCTCGAGCCGGAATTCCGCACGGTCCCGCACCCGGTCGCGGACCGCGCGGGAGACGCAGACCCGGCCGGGTGGGCAGATCGCCTGCAGCCGCGCCGCGACATTCACGCCCTGCCCCTGGACATCGGCGCCATCCGCCATGACGTCGTCGAGATCGACGCCGATGCGGTAGCGGATGGCACGGTCCGGCGACGGCGCGGGGCGCGTTGCCAGCGCCTGCTGCAGGGCGACGGCGCAGCGCACGGCGGCGGTGACGCTGCCGAAGACGGCCAGGATGCTGTCCCCGGCGGTGCCGACGATCCTGCCCTGGCCCGCGGCGACGAGGGGCGGGAGGATCTCGTCCCGCACGGCGCGGAGGGCGGCGAGGGTGCCGGCCTCGTCGCTTTCCATGAGCCGGGAGTAGCCGACCATGTCGGCATGCAGGATGGCGACGAGCCGGCGCTCCGGCACGAGGGCGGGCAGGGTGATCCGGTTGGCCTGCGACAGGGTCATCGCGGTCTCTCCGGCGAGGCGGCGGCCGGGCCGCCGCGGGGACCGGAGCATCGTATACGATTTTGTACGCTCGTCGCAGCAGGGTCGCGGGCCACGGCGCGCGGTGTGCCCGGCAGCACGGCGCGGGCGGGCGACGGGCCGCCGGCAGGTCCCTGCCACGGCGTCATATGGTCCCGCCGGGCCTGCCATGGCAGCATCCCGCGATCGCCCGGGGACACGGGCGCTCGGGAGGAAACGACGATGCCGGATACCGCCCCGCCGGGGAGCTTGCCGCGCCGCGCCCTGCTGGCGGTGGCGCTCGCCGCCCCTGCCGTCGCGCGTGCCCAGGGCGCCGACTGGCCGAACCGGCCGGTCCGCTACATCAACCCCTACCCGCCGGGCGGGCCGACCGACACCCTCTCCCGCCTCTGGTGCGCGCGGATGTCGGAGATCACCGGCCAGCAATTCGTCGTCGAGAACCGTAGCGGCTCCGGCGGCAATGTCGGGGCGGATGCGATCGCCAAGTCGGCGCCCGATGGCTACACGGTCGGCCTCGGCGGCATCGCCTCGCATGCCATCGCGCCGACGCTCTATGCCTCGCTGCCCTTCGACCCGCACAAGGACTTCACCCTGGTCGGCGGGCTCTGGCAATTGCCGAACCTGCTGGCGGTGAACCTGGCCCTGCCCGCGCGCGACGTGCCGGAGCTGATCGCGCTGCTGCGGGCCCATCCCGGGAAGTACAGCTACGGCTCCGCCGGGTCCGGCACGACGCTGCACCTCGCGGGCGAGATGTTCGGCCAGATGGCGGGCGTCGAGATGGTGCACGTGCCCTATCGGGGCAGCGCGCCGGCGCAGCTCGACCTCGTCGCCGGGCGCATCCACATGATGTTCGACAACATCCCCGGCACGCTCGCCCTCTCGCGCCAGGGCCAGGTGCGGCCGCTCGCCGTCACCTCCTTGAAGCGGAGCCCGGTAGCGCCTGACATCCCGGCGATCAGCGAATTCCTTTCCGGCTTCGACGTGGTCTCGTGGACCTGCCTCTCGGCGCCCGCCGGCCTGCCGCCCGTGATGGTCGCACGCATGAGCGCGCTGTCGCGGCGCGCGCTGGAGAGCGAGGCGCTCATCAAATCCTATCGCGACCTGGGCGCCGAGACCTGGTGGACGACGCCCGAGGACATCGCCAGCTTCCGCGCGGCGCAGGAGGCGCGGCTGGCGCCGCTGATCCGGGCTTCCGGGGCGCGGGTGGACTGACCCTGCCTCGGCTGCTTTCATCCCGGCGGCGCCCTCGCGCCGGGAGAGGAACATGCCAGTCACGACCCGCGCCGGCGACGGCGTGGACAGCCGCTATGCCTGGATGCGGCTGGCCGCCGCGGTCTCGCTCAGCACCCTCGGCGGCGTCGGGCTGTGGTCCATCGTGGTGGCGTTGCCGGCGGTGCAGGCGGAGTTCGGCACGGCGCGCGCCGATGCCTCGCTGCCCTATACGCTGACGACGCTGGGCTTCGCGGTCGGCGGCGTGCTGATGGGGCGGCTCGCCGACCGCTTCGGCGTCATCGCGCCGGTGCTGCTCGGCACCGTCTGCCTCGCGCTCGGCTATGTCCTCTCCTCCCGGGCCGGCAGCATGACGCAGTTCGCCGTCATCCATGGCGCGCTGATCGGGCTGCTCGGAAGCTGCGCGACCTTCGGGCCGGTGGTCGCCGACACCTCGCTCTGGTTCCGTCGGCGCCGCGGTTTCGCCGTCTCGCTGGCCGCGAGCGGCAACTACTTCGCGGGCGCGGTCTGGCCGCCGCTGGTGCAGGCCGGCATCGCCGAATATGGCTGGCGACAGACCCATGTGGTGATCGGGATCGCCTGCCTCTGCCTGATGCTGCCGCTGGCGCTGGTGCTGCGCCGGCCGGCGCCGCGGCAGGAAGCACCGGTCGCCATGGCGGGCGGCGCGGTGGCGGGGGCGCCGCTCGGCCTCGCGCCCAATGCCCTGCAGACGCTGCTGGCCATCGCCGGCATCGCCTGCTGCATCGCCATGGCCATGCCGCAGGTCCATATCGTCGCCTATTGCGTCGACCTCGGCTATGGCCCGGCGCGGGGGGCGGAGATGCTCTCCGTTATGCTCGCCTTCGGGGTCATCAGCCGGCTCTCCTTCGGCGCCATCCTCGACCGCATCGGCAGCGTGGCGACGCTGCTGCTCTCCGCTTCCCTGCAGGCGGTGGCGCTGGCGCTGTTCCTGCCCTTCGACGGGCTGGTCTCGCTCTACGCCGTTTCGGCCGTGTTCGGTCTGTTCCAGGGTGGCATCGTCTCCACCTATGCGGTGATCGTGCGGGAGAACGTGCCGGCGAGGGAGGTGGGCGTGCGGGTCGGCATCGCGCTCTCCGCCACGCTCATCGGCATGGCGATCGGCGGCTGGATGTCCGGCCTCGCCTTCGACCTGACGGGGTCCTACCGCGCGGCGGTGGTCAATGGCATCGCCTGGAACGCCGTGACCATCGCCATCGCCGCCTGGCTAGTGCTGCGGCGGCGAGCGAGGGAGCGTGTCGCCTATGCCTGATCGAGCGGCGGGACGCCCGGTCCGGCGTCCTGCCCCGTCATCGGGTCAGCCGGTGCCGCGGTGAGTCCCGGAGAGCGGAACGGGATAGGGGCCGCAGGCGCCCGCCGCCACATCGCCTTCGCCAGCCCTGCCATGCCCCGCGTGTAACCACCGCACGCGCCGCTTGTCCCGCACCCCCGCGGCGCCGCACAATGGCGGGATGGCCTCCCCGCTTCCCGTCGCCTTCAACGACCCCGACCCGAGTTTCGCCGAGCTCCTCGCCGCCCGGCCGCACCTCTCCATGAACGCCCTCGACGGCCTGACCGTCGAGGAGGTGCCGCTCGCTCGCATCGCCGCCGCCGTCGGCACCCCGACCTGGGTCTATTCGGCCGGCGCCCTCCGCCGCCGCGCCCGGGCCTTGAAGGCCGCGCTCGACGGCGCCGGGCTGCGCGCCTCCGTCCATTACGCCGTCAAGGCCAATACCAGCCTCGCCGTCCTCCGCGTCCTGGCCGCCGAGGGCCTCGGCGCCGATGTCGTCTCGGAGGGCGAGCTGCGCGCCGCCCGCGCCGCCGGCATCCCCGGCGCGGCCATCGTCTTCTCCGGCGTCGGCAAGACGGAGCGCGAGCTGCGCCTCGCCCTCGCCGAGGACATCGCCCAGATCAACCTCGAGAGCGCCGAGGAGGCCGAGATGCTCTCGGCCCTCGCCGCTTCCCTCGGCCGCACCGCCCGGGTCGCCCTGCGGGTGAACCCGGACGTGGACGCCCGGACCCACGCCAAGATCACGACGGGCAAGTCCGAGAACAAGTTCGGCGTGGCGATCGACGACGCGCCCGCCCTCTATGCCCGCCTCGCCACCCTGCCGGGGCTCGAGCCGGTCGGCGTCGCCACCCATATCGGCAGCCAGATCACCTCGGGCATGGCCGCCTATCGCTCCGCCTATGCCCGCCTCGCCGAGCTGGTCCAGGCGCTGCGGGCCGCGGGGCTGCCGGTGCGGCATGTCGATTGCGGCGGCGGCCTCGGCATCCCCTACCGGGACGAGCCGGCACCGCTGCCCGAGGCCCTGGCCGGCGCCATCAAGGCCACCCTCGGCCCGCTCGGCCTACCGGTGATGCTGGAGCCGGGGCGCTGGATCGCCGGGCCGCCGGGCCTGCTGCTGGCCTCCGTCGTGCTCCATAAGCAGGGGGCAAACCGGCGTTTCCTCGTGCTGGATGCCGGCATGAACGACCTGGTCCGCCCGGCGATGTACGAGGCTTGGCACGGCATCCTGCCGGTCGGCCCGGAGGACTTCGTCGCTCCCGTCTCGCCCGCCGACGTGGTCGGCCCGGTCTGCGAGACCGGCGACACCTTTGCGCGCGGCCGCGCGTTGCCATCTCTGAAGCCCGGGGCATTGGTCGCCTTCCTCGATGCAGGAGCTTACGGCGCCGTGATGAGCAGCACCTACAACATGCGGCCGCTCGCCGCGGAGGTCATGGTGGACGGCACCCGCTTCGCGGTCACCCGCGACCGGCAATCCTATGAGGACCTGCTGGGACGCGACCGCCTGCCCGACTGGCTCGGGGGCGCGCCCTGAGCCCGCCCCTGCCTCCCGAAAGGGGGCCGGCGCCGCCGGGGAATACCCCCGAGGGCGTCGCCGCGGCGCTGCAGCGCCGGCGCCGCCTCGCGCGGCTCGCCCTCTTCTGGGAGGCCGCCTGGCCGCGCGCCTGGCCGGTCCTCGGGGCCATCGGCCTCTTCCTGATCGTCGCCCTGCTCGACCTGCCGCAGCAATTGCCGGGGCCGGTCCATATCCTGGGGCTGCTGGCCGCCTTCGGGGCGATCGGCTGGCTCGCCTGGCGCGGCTTCCGCGGATTCCGCTGGCCGGGCGAGGCCGCGGCGGAGCGGCGGATGGAGCGCATGTCGGGCCTGCGGCACCGGCCGCTCGCCGCGCTCTCCGACCGGCCGACGGGCGACGATCCGGCCGCCCTCGCCCTCTGGCGCGTGCACCAGCAGCGCGCGGCCGCGCAGATCCGCCAACTCCGCATCGGCGCGCCGCGGCCCGGCCTGCCGGCCCGCGACCCGCGCGCGCTCCGCGCCGCTGTCGGCCTCGTCGTCCTCGCCGCCTTCGTCATGGCCGGCGCCGAGGCGCCGGAGCGGCTGCGCCGCGCCTTCACGCCGGCCTTCGCCGGCCCCGTGCCGGCGCCGCCGCTGAAGCTGGAGGCCTGGGTCACCCCGCCCGCCTATACCGGCGCGGCGCCCATCTTCCTCGACCCCGCCGGCGGGGCCGCCACCGTGCCGGCCGGCAGCAAGCTGCAGGTCTCGGTCTCCGGCGGCCATGGCGGGGCGCCGGACCTGCTGCTGGACGCCGAGGCAACACCCTTCCGCGCCCTCGATGCCGCGAGCTTCGCGGCGGAGGCGATGCTGGACCATGGCGGGAAGCTGGCCATCCGGCGGGAGGGGACGGAGATCGCCCGCTGGGCGCTGGCGGTGCAGGCCGATGCGCCGCCGCGCGTCGCCTTCGCCGAGCCGCCGGGCCGCGCCCCGCGCGGCCTCGGCACGCGCCTGCCCTGGAAGGCCGAGGATGACTGGGGCCTCGCCGGGCTGCAGGCGGAGCTGCGGCTGAAGGCGCGGCCTGCGGCGGCGCCGCTGACGGTCGAGCTGCCCTTGCCGGGCGGCCAGCCGAAGCAGGCCAAGGGTGCCGCGACCCCGGACCTCTCGGCGCATCCCTGGGCCGGGCTGGAGGTCACGGCGAAGCTCGTGGCGAAGGACGGGGCGGGGCAGCAGGGCGTCTCGGAGGAGGCCGGCCTCGCCCTGCCGGAGCGCAGCTTCAACCACGCCGTCGCCAAGCGCCTGATCGCGGTGCGCAAGGCGCTGTCGCTCGAGCCGGAGCGGCGCGCGCCCGCCCGTCGGGAGCTGGAGGAGATCGCCCAGGCGCCCGAGGCCTTCGAGCACGACGTCACCACCTATCTCACCCTCCGCGCCGCGCGGACGCGGCTGCTGGTGGACCGCCGGCCGGAGGCGGTGCCGGAGGTGCAGGAGATCCTCTGGCAGGTCGCGCTGGCGCTGGAGGAGGGCCGCGACGGCCGGACCCTGCGTGCCCTGCAGCAGGCGCGGGAGGCGCTGAAGCAGGCGCTCGACCAGGCGGAGCAGCAGGACAAGGCGCGGCAGGACGCGACCGACCCGCAGCAGAAGGAACAGCAGGACGCCCAGCGCGCCGAGCTCGAGAAGCGGATCCAGGAGCTGCGCGATGCCATCCGCCAGCATTTGGAGGCGCTGGCCGAGAAGCTGCAGCGCGAGAATGCCGAGGCCATCCCCTTCGACCCGCAGTCCCGGCTGATGGACCAGAAGGAGATGGACCGGAAGACCCGCCGGATGCAGGAGGCCGCGCGCGAGGGCCGGACCGAGGACGCCAAGAAGGAGCTCGCCGAGCTCGAGGAGATGCTGAAGGCGCTGGAGGAGGGCCGCGCCCAGCGGGCCGAGAGCCCGGAGCGGCAGCAGAAGCGCGAGCGCGGCCAGCAGCAGATGGGCGTGGTCCAGGACATGGTGAAGCGCCAGTCCGAGATGCTGGACCGCAGCCATCAGCGCGCCGAGGGCGATGAGCGCGACCGCGCCGCCCGCCAGCGCCAGCAGCGCCTGAACCAGCAGCAGTTCCGCTGGCCGCCGGAGCCGCAGCAGAACGGGCAGCAGGGCCAGCCGGGGTCGCAGGAGCAGCAGGCGCAGCAGCAGGAGCGCGACCGCGACGGGCGGCAGCAGCGGGCGCTGCGCCGGGCGCTCGGCGAGCTGATGCAGCAATTCGGCGACCTGACCGGCGAGGTGCCGGAGGGACTCGGCAAGGCCGACCAGGCAATGCGGGAGGCGCAGGAGCAGCTCCGCCAGGGCGGTGATGCCCGCGACGCCCAGCAGCGCGCCCTGAAGGCGCTGCAGGAAGGCGGCAAGCAGATGGCGCAGTCCATGCAGCGCCAGTTCGGCATGAGCCAGGACGGCGATGAGGAAGGCGACCCGCAGGACATGGCGGGGGAGAACCAGCAGGGCGGCAACGGCCAGGACCAGGCCCAGGGCCAGGGCGAGGGGCGTGACCCGCTGGGGCGGCGGACGCGGGATGTGAACGGCACGGCCGACAACGGCGCCGATACGCGGGTGCCGGAGGAGGCGGAGCTGTTGCGCACGCGGCGGTTACAGGAGGAATTGCGCCGGCGCGAGGCGGAGAAGGAACGTCCGGCGGAGGAGCTGGAATATATCGATAGGCTTCTGAAGCGGTTCTGAGATACCGCGTCGCCCGGCAGGAATTCCTTAACCGTAAGTTGACTGTCAGCCGGTTTCTCTTTACCCACGGTTCACCATTCCTTGGTGAACCGCGATGGCCCTGTACACTGGCACGACCGGCAGCGACTCCGTCACGGGCGGGGCGGACAACGACACGCTGCAGGGCCTGACCGGTTCGGACACTTTGCTGGGCCTGGGCGGCAGCGACAGCCTGGATGGCGGGGCGGGCAACGATCTCCTCTATGGTGGCCTGGGCAACGACACCCTGCTGGGCGGAGACGACGCCGACACCCTCTATGGCGAGGCGGGCAACGACAGCCTGAGCGGCGGCGCCGGCAACGATTCGCTCTACGACACCCAGGGCAGCAACACGCTGCTGGGTGGCGACGGCAATGACACGATCTGGGGCGGCGCCGGGGCCACGAGCATCGATGGCGGCAGCGGCAACGACAGCATCGTCGCGGGGGCCAGCGGTACCGTGCTGGGCGGCGATGGCGACGACACCATCAGCCTGACCTATGGCGCGGTGACCATCACCGGCGGTGCCGGGCACGACACCTTCATCCTGCCGAGCTTTGTCTCCCTCACGCCGCCGATCAGCAACACGCCCGCCTTGGAAATCACCGATTTCCAGGCCGGCCCAGGGGGTGACCGGCTCGACCTCACCCAGCTTCTGACCTACGCGACCTCCGGCTATACCGGCAACAATCCCTTCGGTGACGCGGGCTATCTGCGGCTGCGCCAGGACGGCGCTGACACCTTCATCGATTTCAACAGCAGTGGCGACGGCAACAGCGCCCATTTCGCCACCCTGATCGACCTCAAGGGCGTGACCGCGTCCACCCTCACGGCCGACAACCTGGGGTTCAATCCGAACGGCGCGACGGTCGATGGCATGGCCCTGACCGGCAACGCGGCGGCCAATAGCCTGACCGGCGATGCCGGTGCCGATACGATCAGCGGCCTTGACGGCAATGACACGCTGTCGGGCCTCGGCAGCAACGACAGCCTCGATGGCGGCACAGGCAATGACCTCCTGTATGGTGGCCTGGGCAACGACACGCTGCTGGGCGGTAACGATGCCGACACCCTGTATGGCGAGGCGGGCAACGACCTGCTGAACGGCGGGGCGGGCAACGACTGGGTATTCGACTACCAGGGCAGCAACACGCTGCTGGGCGGCGACGGCAACGACACCATCTGGGCCGGTACCGAGGCCACGAGCATCGATGGCGGCAGCGGCAATGACAGCATCGCCGCGGGGTCGAACGGCACCGTGCTGGGCGGCGATGGCAACGACACCATCAGCCTGACCTATGGCGCGGTGACCATCACCGGCGGCGCCGGACGCGACACCTTCATCCTGCCTGGCTTCGTCTCGCTCACCGCGGGTGACAGCACGACGCCGCTCGTGGTCACCGACCTCCAGGCCGGCCTCGGGGGTGACCGGATCGACCTCACCCAGTTGCTGACCTACGCGACCTCCGGCTATGCCGGCGACAACCCGTTCGGTGCTCCGGGCTATCTGCGGCTGCGCCAGGTCGGTGCTGACACCTTCATCGATTTCAACAGCAACGGCGACGGCAACGGCGACCACTTCGCCGCCCTGCTCCGCCTCAAGGATGTCGCCGCGTCCGCCCTCATTGCCGACAACCTGGGGTTCAGTCCGGACGGCACGCCGGTCCCGGGCAAGACTCTGACCGGCGATGCGCAGGCCAATAGCCTGACCGGAGATTCCGGTGCCGATACGATAAGCGGCCTTGGCGGCAACGACATCCTGTCGGGCCTGGGCGGCCGAGACAGCCTGGATGGCGGGGCGGGCAGCGACCTCCTCTATGGCGGCCTGGGCAACGACACCCTGCTGGGCGGAGACGACGCCGATACCCTCTATGGCGAGGCGGGCAACGACAGCCTGAACGGCGGTGCCGGCAATGATTTGCTCTACGACACCCAGGGCAGCACCACGCTGCTGGGTGGCGACGGCAACGACACGATCTGGGCCGGTACCGAGGCCGCGAGCATCGATGGCGGCAGCGGCAACGACAGCATCGCGGCGGGGCCGAGCGGCACCGTGCTGGGCGGCGATGGCGACGACACCATCAGCCTGACCTATGGCGCGGTGACCATCACCGGCGGTGCCGGGCACGACACCTTCATCCTGCCGTACTTCGTTTCTCTGACCGCCGGCGCCACCACGACGCCGCTCGTGGTCACCGATTTCCAGGCCGGCCTCGGGGGTGATCGGCTCGACTTCACCCAGTTTCTGACCTATGCGACGACCGACTACGACGGCGGCAACCCGTTTGGCAGCGCGGGCTATTTGCGGTTGCGCCAGGACGGCGCCGACACGGTTATCGATTTCGATAGCGACGGTGGCGGCAATGGCTTCGCGGCCCTGATCCACCTCAAGGGCGTCATGCCGTCCGCCCTCACCCTCGACAATCTCGGATTCGATCCCGGCTCCCTCGATCTCAGCGGCACCGCCGGCGCGGACAGCCTTGTCGGCGGCCTGCACAACGACACGCTGACCGGTCTGGCAGGCAATGACAGTCTGACGGGCCAGGACGGCGCCGACTCGCTTTCCGGCGGTGATGGCAATGACACGCTGACGGGTGGCAATGGCAGCGACCTGCTGTCGGGCGGCAGCGGCCGGGACATCGCGCTCTTCTCCGGCACGAAGTCGCAGACGACGCTCACCCACGATGCCGACGGCTCCTGGACCGCGGTGGGGCCCGACGGCACCGACAGGCTCGCCGGCATCGAGGTCGCGCGCTTCAGCGACGGCGACCGCGCGCTGGTCGTCCCGCACGATTTCACCGGCGCCGGCACCAGCGACATCCTGTTCCGCGCCACCGATGGCGGCGTGGCGCAGTGGCAGATGGACGGCCTCACCTATGTCGGCGGCGGCAGCCTGTGGAACCCCGGCACCGCCTGGGCCATCGCCGGCCTCGGCGACCTCGATGGCGATGGCCGCGCCGACATCCTCTGGCGCCATGCGGACGGCACGCTCGCGGCCTGGCTGATGGACGGTCTCGGTGCGTCGAGCGGCAGCATCGGCGCGGCGGACAACAACTGGCGCATCCTCGGGCTCGGCGACTTCAACGGCGACGGCAGGGCCGACATCCTGTGGCAGTATGTGGACGGCACGCTGGCGCAGTGGTGGATGAACGGCACCGCGGGCGTCGGCGGCGGCGGCTTCGGCCAGGTCGACCTGGCCTGGAAGGTGGCCTCGATCGCCGACTTCAACGGCGACGGCAAGGCCGACATCCTCTGGCGCAACGCGACCGACGGCAGCCTGTCGCTGTGGCAGATGGACGGCCTCTCCGGCACGGCGGCCGACATCTGGCAGCCCGGCCTCGACTGGAGCATCGCCGGGGCGGGCGACTTCAACGGCGATGGCAAGGCCGACATCCTCTGGCGCGGCCCGGCCGGGGAACTGGTGCAGTGGTGGATGGACGGCGCCGCCTATCTCGGCGGCGGCGGCTTCGCCACGGTCTCGGCGGACTGGAAGGTCGCCAATATCAGCGACTTCAACGGCGATGGCCGCGCCGATATCCTGTGGCGCAACGACGACGGCCGCCTGGCCATCTGGGAGATGGACGGGCTGCACGCCGTCGCAACGGGCGATCTCTACAACCCGGGCACGAGCTGGACCGTGGTCTGACCCGCCGCGGCGGCCGCAGCGCCGGCGCAGCCTTCGCGTCATGAGCACGCCGCACCGCTGATGTGGCCGCCGCCGATTCAGATCTATGGCCGTTGCATTCTGCGATGGTGACTCCTGATGGCACTGTATGGCGGCACGGCCGGAGACGACACGCTTGTCGGGGGTGCCGAGGGTGACACCCTCCAGGGTCTCGGCGGGAACGACACGCTGTCCGGGCTGGACGGCGCTGATCTGCTGGACGGCGGGGCCGGGGCGGACAGCTTGGTGGGTGGCCCTGGCGATGACACGCTATTGGGCGGGGACGATGCGGACATCCTGTACGGTAATGCGGGCAATGACCTGCTCAACGGTGGGGCTGGGGACGATGTCATTTCCGATGGCTGGGGCAACGACATGCTGCAGGGCGGCGAAGGCAACGACACGCTCTCTGCAATGGCTGGCGCATCGAGCATTGATGGCGGTGCCGGCAACGACAGCATCTCCGGGGAGTGGGGCAATACCGTGTCCGGCGGCGAGGGGCGGGACACGATCGGCTTCTACTCTCTGGACAACGTCGCTGGAGCGCCACTGCTGGTCGACGATTTCCAGGCGGGCGCGGCGGGCGACCGTCTCGACTTCCGGGATCTCCTGATCTACCGCGCGACCGGCTACCGGGGAGGCGATCCTTTCGGTGCTGCCGGCTTTCTGCGGTTGCGGCAGGATGGATCCGACACGGTTTTCGATTTCGACAGCAATGGCGGCGGTGACGGCTTCGTCGCCCTGATCCGGTTGGCGGGGGTCGCCGCCAGCACCCTGATCGCTGACAACTACGGGGTTGGCCCAATCAACCGGACCGGCTCTGCCGGGGCAGACAACCTGTCGGGGCTCATCGGCAATGATACCCTGAACGGCGGTTTCGGCGACGATACGCTCGCCGGCGATGGCGGCGGCGACTGGCTCTCCGGCAACGACGGCAACGATTCGCTGCTGGGCGGCGCCGGCGCCGACATGCTGGATGGCGGCGCAGGCAACGACACCGTGCTGGGCGGTGACGACAGTGACCACCTCTATGGCAGCGAGGATGCCGACAGCCTCGTGGGTGGCAACGGGGCGGACTATCTGGAAGGCGATGGTGGTGCCGATACGCTCCTCGGCGGGGCGGGCGCTGACACCTTCAATATGGAACCGCTGAATGTTTCCGGCATCGTCGACTGGTCGACGCTGACCAGCATGGACGCCATTCCCGATTTTAGCCGGGCAGAAGGCGACAAGCTGCAGATCAGCGATGCTTGGGCGGGCGTGCCTGGCTGGTCCATCCCGGCCGATGCCGGCATCTTCCGCGCCACCTGGAACAATCCCGCGGCAACGCTTGCCCTGGTCTTCAGTGGCAGCACGAACATGCCGCAGGCAAGCCTTGCTGCTGGCCTCAGGCTGCCTTCGCAGCCGCTGAATGGCCTGGCGGCCTACCAGGTTTTCTGGGTGGAGGCTGTCGAGTCCGGCGGTGCCGCCGGTGGCTGGGTCGTGCTGGACCTGAACCGCGACAGCCTGCTTGATGCGCAGGACCTGGTCTTCCGCGTGGGCTCCGCTGCGAACCCCGTCACCATCACTGCGGCTGATTTCGTCACCGGCACCTTCGTCACGACCGGCGCGGCCATCCCGCCTTCCGGGACCACCGGCAACGATACGCTCCTGGGTGGCAGCCTGAGCGAAGCCTTCTTCGCCAGCGCGGGCGCGGATGTCTACGATGGGGACGCCGGCGCGGCCAACACGCTCAATTATCAGAGCATCACTGGCCCCGTCACCGTCATCTTCACGGGCTATGCAGCAGGGACGGTGACCAAGCCAGGAGGAAGCCAGGACCGGTTCAGCAACGTCAGCGGCGTCGTCGGCACGTACTGGGCTGATCTGTTCGACGCCAGGGCGTGGCCGGGCACGAGCTTCTTCTCAGCAACCGTCACGCCCGGCTTCGGCTCGGATACAGTCCAGGGAAATGGCACGACCGCGGTCCAGGTGAGCTACTCCACCAGCCCGGCCGCAGTGGTGATCGACCTTGCTGCGGGCACCGCAATCGACGGGTTCGGCACGGTTGACAGGCTGGTCGGCATCAATCGGATCAGTGCTACCAGCGCGTACAACGATACTGTCCGCGGGTCGGCCCAGAACGACGTCTTCCAGTCCTCCCAGAATGGCAGCAAGCTGTTCGACGGCCGCGGCGGGGACGACCAGTACAGATTCAGTGCGAGCACGGCGGTCACGATCCTGCTCGGCACCTCGCTGGACGCCGACGGCACCTGGCATGGCGTTGCGATCAAGTCCGACGGCACGGATACGCTGGTCTCGATCGAGCGCGCCCGTGGCGGCGGTGGCAATGACAGCATTCTCGGGTCCGGCGCGGACAACCGCCTCGCTGGCAATGAGGGCGCCGACACACTCGACGGCGCAGACGGCTACGATACGGTCGAATACGATACCTCGGCGTCGACGATCCTGCCGCCTGCCCCGGTGGTGCTGAACCTCGCCACCGGCACGGCCCTTGATCCCTGGGGCAACACCGACATACTCCGCAACATCGAGGCTGCCTTCGGTACCCAGCTCGGCGACGACATGACCGGCGTCGATCTCGGCGCGACGCGCAGCATGCTGCGTGGCCTGGCGGGCAACGACCTGCTGCGGGCGCCGACTGCGGGGACCAAGGTTACTGCGGACTACCTCACAGACCCGATCGGCATCCGGGCCGATCTCGAAGCCGGCCTGGTGCAGGATGGTTGGGGCGGCACCGACCAGCTTTTCGCCATCCGCTCCATCCGCGGCTCCATCTTCGCCGACACCATCGCGGGGGCGTCCGGCAACGACCTGCTCGAGGGGGCCGGCGGCGATGACCTGCTGTCGGGCGGCAGCGGCCGGGACATCGCGCTCTTCTCCGGCACGAAGTCGCAGACGACGCTCACCCACAATGCCGACGGCTCCTGGACCGCGGTGGGCCCCGACGGCACCGACAGGCTCGCCGGCATCGAGGTCGCGCGCTTCAGCGACGGCGACCGCGCGCTGGTCGTCCCGCACGATTTCACCGGCGCCGGCACCAGCGACATCCTGTTCCGCGCCACCGATGGCGGCGTGGCGCAGTGGCAGATGGACGGCCTCACCTATGTCGGCGGCGGCAGCCTGTGGAACCCCGGCACCGCCTGGGCCATCGCCGGCCTCGGCGACCTCGATGGCGATGGCCGCGCCGACATCCTCTGGCGCCATGCGGACGGCACGCTCGCGGCCTGGCTGATGGACGGTCTCGGTGCGTCGAGCGGCAGCATCGGCGCGGCGGACAACAACTGGCGCATCCTCGGGCTCGGCGACTTCAACGGCGACGGCAGGGCCGACATCCTGTGGCAGTATGTGGACGGCACGCTGGCGCAGTGGTGGATGAACGGCACCGCGGGCGTCGGCGGCGGCGGCTTCGGCCAGGTCGACCTGGCCTGGAAGGTGGCCTCGATCGCCGACTTCAACGGCGACGGCAAGGCCGACATCCTCTGGCGCAACGCGACCGACGGCAGCCTGTCGCTGTGGCAGATGGACGGCCTCTCCGGCACGGCGGCCGACATCTGGCAGCCCGGCCTCGACTGGAGCATCGCCGGGGCGGGCGACTTCAACGGCGATGGCAAGGCCGACATCCTCTGGCGCGGCCCGGCCGGGGAACTGGTGCAGTGGTGGATGGACGGCGCCGCCTATCTCGGCGGCGGCGGCTTCGCCACGGTCTCGGCGGACTGGAAGGTCGCCAATATCAGCGACTTCAACGGCGATGGCCGCGCCGATATCCTGTGGCGCAACGACGACGGCCGCCTGGCCATCTGGGAGATGGACGGGCTGCACGCCGTCGCAACGGGCGATCTCTACAACCCGGGCACGAGCTGGACGGTGGTCTGACCCGCCGCAGCAGCCTCAGCGTCGGCGCAGCGCCGGCGCCAGCTCGCGCTCGAAGAACTCGATGAAGCCGGCCTGCTGCGGCCCGACCTGGGTCAGGATGATGTGGTCGTAGCCGGCCTCGATGAACTTCGTGATGGATTGCAGGTGCACCTCCGCCGAGGGGCCGCAGGTCACCTGCTGCGCCACCACCTCCGGCGTCACGTGCTTCGTCGCCGCTTCGAAGCCGCGGGTATTCGGCAGTTCCGCCTGCACCGCCCAGCCGGTGACGGACCAGCGGAACAGGCGGTGCGCGGTCTGTCGCGCCTCATCCTCCGTCGGCGCCCAGCACATCGAGACCTCGGCGAAGCGCGGGCCCTCGCCGCCGACTGAGCGGAAGGCCTCGACCAGCTCCGGCTTCGGCTCCGTCGCCACCAGCGCGTCGCCCTTGCGGCCGGCCAGCCGCGCCGCCTCCGGCCCGCCGGCGGCGACGGCCACCAACGGCTTCTTCGCCGGCCGGTCGTAGAGCCGCGCCTGGTCCAGGGTGAAATAGGCGCCGCGGTAATTGGTCAGCTCGCCCTCGAGCAGCCCCTGGATGATGTCGAGCGCCTCCGAGAACCGCTCGTGCCGCTCGCCGAGGCCCGGCCAGCCCTCGCCCACCACATGCTCGTTCAGCCGCTCCCCGGCGCCGAGGCCGAGGACGAAGCGGTCCCCGCTCAGCAGGGCGATGGTCGCCGCGGCCTGGGCGATGATCGCCGGGTGGTAGCGCATGATCGGGCAGGTCACGGCCGTCATCAGCCCAATGCGCGAGGTCGCCTGGGCGCAGGCGCCGAGCACCGACCAGGCGAAGGGCGCATGGCCCTGCTCCTCCACCCAGGGGGAGAAGTGGTCGGAGATGGCGGCGAGGTCGAAGCCGGCCTGCTCTGCCCGGACCAGGTTGCGGACCAGGTCCTGCGGGCCGTGCTCCTCGGACATCAGCTTGTAGCCGAGCTTGATCATGCGGGACGCTCCGTCGGGGGGTGCCGGCCCAACGCGGCGCGCCCGCGAATGTTCGTGGGCGCCCACCCGGCTTCACCCTTCCGCAAACCCGCCTCGCCTAACCCTGGGGCGCGGCCGGCCCCGGTGGCCGCGGGCGGAGGGCGATGGCAACCCGGAACGGCACCAGCGGCGACGACCTGCTGACAGGCACCGCCGGCGCGGATTCCCTGGCGGGCCTCGCCGGGAGCGACACGCTCTCCGGCGGCACCGGCGCCGATACGCTCGATGGCGGCGCCGGCCGCGACCGGGCCATCCTCGACCTTGGCGCGGAGACGGCATCGCTCGATGTCGTGATGCTCGACCCGGCCTTCACCACCCGGGTCGGCGGCGCGCGGCTGACGGGGGTGGAGGCGCTCTGGCTCACCGCCGGCAGCGGCAACGATAGCCTCACCGGACTCGGCGGCGCGGATTCCTTCGCCGGCGGCGCGGGCGCGGACCTGCTGCAGGGCGGCGCGGGGAACGACACGCTCGCGGGCGGGGAAGGGGCGGATACGCTGCTCGGCGGCGCCGGCGCGGATTCGCTCATCGGCGGCACGGGCGCGGACCGCTTCGTGCTGCAGGGCGTGGCCGGCGTCGAATCCACCCTCTCGGCCATGGACCGCCTGCCGGACTTCAAGGCGGCGGAGGGCGACCGCCTGGTGCTGCGCGGCCAGCCCGTCGGGTCCGGGCTGATGCTGCTGGCGAACGGCGTCTGGGGCCTGCCCGGCCAGGCGCCGCTGCCCATCGGCTGGGGCGGCAGCCTGCCCGCCGTGGCGGCGCCAAGCCTCGGCATGGCGCTGCCGGACCCGACCGGCGGCGCCGCCTTCCTGATGCGCTGGCTGCCCGATGCCGCCGGGCAGGGCGGCTGGCTGGTGCTGGATGCCGACCGCGACGGCAGCCTCGGCGCCGCGGACCTGGTGGTGCGGATCGGGGTGCCGCGCGGCACGGCAATCACCGCGGCGGATTTCCTCGCCGGCAGTTTCTCCGTCGTCGGCACCACCGGCGCCGATGCCCGCAGCGGCACGGCCGGGGCGGACCGCATCTTCGGCCTCGCGGGCAACGACACCCTGGCCGGCCAGGACGGCAACGACACGCTGGAGGGCGGCGCGGGCAACGACAATCTCGGCGGCGGCAACGGCTTCGACAGCCTCACGGGCGGGGAGGGCGACGACACCCTGGCCGGCGGCGCCGGGCCGGATGCGCTGGTCGGCGGCACGGGCAATGACCGGCTGGATGGCGGCACGGGCGACGACCTGCTGCAGGGCGGCACCGGGAACGATGCCCTGCTGGGCGGCGACGGCAATGACAGCCTGGAGGGCGGGCCGGGCGCCGATACCCTGCAGGGCGGCACCGGGGCCGATACCCTGCTGCTGCAGGCGATGGGGGAGGCCGCCTGGTCCACCCTCGCGGCCATGGACCAGGTGATGGGCTTCATCGCGGCGGAGGGCGACCGCCTCCGGGTCAGCGATGCCTGGGCCGGATCCGCGGATGGCAGCGGCGCCGATCTCGGGACCTATGCCGGTCAGGACGGCGTCGCGCGCGCCCTGCTCTGGGGCGGGGTCACCCGGCCGCTGGCGGCGCTGCCCGCCGGCACCGCGCTGCCGGCGCAGCCGACCGGCGCGACGGGTGCTTACCAGGTCTTCTGGGCACCGGCGATGGCCGGCGGCACCACCCCGGCCGGCGGCTGGCTGGTCCTCGACCTCGACCGGGACGGTAAAGTCGGCGCGGCCGATCTCGTGGTCCGGATCGGCTCGACGGCGGAGCCCGTCTCGATTGGGCCGGAGGATTTCGTCGCCGGCACCTTCCTCTCCCTCCTCCGTCCTGGGGTGCAGCGGACAGGGACGGCGGGCAACGACACGCTCGCGGGCGGCAGCCTGGCCGAGAGCTTCCAGGGCAGCGCCGGCAGCGACCGCATCGCGGGCGGCGCGGGCGCGCCCAACGCACTGAGCTATGCCGGTCTGACGGGCAGCGTCTCCCTCACCCTCTCGGCCTATGGCACGGGAAGCGTCAGCAAATCGGCCGGCGGCGCCGATACGCTCTCCGGCGTCCAGTCCTTCACCGGGACGGCGGGCGCCGACCGACTGGATGCTGCGGCCGCCGGCAGCGGCCTCTTCGTCACCAGCCTGGAGGGGCGGGAAGGCAACGACACGCTCATCGGCAACGGCACCGCCGCCGTCCAGGCGAGCTATGCCGCGAGCCCAGGCTCGGTGCTGGTCGATCTCGCGGCCGGGACGACGCAGGACGGCTGGGGCGGCACCGACCGCCTCGTGAACATCCGCCGGGTCGCCATCACCTCCGGCTGGAACGACACGGTGCTCGGCTCGGCCGGGGACGACGTCATCATCTCCGGCGCCTGGGGCTGGCATACGGTCGATGGCCGTGGCGGCACCAATGAATGGCGCTATGCCGGCACCGGCGATGTGGTCATCAACCTCACCGTGGGTGCCGCCTACAAGGCGGCGGGTACCGATGGCTATCGGCACATGGACGTGCTGGCGAATATCCAGGCCGTCGCGGGCGGGGCCGGGAACGACAACATCTACGGCTCCCCGGGCAATGACCGCCTGGCCGGCGCCGCGGGCAACGACACGCTCGACGGCGCGGCCGGGCTGGACACCGTCGCCTACGACGTCATCGCCCCCGGCAGCGACCTGCCGCTGCATGGGGCGGTGGTGGACCTGACGGCCGGGGTGGCGACCGATCCCTGGGGCGGGCAGGACGTCCTCCGCAATGTCGAGAATGCCTGGGGCTCCCGCCTCGGCGACGACCTGACCGGCCGGGCCGTCGCCGGGACCAATACCTTCCTCCGCGGCCTCGCCGGCGACGACACGCTGCGCGGGCCGGCGCCGGGCACCATGGTGATGGCGGACTATTCCGGCGACCCGGCCGGCGTCTCGGTCGATCTCGCCGCCGGCACGGCGCGGGATGGCTGGGGCGGGACGGACCGGCTGGTCTGGATCGATCATGCCCGCGGCACGCCCTTCGACGACCGCCTCGTCGGGAATGCCGGCGGCAATAACCTGCAGGGCGGCGCCGGGCGGGACACGCTGCTGGGCGATGCGGGCAACGACACCTTGATCGGCAATGCGGGCAACGACCTGCTGGATGGGGGGCCGGGGACCGATATCGCGGTCATTCCCTATGCCAGGGCCCGCACCACCCTGACCCGGCAGGCCGACGGGTCCTGGATCGCGGTGGGGCCGGAGGGCACGGACACGCTCATCGGCATCGAGCGGGTCCGCTTCACCGATGGCGACGTGGTGCTCTGGTAGGGTTCACCCCGGCTCGAGCCGCAGGATCCGCCCGCGGGTCTCGTCCGTCAGCAGGTAAAGCAGCCCGTCCGGCCCCTGCACCACCTGCCGCAGCCGGGTCCGGTTCCAGAGCAGCCTTTCCTCACCCGTCACCCGGTCGCCCTCGGTCGAGAGCCGCACCAGGCCGGGCGGGTTCAGCGCCGCGACGAAGAGGCTGCCGCGCCAGGCCGGGAGGGCGCTGCCGGTATAGAAGGCTATGCCGGAGGGGCTGACGGAGGGCACCCACCAGTGGACCGGCTCCTCCAGGTCAGGGCGCGACGTGCCCTCTCCGATCCTGCTGCCGTCATAGTCCACGCCCTTGGTGACGATCGGCCAGCCATGGTTCCGGCCGGGCTTCAGCACGTTGATCTCGTCGCCGCCGCGGGCGCCGAACTCGGCCTCCCAGAGGCTGCCGGTCCAGGGATTGAAGGCGAGGCCCTGCGGGTGCCGGTGGCCGAGGGTGAAGATCTCGGGCCGCACGCCCGGCCTGCCGACGAAGGGGTTGTCCGGCAGCGCCGCGCCGTCGCGGCCGAGGCGCAGCACCTTCCCGGCCAGGTCGTCCAGGCCCTGGGCACGCATCTTGGTCACGAAGCGGTCGCCGGTGGAGAGGAAGAGCGCGCCGTCCCGCCCGAAGACGATGCGGCAGCCGAAGTGGTTGCGGCCGCTCTCCTGCGGCGGCGTCGCGTCGAGGATGGGCGTCGCCCCCTCCAGCGCCGTCGCATCCGGGGCGAGCCGGGCGCGCACCAGCCGGGTCAGGGCACCGCCCTGCACCAGCGCCGACTGGCAGAGATAGACCTCCCGCGTCGTGGCGAAATCGGGCGCGAGGGCGACGTCCAGCAGCCCGCCCTGGCCGCGCGCCTCGACCTCCGGCACGCCGGCGAGCGGCGGGGAGACCTGCCCGTCCTTGCCGACCAGCCGCAGCCGGCCAGGGCGCTCGGTCACCAGCAGGCGGCCATCCGGCAGGAAGGCGGCGCCCCAGGGGTGGTCGAGGCCGGTGGCGAAGTCGGCGACCCGGAAGGGCAGGGGCTGCGCCCGGGCGGCGCCGGCGAGCAGCAGCAGGGCGAGGAGAAGCAGTCGGGCCATGCCGGCCAGATGGGGCGCGCCGCCGGCCATGCCACGGGGCCGCGCCTGGAAAGTTCCTGCCCGGGCCGCCCCGGGCAGGACGTCAGTCCCGGTCAGCCGATATGCCCGGCGATCCAGTCCTTCATCTGCCCCTTCGGCGAGGCGCCGACCTTGGTGTCCAGCAGCTTGCCGTCCTTGAAGAGCAGCATGGTTGGGATGCCGCGCACCGAATACTCGTTCGGCGTCATCGGGTTCTCGTCGATGTTCACCTTGGCGATGGTGAGCTTGCCCTCGTACTCCTTGGCGAGGTCGTCGAGGATCGGGGCGACCATGCGGCAGGGGCCGCACCACTCCGCCCAGAAATCGACCAGCACGGCGCCCTCGGCCTCGAGCACGTCCTGCTTGAAGCTGTCGTCGGTGACGGCCTTGGTGAGTTCGCTCATCGGATCCTTGCCTCGCTCGGCGGGGCGGGGCCGCCCCATTGTCGCCACAAGGTCGGGTGGCGCGGGTCGCCGGTCAAGGATGGGCTGCTGCGGGGCGCCGCAGGATCGGCGTGGTCGGGGCGGGGTGCCGATCCCGGGACCCTGGCGGGACAATGACTTGGGCGCGGCAGCCATGCCCTGCCGCGCGGCCGTCATGCGTCCGGCGCGTGCTCGTCCAGGAGATCCCCCGGCAGGAGCATGAGGCGCGCGCCATAGGTCCAGACCAGGGCGCAGTCCACGGCGCGGCCGGGGAAGGCCTGGCGCAGCACCGCGCGATAGGCCGCCATCTGCCGGAGATAGAGGGGCGCGACCTGCTCCGGCGCCGCGGGCGGCGGGCGGTTGGTCTTGTAGTCCAGCACCAGCACCCGGTGCGGCTCCACCACCAGCCGGTCCACCTGGCCGGCGACCAGCTTGCCGTTCACCCGCCCGGCAATCGGCGCCTCGGCCAGGCTGCCCGGCGCGAAGGCCGCCGCCGCCTCGGGCGCCGCGAGCAGGGCGAGCACCTCCTCGGCCGTCTCCGCCTGCTCCTCCGCGCTCAGGCCATGGCCGGGTCGGGCGAGGAAGCGCCGCGCGGCCTCCTCCCGCTCCGCCTCCGGCCGCTCCGGCAGGTGCTGCAGCAGGGCGTGGATGACCCGGCCGCGGCGGAAGCGGCGGCCGGTCGGGTCGCGCTCGCCATGCGGGGCGGCGGCGGGCGTCTCCGTCTCGCCCGGCAGGGCGGAGGGACTGAGGGCGAGTTCGGCGGCCTCGGGCGGCGCCGGGCGGGTCGCCCAGTCCGGCAGCGGGCCGGCCTCGTCATGCGCCGCGGCGACCGCCTCCGGGACGGGATCGACGGTCTGATCGCATGCCGCCTGCCACAGCACGCAGTCGCCGAAGTCGCAGGCGGCGGGGGCGCCGAAGCGGGCATGCTCGAAGGGCGCCTCGGCCGCGCCCTCCATGCGGCGGAAGCCGGCGGCGACATGCAGGTACCACTCGCCGGGCTCCTTGCCCCAGCCGCAGACCAGCAGCCGGTCCTCGGCGCGGGTCAGCGCCACATAGAGCAGCCGGTTCTCCTCCTGCTGCCGCCTGGCATCGTCGCGCGCCTTGGCCTCGAGGAAGGCCTGGGCGTGGAAGCTCTTGTTCGGCGCCCAGAGCGGCAGGTGCATCCCGTCGCCTTCCCTTGATTGGGCCGGCGATTCACGCCCCGAGGCTGACGCCTCGGGACGATCGCAGGCCAGCCAGCGGATCGCCTCGTTGCCCGTGCCGCTGCCGACATCGGGCAGGATGACGATGGGCGCCTGCAATCCCTTGGCGTTGTGCACGGTCATGATGCGGACGGCATCGCCGGCCGCCTCGGCCTCCCGCTTCACCTCGGCGCCGCCCTGGCGCAGCCAGTGCAGGAAGCCCTGCAGGCTGGGCGGGTGCTTGCGCTCATAGGTCAGGGCGGCGTTCAGCAACTCGTCCAGCACGTCGGCGGCCTCGTGGCCCAGCCGCGCCAGCAGCCGCGCCCGGCCGGTGCGGCCATCCATGGAGGACTCGCCCAGCACCTCCGCCAGCAGCGCATGCGGCGAGACGAGGTCGGCGCGGGCCGAGAGCCGCGCCAGCCAGGCCGCGGCGCGTGCCTCCGTGCCACCGGCCGCCTCGTCGCGCCGCGCCATCAGCGCGCCCCAGAGGCTGCCCTTGCGGCCATGGGCGAGGGCGAGCAGCGCCTCCTCGGAGAGGCCAATCAGCGGGCTCTTCAGCAGCGCCGCGAGCTGCAGGTCGTCCTCCGGCAGCAGCAGCACGTCGCAGAGGGCGAGCAGGTCCATGACCGCGATGTGCTCGACCAGCTTCACGCGCGTGACGCCCGCGACCGGCACCTGCCGCGCCTTCAGCGCCCGCACCAGCAGCGGGACGAGTGCGACATTGGCCTGCTTGCGCAGCAGCACCAGCACGTCGCCGGCGCGCACGCTCCGGCCGCGCGCCTCCAGCCGCTCGGTGCGGATCATGTGGTCGATGCGGGCGGCGAGGGCTTCCGCCATCAGCGCCTCGGCGCTGGCGACGCGCTGCGGCTCCTCCGGCACCTCCCAGGGCATGGGCGTCGGCGTCTCGGCCGGGCGCAGCAGGGGCCAGAGCTCGACACGGCCGGCATGGCCGATTCGGTCGGGCAGGTGGCGCAGCACCTGTCCCTCGGCCACCACGCCGTCGCGCGCCGCGCCTTCCGCGAAGACTGCGTCCACCAGGGCGAGGACCGGCGCGGTGGAGCGGAAGGAGACGTCGAGCTGCACCTCGCGGAACTCGCCGCCGCCGGCCGCGACATGCCGGCTGTAATGCCCCTGCCATGTCGAGAAGCCGGCGCTGTCCGCGCCCTGGAAGCCGTAGATCGCCTGCTTGATGTCGCCGACGGCGAAGACCGTGCGGCGCGGCGCCGGCGTCTCCACCGCCGCGGCGGAGAGGGAGCGGAGCCGCCCGCGCTCGGCGCCCTCGCCCGAGAAGAACTCGTTGGTCAGCGCCGCGGCGATGCCCCATTGCGCGGGATTGCTGTCCTGCGCCTCGTCCAGCAGGACGTGATCCAGGCCGCCATCGAGCTTGTAGAGCACCCAGGCGCTGCCCGGGTCCTCCAGGATCCGGCGGACATGGTCGATCAGGTCGCCATAGCCGAGCATGCCCGCGCTGCGCTGGCGCGCGCGGTAGCGGTCGAGCACCGGCGCGGCGAGCGCCAGCAGCGCCCCGGTCGCGGCGGCGAGGCGACAGGCTGCGCGCTGCTGCTCGATCCGCAGCAGCCGCTCGCCTTCGGCGACCAGCGCCGCCACCACCTCGGCATGCCGCGTGCCGACGCTCTTCGTGGCGAGGCCGGTCGCCGCGCGCACCGTGCCCTCCTTGGTGTGGAAGAAGGCGCACCAGTCCGCGAATTGCCCGGCGCGCGTCGGCCCGTCCGCCTCGATCCAGGCGATCAGCCGCTCGGCGCGCTTGCGGTCGTTCTCGTTCTTGCTTGCGCCCAGCAGGCTCGCCGCCATGCGCAGCGGCCCCTCCTCCACCGCGCAGGCCTCGGTGATCACCTCGGCCTCGTCCAGGCTGTCCGGCGCGCCGAGCGCGGCGGCGAGGCGCAGGCGCAGCCCCGCGATGCCGTTGCAGCCATCGAGGCAGCGCGTGAGCTTCTCGCGTGCCGTGTCGGCCAGCAGCGCGCGCGTTACCTCGGCGAAGGTGTCGGCGGAGGCGATGCCGGCGAGCAGCGCCAGTTCGCGCGCCATGGCCTCGGCCTGGGCGAGGACCGCCTCCCGCGCCTCGGCCAGCATGGCGTTGCTGTCCTGCTCCTCAAGGACGGCGAATTGCGGCGGGAGATCCGCTTCCAGCGGGAAGCTGCGCAGCAGCGACTGGCAGAAGGCATGGATGGTGGAGATGCGCATGCCGCCAGGCATCTCCAGCACCTCGACCAGCAGGCGGCGGGCGCGGCCGATCCGCCGCGCATCGGGCTCCGCGCCGGTCAGCCGGGCGATCTCGCGGGCCAGCCGCGCTTCCTCCCACACCGTCCATTCACCCAGGCGCCGTCGCAGCCGCGACTGCATCTCGGCCGCCGCGGCGCGGGTGAAGGTGAGGCAGAGGATGCGCCCCGGCACCTGGTCGGGGTCGAGCAGCAGCCGCAGCACGCGGTCGATCAGCACCTTGGTCTTGCCGGAGCCGGCCGAGGCGCCGACCCAGGCGGAGACCAGCGGGTCGGAGGCCGCGCGCTGCTGCTGCTCGGCGCGCTGGCGGGCGATGAGGGAGCCGCTCATCGGCGCGGCCCTACCATGGCCGGCCGCCCGGCGCGAGCATTCCCGCCCCGGCGGAACAGGGGGAAGGTCGGCCAGGCCGCCATCATGCGCCGCCCCTTGCGTCCTCCGCGCCCGCCCATTCGGCGAGGCGCGAGAGGTGGTCGTAGTCGCTGCCGGCCGGCGCGCGCTTCGGGTGCGGCCGCGCGACGAAGGCGCGGTTGCCCAGCAGGAAGCCGCCGACCAGCCCTACCAACTCGCCCACCGCCTGGTCGGCAAGCTGCTTCGCCAGCCAGCCCTCGGTCACCATCGGCCGCTCCTCGCCCGGCTTCGGCCCGCCGGACAGCTTCCAGTAGAGCAGTGCCGCGGCATCGCCCGCCGCCACGCCCTCGAAGCCGCCGGCCGCGGCGATCGCCGCTTCCAGCGTGAGCTGCGGCTTGCGGCCATCCTGCACCGCCTCCCGGCTCGGTGGCTCGCCGGTCTTGTAGTCGAGGATGCGCATGCCCGCCGGCAGGATGTCGATGCGGTCGGCATAGGCGGTGAGCAGCACCTCGCGCCCGTCGAGGCGCAACGGCAGCTCGCCCTTCACCTCGACCACGCTGCGGATCGGGCCTTCGTCGCGCCGCAGCGCGGCCTCCTGCCCGACGGCGAAGCCGCCGATGCGCTCCAGCCGCGGCGCCCAGAAGGCGGCGAGGCCGGGGCGCGGCGCGGCCTCGGCGAGCGCGGCACGCGCCGCCTCCGCCCAGATCGTCCGCGCCGCATCCTCGCCCGGCCAGGGCTGGCCGGAGAGGCGCCGCACGAAGCCGGCCATCGCGGCATGCACCAGGTTGCCGTAGTCGAGCACGCCGGCATCGGCATCGAGCGGGTCGAGCGGATAGAGCCGCAGCACGTTGCGGGCGTAGAAGGCATAGGGGTCGGCGATCAGCGTCTCGACCTGCGTCACGCTGATGCGGCCCGGCCGCTGCTCCCGCGCCGGCCGCGGTGCCGGGCGGGCGCAGGGCTCCACGCGCTCCGGCCGGTCGAGCAGCCCGGCCCAGGCGATCGCCGGGCTCTGCGGCAGGGCGAGGCCGTCCTGGCCCTGCAGGAAGGTTTCCATGCGTGTCAGCCAGCGCGCCGGGACGGTCGGGGCGCCGCCGCGCCGCGCCGCGCGCGAGAGGACGGCGACCGGCGCGCTGCAGGCGGCCAGCATGAAGTCCGCGCAGACGCGACCGATGCGCGCCTCGGGCTCCGGCAGGCCGAAGTCGCGCCGCATCGGCCGGCTCATCCAGGGGCCCGGGTCGGTCGCCAGCGGCCAGACCGTCTCGTCCAGCGCGCCGAGCACGACGCGGTCGAAGGTCAGCAGCCGGGCTTCCAGCAGGCCGAGGATCTCGACGCGGGGGTGCGCTCCGCTGTCGCGCCCCCGGGTTGCGCGCAGGCTGGGCGCCGAGGCCCCGTCCATCGCCGCATCGAACAGCGCCGGCCAGGCGGCGGCCGCGACCGGCGGCATCGCCGCCATGGCGGGCTCCAGGGAGGCGAGATGCGCGGCCAGCGCGTCGCCCTCCTCCCCGGCATAGAGGCGGAGGCCGCCCGGCATCAGGTCGGTCGCGGCCAGCGCCTCGGCCGCCGCGAGATGCGAGGCCAGCAGGTCGGCGGGTGGGCGCGCGATGCCATCGGGCAGGGAGGCGAAGTCGCCCAGCGCCGCCTCGACCGCATCGAGCAGCGCCATGACCTCGGCGAGGATCTCCGCCTCGCGCTCGCCCCGGAGGCCGGCCCGCGCCGCGGCGCGCAGGCCCGCCAGCCCCGGCGCCGGCCGCGCCCCGCGCAGCGCCGCCTTCTCCAGCTTGCGGACGGCGGAAAGCCAGCGCGGCCGCTCCCACCCCCCGGCGCAGAGTGGATGCTTGAGCGCGGCGAGCAGCGGCACCGGCGCCAGCTCGGCCGCCGCCATGCGGGCGAGCAGCCGCAGGAAGGCGCCGGCCGGCGTCTCGCCCAGCGGCTCGCCGGCCGAATCATCCGCCGTCACGCCATGCCGCGCGAGCTCGGCCGAGACGCGGCGCGCCAAGTCGCGGTCGGGGGTCACGAGCGCGACGCGCGCCTTCGGGTCCTCCAGCGCCTCGCGCAGGGTGAGCGCGATCGCCACGGCCTCGGCCTGGGCGTCGGGCGCGGTGAGCTGGGTCAGGCCTTCCAGCGCCGGTCGCCACTCGGAAGGGCGGCGGGACTGCCAGGCGGGCAGGCCCTCGGCCGGGCGCAGCGCCATTCCGAACAGCGCCGGGCGGCCCTCCGCGACGGCGAGCGGCACCGACTCGGCCGGCAGGCAGCCGGGCCAGGGCTTCACGTCCTCCTTCGTCGCGCCGAGGCGGTGCAGCAGGCGCTGCTGGCCGCAGAAGGGATGCGTCGGCGCCTCGCGGATCGCCTCCCAGACCCGCGGCTCCGTGCTGCCGGCATCCAGCCCGTGCAGCACCACGCAGCCGCGCGGCAGGTCGTTGGCGATGACGCGCAGCAGCTCCTCGGCCGCCGGGATGGTGCCGCCGACGCCGATGCCGGCGGCGACCACCGGGTCCTGCGGCGGGTCGGCCTGCCAGGCACGGGTCTGCGCCCGGAGCGCCTGGGCGCGGCGCATGCCGATATCGAGCAGCCCCTCCCGCGCCAGCCAGTCCTGCCAGGCCGCGAGCACGCCGCGCAGGAAGGCGAGGGTGATCTGCCAGTGCGCCGCATGCGTCTCCGGCACCAGCGTCTCGAGCCGCTCGAGCCAGTGGTCGTTCAGCCGCTCCGGCGGGCTCTCGGCCAGCAGGTCGAGGTCCTTCTCCTCGAGCGCGATCTCATCCAGCAGCGTCGCCAGCGCGCCGGCGAGCGACCAGGCCTGCTCCGGCGTCGCGGGCCCGCCGCGCTCCTTCGGCAGGCGGGCGATGAAGCCGGCCAGCACCGCCTGGCGCCGCAGCGGATCGACGGCGGGCGGCAGGTCGAGCAGCGCGGGCAGCGCCAGTTCGTCGGCATCCTCGGTCGAGAGGCCGGCCAGCGCCCGCATGCGCGGCAGCAGCAGCGCCCGGCCTTCCGCAGCACGGAGGAAGGCGACGCGCAGCGCGCGGGCGGAGCGGCGGGTCGGCAGCAGAATGGTGACGCGGGAGAGCCGCTCCGGCGCCTCGCCCGGCACGGCGCGCAGCACGCCGGCGGCGAGGCAATCGAGGAAGGGCAGGTGCGCCGGGATGTCGAAGAGGTTCATTGCAGCGGTGCGCCCAGGCTCCCGGCCGCCTGCGGCGGGTGCAGGCCGGGCATGCCTCTCAGCAAAGGGGTCACGCGCTCAGAACGGCGCGCGGACCAGCCCCGCCTGCATCGCGGCCTCGGCGCGGTCCAGGTCGGGCGGCGTCGAGAGATGGAACCAGACCCCGTCATGCACCAGCGCGTAGAGCCGCCCCGAGTCGATGGCGCGATCATAGAGGATGTTGAGGCTGAAAGGCCCCTCCGGCACGTCCCGCACCAGGTGCGGCGCCAGGATCTGCACGCCGGCGTAGACATAGGGGGCCAGCTCGCGCTCCCGCGGCCGGCGCACGCGGCCATAGGGGTCGAGCAGGAAGTCGCCCCGGCCGATATCGCCCTCCACCTGCGCGCCGCGGACCACCAGCAGCAGCGCGTCCATCGCCTCCGGATCGAAGACCGCGGCCATGCGCAGCAGGGCCTGGCGCGGCCCGTCCAGCCACATGCTGTCGCCGTTCACCACCGCGAAGGGACCCTCGCCCAGCAGCGGCAGGGCCTTCGCCACGCCACCGCCGGTTTCCAGCAGCACCTGTTCGCGTTGCAGCGTGACCCGCGGCGCGGCGCGGCCGGCGACCGCATCCGCCACCTGGTCGGCATGCCAGTGGGCGTTCACCACCGCCTTCTCGACGCCCGCCGCCTCCAGCCGGTCCAGCGCATGGTCGAGCAGGCTGCGGCCATGCAGCCGGAGCAGCGGCTTGGCGGTGGTCTCGGTCAGCGGGCGCATGCGCAGGCCGAGGCCGGCGGCGAGGACCATGCCATGGGTGAGCGTGATCACGCGGCGGCACTCCGGCGGCTGGTGGCGGGGGACAGGCAATCTCCTAACCCGTGAGCGGCCCGGGTGGGAACACCCCCCACCGCCGTCAGCCCGGCGCCGGGTTGCGCCGCATCTCCTCCGGCACGTGGCGGTCGAGGAAGTCGTGCAGCGGCGCGCAGGCCGGCTGTGACAGGGACCGTGCCAGCAGCGCCCAGCAGCGCGGGCCGTGCCGGAGGTATTGCGGCTTGCCGTCCCGCCGCTCCAGCCGCACCCAGAGCGCGGCGACGCGCAGGTGACGCTGCGCCCCGCAGGCCGCCATGGCGCCGAGGAAGGCGCCGCGGTCGAGTCCGGGGCGGGCGGCGAGATAGGCGGCGAGCGCCGCCCGGCGGGTGGCCGGCGCCACGTCCCGCCGCGCATCCTCGACCAGGGAGATCACGTCATAGGCGGGATGGCCCAGGGCGGCGTCCTGGAAGTCGAGGATGCCGGTGCGGCGCGCGCCCTCCCGCGACTCGAGCCGCATGAGGTTGGCCGGGAAATAGTCGCGGTGGACGAAGCCGCGCGCCTCCGAGAAGGGCGCGAGCATGGCGTGGATCGCCGCGTCCAGGTCCTGCCGGACCGACTCGGCCGGGTCGCGGCCGAAGGCGGCCGGCCACCACCAGTCGAGGAAGGTGGCCGCCGTCGCGCGGGACATCGCCGCGGCGTCCCAGGCCGGCAGGCCGGGCGGCGGCGCGGCGGCGTGCAGGGCGGCGAGCGCCTCCGCGGCCTCGGTATAGAGCGGCACCGGATCGGCGCCGGCATCGAGCAGCCCGGCATGCGTCGCCTCGCCGAAATCCTCGATCAGCAGGAAGCCCGCCCCGGCATCCTCGGCCAGGATCTCGGGCACCGAGAGGCCGGCGGCCAGCAGGTGGCGGGCCAGCGCCGCGAAGGGGCGGACGTCCTCGGGCGGCGGCGCGTCCATCAGCAGGGCCGGGCGCGGACCGCCGACGAGGCGGACATAGCGGCGGAAGCTGGCATCGGCGGGGAGCGGGTGGCGCTCGGCGGCGCCGAAGCCATGGGCGGCCAGGAAGGGGTCGGGGTATCGCATGCGGCGCCCGTCATGGACCGACGGGACGGGGATGTCAGCCGGAAAGCACGCGTCGCGCGACGCCCCCATCGGCCTGCGGCAGTTGAGGCACCGGAGTTTGGTGGATCGTAACGGATCCTGATCTACAGGACGACCCCGACGACGATACCCGCCGAAGGAATCCTCCAAGCCATGCCGCCTGATCCGTCTGCCGCGACCCGGACGTCACGTGCCGGGCTCACGATCCGCCACGCGCTGCTCGGCGCCATCCTCGCGCTGACGGTGGTGATCGCCTGCGGGCTCGGCTGGCAGGTGCGGAACGGCTGGCAGGCGCTCGCGGCGGCGCAGGCGGCGCGGCAGGCGGACGAGGCCGCCAACCGCTTCGCCGCCGGCCTGTTCGAGGTGCTGATGGAGCGCCTCGCCACCAACAACGCGCTGCAGGCGCCGGGCCCGGCGACGTCGGAGGACCTGGCGGAGATCGCCCGCCGGCGCGCCGCGGTGGCGGCGAATTTCGCACCCGGGCTGGCGGTGCTCTCGATCGAGGAATTCTACGGCCGCGAGACCCTGCTGGCCGAGCTGCGGAGCGCGCTGGAGCGGGCGGATGGCTTCCGCCGCCGGGCGGACGAGGCGATCCGCCTGCCGCGCGAGCAGCGCGACGAGGCGCTGCGGCGCGACTTCATCCCGACCATCACGGCCTCGGTCAATGCGGCGCTGAACCTCTGGTTCGCCGCCTCGCACGCCGTCGCTGCGGCCGATCCGGTGCTCGCCCGGCTCGCCGTGGTGAAGGAGCTCGGCTGGCGCGCCCGCGACACGGCCGGGTTCGAGCGTTCCAACATCGCCTCGGCGATCGCCGCCGGCCAGCCCGTCGCGGCCGACCGGGTGGCGGCGAATGCCGCCATCCGCTCCCGCGTCGACCTGATCTGGCAGCAGATCGGCGTCCTGGCGCCGGAGGCCGATCCGGCGACGCATCCGGCGCTGCGCGCGGCGGTCCGCGCGGCGCGGGGCGAGTATTTCGAGGCCTTCCGCCGCCTCGCTGACGAGATGGTGCAGAAGGGCGCGGAGGCGCCGGGCGGGCGCTACCCGATGGACAGCACCCGCTACGTCGCCACGACCACGCCGCAGCTCGGCACGCTGCTCGAGGTGATGCACGCCGCGGGGCGGGCGAGCGAGGCGCGTGCCGGGGAGATCGTGGACGGCGCGCGCACCGACCTGGCGACGGCGGCGGGCCTGCTGCTCATCGGGCTGGCGGCCGCCGGGGCGGCGGCCTGGGTGGTGGCGCGGCGCGTCCTCCGGCCGCTCGCCAACCTTGGCGCGGAGACGGCGCGGATGGCGGCAGGCGACCTGGACACGGAGGTCTCCGCGGCCGGCCGCGGCGACGAGATCGGCGCGCTGGCGGCGGCGTTGATCACGCTCCGCGACGGCGCCCGCCGCGCCCGTGCCCTGGAGGCCGAGGCAGAGGCGATGCGCGCCCGGGCCGAGGGCGAGCGCCGCTCGGCGCAGCTTGCCCTGGCGGAGGACGTTGAGCGGGCGCTCGGCGGCATCGCCGGCACGCTCGTCACCGCGGCGTCGCGGCTGGACGGGACGGTGGAGGACCTGGCCCGGGGGGCGGGCGCGACGGCGACGGAGGCGGCCCAGGCGGCGGCCGGTGCCGCCCAGGCCAGCGGCAACGTGCAGACCGTGGCGGCGGCGGCCGAGGAGATGGCGGCCAGCATCGGCGAGATCACCCGGCAGGTGGCCGAGGCGGCGGAGGTGGCCAGGCGGGCGGCGGCGGAGGCCGAGGCGACCGACGGCACCGTGCGCGCCCTCGCCGAGGGGGCGGGCCGGATCGGCGACGTGGTGCGGCTGATCGGCGACATCGCCGGCCAGACCAACCTGCTGGCGCTCAATGCGACGATCGAGGCGGCGCGCGCCGGCGAGGCCGGCAAGGGCTTTGCGGTGGTGGCGAGCGAGGTCAAGACCCTGGCCGCCCAGACCGCCAGGGCGACCGAGGAGATCGGCCGGCAGATCACCGACATGCAGGCCGCGACGGGCCAGGCGGTCGAGGCGATCCGCAGCATCGGCGGCACCGTCGCCCGATCGAGCGAGATCGCCACCACCATCGCCGCGGCGGTGGAGGAGCAGGGGGCGGCGACGCGGGAGATCGCGCGCAACGTGACCGAGGCGGCGCGGCGCACCGACGAGGTCTCGGCGGGCGTCGGCCGGGTGACCGCGAGCGTCGACGGGACGACGGCGGCGCTGCGGGAGTTCCGCAGCGGTGCCGAGGCCGTGGCGCGGCAGGGCGAGGCCCTGCGCGGCGAGCTGTCCGGGCTGGTCGCGCGGCTGCGCGGCGAGGGCGGGCGCGCGGCCTGAGGCCGGGCGCCGCGGCGCCGTCGCCCTGCGACTGTCGGGCGGCGGTGCCGGTCCGGCCAGCGGATGCGCTGGGGCCCGGGCGGCGGCCTACGCCGGTCCGCCCGACGCATCGCGCCGGCGGTCGGCCCTTCCCGGGGCGCGGCGCTCAGGCCGAGGGTCCGATGCCCGGCCCCGGCCGCCCCTCCCACCCGGACAGGGTCGCGACGCGCTCCTCCTCCCCGGCGCCATAGGCCATGCGCACCAGCAGCGCGCCGCCCGGCCGCTCGGTGCCCAGCCGCTCCGGCCATTCCACCAGCACCAGGCCGCGCCGCGCCTCCTCCCAGCCCAGCTCCGTCAGGTCGCCCGGCCCCTCCAGCCGGTAGAGGTCGAAATGATGCGCTTCCCACCCGCCCGGGAGGTCGTAGCTCTGCACCAGGGTGAAGCTGGGGGAGGGGACCTCCAGCGCCGGGTCGCCGGCGAGCGCCCGCAGCAGGGCGCGGGCGAAAGCGCTTTTGCCCGCCCCCAGCGGGCCCTCCAGCAGCACGGCATCCCCGGGCCGCAGCAGCGGCGCGATGCGGGCGGCGAGGCGCCCGGTCGCCTCCAGGTCGGGCAGCGTCACGGTGATCGGGCTGTCCATCGCTGTCCCGGACCGGCAGGGGGCTGCGGGCTTGGTCGCCGCGCGCTTCTCCTGTAGGACGCGCGGCGTCTGCGGGGAAGGCGCCGATGACGGCGGGAGTGAGCGGCATGCGCGCCTCGGGCGTGAGCGTCGAGACGGATGTGGCGGTGATCGGCGCGGGGCCCGTCGGGCTCTTCGCCGTCTTCGAATGCGGCATGCTGCGCATGCGCTGCGTGGTGGTGGACGCGCTGGACGCCATCGGCGGGCAGTGCAGCGCGCTCTATCCGGAGAAGCCGATCTTCGACATCCCCGCGCACCCGCAGATCGAGGGTGCGGCGCTGATCGAGAGGCTGGAGGCGCAGGCGGCGCCCTTCACGCCGCTCTACCTGCTCGGCCGGCGCGTCGAGCGGCTGCGGGAACTGGACGGCGAATGGGAGATCGCCACCAGCGCCGGCGACCATATCCGCGCCAAGGCGGTGATCCTGGCCGCCGGCGCCGGCGCCTTCGGCCCGAACCGCCCGCCGCTCGAGGGCCTTGCGGGCTACGAGGCCTCGGGCGCCGTGCGCTACCTGGTGGCGCGGCGGGAGGATTTCCGCGGGGCGCGCGTGGTCATCGCCGGCGGCGGCGACAGCGCGGTGGACTGGGCGCTGAGCCTCAAGGAGGTGGCGGCGAAGGTCACCGTGGTGCATCGCCGGCCGAAATTCCGCGCGGCGCCCGAGAGCGCGGCGCGGCTCGACCAGGCGGCGGCGCGCGGCGAGGTGGAGATGGCCATCCCCTACCAGTTGCACGGGCTGGAGGGAGACGGCTCGCGCCTGACGGGCGTCGTGCTCTCGACCATGAAGGGTGAGACCAGGAGCGTCCCGGCAGACCACCTGCTGCCCTTCTACGGCCTGTCCATGGAACTCGGCCCCATCGCCGACTGGGGGCTGGGGCTGGAGCGCAGCCATGTCGCGGTCAACCCGGCGACCTGCGAAACCAACCTGCCCGGCGTCCATGCCATCGGCGACATCGCGACCTATCCGGGCAAGCTGAAGCTCATCCTGCAGGGCTTCTCCGAGGCGGCGATGGCCGCGCATGCCATCCACCCCCGGGTCTTCCCGGGGGAGGCGCTGCATTTCGAGTACAGCACCAGCAAGGGCGTGCCGGCGGGCTGAGCGGCCCGGGGCGCGCCCTGTCCCGAGGTCGGCGAGGCAGGGCAGGGCGGGGTCGCGGCTCCCTCCGGCCTGCGCCGGCTGCCCTGGGTGGGCGGTTGAGGCACAGCGCCGGACCACAACCATCCCGAGACGTCGCAGGATGCGGCCGCCAAAGCAGCCCCTGGGCCCATGATCGACGAACGGACGGAAGCGGCACGCCTCGACGCGCTGCGCATGCTGGACTTGCTGGATACGCCGCCGAGCGAATCCTTTGACCGGATCACCCGCATGGCGGCGCAGCTCTTCCGGCTGCCGATCGCCGCGGTCTCGCTGACCGACTTTGACCGCCAGTGGTTCAAGTCGCGCGTCGGCGTCAGCCATACCGGCCTCCCGCGCGAGAAGGCGCCCTGCGCCCTGGTCGCCGAGAGCCGGGACTGCCTGGTGGTTCCGGACCTGCTGACGGATGCCCGTTACCATGACAGCCCGCTCGCCGGCAGCGGCGCCCGCTTCTATGCCGGCGCCCCGCTGCTGACGCGGGAGGGCTTCGGCCTCGGCGCGATGTGCGTCGTCGGGCCCGAGCCGCGCGCGGCGACGCCGGAGGAGATGGCGGCACTGGCCGATCTCGCGGCCATGGTGATGGCGCAGATCGAGCTGCAGCACGCCTTCGGCCGGGTCGATCCGCTGAGCGGCATGCCGAACCGCATCCAGTTCCTCGAGGATCTCGAGGACATGGCCCGCGACCGGCCGCCGGGCGAGCCGCGCATTGCCGTGCTGATCGACCTCGCCAGCCCGGAGCGGCTGAGCGCCGCGGTGCGGGTCATGGGCTCCGTCTATCTCGACGACATGATCCGGCTGGCTGGGCGCATCCTCCGCGCGGCGATGCCGGCGGGCTGCAAGGCCTATCATGTCGCGGCGACGCAGTTCGCCTTCGTCGCCCCGCCCGACCTCGCGGAACCGGGCTGCACCGTGGCGATGCGGCGCATGCTGGACCGGCTGGCCGAGGTCGCCAGCCCGCATCTCATGGCCGGGCTGGCCGCCGGGCTCGCGCCCTTCCGGCTGGGCGAGACCGCGCCGCGCGACGTGCTGCGGACCGCGCATGGCGCGGCGCAGGATGCCCGTGGCTCGGAGGGGCGGATCGGCATCCATTCCTCGGCCCAGGACGCGGCGCATCGGCGTCGCTTCGGCCTGCTGCAGGATTTCGCCCAGGCGCTGGAGCGGCCCGACGAGCTGCGGCTCGTCTTCCAGCCGCGCATCGACCTCGCCAGCGGTGCCTGCCGCGGTGGCGAGGCGCTGCTGCGCTGGCGGCACCCGGCCCTCGGCGAGGTCTCGCCGGGCGAGTTCATGCCGCTGGTCGAGCAGACCTCGATGGCCCGGCCGGCGACCGCCTGGGTGCTGGAGGCGGCGATGCGGCAGCTCGCGGCCTGGCGGGAGGCCGGGCTCGACCTGCAGCTCTCGGTGAACGTCTCCGCCGCCAACCTGGCCGAGCGCGACCTGCCGGGCCGCGTGCTGGATGGCTTGCGGCGGCACCGCCTGTCCCCCGACTGCCTGGAGCTCGAGGTGACGGAGAGCACGGTGATGGAGGATGCCGGGCAGGCCCTCGCGGTGCTGGAAGCCCTCGCCGGCGCCGGGATCCGCCTGGCGATCGACGATTTCGGCACGGGCCACAGCAGCCTCTCCTACCTGCAGCGCCTGCCGGCGCAGGTGGTGAAGATCGACCAGTCCTTCATGCGCGGGCTGATGTCCGACGATCGCAAGCAGGCGCTGGTCTCCACCATGATCCTGCTGTCGCACGACCTCGGCTACGAGGTGGTGGCGGAAGGCGTGGAGGATGCCGAGGTGCGGGACTTCCTGGTGGCCGCGTCCTGCAACGAGGCGCAGGGCTATCTCTTCGCGCGTCCCATGGCGGCCGGGGATTTCCTGGCCTGGCGGCAGGCGCATGCGGATGGCGAGGCGGACCGGCACCGCCAGGCCAGGCAGCCGCGGCTTGCCGTCCCCGGCGAACGGCGCCCGGGCCGAGCCGTCCAGGCCGGCTCGCCCGTCGGCTGATCCGCCCGGGACGAAAGCCGGCGCGGCTTTCGCCCCGACGGTGCCGGCGCCTGGTCGGGCGCCGTCACCGGCCGGGTGACCCGGCAGGACGCATCGGGCGGCGCATCGGCGCGCCCGTGGCCGACGGTCAGTTGCGGGGGCCGGCCGGCATGCCGTCGGGCGACGGGCCGCGGGCGGGCGCTGCGGCGGGGCTCGCCCGCGCGAGCGCCTCGCCGATGCCGTGCCAGAAGGCGCTGAACAGGCCGGTGCAGGCCTGCGCGCCCTGCATCAGTTCCTCCTTGTCCTCGCCGTTGTGGAGCAGGCGCTGCAGGGCGATCTGCATCAGGCGGATATGGTCCTTCTCCTCCACTTCGTGGACCCGGAAGAATTCGAGGTTCCTCTCGTCGAGGCGCATGGCGTGGAAGCCCCGCGAGAGGCTCTCGAGCATGTTGTCGGCCTGGAATTCCAGCGCGTACTGCGCGCCGAGCGCCCTGGACAGCGGCGCCTCGGCGTAGAGGGCCTGCAACCCGCGCAGGAAGTCCCGGGTCGAGGGAAGCCGGCCCTGCGGCCGTTCGGCGAGGGCGCGCGTCACCTCCTGCGCGTCGAGGCAGCTCGCGAGCAGCCGCACGAACAGCCTGGCATGCGCGTTCTCCGGGTTCCCCGAGCCGAGTTCCGAGTGGAGGATCTCGACGAGCAGGGCGCGCATGCCGTCGTCGTCGACCCGGGCGCACAAGGCGGACAGCATCTTCGGGAAGGCCGCGGTGAAGGCCAGATACTCGAAGCCGATGACGCGGGCGTCCTCGCAGGACCAGGGGCCGCGGCGCGACCGCTCGAACACCGGATTGGACCAGGCCCGGCTTCTCGCAATCTTCTCGTTGATGGCGGACATGATGAGCGACGTCGTCATGCGATATCCTCCCACGCCGCCCAGGCGATGGGGTGCGCCTAGGCGGCAGCCTCGGCGCGCCAGGCGCCCGAGAACCTGTTCTGGAACAGCGCCGGCTCGGCCGGCATGGCCCGGACGATCTCGATGTCCGTCTGAAAATGCCCCATGGCATTGAGGCATTCCGACGATTCCGAGTAGATGTACTCGAGCGACTTGTTGACGTTCGGCAGCCGGCGCGAGGCGATGTGCTGCACCGCGACCGAGGCATTGCGCAGGCATTGCTCCATCAGGGCCTGCCAGTCCTGCGCCTGCTGGAGGTCGCCGTACTCGACCTCGAGGCGGCGGGGCTGGCCGAAGCCGACAATCTCCTGCGAGAGCCGCATCGCGATGATGAAGGCGACGCAGAAGTTGTAGATGGCGGAGACGGTGGGATCGGTCTCGGTCCGCCGGATGCGCTCGTAGCGGTCGAAGGCCACGTCCAACGCCTCCCAGAGAAGGTCGTGGTTGTCCCGGCTGCCCTTCCGGGTCCCGTCGAGCCAGAGCGCCTTCGCGGTGTAGAAGGCGATGGAGCCGTCGGCGAACCGGCCGCCATAGACGCCGCGGTCTCCGGCCGCGCCCAGGCGGATCTCCTGCCCGAGTGCCCGCCAGCCATAGATGCGCCCGAAATGCTCGCGCAGCGACGTCACGGCCTCGGCCAGCAGTTGCGGGCGCGCCGAGGGGCTGCTGAGGATCTCCTGGATATTGATGATGGCTGCGGCGAGATCGACGATCACGATCCATTCGTTGCCGGCCTGCGAGGTGCCGGCGGCGAGACCCGCGCGGAGTTCGTCCACCACGGACCGCGCCTCGGCGAAGCGCCGCATCTGGCGGTAGGCCTGGATCCGCCGCAGCTTGATGTTCCTCTGCACCACGATATCGGGCGCGAAGATCTCCTGCGCGTCGCTGAGCAGGCCGAGGACTGAGGCGGGCCCGTCCTCGACATTGTCTCGCGCGAGCGGGTCGAGCGCGAGACGCTGGATCGCGGTGCCATAGGCCAGCCACCCCAGGAGTTCCTGCGGGACGTTCTCGGCCGAGGTGAGCTTGCTGCGCAGATCGGCCTTCAGCACGTAGGACAGGTTCTTCAGCAGGCTGATCGGGATCTGCTGCGTCAGGGAGATCGAGGGCAGCGACTCGAGCGTGAAGATGGTGAGCGCGACGGCGCGCTCCGACGCGATCTTCTGCGTCTCCTCGAGGACCGTCTGCAGCTCGGCCAGGTGTTGGCGTTCGGCCTGGATTTCCTGCTGCGTCCGGTTGATTTCCTGCAGCTTGTCGCCGAGCTCCTTCGCCAGGTAGTTCTTGATGATCCGCTCGACCTCGGCGGTGATGAAGCGGGAGATCCCGAAACCGGAAGCGATCAGGCCGAGGATGGCACCGCCGACCGTCAGGTACAGCCGCATCTCGTCAGGGGTCATGAAATTGGCTCTGTAGAATCGAACACGATCGAAAATAATGCGCTGAAAAAGGCTCTGCCGAACGCTACGTGGGCGGCCGCAGCACCGTCCAGAGCGCCGTCACAGGCTCGCCGGCACGTGAAGGGAAGCGCGGGCGGGGAGGGGAAGACTGTCGGCGGCCACGCGATGCCGTGTCACTGGGAACGGACCGCCGCGGAGCGGCAACGCCCGGAGGCGTGCGCCTACTCCGGACAACAAAGGCTTCTGGACAACAAGGTCCCGCACATGCGGAGGGAGACGCCGACGGGCCTGCGGGGAGCCCGTCCGGACCGCCTATCTCCGCTACTGGTGGGTCAGGGCGGGGTCGGGGCCGGCGGGCCCGCCTCGCCACTGCCTGCCGCGGCACCTGCCGAAGCCCCTCCGGCCATCTGGGCAGGGTCTCACCCTTCGGGCCGCAGGTCGCGCGGCCCGAGCCCTTGAGATGGATGCCTGCCCGGCACCCCGTCGCGGCGCAAACCCGGAGGGGTTTGCTCAGGCCTCCATGCCGCCATGCTTCTGCAGCAGGCCGTGCATCCGCTCGCGGTCGGCGCGCGGAACCTCCAGCCGCATCGTCACACGGTCGTCGTCGAGGTCGATCGTCGCGCTGCGGCGGTCGATCGGCCCCTCGCGGACCGCGGCCTCCAGCGCCAGCTTGGCGGTCTCGCTGTCGGGGAAGCGGAGCGAGAGCGTGACGCCGTCGTCGCAGGGCGCGGGCTTCGATCCCTGCTCGTGCAGCATCGCCGCCGGCGGGACGGCGCGCGAGCCCTGCGCGGCGGTGTGGGAGACCGGGTCGCTCGCGGGAAATGTCCCTTCGACCGCGCTCTCCACATTGCTGTCGGACGTATTCTCCGGACGCTCCGTACCGGAACGGTTCTGGGTCTTGGTGGCCATGATGGAGGTGTCCCTCTCCGCGTGGCCTTTCGAACGCGGCCCGGGGCGGCCGGTTCGTCCGCACCGTTCCGCTCCCGGCGATGGCATGGGCATTCCCCTGGGCACGAACCGCGGGCGGCCTGCTCAGGCCGCCATCCCCTCCAGCGGCCAGCGCGGCCGCGGCGCGTGGCCGAGTTCGTCCGTGGGGCCGAGGCGCAGCCGCTCGATCCCCGCCCAGGCCACCATGACGGCATTGTCGGTGCAGAGCCGCACCGGCGGCGCCACCAGCGGCAGGCCCCGCTTCGCCGCGGCGCCCGAGAGCGCCGCCCGCACCGCCCCGTTCGCCGCGACGCCGCCGGCAACGACCATCGCCGTCGCCTCAGGCACCATGGCCAGCGCATGCGCGGCGCGGTCGGCCAGAACCGCCGCGACCGCCGCCTGGAAGCCGGCGGCGATATCGGCCCTGGCCTGCTCCGTCGCCGCGCCGCGCGCGACCGCATGCGCCACGGCGGTCTTCAGGCCCGACCAGGAGAAATCGCAGCCCGGCCGGCCCAGCAGCGGCCGGGGCAGGGGCACCTTCGCGGGATCGCCCTGCCGCGCCAGCCGCTCCAGCGCCGGTCCGCCCGGCCAGGGCAGGCCCAGCAGCTTTGCCGCCTTGTCGAAGGCCTCCCCCACCGCATCGTCGAGCGTCGTCCCGAGCCGCCGGTAGCGCCCCACCCCTTCGACCGCCACGCACTGGCAATGCCCGCCCGAGAGCAGCAGCAGCAGGTAGGGGAAGCGGACGGCCCCCTCCACGATCCCCGGCAGGGTGGCGGTCAGGGCATGCGCCTCCAGGTGGTTCACCGCGACGAAGGGCAGGCCATGCGCGAGCGCGATGCCCTTGCCGAGGGTCGCGCCCACGATCAGCCCGCCGATCAGCCCGGGGCCGGAGGTGGCGGCGACGCCCGCGAGGTCGCCGTAGCCGAGCCCCGCCTTCGCCATGACCTGCGCGACCAGCCGCGGCAGGTGCTCCAGATGCGCGCGCGCCGCGATCTCCGGCACCACGCCGCCATAGGGGCTGTGCTCCTGCTCCTGGCTCAGCACCGCCTCGGCAAGGATGGTGCCGTCGGCGCGGAGCACGGCCGCCGCGGTCTCGTCGCAGCTCGATTCCAGCCCCAGCACCGCCGCCCGATCGTCCATCCGGCCTTTCCTCCCACCTTCCTCTGGGTCCGTCCGGGTTCTATGACGGGCGGATGTCGCCCGGCCAGACACAAGCCGCCGTCCCGCGCCACGGGCGCGCCCTGCCGCTCCGGGTCGGGACCCGGGGCTCGCCGCTCGCGCTCTGGCAGACGCGGCATTTCCTGGCGATCGTCACCGCGCTCTGCCCGGTCCTGCGCGTCGCGCAGGCCTTCGAGGAGCACGTGATCGCCACCTCCGGCGACCGTATCCAGGACCGGCGCCTCGCCGATATCGGCGGCAAGGGCCTCTTCGCCAAGGAGATCCACGAGGCGCTGCTGGACGGCCGCGTCGATTTCGCGGTGCACAGCCTGAAGGACCTCGAGACCGAGCTGCCCTCCGGCATCGTCCTCGCCTGCACCCTGAAGCGGGAGGATGCGCGCGACGCCATCATCCTGGGTGCCGGTTGCGGGGCGCCGGACCCGGCCAATCCCTTCGCCTGCCTGCCTTCGGGCGCGCTCATCGGCACCGCCTCGGTCCGGCGGCAGAGCCAGATCCTGCATGCCCGGCCGGACCTGCGCTGCGCGGTCATCCGCGGCAATGTCCAGACCCGGCTGTCGCGCGTCCGCGCCAACGAGTTCGCGGCCAGCCTGCTGGCCCTGGCCGGGCTGAAGCGCCTCGGGCTCGAGGCCGAGGCGGCCGTGGTGCTCGATGCCGAGGCCATGGTCCCCGCCGCCGGCCAGGGCATCGTCGGCATCACCGTCCGCGCGGCGGACGAGGAACTGCGGGAGCTGCTCTCGGCCATCGAGGACCGCGAGGCGGCGGCGGTCAGCCGGGCGGAGCGCGCCTTTCTCGGGGCGCTGGACGGCTCCTGCCGCACCCCGATCGGCGGCCATGCCCGCCTGCTGCCGAATGGCGAGCTGCATCTGACCGGCCTCGTCGCCCGGCCGGACGGCAGCTTCCTGCTCAAGCGCGCCGCGACCGGCCCGGCGAAGGAGGCCGCGCGGCTCGGCGCCGAGCTTGGCCGCAGCCTCCGCGCCGACAGCCCGGCGGACCTCTTCGCCTGACGCCCGCCCCGCCCGGCGTCCTGGTCACCCGGCCGGAGCCGGGCGCGGCGGAGACGGCGCGCCGCCTCGCCGCCCTCGGCTGGCGGCCGGTCCTCGCCCCGGCCCTGGTGCTGGCGCCGCGGCCCTTCGCCATGCCGGCGGCCCAGGCCCTGCTGCTGACCAGTCGCGCCGCCGCCCGGAGCCTGCCGCCGACCGATATCCCCGTGCTGGCAGTGGGGGAGGCGACCGCGGCCGAGGCCCGCGCCCGCGGCTTCGCGCGGGTCGAGGCCGCCGCCGGCGATGCCGCGGCACTGGCCGAGCAGGCGGCCCGCAGCCTCGACCCCCGGGCCGGGCCGTTGCTGCTGGCCGTCGGGGAGGGCTACGGCGCCGGTCTCGCCGCCGACCTGCGGGCCCGCGGCTTCCGCGTGATCCGCCGCATCGCCTATGCCGCCCGGCCGGCCGAGGCGCTGCCGGCCGAGGCGGTCGCGGAGCTGCAACATCAAGGTCGGGTCGTTGCCGTCCTGTTCTTCTCGCCGCGCTCGGCGCAGTGTGCGATGTCACTTCTGAAAGCTTCCGGACTCGGTGCAACCGTGGCGGGAATGGAGGCGTTGGCGATCAGCCCGAGGGTCGCCGAGGCGGCCACCCGGGCGCTCGCACCCCTGGCTTGGCGCGCGGTGCGGGTCGCCGACCGGCCCGACCAGGACGCATTGTTGGCTTTGCTCGGTCCCAGGTAGGCTGCACGCATGAGCGAGACATCCAAGGACACAACCGGGGCTGCCCCGCCGGCGCCCCGCAACTCCCCGCTGGACCCGCCCGCGCCGCGCCGCCTGGATCCGGCCGCCGTCACGATCGGCATCGGCGGGGTGGTGCTGCTGCTGGCGGTGTGGTGGCTGCTGAATACCCCGCGCGCCACCAATGATGCCGCGGTCGATCCGGCGCGGGTCTCGCAACTGGAGCAGCGGCTGGCGAGCCTCGAGGGCGTGCGCGGCGAGGTCGGCACCCTGACCGGCCGGCTCAATGCGCTCTCGGGCGTCGAGCCCCGCATGCAGGCGCTGGAGAACCGCCCGGCGCCGGCCATCCCGGACATCCGCCCCGTCGAGTCGCAGCTCAACAGCCTGAACGAGCGCAGCGCCGCCAATGACCGCCGCATCGCGGCGCTGGAGGGGCGGCCGGCCCTCGACCCCACGGCCTTCGTCCCGCGGGGATCGCTGGAATCCCTGACCGGGCGGCTCGACCAGCTCGATGCCGCGGTGACGAAGCGGCTGCAGGAGGCGACGGCGGCCGACCAGCAGCGCGAGCAGGCGGCGGCCCAGACCATGGAACGCCGGCTGCAGGAGCTGGCCCAGGCCATGGACCGCCGGCTGCAGGAATTCGCCCGGGCCGATGAGCAGCAGGAGCAGGCCGCGGCGCAGGTGGTGGAGCGGACGCTGCAGGAGTTCGCCCGCGCCGTCGAGCAGCGCGACCAGGCCATGACCCGCCGGCTGCAGGAGCTGACCCAGGCCGACGAGCAGCGCGAGCAGGCTGCGGCCCAGGCGGTGGACCGCAAGCTGGCGGAGGCCGCCCGCACCGACGAGCAGCGCGAGCAGGCCGCCCGCCAGGCGGTCGACCGTGCCCTGCAGGATGCCGTCCGCGCCGATGAGCAGCGCGAGCAGCAGGCGGCGCAGCGGCTCGCCGCGCTCGAGGCGCAGGTCAACCAGAAGCTCGCTGCCCTCGACCAGGCGCAGCAGGCGCTGCGCGCCGGGATCGCCCGCAATGCGCGCCTCACGGCGCTCGACCGGGTGCGCGCGGCGCTCGCGGCCGGCCAGCCGCTCGGCGAGGGCCTCGGCGGCATCGACCAGCCGCCGGCCGCGCTCACGCGCTTCGCGCAATCGGCGCCGCCGACGCTGGCCGCGCTGCAGCAGGGCTTCGAGGATGCGGCGCGCGCGGCGCGCGACGCGGCGGTGCCGGCCGCGCAGGGCGGCAAGGCGGACCCGGTGGACAGCGCGCTGGCGCGCGTCGGGTCCTTGTTGACGGTGCGGCGTGGCGACCAGGTGCTCTGGGGGGACTCGATCGAGCCGGACCTGGAACGCGCGCGCCGCGCCCTGGAGACGGGGGACCTGGAGATGAGCCTGCAGCATGTCGGGAAGCTGCCGCCCTCGGCACAGACGGCGATGGCGCCCTGGGTGGACCAGGTGAAGGCGGTGATCGCGGCCCGTGCCGCGCTGCGCCAGATGGCGGCGGGCTGAGCCGATGCGGATTGCGATCCTCGTCCTTCTGGTCCTGGCGGCAGGCGTCGCCGGGTCCATGTGGCTGGCCGGCCTCGGCGGCACGGTGGAGATCAAGGTCGGCGATTCCCTGGTCGCCACCAGCTTCCCGATGGCCGTGCTGATCGCCGCCATCGCCTTCCTGGTGCTGCACGCGATCCTCTCCGTCATCGGCGCCATCCGCCGCTGGCCGCGGCGGGCGCGGGTGACGCGGACGCTGCGCCGGCGGGAGCAGGGCGATGCCGCGGTGACGCGCACCCTGATCGCGCTCGCCGCCGGCACGGGGGATGCCGCGCGGGTCGAGGTGCGCAAGGCCCGCGGCCTGCTCGGCGACACGCCGCAGACCCTGCTGCTGGCGGCCGAGGCCGAGCGCATCTCCGGCAACGAGGAAGGCGCGGCGGAGGTGTTCCGCCAGCTCGCCGGGCGGGACGATGCCCGCTTCCTCGGCCTGCGCGGCCTGCTGCGGCAGGCCATGCAGAAGGGCGACTGGGACGCCGCCCGCGCCATCGCCAAGGAGGCCGAGGCGGTTCAGCCCGGCGCTTTCTGGCTGCGCGAGGAGCGGACGCAGCTCGCGCTCGAGACCCGCGACTGGCGGGAGGCGCTGGCGCTGGCCACGCCCGAGCAGCCGCGCGCCCAGCTCGCCCTCGCCGCGGCGGAGCAGGAGAGCGACCCGAAGCGGAAGCTGGAGCTGGAGCGGCAGGCCTTCCAGTTCGACAAGGGCTTCGCGCCGGCGGCCATCGCCTTCTCCAACGGACTGCGGCAGGCGGGCAGCCTGCGCAAGGCGAGGGCGGTGCTGGAGGAGGCCTGGCAGGCCGCCCCGCATCCGGACTTGGCGGAGCCCTACCTGGTCGTCGAGCCCGATGCCCTGTCGCGCCTCCGGGCGACAGAGGCGCTGATCCGCCGCAACCCGGCGGCGCCCGAGAGCCGGCTGCTGCTGGCGCGCTCGGCCATCGCGGCCGGGCAGCTCGGCAAGGCGCGGGGCGCGCTGGAGCCGCTGATCGCCTCGGGCGAGGCGGACCGGCGGGCCTATCTGCTGATGGCCGAGCTGGTCGAGGCCGAGAAGGGCGATGCCGGGCGGGTGGCGGCGCTGCGGGAGGAAGCCGAGGCGGCGAAGCCGGCGCCGCGCTGGCTCTGCGCCCATTGCGGGGCGGAGCACACCTACTGGAAGCCGGTCTGCACCGCCTGCGACACGGCGGGGCAGCTCAACTGGACGGCGGAGGCACCGCCTGCCGAGCCGGTGGCGACCCGGCCGGCCGCCTGACGCGCCGAAAGCATGCCAAAGGCTGCGATCGGGCGTTGCCCTTTCGCCGCCCGGCGTGTATCTCCCCGCGGCCTGGAACGCCGGCATAGCTCAGCGGTAGAGCAACTGATTCGTAATCAGTAGGTCCACAGTTCGATTCTGTGTGCCGGCACCAGTCTTCCCCCTCCGATTGACTCCCCCCGCCGCCGGCCAGCACCATGCCGGCAAGCAAGAGCGGCCGTGCGATCCGGCCGGCCCGGGGGGAACCACCATCATGCACCGCAGAGGCCTGCTGGGCGCGCTCGCGCTCTCCACGCCCGCCATCACCGGCGCCTTCGCCCAGGGGGGCGCCCATGCCGAGCGCTGGCCGACGCGCGAGATCCAGCTCGTCACCGGCTTCGGCCCCGGCGGCGGCACCGATGTCGTCGCCCGCGCCATCGCCGCGCATATGGAGAAGACCCTCGGCGTCCCGGTCGTCGTGCGCAACACGCCGGGCGCCGGCGGCACGCTCGGCCCGACCCGCATCGCCCAGGCGAAGCCGGATGGCTATACCTTCGGGCTGGTCGGCTTCTCCGCCCTTGTCGTCGCGCCGATGACGATGGATCTCTCCTACCGACCCTGGGAGAGCTTCGACTTCCTCGGCATCACCTCCGAACTGCGGATCGCCATCCCCGTCGGCCCCTCCCTGCCGCAGGTCCGGACCATCGCCGACTTCATCGCCGAGGCGCAGCGCCGCCCGCTGACCTTCGCCAGTACCAATCCAGGCTCCGCCGTCTCCTTCTTCGACCTGCAGCGCCTCGCCGGCATCCAGATGACCTATGTGCAGATCCCGAGCATCACCGAGGCCGCGAGCCAGGTGGCCGGCGGGCATATCGACACCTACTCCGGCACGGCCGAGATGATCGGCCTGGTGAAGGGCGGCAACCTGCGCATGCTGGCGAGCGCGAGCCTCGACCGCTGGCCGGAATTCCCCGAGGTGCCGACGCTGATCGAGCAGGGCTACGAGACGGCGACGCGGCAGCTCATCATCTGGGCCGGCCCGGCCGGCCTGCCGCCGCCGGTGCGCGAGCGGCTGGCCTCGGCGCTGATGGCCGCGGCGGCCGACCCGGAGGTGATCGCGCGGCAGAACGTGGCGAGCATCGCGCCCCGCCCGGTGCCACGCGAGCAGGCCATGGCGCTGATGCAGGAGGTGCGGCCGGGCGTCGAGGCAGCGCTGGTCGCCGCCGGCCAGGCGCGGAAGCGCGGCTGAGCCCGTCTACTCCGCTGGCCGGGACAGCGCCTCGAGCAAGCCCCGCGGCGGATGCGCCGGGGTGCGCCGCCCTGCGCCGGCGAGCGCGACGACCGCGTCCGCCTGCTCCTGCGCCAGCACGCGCGGCAGGCCGGGGCGCAGCACGGTGAGATAGGCCACCAAATCGGCCAGCGCCGCCTCCGCCGGGCAGCCGCGCGCGAGCAGGCTCCGGTAGCGGTGCACAGCGCTGCGCAGATGGGGCGGGGCCTCGGGCGGCGGCGGGGCTTCGGGCATGGGGCTTACTAGAACATAACATGAACATATGGGCCAGGGCCTCGCGCGGCCGAGAGCCGCCGCGCCGCCGGACCACTCGGGATGTCAGGCACTTGCGGCCTGCGTCGGCTGCGAAGGAGCCCTCGACCCGGACCGGCCGGGATGCCGTTACCGGTCAGCCCGATTCCGCCGCTAAGCGACCTGGCCCGGTCCTCGCCCGCCCCGCGCCAGGCCGGACGCCTGTCCGCCGCGCCTGTCGCACGCCGCCGTGACGTGAAATATCCATTTCCACGCCGGACATGCTTGACAGATTACGACCAACCATCGCTATATATCCGCGTCGCCGGGGCGTTCCGCGCCGGCACCGCGGGATTTGATCCATGCAGCTTGCACCGCGTCACCAAGCGCTAAAGCGCCACCGCCTCGGCCAGGGCCTTCGTGCCCCGTGCCGTCCCGGCGCGCGCTGTCGGCGCTGACGTTCCCCGGGCGCCCCGCGCCCTGACCCACCCAGCCCATCCAGCCGCCCGCCGTGACCGCACGGCCAGAGGACCCACCATGCACACCTCCCGCCCCATCGAGGTCGAGGGACGCTTCCTCGGCGTCGCCGTGACCCATGCCGCCGGCCAGGCCGGCCCCGCCTGGCGCTTCATCGCCACCGACCCGGTGGTCGAGGACCTGGACGGCGCCAGCTTCCCGAGCCCCGCCGAGGCGCAGCGCGTCGCCGGCCTCGTCGTGCAGCGCAGCCGGCAGCCCGCCGGCATCCTCCGGAGGCCCTTGCCGCTGCGATGATCGGCCAGACCCTCCGCACCCTTCTCGTCCTGGGCGGCCTGCTCGCCGCGCTGGCCGCCGCCGGCCTCGCGCAGCCGCCGCACCTGCCCGGGCTTCTGACGGAATTCTCCCGATGACCACACGCCGCCTGCTGCTCGGCGCCGGCCTCGCCGCGCCCTTCCTCCCGCTCGCCAGGGCCGGTGCCGGCACCGGCCCCGCCGGCTTCCCGGACCGGCCGGTTCGCACCATCGTGCCCTTCACGCCGGGCGCGACCAACGACAACGTCGCCCGCACCATGGCGCGCGCCCTGCTGCCGCGGCTCGGCCAGCCCGTCGTCGTGGAGAACAAGCCCGGCGCCGGCGGCGCCATCGCCGCCCGCTTCGTGGCCGAGGCCAGGGCGGACGGCCATGTGCTGCTGAACGCCTCCGCCGCCAACCTGACCATCGCGCCGCACCTCGCCCCGGTCGGCTACGACCCGCTGCGGAGCTTCGCCCCCGTGGCGCTGGCCGGCGAGGCCTTCGCGCTGGTGGCCGTCAACAACGACCTGCCCGTGCGCAGCCTGCCGGAGCTGATCGCCTGGGCCCGGCAGCACCGGGGCGCGTTGAACTACGCCTCGCCCGGCATCGGCTCCATCGCGCAGCTTCGCGCCGCGCTGCTGGCCGACGAGGGCGGGTTCGAGGCCGTGCACGTGCCCTTCCCGGGCAGTGCCCCGGCCGCGACCAGCGTCATCGCCGGCGACTGCCACCTGCTGATCGACCCGGTCGCCGCCCCGCATGTCGAGGCCGGGCGGCTGCGCGCGCTCGCCGTGGTCGGCGCGACGCGCTGGGACGCCTTCCCCGAGGTGCCGACGCTCGGGGAGTTCGGCCTCGGCCAGGAATGGCCGGGCAGCGGCTGGTTCGGCCTGGTCGCCCCGGCGGGCACGCCGGCGCCGGTCATCGCCCGGCTGAACCAGGCCTATAACGAGAGCCTGGCCGAGCCCGAGGTGGATGCCGCGCTGAAGCGCCTCGGCCTGCGGCCGGAGCCGCTCTCGCCGGAACAACTGGCGCGGCGGCTCGCCGCCGACCATGCTGCCGCCGGGGAGGCGCTGCGGCGCCTCCGCATCGCCTGACCGGCGGTCTGGATCGATCCGCCCAGACAGGGGTTGGGGCCAAGAGACGGAGGAACGGCGCATGGCGCACCCGATCCAGTTCATCGGCATGATCTCCCACCGGCGGCAGTCGGAGATCCATCCGCCCACCGGCCCGGTGGTGGACCCGGACTACATCAGCCGCTTCGCGCAGGCGCATGAGGCGGCCGGCTTCGACCGCATCCTCGTCGCCTGGGGCAGCACGTCGCCGGATGCGCTGCTGGTCGCCGCCCAGGCCGCGGCGGCGACCCGCCGCATCGGCTTCATGGTGGCGCACCGGCCGGGCTTCGTCGCGCCGACGCTCGCGGCCCGGCAATTCGCCACCTTCGACCATCTCTCGGGCGGCCGCGCCGCCATCCATGTCATCAGCGGCGGCAGCCCGACCGAGCAGAAGCGCGACGGCGACTTCCTGCCGCATGACGAGCGCTACCACCGCACGGAGGAATATGTCGCGCTGCTGAAGCGCCTCTGGACCGAGCCGAAGCCCTTCGACCACGCCGGCCGCTACTACCGCTTCGAGCAGGGCTTCGCCGAGGTGAAGCCGCTGCAGCAGCCGCATATCCCGGTCTATTTCGGCGGCTCCTCCGACATCGCCATCGAGATCGCCGGGCGGCTCGCCGATGTCTATGCCTTCTGGGGCGAGACGCTGGAGCAGGCGCGCGAGACCATCGCCCGCGTCCGCGCCAGCGTGGCGAAGGCCGGGCGCGACCCGGCCGCGATCCGCTTCAGCCTCTCCTTCCGCCCCGTCCTGGCGTCGACCGAGGAAGCCGCCTGGGCGCGCGCCGAGCGCATCATCGCCCGCATCCGGGAACTGCGCTCGGCCGGCTCCGGCGGGCCGAAGCCCGAGAGCGTCGGCTCGCAGCGCCTGCTCGAGGCGGCGGCGGGCGGCAGGGTGCGCGACAAGCGGCTCTGGACCGAGGTCGCCGCCGCGGTGGGTGCGGGGTCGAACACCACGGCGCTGGTCGGCACGCCGGAGCAGGTGGCCGACAGCCTCGCCGACTACCACGCGCTCGGCATCGACACCTTCCTGATCCGCGGCTTCGACCCGCTGGAGGATGCCGCCGAATACGGCCGCTCCCTGCTGCCCGCGGTGCGGGCGGCGATCGCGGCGCGCGGCATCCCCGCCGCGGCCGAGTAGCCGAGGCCCGCCCCCCATGCTCTCCCGCCGCACCGCGCTCGCCGCGCCGCTCCTCCTGCTCGGCGCGCCGGCGCGTGCGCAGGACTACCCGGAGCGGACGGTCCGCCTGATCGTCCCCTTCACCCCCGCGGGGCAGACCGACATCATCAGCCGCCTGGTCGCGCAGCGGCTGCAGCAGGACTGGGGCAAGCCGGTCGTCGTCGAGAACCGGCCGGGCGCCAATGCGCAGCTCGGCGCCGATGCGGTGGCGAAGGCGGCGCCGGACGGGCACACGCTGCTCGCCATCACCCTGACCCATGCGGTGAATACCTCGCTCTTCCCGCACGCGTCCTATGATTTCCTGCGCGACCTGCAGACGCTGACCCTGCTCGGCTCCCTGCCGCTGGTCGTCGTGGTGCGCGCCGGCGCGCCCTGGGAGGACCTGCCGGCGCTGGTCGCCGCGGTGCGCGGCGGGGCGCGGCTGAACGTGGGGTCCTCCGGCAGCGGCTCGCCGCCGCATCTGGGCCTCGAGCTCTTCCGCCGCGCGACCGGCGCGGCCGAGCGGCTGACGCATGTGCCCTATCGCGGCGGCGCGCCCTCCGTCACCGACCTGGTGGCGGGCAACCTGGACCTGCTGGTCTCCAACCTGCCGGAATGCATCGGCCAGGTGCAGGCGGGGCGGCTGCGGGCGCTGGCGGTGACCGCCGATGCGCGCCACCCGCTGCTGCCGGAGGTGCCGACCGCCACGGAGGCGGGACTGCCGCAGCTTCGCATCACGAGCTGGACGGCGATCCAGGCGCCCTCCGGCCTGCCGGAGCCGCTGGCCGGGCGCATCGCCGCCGCGATCCGGCAGACGCTGACCGACCCGGGGCTGCGCGGCCGCGCGGCGGAGCTCGGCTTCGACCTGGTCGGCCTGGACCTCGCGGCGTCCCGCCGCTTCGTCGCGGCCGAGGTCACGCGCTACGCGCAGCTCGTCGCCGAGGCCGGCATCCGCGCGGAGTAGCGGCGCCCGGGGCTACCGGCGCGGCGGCACGTCGCGCCCCGCTAGGTAGCCGCCGAGGCCGAGCAGCAGCGCGAGGGCCAGCGTGCCGAAGGCGATCGGCCAAGCCTCCCCGCGCGGCGCGACCGCCACCGCCCAGCCCGTCAGCGCCGGCAGCGCCGCGCTGCCCAGCGTCTGCGCCAGGTTCACCGTCGTCGCCCCGCGCCCGACCAGGTGGTCGGGGAAGAGCGAGCGGCCATGCGCCACTACGACGACGGGATAGCAGGAGAGCAGGCAGAGGCCGGTGAGCAGCGCCACGGCCGCCGCCAGCGGCGGCTGCGGCCAGAGGGTGAGCGCGAGCAGCACCAGCGCCGCGCCGCCGGACAGGGCAGCGACCAGCCATTTGCGGGTGTTCAGCCGCCGCTCCAGCGGTCCGACACCCAGCAGCCCCGCAACCAGCGCCAGCCCCATGCCGAAGAGCACCGCGCCGCGCGGGCCGGGCTCCAGCCCATGCACCTCCGACAAATAGGGCCCGGCCCAGACGGCGAGCACCGTCGCCATGGCGGCATAGCCGACCAGGTGCATGCAGAGCACCGGCAGCAGCCCCGGCGTCCGCCAGACCGTGACCTGGCCGAGCAGCGCCTCGCCCAGCGTCTCGGCCGGGCGATGTGGCGGCGGGCGGTCGGGCGGGTCGTCCCGCACCCAGGCCCACCAGAGCGCCGCCAGGGCCAGCGTCGCCGCGCCGGAGAGCGCATAGGCGCCGCGCCAGCCGAGCACCCCGGCCAGGGCGGCGAAGGGCGCGCCGGCCAGCAGGATGCCGCCCTGGCTCAGCGCGAAGACCCGGGCGAGGGCGGTGGTCAGCCCCGGCCCGGCATGCCAGCGGGCGCAGAGCACCACCGAGGCCATGAAGGAGGCGGCGCAGCCGATCCCGAGCAGGAAGCGCGCCGCGAGGAACCAGCCGGCGTCCGGCGCCAGCGCCTGGCCGAGCGCCCCGAGCGCCGCCGGTAGCGCCAGCCAGGCCACGGTCCGCCGCGGCCCGATCCGGTCGAGCGCCAGCCCGACCGGGACCTGCAGCAGCAGCAGCGCCAGGAAGAAGGCGCCGTTGGCCGCCCCGAGCAGCCCGGTGCCGGCCCCCAGCGCCGCCGCCAATTCCGGCCCCACCACCCCGAGCGCGGCGCGGTGGAACTGGCTGGCCGCGGTCATCAGCGCCAGCGCCGCCAGCAGCCTCGTGGCCGGGGCGAGGCCCGTGGCCGCCGGCAGGGTGGCCGTTCCGCCGCTCCTCATGCCGCCACCCCCAGCGCCTCGTGCAGCCGGCGCGCGCCCTCGGGCGTCACGGCGAGGCGGCGGCGGGCGAGGGGATCGCCCTCCGCCTCGCCGGGCAGCCGGGCAACCCAGTGGCGGCGGAGGCAGCAGGCGGCGATCTCCCGCCCCAGCCCGCCGGCGAGATGCGCGCGGCGTTCCGACCAGTCCATGCAGTCGCAGGCGAAGCGCCGGGCGCGGCGGGCCGAAGGCAGGTCCACCCCGAGCGCGGCGAGGCTCTCTTCCCCCGTCGGGGTCGCCGCCCAGCCGCCCGGCGCCGGCGCGATCCAGCCGCGCGCCGTCAGCCCGGCATGCAGGGCGACGCCGAGCCTCCCCGCGAGGTGGTCGTAGCAAAGGCGGGCGGTGCGGAAGGCCTCGCCATGCGGCCAGCGGCGCGGCGGCGGGGCGACCTCGGCGGCGAGGCCGCCGAGCATCTCGATCGCCGCCGCCACCTCCTCCGAGGCCAGGCGGTGGTAGCGGTGGCGCCCCTGCGGATGCACCACGACCAGCCCGCCTTCGACCAGCCTGGCCAGATGCGCGCTCGCCGCCGGCGCGCCGATGCCGGCGACGCGGGCGAGCTCCCCGGCGGTCAGCGCCTCGCCGGAGAGGAGGGCCTGCAGCATGGCGGCGCGCGGCGGCTCGGCCATCAGGGCGGCGGTGGCGGCGAAGGCGGCGGGGCTGGTCATGCCGGGCAGCCTAGCGCGCTCCGTTCTGGGGCGCTTCGGGCCGGGGCGAAGGACAGGCGGGGGCGGGGCATGCCAGGCTGCGGGGCAGGGAGGAGCCCGCATGATCGCCGTGATCTTCGAGGTCGAGCCGGCCGAGGGCCGGTTCGAGGACTATCTGGACCATGCCGCCCGGCTGAAGCCGGAGCTCGAGAAGGTGCCGGGCTTCATCTCGGTCGAGCGCTTCCGCAGCCTGAGCAACCCGAAGAAGCTGCTCAGCCTCTCCTTCTGGGAGGACGAGGCGGCGGTCGCCTGCTGGCGGACCCATCCGGGCCATCGCGGCTCCCAGGCGGCGGGGCGGGCAGGGATCTTCGCCGGCTACCGGCTGCGGGTCGCGGCGGTGCTGCGGGACTACGGCATGGCCGAGCGGCGGGAGCAGGCGCCGGCGGATTCCCTCGCGCTGCATGGCTGGTAGCGGTTGGCCATCCGTCGGCGCCTTGCCCCGGACGGAACGCCGGAACCCGCGAGGCGCCATCACGGAAGCGTCAAATTGGTCTTGCGTCGCCCGGTGATCGTATGCAGTATCCAATCGCGTTCCCGTGAGGCCCGGCTATCGGAGCCCGCGCCGGCACGCCGCCCGGATACCCGAGGAGCGGGAAGGGTGAAGCAGCCTTGGTGGCCCGGTGCGAGGCCTTCTGCGGAGTCCCCCTTTTCATGTCGCAGGTCATTCCCTTCCGGCCTTACCAGCCCGCCACCCTGCCCGAGGACGTCGCCAGCCTCTCCGCCCGGCTGCTCCAGGTGGAGACCGCGGAGACGAGCGACGAGGATCTGCTGGACCTGCTGCTGGAGGCTGAACTGGCCGCCCTCGGGGCGCTGGCGCGGTCGCGGGCGACCACGTTGGGGGAGGCGGTGCTGAAGCTGGCGACGCTGGTCCGCCGCATCGGCCAGGACCGCGACGGCCCGCTCTGCGAGGGCGAGATCGGCCTGCTGCGCTCCACCCTGCGGGACTTGCAGCGCCTGTCCGCCGCGCCGGGAACCGCGCTGCAGGCCTGATATCAACGGACCGGTCTGCTGACCGGTCCGAGCGCCCGAACGGGCGCCGCGCCGGATGACGCGAAGCCGAGCAAACCGGAGGTTTGCGGCCGGCGTCTGAGGGGCCCCTGAACGTGTCAAGGTTCAGGGGCGTTGGCATGGGGCCGGCCGCCGCGGCCTGATCGGCCAGGTCCCCCGGCACTGCCGCACCGGCCGCCCGGGGGCGCCCGTTGCCCCCGGGCGACGTAACCGCTGGGCGCGCCGATCCCGGGCTCCGGGACGCCCGCGCGCAGCCGTCAGGCGATGGCGACCTCCTCGGCATCCATCCAGCAGCGGTTGCAGGTCTGCCGCTCGGCATGGCGGCCTTCCGCCATCTGCGCCCGCATCCGCTGCCGCGCCGGGGAGAGCAGCACCTCCAGCAGCGGCTGCCGCGACAGGTCGCCGATCGGCTCCAGCCGCTCGAAGTCGAAGCAGCAGCCCATCACCAGCCCGTCGCAGTCGATGATCAGGTCGTCCAGCGCCGCCGGCCCGCAGCGATTGGGCACCGGCGTGAGGGCGAGGCGGTCGAAGACCGAGCGGTCCTCGGCGCAGCGGCTGCTCAGCTTGTCGAAATGCACGCCGCCGGCCCCGGCCGCCAGGAAGTGCCGGCGGATCTCCCCGAGTTCCGGCAGGTTCAGCCGGCTGACCGGGCAGCTCACCTGCACGAGGCCGCCGAAATCCTCGAGGATGGCGTCCATCTTCGGCCGCACGCGCTCGAGGCGGAGCGGCGCCATGAGCTCGGCATAGGCTTCCGGCCGCAGCGATTCGACATGCAGGGCGAGGATGTCGATGGTGCCGCGCAGCGCCTGGTGCCGGGCGCGGTTGTAGGCGGCGCCGTTGGTATTCACCGAGATCTCGACATCCGGCAGGTGGCGCCGGATCAGCCGCGCGCGCTCGACCACATGCGGATCCACCAGCGCGTCGCCGAACAGGCCGAGCGAGATCTGGATGTCCACCGTCAGGTGCAGCCCGGCCATCTCCCGCAGGATGCGCTCATAGAGGTCGAGCGGCATGGGCGTGCGCGGCACATGCGCCGTCACCGGCTTGCCGGTCGGGCAATGCACGCAGGAGGCGTTGCAGAGCCCGGTGGTGCCGATGGCGACGAAGCGGATGCCCGCCGGGATGGCCTCCGGCGCGATGCCGCGCGCGGCGGCGATCTCCTCCCGCATCGCGCGGTTGCGGCGGGCCTTGACCGCGCGCAGCGCATCCCGTGCAAGCCCATGCATCGGCTCCCGCGCCATGATGCCGGCGAGCGTGTCATGCGCCTCCGCCAGCCGGACCTCGCGCGCCTGCAGGGCGGCGAGTGCCAGGGCATGCTCCGCCGTCCCGAGATCGGCCGCGACGGCGCGCCGCAGGATCAGCGCCGCGCTGTCCGGCAGGTCCAGCGCCTCGATCGCCGGGATCAGCGCGATCAGCGGCTGCAACGGCGGCGTGGGCAGGTCGAGGAGGGCGGTGACGCTCTCCGCGATCGGCGCCGGGTCGCGGCGCGCGACGGCCTCCTGCAGGTCCTGCAGCAGCCGCGCGCCATGCAGGCCGAGGAGCCGGTCCCGTTCGCCCCGCAGCAGCGCATCCTCCGGCGCCAGGCGGAGGCCCTGCGTGATCAGCCCGAGCGCTTCCGCGAAGGCGCCGCGGCGGCCGACAACGTGACCGAGATGCAGCAGCGTGTCGGGGTTGTCCGGCTCGAGCGCGATGGCGCGGCGATAGGCCTGCTCGGCGGCATCGGCGTCGCCGCCTTCCTGCAGGGCATGGCCGAGCTGGACCCAGATGGGCGCGAGGCCCGGATCGCGGGCCAGCGCCCGGCGATAGCCGGCCACCGCGGCGGGCCAGGCGGCCCGGTCGCGCGCGGCATCGCCGGCCTGGATCAGCCGGGCGGTCCGCCGGCGGGAGGCGGCGCGGAACAGGCGGGTGAGCGGGACGGGAAGGACAATGCCAGGACGATGCACGATCGCGAATCGATTGTTGTTTCGTGCACCTAATAACAACTCTTGGCTGAGAGCGCGACGGGGTTGCGGCGGGCGGCCGGCAGGCGGGCACGTGTCCGCCTGCCGGTCCTCACGTCGCGATGGTCCGGCCGGCGCTCAGGCCGGCGCCGGGGTGCGGTGCCGCGGCCTCAGCGCTTCCACCAGCCGCGGCGGCGGGGGGCCTCCTCGCCCAGCGCATCGACGCTGATCGGCTGGATGGCCGGGCCCTGCACCACGACCTCCGCCGGGGCGGGTTCCGGCGCCGGTTCCGGTGCGGGCGCCGCGGCAACGGGCTCCGGTTCCGGCGTAGCCTCGGGGGCTGCCAGGGCGGGCTCGGGTGCCGGCGCCTCGGCGGCGGGGGCCGGCGCCTCCGCCACCGGGGCCGGTTCGGGAGCCGCCAGCTCCGGCGCCGCATCGGTCGGCACGGCCTCCGCCAGGACGGCCGGCTCGGGGGCCGCGGCGACGGGCTCGGCCTCTGGCGACGCGGCGGTCGCCGGCTCGGATGCGGGCGCCTCCGACACCGGCTCGGGCGAGGGCGCCTCGGAAGCCGCCTCGGGCACCGGCGTCTCGGCAACCGGCTCCGCCACCACCGCCTCGGCGACCGCGGGCACCGCGGCGCGGGCCCGGCGGCTCGCCGCCGCGGCAGCCTCGGCGGCGGCCTCGGCCGCCTCCATCGCCGCGAGGATATCGTCCACATGCCCGGCGAAGGGATCGGCCGGGGTCGGGCCCATGTAGCGGGGCGCCTGCGGCTCGACGACGCGCGGCGGGTATTCGATGCCCGGGCGGCCCGGCTGGCCTTCCGGCCCGCCGCGGCCGCGGCGCCCGCGGCGGCGGCGGCGCTGGCCGTCGCGGCCGGCCTCGCCCGTCTCGTCGCCCGGCTCGGCGGCACCCTCGGCCGCCTCGGCCGGGGCTTCCGGCCCGGCTTCGGCCTCGGCCTCGGCGCGCGGCGCCTCAGCGGCCTCGCCCTCGGCATCCGCCGCGGCCTCGGCCTCCTCCTCGCCCTCCTCGCCCTCGCCCTCGGCGCCGTCCGGCGCCGCGCCGGCCTCCGGCTGCGCGCCGTTGACGCGGCGGCGACGGCGGCGGCGGCGGCGGCGGCCGTCCCGGTCGCTCTCGCTCTCGGTCTCGGCGCGGGCGGGCGCCTCGGCGCCGGCCTCGGCTTCCGCCTCCTCCATCTCGGCGGGCACCTCGGCGGGCTCCTCGGCCTCCTCGGGCTCCGGCGCATAGTCCATGCGCAACGCGGCGGGCGCCGTCTCCACCGGCCGGGCCGGGTCGGCGGCGCGCAGCCGCTCGATGCGGAGCGCCGGCGGCAGCAGCGTGTCGTCGGTCTCGAAGACCACGGCCATGCCGAAGCGCTGCTCGATCTGCGCCAGCTTGTCGCGCTTGCGGTTCAGCAGGTACAGCGCGCAGGAGGTATGGACATGCACCGCAATCTCGGCGGCGCGGCGCCGGGCGCCCTCCTCCTCGATCGCCCGCAGGACCTGCAGGGCGCTGCTCTCGATGCTGCGGACCTGGCCGCGGCCCTGGCAATGCGGGCAGGTGACGAAGGTGGTCTCGGTCAGGCTGGGGCGCAGCCGCTGCCGCGACATCTCCAGCAGGCCGAAATGGCTGATCCGGCCGACCTGGATGCGGGCGCGGTCGTGCCGCAGCGCCTCCTTCAGGCGCCGCTCGACCATCCCGTCATGCTTGCTCGACTCCATGTCGATGAAGTCGATGACGATGAGGCCGGCGAGGTCGCGGAGCCGGAGCTGCCGGGCGATCTCGTCCGCCGCCTCCATGTTGGTGCGGAAGGCCGTGTCCTCGATATGCCGCTCGCGCGTCGCGCGGCCCGAGTTCACGTCGATGGCGACCAGCGCCTCGGTCTGGTTGATGACGATGTAGCCGCCGGAGCGGAGCTGCACGGTCGGCGAGTGCATGGCGTCGAGCTGCTGCTCGACCGAGTGCCGGGCGAAGAGGCCGCCGTCGCGGAAGAGCTGGATCTTGCGCGTCTGCTGCGGCATCAGCATGCGCATGAACTCGCGCGCCTCGCGGAAGGCGTCCTCGCCATCCACCAGCACCTCCTCGACGTCGCGGGAGAAGACGTCGCGGATGGAGCGCTTGATGAGGTCGGCTTCCTCGTAGATCAGCGCCGGCGCGGTGGACTGCAGGGTCCGTTCGCGGATGTTGTCCCAGAGGCGCAGCAGGTACTCGCAGTCCCGCCGGATCTCGGGCTTCGGCCGGTTGGCGCCGGCGGTGCGCACGATCAGGGACATGCCCTGCGGCAGGCCGAGCTCGTCGATGACCTCCCGCAGGCGCTTGCGGTCGGCGGCCGAGGTGATCTTGCGGGAGACGCCGCCGCCGCGCGGCGAGTTCGGCATCAGCACGGAGAAGCGGCCGGCGAGGGAGATGTAGGTGGTCAGCGCCGCGCCCTTGGTGCCGCGTTCCTCCTTGACGACCTGCACCAGCATGATCTGCCGGCGGCGGATCACCTCCTGGATCTTGTAGTGGCGGAGGAAGCGGGGCGGGATGCGGCGCTCGCGCGCGACTTCCTCGGGGCCCTCGCCGCCGATGGTCTCGGGCGGCGGCGCCTCCTCCTCCGGCTCCTCCTCGTGCTCGGCCTGGAAATGGCCGTTGGCATGCCCATTCGGCCGCGGGCGGGCGAGGTCGGGCTGGTCGCCGAGGCCGCGGGCGAGCGGCGGCGCGGCCGGCTCGGGCGCGGCCTCGGCAGGCGCCTCCGCGGCCGCGGCGACGGGTTCGGCGGGTGCTTCGGACGTCGCCTCGGCAGCGGGCGGAGGCTCGGCGGGCGCGGCCTCGGCCGGGGCTTCCGTGCGCCCGGTCGCCTCCGGGGCCGGCGCCTCTGGCTCGGCCGCGGCCGGTTCCGCGGCGGGCCCTGCCGCCTCGGGCGAGGCCTCGACCGCCGCCTGGTGCTCGACCTCGAGCGCGAGGGGCGCCGCTTCGGCGGCGGCCTCGGCCTCCGGCGAGGGCTCCTCGGCCTGGGCGGCCTCGGGCGCGGCGGCGGCGCGGTCCATCGGCGATTCCGGCGCCGCGTCCTCCTCCTCGTCCTCCTCCTCGTCGCGCGCCTCGGCGGCCTGCATCTCCAGCAGGCGTTGCCGGTCGGCGACCGGGATCTGGTAGTAGTCCGGATGGATCTCGCTGAAGGCGAGGAAGCCGTGGCGGTTACCGCCATACTCGACGAAGGCGGCCTGCAGGCTGGGCTCCACCCGGACCACCTTGGCCAGGTAGATGTTGCCCTTCAGCGGCCTCTTGGTCGCGGCCTCAAGGTCGAATTCCTCGAGCCGGTTGCCGTCCAGCACCACCACGCGGGTCTCTTCCGCGTGCGATGCATCGATCAGCATGCGCTTGGTCATGAAAGCCTTGGCTCCGCGCCGCGGTGCGCGCCGGCGGCGCGATGCGGCGGATCGGGGTGGCGTGGCCCGATCGAGGACGACTGCGCAGCGCCGGCATCAAGCAATCCCTGCCTCCATGCGCGCGTGTCCCGTCCTCTCTCGGCGGAGCGGCCACGGGGCACCGGCGCGCCAGGATCGGCCTGCGGCGGTCCCCCGGGGCGGCGCCCCAGGTTCGTGCCCACGCGCATGGCGCGACGCCCGCAGCGGGCGGGCGAAGCGGCGTCGGTCACGCTGGCACCAGGGACGGCCCGGGGTGACGGGGGCTCGCCGAGGGTTCAGGGCGCGACAGGTCCCGCGAGGACGAAGGCGGGCGAACCGGGCCGGCCCTGATCGGGGCGGCAACCCGGCCTGGCGGCCCGGCGAAGCGCGGGTGCGGCAACAGCCGCCTACCCCAAGCCGGGCCTCTGCCGCGCGCCGCATCGGCGACCACCCCGGGTTGGGGTTGCGGCCGGCCGGCGCGGCTGCGCCCAAACCTCCGCCGGCAGCGGGCGCCGCCGGGGCGACTCACCATAATCGTGTGGCCGGTCCTTTCACAAGGCCGCTGTCCTTGGGCATGGCGCCGACTCGCCCCCGTTTGGTATGCCGAATGCCGCGAGCCTGGGCATCCGCGGCGGCGATCTGCCGCGCAAGGAGGCGCCGGGGCGCGGGCGACGGATCGCGGAGCCGGGGGGAGCCGCGTCCCCGCCGCCGGCACAGGGGACAACGGGACCAGCAGGACCATGGAACAGGACGGCGCCGAGGGCGCCTGGGGACGGCGCGGGCTGCTCGCCCTGGCGGCGGCGCTCGGCGCGGCGCCGGCGGAGGCGGCCGGCCTGTCGGTATCCGTCGGGGCGGGGCGGACCCGGGTGACCCTGCCGCTCGCCCGGAGCATCGCCTGGCGGCTCGCCGCGGCCGCCGATCCGTCGCGGCTGGTCCTCGACCTGCCGGGCCTGCCCTGGACCGGCCCGGCCCGGCAGCGCGGCGCCGGGCTGGTGACGGGGCTGGAGCGGCGTGGCCCGGCGCTCACTCAACAACTTGTGATTCTGCTCGCCGGCCCGGTGGCGGCGCCGGTCGTCCGCGAAACGCCGGGGCGGCTGGTGATCGAGCTCGCGGCCGGCCCGGCCGCCGGATTCGCCCGGCTGGCGGATGGCCGGACCCTGGCCGCGGCCGGGCCGCGCGGGCCGCTGCCGCTGATCGTGCTCGACCCCGGGCATGGCGGGAAGGACCCGGGCGCCATCGGCCTGCGCGGGACGCTGGAGAAGCGGATCACCCTCGCCGCGGCGCTCGAGCTGAAGCGCCAGCTCGAGGCCGACGGGCATTGCCGGGTGGCGCTGACCCGCACCCGCGACGTCTTCATCCCGCTCGGCGAGCGGATCGAGCAGGCGCGGCGGCGGGAGGCGGCGCTCTTCCTCTCCCTGCACGCCGATTCCGCCCCGGGGGCGCGGGGTGCCAGCGTCTACACCCTGTCCGAGACCGCGACCGACAGCTTCTCCGCCGCCCTCGCGCAGCGGGAGAATGCCGCCGACCGGGCCGGCGGCCTGCGCCTGCCCTCCGTCCCGCCGGAGGTGCAGCGCATCCTGCTCAGCCTGATGCGGCAGGAGACGCGGACGGGGTCCGAGCGCGTCGCGCGGCTCGCGGTCGCGGCGCTGGAGGGGGAGGTGCCGCTGCTGCCCAATACCCACCGGCGGGCCGGATTCGTCGTGCTGAAGGCGCCCGACGTGCCCTCGGCCCTGGTGGAGATGGGCTTCCTCAGCCACCCGCAGGACGAGGCGGCGCTGAACCGGCCGGCGCACCGGGCGCGGGTGGCGGCGGCGCTGGCCGAGGCGGTGCAGGCCTTCCTCGCCGCGCGCGGGCCGGTGCTGGCGGCCGAGGGGTGACATTCCCCACCGCGGGCGCAAGTAACTCCGGAGGTATTTAATCTATAAGTTGATAGTTCGCCTTCCGATCCGCCACGATTGCGCTAGCCGGCCTCGACTCACGATTTGCTGCGCACGTGGCGCGAGCCGTCCCCGGTACTGCTGAGCCCATCGACATACCCTCAGGACGGCGGGCCGGGACTTCCCGGCCGGGCCTCCGCAAGACGGGACAGCAGAGCTTGAGCGACAGCATCCTCGCCCGCACCGGCGGACGCGCCGCCGACTATGTGCGCATCGCGCGGCCCGACCACTGGATCAAGAACATCTTCATGCTGCCCGGCGCGGCGCTGGCCATCGTGCTGGGCCGGGTCTTCGAGCCGGCGGCGATCGCCGAGGTGCTGGCGGCGCTGGTGGCGCTCTGCCTGATCGCCAGCGCCAACTACACGATCAACGAGTATCTCGATGCCGAGACCGACCGGCACCATCCGCTGAAGCAGGCCCGGCCGGGCGCCCAGGGCCGGCTGGATGGCCGCATCGTGGTGCTGCAGTACCTGCTGCTGGCCGCCGCCGGGCTCGGCATCTCCATGTTCCTCGGCAAGCCCTTCCTGCTGACCGCCTGGGTCCTGCTGGGCATGGGCATCCTCTACAACGTGCCGCCGATCCGCACCAAGGACCGCGCCTATCTCGACGTCCTCTCGGAGAGCGTGAACAACCCACTGCGCCTGCTGATGGGCTGGTTCGCCATCATCCCCGATGCGCTGCCGCCCTCCTCCCTCATCCTCGCCTACTGGTTCGGCGGCGCCTTCCTGATGGCGATGAAGCGCTACAGCGAGTACCGCCGGATCGGCAATCCGGAGATCGCCGGCGCCTATCGCCGCAGCTTCCGCTTCTACACCGAGGACACGCTGCTGCTGTCCTCCTTCTTCTATGCCCTGCTGGCGAGCTTCCTGCTCGGCGTCTTCCTGGTGAAGTACCGCATCGAATACGTGCTGGTGCTGCCGCTCTTCGCGCTGCTCTTCACCTGGTACCTCGCCATCGCGCTGCGCGCCGACAGCGCGGCGCAGGCGCCCGAGAAGCTGCACCGCGAGCGGCGCTTCCTGGCCTTCTGCGGGCTGCTGACCGCCGTGGTCGCGCTGCTGACCTTCGTGGACCTGCCCTTCCTCGAGGCCCTGATGGTGCCGTTGCGCTACTAGGCACGGGCTGCGACCGGTCCCATGTCCACCGCGCTGTCGGGGGTGCCGCGGCAAGACCGCGCGCGCGACCTCTCCGGATGGGCGCCGCCGCTCGGCGGCGCCGGCCGCCTCGCCCTGATCCTCCTGGTCGGTGCCGTGGCCTTCCTGCCCTTCCTGCTGGTGGGCCGCTTCCCCAGCCAGGACGGGCCGGCGCATGTGCAGACGGCGAGCAGCTTCGCCCTGCTGCAGGCCGGGCAGGCGCCGGTCTCGGCCCTGTTCATGGTGGTCAACGACCCGGGCCCGACCAACAACCTCGCGCCCTGGCTGCTCTCCCGCCTGCTCGAATGGCTGCCGCCCGCCCGGGCGGAATGGGCGCTGGCGCTCGCCGAGGTCGCGCTGCTCCTCGCCGCCGTCCTGTTCGGCCTGCGGCAGATGCGCGGCCGGCTGGCGGATGCCGCGCTCGGCGTGCTGCTCTGCGCGCCCGTGCTGCTCTACATGGGCTCGCACAGCCTGGTGCTGGCCATGGCCTTCGGCTTCGCCGCCCTCGCCTTCGCGGCGCGGCACCTGGAGACGGGACGCGCCGCCGAGGCGCTCGGCTTCCTCGCCGCCTCGGTGCTCGCCTGCGCCGGCAATATCCAGGCGGCGATCCCGATCCTCGCCGCCGTCCTCGGCGGCCTCGGCGGCAGCCTGGCCTGGCGGCGGCTGCGCGGCGGCCGGCTGCGGCCCGCGCGGACGGAGATCTCGCTCGCCCTGGCGACGCTGCCGCTGATCGGCCTCGTGCTGGTCTACAAGCTGGTCCTCGGCGGCGCGGAGTTCGGCGTGCCGCTGTGGTGGCCGCAGCGGGCGGCCTCCGCCCTGCTGCTGCGCGGCGACGTCGCCTGGTTCTGGTATTCCGACTGGATGCTGCTCGGCCTGCTGGCCTGCACGCTCTGGGCGCTGGCCGCCTGGTGGCTGCTGCGGGGGGCGGAGGCGGTCACCCCCGCCTCGCCCGCGCCCTGGGCGCTCTGGGGCGGCTTCAGCATCGCGGTCCTGTCGATGCTCGCCCCGACCGAGACGGCGCTGGTGCCGCAGATCCCGATGCGGCTGACGCCCTTCGCGCATTACCTCGTCTTCCTCTGGTTCTGCGGCGCACCGCTGCCCCTGCCGGCCCGGCGCGCGGTGATCGGGCTGGCGGCGGCGGCGGGGATCGGCCTGACCGTCACCCGCAGCCTCGGCCATGTGGAGCTCGCCGGGCGGCTCGCGGAACTGGACTGGGCGGAGCGGCAGGTGCCGGACGGCGCCGTCATGGAGGCGCTGCGCATGACCTTCCTCGGCGGGCCCTTCGACCAATTGCCGGGCCAGCAGATCCACGGCTTCCGGCTGCGCTTCGGCTCGCTGATCCATACCGGCTACGGCTTCGTCGGCCGCGACGTCGCCAACCTCTCCGATTATCAGTTGATGTCGGACTGGCACTTCTTCCGGCTGCGCCCGGCGCCGGCGGTCGAGGCGCTGCCCGGGATCGGCCAGGCCGACGAGATCCTGCGGGCCGGCGGCATTCCCGGCGGCTTCGCCGGGCACCGCGCGGAGCTGCGGGCGGCGACGGGTCGGGACATCGACTATGTCCTCTTCATGACCCAGGGCATGGATGTGCCGGAGCGGGCGAAGACATGGCCGCCGCTCGCCGATGTGCTGCGCGACCTCGAGGCCGGCTACGAGCGGCTCGCCCGGTCGGCGCCGACGGGCCTCGTGGAGGTGTGGCGCCGCCGTGATCTGCCGATGCGGTGAGGCGTCCGGCGGCGGCCGGTGCCTCGGCCTCCGGGAGTCATCGCACCGCGCAGCGAACCCGTGTATGAGCCCGCGCCATGCCCCCCCGTGACGAGCCGATCCCGGACCTGACCGCCGACCCGAGGCCGCCGCGCCCGCCGGCGCCGCCGAAGGAGAGGCCGCGCCGCCGCCGCCGCGGGCCCTTCGGCGGCATCTTCCGGTTCCTCTTCACCCTCGCCGCCGTCGGCCTGGTCGCCGGCGGCGTCGCCGCCTTCGGCCTCTATCGGCACATCGCCGCCGATCTGCCGGACTACCGCTGGCTCGCCGACTACCAGCCGCCGCAGATGTCGCGCATCTATGCCGCCGACAGCCGGCTGCTGGCGGAGCTTGCCTCCGAGCGGCGGATCTTCATCCCCATCGAGGCCATCCCGAAGCGGCTCCAGGCCGCCTTCGTCAGCGCCGAGGACCAGCGCTTCTGGGAGCATCACGGCGTCGACCCGATGGGCATCCTGCGCGCCGTCATCACCAATATCGAACAGTACGGCACCGGCCGGCGCATGGGCGGCGCCTCCACCATCACCCAGCAGGTCGCCAAGAACATGCTGGTCGGCGCCGACCGCACCATGATGCGCAAGGCGCGGGAGGCGATCCTGGCGATCCGCATCGAGGAGGCGCTGCCGAAGGAGCGCATCCTCGAGCTCTACCTGAACGAGATCTTCCTGGGCTACCAGGCCTATGGCGTGGCCGCCGCGGCGCAGGCCTATTTCAACAAGGGGCTCGACGAGCTGACGCTCGGCGAGATCGGCTTCCTCGGCGCCCTGCCCAAGGCGCCGAACAACTACAACCCGCTCCGCTACCCCGAGGCCGCGCGCGCCCGGCGCGACTGGGTGCTCGACCGCATGGCCGAGGACGGCGCGGTGACGCGGGAGGAGGCGCAGGCGGCGAAGGCCGAGCCGATCGTCCCGCGTCCGCTGCGGCGGCCGGAGGTGGTCCCGGTCGGCCAGTACTTCACCGAGGAGGTGCGGCGCGACCTGATCAGCCGCTTCGGCGCGGAGCAGACGACGCAGGGCGGTCTCGTCGTCCGCACCTCCATGGACCCCGCGCTGCAGGCGGCGACCGAAGGCATCCTGCGCGGCGGCCTCGCAGCCTATGACCGCCGGCGCGGCGGCTGGCGCGGACCCGTCGCGCGCATCTCGGCCGGCGCGACGGACTGGATGCCGCAGCTCGAGGCGGTGCAGCGCCCGGGCGGCGTGCTGCCGGAGTGGAAGCTGGCGGTGGCGCTGGAGGTGCGGCCGGGCGAGGCGCGGCTCGGCTGGGTGGAGCGGCCCGACCCGCGCCTGCCGGCGCAGCCGCGCAGCGCGTTGCTGGCGCTGGACGATGCCGCCTGGGCGCGCAAGGCGCTGGGCGAGGGGCGGCTCGGCCCCGCGCCGCGGCGGATGCAGGACGTGCTGGCGGTGGGCGACGTGGTGCCGGTGGAGGTGATCCCCGGCACCCCGGCCCAGGGCCGAGTGGCGGCGCGGCCGGAGCGCCTCGCGCTGCGCCAGGTGCCGCAGGTGGAGGGCGCGATCGTCGCCCTCGACCCCGCGACGGGCCGCGTGCTGGCCATGGCTGGCGGCTGGTCCTTCGACAAGAGCCAGTTCAACCGCGCGACGCAAGCGCAGCGCCAGCCCGGCTCCTCCTTCAAGCCCTTCGTCTACCTGCCGGCGCTGGAGGCGGGCGTGCCGCCGAACCAGCGCTTCCTCGACGGGCCGATCGAGGTGATGACGGCGCAAGGGCCCTGGCGCCCCTCGAACTACACCGAGGGCAGCTACAACGGCTACGTCACCATCCGGACCGCGCTGCAGAAGTCGCTGAACCTGGTCACCGTGCGGGTGGCGCAGGAGGTCGGGATGGCCAAGGTCGCCGAGACCGCGGCGCGCTTCGGCGTCATCGACGCCATGCCGAAATACCTCGCCATGTCGCTCGGCTCGGGCGAGACGACGGTGCTGCGCATGGCGGCCGGTTATGCCGGCTTCGCCAGCGGCGGGCGTCGCGTGACGCCGACCTTCATCGACAGCGTGCAGGACCGCCGCGGCAAGGTGGTCTGGCGCAGCGACGCCCGCGCCTGCGAGGGCTGCGCCGCGCCGGCGCCGTCCGAGGAGCCGCCGGCGCTGGTGGATGCGCGCCCGGAGATCGCCGACCCGATCGCCGCCTACCAGATGACGAACATCCTGACCGGCGTGGTGCAGCGCGGCACCGGCATGGCCGCGGGGAAGGGGCTGAACCGGCCGATCGCCGGCAAGACCGGCACCACCAATGACTACGTGGACAACTGGTTCGTCGGCTACACGCCCGACATCGTCATCGCGGTCTGGCTGGGCTTCGACGAGCCGCGGAGCCTCGGCAAGGACGAGACGGGCGGGCAGAACGCCGCGCCGATCTTCCGCGAGGTGCTGCAGGCGGCGCTGAAGGACAGCCCGCCGGTACCCTTCCGTGCGCCGCCGGGCGTCGCGCTGGTGCGCATGCAGGACGGCAATGCGACGATCCTGGAGGCCTTCCGGCCGGGCACTGAGAACAGCGCGCGGCCGGTCGGCGGCGAGTCCGGCGGCGGCACGGCGGCGGGCGCGGACCAGAGCCTCGGCGGCCTGTACTGACACCCCGCGTCAGCGGAGGCGCCTTACGGCTCCTTCGACTGCGTCGAAGGCGACCATTGCTGACGGCCATGATGCCGGAGCCGCGTCAAAGGCATAGCCGCGCGTCGCGCGAATAGCGCGCCTTCGGCACGACGCGCGGTGCGGCGAAGCCGCACCCTTGACGCGGCTCCGGCATCATGGCTTGGGCTCGGGGTCGCTCGACGGTGTCGAGCGCCCTGCACGGGCGCCCGTTTGACGCGATCAGGTGCGGGCGAAGGGCACCGGCCCGCCCGGCGCCAGTTCCGCCACCACCTGCCGAAAGGTGTCGCGGTAGTCGGTGGCGACGCGCAGGTCCACGCCCTCCTCCAGCGCCTCCGTCGAGAGGCCGGGCCAGGGCCCGAACTGCCGCGCCAGGCCGAAGGGCCGGTGCCCGCCGCCGCCGAAGGCGAACATCACGCCCGCCCGGCCATGATCCGTGCCGTTGCTGCGGTTGGCGCGCAGCCGCCGGCCGAACTCGCTCGCCACCAGCACCGTCCAGCGCCGCGGCAGGTCCCGCAGGTCGGCATCCAGCGCCGCCAGGCCCTGCGCCAGCACCCGCGCGCGGTTGGCGAAGCGCCCGGCCTGGCCGTCATGCGTGTCCCAGCCGCCAAGGTCCACCGCGGCGGCGGTCAGCCCGGGGTCGAGCTTCGCCACCTGCGCTACCGTCGCCAGCCCGCGGCCGAACTCGGCCGCCGGGCCGTAATCGACCCCCGCGGCCGGCGCATAGGGCAGCACATGCCCGGCCGCGTCGCGCGGCAGCGCCCGGTCGAGGCTGGCCAGGCTGGCCAGCGCCTGCCGCCCCGCCTCCGCCGCCGGGCCGGCGGCCTGGCCGTGCAGCGCCTGCAGCATCGCCTCGCCGAAGGCGCCGCCCGGCACCTCCAGCCCGCCCGCCAACGTCGGCACCGTCAGCGTCCGCCGCCCGCCGACCAGCGCCGCCGCCGCCGCGTCCTGGCCGGAGAGCGCGATCACCGGCGCGCCGCTGCCCAGCCCCTCGGCCCAGGCGGCCAGCCAGCCGCCATGCGGCGGCGCCTCGCCGGAGCGGCCCTGGCCCCAGCCCATCAGCGCCTGCGCCTCGAAATGGCTGCGCGTCGCCAGCGGCACGCCGGCCGCCGGCCAGATCGCCATCCGCCCCTCCCGCCAGATGGTGGCGAGCGGCGCGGCCTCCGGATGCAGGCGGAAATCCACCTCCCGCGAGGCATCGAGCCGCGCCCCGGCCCTCTCGCCCTCCGCCGCGGTGCGCAGCGGTGCGATCCGCAACTCGGTGAAGTCCCGGTCGTCGGCCGGGGAGAGGAAATGCAGCCCGTCCATCCCGCCGCGCAGCGAGACGAGGATGAGCAGCGGCACCTCCCGCGCCGCCGGCGCGGCGAAGGCCAGGCCGCGCAGGCCGGGAAGGGCGGTGGCGGCGAGTCCGGCGCGGAGCAGGCCGCGGCGGCCGAGCAGCATCGTCATGGCGCGGTCTCTCCTTCTCTCACACCCGCTGGAAGGCCGGCGCCGTCAGCACCCAGCCGGCAAGTTCCGCCACCTCGGCGCCACCCGGTCGCTCGGGCCGCCCGGCCTGCAGCCAGACGCCGGCGACGGTCTCCGCGACCGGCGCGCCGGCGGGCCCGAGGGCGAGCCTCGCCAGCCGCGCTGTCGCCGCGGCGACCGGCTGGCCCGCCAGTTCCGCGAAGAGCGGCGAGGCGCCGGTGCCGCCCGCGCCGCGGGCGAGGTTGAGCAATATCCCCCAGCGCAGTCGCAGCGCGCCGGCGCCGTCGTACTGCGTGGCCTCCAGCGGCTGGCCGTCCGGCGAGGGCCAGCCGAACAGCGCCTGCCCCGCGCCGGCCATCTGGCCGAGCAACGGGGCCGTCGGCGCGAGCGGCAGCGCATAGGCGCGCGCCGCGGCCGCCACCGCATCCAGCGGCCGGCGCATGCGGCCGAGGTGCGGATCGGCGATCTCCGGCCCGGCCAGGATGGCGCGCACCGTGCGGGCGATCTGGTCCGGCGCGGCGAGGCCGCTGCGGAAGGCGGCGACGGCGCGGCCGACCACGGCCTCGGGCACCGGCTCGCCCACCAGGAAGCGGACCAGCTTGGTGCAGACGAAGCGCGCGGTCGCCGGGTGCCCGGCCAGGATGTCGAGCACCGCGCGGCCATGCGCCATGGCGCCGGCGAAGGGCTCGAGCTGCCGGCCGAGCACCTGCTTCTGGTACTGGTCGTGCCAGGGCTCGACGAAGATGAACTCGCCGCTGTCGGGCAGCCGGCGCGCCCCGTCCAGCGGCTGCCCGGCCGCGACGGTCCAGCCGGTGAAGGCGCGCGCCGTCTCCCAGACATCGGCATCGACATAGCCGGCAAGCCGGCCCTCGGCGTCGCGCGGCACCTCCTTCGTCGTGCGCGCCGCGCCGTAATAGGCGGGGCGGCCGAGGGTGTGCAGCTCCAGCAGCTCCCGCGCATAGTTCTCGTTCGGCGCGCCGGCGCGGGAGCTCTGGTTGTTCAGGTAGAAGAGCATCGCCGGGCTGGTCGCCGTCGCCTCCAGCAGGGCGCGGAAATTCCCCAGCGCCTGGCCGCGGATGCGCCGGTCGTGCTCGACCAGCGAGGCCTGCACCTGCGCCGCGGCGGCGACGCCGACCGAGAAATGGTCGTGCCAGAACTCGACCAGCCGCTCGCGGAGCTGCGCCTCGGCCGCAGTCTTGCGGACCAGGGTGGCGACCGAGAGCTCGAGGCGGGCGCGCTCGATCTCCTGCGGCGCGACCAGGGCGGCGGGACGGCCCGGGGCCTCGGCGCGGGACCAGAAGCGCCAGTTCTCCGCCTGGCTCATGCCGAGCCGGGTCAGCGGCCGGTCCTCCTCCACCGCCGGCCAGGCGCCCTCCTTCGCGGGGTAGCGGATCGGCAGGCGCAGCGCGGCGAGCCGCGCCTCGATCGCCGGCTCCTCGGCCGGCAGGGCGAGCTGCCGCTCGACCCAGGGGGCGAGGCCGTCACGGGACAGCGCCTCGGCCTCTCCGGGACGGGCGCCATAGGCGGCGCGGGCGAGGACGCGATGGGCGGCGTCGAGGCCAAGTGCGGATGCGGCCAAGGCAATCTCCTGGCGAAACCGGCAGGGTCACAGGCTATCCGGCCGCCTGGCCGGAGGGCGAGTGAACTCGGGTGAAGGAATGTCGCCTTCCTTAACCGTCGGTCCGGCGCTGGACGGCCCGCCGCGCCGGCCCTATCTCAGCCGCCATGCGCGCCGACGCCGAATCCCTGAACGAGCAGATCACCGCCTCGGTGTCCCTGCTGAGGAGGCATCTTTGACTGGGATGCCGCCCTTCGCCGCCTCGATGAGCTGAACGCTCGCGCCGAGGATCCCACCCTCTGGAACGACGCCGCCGCGGCGCAGAAGGTCATGCGCGAGCGTGGCCGGATCGCCGACCAGGTGGAGGGCGTCAGGAAGCTCGAGCAGGCCGTGCGCGACGCGCTGGAGCTGATCGAGCTGGCCGAGGCCGAGGGCGATGCCGTGACCGCGGATGCCGCCGTCGCCGATCTCGAATCCCTCGCCGCCGAGGCCAAGCGCCGCGAGATCGAGAGCCTGCTCTCGGGCGAGGCGGATGCCAACGACGCCTATCTGGAGGTCAATGCCGGCGCCGGCGGCACCGAGGCCCAAGACTGGGCCGAGATGCTGCTGCGCATGTACCAGCGCTGGGCCGAGCAGCGCGGCTACAAGGTGCAGCTGACCGAACAGTCCGAGGGCGAGGAGGCCGGGATCAAATCGGCCACCATGCAGGTCAGCGGCCCGAATGCCTATGGCTGGCTGAAGACCGAGACGGGCGTGCACCGCCTGGTCCGCATCAGCCCCTTCGGCGGCAACGACAAGCGCCAGACCAGTTTTGCCAGCGTCTACGTCTATCCGGTGATCGACGACAAGATCGAGATCGAGATCAATCCGGCCGACCTGAAGACGGACACCTTCCGTGCCTCCGGCGCCGGCGGCCAGCACGTGAACAAGACGGAATCGGGCGTCCGCTTCACCCATATCCCGACCGGGATCATCGCCGCCTCCACCCAGGACCGCAGCCAGCACCGCAATCGGGCGATCGCCATGGAGATGCTGAAGGCGCGTCTGTATGAGCTGGAGCTGCGCAAGCGGGAGGCGGTGAGCGACGCGGTCGAGGCCGGCAAGACCGATATCGGCTGGGGCCACCAGATCCGGAACTACGTGCTGCAGCCCTATCAGCTCGTCAAGGACCTGCGGACCAACCTCGAGAAGGGCAATCCGGCCGCCGTGCTGGACGGTGACCTCGATGACTTCATGGCCGCGGCGCTGGCCGCCCGCGTCGGCGCGACCCGGTCGGAGGCGAGCGCCCAGGCGCGCTGAGGCCAAGCCGTGGATGCTGGGCGGGCCGGCTCAGGCCCCTGCGCCGTCCGGTGCCCCGGCCGAAGCGCGCCTCACGCCTCCAGCCGCAGCATGACCTGCTGCCGCACCGAGGGATGGCGGAGCGCGATCTCCCCGGGCTGCACCGCGGCCTGCCAGCCGCCATGCCGGGCATGGCGCATCAGCGCCGCCGGCAGGATGGTCACCCCCTCCGCGGCGCGGCGGTTCGTCACCAGGATGCGGTCGGGGGCGAATTCCACGCGCCACCCCTCGCGCTGGGCGAGGCGGAGCAGGCTGGAGAGGACTGACCAGTCCGTGCGGTCGAATGCGGGCTGCATGCATCGGCGCTAAGCGGGGGTGGTGACCCTCGTTGCGTGCCGCGCGTAAAAGTGTGCCCGCACCGGGCTCCGGCAGCCTGCCCGGCCTTCACGAAGTCGTTTGCCCGCCCTGGAGGCATGGTGCATGAGGGGGCGGCGGCGGACAGACCTGCCCGCCTCACCACAACGCAGGGTTGCGACCGCATGCGGGTCCTCTTCGTGCACCAGAACTTCCCGGGCCAGTACCGCCATGTCGCGCCGGCCCTTGCCGCCCGGCCCGGCACCCGGGTGGTGGCGCTCGGCGAGAATGCCGGGGAGGCGCTGCCGGGCGTCCAGCACCTGCGCTACCAGCCGCCCTCGGCCGCCAGCGAGAAGACCCACCGCTATGTCCGGCGGCTGGAGAATGCCGTCTACCGCGGCCAGCAGGTGGCGCGCGCCGGCCTCGCGCTGAAGGAGCGGGGCTTCGTTCCCGACATGGTCTGCTGCCACCCGGGCTGGGGGGAGGGGCTGTACCTGCGCGACGTCTTCCCCGATGCGCGCATGCTCTATTATTACGAGTACTACTACACCTCCGCCGGCGGCGATGTCGGCTTCGACCCGCCCGGCCCGGTGCATATCGACGATGCCGCGCGCGTGCGGACGCTGAACGCCAACCACCTGCTCTGCCTGCAGGCCTCCGACTGGGGGCATACCGCGACCCGCTGGCAGGCCAGCCGCTTCCCGGACTGGGCGCGGGACCGCCTCTCGGTGGTGCATGAGGGCGTGGACACGGAGACCATCCGCCGCCTGCCGGACCCGGCCTTCACCCTGCCGAACGGCGCCACGCTGCGCCGGGGCGACGAGGTGGTGACCTTCATCGGCCGCGGGCTGGAGCCCTATCGCGGCTTCCCGACCTTCATGCGCGCCCTGCCCTCGATCCTGGAGCGGCGGCCCAATGCGCAGGTGGTCCTGGTCGGCGGCGACGAGCCGCATTACGGCTCGAGACCACGGGAAGGCGGCACCTGGCGGGCGGTGATGCTGCAGGAGGTTGGCGAGCGGATCGACCAGGGCCGCGTGCATTTCGTCGGCAAGGTGCCGCATCCGCAGCTCCAGGCGATCCTCAGCCTGTCCTCCGCGCATGTCTACCTGACCTATCCCTTCGTGCTCTCCTGGTCGATGCTGGAGGCCATGGCCAATGAGTGCCTGATCGTCGGCTCGGCCACGCCGCCGGTGCAGGAGGTGATCGAGGACGGCAGGAACGGCCTGCTGGTCGATTTCTTCTCCCCCGTGCAGGTTGCCGATGCGGTGGTGCTGGCCCTGGCCGAGCCGGAGGCTTGGTGGCCGCTGCGGCGGGCGGCGCGGCAGACGGTGGTGGACCGCTACGACCTGCGGAGCCGCTGCCTGCCCGACCTGATCGATCTGATCGACGACGTCGCGGCCGGGCGGAGGCCGCGGCTCGGCGGCAGCCGCGACCTGGTGCCGCCCGGCCTCGGCTAGAGCGGATCGCAGGCGGAGGTGGACGTCCGGGAGCGTGAATTCGGTATGCGATCAATGGCCTGCAGTGGATTGCATTCAGTATTGAATACAAACCACTGCAGCCTTCCGGCAGCCGTCTGTGCGTTGGCGCACAGTGCGTCGCGGCGCCTGATTCCGGTATTGCTGCAGCGCGGCAAGACCCGATTGTCGAGCGGTTGCCGGTGAGGTATCCGGCGCATCAACCCAGCGAAGAGGCGGCTTTGCGGTGATCGTTCCAGTGATCCTGTCGGGTGGCACCGGCACCCGGCTCTGGCCCCTCTCGCGGGAAGGCTATCCGAAGCAGTTCTGGCCGCTGGTCTCCGACCGGACCATGCTGCAGGAGACCGCGAGCCGCGCCAAGGGCGCCGGCTTCGCCCCGCCGCTGGTCGTCTGCAACGAGGCGCATCGCTTCCTGGTCGCGGAGCAGTTGCGCGCGGCGAAGGTGGAGGGCGCCCGCATCATCCTGGAGCCGGCCGGGCGCAACAGCGCGCCGGCCATCGCCGCGGCCGCGCTGCTGGTGCAGCAGGAGGATCCCTTGGCGGTCCTCTGGCTGATGGCGGCGGATGCCTCGATCCGCGACGTGCCCGCCCTGCACGCGGCACTCGAACAGGCGATGACCGCCGCCGAGGGCGGCCGGATCGTCACCTTCGGCATGCGGCCGACCTCGGCCGAGACCGGCTATGGCTATATCGAGGCCGGCAGCCCCCTGCCGGACGCCCCCGGCGTGCAGGCCATCGCCCGTTTCATCGAGAAGCCGGATGCCCGCAAGGCATCGGATCTCCTGGCCGGCGGCCGGCATCTCTGGAACAGCGGCATGTTCGTCGCCTCCGCCGCGACCCTGGTCGCCGAGCTGGAGCGCCATGCGCCCGAGGTCCTGCGGGCGGTCAAGGCCGCGCTCGCGGGGGCGAAGCACGATCTCGACTTCGTCCGCCTCGGCGCAGAGGCCTTCCGGACCGCGCCCGCCATCTCCATCGACTACGCCGTCATGGAGAAGACCGACCGTGCGGCGGTCGTGCCGGCGGATATCGGCTGGTCCGACCTCGGCTCCTGGGACTCGATGTGGGATGCCTCCCCCAAGGAGGCCGGCGGCAACGTCACGCATGGCCCGGTCGAGCTCGTGGAGAGCGAGGGCTGCTATGTCCGGTCCGAGGGCATCCTCACCGGCGTGGTCGGGCTGAAGGACATGGTGGTGGTGACCACCGAGGATGCCGTGCTCGTCATCCCGCGGGAGCGCGCGCAGGACGTGAAGCTGCTGGTCGAACGGCTGCGCGCCGCAGGCCGCAAGGAAGCGACCGAGCACCGCCGCATCTACCGCCCCTGGGGCCATTACGAGGGGCTGATCCAGGGCGACCGCTTCCAGGTGAAGAAGATCTCGGTGCGGCCGGGGCAGAAGCTGTCCCTGCAGAAGCATTTCCACCGCGCCGAGCACTGGGTGGTGGTGAACGGCACGGCCGTGGTCCAGCGCGATGCGGACTCCATCCTGTTGCGGGAGAACGAGAGCATCTACTTGCCGCTCGGCTGCGTGCACCGGCTGGAGAACCCGGGCATGATCCCGCTGACGCTGATCGAGGTGCAGTCGGGCGCCTATCTCGGCGAGGACGACATCGTCCGCATCGAGGATACCTACGGCCGCGTGTGATCGGGCATCCCCGGCCTGTCCGTGCGCCTGCTCGGCCTTTGCCTGCTCCCAGGAGGAAGGCGGCCGAGCGGGTGAGCGGCCAGGCTCGGGCGTCCCGGCCGATCCTCTTCCGACGGCGCTGGCGGCATGCACGGCGATGTCGGCGGTCTCGGACACGCGGGTGGCGGTCAGCAGCAGCAGGCGCATGAACGCCCGCAGCTTGGGCGACTCGCGCTTCGCTGCCTGCCACACCGCCAGCCATTCCCACGCCCTGACGAACCACCTCGCCCGGCCGGAGGGGAGAAGGCGCAGCACCAGCCCGCGCACCGCGATGTCGCACAAGTCCTGTGCCTTGCCACCCTCGCGGCGGAGGTCAGCGATGGCCGACTCGGATAGGATGATCCTCATGACCAGACACTCGCGTCTCATCCGGCGAGACAGCAAGGCGCTCGGTCAGGCGGCAGGTTGCTTATAGGGTCTCGACGCAGGCCGCCCCGGCAAGGCGGGGATCGGCGCTACACCTTGATTATGGCCGCCCCGGGTGAGGGCCCGATCGGGGTCGCGGCGGCCCGGAGACCGGCCAATCCACCATGCCGGTCCCGCCACTGGCTTGCCGCCATCGGCCTGTCCCGCTAAGCTAATGGGATAGGCGGGCGTAGTTCAGAGGTAGAACGTCAGCTTCCCAAGCTGAATGTCGTGGGTTCGATTCCCATCGCCCGCTCCAGCCTTCAAAGGGTCTCAGCAAACCCCTTGGGCTTCCGCCGCAAGAAGATCTTCAGCAGGCTTCCGTCTCATGGAATCGGGCCGCCCTGGGATCTTTTCGAACGATGGCCCAATCCGCGATAGCCTGCCTTAGGTTGGCTGGATCGTCTCTCGATCGACCCGGATCATGGCGGGTGCTCGTGTTCGAAGCCAGAACGGCCGACCGGGGCCGTGCGGAGGTCTGCTGGCGCGCAGGACCTTCGCGTTGGACGTCTTCCAGAACTCGAGGATGTTCTGGGGCGCGGTCCCGGAACGCGGCTTCGAGCAATTCTTTCCCATGCTGAAGGATCCGGAACACTGTCCCGGGCGCCGTCCAGGGATGCGTCGTCCAGAGCATCGAGCAGATGCGCGAGGCCGGCCGCGGCGTCTCCCCGCTGCAGCGCAGAGCGAGAAGACCGGCCATTGCAGCGCAGCCGACATGCGCCCGTATATGCCAACCCATCGTCCGGGATCCGGGCGCGGCATACCGGCATGGCGCCGGGACCTTCGGCACGAATCGCACGAACACTGAATCTCGGCCCGCGAATACTACCAATCGGCATACGAACCCGGAGGCGTTGCCGTCAGTCGCATTGGCTCGGCGAGCCTCGATCTGCCGAGACATGCTCCCTTTCCGGGAGGAGAGTGCCCGCCGGGGGACTCGAACCCCCACATCCCCGAGGGACTGCGGATTTTAAGTCCGCTGCGTCTACCATTCCGCCAGGCGGGCGTGCCGGCCGCGCTACTTGCCCTCTTTCACGATCCGCCGGCAATGGTCCAGCGCGGCGCCGATCAGGTTGTCGCTCGCCTCCGGGGTCCGGAAGGCGGCGTGGGAGGTCAGCGTCGCGTTGCGGATGCCCTTGAGCCGATGGCCAACGGGCAGCGGCTCCTCAACGAAGACGTCGAGCGCGGCGTGGCCCAGATGCCCGCTCTCCAGCGCGTCGCACATCGCCGCCTCGTCCACCACGGCGCCGCGGGCGGTGTTCACCAGGATGGCGCCCTTCTTCATCCGCGCGATCCGCTCGCGGGAGAGGAAGCCGCGCGTCTCGTCGTTCAGCAGCAGGTGCAGCGAGACCGCGTCGCTCTCGGCCAGCAGCCGCTCCAGCGGCACGAACTCGACGCCGGGCAAGGATTTGGGCGACCGGTTCCAGGCCAGCACCTTCATGCCGATGCCGGCGCAGAGGCGGGCCATCTCCGCCCCGATCCCGCCCGTGCCGATCAGGCCGATGGTCTTGCCGGTGAGCTGCATGCCGACCACGCGTGGCCAGTCCCCGGCGCGGATGGCCGCATCCATCATGGCGACCTGGCGCGCCGCGTCCCACAGCAAGGAGAAGGCCATCTCCGCGACGGCGGTGTCGCCATAGCCTTTGATGATGTGGACCTGGACGCCGCATTGTTCGGCCAGCTCCTCCGGGTTCATGTAGCTGCGCGCGCCGGTGCCGAGGAAGACGACGTGCTTCAGCGACGGGCACTGCTTCACGATCTCGGTCGGGAAGGCGGTGTGGTCGTCGATGGCGATCTCGTGGCCCGCGAGCAGCCTCGGCAGGTCGGCCGGGCTGATTTCGGCGTCGAGGTTGATCCCCACCTCCGGGTCGTCGGGGCGCAGCAGCCGCTCGGTGACCGCGGCCAGCGAGTCATTGGCATCCACGAAGAGTGCACGCATCGGCCTCGGTCCCCCGGCTCTGGACAATCGACTGGCGGGCGGAGTTTCGTCGTCGGGCCGTTCGGCCCTGCGGCGCTCCGCTCCGGCGCGCATGGTAACGACGGCGGCAGCACGGTCCAGGGCCGCTCGGCGGCGGGCGCGGTCCCCGGCCGGCAGGCGATCCAGCGTGATCAGGCCGTTGCGCGGGCCACGGCCTCGTCATGGGTCATGCTGCCCCGGGTGGGGCCGCCGGGCAGCCGGACGGAGCCAAGCTAGCCGGTCCAGGCGGCGAGCCATGGCAGGGCGAGCAGGAGGGGAAGGGCGCGCCTGGAGCAGATCGCCGCAGGGTGGAAACGCCCGGGGCGTAGATCGGCCCGGCGTATCAGACGCCTGGAGCATCCTCTCGCTGCGCGGTCGGCGTGAGGATGCCCTAAGCAAACCCCTTCGGATTTGCGCTGCAATAAAGCCCTAAGCAGGCTTTCGCTGCAAAGGGTTGGGCCGCACGAAGTGTGGCCCAACACGCGAAAGTCTGCTTAGACATCGGCGGCCCAGCGGGCCAGCGCCGCATCCTCCCAGTGAAGGCCGAGACCCGGCCGCTCCGGCACCAGCCCCATCCCGTCCCGCACCTCGAGCGGGTTGCGCAGTAGCGGCCCGGCCACGTCGAGGTGCTCCAGCAGATGCGCGGTCGGCGTCGCGGGCAGGAGCTGCGCGCTGGCCTCGACGAAGATGTGGGAGGACATCGGCACGCGGTGCGCCGCGGCGAGCGCCGCCGCCTGTTGCCAGCCCGTCACGCCGCCGATCTTCATCGCATCCGGCATGCAGAGATCGACCGCCCCGGCCGCCAGCGCCCGGGCCATGCCCTTCGGCGCCCACCAGTTCTCCCCGCCCTGCACCGGCAGCCGCAGCGCCCCGCGCAACGCGGCGAGGCCGGCATCGTCGTCCACCGGCAGCGGCTCCTCCAGCCAGCGCACATCGAGCGCCTCGAGGGCGAGGCCGCGCCGCTCCGCCTCCGGCCGGGTGAGGCCCTGGTTGTAGTCCACCAGGATGTCCACGCCCGGGCCGACCGCCTCGCGCACGGCACGGACCGTGTCCAGGTCGTCCTCCAGCCGCGGCTGCCCGAGCTTGAACTTCACCGCCCCCGCGCCGAGCGCGGCCACGGCCTGCCCGGCCTCCTCGGCCAGCATCGCCGCGCCCCAGCCGCGCAGCGAGGCATAGATCGGCACCGCGCGGGGCTCCGCCCCGAGCAGCCGGCAGAGCGGCTGGCCGGCCGCCCGCCCCAGCGCGTCCCACATCGCCATGTCGAGGCAGGAGAGGGCGATCTGCACCAGCCCCTCCGTGCCCAGGATACGGAAGGAATTGTGCAGCTCCGCCCAGAGCGTCGCCGGCGCCAGGGCCCGGCCGGCGAGGCCGGCACCGATGTTCCGCACCAGCGCCGCGGTCGCGCCGAGCGCCACGGGCGTATAGGGGAAGACATAGGCATGGCCCGCCACGCCCTCCCGCGTCCGGACCTCCGCGATCACCAGCGGGGCGCGCGGGATCACGTTCAGGCTGTTGCGCAGCGGCGGGTCGAGCGGCGCGTCGACCGCGCGCACCGCGACCTCCTGGATGGTCAGGCTGGGCAGCATGGGCGTTCCTCCGGCTCGGCCGGATGGTGCCGCCCGCCCGCCGCCCCGGCAACCGCGCGCCGGCAACCACGCGCCGCCGCCGTGCGTCAGGTCCCGACAGGCAGGAGGACGCCATGGCCCAGCCGCCCCGCACCCGCGAGCCCGACGAGCCGACCCACGACCCGAGCGACCCCGGCTACCACGACCCGGGCGATGCGGTGCCGGAGGGCATCCCCGGCCCCGGCAGCGAGGTCGGCGACGATGCCCGCGGCATCGAGGCCCGGCCCGACCGCGACCCCGGCGATGCCGTGCCGGAAGGCGTCGCCCCGGCCGAGCCGCCGCCGCTGACGGAGAAGGACAGGCAGGTGAAGCGGCAATTGGAGGAACTGCCGAAGCGCCACTGCTGAGGCGCGCTTCGCATTGCCGCGACGCGGCTGGTTTCGCCTTGCACGGCCGGCGTGTGCTGCGCTCGCATCCCGGGGCCAACTGTGCAGGAGACCGCGCGATGCAGGGTCTTCACCACGGCCGCAGGCCGGATCACGGCGGCATCCGGGCCTATTGCGTGAGGGGCGGCATCGCCTCCCTCGCCGCGGCCGCCTTCATGATCCGGGAGGCGGATGTCCCCGGCCATGTCATCACAATCCTGGAGGCGGAGGATCGCCTCGGCGGCAGCCTGGACGGCGCCGGCGACCCGGAGCGAGGCTATGTCATCCGCGGCGGCCGCATGCTGGAGGCCGAGTTCCGCTGCACCTTCGACCTGTTTTCCTCCATCCCGACGCTCGCCCGCGACCGGACGGTGACGGAGGAGATCCTCGCCTGGAACCGGGTGATCCGCAGCCAGTCCAAGGCCCGGCTGGTGCGGGCCGGGCGGCGGCTCGACACGCCGGCCTTCGGGCTCGCGGAGCGGCACATCCTGACGCTGGAGCGGCTGGGGCTGGAGCCCGAGGGCATGCTCGGCCGCAGCAGCATCGCCGACCACTTCGAGGCCAGCTTCTTCGAGACGAATTTCTGGCTGATGTGGTGCACCACCTTCGCCTTCCAGCCCTGGCACTCCGCCGTGGAATTCCGCCGCTACCTGCTGCGCTTCATGCACCTGATCGGCGGCTTCAGCCGGCTCGAGGGCATCCTGCGCACCCGCTACAACCAGTACGACTCGCTGGTGCGGCCGCTGCAGGCCTGGCTCGCCGAGCGGGGCGTGCGCGTCGAGCACCGCACGCGCGTGACCGACCTGGAATTCGCCGAGGCGGGCCAGGCAAGGCGCATCGCCGCGATCCTTTGCGAAGGGCCCGGCGGACCCCGCCGGATCGAGGTGGGCGCGGAGGACCGCGTCCTCGTCACCCTCGGTTCGATGACCGATGCCTCAAGCTTCGGGGACACCGACCATGCGCCGGCGCCGCGCGAGCGGACGGAGGGCGCGGCCTGGCGCCTGTGGGAACGCATCGCCGATGGGCGGCCGGAATTCGGCCGGCCGGTGGTCTTCGACCGGCATGTCCCGGACTCGCGCTGGGTGTCCTTCACCGCCACGCTGCGCGATCCCGCGCTGTTCCGCATGGTGCGCGACTTCACCGGCAACGTGCCGGGCGAAGGCGGCCTGATCACCTTCGCGGAGTCCGGCTGGCTGCTCTCCATCGTCCTGCCGCACCAGCCGCATTTCGCGGACCAGCCGGAGGAGGTGCAGGTCCTCTGGGGCTATGGCCTGAAGGTGGACCGGCCGGGCGATGCCGTGGCGAAGCCGATGCTTGCCTGCACCGGCCGCGAGATCATGCAGGAGGTGCTGGCCCAGCTCGGCCTGGGCGGGGAGGCAGCCGAGCGGATCCTGGCGACGACCACCTGCATTCCCTGCCTGATGCCCTTCATCACCAGCCAGTTCCTTTGCCGCGGCCCCGGCGACCGGCCGGCGGTGCGGCCGGAGGGCGCGGCGAATTTCGCCTTCCTCGGCCAGTTCTGCGAGTTGCCGGAGGACGTGGTCTTCACGGTCGAGTACTCGGTCCGCTCGGCCTGGACCGCGGTGCAGGCACTGTTCGGGGCGGGGCGCGTGCCGCCGCCGGTGCATCAGGGCCGCTTCGACCCGCGGGTGCTCTGGCGCGCCTTCCGGACGCTGCACGACCTGGAGGGCTGAGCGGTGCCGGATCGCCCGGCGGTCGGTATGGACCCTTCGCCGAGGACATGAGCAGGGGTGGCGTGCGCGCAATCGACGATTGACAGCCCTGAAATATTGTATACAAATCTTCGTGATTTTTGGGCCTCGGCTGCCCTCATCCCGAAGGTGATCACAATGGGCCAGCCGCAAGGCGCCGGGCGGGGCTTCGGCCTCCGCTCCTTCCTCCCCGACCTCCTCCAGCACCGGCGGCTCTTCGCGGAGGCCTATCTCTCCGCGCTGTTGCTGCATGTGCTGGGGATGGTCACGCCGCTCTTCTTCGGGGCGGTGCTGGACAAGGTCGTGGTCCACCACGCGGAATCGACGCTGCTGGTGCTGACCATCGGCGTGGTGCTGGCGATCGGCTTCGATGCCGCCATCGGCCTGGTGCACGACACGCTGCTGCTGCACGCCAACCCGAAGATCGACGTCGCCACCGCCGCGCGGGTCTTCCGCCACGCCCTCTCCCTGCCGCTGCCCTTCTTCGTCCGCCACCAGGCCGGCGCGCTGGTGCGCGACCTGCAGCAGGACCAGGCCGTGCGCGGCTTCCTGACGCAGGGCCTGTTCTTCTCCTTCACCGAGCTTGCGGCGCTGCTGGTGCTGCTGCCCCTGCTGCTCTCCTTCAGCCCGGCGCTGACGGCCGTGGTGCTCGCTTTTTCCGGGCTGATCGCGCTGGTCAGTGCCGGCCTCTCCGGCCCCTTCCGCCGGCGGATGGACGCCAACTACGCCGCGCAGGGGGAGCGCCAAGCGCTGCTGGTCGAGACGCTGCACGGCATCGCCACGGTCAAGGCCCTCGGCCTCGAGGCGAACCGCCAGGCGCGCTGGGAGGCGGCGACGGCGACCGCGCTCGACCGGGCGCGGGACCTGCAATGGCTCGGCACCAGGGCGCGCACGCTGACCCAGGCGCTGGAGCGGCTGATGGCGGTCGCGGTCATCTTCACCGGCGCGCAGCTCGTCTTCGCGGGGTCGCTGACCATCGGCCAGCTCGTCGCCTTCCAGATGCTCTCCGGGCGCGCCACCGGGCCGCTGATGTACTTCATCTCGCTCATCAAGAGCTGGCAGGAGGCGGCGACGGCCGCCCGGCAGCTCGCCCGCGTCATGGAGGCCGCGCCCGAGGCCGCCGGCGGCCGCGGCCTGCGCCCTGTGCTGCGCGGCGGGCTCCGCTTCGAGGGCGTCGCCTTCGCCTATGAGGGCAGCACCGCCACGGCGCTCGAGGCCATCGACCTCGAGATCCCGGCCGGCAGCACGCTCGGCATCGTCGGCCGCAGCGGCTCGGGCAAGAGCACGCTGATCCGCCTGGCGCAGGGGCTGCTGGCGCCGACCGCCGGGCGCATCCTGGTGGACGGCCACGACCTCGCCGACCTCGACCGCGCGCATCTCCGCCGGGCCATCGGCGTGGTGCCGCAGGAGAGCTTCCTGTTCCGCGGCACGGTGCGGGAGAACCTGGCCGTCGCCGAGCCCGGCGCCTCCTTCGACGACATCCAGGACGCCGCCGGGCAGGCCGGTGCCGACGGCTTCATCCGTCGCATGCCCGATGGCTATGACAGCCTGCTGGAGGAAGGGGCGGTGAACCTCTCGGGCGGGCAGCGCCAGCGCCTGGCCATCGCCCGCGCCCTGCTGCGCCGGCCGCCGATCCTCGTCTTCGATGAGGCGACCAGCGCCCTCGACATGGAGACCGAGGCGGAGATCCAGCGGAACCTGGACGTCGCCGCCGCGGGCCGCACCCTGGTGCTGGTCAGCCACCGCCTCGCCGCCGTGCAGGGGATGGACGCGATCCTGGTGCTGGACCGCGGCCGCATCGCCGGCTTCGGCACGCATGCCGAGCTGCTCCGCGGCTGCCTGGCCTATCGGCAGCTCTGGTCGGCGCAGCCGGCCATGGCGGCCCCGGTCATGCTGGCAGCGGAGTGACGACCATGAACCTGGCTCTCTCCCTGCACCCGGCGGCGCAGGCGGTGCTCGACCGCCGCCTGCCGCTGCCGCTGCGCAGCGTCTTCTACCCGCTCGGCGCCCTGATCGCCGGGGCGCTCGCCTGGTCCTCCTCGGCGCAGCTCGACCGCGTCGTCACCGCGCCCGGCCGCGTGGTGACCGTCGAGCGGCCGATGGTGGTGCAGCCCTTCGAGCGCGGCGTGGTGCGGGCGATCGAGGTGGTGCCCGGCCAGCGCGTGCAGCGCGGCCAGGTCCTCGCCACGCTCGACCCGACCCTGGCCGAGGCGGCGGCGGGCGAGCTGGAGCACCGCCATGCGCTGCTCGCGGTGCAGGTCGCGCGGCTCTCGGCGGAGATGGAGGGGCAGGCCTATGCGCCCGCCGCGCCGGAGGCCGCCGCGGCGCTGGAGGCGCGGCTCTCGGCGCAGCGCCTGGCTGAGCAGGCGACCCGCCTCGCCGGCTTCGAGGCGTCCGACCGCCGCCTGCGCACCCGCATTGGCTCCCTCGCGGCACAGCTCCGGGCGCAGGGCGCGCGCCTCGCCATCGCGCGCGACGTGGAGGGGATGCGGCAGGAGTTGCGGGCGCGGGATGCCGGCACGCGGCTGTCGCTGCTCGACGCCCAGACCGCGCGCTTCGACCTCGAGGCGCAGATCGAGACGACGCGCGGCGAGCTCGCGGACGCCGCCCGGCAGCTCGAGGGCCTGGCGGCCGAGCGCGATGCCTACCGCCATGGCTGGCGGCGCGAGACGGCCGAGCGGCTGATCGAGGCGCGGCGCGACCTGGAGGTGCTGGCGCAGCAGCTTGCCGCGGCGGAGCGGCGGCGGGCCCTGGTGGTGCTGCGCGCGCCGGCGGACGGCATCGTGCTGGAGGTCGGGCGGCGCTCGGTCGGTTCCGTCGTGCAGGAGGCGGAGACGCTGGTCACGCTGGTCCCCGCCGCCACCGCGCTGGAGGCGGAGGTGGAACTCGGTCCGGCCGATAGCGGCCATGTGCATCCGGGGGCCGAGGCGCGGGTGAAGCTCTCGGCGCTCTCCTTCCAGCGGCACGGCATGCTGCAGGGCGCGGTGCGGGTGGTGGATGCGGATGCGCTGCCCTCCGGCGCCGGGCAGCCGGTGCACCATGCGCGGGTCGCGCTGGACTCCACGCTGCTGCCGGATGCGCCTGCGGGCTTCCGGCTGCTGCCGGGCATGGCGGTCTCGGCCGAGGTGAAGGTCGGCACGCGGACGGTGCTGTCCTACTTCCTCGAGCCGGTGCTGCGGGTGCGGCGGGAAGGGCTGCGGGAGCGGTAGGCGTTCAGCCCTCTCCGCGTACCGGGTTGATCCAGGCGACGCCCGCATCGCGGAAATGCCGCTCGTTCGCGGTCACGATGGTCAGCCGATGCACCTCGGCCGTCGCCGCGATGATCATGTCGAGCGCGCTGCGCGGGCGGCCGGTCTCCCTTCCTTCGACCATCAGCCTGGCCCAGGCGAGGGCAGCGCGATCGTCGAAGGCCAGGATGCGGCCGGCGAAGAGGGCCTGCGGTCCCTCCGGGCCGGCGAACCACGCCTCCAGCGCGCGCCGACGTCGGCCGGGCGCCTTCTCCAGGATGCCGCGGCGGATCTCCGCCAGTGTCAGCGCCGCGATATGGAGCGCCGCATCCGGCTGCGCGCCGAGCCAGTTCAGGAGGGCGGCGGAGGGCTGCGGCTTCACCGCCTCGCTGACGATGTTCGTGTCGAGCAGCCAGCCCGTGGTCACAGCCCGGCGTCGCGCCCCGCGCTCTCCTCGCGTGCCAGCTCGAGATCGGTCCCGACCAGGGGAGAACGGCGGAGCGCCGCGAGGATGCCGCCGACCTTCGGGGTTTCGCCCCCGAGGCGGCGGGCGAGATCCGCGCGCAACGCACCCGCCGCCTCGTCACCGGCGGCGAGGCGGCGCGCCAGGTCGCGGAGCAAGGCCTTGTCGGAGGCGAGGCCGCGCACCTCGAACCGCCCGAGGCCGCGTTCGGCGAGCCGGCGTCGATGGGCATCCAGGGCGCGTCGCTGGGGCACCGTGGTCATGGCTCACCCTCGTATCGCCGGCAATATAGCCGGCGCGCCGCGCCTGTGAAAGCCGGCGCTACCCGGCCAGCCGCACCACCATCGCCTCGTGCTTGTTGTGCGCGCCGTGGAAGACCAGGGCGCCGGGGATGGCGGCGAATTCCGCCGTGACGGCGTGGTCCGTCTCGCCCTGGTACTTGATGGTGCAGCAGAGGTTGCGGGCCTTGCCCGCCTCCAGCCAGCGCCGGACCAGGGCCAGCAGCCGCGCGGGGTAGCAGATGATGTCGCTGAACAGCCAGTCGACCGGCGGCTGGTCCCGCGGGTCGAGGCCGAAGGCGCTCTCCTGCCGCATGGTGACGCCGGGCATGGCGGCGACCGCCGGGTCGAGCGGCGCCTTGTCCACCGCCGTCACCTCGGCGCCCAGCCTCGCCAGCGCCCAGGTCCAGCCGCCCGGCGACGCCCCCAGATCCAGGCAGGTCTCGCCCGGTTGCGGCCAGCGGCCGGCGCGGGTCAGCGCCTCCCACAGCTTGAGATAGGCGCGGCTGGGCGGGCCCTCCCGGTCCTCGACGAAGCGGACCTCGCCGTTGACGAAGGGGCTGGTCTTGGTCGGGCTGGCCAGCAGCCGGTCCGGCGCCAGCAGCGTCCAGGCGCCGAGATGCCCGGTCGGCGCCGGCTCGGGGAAGGTTAGCGGCCGCGCCTTCACCGGCGGCAGCCGGTCCTCGATCAGCGCGGCGCGGCGGTGGTGGGCGGCGGCGTAGAGGCCCCAGTTGCGCTGGATAGCGCGCAGCGCGTCGGCGGCCGCCTTCACCGAGGGCGCCGGCACTTCCCGCGGGTCGGTCCAGGTGTCGAGCGACCAGACCATGGGCGCCGGCGGATCGGGCGAGAGGGCGAGGCGGCCATGCCAGGCAGCGATGCTGCGGCCGGCAAGGCGCAGTTCCTCCGCCAGGTCGCGCTCGAAGCCCTCGGCGGCCAGGTAGGCGGCCGCGATGGGCGCCCCGCTCACCGCCGGACCAGGGCGGAGGCCGCCAGCACGCCCCAGGCCGCCATCAGCATGATGCCGCCAAGCGGCGCCACCGGCCCGAGCGAGACGCCGCCGATCGCGCTGGCATAGACGCCCGTGCAGAAGAGCAGCAGGCCGAGCGCGAAGCCGGCGGCCGCGACATGCGGCAGGGCGCCGCCGCGCCGCTCCGCCCAGAGCGCGGCGCCGAGCAGGGCGAGGGCGTGCCAGCCCTGCATGGTGATGCCGTTGTCGAGCGCGACCAGCGCATGGGCGTCGAGCCGCGCCGGCGCGCCATGCGCCGCCCAGGCGGAGAGGGCGACGGCGCCGAGGCCGAAGAGGGCGCCGAGGGCGAGCCAGAGCCGGTGCATGCGCGCGGCTTAGCCCGGCCGGTCGTGCCAGGCCAGCGCCGCCCTAGGTGGAGCACACGAAACGATTGCAATTCGCCGTCGAAAGGAATAAAATCCTTTCAAAATGCGGAATAGGAGGCGTATCCGTGGCTCCCTTGATCGCCCTCGGGCTTTCCGTCCTGCCGGATCTGGCCCGGCTCCTCTTCGGCGAGACCGCCGGGACCGTGACCTCCCGGGTCGCCGACATCGTGACGACCGTGACCGGCGAGAGCGATGCCGCCGCCGCCAAGGCGAGGCTCGATGCCGACCCGACGCTCGCCTCCCAGCTCCGGATCGAGCTGGCGAAGATCGCGGCCGAGGCCGAAGGGGCCCGGCTGGCGGCGGAGGAGAAGCGCCGGCAGTCGGAGCTCGACGGTCTGCGGGAGGAGATCCGCGACCGCGAGGGGGCGCGGGGCACCATGCAGGCGCTGGGGCAGGCGGGGAGCGCGCTGGCCTGGATGCCGGCCGTCACCTCCGGCACCGTCATCGCCAGCTTCGTCGCCATCGTGATCCTGCTGATGACCGGCCGCGGCGTCGACCTGCAGGACCAGAACAAGGTCGCCATCCTCAACATCGTCCTCGGGGCGCTGGTCGCGGCCTTCACGGCGGTGATCAATTTCTGGATCGGCTCCTCCTCCTCCTCGCGCGGCAAGGATGCGCTGGTGCAGGACGTGCTCGGCCGGCAGGCGGGGCTCGTGGACAGCGCGATCACCCGCGCGACGGCGGCGCCGTCCGCCGCGGCCCCGGCCGCCATCGCCGAGGTGGTGCGCAGCGCCGTTGCCGCGACCGCCCGTCCGGCTGCGGGGCCACGCCCGGGCGCCTTCGACCGCTGCGTGGAGGTGGTGCTGGGCAAGGAGGGCGGCTTCGTCGACAACCCGCGCGACCCCGGCGGCGCGACGAATTTCGGCATCACCCTGCGGGTGCTGCAGACCTACCGCGCCGCGCTGGAGGGCGGCTCCGTCCGGCCGCTGACGGCCGAGGATGTGCGCGCCCTGTCGCAGGCCGAGGCGCGGGAGATCTATCGCGCTCTCTATTGGAACGCGATGCGCTGCGACGACCTGCCGCCGGGCATCGACCTGATGGTCTTCGACTTCGGCGTGAATGCCGGGCCGGGCCGCGCGGTCTCCCTGCTGCAGCGGCTGGCGGGCGCCAAGGTGGACGGCGCGGTCGGGCCGAAGACGCTGGAGGCGGTGCGCGCCTGCCACGGGCCGGACCTCATCGACCGCTACGCCCGGGAGCGGGAGGCCTACTACCGCGGGCTGCCGGGCTTCGGGGAGTTCGGCGCCGGCTGGCTGGCCCGCGTCGCCTTCGTGCGGGATGCGGCGAAGCGGTTGGCGGCGGGATGACGCTCAGCAGCCTTTCGCGGGTGGGCTACACGTCGTGCGGCCCAACCCCTTGAGGCGAAAGCCTACCCAGGATTCTGTTGTCGCGCGAACCCCGAGGGGTTCGCTAAGGCGGCGCACGTGACCTGCGCCGCCCGGCCTTGCAAAGGTCGGGGCGGTGCACCGGGCGATGCCGGCCGGGCGGGGCGCCGCGGCTCACACGGCCGCCCGCCGTGCCGCATTCGCCGCCAGATGCGCCTGCCGCGTCGGCTCCGGCAGGCGGTAGCCGCGCAGGCAGCGCTGCACCCAGTCCACCGCCCCGGCCTCCGAGATCCGGTGGCCGGTCGAGAGATAGAGCGGGTTGGACCGCCGCTTCGACCGCAGCACCGTGCCGAGGCGGCGGCCCTTCCAGAGCAGCGGCTGGGTCGCGCCCGGCTCCTCGCCGAGCGGCGCCTCCGGCCGGCCGACCAGCGGCGACTTGGCGACGCCGATGCTCGGGATGTCGAGCACCACGCCGAGATGCGCGGCGATCCCGAAGCCGCGCGGATGCGCGATGCCATGGCCGTCCACCAGCACCAGGTCCGGCTTCTCCGGCAGCTTCGCCCAGGCCGCCAGCAGCGCCGGCACCTCCCGGAAGCCGAGATAGCCGGGGACATAGGGCATCGCCGCGCGCGCGACCGCGGAGGCCTGGGCGACGACGGTCAGGCCTGGCCAGTCCAGGACCACCACCGCGGCATAGACCCGGCCCTCTGGGTCGAAGCGAGTATTGCTGATGTCGACGCCGCCGAGGCGCCGCACCGGCGGGTGCGCGTCCTCCCGTATCACGCGCGCCGAGAGGGCGATCTGCGCCTCCCGCGCCGTGGCGAGGTCGGGCGGGTCGAGCCAGTCCGGCGGGATACCGGGCGCGAGCAGGGCGAGGGTGGCGGGGTCCATCAGGCCAGCCGGAACCCCTCGGCAAGGATCCGGTTCCGTCCCGCCCGCAGGGCGACGCCGCTCACGCGAGCATCGCCGGGACCATCAGGTCCAGGTTGTGCCGCACCATCGCCTCGTAGGTCGGGGCCGGGCCGTCCGGCGCCGAGAGCGTATCGGCATAGAGGCGGCCGCGGAGCGCGGTGCCCGCGTCGCGCGCCAGGCGCTCCATCACCGCTTGGCTGCCGAGGCCTTCCAGGAAGACGGCGGTGATCCGCTCCTCCCGGATCTGGCGGATCAGCGCCGCGACCTGGGCGGCGGAGGGCTGGGCCTGCCCGCCCAGGCCCTGCGGCGCCAGGACCCGCACGCCATAGGCCGCGGCGAAATAGCCGAAGGCGCCGTGGCTGGTGACCAGCACGCGCCGCTCCGCCGGCACGGCGGCAAGGCGCCCGCGCACCCAATCCTCGAGCGCCGCGAGCCGGGCGAGGTAGCGCGCCGCCCCCTCCACCGCGCCGGGATCGAGCGGCGCGAGGCCGGCCGCGATGTTCCGGACATAGGCCTGCGCGAGCCGGACATCCTGCCAGGCATGCGGGTCGGGTGCCTCGGGGCCGTGGCCCGCCATCGGGTCGGCGCGGCGGGCGGCGATGCCCTCCGTCGCGGTCACCACCACGCCGGCGAAGCGGGTGCTGCCGAGCAGCCGGTCCAGCCAGGGCTCGAAGCCGAGGCCGTTGCGGAGCACCAGGGCGGCGCCGCGGATCGCCTCCGCCTCCGAGGGGCGGGGCTGGAAGACATGCGCATCCGTCTCCGGCCCCGCCAGCACGCGCAGCGCGACGCGGTCGCCCGCGACCTGCCGGACCATGTCGCCGAGAATGGAGAAGGAGGCGACCACCGCCGGGCGCGGCTGCGCGCGGCCGGGCCGGGCAGCAAGGCAGAGGGCCGCGATCGGCAGCAGGGCACGACGGGAGAGCGGTGGGACCATGATGTTATACTATAACACTCTGCCGGACCCCGCCATGGGCGGGCCGGGGGATCAGCCCCGCCCGAGCCAGCGCTTCAGCCGGGCCATCAGCCCCTCGCCCCGCGGCGCGATCTTCTGGTGCGAGGCATGCGGCCGGCGCGAGGGCGGCGGCAGCGCCGTCGCCACCGTGTGCCGGCCCGGATCGCGCGCCGCGATCAGCCGGAGTTCCAGGCTGATCACCTGCGCCACCGCCTCGGGCGGGTCGGCGAGGCCGAGCGTCTCCCCGGTCGCGGCGGCATCGGTCCAGGCTTCCGCCCGGCGCAGCGCATCGATCACCCGCACCGTCTGCTCGGCGTCGAGCGGCGGGCCGGCCCGCCAGAGTGCCACCGCCTCCAGCCGCCAGAGGCGGGCCAAGTCGTCGCGGCGGAGGTCGTCGGCGACCCAGGCGGCCTGCAGCGTCGCCTCGGCCGCCGCATGCAGCGCCCCGGTTTCCTCCAGCACATGTGCCCAGGCCAGGAAGCGGCGGGCGAGCGGCGGATAGCTGGCCTCGGCCAGCAGGGCGCGGAAGGGGGCGGCGGCGACGGCCTGCGCGGCCGCCGGATGGGCCTTGGTGATGTTTGGCGCGGCATAGCCGCAGGAGGGGCATTGCTGCAGCCAGCGCGCCATGGTGGAGCGCACCGGCTCCCCGGGCCGGAGGTCGAGGTCCGGCGCCTGTTCCGGCGGGTCGGGCCGGAAGGGCGGCTGCCGGCTGCCCGTGCCGCAGACCGCGCAGCGCGGCATCGCTTCGGCGGCTGGCGGGCGGGAGGGGGCAGGTGAGGGGACCGGCATCACCCAGAACCTAGGCACGATGCCGCGAAAGGCGAAGGGGGGTGGCGCCTCCGCCAAGCCATGCCGGGGACGAATCCCCGCATGCGTGTTTGCGACGTCGCCGGTGTTGCTCCCGGCGCCGCGCATGGGGATATTGCCGGCATGCCACGCGGCGACCTGTTCCCCGACATCGCACCCTACGAAACCGGCCTGCTGCCCCTCTCGGGCGGCCATGTCATGTACTGGGAGCAGGTGGGCAGCCCACGCGGCCAGCCCGTGCTGTTCCTGCACGGCGGCCCGGGCGCCGGCGCCGGCGCCGTGCATCGGCGCTTCTTCGATCCCGGCCATTGGCGGGTGGTGATCTTCGACCAGCGCGGCGCGGGCCGGTCCCGGCCCCTTGGCGAATTGCGGGATAATACCACGCAGCACCTCGTCGGCGATATCGAGGCGCTCCGGAAGTCACTCGGCATCGAGCGCTGGCTGCTCTTCGGCGGAAGCTGGGGCTCGACCCTCGCGCTCGCCTATGCCCAGGCGCATCCCGAGCGCGTGACCGGCTGCGTGCTGCGCGGCGTCTTCCTCGGCCGCAAGGAGGAGGTGGAGTGGTTCCTGACCGGGCTGCGCCGGGTCTTCCCCGATGCCTGGTCCGCCTTCGTCGAGCATCTTCCGCCGGAGGAGCGGCAGGACATCCTCGGCTCCTACCTGCGCCGGCTCTGCGATCCCGACCCGATGGTCCACCTGCCGGCGGCGCGGGCCTGGAGCCAGTACGAGGGAAGCTGCAGCACGCTGCTGCCGAGCCCCGACACGGTCGCGAGCTTCGCGCAGGACCGCACCGCGCTCGGCCTCGCCCGGATCGAGGCGCATTATTTCGCGCATGACCTCTTCCTGCCGGAGGGCGGCCTGCTGGCCCATATGGACCGCATCGCGCATATCCCGGCCGAGGTGGTGCAGGGCCGCTACGATATGGTCTGCCCGGCGGAGACCGCCTTCGACCTGGTGGCGGCCTGGCCGCGGGCGCGGCTGACGGTGGTGCCGGATGCCGGGCATTCGGCGCTCGAGCCCGGGGTGCGCACCGCGCTGGTCAGCGCGGTGGAGCGGTTCCGGCGACGGGGCTGAGAGCGCGGGGACCGACTGCGTCACGTGGCGCGCCGCGCGGCCCTGGGCATGCAAGCCGCGCGCGCATCAGCCGAGCTCGGCAGCAGGTCAGGCGGATGGCACGGTGCCACCCGGCCGCGGGCATCCGGCCGGGTGGTCGTGGTCGCGGGACGGCGCTGCGGCCGCCACCCGCGCGAGGTGTTCAGATACCCGACTTCTTTCCCTGGGTCTCCAGCCGGATATAGGTCTGCACGACGTCCGGCAGGTTCTGGCCGGCCCATTCGGCCATCGCGATCTCCTCCTTCAGCGACTCCTGCAGGAGCTGGATGCCCTGCTGGTCGCCGGCCTGCTGCGCCATCTCGATCAGGGCGCGGTAGGAGGCGATCTCGAAATGCTCGAAGGCGTAGTTAGCGAAGCTGTTCTTCAGCACCTCGTCCTGCATCGGGGCATGCGCCAGGGCGGCCATGTTGCCCATGAAGCCGGTGGCGAGGTCCTTCAGCGTGCTCTCGCTGGTGCCATGGGCCTGCAGGATCTGCTCGAGGCGCTGGGACTGCCGGCGCGTTTCCTCGATATGCTGCTGCAGGCGCTGCCGCATGGCGGGGTAGTTCTCGATCCGCTCCACTTGGCGGGAGAGGAGCTGGTCTGCCTGGGCCTCCAGCGCATGGGCGTTGCGCAGGCCGGTGATGTAGATGTCCTGGATTGAACTGGCCATCGGGCGTGCCTCCATTGGGTGTGATGCGCCAACGGGGGCGGGCCGGGGCGGGTTGCTTGCGCCCGCGGACGGGACGGGTGCTTCGCGGCGGGCGCCGGGCGTGGTATGCGCTCTGCTGGGTCTCCGTAGCTCAGCAGGATAGAGCACCAGATTCCTAATCTGGGGGCCGTGGGTTCGAATCCCGCCGGGGACACCATTCCTCCCCACAAACTCGCTCTCCGGTTGGCTGGCGACCGCGCGGAAGCGCAGGTTTCGCCAGGGTTTGCGCGGTGACCTGGGGAGTGCGGGATCGCAACGAGAGCCCGAAGCGCTCTCCGGACGCCGGATTCTCTCCGAACCTGGGGACTTGGCCGATTTAGTCCCAAGGTTCGGATCCAGGAAAAAGGCCGGTCTCCGAGCGGCAACTCCCGCGTTGGTTGGAGTTTCGATTGCCTGGTCGTTCGGCTCTGGGGACCAACTCACCCGACAAAGCCGTATAGGCGCCTCGGCGCGCTGCGTCCTCACAGTAGGGGAACCAGCGGCAGCGAAGCGTTGCGGCATCCTATTCTTGCTGCGGCGCCACCGAGCCGACGCGAGTGGACTCTAGAAATTTCCGGCTCATCCGGGTACAAAACGAGAATCGGAAGCGGTGAGCGCTTGGCGAAAGATACCAAAATCGAGTGGACGGACAGCACATTCAACCCATGGATGGGGTGCGTGCGAATGTCCCCCGCCTGCAAACACTGCTACGCAGAGACGATCGCCGGTCGGTTTGGCTTAGCTGAGTGGGGCGCGCGTGCCCAACGGCGTTTCTTCGGGGAGGACCACTGGCGCGAGCCGCTCCGCTGGAACAGGGCGGCCCAGCAGGAGGGGCGTCGCAGGCGGGTCTTCTGCGCCAGTATGGCAGATGTTTTCGAGGATCGTCGGGATCTTGATCCCTGGCGTGAGCGCCTTGGTGCGCTGATCGCCGAGACGCCGATGCTGGACTGGCTGCTGCTGACCAAACGCCCGGATCGGGCCGCAGCGTTAGCGCCTTGGCGAGATGCCTGGCCAGAGAACGTGTGGTTGGGAGCGACGGTCGAGACACAACTCTGGGCGGAGAGGCGGATTCCAGCCCTGGCTTCCGTGCCGGCGCGCATCCGTTTTCTCTCCTGCGAGCCTTTGCTCGGTCCACTCGACTTGTCCGCTTGGCTGAAGGCGCGAGCCGTTCACTGGGTTATTGCCGGCGGTGAGAGCGGGCCGCGGGCAAGGCCCTCGAACCCGGTCTGGTTTCGCTCGCTAAGAGACCAGTGCATTCAGACGCAGGTTGCTTTTCATTTTAAGCAGTGGGGTTCCTGGGCGCCTGCGGAAGCGAATGCACACCTGATGCCACGCACGGTCGGAAAGGCAGGGCAGCTCTCTTTGGTTCGTCTATCTAAGGCCAAGGCTGGCCGTGTCCTGGATGGGCAAATCTGGGACCAGCTGCCCGCCAGATGAGTTGTCAGCGCGCACCTTTCGCCTCGCGCATGAGGTGGTCTGCGATTCTGAGAGCGGGTCCGAAGGCTGCTGAGTTGCGATTCGCACAGGCGAAGGCGAGCAGATAAGAGCGTCTTCCGGCGATGCTGAGATCGAGACCGGATGGATGAACGCCGGGTCCGAATAGGTCGCGCAGCCGTCTCAGAACGTAGTCAGTAATGTCTTGCAGGGTTGCGTCGCGCCGCTGGGTTGAGACACCGAAAAGATCAGGCTCGGTCTGCGTAAAAAGGTCGCTCTTCCAATCCGGTCCGCCGAAAAAGCGATCCAGCGCTTTGCGCCAACTGGGCGGAACATCGCCATGCCGGGGCATCACCCGCGCGAGTGCCATCCCTGTCGGGACGAGGAGCCATAGGTCAATCTTGCCCGAGATGGCGATGCGCTCGAGCGTCCGCCAGGACACCTGCATACCGTAGGGGTCGAGGAACATCACCGCGCGGTCGTTCGGCAACTTTTCCAGGCGCTGGCATTCGGCCTCTACAAGGCGGTTCGCATCGCCGCGCAGGATCTGCACTGCCTCGGGTGGAGGGACGTTTTCGCCCCCTGCCAGGGCGGCATCGTATGCGGCGCGGAGGGAGCGAACGTTGCCCCTCATCAAGTCACCAAGCACATAGCGATGGAACCGGAAATCCTTGGGCATCCGCAGCACAGAGAGGGCGCAGCCCATCGCCGCCTCCTTGTCCTGAAGGAGAAGGCCATCCTGAATGGCGTCCGTGCCGCTGCGGCGCCAACCGGAGCCGGCAAAAGCATCGATGTAGGACAGGCGGAATCGCTGTTTCCGCATCACGGTAAGGTAGGCCCGCAGGTAGTCCAGCACAACCTCCTGCTTGAGTAGCGTATGCTCTGCGCCAAACTCCTGCACTCTTAACGTCATCATTCCGCTCGCGCCCAATCGAAACCGAAACATAACGTCCCCAAGGCTCCAAAACAACCATAGGTATAGGTTCTCTTCGAGACCATTGGCCCATTCGACACGGCTACAGAGAAGACGGTGTGGCGCTGGCCAGCATGGCAAATCGGTGGTGGCTTGGATGTAAGCCTAATCGGGGCGCGCGACCGACTACCCTCGTGTACGGTAGAGCACAGATCAAGGATCATGCATGCTGCTGTGCTTCCCGCAAAGGTGTATTCATGCGGTTTCGGGCACAATGATAGCAGGTCGAGTACAACAGAATAGTTGAGGTGACCGCCAAGAACCCTGTCAGTCGCCTCGCCGGCGTACTGGAGCGAGTGGTGCGCGGAGCGTTGTTCCCGCCGGTGAGGCAAGTTGGTGCTCGAGCCATTGCGCTCGAATTGTGCGCGGAGCGCGTAGAATAATGCTAAACTCGACTCTGAGCGTCCTTTCTCTGCTGGTTCCGGAATCCGATTCTCGGACGCCTGATCATGGCCTTTGGTGCACGAACTTAGGTAGCTCAGAGCAGTTTCAGTAGTCCGCCTGCAGAGTGGACCTATAAAACAAGAGCAGTTTCATCCAAGAAAGTGAATATAGACATGAGCGATGCATTGATACTAGACGGCATAACTAATGTGCCAGCTCGACTGGATCGATTGAAATGGGACGACTGGCATACACGAGCGGTAACGGCACTCGGTATATCTTGGGCCCTCGACGGACTCCAAGTGACGCTATTCGCATCTCTTTCTGGAGCAATTCACGAGAGTGCAAAGAACGGCTTTCTCGCACTTAGCGAGACTCAGATTGGCAGTGCTGCTTCGGTGTATTTGGTTGGGGCAATTTGCGGCGCACTTTCATTTGGCTGGCTGGCAGATCGTATGGGAAGAAAACGCCTCTTTTTTGTTACGCTCTCCATTTACATGTTAGCCAGTGTTGCTAGCGGTTGTGCTTGGAATTTTTACTCCTTTGTCTTCTTTCGTGCTCTGACTGGTGCCGGCATAGGCGGTGAGTATGCGGCGATCAACTCGGCCATCCAGGAGCTAGCTCCGGCAGATCGGCGTGGCAGGACCGACCTAGCTGTCAATGGTACTTTTTGGGGCGGCGCCTTTATCGGTGCCATAATGTCGTTAGTAGTGCTGGATCCAGCGCTCATCCCACCTGAAATTGGCTGGCGCCTAGCCTTTGTCATCAGCGGATTGCTATCGCTGACCGTAATATGGTTGCGTCATCACCTAACCGAAAGTCCCCGATGGCTGATTGTGCGTGGCCGTCTGGAAGAAGCAGAGAGCATTCTTGAAGAAATTGAACGCGCCGTGCAATCACGTCGTGGTGCACTGCCGCCTTTAGGATATGGTCCGATGGCACTTCGCCTCCGCGGACATGTCGGAATATTTGAAATTGGAGCAGTCCTTATGGACTGTTACCGAGACCGAGCGGTGCTTGGACTGGTCCTGATGGCTTGTCAGGCATTCTTCTACAACGCAGTGTTTTTTACATATTCGCTAATGCTCATGCGTATTTTCCATGTCGAGGCGCGGCACGTGGGCTGGTACATCTTGCCGCTTGCATTCGGGAACTTGGCTGGACCGCTGTTGCTAGGGCGTTTTTTCGACACAATCGGGCGCAGGCCCATGATCATCGCCACCTATGGAATAGCAGGGGTGATGATGATGGTTACTAGCCTTGCTTTCGGTGAGGGTTGGTTCTCTGCATGGACATTAACCGCGGTCTGGAGCCTGATTTTCTTCTTTGCCTCGGCTGCTGCTTCCGCAGCATATCTCACAGTGGGCGAGAGCTTCCCGTTGGAAATGCGGGCCACAGCTATCGCTTTGTTTTATGCGGCCGGTACCTTTATAGGTGGTGTCATAGGTCCGCCTTTGTTTGGGCGGATAATTCAGGTTGGAAGGTCGGAAGATCTGATGTGGGGCTACCTAGTTTCCGCAGCGTTGATGCTGATTGCCGCTGCGACAGAGTGGCGCTTGGGTTTCGTCGCGGAGAAAAAGCCACTGGAACACGTGGCGCCGCCTCTTTCCTCCGTGCCGAGCGATCATTGCAACATGCGGATTCCCGGCAAAATACGTTTGAGGAAAGGCGAAGGACGTCCCTTCGTGTTCGTACTCCTCGTTGCCACTGCAGGTGGATGGCTCGCAAACTGGTCCGGCAGCCTGTCCGAAAGCGTTGGCGTAACTTGCGGTGCCGCATTAGGAGCTCTCCTCGCCAGGTGTCCGAGACCGAATTTCAGTCGCGATTAGGCGCCGGCCATGAGCGATTTTGGATACAAAGAAATTCTGGAAAAGCTCGTGACACCCGGAGATTTCGCGGCAGCTTTGGCTGGTGCTGCTGTGGGCGGTTTTACAGGGTCGTTTATCTTGCCTTCCATCACTGTAGGTACAACGGTGCTGACAGGTGCCAGTACGGCTCTTTGTGTGAAGAGGGTCTGCGAGAGCCCATTCGTGCGCTGGTTGATCCTCGCTAGGGCAAGGCGGCTCAAATTTTGTATCGAAAATGACGAGGTTCTAGAGTTAAAGCGACGGAGTGTGCTCGCTGCTAGGCTAAATAGATTGATTCGGGCTATTGAAAACAAAACCAGCAACAACTTTAAGTATTCGGAAATCTATAACGGAATATGGAACGACTACATGAAAGATTTAGAAGAAAGGAAAGATGAAGACTGAATTGGCAGTTTTGTGAGAAGACTCGATTTGCTTAGTGACTGCGACTTTGCTTGCGGCTGGTCACGGTACCGCTACAGTCTCATACGGATGATGCGACCATCGTCGCCACTTCGCTATCGGGAGTGAGTGTCTCATGTGTGACACGCCGGGCCGCGCCGTGGGCGACCGCTTCGAGACCGACGTTCCTGCCAGGCTCGACCGGCTGCCCTGGAGCGGCTTCCATTGGCGCGTCGTCATCGCCCTCGGCATCACCTGGGTGCTGGACGGGCTGGAGGTGACGCTGGTCGGCAGCCTGGCCGGCGCCATCCACCAGAGCCCGAGCCTCGCCCTGACCGAGACCCAGATCGGCCTCGCCGCCTCGGCCTACCTGATCGGCGCGGTCGCCGGCGCGCTCGGCTTCGGCTGGCTGGCGGACCGGATCGGGCGGCGGCGGCTCTTCTTCGTCACACTGGTCGTCTACATGCTGGCTAGCATCGCCACCGGCTTCGCCTGGGACTTCTGGTCCTTCGCCCTGTTCCGGGCGCTGACCGGCGCCGGCATCGGCGGGGAATACGCCGCAGTGAACTCGGCGATTCAGGAACTGATCCCGGCCCGCTACCGCGGCACCACGGATCTCTGCGTCAACGGCACCTTCTGGGGCGGCGCGGCGATCGGCGCCGTGGCCGCGCTCGTGGTGCTGGACCCCGCCATCCTCGACCCGGAGATCGGCTGGCGCGCCGCCTTCGTCGTGGGCGGCGCCCTTTCGGCGGTCGTCCTGCTGCTGCGCCGCCACCTGCCCGAGAGCCCGCGCTGGCTGATGCTGCATGGCCGGCCGGAGGAGGCGGCGCAGATTGTCGGCAGGATCGAGCGGGACGTGGAGGCGGTGAAGGGGCCGCTGCCGCCGCACCCCTACGGCAATGTCGTGCTGCACCGGCGCGGCGCGGCCAGCCTGCCCGAAGTCTGGCACGCCATGTTCGACAGCCACCGCGAGCGGGCGATCCTCGGCCTGGTGCTCATGTCCTGCCAGGCCTTCTTCTACAACGCGGTGTTCTTCACCTATGCGCTGGTGCTGACGAAGTTCTACGGCATCCCGCCGCATGAGGTGGGGTGGTTCATGCTGCCCTTCGCCCTCGGCAACCTCATGGGACCGCTGCTGCTCGGGCGGTTCTTCGACACGATCGGGCGCAAGCCCATGATCACCGCGACCTATGCCCTGGCCGGCGTCCTGATGGCCGCGACCGGCGCCGCCTTTGCCGCCGGCTGGCTCTCCGCCTGGGAGCAGACGCTAGCCTGGACGGTGATCTTCTTCTTCGCCTCGGCCGCCGCCTCCGCCGCCTACCTGACGGTGGGGGAGAGCTTCCCGCTCGAGATGCGGGCGATGGCGATCGCGCTGTTCTACGCCATCGGGACCGCTGCGGGCGGCGTGGTCGGCCCGCCGCTGTTCGGCTGGCTGATCGAGGGCGGTCAGCGCACCGACATCCTCTGGGGCTACCTGCTGGCGGCGGCGCTCATGCTGGTGGCGGCGCTGACGGAGTGGCGGCTCGGGTTCGCCGCGGAGGGTAAGCCGCTGGAGCAGGTCTCCGCCCCGCTCTCGGCGATGAGATGGCGCGCCGCAGACCGATAGGTGTCCAACGTTGCCAAGATGGTGCCACGTCCAACCCGACCGCATCTTCATACCCGACATACCCGACGAACCAAGGCCTGACTATTGGGCCAAGCCGACGCGCTTGGCTGCAATCTATTGGCCGGCATGGCTTCGGAGGGTTAACCATCCAGTGCTGCCGTTGCGATCGCAGCGCGTTGCGCGTCCCACATGCTGGGTATAAGCACCGGCAGCGCTGGAAGTCCCAGATCAGCTGTCCGCTGCCCATCCAGGACCGCCTCAACGATATCGGGCGCAAGCAGCGTTAGCCGCAGCATCTTGCCGAGATAGGACCGGTCGATCTTCTCGGCTGCGGCTAGCTCGCCGAGCGAGGCGTAGCGGCCGCTCTCCAGCAGCCGCTTCCATCGGTGCGCCCGGGCTAGCGCTTTGACGAGGGCCGGATCGGCCCGCGTGCGCGTCAGCGCGGCGCCGGGCATGCCGCCGTCTGGCGAAACGACGAGCTTCCGCCCGCCACGGCGGCGGATGGCCAGCGGGACGCGGACGGTGATGCTGGTGGCCGTGGTCATGCGGCTCTCCGGGTCTCGGCCCCGATGCCGCCGAGATCGCACACCAGGCTGGCCAGCCCCGCCGTCCTGAGCCTGATGTCGGCACCGTTGGGACTGATCTCGACCCGCTCCACCAGCAGCCGAACGATGCGGGCCTGCTCGGCCGGGAACAGTTCGTCCCACAGCGGGTCCAGCCGCTCCAGGGTGGCTAGGGTCTCGGCCTCGGTCAGGTCCGGCGCTTCGGCCCGCGCCGCCCGCCAAGTGCCGACCACCACCTCGGGCTGGCGCAGCAGCGCCCGAACCTGGTCCACCACCGCGGCCTCGATCTCGGCCGCGGGCAGCCGCCGCACCGGGCAGTCGTCGGGCGTTCCCTTCAGCACGGCTTGGCTGACGTAATACCGGTAGAGCCGCCCCCGTCGCCGCGTGTGGGTGGGCGACATGGCGCGCCCG
>NZ_JAUTWS010000499.1 GCF_030657435.1 Paracraurococcus lichenis | reverse complement strand
CTCGCCCGGCACAGCGAGCACAGCATCATCCTCTCGCAGATGGCCACGGGCGCAATCGCCTGCCGCCGCATCGGCGGCCCGCTGCTGTTCGGACGCCTATGGGAGCAGACCGGCTGCGCGGCGGTGATCAAGGAGCTGCTCGCCAGCCGCGGCTTCGAGTTCAACGTCGAGCGCGCCATCTTCGCCACCGTCCTGCACCGGCTCTTTGTCTCCGGCTCCGACCGCGCTTGCGACAAGTGGATCGAGGACTACGCCGTTCCGGACGTCGATGGCCTGGCGCTGCACCACCTCTACCGTGCCATGGCCTGGCTCGGGGAGGAGCTGGACGCCTTGTACGGCGATCAGGCGCACGCCACGCCCTTCGCCCCACGCTGCGTCAAAGACCAGATCGAGGAGGCGCTGTTCGCCCGCCGGCGCGACCTGTT
>NZ_JAUTWS010000498.1 GCF_030657435.1 Paracraurococcus lichenis | reverse complement strand
CGCTGTGCGGCCCGCGGCACGGGCGGGGTGGGGAGCGGCAGGCGCAGCGCTGGGGCCGGACCCAGGGCCCGATCGGCTTCCACGGCGGCAAGGTCTCGGTGGCGCGGCCGCGGGTGCGCGAATGCGGTGGCCGGGAGGTGGTGCTGCCGAGCTGGGAGCGGGCGGTGGGCGAGGACTGGCTGGGGCGCTGGGCGATGAACCTGATGCTGCTCGGGGTCGCCACGCGCCGGTTCGGCCGGGCGGTTCGACTGCCCGAGGGCGACGTGCCGGCGGGCCCGGGCACGGGGGTGTCGAAGTCGGCCGCCTCGCGGCGGTTCGTCGCGCTCTCGGCGGAGCGGATGGCGGCCTGGATGGGGCAGGACCTGTCCGGGCTCGACCTGCTGGCGGTGCAGATCGACGGCATCCACGTCAGCGAGGACCTGGTCC
>NZ_JAUTWS010000497.1 GCF_030657435.1 Paracraurococcus lichenis | reverse complement strand
CCAGCCACCCCGATGCGACGGGTAGAGCAGCACGACATCATCGCCCTCGCCGGTCAGCCGCAGCCGCGCCAAGGGCTCGCCGGAGCGGCGAGCGAGCAAGCTGTATCCGTTCGCGCGATAGCGCACCAACACACGCCCGCCGCGGGCGAAGGGGCAGGCGCGGATGCGTTTGAGGATGGCGGGATCAGCGGCCATGGCGACCTCTCCTGGGTGCCGCGGTTGCAGGGTGTGGTCCTTCACTGTGGGGAGGTCACGCCGTGTCATCCACCACTGTCCCGCCGATCCTGGCCTCTCTCATTGGGCGCATCGCCCTGGCGGTGCCCGCCCGAGCGCGCACCACCTTCCTCGAACTGCTGCTGGGGGCCGCGGCGACCCGGAGCGGCCATGTCACGGATGCCATCCTCACCAGCGGCGTGTCGCGTTGCTGGACG
>NZ_JAUTWS010000496.1 GCF_030657435.1 Paracraurococcus lichenis | reverse complement strand
GGTATCCGGGGTAGGTGGCCGGCTCGGAGATCATTTCGCCAGCATGCCCCAGCCCCTTTGTTCCAGTCAGAATCCGCGAATTTGACAATACCGTCGCAGAGATTGCTGTGCCTGACGTCCGCCAAAATCCACCTCAGAGGAATCGCTGATGTCCTGCGCGCGCGAACTCAACCTGCAGCGTCGTGCCTGGCCCGCCTCCGACCCGTAGGGTCCCTCCGAGCTGGCCCGCCAGGGCCCGCATGATGTGCATGCTGAGCCGCTGCTCGGCGGGCGACGCGGTCGACGCCGGGTCGATCCTCGGCCCGTCGTTGCGCACGCTCAGTACTAGGCGCCCACCCGGCCGCTCGTGCAGTTCTACCTCGAAGACCATGCCCCGCGCCGGACGAAAGACGTGCTCGAGCGCGTTGGTCGCCGCCTCCATGACCAGCAGGAT
>NZ_JAUTWS010000495.1 GCF_030657435.1 Paracraurococcus lichenis | reverse complement strand
CAAGAAGAACGCCGCCCGACGCCGGGCCGGGCGCGGCCGGCTGCCGGCGCACCTGCCGCGCATCGAGCAGGTGCTCATGCCCGAGAGCACCGCCTGCCCGTGCTGCCAGGGTGCGATGGTGGAGATCGGCTGCGACACCGCCGAGCGCTTCGACGTGATCCCCGTCCAGTTCCGCGTCCAGGTCACCAAGCGTCCCAAGTTCGCCTGCCGCGCCTGCCCAGGCGTCGTGGTCCAGGCACCTGCCCCGGCGCGCCTGATCGAGGGTGGCATGCCGACCGAGGCGGCGGTGGCGCATGTCGCGGTGGCCCGCTACGCCGACCACCTGCCGCTGTACCGCCAGGCGCAGGGCCTGGCGCGGCAGGGCATCGAGATCGGCCGCGGGGTGCTGGCGGGCTGGATGGGTGCGGCCGCCTTTGAGATCCGCCCCGTGGTC
>NZ_JAUTWS010000494.1 GCF_030657435.1 Paracraurococcus lichenis | reverse complement strand
CTAGAGGCTGTTAGGGACCGAGCGCCAGTGCGGCCTGCTTTAGCATGAGGCAGGCGAAAGCGACGAAGTGGAGGCTGCGCAGGGTCTCGGGTAGTCGCTCATAGTCTCGGACCAAGCGACGGAAACGTGTGGTCCAGCCGAAGGAGCGCTCAACCACCCAGCGGCGAGGCAGCAGCACGAAGCCGCGCTTGGCCTCGGGCAGCTTGACGACCTCGAGGCGGATGCCGTGCTCGGCCGCCGCCTCGGCGGTGGCCGCGCCGGTGTAGCCCTGGTCGACGAAGGCGACCTCGACGGTCTGGGCGGTGACGTCCTGCACGGTCCTGGCGAGTTCGGCGACCTGCGCGCGGTCGCCCTCGTTGGCCGGGGTGACGTGCAGCGCCAGCAGGTGGCCGAGAGTGTCGACCACGGCATGCACCTTCGAGCCCTTGCGCCGCTTGGC
>NZ_JAUTWS010000493.1 GCF_030657435.1 Paracraurococcus lichenis | reverse complement strand
CGGCGGCCGCCAGCGCGAGTCCCGTCCCGAGCAGCGCGCGTCGCGTCGGCATGTCCTTTCCCTCCGGCCCGCCGCTACTCTCGCGCCGCCACGGCGTCCAGCCAGGCGCACTCTGTCCGCGGCAGCGGTGCGCGCAGCCCCTTCGCGGCGGCGGCGAGGCGCATCTCCCGGCGCCGGACCCGCGCCTCCGGCGGCAAGTGCAGCCGCTCGTGGCCCCAGAGGCTCGGGCCGTCGAAGGTCTCGTGCGGCTGCCAATCTGCCGGGTCGATCACCCGCCCGCCCCAGCCGTACTCGACGAAGAAGCCGGACGGCGCGTGCGCGTAGAAGGATGTCATGTGGTCGTTGGTGTGCCGCCCTAGGGTGAAGGCAACCCGCCCATCCTCGAGTTGCGCCAGATCGTAGCCCTGGCCGACGTCATCCAGGCTGCCGAGTTCCACCATAAA
>NZ_JAUTWS010000492.1 GCF_030657435.1 Paracraurococcus lichenis | reverse complement strand
TGGCGGCCGCCAGCGCGAGTCCCGTCCCGAGCAGCGCGCGTCGCGTCGGCATGTCCTTTCCCTCCGGCCCGCCGCTACTCTCGCGCCACCACGGCGTCCAGCCAGGCGCACTCTGTCCGCGGCAGCGGTGCACGCAGCCCCTTCGCGGCGGCGGCGAGGCGCATCTCCCGGTGCCGGACCCGCGCCTCCGGCGGCAAGTGCAGCCGCTCGTGGCCCCAGAGGCTCGGGCCGTCGAAGGTCTCGTGCGGCTGCCAATCTGCGGGGTCGATCACCCGCCCGCCCCAGCCGTACTCGACAAAGAAGCCGGACGGCGCGTGCGCGTAGAAGGAGGTCATGTGGTCGTTAGCGTGCCGCCCGAGGGTGAAGGCAACCCGCCCATCCTCGAGTTGCGCCAGGTCGTAGCCCTGGCCGACGTCATCCAGGCTGCCGAGTTCCACCATAAG
>NZ_JAUTWS010000491.1 GCF_030657435.1 Paracraurococcus lichenis | reverse complement strand
TGGCCATTCCACGCCCACCTCGGTCGCGCCGCATCCGGCGCAGCGGAGGCGGGGCAACTGAACCATGACCTGACCGAACAGTGTGGCCATCGCGTGCTGGCGGTAGTCCTTGACCCGGCACCCATCACCACAGCCGCGGCACGCCGGACGGCGCACGGCATGGACCCGGGCCTGCGCGGCAACGATCTCCCGCTGCACGCCCGCCAGGAGCTGCTTGCCCTCGGCCAAGGTCAGGCCCAGGCTGGCCAGGTCGGTGAGGTCGTCAGGCTTGGTGATCTGCATGACCTCGGTGCTGTGTTCTTCGCCCGCAGCTCCGACGCTCACCAGCTTCACGATCCAGGCCACGCCGCCTCTACCTCAACGGGAACACTGGCCCAACAATACCCCTTCCAGCTGGCTCCCCCAATTTCGCGGCAGTCCCGCCGTGTGCGCCGGCGCTCGCCGC
>NZ_JAUTWS010000490.1 GCF_030657435.1 Paracraurococcus lichenis | reverse complement strand
GCAGCGGATAGATCGTAATTCGGCATCTTACAAACTGATGGTATGCCTTATTTGTAGGTGATTAGGTGCTCTCAAATGACAAAGGCTTGAATTGGAGCGCACCGTAGCGCTCCCCCGTCGGGAGGAAAGAACCGAATGCCTTGCAGCGGTGGCGTGCAGTTTCGCCAGTTTACGGAGCCCGAGCAGGTCACCAGCGCACAGGCTGGCGTGTTTTGTCAGGTCATCTCGGCAGGTCCGGGGCCGTTCGAGGCTGCCTTGCACTCGGTCACCATGGGCGACGTAACCCTCAACATGGGACAAGTGTCGGCTTGCATGGGCTTCCTCCGGAATGCGCCGGACCGTGCTGTTTTACAACTACCGCTTGAGGGCGCCGAGAGCCTTGTCCTCAACACCGTGCCTTATCAGCCGGGCATGGTCGGCACTTACGGGGGCGGAGCGGAACCTCC
>NZ_JAUTWS010000049.1 GCF_030657435.1 Paracraurococcus lichenis | reverse complement strand
AGGCGCCCGCTATGGCGGCGTGACCCAAGCAAACCAGCCTCCGGCAAACCCGGGGCGGTTCAGCAGGTCCGGCGCGCCATCCGCTGAGCGATCCCGGTCAGGGGCTCGGCGAAGGTCCGGCGCGGGCAGGCCGGCGTCGGGCAGCGGAAGCGCCGCAACGTGACGTGCAGCTTCACCGCTTGTCCCTGGCTGGGCAGGTCGCCAAGGCTGCGCTGGTAGCGGCTGTGCACCTGCGTTGACGACGCAGCGCAGCCGGGACAGGTCGCTGACGCCTGATCCGTACTGGCGACGATGGCGAGGTGATCGGGTAACGACAAGACCTGCTGAACCAGCAGTCCTGCCGGAAGGCATGGCTCGAGATGTGCGAACAAGAGTGCTCTGAAAGTGGGAAGATGGTTCTTCCCCTACATGTTCATCCAGCGCCGCAACGACCACCCCTTGCACGCAAAGTGACGAAGAACCCAACATTCGCTAGCAAAGCCACCCTGCGGGTCCGTCCGGCGCACGGCGACACCCCAGCGCAGCGAGCCTTGGCCGGAGGAGTGGTTGCTCATCGAGTGGCCCAAGGGCGAGGCCGAGCCGACCAGGTACTGGCTCACCAACCTGCCGCCGACGACCAAGCTGGCCAAGCTGGTCCGCACCGCCAAGGCACGCTGGTTCATCGAGCGTGACTACGAGGAACTCAAGCAAGAGATCGGCCTCGACCACTACGAGGGCCGTGGCTGGCGCGGCTTTCACCACCATGCCAGCCTGTGCATCGCAGCCTACGGCTTCCTGGTCGCCGAGCGCTGCCTTTTCCCCCCTCGGCGTCAGTTCATCCGTGAGCGGATCAAGATACCTGCCCTACCCCGAGGTTTCCGGCCGCGAGGGGCTGCCAATCCGGCCTGAGCGCCACGTGCCGCACTCGATCGCCTCCATCCGACGACGCATTGCTGTCGCCATCGTCGCGCGTCTGCCCAGGTGCCCCTACTGTCTCACCAAGCCGGTCCGGAGCCGCAGCGAGAACTGACACAGTCAAACTACAGGGGCAGTCGCCGATGCCCGGTTGTGGCTCAATAATCACGAACGCGGGATTAGCCGCCCTGCTCGCGCTTTATCGTTTCTAGATGCAAGCGGGAAGCGGCCAGCGCACGGCGGAAGGTCCCCAACACAGCCCTGGCCATCTCCGCTGCCTCCGGGTGCCCGTCGCGGTCCATCTCGCTCACAATCTGCTCCTGCCGGGCGAGCCGGGCCTCATTCCCCCGAACCCGGCGCTCCGCCGCGGTCAGGGCGTCGTCGTGCTTCACAACGGGCCATCTCCGCGGCAACCTCACGAGGGCCATCGTACCACCCCCGGGTGCGGCACCGACCTTGAGGACGCCGCCGTGAAGTTCGGCGGCGCGCCGGGCAATCGCCAGCCCAAGGCCTAATCCGACAGAGGCTCGGGCAGTCCCGCCATCCGCCTGCCAGAATGCCTCACCAGAGGAGGGCGGGAGGCCTTCCGGCAGCCCTTGTCCCGTATCCTGAACTCGGAACGAAATCGAGTCGGCCCCCACGGTCAACCGGACGTCCACCCGCCCGCCAATAGGCGTGAACTTCACCGCGTTCCCGATCAGGTTGGAGAAGATGGCCTGCAGCATCCCTCCATCGCCCCGGAACAACGCGGTCCGCGACCGAGCGAATGCGAGCCGCACTCCCTTCGCCGCCGCCGGGGCCGCCAGCCGGGCGACACACTGTCGGACCACCTCCCCCAAGTCGAGTTCCGCCCTGCCGGACACTTCCGGGACGGCGCCTGACCCAGAGCTGTAGGCAAGAATGGCGTCCACATGGCCGAGCAGCGCGCCGGCGGCGGCGCGCACGGCCTCTACGTACTCGCGCCGCTGCACCGCGTCGATGTCGCCGAGCAGCAAGTCGCCATAACCGAGAATCGCGTGGAGAGGAGTGCGCAACTCGTGGCTCATGGCGATCAGGAAGTCAGTCTTGGCTCGCTGCGCCGCAAACGCCGCTCGCTCAAGCGCAAGGCGCTCCGTAATGTCGCGCTGAACCGAAAGATAATAGGCGATGGCGCCCCCAGAGCCGGGCAACGACGTGACGGACCACTCAAGGTCGAACTCGGAGCCGTCTTTCCGGTAGTTGACGACCCGCCCCTCCCAGGGCTGGCCATGGGCGATCCGGCGCAGGTCGGCGAAAGCAGCGGGGTCCGTGCGAGATCCTTGCAGCACGCGCGGGCTGCGCCCCACTATCTCCGCCCGTGACCAGCCCGTCATGCGCTCGAATTGGGTGTTGACGAAGACGATGGCAGGGCCGGGACGATCGAGGTCAGTGGTCGTGACCACGATTGCTTCGGCAGCCCGCTCGAGGGCGAGCATCGGATCGAAGCCGACCGGCGGTGCCGCTCGCTCGTCCATGGCCGGTCCTTCGACTATTCACCCACGGAGTAGATCAGTTCCAGACACCGCAGGCCAGCACCGAGACGATCCGGCCTGTGCGGTGCTTCCCACCGTCATCAGTTGGGCGTGGTTCGAACCCAGGTCACACGTGGAGCTGGGTTGGCGTTGCCGGGAGGGGTGATGGCACTCTCGGGTTTTCAGCGGTGAGGCGAGTATGGACCGAGGTGTTGGCGCGGCAGTCAGGCCGCTGCCCGAGAGCGGCCGCAAGGACCTCGCCATCCAGGCCCTGGCCGGTTCCGAGACGGTCAGCGACCTGGCCGCCGAGCCGCAAGTTCGGTAATTGCTCAGGCCGTTGATGTCCGGAGGCTAACCAGAAGTACGTGCGCTGGGTTGGCGCGGTGATCAGGCGTGGCCGAAGCGGGCTGCCAGGATTGCGTCGGCGATGGCCGGACTGAAGTCCTCGGGATCAAAATCTTCGCCCAACCACTCAAGGCGTTCGGCGTGCTCTGGATGAGCAGGATCGGCGAGGATGTCGAGCAGCTCACGATAGCCCCAGTGGCCGCCACAATCCTCGGGCGGACATCTGCGCTTCCCGGCGGTGCAGACCGGACGGGACAGAGCCTCAACAACGGGCGGGCTCTTCTCGATGACGACGGCATGTTGCCAGTTGTCGCCGAAGTCGTAGGTGTAGGCGAAGCGGGTGACGCCTGACTTTGTCAGGCCGTTCAGGGTGACGCGGCTCTCATCGGCAACATCGTCGACGGTGCGCCGGTCGCCGTACTGCCGACCCTCGATGTCAAACGTGTGGAGATGGCAGTCCTCCCATCCCATGGCGGCCTGGATTGCGCGATGCAGGTCACCGAGCGTCGTCGCACCAGGCACCAGGAGCCGGCGCCAAACGGGTGGTTTGGTGTCGCGCAGCGTCACCTTCAAGCTGACCACCTTCCGGTTGACACCGCTCGTCGACTGGGCGGTCTTGACCATCAGCGCCTCCTTCCATCACGCGCCTATCCTGTGCGTGATGGGGTGGTGGCCGGCAAGCCGGGTCATGCCGCCGTCGGCAAGGGCTCTCCCTTGAGGGTAAGGCGGAGGGCCTGGAGAATGCCGAGGCCACGTCGTCGAGCGGTCTCGAGAACCGAGCGGACATCGGCATAGAGGTCAGCACCCCAGACGGAGCGGAAGCCGTTGGTGATCTTGCGGAAGATCACGCAGGGCCGCAGCGCCTGTTCGGAGCCGTTGTTGGTGGGGGAGACCGCGCGGTCCGTGAGGAAGACGAACAGGTTCTGCCGGAAGCGCTTGATGATGCGCTGGAGCTTCAGCCCCGGCTTGTTGTCCGGCACGATCTTGAGCAGCTCATCCAGCGCGCGCTGCAGCCGGCCGTGGTAGGCGGCCAGGGTGGCATCGGCGAGCCGCGGGCGGCGATGCGCGATGCGCACGGCGCGTTGCAGCAGATGCTTCATGCCGGGAGCAAAGCCAGCATCGCCGGCGTCGATCGCGTACTGGACGTCGCGCAGCAGATGAGCAAGGCAGACCTGATGCTCCCGGCTGGCCCAGCCTCTCTGGGCACCGAGGCGGTCGGAGATCCAGACTGCCGGGCGGACCTCGCCGAGGAACTCGCGCACCACCGCCTTGCCGCGTGAGGGGCGGATCAGGAAGCAGGCGCTGTCGGCGTGGTGGAACACCCAGGTCCAGAAGGTCTTCTTGCCAACCCGCACGCTGGTCTCGTCGGAGGCCAGCACCGTGCTGGCCAGCAGCCGCTGCTTGATCAGGCCGGTCTGCGCCGCGAAGGCTGGCGCGCTGTCCTGCAGCAGGTTGGCCAGCGCCCCCTCGCTGATCTCCAGCCCGAACAGGTCACGCAACAGCCGCGCCAGGCGCTCGAACGGGATGGCCTGGCCGAAGCGCAGGTAGAGCACGAAGGCGCGCAGGTTGGGGCCGAAGGGCGAGCCCGGCTCCAAGCCGGCCGGGGCGGCTGCCTTGAAGCGCCCGGCGCAGCAGGGGCAGACGCCGCCGTGCAGGACCACCCGCGTCACATCCGGGGTGATCTCGGGGATCTCGACACGGTCGTAGGTCTGCACTGCCACCTGCTCCACCTCGCCCAGGTCGGCGCGGCAGTGCGGGCAGTGCTCCATCCGGATCGCTGCGCAACGCGTTGGATTGGGGTGCAGCGGCCGATGCGCGCCGGCGTGCACCCTGGTCTTGCGGCTGGGCTTGCCGTCGCCATTCGCCTTGCGCCCCTGCGAGGGCGGCGTGCCAGAGTTGGTCGGCGTCTTTGGCGGTGCCTGCAGCTTCTCCCGCAAGGCCGCATTCTCCGCCTCGAGCGCGGCAACTCGGGCCACCAACGCGTCGACCTGCGCCAGCAGCGTTGCAATCAGGTCGTCCTTCTCCGAGGACGATAGCACGGCAGGGTCGACGGACAGGGCCACAGGCCGGTTGACCCACGTTCCGGCCCCTCGTGCAACCCAAATCTTGCCGTGGCTTCCCCGGCAGCCGGCGCCCTAATGTACTCGAGCCGCCGGGGGGAGGTGAGCAATTACAAAGCCGCTGTTCGACTTGGGTGTTGGGGGACGCGCAAATCTGACGAGGGCTGACTACATCATGTCCTATGTCCAGCCTCGAATCTCGTCGCCTCAACCATCTTGAATCCGCCATCCGGGCGGCGTCCGGCGAGCAGATCATCACCATCGAACGCCTCGTCGCCGAGGTCGCATCCATGCGGGTCGCAGAGGTGGCCCTCGCTCGCCGCACGGAGGTGACCCGCGCCGAGCGGCGTTGCCCGCATTGCGGGACCGCGGGTGCCCATCTGCACGGCAAGGACAAGAACAACAGACAGCGGTTCCGTTGTCGCACCTCCGAGTGTCGCCGCAGCTTCAACATCCTCACCGGCACGCCGATGGCCCGCGCCCGTAAGCCCGAGAAGTGGGGGCACTATCTGTCCCCCATGACCGACCACCACTCGGTCAGGAAGATCACAGCGGCCGGGATCGGGGTGAACCACACCACCGTCTGGCGCTGGCGCCATCGCTTTCTCAAGGCTGTCGCACAGGACAACACGGCGATCCTCTCCGGGGTGATCGAGGCCGATGAGACGTTCTTCGTCCGGTCCTGCAAGGGGCACCGCGGATGGGTGAAGGGCAGGCCCCCCGAGCCCCGAGCCGCGCGCCCGCGTGCCTGGGGCGCCACCAAGCGGGGCCTGTCGGGCGAGCAGGTGCCGGTACTGACCGCCCTGGACAATGCGGGCGGGTCTACGAAGCCATCCTGCCATCGCTGGCAGCAACCGAGGGGGCGCTCAACGGCCGGATCGCCGCCGGGTCGGTGGTCTGCTCCGATGGCACGGCGGCTTACGTGAAGGCGGCGGTGAAGGCGGGCGCCGAGCATCGCCGGGTGGTGGTGCCGACCATCACGCCTGTGGCGGTGAAGGTCGCGCCGGTACCAACCAAGCGGCGGCAAAAGGGCCGCCTCGGGCTCGGGCGGGTGAACGCACATCACGGTCAGATCAAGGCGCTGGTGAACGGGCGGTGCCGTGGCGTAGCGACCCGGTACCTCGGCAACTACCTCGGTTGGCACCGGGCGATGCTGCGTGAAGGCTTCACCGGAAAGGCACTGCTGGATCGAGCGCTGGCGTAGCCTACTGTGGCCACCCCCCACCCAAGTCGAACTGCGCCTTTCTTATAGGCCGTCCGCCTCCCCGGCTGAATTTCGTTGAAAGCCGTAGCGTTTACCAAATATCTCAAGGCGTAACGAGACAACCTGGAAACCCAGATCTTCCGCAATAGCCCGGAGCAGGTGTTCGTGAGCGGCGATGCTGAATTCGACGACATCGCCTGTGTCGACGTCTACTAAATGGTGGTGCTCGTGATCGAGCGGTTCGTAGCGCGCACGTCCAGTGCCGAAATCACGGCTTTGCAGTATACCTTTCTGCTCGAAAATACGAATTGTGCGATAGACTGTTGCTAAACAAATCTGCTGATTGTACGCCAGAGCCCGTTGATACACCTGCTCGACGCTCGGGTGATCATCTGCTTCTGACAAGACGCGCACAATGGCGTGCCGTTGCGGTGTCATGCGCAATCCGCGCTCTAGACATAGCTGCTCGACATCGTGTCGAGGCAGATCCGGAGACAGTGGCACCCTGTCCGATAACGGGACATCACCGTTTATTACGGCGGGTGCTGACATGATGGCAAGCATTGCATCGCCTGCCTTCCTCCGTGCATCCATGCCGCTACCTCCCCCCATGCATTTTGAGAACTGGCTTCTCAAAATTTTAGTATGATATCGATCTTGCAGATCGGCTTCATTTTTGAATCCATTATCGCCAAGCCGCTCGAAAACTGATTATATTATGTTATCAGCGCGAGGGCATAAGAGTCTGTACGCAAATAAACCCCTTGTTTAATCAATGCCTTAGCGGAGGCTCGCAGGTTAATCATTCCGTTCCGAATCACGCACGGCCGATCAGAGATGTCGAAAATGCCGACGCAAGACTTGGGCTCGACATGGTGAGACTGGGCCGACGCCGCCCTCTGTGTCGAATCCAACACAAAATACCCGCTTATTTCGCGTACAGATTCTAAGTATGGTGACCGCGATCGTCTCGCCCATCAGCATGGCAACCGACGCAGGTCGCAGCGCGTTGGATCATCGCCAGCACTGCTTCGATTGAACCCGGAAACCCGATCCCGCGGCATCCAATCGGATGCATTGCTTGACGCGAGTGCAGCAGTCCCGCGTCCGCCAAGACAGTGCCCCGAAGGACATGACTGCTGCCCCACCCTCAACGAGCCGTTCCTGACCGACAGCATCATGTCGCCACATCTGAGCGGACTTCGGCCCGGCTTGCCCTCACAGCGCTGTCTCCGACACGTCGAAGCAGGGCGAGTGTCGCCAGGACTGCGCCGCCAGACAGGGCCGCGGCCATACCGAACAGGGTTTGGTAGCCAAGCGTGTCCGCGATGCGCCCGGACAGCAGCGAGCCGATGAAATAGACGACGAGCTGCGCACAGGCGAGTGTCGTGAAATCTGTGCCCGGCTGGTCCGACGAGGTCACCGTCATGAACAAGCTGTATAGGGCAACGATCTCCATGTAGCGGATCAGCGTCTGGAAAGCGGCCGCCCCGAAGAGGGGCCAATATCCCAGCAGGGTGCCGGCGGCATGCAAGGTGAACAGCAGGAAACACAGGGTTCGCAGTCCGCCGAGCAGGCCGAGTGTACGCGACAGTCCCGCGGTCCGGACCAGCCAGGCAGCCAGAGCAGAACCTGCGACACCGGCTGTGGCTGCCGAAGCGCCTGAAATATAGCCTATCATGTCGAGCGGCACGCCGGCGTCGACCAAGTACGGACCCTCCATCGCCTTCACGAGGCCTTCGCTCGCGCGGTAGGTGAGAGCGATCCAGAGGATGCCGCGCGCTTTCGGGCGGCGCAGAAAGGCTCGCAGGGAGGGGCGGACGGTCGTCACCGTAGGCGGCCCCTCGCGCATGGCCAGTGCGGCCACCAGAGGCAGGAGTGAGATGGCGCTGATGGTCAGCAGCATGGACTGCCACCCGAAGCGGTGGTGCAGCACGAGACCGAGTGTTCCACCGACGAGCACACCGAAGGCGATCGATCCACCCTGGATCGCATTGCCCAGACTGCGATCGTCTGGAGCCAGATACTTCGCTGCATAGCCGTCCGTGGCGATGTCCTGAGTGGAGACGAGTAGTGCCGCGACAAAGCCGATGGCTAGCACGGCTGTCACCTGGGTCGGGGATACTGCCGTGAGGGCGAGGATGCAGCCGACCACACCGAGCTGCGTCAGCACCACCCAGCCGGCGCGGTGCGCTCGAGCGAAGGGTCTCACCCGATCGACCCAAGGCGCCCAGAGGAACTTCAGCACCAGCGGCAGGAAGAGAATGCTGAAGTAGCCGATCGCGGAGCGTGAGACCCCCGCCTCGCGCATGATCGGGGGAATGGCGGCGGCGAGCAGATAACTCGGGATCGCCTGGGCGACGTATAGGCCAGCAAGGACGGCGAAAAGCCGGAAACGCCGCCGCGGCGTTTCAACGGCGGCGCTCACGACCGCACCGGCAGGTAGTCGGCAAGGAAGGTACGCCCCTCCGCCTCCGTTTCCCGAACCGCGACAGGGAAGGCCCAGAGGCGGCCAAATACCGTCGCTGCGCCACCGGGATCACCGGGTCGCACGATGGCCAGGGCCTGACAGCGCTGGTTCAGCGCGCTGCGCGTGGCTTTGAACCACAACGCCTGCGCGCGGTCCCCGGCCGGCGAGAGCCGCCCCCGTCCGCCGAAGATTGCGAGCAGTGCGAAGGGCTCGTCGTGTCGGGCGATGCTCTCGAGCGCTGCGAGATAGGCAGGCTCATCATCGTCCGTACAGGGTGGCCCAAAGCGCAGGGTGAGGATGCCGGCGGCCTCTGCCTCCAAATGCACCATCGGCTTCTCCATGCTCAGAATGTCTTCCTGTAGCCGACGGTGACGGTGCGGCCAAACGCTTCGACCGGTAGGTTGCGGACGGAGGTCGCGGTCGGGTTCTGGTAGCCGGCATCGAAGAGATTATCGATCGAGGCATAGGCTTGCCCGCCCAGTACCGGCGTGCTGACCGCCAGATTGATTGTGCCGCCATCCTCGATTTTGTATCGGGTGCCGCTGCGGTCGATCCGCTGGTTGCGGCCGGTGAACCCAACCGCTTCGACACGCAACATGGTGCCCTCCTCGAACTGCCAGATCCCGGACAGGACTGCGCGCAGCGGTGTAGCGATACGGTTGTTAGGCAGGAAGCTGTCGAGCCGGCCGTCGCCATCGGAGTCATACCGACCTTCGCGGTAGGCCAGCAGGCCTGCCAAGGTGAAGCGCTGGGTGAGCTTCACATCGCCATTGAGTTCCGCCCCCCAGATCATCTCCTTCTGTTGGCTGATCCGGTTGGTTAGAGGGTCGAAGGTCACGCCCTGGTCGGAGGTGCTGATGAAGCCGACGATGCCGGCATTCGCGTCCGCGCCACGGCGGCGGAGGCCGAGTTCGTAGCTGTTCACGATCTGCGCCTCGGGGCCGATATTTGCGTAACCGACGCTGGCACCCGCTGGCAGACAGTTGGGTCGGGCGACAGGGCAAGCAAAGGCGGTTGAGAGGCCGGCCCGGCGCGTAAAGGAGCCGACGTCAGGCAGTGCGAAACCTTGCGAGTAGCCGCCGTAGAGCTCCGCCCGTTCCGTGATGCGGAAAGTGGCACCTGCGTTTCCGGTGATCGCATCGTAGTTGAAATCGCCGCCCGTGACGCGTAGCGCCGGCAGAACAAAGGGGCTGAAGCCCGCGGCATTACGTGCTGTGACGCCCGTATAGGCAGCAGGACGGACAAAGCCGTCGACTGAGAGTGCAAAATGCTCATAGCGCAGCCCACCGCGCAGGGTGAGCCGGGGGCCGACCGGCACCTGAAGCAGGCCAAAGGCGGCGAGCGTCGTCTGCTCGAGTGGCGTGAAAACATTCTCGCCGGTCAGAAGCTCCTGACGTGTCCGCTCATGAATCACGTCACCGCCCCAGGTGAAGCGCGCCCCGCTGAGCAAGCGATCGAGGGGCGTATCGATCGTAAGGTTGAGACCGTAGCGGGTGGAGTAGAGCGTCGTCTGGTTCGCCGTACTGGTCGGCACGGTGGGATTGCCGGAGTAGTAGACCACACTGTTATAGGGGAACGAGAACTGGGTGTAGTTGAAGCGCTTCTCGATCTCGTTATAGTACCCCACCACAGACAAGCTGCCGAGCGCAAAGTCCGTGTCAGTGTACCGAGCAGAGAAAGACTGCGATGCCTCACGTATGCTGCGCCCCGGATAAGGCGTGTTGAAGTCGGGCCGGGCACGCGGCGGCGAGTACAAGGTCAGAAAATCCGGATCCTGATTCAGCCGGACCACCATGGCGGAGACCTCGAAGCGGCGGGCGGCATCGAAGTCATAGCCAAACTTGGCGAAGAGGTTCCCGCTGTTGGTGCGATCGGCGCCGCCCTGACCGAGGAGTGCGTCGGAGGGAAGCTCTCGCCCGAGCCCATCATAGGTGCGGCCCGAATGACGCCCGCTGCCGACGATAACGTAGTCGAGACCGGTCTTTGAACGACCAGTCACTCCGAGGGAAAGCTCCGGCGCGAGCGATCGCCCAAGATTGGCTGGGAAGAAGCGCAGTGCAGAGTTGATGGTGAACTGTGGCGGCCCCTCGGTCGGACGACGTGTAATGATGTTGATGGTGCCGCCCGTAGCGCCCGCGCCATAGAGGCTAGACGCGCCGGCGACCGTCTCAATCCGGTCGACCGCGTTGAGGTCCAATAGGGCGAGAATACGTGATACATCGCGCAGCGGCGTGTTGAGCGGGACACCGTCGAGCAGCACCAGTGCGTCACGGCCGCGAAAGTTCTCCGAGGCACTGGAAATCGTCTGGGTAGTGGCCGAGTAGCCCGGCACCAGTCGGGCGATTGCCTCTGATGGGCTGGAGCTCAGAATGAGCTGCCGCTCAATCTCGTCGCGCTCGATCACCTGTACGGTTTGCGGCACTTCCTCGATTGGTCGGGCGGCACGCGTGCCGGTGACCGTCATCTCTGGGAGATCCAGGGTGGTACCGCTCGGTGCCCGCACCTCACCTTCCTGGGCCACGACAGGGAGTGGCGCGGACAGCACGGTGACAAGGACGAGGCGGGCAGATGCTCGGCGTGAGCACCGGAGGAAGCGGGGCATGGTCTGGGTCGCTCGTCGGCAAACGGTGGTGCCGCTGCTGCGGCGAGAGGGCGCAAGCTCCTGGGCGGAGCGGAACCGGCAGACGCGCCGCGGTCAGACCGCGACGCGTCCGTGGTGTCATCAAACGATGTCGAAGATGCTGCCCCCTGTGGAGGTCACGGCGGCGAGCGTCAGTCCGCTCAGCAAGACGGCATTGCCGCCGCCAAGGTCCAGCACCACACCGTCAGCCGACTGGGAGAGGCGCCCCAAGAGGTCGTCGGCGCTATCGATACCCGTACCATTAATATTGGCGGCAACCTGCAGGATGTCCTCGCCGACCGCAAAGCCAGTGATGGCATCGAGGCCGTCGCCGCCGGCATACACGAAGCGGTCCAGCCCCGCACCGCCGCTCAGAATGTCGTTGCCCGCGCCGCCAATGATGACGTCGTTGCCGTCGGCACCAAAGATCTGGTCGTCCCCGCCCTGGGTGTTGATGAAGTCGTTGCCTTCACCGCCGAACACAACCTCAATGCCATCACCGCCCAGGATGTTGTCGTTGCCTTCGGCACCGTAGAGGCCATTGTTCCCCTCAGTGTCGAAGATCATGTCATTACCTGGGCCGCCAAAGACGTTGTCGTTGCCAGCACCACCATAGAGCAAGTCGTTTCCTTCGCCGCCTTCGACCCAGTCCTCGCCAGCGCCGGATGCGACGAGATCGTTGCCGTTGCCCGCTTCGATGTAATCGGCACCACCTTCGGTAAAGATCTGATCGTCGCCGTCCCCTCCGAAGACCGCATCAGCGCCGCCGCCGCCACGGAGCACGTCATTCCCGCCAACCCCATAAGCCGTACCGGGCGAAGTGATCTGGAATACGTCGGGACCGTCGGTACCGAACAGTGCAGAGCCGCGCGTGAGTACAGGAAATTCGAAATCAGCCATGCTGGTCTCTCCCTTTTTGGAAACCTAGTCAGAGTGCGGAAGTCCGAAATGGAGCCCACGCATTGCAATTGAGATTCATTCGCAACTATCTGCAAGGACAGAATGTTCAGCATTCCGTGACCACGAGATCACTGACGCTGTGCCGCCGAGAGCAAAGACCTCCCGGCCGAGTGCGTCGTTCAGTATCGTCGCACTCCGCCAGGCAAGCAGCGCGAGCTGCGGGTCGGCGATGCCATGCGACCAACGGCCAGCATTCTGCAGGTAAATCCGGTTCCCGGGCGGTCCGTCCCAGGCCGCTGCATAGCAACGTCCCAGTTGCAGCGCAGCGGTTGCCGGATCACGCACGATGCGCAGCTTCTCAAGACAGGACGGCAGGGCGGTCCGATAGCCCGTGGCGGCGATCACCACATCGGCGGCGAGAGCCTCGCGGATTGCGGTATCCTCGGCTCGTATTTCGAGACGGAACGCGTCGTTGACCATCGCGCAAGCCACGAGACTGCGGCCCGGCAGGAGCCTCGGCCCGGGCGCACCGCGCTCCAGAAACTGGAGCCTGTACACCTCGGCGTAGAGTTCGCGGAGAGTGGAGGGTGATATCCCGTCGCTCATCATCCGCTGCTCGCGCAACAGTTCGCTGCGCCGCTCGACGGATAGGCTGAAGAAATGCTCAACGTAGGCCGGTGTGAAATGCTCGTTGCTGAAATGCGTCTCGTCAAGCGGCAGAAAGTTGGATCGGCGGCTGATCCAGGTCAGGCGAGCCGGCGGGTTCGCCATGCGGAGCAGGTGAAGTACGATCTCCGCACCGGATTGGCCGCCACCAACGACCGCAACCCGCTTGCGTGCAAGCGGTAGCGTGCGTTCGAGAAACTCGGCCGCGTGTACGCAATGTGTGCCGCGATATGGCTCGAGGCAGGCAGGCAGTGACGGCTCATGGCCGAGGCCGAGAACCAGGTGCCGCGCTCGCACACTTTCCCGTCCCGCATGCACGGTAAAGGCACCATCCTCAAAGCCGATGTCCCGCAGCTCGCTATTCCATTGCAACCCGGGTAGGCGCTCGGCGACCCAGGCGAGATAATCGGCAAACTCGGCGCGTGACACCGCCTCGAAGCCGGCATTGACGAAGGCGAAGAGCCGTCCGCGATCGGCCAGGTAGGACAGGAACCCGAAGCGCGAGGTCGGAGCAATGGGCGTGATCAGGTCCTTGATCCAGGAGCATTGCAACCGCGCCCCGGGCAGCATCATGCCACGATGCCAGGCAAAAGCGGGCTTGCGGTCGAAGAAGCGAGCACGGCTGCTCTCGCCGGCCTCCTCGCAGAGGGCGGCGAGGCTGAGATTCGCCGGGCCGATGCCGATGCCGGCGATCTCGAGCGTCGCCCGCATCATTGCTCACCGACCTCGGCGAGGTGCAGGGGGTTGTGCAACGGTGTGCCGAGCGCAGGAAGCGGCCGCGCGGCCGTGTCGCCGTATCCTGCGGCGAGCCGGACCTTATTGATGCAGACCTTCGGCAGGGTCGGCGCGAACAACTCATAGCGGGCGTAGGCAGTCGGCGGCAGGTCTGCCTCACGCTGGTAGGCACGCAGCGTCCGCGCCAGCAGCGAGTAGAACCGGCGTTCCTGCAACGCGCCCGCCGCCGCCAATGCGTCCGACAGGAAGCGGAGCGTGGTGACAAAATGCGCCGTCTGGATATTGTGGACCACCACTTCGGGACGCTTGCGCGGCAGCAGGGCCGCGATCTCGGCGGGCAGGCCCGCGGCCTCGGCCTGGCCAGTATCGGCCAGGTCAAAGTCGCCCTGGAAATCCTTCAATGCCATGGCAACGGGCAGGCCTTGTCGCAGAATCAGCATCAGGTTCTGACCATGCGCAATCGGACAGCAGCCATATCGGCAGAGCAGATGGTGCAATGGCACGACCGTGAGGTCGAAAAGGCGTTCCAACCAGACTTCGATGTCCAGGCCGGCCTGCCGCGCCATGGCGAGGGCGAGTGGTCGACCCGTGGCGTCGCGCTCGTGCAGCGTGGCGTAGAGCGCTGGCCATTCCTTCAGGCCTGCATGCGCCTCGGCGCTCTCCCGCAGTATGGCGCCGAGATGCTCGCGGTAGTGGTAGGGCACATCCGGCAGTGCGGCATAGGCAGGATGCGTGAAATGCACCCCGGCCAGCTCACGTAGCACAGTGACACGTCGTCGGTGCAACACCGGATCGGCTGCGACGATCCCGGCGAGCCACCCGGACAGCGCCTGCCCGGCTCGTAGTGTCGTGCCACCAAGGCCACGATAGGCCGACGTGTTAAGGATCGATAGTGCGAGCTTCACGTCGGCTCGGCCGCGCCGCGAGACATTGGTCAGCGTGCGAATCGACTGCTGCGGCCGATAGACGTCGCCGAAGCAGCCGATCGGCGCCATGCGCCCTGCCGCTATCTCGCCGGCGAACTCAGGCAGCAGCACGTTGTCCCATTGCCACGGATGCACCGGCAGCGGCAGCGCGTGTTCTGGCGCGATGCCACAGCGCGCGACCGCCGCGTCGAAGGTGGAGCGCTCGGCCGCTGGGATGCACTCACCGGCAAAACTTGCGCCACCCGCGCTCGCCCATGTCGCACACTGCGTGTCGAGGACCACCCAGGTGAGGCGGAATGGCTCGGCCCGTTCTGGCGTGAAGGCGGCGAGCGCCCCCTCCCCCCATCCGAGACGTCCTTTGTTGGCGACAGCCTTCGGATGTCCGGAGAGCAGTGCCTGCACTTCCTCCGGCGCCTTGATGAGCCAGGCCGCGCCGTCGAGGTCACGGCAACGGGCCAGCCGCAGCGCCTCGGCCTGCTGCGTCCGGCCGAGCTCGCGCAGAAAGCCGGCCGTTGCAGCGCCGTCGCCGCCGAGCTCAACGCGCGCATCCAGGACCCATTGCTGCGGGTCCGTTGCCTCTGTCTCCAACGTCTCCAGACGTCGGATGCTCGTGGGATCGATCGCAAGGTTGCCCCAGACCCGCTGCGTGCCGGCGAAGCGGTAGCCCACGCCGGAGGCGAGCTGCAGGAAGGCGGTGAAGCTGCCGTCGGGGCGCAGGTCCAGCGCCGGCCGCACGACCTCCTCGTAAGCGAACTCGGAGATCGCCTTGGCCAGCAGGGTGCGACCTGCCTCCTGCCACGCTGAAGAGTCAGGAATGCCGCTCATCGCATCACCCGATCAAAGAAGGGATCGCGCCAGCAATGCATCAACGCCGCCCGTTTGTGCGGAAAGTCGAACTCCTTGACTTTGTCATAGGCGAGCGCGTTGGCGTAGCGGAGCAGCTTCGCGTTGTCGACGCGCGGCTCGCCAACCACCTTCTCGGTGCGCGGATCGTCGAGGAACAGGAAGTGGGTTAGGCCACGCAGCCAGGCCGCGGTCTTGGCGAGACCGAGATGGTGCCGGGCGCCGATCAGCCCATGCCAGCCGCGGTCGTAGTCGTGCGCCTCGTAGTAGGGACCGAGCCGATCCTCCTTTGCCCAGTAGATCTCGAAGTAACCTGCCGGATCGCCATCGAAGCAGCCGATGAGCGGCCAAGCATGGGGATCCTCTTCCAGCCGCCGAAGATAGGCGTGCAACTCCACCTCGCTCTGTGCGAGTTCCCAGAAATAGGCCACCCGCAGTTCGTTCATCCAAGCGTAGAACAGCGGCAGGTCGCGGTCGGCCGCCACGCGCCGGAACGAAACCCGCATGCCGAGCAGCGGGTCAAAGCGGTCGTACACAGTGTTCTGCGCGAGCGGAGGCCGCTCCGGGTAAATGCGCCCATCTGCCAGCTGGCAGGGCAGCCGTGGATGCGGCATAGCGCGCGGGTCCTGGTGCCAGAGCAGCGGGAGCTGCAGGAGCTGCCGGCGCCGGATCAGTGGTGCACCGCTGCTGGCCACCAGCCCGTAGGCGAGGGCCGTGTCGAAAACCTCTGCCGGCGTTCCTGGTCCAAGCGGCAGCTCCGCCCGTTCAAGGTCCACTTCGAACACCGCAGCAGCGGCGGCAGCGAGGGCCTCCGCGAGCGCACCCCCCTTGCAGTTGTCCACCTCCCGCGCGTCCAGGCCCGTCATGCCGAGCTGTCCCTCCAGGAGCAGGCGCTCGCCCTGCTTAACAGCCAGGGTCATGTCGGTAATCTCGACGTCCAGCGGCGCTGCCTTGCCGAGTGTGTACCGATGCCGCTCCGCTGATGCAGGACGGCGGCGCAGGATCGCCATCATGCTGTCACCTGCACGCAGAGCGGATTGGGAAGGTCGTGGTAGATGGCGCGCTGCTCGCGCGTCCCGCGGTTCTCGATAACGTCCTCAAGGAAGGTCATGAAGTTGCCCTTCGCGGCAAGTGCCGGACTGTCCAGGATGTATTCGAGGAAGGATGGATCAGGCGGATGGGTGGCACGCACACACTCAAGTTGCGTGCGGAGCAGGCGGAACATCGCCTCCTCCTCGGCCAAGCCGTCGCGCGACAAGGCCGCGACCAAGCCGAACAAGCCATTGACCACGACGTAGTAGCCGAGCAGCCGATTGCCTACAGTATCCGGTACGATCGCTTCGGCCTGCTCGCCGATGTCCGGCACTGCGACAGCGAGGCGTGCATGAGCACTCTCGACATGGCCGGAGCCTTGGCAATCGCGGACATAGGCCTGTACAGGCCACCCCCGCCGCAGGCGGAGAACAGCATTCTGGCCGTGCGCGCCAAACAGCAAACCGTGGTGGCAACGCAGTCGCGTCAGCGCCAAGGGAAGCAACTCGGCGAAGCGCCGGAGCCAGTGCAAGCCAGCCTCCCGCAGAGACAGACCCGTCGAGGCGGCCGCGGTGGCAACCAGCCCGGCCAGCGGAGTCCGTCCGGTCTCGGGATCGGTCTGGCACAACGTCGCCAGCATCGCCGCATCGCGTGCACCGCCTCCACAGAACGGATTGTCCCGCAGGACGACCAAACTGTCCGGCAGCAGCTCCCCCTCGTAGCGCAGGCCGAAATAGGCCGGCTCCTCCAGAAAGGTGAGATGTGGCGCGAAGGACGCAATCTCCGGCCCGAGCGCGCTCCGTAGCAGCCGGCTGACATCCTTGCCGCGTTGCAACTCGGCCGGGAATAGGGTGCGGACGGAATTGGTGATCCGCGCGCCGAGCGAGGTCTTCAGCATCCATGGTAGCTCGGCGCTGTACAAGCTGCGCACCGAAGCGGTGGGATGCCAAACCGCTCCTGCCTCCTCGGCAAGAAAGCGCACCGCACCAGCGCGGCGCAATGCCTCGACTGCGGGCAGCGATGCCAGGTGCCGGGCCTGCCAGGGATGCATGGGCAGCGTGAGCCAGCCCGGCTCGCGCGGGGCACCGAGATTCTGCAGTAGCGCGTCAGCCGTGCGGTCCCCAACGTCCTCGCACGCGAAGGCGTCTAGTCGCACAAACGCCCAGTGCAGGCGAAAGCCGGGAGACAGGCCAGGCAAGAAGCGGTGGCGTTCAGGTCGCAACTCGGCGGCGGAGCGCGGCGCGGGGTGCAGGGAATGGCCGAGCACGAGGGCGCGCTCCGCGGTGAGGAAGTCTGTGACCGCGGTGTCCGGCCCGGCGTGGTTGGGCAACATCGCCTCGATCGTGTCGGTGCTCTCGAGCACACGGTCCACGAAGCGGCGCATTGTGGCCGGCGCTAGTTGACGCTCTGCGGCAAGAGCCTCGGCCACTGCCGCCACTGCGGTGGGCCACGCCATAGGTCGTTCGGCTCCACCGTTGGGGCAGAAGCGGACTGGTAACCGCAGCCCGTGCCGCCCGGCGCACGAGCGGTGCACCACCTTGACCCGCAGTACTCCGGAGAGCGGCGCCACGGGCATCTCCAGATCCCAGCCGTGATCGACGGGGCGCAGCCGGCAGCCTGCCCATTCGCGTGCGAGGCTGTTGAAGAAAGCTTCGGCGGCACCCTGCTCTGCAGGACCGATAGCGCCGGTTGCTGTTGCTTCGCAGATCATGGAACGCTTGTAATAGGTCACTTGCGAATGCGAGTGAGAATTATTCGCGATTGCGCCAGCGTACGAATTGGCGGAGTGGAACTCAAGAATGGTGAAGGTGGGTCTGATTTTGACGCTGGGGTTGGTTGCTGCTGCGCAGACGGCACCGCTCGCGCTCCTGCCACTCCTGATGCAGGCACTCGGCATGGGCGCTGACCAGCTCGGCCTGGCAATCGGGGTAGGGCTCCTGACAACGATCCTGCTGGCACCCGTGGCCGGCGCTCTTGCAGATCGAGCACGGCCCGCCTTGCCAGCCCGATGCGGTCTCGCCGCTATATGCGTCGCCTCAGCTCTTCTCTGCAGCTACACGGCCCTGGTTTCCGCCGGTGTCGTGACCGAGGAACACGCCTTCGCTGTTGTCTTGATGACGCGGATCGTCAATGGCACTGGCGTAGCGGCGCTACATCCGGCCGCCCAGGCCTGGCTCTGGGCCGGGGAGGATGTCATGGCGGGAACTCGTCTGCAGGGTAGGGCAAGCGCAGCCCAGAATGCAGGCCGGCTGCTCGGACCGCTCGCCGTGGCGCTCATCGGCGGTCTGGGTGCGGCTGGGACCCTCGCAGCGCTGGTCGCAGTTGCGTGCCTTGCGCTTCTTGTCCTGCTTCTTCTGCCAAGCCCTGTAATGTCGAGTGTTACCAGTTCCGTGCTGCCCATGGCTGCGGAGACGCGCGCAGCGTCAGGGACCCCGGCGTGGCATCTGGTGTTCGCCCTTTTCGCACTGCATGTGCTCGGGGGTGGCGCACAGTTTCTCCTCGGGCCGCTGCTGCTGGCGCGGCTCGGCCTGGACGGGCATATCGCTACGCGCTGGGCTGGCTGGCTCATGGCCTTGACGGCCATAGCGGCCATCGCAGGCAATCTGCTGTCCCACCGTGTCTCGGGACGCTGGCGCGCCGCCGCGGGGGCTGGATTAGCGACCGCTGGGTCGGTTGTCCTCGCGGCCTCTGAGACCCTTTCCGGCACGGCGGTGGGAATCGTCGTCCTGGCAGTTGGCATCGGCATCGCCGTCCCCTCGACCATGGCGGCGTTGATGCGTGGTGCGACGGCGCAGTCGCGCGGACGCGTCGCGGGCCGCACCTCGGCGATCCAGGCGGCCGCCTATGCAGCCGCAGCACCGGTGTGCGGGATTCTGGTCGAGATCGATCCGGCACTTGCTGCCGCATCGCTCACACTTCCGGCTGTCGTGGCGCTGCTGCTCCTCGCCTCTGCCCGGCGGCGGCACGCCGAACAGCCATTATCATTATAGGGTGACCTCACCCGCGCAATGCCAGCTCGCGCCCTGGGTTGAGAGCCATGGTGGCGATCGCGCGCGGTGCCCAATCGGCTCCACAGGATTGACGAGGCTGGCCCACCAGCGGGCGAGCCAGCGCCACTCTCTTCCGTGCACATAGTTCAGCTCGATGGTCCCGAGTTGCCGGCAAATTGCGATTGCGAGTCACTCGCAAAAAGAGCTAGTCTCCTTGGACCAGAGACCAGGAGCACGCTCATGGGCCACATCGTGCCTTTCGCCCCGCGGAGCCTTCGTGGTTATCCAAATGCGACAGAGGCGCTCGACCCGGCTGAGACCCTGCTGCTTCTCGGAGTGCGCGGATGGGTCCGCGATGTTCGCCGGGCGGTGAACCCAATGCTGCGGCTCGAAGAGAGCATGGCACGGGTCGGCATTCCCGCAGCCGCGGCATCGCTGGACATGTTCATGCGCGTCATCGCTCGCACCGCACGCCGGCCAGTGGAACTCGGCTGTCCGCACTGCCCGCGGCTTACTACGGATGAGCAGCGCCTACTGCATGCCGCACGGTTGGCCCAGGGCCGGGATAGCTGGCTCGCGGAGGAGGCACTCCAGCAGGGCTTACTGTCCAATGTCGGAGCGGAGTTCGCCCTCGGGCCGCTGCAAGGTCTGGGCGAGATGTTTCTCACCGTCGGGCTCCATCTCAGCCCCCGTCCGCTTGTGGATTTGATGGACATAGACAGCGCAGGTATCACGCCCTGGCTGCCGCCTCTTCCAATTCGGCACTGAGGGAGCTGTCTGTGATGATCCGACACCGCTCTCTTGGCGTCGCTACGCTGGCTGCGCTCATGGCAAGGGATGGCATGGCGCATGTGAAGTCTGGACGCCGGCACAGCTGGGACGACGATCTGGGCGCATTCGACCTTTCCCAAGCGGCCCGCAGTACCTGCCAGGTGTATGACCAGAGCTTTGTCACGCACCGATCGAGAAGCGGCGATTCCGCACCTTTCAGGCCCATCTGGTGCGTCAGGTTTACTTCGTCCGTGGTACGCGACCAAGAACCCCAGGCCTCTCGGGAGTAGTTGAATGGCGACATGCATGCACCGGGAGGAGGTGGACCAAGGGCGACCGGTGCAGGACCTCGAACCGGAGGCTCTCTTCTGCATCGCGGTCATCCGGACCTGGGTAGCGGCGCGTCGTCCAGATGGCATGCCCTCTCTCGACTGGCGCGAGGTCTGCAGACGAGGAGAGTTGTCGGAAGATACCGTGCAGGCCTTCGACGCGTTCCTGCACACCGTTCATCGTGCCATGCGACGTCCGCTTGACATCCGGTGCTGCACCTGTCCGCAAGTCGGCCGCGACGAAGACCTCCTCCTTGCCCTGATCGCGGCCCTGCAGCGAGATGACGCCTTGAGCGCCTTGGATGTGCTGGCCAGCTGGCTCGAGCAGCCGGCCATTATGCCGGCCCTGCCATTGGCCATGCGCTTGGCGGCAACGGCGCGCACTTGTGGAATATGCCTCCGCGGTCACACTGTGACTCAACCGCAGTTTGCAACGGACAACCTCCCTGCTGAAAAGCGGATCATGCATTGATCAGGTCGACACTCCTCCACAGATTCTGTCAGACCTCGTGCCAAGCCAGCATTTTGGCTTGGTTCAAGTCAGGGTAACACCTAAAGCGAAAAGAGTGCCTATTTTCAGAGCTCTATAGATTTTCGATGTTACCTGGAATTGGCTCGTTTTGAACCACGCCCGTGGTGGAGGCAGCAGGGAGTGACCGCGTGCAGCGTTACGTCACCGATCTGCTGGGCCACCTTGGGCGTAACGAGCGCGCGCTGGTGCCCTATGCCGCCCAGCGTCGGCGCGGGCTGCCGATCTCGACCTCGTTCGTGGAAAGCGCGGTGAACGAGATCGTGGCCAAGCGGATGAACAAAGCCCAGCAGATGCGCTGGAGCCGGGCGACGGTGCAGCCCTTCCTGGACGTCCGCACGGCGGTTCTGAACGACACGCTCGAGGCTACCTTCCGGCAGCGCTACCCGGGCTTCCGTCCCGCCGAAGGTCAGCAGGCCATGGCAAATGCAGCCTGATCGACCCCCACAACTTTGCATGCTCTCGAGCGGCCCTCCGTCGCGAGAGGATGAATCACCAACGCGAAGCTCAGAAGGTGAACCGCACCCCGCCGTAGAAAGCGCGCGGCAACCCAGGCGTGACTGTGCGTGGGTCGCTCAGGCCGAGGTTGAGCGCGCTCGCGGTCTCCAGGCTGTAGAGGGTGCCGAACGTCGAGAAGCGCTGGTCGAACAGATTGCGGACCAAACCATAGAGCTCAACGCCGGGACCGATGGCAAGGCTGGTGCGCAGGTTGACGATGGCATAGCCCGCGATCGGCTTCAGGAGGTTGGCTTCGTCCCCTCGCAGGTACTGGTCCGAGTTGAAGATCACCGTGCCGCCCAGTCGCCAGGCTTCCGTCGCCCGCCATTCCGTGTCGAAGCGAATGCGGTGCCGAGGGATGCCGGGGATGCGGTCGCCACGCTCGACCGGGATGGTTCCGTTAGCGTCGGCATCGGGATGGTTAGGGCTCGGGAGCCGCTGGGCCGTGCGGAACGTAGCGTCGATGAGCGCATAGTCGAGCGCAATGGCGAGACGCTCGGTGCGCCAAGCGAGCCCAGCCTCGATCCCCTGCCGGCGGGTATCGCCTGCATTCTGGAAAAAGCCGCGGCCCTGGATCTCGCTCTGCACCAGCAGGATGTCATCCGAGAGATCGGTTCGGAACAGGCCGAGGTTCCAGGTGGTTCGGCCACCGAGCCAGGCGCGCGGCAGGGTGCCGCGCAGCCCTCCTTCCCAGGTCCGGCTCACCACCTGCTTCAAGGCAGGGTCGGCGAGAAAGAACGCACCGAGAGTGCAGGGGAGCAGCGGATCGGCGCATGAGAGCTCGGCCGGGGTTGGGGCGCGGTTCGCCTCGGCATAGCTGACATAGGATGTAACGGTGTCGAGCGGCCGCCAGGTCAGCCCCGCCGTAGGATTGATGCGGGAGTAAGTATGGTCGCCATTAAGCGCCGTACCGATCTGGTCCCGTAGCCGGATATTGGCATTGTTGAACCGACCGCCAACTGTGGCTGAGAGACGCGGTGTGAGGTCGATGGTGCCGGTTCCGTAGACCCCCCAGTAGGCATTCGTCGTGTTCAGGCGGACATCGGCGATGCCGCCTTGAGGGCTGTCGACGAACACCCCGCGATTGACGACGGTACGGTCCGGCGTCACCACGCCGAGCTCGGTGCTGCCGATGAAGTCGGTGTCCGCATGATCGTAGCTGACGCCGAAGACCACCCGCGTAGGTCGGCCAAGGATCGGCTCGGTCGAAACCACCTGCGCCGCACCACCGGCGCCCGTTGTGTTCGTCCCGGTGCGGTTCACCACACCCGGCACGCCGTCCCCGAGGAGGTCGGCGCTGACGGGCCCGCCACCTCTCGCAGTCACCGCGGGACCATCCTCGAAGCAGAGTAATCCGGCGAGGTCGTCGTCGTCGCAGCGTTCGAATTCCGCGATATCGGCGTTTAATGTGCGCTGGCGAAAGCTGCGGACATAGGCATTGCCCTCAAGCTTCCAGTTGGCCGCGATCTCATAAGTGCCGTTGGCCTGCACCATGGTCATACGGTTGTAGGTGCGGTCCGGGTATGTGAAGACGTCGCGGCGGTTGGCAGCCAGCAGCTGCACGGGCGTCGGTCCGTTGCCGCCAAGTGCAGTACTTCCGGCGGTGATGGACAGGTCCAGGGTCGCCCGCTCGCCGCGGAAGCCCAGGTCGCCATAAAGCCGTCTCGCCCGGGACGGCGAGAAGCGCCGCCAACCATCCTCGTTCAGGCTCTCAATCGCGAGATAGGCGGCGACATTGCCCACTTGCTTGCCATACTCTGCGGCGAGGCCGACCCGGCCGAAGGAGCCGCCCGACAGGTCGATGCGGCCGCCCTGAGTGTCGAAGCCGGTCTTCATGCGCAGGTTCAGGGCGCCGCCGACCGCATTCAGGCCGAAGACCGGATTGCTGCCGAGCAGGTCGGTGTTGCGGATGGCGATGCTCGGGATAAGGTCCCAGTTGACCGTGTCACCGAAGGCCTCGTTGATGCGAACCCCGTTCTGGTAGACCGCCAAGCCTTGCGGTGTGCCGACCAGGGGTGAGGCGGTGAAGCCGCGGTACTGCAGGTCCGGTGCGAAGGGATTGCCCTGCGTGTCGTTCAGCGTGACGCCGGCCGAGAGCCGGACCAGGGTGTCGACAAGATTAGGGGCACCATCGCGCGCCAGATCGGCCGCGGAAAAGCTACGCGGATTGCCGGCGATTCGGTCGCGCGGCAGCCCGGTCGAGGTCAGGGGCGTGGTGCCCACCGCCTCGACCGCCGGCAGGGTCGCCGTCGGAGCTGCTTCCTGCGCCAAAACTGGCTGCACAGAAGGTATCACGATGCCCAATGTCAATGCGCTCACGATCCGCGCGGAATAGCGACCTCCCCGGCCCAGCCGCTTCCTGTGTGTTGTCATGTCCTTTGCTTCCCCCCTCGGGCAACAGCGCGACAGAGGGACTAAAGCAAGCCGGGGTCGTTAGCCTGTACAACACCCCGCACTCGTCTTTGTGCCTTTGTCAGTTCGCAGCGCCCACCATGCGTGTTGATTAGGCCAAAGCCGCTGCGAGTTGCCCATGGGATAACTTCCCGAAATGCGAGGGAAAACTTCCCGATTTGCATTAATGGGCCGCCGCTCTGATAGCGTCGCTATCGGAGGACCGACTGTTCATGCCACTACGAGCTTGCCTGCTCCGATACGCCCCAACATCCGTCGCGGATGATGTGATCGCCCGCGGATCGGGCCACGATGTCGATCTGGCTGGCACGGCAGGGTTCGAATCTGGTTTGCTCATGCTCTATGACCGGGCTGTCGCCCTGCACGGCACGTCGGAGAGCGGAGAGATTGCGAGGAACCGAAGTCCGACCGTCACGGCGCGCCTGTCGCCTGATAACATGATCCGTGCAGTCATGACCGCGGCTATCGCATGAAGCTGCTCATCGTTGACGATCATGCAGTGATCCGGTCGGGCCTCCATCGCCTGCTTGGAACCCTACCCGAGCTCGAGATCAGCGAGGCGGCCATCAGCCGTGAGGCGCTGTCCATGGTCCAGGCCGCGCCGCCGGACCTGGTGCTGCTCGACCTCGGATTGCCGGACCTCTGCGGCTTCGAACTCCTCCGCCGCCTGCTCTTGGTGCAGCCCGCCCTGCGCGTGGTGGTGTTCAGCATGCATCCGGAGGCATTCCGGGCGTCACAGGCACTCCGGGCCGGTGCCGCAGGCTACCTGAGCAAGCGGGCCCCGCCGGAGGAGGTGCTCGAGGCAGTCCGCCGCGTCGCCAAGGGGGGCCGCTACATTGAAAGCGAGATCGCGCAGGAACTCGCACTCCGGGCTGCCGCAACCGAGGACCCACTTGGTCAGCTGACCGGACGGGAGCTCGAAACCCTGCGCCTGCTCGGGGACGGCCGATCGCTCGCCGAGATCGCTGCTGCGCTCGGCACCAGCTACAAGACGGTGGCGAACACCTCGGCCCAAATCAAGGCCAAGCTCGGCGTTACCACGACGGCTGACCTGATGCGGATGACGATTGAGCTCGGACTGAGATAGGTGGTGGTCTCCGAGCGCTCAAATCTAACTGAAACTATTCGATGCTACCGTGCGCGCCAGCTAAATGCTCCAGGTTGAGAACGTGGAACTCACCCAATCCAGATCGGTTGCTTGGTCAGGCTGGAAAGGGAATTTCGCCACATGCCTCACAGTAGCCCAGGGCTCGGCACCCCATTGGTGGCCCGTGTCCTCCTCGTCACCCTTGCGCTCGCAACCGTGGTGCCGACAGCCTACGCACAGCAGCGGCGGCGGACGGAGAACGACGCGCCGACAGCCGCCGAGCGCAAACGGATCGAGGCCGTGCTGCACGAACGAGGGTTCGTGCGCTGGAAGGAGATCGAGCGCGAGGACCGCGGCAAGACCTGGGAAGTTGATGATGCCTATACAGCTGACGGTAAGCGCTTCGACCTCCGCCTCTCAGCGGACGATCTGCGCGAGATCGCCCGGCAACCAGAGGACTGATAGCGCGTAGGGCGAGACCGCAGCTGGTCATGCGCTCACCTCGTGGTGCGGCCCACCGGCCGACACTGTCGCGGGCTACCCCCACCCAAGTGGGCCATCGCGCGGACCGCGTGATCGGCCCCGGTAGCTGGGCCAGCACGCCTCGCCGGCAAAATCAGGAAAGATTCCCCGGAAAACCGGGAATATGGCCCATAGGGCCCGCGACGAGCTCCCGGTACGCTTCCTGGTGGGAGGACTGGGAAATCCAATGCTCGACCAAGCAGGCGAAATCCATGCAAGCCAGGATGATGCTGGCACCGTCCAGGGCGTAGCCGGCGTTCTTCTCTTCGGTGCGGGATCACCGATTTTGGTCGATGTCGAGGAGAGCCTGCATCGGGCGGGACTTCGCGTCGTCGCCGGTATCCACAACTGGCCTGGCAGACATTACCTGTGCGATGGTACGCGCGTCATGGCGCCTGAGGACATAACGGGTGCCATGCTGGAACTACCATTTCTCGTACCGCTCTTCACGCCGCGCCATCGGCGGCTGGCTGCCCGGCAAGCGGAGGTTCTCGGGCTCGTTCGTCCGATGCGACTTGTTGACCCGAGTGTCGCGGTCCCGCGCCGGCTGGACACTGGCCCCGGCTGCTACGTCAACTCCGGGGTCAGCCTCGGGAGTTATAGTGTCCTGGGTGCCTTCGTTCTAATCAATCGCGGCGCCAGCATCGGTCACCACGCCCGGTTGGGTGACTTCGCCTCGATTGGTCCAGGCGCCGTGCTTGCCGGTGACGTGACGGTCGGTTCAGGGGGCTTGGTCTGTGCCGGCGCTGTGATCCTGCCCGGCATCACGGTCGGCGAGGATGCCATTGTCGGCGCGGGTGCCGTGGTGACCCGCGATGTACCAGACGGCTATCTTGCGCTCGGGAACCCCGCACGGCTGGTCCGGCGCGACACCATCGTGAAGGCAGGGTGAGGGGACATCGATCATGCCCAGACCCGTCGTACATCTGTATACCATCTGCTGGGACGAAGCTGACATGCTCGGCTTCTTCTTTCGCCACTACGCGCCATGGGTAGATCGCTTTGTCATCTACGATGACGGCTCGACTGACAATTCTTTGAGCATCCTACGAGCACATCCCAAAGTCGAAGTACGGCAATTCACCCGGGTCGTAGCGGATTCCTTCGTTCTCTCGCATACAGCAATGCAGGATGAGGTCTGGAAGGAAAGTCGTGGTCAGGCGGATTGGGTCGTCGTTACCGCCATTGACGAGCACCTGCACGTCCGTGGGCGTGAGATGAGGGACTACCTTGCCGAGCAGGCACGGCGCAACACGACGCTGATCCCAGCGCTTGGCTTTGATATGCACCACCCCGAGATGCCGCCGGACAACGGTCTGCTGGTGGAGACCGTCACGTGCGGCCGCGCCCGACCGGCATTCAATAAACTCAGCATTTTCGATCCGAATGCGTTGCAGGAGACTGGCTTCGGGGCGGGGCGACACGTCGCCCGGCCAGTTGGGCACCTGCACCTGCCCGAGCGCGACGAAGTTATGCTCTGGCACTACAAGCATCTCGACTTCGAGCGGTATGTCGCGCGCGAGAATGTTCAGGGTCGACGTCTCGGACCGCGTGATCGCGCCAGCGGGTTCGGCCGGCACTACCTCCGGTCTCGGGACGAGCATCGCACATTTTGGGAGGAGATGGTTCTTGCGGGTTGCGACCTGTCAGTCTGTGACTTTGAACCAGAACGAGCGGCGGTAAAGCCGCTTTGGTGGCGCACCGAGTGCACTCCCGCAGCCGAGTTGCGGCCTGCCCATGTTGCCCCCGCATGCTGTCCTTCGGTTTCGGTGCTCATTAAGACTTTCAATCATGCAGCCTATGTCCGACAGACGATCGAAAGCCTGCTGAGTCAAAGTTTTCAGGACTTCGAAATCGTTGCCACAGATGACGGCTCGACCGACGAGACGGCCGCGATCCTCCGCTTCTTCGATGATCCCCGGATCCGACTTGAGGTGCTGCCTTGCAACGGCGGCGTCGCTGCCGCGATGAATGCCACGCTTGCGCGGGCGCGCGGCCGGTACTTGGCGATCCTGAACTCCGATGACTGGGCACTGCCGGGTCGCTTGCGGACGCAGGTCGCCTTCCTCGACGCGAATGCCGAGATCTCTCTGCTGTTCGGATTGCCCCAGCCGGTCGATGAGACAGGGCAACCCACCCAGGCCTATAATGACTTCCATGTTCCCTTCGGTCTGCCGGATTTCTCCCGGCGCAGTTGGCTCCGGCAATTCTTCTTCGGGGGCAACTGCCTATGCGCACCGACGGCGATGATCCGACGCGAGGCATACGCCGCCGTCGGCCATTATGACCCGAGATTGACGAACCTTTCGGACCTCGACATGTGGATCCGCATGCTGCTGGCGGGCCACCGTATCCATGTTCTTCCGGAAAAGCTCACTGCCCTCCGGATCCGCGACAACGCCGCGAACGCGAGCGCGCCGCGCCTCGACAATCTTTTGCGGACGCGATTCGAGACGACGCGCATCCTGCGGCATTTCGCGTCCATGGGGGACGATCTGTACCATGAGGTGTTTGGCGATGAGGCTCTCGAAGGTGCCGTCGTGGGCAGCCCAATCGCCCTGAAGATTGCAGAACTTGCCGCGAGACATCCTGCGCCCGAGCATCAGATCTTTGCTGCTGAGACGTATCACGAGCACGCCGTGCTGACAGCGGAGTTGGCCCGCTTGCGCATGCTTACCGGCAGATTGGAAGCGTTCAGAGGGGCCGCGTTCGACGTGGAACGTGTCGATCCGGATCTGCTGGCGGTGCGACGTCGGAACCTCGAACTCGAAGGGCAGACCGAAGATTTTGCAGTCACCATGGCTGCGCAAGCGGAGGAAATTCGGTGTCTCCGGGTAATGTTGGAGGAGAGTGGCGAACGTATTGCAGGAGCAGAGCTAGCCCTCACTGACTTGGCGGTCCGGGAGGCAATGACGCGAGAACGCTTGTCAGGCATCCTCCAGAGCACCTGCTGGCAGGCGACCGCGCCGCTTCGGCAGCTGGCCGACCAGCTCCCCCGGAGAGCACGGCGTCTGCTTCAACGCGGAGCGGCTGCTTTCCGCGGTATCGTACCAGCGGAAGCACTGCCGGCCAATGGGCAGCGCGCGGGGTACGAGGCGGCTCACCTCAAGAACAGCGACATCACTTCCATCCGAATAGCCGTGACCCCGGATGTGAGCTGAGATGTTACGGACCGAGGTGCGGCTGATGCCTCGGTGTGGCGTGGTTCAGAATCGGCCAGTATCGGGCAACACGGGCGCACGAAGAGCGCCGGCCTGTGAGGGTCGGATGTGGACGTGCGATATGTCTTGTGCGGGAGGCGGTCAGCCTCCCCCGCGTCAAGCCCGTCGGGGCTGAAGCGGTCCCAGGCCGAAGCAGGGGGAGCTATGGCCGAAATTGGGTGATGGCGGGGGCGTGGTTCGAAATCGGGTCAAACGGGAAGCTGGGTTGGCGGTACCGGGGTAGGTGATGGTATCCTCGGGTTTTCACCCGTGAGGCGAGTATGGACCGAGGTGTTGGCGCGGCAGTCAGGTCGCTGCCCGAGAGCGGCCGCAAGGACCTCGCCATCCAGGCCCTGGCCGGTTCCGAGACGATCAGCGACCTGGCCGCCCAGCATGGGGTGAGCCGCAAGTTTGTCTACCAACAGGCGCACAAGGCCAGCGCGGCGCTGAATGACGCCTTCTCGCCCGCCGTGCGGGACGACGAGGTGCTGTTCGAGCTGGCGGTGACCAAGACCTGGCTGCGCCAGGTGATCGTCGCCCTGCCGCTGATCTGCCGGAGTTCGTACCGCGGCGTCGTCGAGTTCCTGCGCGACCTGCCTGGTCGACCACGCTTGAATGCCGACGAAGATGGGTGAGATGACTACCTTCAAGAATGCTGGAAGCCAACGGCGCGTCACGCCGGCCCTGCCGCGCGAGCAGGCCGAGCATGTCGCAGTGGCTGCGGCTACCTGCCTTCAAAATCGCGCTGATCGTCGCACGAGCGCGGACGTCCACTGCTGTATTGTGCCCGGACGCTGAGACAGTCGGCTGCGCTAATCAGGCCTCGATGGTGCCGAAAGTGTGCATCCAGAGTTGCAGCAGAAGGACCTCGACTCTCCCGGCAGCTGCTGTTGTTGCCACAGCAGAGCCAAGAGCGAAAATGGCACCATAGCTCCGAAGGGACGAGCTGCCACGGACACTACGCTGGGTCTGATTTGTCGCTGGCGACGAGCAGCATCTGCATCCTCGACACGACCGGTCGTGTTGTTCAGTAAGAGAAAATCCCCAGTGAGCCCGAAACGCTCGCCGCTTGCCTTGCCAGCTGCGGCCATCATCTCGGCCGCATCAGTTTGGAGGCTGGTTCGCCCTCGCAGTGGCTGTACTCTCCGAGCGAGGATTACTCGGCAGGTGGTCGTCCAATGCGTACCAGCGCCTGCAACTCAGAAGGCAGACGGCCATAATCTTCGGCGGTGACCAGCGCCGGGCTGATCGGCTCTGGCCCTGTCTCCGACAATTGCGCGAAGCCCTGCTCTCCGAGAAGCAGCTGCAGGAAGCGGATCGCAGCGTCACGGTTAGGCGCATTGCGCAGGATGGTCAGGCCCCAGCGCGCGCGGCTGGCTGGGATGCGCACATAAGGCTCTGCTTCGGGCGTGCGCAGGCCGGGAACGACAACACCGGCCTTCGCATAGGCGGCATTCAATCGTGGATCTGACAGCCCTACCGCAGCCGGTAGCCGCGCAAAGCGGTAGGTCGCAGGGTTCGCAGCGTAGGCGGCACGCGCGCTGTGCTCGTAGGTGAACTGGTGGTCGTAGGTCTGGCCCAGCACATCGGAGACTCGGGTGACCGAGAGGTGCGTCAGCAGCTGGTCGTAAAGGTTGGGCACGCCGCTGATCATCTCTGCCAGCTGAAAAATCATGTCGGTGCGGTAGCCGCTAGGATCGAGAAAGGGATGGGAACTACCGATTACCACGCCGGTCTGTGTCAACTGCCGGTACCAATCATCAGCCACCATCGGCACCTGATCGGGTGGAGCGAGGGTGCCGGAGCCGGCGATGGTCCCGGCATTCCGGCTATTCGTGGTGTAGGCCAACACCATGGCCCCGCGCGCGAACCGGATAGTGTAGTCGGCAAAACCGGCGGGCTTCAGCAGCAAATCAATGGCGCGGTCATCGGCGCTGGCATAGACATCGCAGGGCTCGCCTCCTGCGGTGACGCGCCGTGCGGCATCCAAGCTGCCGGCCGAGGCATCGGTCACGCAGATGCCGGTCTGCTGTGTGAACAGCGTCTCGAGAGGCGTGAATGCCGCACTCAGGCTCCCCGCGTGGTAAACGCTCAGTTGTGGGCCCGTGCCGCAGCCGGCCTGTGCTCTGGCGCTGCGGGATCCGAGAGCTGCCGCTGCGCCGAGGATTGCCGGGGCGAAGGTTAGGATTCGCCGTGTCACCGCCATGTTGCGTCTCCTCCAAAAAGCCGGTGCCGGACGGCGCCGCGTCGCAGTCCCGAAGGCGTTGTATTCGAGTGCGGCTAGCGATGCGACCGTCCGGGCGTCAGTAAGGCAACACGAATGGCGGCGGCGGTGACGATGCTGGTGTCGTTTAGCCCCAGACAGGGTCGTGCTTGTGACCCGCAGCGTCTACCACCTCAATGGACACCAGGTTTGACACGTATCGGCCGCCAGCCGTGTCATCCGGCACCACCAGCCGGGCGAAGCCATCTTGACTGTCGGGTCCGAGCTGCCCGAGTGCATCGTCGTAAGCGACGAGCACGCCACCGTTGCCAAACCGTGGGTCGAGCTCGCCCATCGAGAACACCACGCGGTAGCCGTCACTGCCGGTTGCGACAACATAGAAGTCGAGAATGTCGTTTTTCACCGCCGGGTCGGTCAGTACACCTGCGTCCTGCAGAAGGTCCCACAGTGGAACGCCGGTGTAGGTGTCGGTGACCTGGCCGGCGCCAGAGGTGTAGGTAGCAGTGAGCGTGACGCCGGCCAGGGCGGCAAGGCCGGCCTCGTCGAAACCCGCCGGATGCGCCACAGCGCCATCGAGGTGGAACTCGGTCGTGGGGCCGCCAGGACCGGCGATGAAGTCAGGGCCGCCGCCGACGGTGAGCCCGACCAGGTGCGACACGTAGCGGCCACCTGCTACATCGCCTGGTACGACCATGCGCAGCCAGCCCTCGGTGCCGTCCGGTCCGAGCTGGCCGGCTTGGTCAGCATAGGCGACCAACACCGGTTGGTTGCCAAAGCGCTGCTCCAGCTCACCGATGGAGAACACAGCGCTGTAGCCGTCGCTACCTGTGGCTATAACATAATGGGACAGAATATCGTTTTTCGCCGCCGGATCGGTGACTGCGCCCCCTGCGTCGGCCAGAAGGTCGCGCAGCAACACGCCGGTGTAGGTATCGGTAATCTGGCCGGCGCCGGAGAGGTAGGTCGCTGCCTCCGTGGTGGCTGGCAGCGCCCGGAACTCTCCGACCGAATAGAGGCCGGAGTCGGCCACATCGCCGCCGAGCCGCACCAGCCCGAGCGCATCGAGGAAGGCCGGCGGCAGCGGCACCCAATCGGGTAAGTCACTCAACAGCCGCGCCACGACGCTGCCGAGAGCCGCTCCATCCGTGTCAATATTGTGGCTGCACACATCCTGCATGCCCCGGACCTCCCCACGGTAATACGTATCAATTCGTATACAGCGCCCTGGATCGCCGCAAGGCAGAGCATGGCGCTACCAAGCGAGGCTGGGTTCGTGTTTCCGTCAGTTTGGACAAAGCCCCTTTGTCGGGTGGTGGCAGGCCAGGTGACCAGGGGGCTGTAGCGTTATATTCTACTAAATATCACGTTGACCCCGCCAATAGACGCCTTTTAGCGTCCTGTGTGCACGCAGGGCGGCCGCGATCCGCAACCTGCCACAGGGAGGCATGCCGTGTACCAGCAGGCTATAGAGACCATTCGGAAGCAGGCTGCGTTCCGCCACTGCTACGACAACTTTATTGGTGGCCGTTGGGTGCCGCCCGTCGAGGGCCGCGTGTTCGAGAACCCCAGTCCAATCACCGGTCAGGTGTTATGCGAGGTGCCGCGCTCCACTGCGGCTGATGTTGACCTCGCACTCGACGCCGCGCATGCTGCACGCGAGGCTTGGGGTCGAACTTCCGTCCAGGAACGCTCGCGCCTGCTGAACCGCATTGCCGACCGGCTGGAGGCTAACCTCGAGCTTCTAGCGCTTGTCGAAACGCTCGATAATGGCAAGCCGGTACGCGAGACCACGCATGCCGACATGCCGCTGGTGGTGGACCACTGGCGCTACTTCGCGGGCGTGCTGCGCGGGCAGGAGGGCAGCCTCTCCGAAATCGACGCCGATACGGTCGCGTACCATTATCACGAGCCCCTCGGTGTGGTCGGCCAGATCATCCCCTGGAACTTCCCGATCCTCATGGCGACCTGGAAGCTCGCCCCCGCCCTTGCCGCCGGCAACTGCGTGGTTCTGAAGCCGGCCGAGCAGACTCCACTTGGGATCCTGGTGGTCATGGACTTGATCGCCGACCTGTTGCCGCCCGGCGTTGTCAACGTGGTTAATGGCTTCGGTGTCGAGGCCGGTAAGCCCCTGGCGCAAAGCCGGCGCATCGCCAAGATCGCCTTCACCGGCGAGACCACGACCGGGCGCCTGATCATGCAGTATGCCTCGGATAACCTTATTCCGGTCACGCTGGAGCTGGGCGGCAAGTCGCCCAACATCTTCTTCGCCGACGTGATGCAGGAGGACGACGACTTCCTCGACAAGGCGCTCGAAGGCTTCACCATGTTCGCCCTCAATCAGGGCGAGGTCTGCACCTGCCCGTCTCGCGCGCTGGTGCACGAGTCGATTTACGACCGCTTCATGGAGCGCGCGGTGGCGCGCACCCGCAAGGTCCGGCAGGGACACCCTCTGGACTCCGCCACCATGATCGGCGCGCAAGCCAGCAACGACCAACTCGAGAAGATCCTCTCCTATTTCGACATCGGCCGGCAGGAAGGAGCGAAGGTTCTGACCGGCGGCCAGCGGGCCGACCTCGGCGGCGAACTGGCCGGCGGCTACTACGTCGAACCGACGATCTTCGAGGGTTCCAACCGCATGCGAATATTCCAGGAGGAGATCTTCGGACCCGTCGTCTCGGTGACGCGCTTCCGCGACGAGGCGGACGCCCTGGCTATCGCCAACGACACCCTCTACGGCCTTGGCGCCGGCGTCTGGACCCGGGATGGCAACCGTGCCTACCGCATGGGACGCGCGATTCAAGCGGGCCGGGTCTGGACCAACTGCTACCACGCCTACCCCGCGCATGCGGCTTTCGGTGGCTACAAGCAGTCCGGCATCGGGCGGGAGACCCACAAGATGATGCTGGACCACTATCAGCAGACCAAGAATGTGCTGGTCAGCTACTCGCCGAAGGCACTCGGCTTCTTCTGACGCAAAGAGCGGGGAAGGGGGCGCATGGTCTCCCTCCCCACTCAAGGAGTGCATCGTATGGTGGAACGCGTCGAGATCACCGAAGCCGCAGTGGCGCTCGTCGCCCGACTGGCTAAACGGCACGGGCCGCTGCTCTTCCATCAACCCGTCTTATTCACACTGGGCCGGGTCGATACCGCTTTATGCTGCGTCAGGCGGCAAACGGACGCTCGGTGGCGGTACGAAGCGCTGTCTTGAAGGGGGCGGCTTCCGTTGAACGGGGGCGAGGAGCTCCGCGGCGACGTTGGCGGCGCAGTTGGTGCATGCTACGGGCATGCGGCCTCGTCCGCCAGGAATGCTGGCGGGCATGGGCGCGACACAGTGTCTTGGACGGAAGCTGGCTTCAGGAGCCCGCCCAGGTGAAGCGCTCGAAGCGGGGCCAGAGGGCGCTCCAGAAGCCAGCAGCCGTTTGGGCGATGACGAGGGTGACGCGGCGGGCATGGAGCAGGACGCGGCCGCCGACGCGCAGCACGCGCTCACGGAAGCGGCGCAGGCCCCAGCCGGTGTGGGAGGCGAGTTCCATGGCGCGTCGGCCGGCATGCATCAGTTCGTAGGCCAGCAGGTGCAGCAGCAGGATGGCCTCGTTGCGGGCGGCGGCGTCGATGCCGGTGGGCAGCGCCGGCAGCGGGTTGTCACGGTAGCGGCTCTTGGTGCGCGGCGCCGAGGACAGCGCCGGTGCGAGGACGTCCATTAGCTCGCCGAAATGGCCCTCCGCTGTGCCGCGCCGCCGATAATGCGCCAGCAGGTTCTCGGCGGGCATGGCGGCGGCATCGAAGCTGGTCAGCAGCCAGAAATGGTCGAGCAGCAGGTCGTCCGGGCGCTCCTTGACCACCAGCACGACCCGGCGCGGGCGCGACCAGGGACCGGCCTGGTACTCCAGCTCGTGCAACCACAGCCGCGGCTCGGCCGGCGGCCGTCCCGGCGGACGCTTGAGGTAGGGCCCGGCCAGCCGATCGAGAGCGCGGTTGTTCCGCAGCCTGGCAACATAGGGCGTGCCACGCCGCTCCAGCCCGGCGAGCAGCTGCTCCTCGGGGAAGCCGGCGTCGATGCGCACCGCCGCAACCTGACACATGGAGCCTTCCAGGCGGTCAACGAGGTCGAGGACGAAGTCGAGCGCGCCCGCGGCGGTGTGCGCGTTGCCGGGCCGCAGCCGGGCATCGAGCAGGTCGCCCGTCTCTGCCGCGCAGGCGATGATCGGGTGGTACATGCGCTGGTGGTAGTGCCCGTTCCAGGCCGAGCCCGGCTGCTCGCCATGCACCTCGACCGGCAAGCCGTCGACGTCAATGGTAAGGTAGCGCAGCTTGTGGCCGCCGCGCTCGGCCCGCAGCCGCCGGGCGGCGAGCTCGCCGACCGCCTCGCGCAGCACCGGCCGGTTGGGCTCCAGCGTCAGGATGTCGAGCAGCCGCGACAGCGTTGGCTGCGAGGCCAGGTGCGCCCCCTCGGCCAGCGGCGTGGTGCTGCGCGTCTCGGCCGCTGCCAGCCGAAGTGCGGGATCGAGCCGCAGGGCATCGGCGTCGTCCTGGTCACGCCAGCCCTGGGCGAAGAGCAGCAGCATGGTGCGCAGCAGGTCGGCCAGCGGATAGGTCACCAGATGCGGCTGGCGTGGATCGTGCAGCCGTTCTGTCAGCCACTCGATGATACCGCTGCGCTCCATCACCTCGCGCACGATCACCGCTCCCGCGTCGCTGGTCAGGCGTTCGACGCGGGCCTCGATCACCACGCCCGCGTTGAAGCTCGGATGGAAGGTCGATGGTGTTTCACCCATGGGTGGTTCGGCGCTCGCTGACACTGCAGCGCAAACGCCTGAATCAGCCACGCATCTCCCGCAAGAGCCCGCTCAGAGCGCCGTCAGCATGAATAAGGGGGGATCAATCGGGAGGGTGTTGTGATGGCTCGGCACCGATGTGCTACTCGGTGGGCGAGTTTCGGGTCGGACCGCAGGATGTGCTGCTCGGCTTGATTGCCGGTTGCCCGTTCTACATCGGTGCCGCGCAGTTCGAATACTGGCAGCATACGCAGCTGATCCTGGACGTGGTGCCGGGGCGTGGTGCCGGCTTCTCGCTCGAGGCACCCGAGGGCGTGCGGTTTCTCACCCGCAGCCGAATATTCACCCACGCCGAGCTAGGCGTGCTCGCTACTGCGAAACCGCCAACGCGAGGTGGCTGAGCCTTCCTTCGGCGCAGCGCGCTTTGGCAAGATCATCAAAGCGGGGAATCCGCAGATCCAGGCCTTGCCGGTACCCGGGGCCACTTCGATGGTGTACCGCGCAGAGCACTGGGACGGCTCCGCTGCCATATGGGTGCGAGGACTGCTGAGTGGCATCCCGTTCGGCACATGACCATAGTCCTAGCGGCCAAGATGGCGCGCATCAGCTAGGCACTGATGGCGCGCAACAAGGTCTGATTGTACAGGACCACACCTGACGGGCAGATGCTGTACGACGCTTGCCGTCTGCGCCCGCTCCGGCGAAATGGCGAAGCCAGTCATGCGTGCGCTCGATCGTGCTTCCCCTGGGCGGTCGCGCACTCACAACATGATCAGCATCTCCCGATTGTGCGGTCAGAGCACGTTGCGTCGATGTCGTGAGTGCAAAACGGGGCGGGATGGGTGTTGCGCCCTCCTTGTCATCCGCGAAGGAGGCTCAGGGTAGGGTAACCGGCGTGAAGCCGAAGCGTTCCAGAGTTCGCTGTCCGACCTCCCCGAGGATGAACAGCGCCAAGTCCTGAACACCCGCTCGACCTTCCCGCAGTACGGCGAGTCCGTAGGCAGGCCCGACCGCGAGCGCGGCAGGAAGCGCGGCGATCTCCAGACCGGGCACCGCCGCCGCCAGGCGGATCCGCGCGGTGCTGCAATAGCTGACATGGAGACGCATCCTGCCATCTTGTAGCAGTGCCACCGCGAGATCCTCACCAGCTGATAGAGCACGGCTCAGCAACGCCTCTGTGATGACAGTTGTGCGGGCGTGCAGGGCCGCCTCGGCACCCGGATGCTCCGCTTCGAGGCGACGGAACAGCTCGAGCGTGTAGTCCCCAACCGGGTCCTGCACCGGCGGGAAAATACCGAGCGGGACGGAGGGGTTGAGCAGGAGCTGCACGGCCGTGCGGTCCGACAACCCGGTGCCGGACGGCGCCACAAGGCATAGGGCGTTACGCGCGAAGAGCACGACGCGGCTCGCGCGACCATCCCGCAGCAGCCGCTGCGGGTGGCCGGTGTCGGCGGAGGCAAAGAGGTCCGCGGCCTCTCCGCGCTCGATGCGCTCCCGCATAACGCCGGAGAAGCCGAAGCTCGCCGTCACTTGGCGTCCGGTCTCGCGGCTGTAGGCGACCGTGATCTCGGTCATCGCCTCGCGCAGTGACCCGGCGGCGAAGAGTCGCAGCGGCCCCTGCGCCAGGGCCGGTGCCGTTGCCGTTGCGAGGAAGGCGATCACAGCCGCCACTCCGGCGAGTCGGCTCATGACCGCTCCCTCGTCTCCGTCATGGGCGTGCAGCCATGCCGTCCGAAGGCGGTCCGCCCGGCGGGCGACAGTGCCAAAAGCGCTTCGCGCAGCGGCCGGAAGGACCGAAGCGCGTCTCGACCAAGCATCCCCCCCGGCTCGCCGCGTATCTGCGCGCGAGTTCTTCTATAGCGCTTGTCAGACCGCCAGCGACGAGTAGGCGCAGAAGCTCGATCTGAGCCCTGCCGGACAGTGGGTGTGAGCACCGCACCGAGGAGCAGCGGCACGAGGCTGTGGCGCAGGACTGGAGCCTTCATCATGGGACAGTCCCCCTCTTGCCTGCTACTGCGTCGCATCTAATGGCCGGCGCAGCATCGCTCGTTTCGGCGCCAAGCGCGAGCAGATGACAAGCCGCCCCACCATGGCCTGCTGTGGCTGGGACGCCGGCATCCCACCACAGTGCAGCGACACACCTGCCATTCTCATCCATTTCACTCTGCGCGCTTCACGCCTTCGTGGTGGAACCTCTTGCGGCTTGCACATCGCTATACTCACATCGATTCAGGAGCCGTAGAGTGGAGGTGCCGGTGGCGAGTGCGGCTCGAACGCCGGGCCAGCGCAGGTCGGGCCGGTTCAATGTTTGGCCTTTGATGACGGCGCTGCCGGAGTGGCAGCGCGCGCGATGCCCGCCAGCTCTGCTCGGTCGAGCAGGAAGGTCAGCGTAAAGCTGTCAACCGTCGCCAGCGTGAGCAAGCACTGCTCTGGCTCATCCGGCATCGGCTCCACCGCCCAGTTGCTCACCGGGTGATGAAGCCGGAGCCCTTCTGGGGTCTCGTGCTGCTGCCACTCGGTGAAGACCGAGACCGCGGCCAGCGCCAGCCGGGCCAGCAGGCGATCCGGGACGACTAAATCGCATTCCGTTCCATCTGCGGTGAGCAGATTCAAGGTACCATGGGCGGTGGGACCGAGGCGCCAACCAAGCACGGCCTCAACCGTCCTCGTCGGCCCTGGTAACGTGTCGGTGGCCTTATCGTCGCCTCCCGGCATCAGTGGTCTCCTCTGAATCGTCTTGTCGTTGTCCATCTATCGGATCGCCGTTGTCCTATTGTCAGAGGCCGCCTTGCAGCCGACGGCCAGGGAGGAGTCGTCCGGTGCTGGGCGGGAGCAGGCGTCGCTCCGCCTGCTTCCAGCCTAGTCCCGCCAGGACACCAGCATCCTGGAACGCGCGCTGCCTGGCTGCCTCGTTCCCCATCTCCATCAAGGCCATGATCAAACGTGGGATCATGGTTGTGGGCACTGCGACGATCAGGTGCTCGCCGTCCTGCGCGACGAAACGCAACTCAACAAGATTGTCCTCTGACACCGACCAGTCGAGTAGGCCGTGTACCGCGCTACAGCGGCACGCCCCGCCGTCCTCGTCTCCTCCGCTCGCCCCGGGCATAGGTTGAACCCTCTTGCAACCTGCGCTCCGTTATACTCACATAAATACAACGTCAGGCAAGGTGGAGGTGCTGGTGACGGGTCTTGATCGTCCACCCGGGATAGTCATTATGGCACCGGCCGGCCTGCGCGTGACCCGACCGCCTGGGATGCCGAGCAGACTACCATTTCAGGATAACACATCCTGTATCCGCGCCGGTTGTGTGTCTGGAACCCGGCATCCAACCTGCACCGCCCCATCAGCTGCGGCTGCTCGTGAACGAGTTAAGCGAGGCTGCGGCGGTGATCTGCTACGGGGCAACCACTTGATTGCTGCAGATCCAACCTTGGATACGAAGGACTATAGCCGATGGAGTACCGCCGCTTGGGTCGCTGCGGCCTGAAAGTCTCCGAAGTCTGCCTTGGAACCATGACCTTCGGCCATGGAACGGAGGAGAACGAGGCCGCACGCATTGTCGGCACGGCGTTGGATGCTGGAGTGATCTTCTTCGACACCGCCGACGGCTATAGCAACGGGGCGTCCGAGGTGATGCTGGGTCGCGCTCTGGGCGCCCGACGGCACGAGGCGATAATTGCTACCAAGGTCTTCAACCCTATGGGAACGGGACCGAATGACTCCGGCATGTCGCGCCGACACATCATGAACGCGGTCGAGGGCAGCTTACGTCGGCTCGGCACCGACTATGTCGACCTCTACTACATTCACCACGTCGACGTTCAGACGCCGCTCGAGGAGATGCTGCGCGCATTCGACGACCTCGTCCGGCACGGCAAGATCCGCTATACCGCCTGCAGCAACTACGAAGCTTGGCGGCTCATGGAGGCACTATGGACGAGCGACAGTAAAGGGTTGGCGCGGTTTGAGGCTTACCAGCCGCAGTACAGTCTTGTCGTCCGCGACATCGAGGAGGAGTTGGTTCCGGTGTGCGGCCTCAAGGGGCTGGGCATGGTTGTATGGTCGCCGTTGGCCGGAGGTTATCTCTCTGGCAAGTACCGCCCCGGCGAGCGCGCGGTCGCGGGCTCTCGCTCGGCTGAGAACTGGGCCTTCCCGACACGCTACTTCCACCCGCAACACGAGGCGATTTTGGCGGAGTTGGTGGCGGTCGCTGTCACTCTCGGCCGCAGCCCAGCCCAGGTAGCACTTCGCTGGGTACTCGAGCAACCGCAGGTCGCTAGTGCGATCGTCGGTGCCCGCACCGCTGAGCAGCTTACCGACAGCCTCGCGTGCACTGGCTGGGAGCTGCCTCAAGCGACGCGAGAGCGTCTCGATGCGGTCTCCGCCTTACCGCGGCGCTATCCACGGAGCATGGAGGACGGCATGGCAGCACGACGCGATCAAGCCGTTCGCCTAACTCAACCAAGTCGAGCGTGAGCGACACCTGTAGGACCGGGCAGGTCCGTCTTGATGGCGGTCAATGTGAACGACGAAGTTTGGCGTGACCGCCGCTGATCAGCATTGGATGCCTAGTCGATTCGGCCTAACCGGCACACCGATATGCCGTTGTTGCCAGTGGGGCTAAGTGCAGTTGTTTTACAGAGAGGCCGCATCAAGACGCTCAACAGCACGCCAACGTCGCCAACTATGTCCGGTCTCCGCCGGATCTGCCATAGCCCTGGGATGAAGGGACTGAGGCTGGCGACATTCTGGTGCTCCACGTTGCAGCAGCCCCGCTGCTCTAAGCAAATAGGGAGATGATGCGGCGTGGCGCAGCTCACGGATGACTGCTTTGCCTCCAATACGCTGCTCTCGGTTGACGCGGCGGAGGCCTTGATTGGCACGCGTATCCCGCCCTTGGTCGGGGAGGAGCAGGTAGCGCTGGCGGACGCGCTCGGTCGGGTGCTGGCGCATGATCTGCATGTGCCGCTACCCGACCCCGAGGGCGCCCGTTTTGTCACAAACGCCCCTGTGTTGCCGCACGCCGGCGGCCGGCGAGTGCAGGAGGATGCGTCCCACGCGTTCGGCACCGTTAACACGCCTGCATCAAGGCTCGATTCCAACGCTCGCCTTGCCCGCGGAAGCACCCCCGAGAGGGTGGTCGTGCTTCCTGCCGGGCGTCGGTTGCGGGTGACCGATATTGGCGTAGCCGCCGCTCTGGGCTGCGCCAGCCTGCCGGTCGTGCCGCGGGTTAGAGTGGGGGTTTTCTCGACCGGCGACGAACTGTCCGCAGCCGGCGGTGCGCGGGGCCCGGCACAGATCTATGACAGCAACCGGTTCACGCTGCTTGCCCTGCTGGCAAGGCTGCCGACCGAAACTTTCGATCTCGGCATCATGCCCGACCACGCTGGGGAGAGCTCCGCGGCGCTGCAGGCGGCAGCTGCGAACCATGACCTGCTGCTGACCTCAGGCGGCGTGTCTGTTGGAGAGGAGGATCATGTCCGAGCCGCCATCGAGCAGAGTGGGCGGCTCGTCTTCTGGCGCCTGGCGGTGAAACCGGGTCGGCCAGTGGCGATGGGGGTGATGCGGTGCGCGGCCACGGGGTTCCCCGGCAAGCCGGTGCTCGGCTTGCCGGGGAACCCCGTGGCCGCGGTGGTCACGTTTCTGCATTTGGCGCGGCCGCTGGTGCTGCGGCTCGCCGGCGCCGCGCCGGAGCCTCTGCCGCGCTTTCCGGTTGAGGCCCGATTCAATCATCGCAAGAAGGTCGGACGGCGAGAATACGTCCTGGTCCGACTGCGCCCAAGTTTAACGACTCCTCTGGCCGAGAAATTCGAACGTGTGGGTTCTGGGATGCAAACCTCTCTGACCGAAAGCGACGCCTTTGCCGAGTTGGATGAGGTGACGACCGCGGTGGTACCCGGCGATGCAGTGCAAGTGCTGCCCTTCGCGGCGCTGTTCTGAACGTGAGGATTCACCGGATGCCTTATCCCACCTCGTACCCGTGCTAAAGAGGCAATGACGGGATCGAGGCCGCCATAGGTGACAACCTCGCGTCCGATCGGCAGGCGGGGC